>JAFXCQ010000027.1 GCA_017521425.1 Clostridia bacterium
AAATAGGAAATAGGAAATAGGAATTCTTTAGTTTGTGAGTGAAATAGAGGGCGTTATGGAAAAAATTAAACGATTTTTATCATCTCTATATTTGGGTGATAGATATTGTGAAAATGTAGAGATTTTAAATAAAAAAATTACTTTTCAGTTTAATTGTATTTCAAGATTAAAACCAGGGACTAGTGAATGGAATTTCTACAATGATGAAAATGTTGAACATGGTTGTTTGGTCTTCGATGAAGTTAAAGAATATCAATGTTCAAGTGATTTGCCTTTTAACGAAGATATTTACGATATAAAAGTGAAAACTAAAGAAAAAGATATATATACTTTTGTTGTGTCGGGTTCAAACGTATCAGATGATTCTGTAACAACAGAAATAGAAATGGTAATTCAAGCAAAGAAAGTCTATGTGTACAATCCCAAAAACAACTTAATAATTTATCAATAAAATGCAAATCCTATCATTTAAAGTTGGTTTAGAATTAACCTTAAATGATAGGATTTGTTTTAAATTATGCCTGTTTCCTATTTCCTATTTCCTGTTTCCTTACTCCTGTCAAATCAAAAGGTGGCGTATATTCTTCCTTTGCCGAAGAAAGCTCTTGCATAAATCCGTCCTCAATGCCTGATTCGTACAAATAATCTGCGATTTCGTCGTATTCTTCCTGTGTTAATCTTCTATGAAGTTCATCTTTTGTACATTCACTATTTGGTGTGTATTGACTCATAAGACTGAAAAGAATATCACCATCATTAAAATTTTCAGAAACCCAATCAATAACTCGTTTAGAATTTTCAAGTTGTCCAGGGAGTACAAGGTGACGAATAATAACGCCGCTTTGCATTAAGCCGTTATCATCTATTCTGAATTTCCCAACTTGTCTGAACATTTCTTTAATCGCTTTTGTTGCAGTTTTAAAATAATTTTTTGCATTTGAATAGTTAAAAGCCAAGCTGTCGTCAGCATATTTTAAATCGGGAATGTATATATTGATTTTGCCTTCTAATTTTTTTAGAGACTCAATGTTTTCATATCCGCCACAGTTGTAAACAACAGGGACACTTAAAGGTTCATCAAGTGATTTTAAAACTGCGTCAAGAAAGTGGGTGGGGGTAACAAGATTTATGTTGTTTACACCTTGCTCTATGAGTTCCTTGTAAATCTCTTTTAATCTATCTACAGAAACAGTTTCACCAAATTGCTTTTTGCTTATTTCTTTATTCTGGCAAAACTCGCATTTTAAGTTGCATCCACTGAAAAATACAGTTCCGCTACCATTACCTGAACTTATAGGTGGTTCTTCCCATAAATGAACAGATGCTCTTGCAATTTTAGGTTCTAACCCCATATTACAAAAGCCTTTTTCTTTAGCTCTGTCAATACCGCAATTTCTCGGGCAATCGTTACAAATATACATAAAATCACCTCAACAATTATACTCTCAAATTTAACAAAAAGCAATATATTAAATTGCTTTGAAATCTTGCATTATAATGTAATATATGATATAATAAATTAGTTTAGAATGTCGTCATATTGCTTATAGTCAGAATTGGGGTGTTTCAGTGGTAATTTTCGGTATTGACCCGGGTTATGCAATAGTCGGTTGTGGCATTGTTCGTTACGAAAAAAACGACTTTCGTCTTTTGGGGTATGGTGCAGTTACTACTGATAAAGATATGCCATTTAATGAACGACTTAAAAAGATTTACGACGACCTTACGGAACTGTTAGAAAAATTTAAACCCGATGCAGTAAGTATTGAAAGACTTTACTTTAATACAAACCAAAAAACTGCAATTGATGTTGCACAAGCAAGAGGGGTTATTGTTTTAGCAGTGCAAAATAAAGGTATCCCTATTTTTGAGTATACACCATTACAGGTAAAGCAAAGTATAGTGGGTTACGGCAGAGCAGAAAAAAATCAGGTTCAGGAAATGACAAAGATGTTTTTACATTTAGACCATATTCCGAAGCCTGATGATGCCGCTGACGCTTTGGCACTTGCAATTTGCCATGGTCATTCAAGTGGCTCGCTTATTATGAATGGGAGATTTTAAAGATGTTTTATAGTTTGACAGGTAAAATAATTAACAAAGATGAACAGTCTGTTGCAATTCTGTGCGGTAGCGTTGGTTTTAAATGTTTTACAACACGTTCGACACTTGCAAAAATAAATGCTTCAGGGAATTCAGAAGAAACTCTTTTTACTTACCTTAATGTGCGTGAAGATGCTTTGGATTTGTTCGGCTTTTACACAAATGAAGAATTAGATGCATTTAAATTGCTTTTAGGTGTTTCAGGTGTAGGTCCTAAAGCGGCACTTGCAATTCTTTCAGAGCTTACACCAGATTCCTTTGCAGTTGCAGTTGCATCAGGCGATACAAAGGCAATTACACAGGCGAATGGTGTAGGCCCTAAACTTGCACAGAGAATTGTTCTTGAGCTTAAAGACAAAATCTCAAATGTAAGCTTCATAAGTGAAGAAAGCAGTACACTTTCAAGTGCTGTATCACAGGTTGGTGCGAAAAATAATACAAGTGAAGCAATTGCAGCATTAACTGCTCTTGGTTATTCACAAACAGAAGCATCTGTTGCTATAAGCAAATTAGACCAGTCACTTTCTGTTGAAGAGCTTATTAAAGGTGCTCTAAAAAATATGACATTAAGATTTTAATTGAAATTAAATTTAGGGTGGAAAAATGAACGATTTTTTTGTTGCGGATGAAGAAAGAATTATTACCCCTGAATTCACAGGGAATGATAATGATATAGAAACTTCCTTAAGACCACACGCGTTAGATGAATATGTAGGTCAGGAAAAGGTAAAAGAAAATTTAAAAATTTATATTGAGGCGGCTAAAAATAGAAAAGAACCATTAGACCATGTTCTTCTTTATGGTCCTCCCGGTCTCGGTAAAACAACATTAGCGGGAATCATTGCAAATGAAATGGGTGTACAAATCAGAGTTACATCTGGTCCTGCTATTGAAAAACCCGGTGATTTAGCTGCACTCTTAACAAGTCTTAATGATGGTGATGTTCTATTTATTGACGAAATACATCGTCTTTCAAGAAGCATTGAAGAAGTTCTTTATCCAGCTATGGAAGATTTTGCTTTAGATATAATCATAGGTAAAGGTCCTTCTGCTCGTTCAATAAGACTTGATTTGAAACGCTTTACACTTATTGGTGCAACAACCCGTGCAGGGCAGCTTTCTGCACCAATGAGAGACAGATTCGGTATAATTTTAAAGCTTGAACTTTACACACCGGAAGAACTCGCAAAAATCGTAACACGAAGTGCTAATATTTTAGGTGTCGGCATTGACAATGATGGTGCATTAGAGGTTGCTTCCCGTTCAAGAGGCACACCAAGAATTGCAAACAGACTTTTAAAACGTGCAAGAGATTTTGCTGAAGTTAAAGGTGACGGAGTTATTTCAGTTGAGAATGCACAGAATGCTCTTTCAAGTATGGAAATTGACGAATTAGGTCTTGATATGACAGACAGAAACCTTTTAACCGCTATGATTGAAAATTATAATGGTGGTCCTGTAGGTCTTGAAACAATTTCTGCGTTAATTGGCGAAGAATCGGTTACAATAGAAGATGTGTATGAGCCGTACTTAATGCAGTTAGGTTTTTTAACAAGAACACCGCGTGGCAGAAAGGTCACACCTTTAGGATATAAACATTTAGGATATAATGTACCTTTGGAGGACGGCGAACAAAACACATTTAAAAACTATTGATTTTTAATGGAGTGATTGTTTTGGGTAGATTATTCGGTACAGATGGTGCAAGAGGTGTTGCAAACACAGAAATTACCTGTGAGTTGGCAATGGAAATCGGCAGAGCAGCCGCGATGGTTCTGACAAAGGAAAACCAAAAGAAACCAAGAGTTCTTATAGGAATGGATACAAGGGCATCTTCAGAAATGTTAGAGTCAGCCATTTCGGCAGGTCTTTGTTCAGTAGGTGCAGATGTAATGCTTTTGGGTGAAATACCAACACCGGCTGTAGCATTTCTTGTAAGGCAGTACGAATATGATGCCGCAGTAATGATTTCTGCTTCGCATAATCCATGTGAATATAATGGAATTAAAATCTTTCAGGGTAATGGTTATAAACTACCTGATGCTTTAGAAGAAGAGATCGAATCAATTATTTTAGATAAATCACAAATTCCACCGGTAAAAATTGGTGGCGATGTCGGTAGAATAACAAGGTCAAAAACTGCAGTCAATGATTATATTGAGTATCTTTTAAGTATTGCAGAAGAAGATACTGAAAAATATAATATCGACAGTTTAAGTAACTTGAAAATTGCAGTAGATTGTTCAAATGGTGCTGCATCAGTTACAGCTCCCGATTTGTTTTTAAAGCTTTGTCCGGATGCGTTGTTTATAAATGCACATCCTAACGGAACAAATATTAACGAGAATTGTGGTTCAACACATTTAGACTCTTTAAGCGATTTCGTTGTAAGAAATAATTGTGATGTTGGTCTTGCTTTTGATGGTGATGCTGACAGGTTTCTTGCAATTGATGAAAATGGCAACGAAGTAGATGGTGATAAATTACTTTCTATCTTTTCAAAATATATGAAGTCAAAAGGCGATTTAAAGAATAATACAGTTGTTGTTACTGTTATGAGTAATATGGGCTTTTTTAAATTCTGTGAAGCTAACAGTTTAAATTGTGAAAAAACAAAAGTTGGCGACCGTTATGTTCTTGAAAATATGTTGCAAGGTAATTACAGTCTTGGTGGTGAACAGTCAGGTCATATTATATTCCTTGACCATTCAACAACAGGTGATGGCGAGCTTTCGGCTTTAAAACTTCTTCTCATTATGAAAGCAACAAATAAAAAACTTTCTTTTCTTGCAAGTGAAATGAAGGTTTACCCACAAGTGCTTAAAAATATCCGTGTTTCAGATTTCGGTAAAGCGCGTTTCCCACATGATGAAGAAATAAAAAATGCAATAAATTCAGCAGAAAAAGAATTAGGTAGTAATGGCAGAGTTCTTGTTCGTGTTTCTGGTACAGAACCACTTATAAGAGTTATGCTTGAAGGTATAGACGAAAATAAAATTAAAGTTCTTGCGGACGAACTTGTAGATGTTATTAAGGAGAGGTTACTTTAATGCGTATTACAGACGCTTGGAAAGATTATGAATTGTTAGATTGTTCTGACGGTGAAAGACTTGAGAGGTGGGGCGATATTATTCTTATTCGCCCTGACCCACAGGTTATATGGAAAACCGAGAAGAAAAATAAATTGTGGTATGATTCCCACGCAAGGTATCACCGATCTAATACGGGTGGTGGCTCGTGGCAATTCTACAAAAAAATACCTGAAGTTTGGCAAATCAAATTCAATGATTTAGAGTTCAATTTAAAACCAATGTCATTTAAGCATACGGGTGTTTTTCCTGAGCAGGCTTGCAACTGGGAATTAGTACGCGATATTATTAAAAACAGTGGTCGCGAAGATGTTAAAGTTCTTAATCTTTTTGCTTATACTGGTGCGGCAACAGTTTCAGCTCTTAAAGCAGGTGCTTCAGTTGTACACGTTGATGCTTCAAAGGGTATGGTGCAATGGGCAAGAGAAAATGCAGCTTCTTCGGGTGTTGCGGACAAGCCTGTTCGTTGGATTGTTGACGATTGTATGAAATTTGTTGCTCGTGAAATCCGCAGAGAGAAAAAGTATGATATTATAATTATGGACCCACCATCTTATGGCAGAGGACCGGGTGGAGAAGTATGGAAATTAGAAAACGAGGTTTACGGATTTATTGAAATGTGTAAACAGGTTTTAAGTGATGACCCGCTCGCAGTTCTCGTTAATTCATACACAGCAGGGCTTTCACCTGCGGTAATGAGTTACATATTGAATTCAACTATTGTTAAAGATTTCGGTGGTAGAGCAGAAGCAGATGAAATAGGTCTTAAAGTTTCAGAAAATGGACTTGTTTTACCTTGTGGTTCAACTGCAGTTTGGATGAAATGATATGGAAAAAATTATAGAATTTAAAAATGTTTCTTTTAAATATTCAGATGAAGAATTTGATGTAATAAACGACCTGACTATTGATTTTTACGAGGGGCAGTTCACTTGCGTTTTAGGTCATAATGGTTCTGGTAAGTCAACTATGGCAAAGCTTATAAACGCTATAAATTATCCAACCTCTGGTAAGGTAACAAGCTTTGGTTTTGATACAAGTAATGAAGAAAATGAAATAAGAATTAGACAGAATGTCGGAATGGTTTTTCAAAATCCTGACAACCAGATTGTTGCAACAATTGTTGAAGATGATGTTGCTTTTGGTCCTGAAAATTTAGGAGTTCCACCCGAAGAAATAAGAAAAAGGGTAGACGAAGCTTTGAAAATTGTAGATATGTACGATTACCGACTTCACGAGCCACATAAATTATCTGGTGGTCAGAAGCAAAGAGTAGCAATTGCAGGTGCTATTGCTATGCAGACAAAATGCATAGTTTTGGACGAGCCTACTGCCATGCTTGACCCTAAAGGAAGAAAAGAAGTAATGTCTGCTTTAATGCGTCTTAAAAGTGAGTTGGGTATGACAATTATACTTGTAACTCATTTTATGGACGAAGCAGTAAATGCCGACAGAGTTGTGGTTATGAATGATGGTGTTGTTCAGTTTGATGGTACACCGAGTGAAGTTTTTTCACACACAGAGGACTTAAAAAAAATCGGTCTTTCTGTACCGAAGCCATTGGAATTAGCATTAGAGTTAAAAAAAGAGGGCTACGATTTAGGTACAAAGATTTTGACAGAAGATGCATTTTTAGAAGCATTCAGAAGTTTAATATAAAGGAAAATAATTATGTCAGTACTTTCAGTTAAAAATTTAGAATATGCGTATTCAAAAGGCACCCCTTTTCAGATAGGTGCCTTAAAGGGCGTTTCTGTAGATTTCAATTTAGGTGAAATTGTTGGCGTAATTGGTCATACGGGTTCAGGTAAAAGCACACTTTTGCAACATTTAAACGGTCTTTTAAAGCCTGAAAGTGGCGAAATCTTATTTGAAGATGAAAATATATGGTCTTCTAAAGAAAGCGTAAGAAAATGTCGCTTCGGTGTTGGACTTTGTTTTCAGTATCCTGAACACCAGCTTTTTGAGTCAACTGTTTTTGAGGATATTGCTTTCGGTCCTAAAAATATGGGACTTTCGGAAAGTGAAATAAAAGAACGTGTTTTAGAATCTATAAAATTTGTTGGTCTTACAGAGGATTATCTTAACAAATCACCATTTGATTTATCCGGTGGTGAAAAGCGAAGAGTTGCTATTGCCGGTGTCATTTCGATGAAGCCAAAGGTTTTAGTGCTTGATGAACCAACTGCGGGTCTTGACCCTGTAGGTAAAAACGATTTACTTGATTTAATTAAATCTTACAACAAAACAACTAACAGTACAGTAATTTTTGTTTCACATAATATGGATGATGTTGCTTTAATTGCTGACAGGGTGCTTGTTTTAAATGATGGTAATATAGTAATGAATGGCACAGTGCCTGAAGTGTATTCTAAAGGTAGTGAGCTTTTAAAATTAGGTCTTGATGTGCCTGAAATCACACGAGTGTTTTTAAAACTTCACGAAGCAGGCTTTGATGTGCCTACCGATGTTTACACGGTAAGCGACGGTAAAGAGAAATTACTCGAATTTCTTAAAAGGGGGAAGATGAATGGTTAAAGATATTACAATCGGTCAGTTTTTCCCGGGAAATTCATTTATACACAAATTAGACGCGCGAGCAAAAATATTATCTTGCTTCGTTTTGATTATATTTATCTTTTTATGTAAGAATTTTGCGTCTATGGGTTTAATGTGTTTTTTAATTTGTTTTGTTTATGCACTTACAAGGCTTTCCCCAAAGCTTATGGCAAAAAGTCTTAAACCACTTGTTCCGATTATAATACTGACTTCAGTTTTACAGCTTTATTACAACAATACAGGCGATGTGTTGTGGTCTTATAAAAAAATAACAATTACTGATGGTGGAATTTACACCGCGATTTTTATAGTTGTAAGAATTGTTGCTCTTCTTGTAATCAGTTCAGTTCTTACTTATACAACTGCGCCTACAGATTTGACAGATGCAATTGAAAAACTTCTTTCCCCATTGAAAATTTTTAAAGTTGATATTCACACATTTGCTATGATGATGACAATCGCTTTAAGATTTATTCCTACTTTAATTGATGAAATTGACAGAATTATGTCTGCGCAGAAAGCCCGTGGTGCAGATTTTGAAAGCGGAAATCTTTTAAAAAGAATAAAAGCACTTTTTCCGATATTTATTCCTCTCATAATTTCATCATTTAAAAGAGCATTTGAATTAGCAGACGCAATGTCTTGCAGATGCTATGTAGGTGGCAAGGGTAGAACACGTATGAGAAAAATGAGCTTCTCATATCGTGATGCAATTGCAGGTGTAATTACAGTAGTCATTTGTGGTGCTATAATTTTTATGAATTTTCAGTTTGAGGCTTTAATATAATTTATGAGAAATTTATTGTTTAAAATTAGTTTCGACGGTTCATCATTTCACGGATGGCAAATCCAGAATGATTTGAGAACTGTTCAAGGGGATTTAAAAAATGCCTTTTATGAATTAACTAAAGAAGACGTAACAATCAATGGTTGTAGTCGCACAGATGCTGGAGTACACGCAAAAGAATATCGCTTCAATGTAAAAACAAATTCTACAATTCCTTGTGATTCATTTCCTGTTGCTTTAATGACAAAACTCACACCTGAAATTTTAGTTGTTTCGTGTGAAGAAGTGCCGATTGATTTTAATGCACAGTTTGATTGTGAAAGCAAAGAGTATGAATACATATTCTTAAACACTAAAAATTTATCGCCATTTATGTATAAAAAAGTTTGTCATTATAAATTCAGAGAATTAGATGTTGAACTTCTTAATGATGCTTGTCAGCATTTTCTTGGTGAGCACGATTTTTCTGCGTTTTGTGCTTCGGGTGCTACTGTTCAGTCAAAGGTGCGAACAATCTATTCGGCATCTGTAAGACGAGAGAATGATTTGGTGATATTTAAAGTTCGTGGGAATGGCTTTTTATATAATATGGTGCGTATTATGGCAGGTACGCTTCTTTATGTTGCAGAAGGTAAAATCAAAGCGGTAGAAATTCCGGATATAATTAAAAGCGGTGACCGTTCTAAAGCGGGAATTACCGCAATTCCTGATGGTTTATATCTTAATAAAGTTTTTTACGGAAGTGAAATGAATGAAGATAAGACTTAAAGAATTGAATACAGGCTATTACATAGATAAAAGCGTAAGCAGACTTTCACCGAAACAAAGAGCTATTTCTGTTATTGCTCTTGTACTTGTCGCGGTATTTCTTATAACATTTATTTTCTCGGCAGTTGGAATTTTGCCATTAGATGCAATATCGGCAAGAATTTCAACAGGTCTTTTTGGTGGCGGTAAAAATTACCCGTTTTCAATCGAAAGTGATGATGTAGTAAATATGGGTGTTATAGGCGATAGCTTCCTGATACTTACAGATAAAACAGTTTCTGTTTACGATACAAATGGTAACGTGACATTCAGTGAAAAACATACATTTTCAAGACCTGCATTTTCAGTAAATGAAAACAGAGCAGTCGTGTTTGACAGAAATGGTACCGGCTACATACTTATTACAGATAAACAGAAGGTTTCTTCTGGTAATACTGCAGGCATAATAATTACTGCAGATTATGGTGAAAACGGAAATTATGCGTTTTCATTAAGAGGGGATAAATCAACAAGTGTTTTAGCTGTATTTGATAAACAAGGCGAGGTTCGTTTTCAATGGAACTGTGCTTATGAGCATATTGCGTCAATAACACTTTCAGATGATGGTAAGTTTGCAGGTGTTGCAACCTTAAATGCAGAAAATGGTGCTATATATTCAACAGTACATTTCTTCGGATTTGAATACAATAAGGCACTTAATACTCAAAGACTTAATGATATAGCCGTTTTAGATTTGAAGTTTTCAAATTCAACAACTCTTACTGCGTTTTCGGATTCTGGTATTTACCAGATAAAAAAGAATGGTGATGATTATAAAGAGGTAACAAAATATTTCAGTAGTGAGTTTATCTCTGTAGATTCAAACAACAAGGGGAAATATGCAGTTTGTCTTGCTAAATATGGTAGTGCCAATGTCTTTGAAATTTCAGTCTTTTCTGCATCTGGCAAATTAAAAGAGTGTATTTCACTTGATTACAAGGTAACCTCTATGTCTATGAGTAATAAGTATATTTTTGCTCTTGCAGAAAATAGCATAATGGTATATAATCTAAACGGTAGAAAAGTTAGCGAAATTACTGTTATTGGTAAGCTTTACGGAGTTTATCCGACAGATAAATATTGTTTCGTCCATTCGTTAGGCTCAGTTTCAAGATGCTATTCATTCGGTAATAGTGAGCTTGAATTAGGCTTTACAATTTAAAGGAGGTTTTTCTATGTCATTATTTTTAGATTTAGTTTTACTCGCATTAATGGTAATGTTTGTTGTACTTGGTGCAAAAAAAGGTTTTGTTAAAGCACTTCTTGATGGTTTTTCAACTCTTATTGCAGGTATTCTTGCTTACAATTTTGTAGACCCTGCTTCACAATATGCTTACGATTCTTTTGTAAGGGGAATTTTAAGAAGACGACTTTCAAATGCGTTATCATCAAGTGCTAATGATTACAATTCAGTGTCAGAAAAGGTAGAAGAGCTTATTGCAAATATACCAGATAATGCAATAACATTTTCAGAAAAAATAGGTTTTAATGTAAGTCAGATGTTAGAATCTATTGTGGGAGCAAATAGCGATAAAGAAGTTTTAATAGATACAATAATGTCAGATATTATTGATAAAATAATGATGCCGGTAGTTGAAACGGTTACTCTTGTTGTATTGTTTGTTTTATTTGTTCTTGCTTTGAAAGTAGTTGTTTGGTTACTCGATGGCATTGTTAAAAAAATACCCGTTGTAAAAGAAACAGATAAAATCTTCGGTGGTATATTAGGCATACTTAAAGGTGTAGTTGTAGTTTTTGTTGTGTGCTTAATATTAGCATTTATGTCAAAATCATCGGAAAATACACAGTTTGTAGAAATGGTTTCAACATCCAAAATTCTTGAATTTGTTAATAATAACAATCCTTTGTTAAATATATTTAACTAACAGATTTTGATTTGTGGAAAAGAGGTTTTATTTATGAAAGATTTATTTAAAGGTTGTTTAACAGTACCTAACTTAATTAGTGTAATAAGAATCATTCTTATACCATTCTTCGCTTTCTATTTTATGCAAGGTGAATTTGTAATTGCAGTTATTATACTTGCACTTTCAGGTCTTTCTGACTGTGTTGACGGCAAAATAGCAAGAAGATTCAACCAGATAAGTGCTCTCGGTAAATTACTTGACCCGTTGGCTGATAAATTAACACAAATTACTCTTGCAGTTATTTTATTCTTAACATTCAATAAAGCTGATGATTCAATGCTTAAGGCTTTTAGTTGGGTTTTCCTTGTGTTTATTGCTAAAGAATTTGTAATGGTATTAGGTAGCATTATTATGTTAAGTATAGGACTTCGTCCCGGTGCTGCAGAAATTTATGGCAAAGTAGCAACATTAGCATTTTATGTTGTAATGATTTTCATTATTGGTTTTGGTCCTGAAGTTGGCGCTTTCAGAAACCTTTTTACAATTCCAAATTCACTTATGATGATACTCGTTGTAATTTCGGCAATACTTACTATGGTAGCATTCTTCAGCTATATACCAGACGTTATTCGTCAGGCAAAAGAAAAAAAAGCTAATAGCAAAAAATAATTTTCACAGAATTTTCAGGAGAAATTAATGGATAACAAAATGATATGTTCTAAATGCAAAAAACGTCCGGCAGTTATTTTCGTTTCTAAAATAGAGGGCGAAAAAACTACACAAGAGGGCTTTTGCATTAAATGTGCTATGGATTTAAACATAGGACCAATAAAACAGATGATGGAAAGTATGGGCATTACTGATGATGAGTTAGAAGCTGTATCAGAACAGTTTGGCGATATGCTTGGTGATATGGACAGTTTCCAGCCAGGTGGTGCAGGTACAATGCCATTCTTACAGAATTTATTTAATTCAGACGGTCCTAAATCTAAAAAAGATAAAGACCATGAAGATGTAGAAGGCGTTGAAGACGATATTATTGATGAAGACGATTCTTCAACAAAAAAATCTAAGAAACATAAAAAGAAGACAAAGCGTAAATTTTTGAATCTTTACTGTACTGATTTAACAGGTAAAGCAAGAGATGGTAAAATTGACAGAATTATTGGCAGAGAAACCGAGATTTACAGAACTATTCAGATTCTTTGCAGAAGAACTAAAAACAACCCTTGTTTAATTGGTGAGCCTGGTGTTGGTAAAACTGCAATAGCAGAGGGTCTTGCTTTGAAAATTGCAAGTGGTGAGGTTCCTGCAAAACTTGTAGATAAAGAGATTCATCTTTTAGACCTTACATCACTTCTTGCTGGTACACAGTTTCGTGGTCAATTTGAAAGCAGAATAAAGGGTCTTATAGATGAAGTTAAACAAGAGGGTAATATAATCCTCTTTATTGATGAGGTTCACAATCTTGTTGGTACTGGTGGTGATGCAGAGGGTTCGATGAATGCTGCAAACATCTTAAAACCTGCACTTTCCCGTGGCGAAATTCAGGTTATAGGTGCAACCACATTTAACGAGTACAGAAAGCACATTGAAAAAGATGCCGCTTTAGAAAGACGCTTCCAACCGGTCAAGGTTGAAGAACCATCTATTGCAGATTGTTACAATATGCTTTTAGGTATTAAAGAATATTACGAAAACTATCATAGAGTTACTATTAGTGATAATTTGGTTTATAAAGCAGTAACTCTTTCTGAAAGATATATCAATGATAGATTTTTACCAGACAAAGCAATCGACTTACTCGATGAAGCTTGTACTTGTGCAAATCTTCGTAATGTTGCTATAAGTGATTATGAAAAACTTCAGAAAGAATTAGTTCGCCTTGATGAAGAAATTGAAGATATCGTCAATGTAACCGAAGGCGAAATTGACTATGAAAAATTAGCAAACACAAAAGCAGAGAAAATGAAACTTGAAGCAGGTGAAGAAGCACTCAAAGAAAAGGCTTCTGATAATGCTGTTACTGAAGCTGACCTTGCAAAGGTTATAAATCTCTGGACTGGTATTCCTACCTCAAAAATCATTGAAAATGACCTTAAAAAGCTTTCCTCACTTGAAGAAAAGTTGAAAAGCAGAATTATTGGGCAGGATGAAGCGGTAGAATCACTTTGTGCAGCTATCAGACGAAGCAGAGTACAAATTTCTGCAGTAAGAAGACCAGCATCGTTTATTTTTGTCGGTCCTACTGGTGTTGGTAAAACAGAGCTTGTAAAACAACTTGCAAACGAGCTTTTTGAAACACCTGAAACTCTTATAAGACTTGATATGTCAGAGTTTATGGAAAAACACAGTGTTTCAAGAATTATAGGTTCGCCTCCAGGTTATGTTGGTTACGATGAAGCAGGTCAGCTTACAGAAAAGGTAAGAAGAAAACCATATTCAGTAATTCTTTTTGATGAAATAGAAAAGGCTCACCCTGATGTTTTAAATATTCTTCTTCAGATTCTCGATGAAGGTAAAACAAGTGATGCACAGGGAAGAACAGTTGGTTTTGAAAATACTGTTATTATTATGACATCCAATGCTGGTAGTGAACAGAAGGAATCTGCGTTAGGCTTTAACAGAGATGCAAATGATTACTCTAAAGATAAATCAATGAAAGCATTAAAAGATTTCTTAAGACCTGAATTTATCGGTAGAGTTGATGAAGTTATATTCTTCAATAATCTTAATAAAGATAATCTTGTTAAGATTGCAGATATTCTTATTGATGAACTCAAAGAACCACTTAAAGATAAAGGTATTAACTTTGTTGTAGGCAAAGGAGTTTCAGAAATTATTGCTGAAAAATCTGTCGATGGTGGCAGAGGTGCAAGAGATATAAGAAGAAATATCAGAAAAGATATTGAAGATAAAATTGCAGATATTCTCATTGAAAGAGCAGAAAAGGAAACAAGTGAAATCAATGTAATTTCAGTTGAAAATGAGGTTAAAGTTTCATATAAAAAATAAAGAAGAACAGCCGAACACAAAAGTGTTCGACTGTTACTTTAAGAAAAGGTGTTTAATATGGAAAGAAAAGGCATTTATAAAACAAACAAATTTCCACAGAGAATGTGCGAGGTTTTTAATCAGGAAAAAGGTCTTCTCGCAGATAAAGCATTGTGTCTTGGGGCAGCGGAAGATGGTACAATTTTTATTGGTACTGAAAATGGTCTTAATTACAGAAAAAAAGATGGAGCTTTCGGTTCATTTTCTTGTGGTTCTGTTACAGTAATTGCACAGGGTAAAGATGGTGTTGTCTTCTTTGTAAGTGGCAAAACAGTATATATTTGTGAAAATGGTAAAATTAGAGAGTTACAAACATTAGATGAAGATGTTAAAGGCATTACTTATGCAACTGAAACATTTCTTATTACTGAGAATAATATCTATAAATTTGAAGATGGTGATTTCAAGTATTTCCATGATAATGAATTAAAATCTGAGGGTGTTTCTTCAGCGCCAGGCAGACTTATGGCAAACTGCGATACTGCTATTTCAGTTTTTGTTGGTAAAAGAAAGCACTGGATGTGTATATTCCCTGAACATTCTTCGATGCCTTATTTTCATATCAATTCAATTACATTTGATAAGAAAACAGGCTTCTTATGGCTTGCAACTGATAAAGGTGCTTATATTTACGATAATAACAATTCATGGTTTGGACCTGATGAAATATCAGGTCTTCCGGAAGAAGAAATTTATAAAATTGCATTCAGTGATGATGGACGAATTGCATTTGCTTCAAACGCAGGTTTAATTCTTGTGAAAAATGGTGTAAGGAAATATCTTCCTGCAACTCGTTGGGTTTTGGATGAAAAGGTGAATGATGTTATTTTTTCTGGTAATGATATCTGGACAGCAACAGATAAAGGTGTTACAAGAATTTATGAAGAAGAAATGACTCTTTCTGAAAAAGCTCAAAAGGTATTTGATTACACAGAAAAATATTTTGTGCGTGAACCCGGTTTTGTTACAGGAATGGGTGATATCACTAATAACGATATTACAACAGGCAAACCTAATATCACTGATAATGATGGACTTTGGAGTCATTATTATTTAGGTGGACTTTGCTATTGTTATGCTGTAACAAAAGATAAAAAGGTTTTAGAAGCAGCGAGAAGAACAATGAATGCTTGTGCTTTACTTACTAAAATTACAGGTAAAAAAGGTTTTACTGCCCGTGCTGTAAGATATGAAGGCGACGAGGGTTATGGCGAAAATCTTGATATGCAGATTGATGGTGGCGAGTGGCACAAAGCGCCTGACGGAAGTTGTGAATGGTTGGGTGAGACTTCAAGTGATGAAATGACAGGGCACTTCTTTGGCTTCTCTCTTTACTATGATTTCTGTGCTGACAAAAAAGAAAAAGCTTACATAAAAGAGATTATTTGTGATATAGTTGACCATATAATTGAGCATAAATATCGTCTTCATGATATTGACGATAAGCCGACAACATGGGCTTGCTGGGATCCTGATGAACTCAATGGTAAAAGTATGTGGCTCTGGGAAAAATGTATTAACTCACTTGAAATTTTAACATTCTTAAATGTTGCTTACCATATGTCAGGTGATGAAAAATACAGAAAAGAATTCTTAAGACTTGCTATTGATGAACATTATCTTTTAAATGCGGCACAACCTAAAAAGGATGATGCGAGAGTTTGTCATATAGATGATAACTTAGGGTTCCTTTGTACAACAACATTCTTAAGACTTGAAAAAGACCCAAGTATCAGAGCATATATCTTAATGGGACTTCGTCAGCATTGGGAATATGAAAGAACTGAAAGAAATCCTTTCTTTAATCTTGCATACAACGCATTTACTGATGATGTTTGTGATATTGAATATGCAATTAAGCATTTAAGAGAGCTTCCGCTTGACTTTATTCAGATTCCTATGTTAAATAATAATCGTAAAGACTTAGAATTTGATATGGGTCAGGAAAAATGGGGAGGAAGTAAACAACTCAAGGTTGCGCTTGATATAGACCAGAGAGTTGTTGCTAATTTTGATACAAATATTTATAAAGTCAATAATGGCAGAGGTACATCTGCAGCAAATACAGGTAATTTCCTGATTCCGTATTGGTTTGGTCGTTACTATGGTTTAATAGAAGAGTAAAATTAAAAACGATGCTCATGTGAGCATCGTTTTTTAATCAATCCATTGTATAAAAGCAGTTTTGTCTGTACAATTATAACCTGCGTTGTTGTAGAATTTAAGTGTTGCGTCGTCTTTTGAACCGGTAAGAAGCATTATTTTATAGCAGTTAGATTCTTGTGCAATTTTCTTAGCATAATTCAAGCATTCAGTTGCGTAACCTTTTCCACGATAAGAGGAATGTGTTACGACATTTTCAATAAATGCATAAGGTCTTATGTTCCGTGTTAAATTTGGAATTATTACGCAAACACAAGAAGAAACAATTTTTTCATCAAATACATTTACAATAATGTGATGATTTTCATCCTGCATTATTGTTTTCCAAGTTTCTCTTAAATGCTGGGTTATTTCAGGTATCTCTTTTTCGTGTAAGTGAAGATATAATTCCATTAATTCTTGTAATTCAGTTTCTTTTATTTCCCTGACCATTTTAACACCTTCTTTATGTTTCATTATAGCATAGATAACGAAAAGTTGCTATATATTTCTATTTTTGTTCTTATCTTTTTATAGGAAAGGTGGTTTTTAGAGAATAGATAAGAAAGAATAAATAATAGATAATAATCCAAAAAGAAAAGTCACACTAAAAGTGCGACTTTTCTTTTTGGTGGGAACAATAGGGCTCGAACCTATGACCCTCTGCTTGTAAGGCAGATGCTCTCCCAGCTGAGCTATGCTCCCGAAGTAAGTGTATTATAGCATAATTTATAAAAAAATCAAGTGTAAATTTTATAAAATTCAATATTTTTTTAAAATTAAAAATAATACCAAATTTTTATAAAATACACTTGACACAAGGTGGGAGTTGTGTTAAAATATCTCACGTTGAACAGATGCGGGTGTAGTTCAATGGTAGAATCCCAGCCTTCCAAGCTGGTCGTGTGGGTTCGATTCCCATCACCCGCTCCAAGTAAATACGCGCTTTTAGCTCAGTTGGATAGAGCAACTGCCTTCTAAGCAGTAGGTCGGGGGTTCGAATCCCTCAAAGCGTGCCAGTTGTGGTGGATGTAGCTCAGTCGGTTAGAGCGCCAGATTGTGGCCCTGGAGGTCGTCGGTTCGATTCCGATCTTCCACCCCATTTTTTTTAGGGATGTAGCCAAGCGGTAAGGCAACGGACTTTGACTCCGTCATTCGTAGGTTCAAATCCTGCCATCCCTGCCAAAATGAAAATCCGTTCTCGCAAGAGGACGGATTTTCATTTTGTATCATTCATTTTCAATATTCATCATTCATCATTCATCATTCATTATTCA
>JAFXCQ010000028.1 GCA_017521425.1 Clostridia bacterium
GAAAAAATGACTTAATCGCTGAAAATCCAACAAAACATTGTCGCGGAGTTTTAGTGAGTAAGGCATTTTCTTCTTTCCGAAGTCGTACAAAGGTACGACGAGCGGAGGAAAAAATGACTTAATCGCTGAAAATCCAACAAACATTGTCGCGGAGTTTTAGTGAGTAAGGCATTTTCTTCTTTCCGAAGTCGTACAAGGGTACGACGAGCGGAGGAAAAAATGACTTAATCGCTGAAAATCCACGACAAGAAAAAGGAAAAGCCTCTCCAGGCGGGTAACCCGAAGAGGCTCTTTGGTTGTTAGTTTGGGTATTTAATTCGCTTTAGCAACTACCGAAGAGTTACTAAGCTATTTTAGGTTCGCTAAGTAAGCTTACCGTATAGAAATAATCAGTAATTATATCAATTATTGAAGTAACTGAAGAACTGATTGTGGTTGTTGGTTTGCCTGAGCAAGCATTGCCTGAGCAGCCTGAGTGAGAACGTTCATCTTTGTGTAGTTCATCATCTCTTTAGCCATGTCTGTATCACGAATACGTGAGTTAGCAGATGTCATGTTTTCAGCTGTTGTATCAAGGTTGTTGATTGTGTACTCAAGACGGTTCTGAATAGCACCAAGGTTAGCTCTTTCAGTTGAAACTTTGTTGATAGCTTCCTTAACTTTTGCAAGTGAAGCATTTGCATTAGCTGCAGTATCTACTGTAAGAGTAGCAACACCGAGAGATGTTGCATCAAGGCTTGCACATGCTACAGAAATTGTATCAGAAGCTTCTGAACCGATCTGAAGTTGTGTGCTTAATGAACCTGAAAGCAATGTTGTGTTGTTGAATTTTGTTGATGTAGTAATACGAGTAATTTCTTTACCGAGTGCATCAAGTTCTTTGCTGATAGCACCAGTATCAACTGAATCGTAAATACCATTAGCTGCTTTTGTGCAGAGTTCTGTCATACGGTTAAGCATGTTGTGAATTTCAGTTGTTGCACCTTCAGCTGTCTGAACGAGTGAGATAGCATCCTGGCAGTTTGCAGAAGCTTGTTCAAGACCCTTAATCTGAGCCTTCATTTTTTCGCTGATTGCAAGACCAGAAGCATCGTCAGCTGCACGATTGATTTTGAAACCTGAAGATAATTTCTCAAGGCTCTTAGCAACTGCACTGTTGTTCATGTTTAACTGTCTGTTTGCGTTAATACCCATTACGTTTGTTCTAACTACCATACCCATAAATCTTTTCCTCCTTGAAAATTGTGTTACCGAGTAGGCTCCTTGCCTCTCTTTTAAGCAACACATTTTAATAAAATATTTATTTCCAATGCCTGACTGCTACCCAAAAACAGTCATTCACGGCATTAAAAACCTTTATTATGTAGCTTCACTTGGGGTAATGCTACAAACTATTCACAACCTCAGTTTGTAACATTACCTTAGTACAGGTAAAGCCTCAAGTCAGAAGAGAGTTATTAACTTAAGTAATTTGTGTTTCCTGCAATAGGTCTTTACTCTCAACCTGCGGGTTGTGGGTGCAACCCGCAGATATGTATTACGGAGTAAATTATTGAAGTAACTGAAGAACAGCTTGTGGCTGTTGGTTTGCCTGAGCAAGCATTGCCTGAGCAGCCTGAGTGAGAACGTTCATCTTTGTGTAGTTCATCATCTCTTTAGCCATGTCTGTATCACGAATACGTGAGTTAGCTGCTGACATGTTTTCAGCTGTTGTATCAAGGTTGTTGATTGTGTACTCAAGACGGTTCTGAATAGCACCGAGGTTAGCACGTTGTGTTGAAACTTTGTTGATAGCTTCCTTAACTTTTGTAAGTGAAGCATTTGCTAATGTTGCTGATGTAACTGTAAGAGTAGCTACACCAAGAGATGTTGCATCAAGGCTTGCACATGCTACAGAAATTGTATCAGAAGCTTCTGAACCAATCTGAAGTTGTGTGCTTAATGAACCTGAAAGCAATGTTGTGTTGTTGAACTTTGTTGAAGTTGTGATACGGCTGATTTCATCAGCAAGTGCCTTAACTTCTTTACCGATAGCATCAGTATCAACTGAATCGTAAATACCGTTAGCTGCTTTTGTGCAAAGTTCAGCCATTCTGTTGAGCATATTGTGAATCT
This sequence comes from Clostridia bacterium, assembly GCA_017521425.1. GTDB lineage: Bacteria > Bacillota > Clostridia > Oscillospirales > Acutalibacteraceae > DTU089. The sequence continues at coordinate 2,116 of JAFXCQ010000028.1, forward strand.
CAGTTGTAGCACCTTCAGCTGTCTGTACAAGAGAGATAGCATCCTGACAGTTTGAAGAAGCTTGTTCAAGACCTTTGATCTGAGCTTTCATTTTTTCGCTGATTGCAAGACCAGATGCGTCATCAGCTGCACGGTTGATTCTGTAACCTGATGAAAGTTTTTCGAGGCTCTTTGAAACCTGACTGTTGTTCATACCTAACTGTCTGTTAGCATTGATGCCCATAATGTTTGTTCTAACTACCATACCCATAATAATTTCCTCCTTGAAATCTGCATCGCCTACCTGACGTCCATGTCTGGCTTGTTTGGCAACACTTGTTTAATTTTTATTTTTTGCAGGTATCAACTCAGCGGGTGACTGTGTTGTCCTTACACCTATGATTATTCTCCGCTTTTGAAAATACTAAAGTGTTTTTTTAATTTTTTTTCGAAAAAGTTTTAGGTTTGTGAACTTTGCACAATCGAAAAGGTGGTTTATTGGTAATTTAAACCTAAAAACCACCAATAAACCACCTAATAATCTCAATTAAAAAGCCCGAGTATATTCTGCGCGTTACTCATTCTGTGCGTAAGGATTGTTGTTGCTACCTGCTCTAATAATTGATTTTTTGTGTACTCCATCATCATCTTTGCATAATCAACATCACGAATTCTTGAATTAGCCTCAGCCAGATTAGTATATGTTTCTGCTAAATTATTTAAAGTATATTCAAGTCTGTTCTGGGTTGCACCGACAGTCGCACGTTCACTTGAAACTTTATTGATTGCATCTTTTACAAGTTGCATTGATTTTGATGCTTTTTCTGCAGAAGATACATCTATTTTGTCTAAGCCTAATGCTAAAGCATCTAAAGAATCAATTGTTATAGTCATAATATCTGTTTGTTCAGAGCCAATCTGGAACTGAATATTATTGAAGCTACCATCAAGTAAAGTTTTATTATTAAAATTGATAGATTTAGTAACTCTGTTAATTTCCTGTATCAATGAATCTAATTCAGATTTAATAGCAACTCTATCAACACCTGTGTCGTAAATACCATTAGAGGCTTTCGTTGTAAGCTCAACCATTCTGTTAAGCATATTATGAATAGCACTCATTCCGCCCTCAGCTGTTTGAAGAAGCGACATAGTGTCCTGTACATTCAGCTCAGCTTGCTCAAGACCAGTTAACTGACCTTTAAGCTTTTCACTTATAGCAAGACCTGCTGCATCGTCTGCCGCAGAATTAATTTTATAACCACTTGAGAGTTTTTCCATATTGCTCTGGATATTTTTCTGGTGAATTTTAATGTTTCTCGCAGCATTCATTGCAGAAATATCAGTATGAATAGAATTATTCATAGTCTTCCCTCCTTGGTTTTTATACATTCATATTAACATAGCTTTTAAACCTTGTCAACTTGCATACTTGCTACTTGCAACTAATCCTAATTTCTGTTATTATATACTATAGTATATGAATGGAGTGAAAATTATGCCTCAACCATTACTTTCAATTGGTATGATTGTAAAAAATGAAGAAAGATGTCTTGAAAAATGCCTTAAAGCACTCGAACCTTTAAGACAAGCTATTCCCTGTGAACTGATTATTGCCGACACAGGTTCTACTGATAAAACACGAGAAATCGCAGTCAAGTATGCAGATATATTTTTTGACTTTGTTTGGATTAATGACTTTGCCAAAGCAAGAAATGCTGTTATGGACAAATGCACAGGTAAATGGTATTTGACAATTGATGCTGATGAGTATTTGTCTCCTGACATTGATGAACTTGTAAACTTTCTTACAAACAAAATTTCAGACACAATGAAACAAGCTACTTTCGTCATACGAAATCATTTTGAAAAAAATATGGATGGTGTATATTCTGATTTTAATGCAATGAGAATGTGCCGTATGGATACTAATACCCGTTATACAGGAGCAATACACGAACACTTTGACCAACCAATTACATACGATGATATTTATATACTATCTAAAACACTTTTTCACCATGATGGATACGCATACATTTCAAAGGAACACAAAGAAAACAAGGAAGCTCGTAATTTATCTTTGTTAGAGAAAAAATTAGCAGCTGACCCTGACGAACTTCGTGTTATTCTACAATGTCTTGAATCCTCTGCTTCTAACGGTGAAAAAAGAAGGTACTACACAAAATATGCTATCGAAAAATTGCGCACCACTAAAACAAACAACATTTTCTGGGATGCTTATGCAGAAATTATCGCTAAACAAGTTGCTATGTATCTTAATTACGACTGTGACCCTTTTCAGGATGAATGGTTTGAATGGACTTTTAAAACCTTCCCAAATTCTCTTCATATTACAGTAGACACAACATTCATTTACACCAAATATTCATATATCCAAAAAAAATATATTGATGCAATCAAGTACGGAAAAAATTACCTTAAAGCATATGCTAACAGAACTAAAAATGCTAACGATGTAACTTTAGATAAGTTAGCCGGATACCTGCTCTATGCTCACGAATTCCATGAAAATGAAATTAAAACTCTTGTAGCTAATGCTATGATAAAAGAAAAACGAGAAGCTGAAGCCTTGAAAATGCTTTCTGATACAAATCTTTTTAAACAAAATAATGTTGTAGTGAACAACTGGTTTATGGCTGTCAATGAATTAGAGGTAACAAAAAGAAACACTGACCAGATAAGCAAACATATTTATTCAACTTTTAAAAAGTATGCTGATGAAACACATTCATCGTACGACCATATTCTTGCAAAAATTTCTGCTTTTTTCCGTATAGATTCAGAAAAAAAACAATACAAATTATTTGAAAATGTCCCCGGCACAATTGGACTTTGTGTAAAAATTGCAGATACAAAAACAAAAGAAGATGCCGAAATACTATTAAACCAAGTAGAAAACTGGAAAGAATTTATGCCACTTGCACTGAAAAATGTAATCAGTTTAAAAGCAGAATTACCAAAAGAATTTTACACATCATCACCTTCCCGAACTGAGTTTCTTATATCAAGTTTAAGTAAATCTTCAAAAGATATTGTAAATGAATTATTAGAGTATTTCTGTAATAAAGAAAAAACAAAAGATTTTCCTCAGGTTTCCTTTGTTTTCAATTTACTTATCAATATTCTATTAAACAACAGTGGAGATTTACCCGACAAAACTAAAACATTACTCACCAATAAATTTATTGAGGTTGCTAATATATATCTTGCTTCATGTTACAACCCGGAATTACTCGAAAACGAAAAGGAAATTCTCTGTATCCCTACCCTTCATTTATTCAGCTGGTACTTGGTAAAAGCAAATAAACACAGAGTTGAAAAACCTCTTGAATACATAAAAACTTTAAGAACACTTCTTAAAAGAATACCCGAAGCTAAACCAACAGTAGAATTTTTAATAGAACAATATCAAAGTGAAGAAGAACAAAAAAAGCAAGAAATGATAAAAAATGCTTCACCTGAACTTGTTGCTATGGCAGAGCAATTAAAGACTATGCTTTCCGCTTTCCCTGAAAACTCACCAGAACTTTTAGCAATCAGGCAAAGTCCTATGTATAAACAAGTTGCATTTTTAATCGAAAATTAATGGAGTGAACACAATGACACAACCTTTACTTTCTATAGGTATGATTGTAAAAAACGAAGAAAGATGTCTTGAGAAATGTCTTAAAGCACTTACACCTTTAAGACAAGCTATTCCCTGTGAGTTAGTTATCGCTGATACCGGCTCTACCGACACCACAAAACAAATTGCAGAAAAATATGCAGATATTCTTTTTGACTTCGTATGGAAAGACGATTTTTCAAAAGCAAGAAATGCGGTTATGGACAAATGTAGCGGTAAATGGTATTTATCAATTGATGCGGATGAATATTTGAATTCATCTGTTGATGAATTATGTAACTTCTTAAAAAGCGCTTCTTCAGATGACAAAAGCTTTGCTACAATCACTCTCAGAAACCACAACGATTCGTCAATGAATGGAACATTTACAGTAATAAATGTTCCTCGTCTGGTTAAAATGAGTACCAAAATACGATATGAGGGTATAATTCATGAATCCTTTAAAATTTTTGACTTCAACGAAATTCATGTATTATCTGAAACTATTTTTGACCACGATGGATATACACAAATCACCTCTACACATCTTAAAGAAAAAGAAAAAAGAAACTTAAACCTTTTAGAAAAACAACTGGAAAACACACCCCATGATATAAGATGTATTTTATTATGTCTCGAAGCATCTTCACTTAACAAATCAAAGCGGAAACATTACACAGAATATGCTTTTCAAAAACTTACTGAAGCGGCAGAAACCAATTCTTCCGATTTAAATCTTTTTGGGCCGGCTTGTATAAGTACAGCTTTGTCTTATGCCTTAGATGATAAAAATGCAAAATTCGTTGAGTTTGCGGACTGGGCTATCAGTACTTTTCCTGATGCATACCACACACTCGTTGATATCAAATTTTATATCGCTAAGTATTACTATCAAAAAAACAATTTCGCTGACTGTGAAAAATATTGTATTCAATATTTAAATGGACTTAAAGATTTTTCTGATAAAGGCAACACAAATATAGATAGTATCTTTGCTTCTCCTTTGAAATGTACTCAGTCATATTCAAAAACAGAACTTCTTACCTATCTTATAAACTCTCTGATAGAACAGAATAAACATGACGAAGCAGAAAACTATCTTTCTCAATTAGATTTCAGTGAAGCAGAAGCTGTTTCTTTCACAGTATTTTCTAAAACTCTCGCTAATAAAAACTGTACAAAAAGTTTTGTTTCTGCCGCTACTTCTATTTACAACAACTTCTTTAATAAATATCAATCAAACGAAATTAAAGAAAAACGAATTTATGATTACGCCATTGCTTCCTTCATTCCTGTTTTTTCTGCTAAAAACAACAATGAAAACGATTTAACAAATTTCAATAATATTGATGGTACCATTGGACTTTCTGCAAAAATCAGCAATAGCCAGACAAAAGAGTCAACTGAAAAACTACTCAAAAAAATTGAAAACTGGGAAGAATTCATGCCATCTGCTTTAAAGCAGGCTATTCTTCTACAAGTAGAATTACCAAAGGGATTCTACTTAATGTCAGCTTCACACCTTACATTGCTTATAAATGATTTAGCGAAATCATCAAATGAACTCAGTGATACACTTATAAAAAATTTCTGTAATGATGTTTTCTGCAATTCATTTCCACAAACTTCATTTATTTACAATCTGTTATTAGCAATCCTTACAAAAACTGATGAAACTTTAACAAATGAGGCTAAATCTGAACTTATTAAAAATTTTATTTATGTTGCAGACAAATTCTTAACTTTTTGCTATAATCCGGAACTTCTCAAAAGTGAAGAAATTATTGTTTGTATACCTACATTTCATCTGTTCAGTTGGTATTTGGTAAAAGCGGAAAGTGAGAAAGCAGAAAACCCATTAGAGTATATAAAAACATTGAGAGTTCTTTTGAAAAAAATACCACAATCAAAAAAGATTGTAGAATTCCTCATTGAAGAATATAAAAAAGATGAGGAACAAAGAAAACAAGAACAAATAAAAAACGCAGCACCAGAGCTTCTCCAAATGGCAGAGCAATTAAAAGTAATGCTTAGTGCCTTCCCAGAAAATTCGCCCGAACTTCTCGCAATTAAGCAAAGTCCAATGTATAAACAGGTTGCGTTCTTGATAGAAGATAAGTAAGTCAGTGGTCAGTGGTCAGTGATTAGTAAAAAGTAAAAGAGGCTGTAAAAAATGCAAGTTTTTTACAGCCTCTTTTTTATAAAAAGGTTAATGATATAGGTTAATTTCTTAATCATTGAGCATAGAATCATTTGTTCAATTTGCTTATTAGAGAATTTAACATTTTCCCGATTTCTGATAATAAACTAAAAGCGAGTTCACATTCTTCTTCCGTAAAATAGTTTAACATCACACAGATATATAGTTGCGTTTCCAATTCGCATTCTGAACCGCGTGAGATATTTAAAAAATGAGCATATTCAGAATTTGTTTTTCTTCCGTTACCTTCAGCTATATTTGATGGAATTGAAACGGCTGCTCTTCTCATTTGATCGGATAAACTGTAAGTTTCTTCTTTGGGTAGTTTTTTTGTGAGTGTATATATTTCTTTAACTAACTCCATAGCTTTTTTCCAAACGGTTAACTCTTTGTAAATCATAAAAATCACCCTTTTAAACAAGCCAGGTGTTTTCATATACTGACCACTGACTCACTGACTTACTGACTCACTCAACTATTGGTCCACTAACCTCTGGTGGAATAGCTTCGACTATTGAGCTTGAAAAGTTTTTGAATATATCTCTTAAGAAATCCATAAACATTTCAAAAATCGGAAGCATAATATTTGAGAATGAGTAACTGAATTCACTTCTCGAGTCACTATCTGTAATAGTTGAACCACCCTGTGTTGCAAGGAAGCTTGAAGTTAATTCATAAGTATGATAACTGTCAAGGTCGCCTTCATCAAGTTCAATAATTCTTGCACCCTGAAGCATATTATTATAGTATGAGTGATATGTAGCACCTGGTGTCTGAACAAGGTCAATACCATTGATATCTGCTACGAAGCTGTTTACATGGTCGTGACCAACAACAACTGCAAGAACGTCGCCACCAGCTTTCATTGCATCCCATTGACCGTCTGAACCGTTACCTGGGCAGCTTTTTTCAAAAATATAACCATCGAATTTATCAATTCTTGGAATATATGAATAAATACTACCATCATTGAAATTATATGTAAGCTCACCCATAGAAATATCTGACTCATAGAAAAGAACTTCAACTGCTTCTTTTGGAATAATGTGCTGGAATGCAATTGAAGGAACAACCTTACCACCGTTTGCCGCTGTAATAGCGTCTCGGGTATTGTTGTACCATTCAATCTGGTCTGCTCTTACCCAATCGTAACCAAGCCATTGACCATTTGCATCGTGAAGTGATGTACCGGAGTCAAACATCCAGAGATTGAAAGCAATATCGTTCCCCTTGCTTGAATAAATTAAAAGATTGTGATTTGCGCAACCGTGAAGCGCAGGGTCTGCATCGTAAGCTAAGCAACCTGGGTACTTCTGGTACTCTGCTAATTGTTGCTCTGCTGTAAAATTTTCTCTTTCAACATCGTGATTACCAAAAACAAATGTAAAAGGAACATTTCTTGATACGAGTGGGTATAACAATTGTTCATAAGCACGAACATCTTCCGTAACAATATTATCACCATCGAAAACAACTAAATCAGGTTTTGCATAATCAAGAGCCTCGTTGATAAATGATATCATAGCATCATCAATAGGATAAACATCCTGAACGTCTGCAAGAACGAGAATTTTAAAAGTACCATCTTTTCTGAATCTTAAAACAGCCTCTTCTGTATCTGCAGCGAAAACTGTCAATGAAAGCGAAAACATCATTGAAAATACAAGTAAAATCGAAATAATCTTTTTCATAACCTTCTCCTGCTATCTTTTATTTTAAAATATATTAACCATATTTTACTACTAATTCTTTAAAGTGTCTACCCTTTTCTTCGAAATTTTTATAATAATTATAGCTTGCCGCCGCTGGTGAGAAAAGGCAAACACCATTTTCGTTTGTAAATTTTATTGCATTTATAACTGCATCCTCCATATTTTCTGCATAAATTGCGTTTACACTTGTGTTATGCAACTTAACATCATCTAATATATCGTGACCAGTTTCAGGTAAACCAATTAAATTCTTAATTTCGCAATTTATAAGAAACTCAATAAATTCTGTGTAATCAATTCCACGGTCAAGACCGCCAAAAATCAATGTTTCAACGTTACCAAGAGCTTTAATTGCACCAATTACCGCAGTTGGAATTGTTGCAATGCTATCATTGTAATAAGCTACATTGTTGAATTTACCGACAAACTCCATTCTATGCTCAATGCCTTTAAAATTCTTTATGGCATTTCTGACACTATCATCGTCAACCTGGAAAATTCTTGCAACCGCCAAAGCATAAGCAATATCTTGTCGGTTATGCTCGCCCTTTAAATGCTCTGTGCTTTTCCAAAGCTCATTAACAAATTCATCACTCTGTGCTTTAGTAAAACCAACCTTAACAGTTGTACCACCAATTGATTTTGTAATATCAAGCCCGTGACCAACATCCTGCTCATCGTTATAAACGAAGAAACAATCCTTGTTCTGATATCTTGTTATATTGAGCTTTGAATTTGCGTATCCATCGAAACCAGTTTTATAATGGTCTAAATGCTCTTCGTAAATATTTACAAGCACCGCTACTTTTGGTGAGGCAGTTGTAAATTCAAGCTGGTGTGAAGACATTTCTATAACCGCAATTAAATCTTCACCCTCGTCTGCTTTCTCAAAAACAGGAACACCTATATTACCTATAAGACAAGTGTTTTTACCACCTGCTTTTAACATTTCATATATAAGTGTTGAAGTTGTTGTCTTACCCTTTGAACCGGTAATACCAACAACTGTAGGCTTTGCAAAACGCAAAAACATATCTGTCTGACAAGTAATCTCAGTAGTATCAGGATATTTTACATCATCTAAAAAAGCAATTCCGGGGCTTTTGAAAACCAAATCGAAATCTCCTAAGTCTGATAAATAATTATCGCCACATATCAAATCAACATTACTGTCATCGAGCTTCAAAAAATTCTTATCGGCAATTGAAATTTTCTTTTCAGGTAAATGTTTTCTTATGTAGTTATAGGTAGAAATACCCTCTCTGCCGTAACCTAAAATAAGAATTTTTTTATCTTTAATATATTCAATTATCTGCGACATAACAATCTCTCCGTAATTAAATTCCCGCTTTCCATTAAAAAACGAAAAGCGGAAAAATTATTTATTCAGCAAAAGCGTAGCCATTCTTACCATGCTTTTTCACATAGTACATAGCTTCATCAGCTTTCTCAAACAAGTCGTTGTAATCCATTCCAGTTTCCGGGTAAATTGAAATACCTATCGAACAAGACATAACCTTGTCTGCTGCTTTTTCAAGCTTAACACTATGACAAATCTTTTCAATTTCTTTTGCCTTTTCTTCTACAAGCTCTTTAACATCGCCAAGACCATTAACAAATATAATAAACTCTTCACCGCCGACACGACCTAAAATATCTGTTGAGCGGAACGCAAGTGCTAACTTACTTGTAAACTCACGAAGGAAAATATCACCCTCGTGGTGACCATAAGTATCGTTAAGAAGTTTGAAGTCGTCAACATCTATAAGGAACATTGTACCAGGCTCATTAGGATACTCTTTAATAAGCTCATTGATTTTAAGACCTGTTGAAACTTTATTAAGGAAACCTGTAAGCTGGTCAGTTTCTGCCTGTGCTATAAGTCTTGATTTCTCTTTCTTTTCTTTATCAATATCTGAAATAGTACCGATAAAACGGACCGCATTACCATCAGCATCAAAAATAGTAGCAAATTTAATTCTATGCCACACAATATCATTTCGTTGATTTATAATTCTTGCATCAAAGATATTGATTCTCTTACCCGAAAGAGCATTGCTCACTGCTTCAATAAAGAGCGGGATATCTCTGTGATCAAACACATTACCATAAGTAATGTATTCAATAGCATCTTCAACCCTTGTTGCTGTACGGAGTGTTCTTAAAATTTTAGGTGAGCATTCCAAAACATCTGATGCAACATCGTAATTGAACATAATATCATCAGAAATTTCTTCTATAAGCTCATATCTTTCCTTTTCTTCCTGAATCTTCATCTGAAGATTTTTCATTTCAGTAATATCAACAATATTACAAATAAAGCGCTGCTCGCCCTCTTTAGCATTATGTGGCTTTCTTACAGAGAAAAGTGCCCACGCAACTTCACCATTTTTCTTGTTACAACGACACTCAAAATTCTGAATTTCACCCGGTTTATAATCAGTGTTAATACGGGATAAAATATTCATAAAGTCATTGTAATGGAAAAGGTTAAGTCTTACCTCTTGCGGAAGTGTTTCATATTCATCTCGTGTATAACCAAAAAGGTCGAAAAAGCCTTCATTTGTATATTCAAGCTTAACACCCTCCGGATGTGGTGAAACCATAGCAATACCTGCAACAGTTTCGCTTAATATCATTTCAAGCTCGACCTTTTGAAGTTCACTTTCGTTTAAGCCACCGTACTTCATTATATATCCCTACCTTTGTCGAAAATAATCAAAAAAAGTACACCAAATTATATATATTTGTGATTATAACACATTTTTTCTTGTTTAACAAGGTTTTTTTGAAAAGACTTGAATAAATTACTAAAATTTTATATAATCTATCTGTTGTATATAACTATATTATATTATGAAAAAATAGTATTGGTGAATTATATGTTAGAATTAGTAAATGTATCATTCAAAGTCAACGATGACGGCGAAAAAAAAGAGATACTCAATGATGTTTCTCTTACTCTCCATGACGGTAAGTTCCTTGTAATTACCGGTCCTAATGGTGGCGGTAAATCCACCCTTGCAAAAATCATTATGGGTATTGAAAAACCAACAGGCGGTAAAATACTCTGGAATGGCACCGACATTACAAATATGTCAATAACAGAAAGAGCAAACTTAGGCATAGGTTATGCTTTTCAGCAACCGCCTCGTTTTAAGGGGCTTACTGTGAGAGATTTGTTAAGTCTTTCTCATGGCAGCACTCTTCCCGAAGACCAGTGCTGCACTTACCTTACAAATGTTGGTCTCTGCTCTAAGGATTACCTTAACAGAGAGGTTGATGCAACTCTTTCTGGTGGTGAAATTAAAAGAATAGAAATTGCTACAATTATGGCAAGAAATGTCCAGCTTGCAATTTATGACGAGCCAGAAGCAGGTATTGACCTCTGGAGTTTTAATATGCTTATTGAAAGCTTTAAAAACATTTCTGCAAAAAACAATCAGAGTATGATTATAATTTCTCATCAGGAGAGAATTATGAAAATTGCTGATGAAATTGCAATTATAGCAAACGGCACAGTAAGTAAAAAAGGTTCTGTTGACGAAGTCTTCCCTCTTTTAATGAGTGAATTCAACAGTGCTTGTAATTTCAGATAAGGTGGTGGAATAAATGCAAAAAGTAGATTCACATATGTTACAGACAATTGCAGATTTGCACGAGGTTCCACAAGGCGCTTACAACATCCGTAAGAATGGTGAAAGTGCAGGTCGCGCTTCTACTGAAAACATAATTATAGAAAATAAAAAAGACAAGCCAGGAATTGATATAACAGTTAAACCGAATACAAAAAATGAAAGTGTTCATATCCCTGTTATAATCACCGAAACAGGTGTAGATGATTTAGTTTACAACGATTTCTACATTGGTGAAAATGCAGACGTTCTCATTGTTGCAGGTTGTGGTATTCATAATTCAGGTGACAAAAAGAGTGAGCATGATGGTATTCATCGTTTCCATATCGGCAAAAATGCCCGTATCAAATATGTTGAAAAACATTATGGCGAGGGCACAGGCACAGGCGAAAATGTTTTAAACCCTGTTACTGAAATTTTTATGGATGAAAATTCATATTGCGAAATGGAAATGGTTCAGATTGAGGGCGTTGACTCAACAAAGAGAAACACAGTTGCAAAATTACAGGCTGGTGCTCACCTTCTCATTTTAGAAAAACTTATGACTCACGACAATCAAGTGGCTCATTCTGATATGACAATTGAGCTTAATGGTTTGGATGCGTCCTCACAGATTATTTCCCGTTCAGTTGCAAAAGACAATTCTGAACAGGTGTTTTACCCTAAAGCAGTCGGCAATGCTAAATGCAGAGCACACGTTCAATGTGACTCCATCATTATGGGTGATGCTCACATCCGTTCAATTCCTGAAATTGCTGCAAACCATTGTGATGCAAATATTGTTCACGAAGCGGCAATTGGTAAAATAAATAACGACCAGCTTTTAAAGCTTCAGACACTCGGCAAAACAGAAGAAGAAGCAGAAGAAATTATTATTAACTGTTTTTTAAGATAAATCCCGAAAGATTTTTAAGGAGGTATTCCTTTGGAAAAAAGAGTTCTTGCATTTGACTTTGGTGCTTCAAGCGGCAGAGCAATTTTAGCTAAATTTGATGGCAAAAAAATTGAACTTCAGGAAGTTCATCGTTTTTCAAATGACCCTGTAACAATAAATGGTACTGTTTATTGGGATATTCAAAGACTTTTCTTTGAAATAAAACAAGGTATGATAAAAGCAAAGGAATTCGGTGGCTTCACAAGTGTAGGTATCGACACCTGGGGTGTTGACTTCGGTCTTTTAAGAAAAGATGGTACTTTAGTTGAAAATCCTGTTCATTACCGCGACAAAAGAAACAGCGGTATGATTGAAAAAGCAGAAGAATACATTTCAAAAGAAAGAATGTATGACATCACAGGCATTCAGTTTATGGATTTCAATACTGTATTCCAGCTTCTTTCACTAAAAGAAAACCGTCCTTATATTTTAGATGAAGCAGAAACAATGCTTTTCACACCTGACCTTTTAAACTATATGCTCACAGGTGTAAAATCAACTGAATTTTCAATTGCTACTACTTCACAAATGGTTGATTTAAAAACTAATGACTGGTCAGATGAAATAATTAACGCATTAGGTCTTCCTAAAAGACTTTTAACAAATATTGTCCCAACTGGTACAGTTGTAGGGCAGTTAAGTGATGAAATCTGCGAAGAACTTTCTCTTCCTAAAGCAGATATTATTGCAGTTGCTGCACACGACACACAAAGTGCTATAACCGCAGTACCTTCTCAAGAAGATGACTTTGTATTTATCAGTTGCGGTACCTGGTCACTTTTTGGCACAGAGGTTAAAGAGCCTATTATAAACGAAGCATCTAAACGCCTTAATGTTACAAATGAGGGTGGTTACGATTTTACAACTGCTTTCTTAAAGAATATTATAGGTCTCTGGCTCATTCAGGAAAGTCGCCGCCAATGGAAACGACAAAATATTGAATACTCTTATGCAGACCTTGAAAAGCTTGCTTTAGAATGTGAACCCTTCAAATGCTTTATTGACCCTGATTCCCCTGAATTTGGCTCAATGGGTAACATTCCTAAACGCGTTCAGGAATACTGTGAAAGAACTAACCAATATGTACCTAAGACCCCTGGTGAAATTATGCGTTGCATATACGAAAGCCTTGCACTCAAATATCGTTACACTTTTGATGGTATTAAAGAATGTACCGAAAAAGAATACGACAGAATTCACGTTATGGGTGGTGGCACTAAAGACAAATTACTTTTACAGATGACTGCAGAAAGTTGTAATGTAAAGGTTTACGGTGGACCAATTGAGGCAACCGCTTTAGGTAATGTTGCAGTTCAGTTAATTTCTTCAGGTGTTATAAAAGATATTAAAGAAGCAAGAAAAATTATTGCAGAAGGTGAAAATCTCACTTGCTACACCCCTACTGAAAACGAGAAATGGGAAGAAGCTTACGAGAGATTTAAAGAGATTATTGCAAAATGACAATCACGCCAAAATTATCTACCGAAAATATAGATTATGTGTTTTCGGTAGCAGGAAAAATTCTTTCAGAAAGCTCTGACAGATTACCGTCAACACCTGGCGAAGCATACTCTGCAAGACTTATTATGAATGAACTAAAAAATTATTGTGATGAAACACACGAAGAAACCTTCACAACTAACCTTAAGGTTGGCACTTACCTTTTGAAAATTCTTTGCCTTCTTCTTATAATTTCTTCATTCATTTTTAAATCTGCAGTAAAACGAGGCTCTGTTATACCTGTTTGTATATGTACAGCATTAAGTGTACTTGTTTTTTCAATATTCGCATATAAATTCTTTTTCGATGGTAAACTTCTTGACAATCTGTTCCCGAGAAGAAATTCTCTTAATATTTTCGCGAAACGCTATTCGCATTTTACTGCACAAAACAGAGTTGTTTTAGTAGCGCGTACAGATGCACCAAAAAGACAGAGATTTTTCCTGTTCAGAACAAATCTTACAACAGTATTACTTGCACTTTCTGTAGTCGGCAATACATTTACATTCATTTCTTGTATTATGTATCTGTTTACAGGTGCACCTGAAAGCAATGTTATTTTTTCATTGCTTTCATCTGTTTCGGTATTTTTCTCAGTATTTTACTTATTATCTATTTTTTTAGTTCATCCAAATAAAGCGGCAAGTGGCTTAAGTTCGAGTATAATTCCTGCTGCAACAATAACCGCTATTATGAAGCAAATGTGTGAAAACAATTTCAGGTACAACCAGACTGAATTTTGTTGTCTTATAACAGGTAGTGAGTATTCTAACCATGCAGGTGCTTATGCATTCGCCTCAAAGCACAGAAAGCTTATGAGAGATATTCCAACAGTATTCATTCCTGTTGAAGAATTGACCTCCTCTAAACATTTAGCAATCTTTTTTAAAGATGGTAGCGGTAACGAGGGCAGTAAAGATACCGCAAATATAATGTCAGATGCGTGTGATAACTTGGGGATTAAAATACATAAAGAAAATGCAATTATAGGTACCTCGAGCTTCACACCTTTTACTGTACATCATTTTGCATCTTGCTCACTCGGTACTTCAAAAAAATATATAAACAAATGCTTCAGTAATAAAGATTTGCTTTCCGGTGTTTCGAGAAAGACTATTTTTGATTCTGCAAACATTTTAATGGAAACAACAAACTATTACGACAACGCAAGACTATAATTAAAAGGAATATATATTATGGCTAAAATTTTAAATTCAAAGGTAAAAAACATCCCTTGGCAAGACAAACCGGAAAACTGTACTGACCCTGTATGGCGTTATACAGAAAACCCTATTATTGATAGAAGCTTTGTAAAAGACGCTAACAGCATTTTCAACTCAGCAGTTGTAAGACGCGACAAAGAAGATGACTTTGCAGGTGTTTTCAGACTTGACGATATTACCCGCGAGCAATATCTTGTTACAGGCTTCAGTAAAGATGGTATTCATTGGAAATTGAATGACGAAAAAATCTTCCGTGGTTATGACCCTCGCCTTTGCGAAATCGATGGTAAATATTATCTTTCCTGGGTTTGCCACACAGACAGAGGTACTTCTATCGGTATTGCAGTAACAGAAGATTTTATTAACTGGGACAGAAAAGAAAATGCAGTTTTACCTGTCTCAAGAAATGGTGTTTTATTTCCAAGAAAAGTTAACAATGAATATATGATTTTCACCCGCCCTTGCGATAAGGGTCATACACCTTATGGTGATATTTTCTTAAGTCATAGCCCTGACCTTACATATTGGGGTAAACACCGTTTTGTTATTAAACCTGAAAACAACTGGGAAATGACAAAGGTTGGTGCAGGTCCTACACCAATTGAAACAGATGAAGGTTGGCTTTGCTTCTACCACGGCGTTATTACAAGTTGTAATGGTTTCACTTACAGTATGGGTGCTATGATTACAGACATTAACGAGCCCTGGAAGGTATTACACCGAGCAGATTGCTACTTATTAAGCCCACGCGAAACTTACGAATTTGTTGGCGATGTTCCTAATGTTGTATTCCCTTGTGCTGCTTTAGCAGATAGCGACACAGGCAGAATTGCAGTTTACTATGGCGGTGCTGACACAGTTGTAGGTCTTGCATTTACTACCGTTGATGAAGTTGTAAGCTTCATCAAAGAACACGATATGATAAAATGAAAATAAAAGAATATATAGGCAATAAAGCCTTTTACAAAATGACACTTGGTATCGCTGTACCGATGATGATACAAAATTTAATTTCTAATTTTGTAAGTCTCTTAGACAACGTTATGGTCGGTGCTCTCGGTACAGAGGATATGTCAGCGGTATCAATTGTCAATCAGTTATATTTCGTTTTCACCCTTGCACTTTTTGGCGCAGTAAGTGGTGCAGGTATTTTCACCTCTCAATACTTCGGAAAAAATGATGAGGAAGGCATCCGCTATACCATAAGATTTAAAACTGTGACAGTTATAGCTCTTACGGTAGTTGCTTCACTTATCTTCCTATTTGCAGGTGATTTTTTAATAGGGCTGTTTCTTCACGAGGGCGACAATTCATCAGATTTAGGACTTACCGCAACTATTGCACGAAAATATCTTAATATAATCGTAATCGGTTTACTACCGTTTGCAATCTCAAACATATTCTCAAGCACATTAAGAGAAACAGGTCAGACTGTTATTCCTATGATTACCGGTTTTGTTGCAGTTTTTGTTAACTGTATTCTCAACTACATTCTTATATTCGGTAAATTCGGTTTTCCTGCTTTAGGTGCAGAGGGTGCTGCAATTGCAACAGTTATTGCAAGATTTGTAGAATGTGCAGTATTTATAATTTATGTAGCTAAAAAGAAAAAGCAATTCCCTTTCTTTAAAGGTGCATTTAAAAGTATGTATGTACCTAAAGACTTACTTAAGAGAATCACCGTTAAAGGTATGCCACTTTTAGTCAATGAGTTTTTATGGGCAGCTGGTATGTCAATTTTAAGTATGAGCTACAGTCTTCACGGAATTGCAGTCGTTGCAGGCTTCAGCATTTCTTCAACTGTTGTAAATCTTTTAAGCATTTCATTCCAGGCATTAGGTTCAAGTATAAGCATAATTGTCGGCAAGCTTTTAGGTGCTGGTAAATTCGATGACGCAATTTCTACTGTAAAAAAGATGTTTGCTTTTACACTCTTTGCAAGTGTGATTGCAGGAGCTTGTATTTACTTTGCAAGTAACCCTATATTACTGTTTTACAACACTTCAGAAGAATCCAAAAATTATGCTGAATTCTTTATGAAGACAGTTGCGTTTATTACACCTATAAATGCATTTGCACATGCTTCATACTTCACATTACGAAGTGGTGGTAAAACATTTGTTACATTCATTTTTGACAGTGTTTTCCTTTTAGGCTTTGTAGTACCTCTCGCTTTCGCCCTTTTCTATTTAGGTAACCTTTCAATTTTTATTATATTCCCCATTGTTCAATGTACAGACATAATAAAAGATATAGTAGGTTTTACACTTATAAAGAAAAAGGTATGGGTAGTAAATATAGTTAATTAAACATAAAAAAGGGGATGTAAAAAAAGCGCATACCGCATAAAACTATATAAAGCAAGGGGTTCCTACAGTGCAGATAACTGTAAGAACCCCTATAAATTATCCAAAAAAGTAAAATTGCAAAAATTTTCTCGTTTTATACTACGAACAAATCTCACCTCTCGACGTACCTATGTACGCCTTCGGGCAAGCAAAAACAAGCCTGAAGTCTTGTTTTTGTTCGATTTGTCCGTTCTGCATCTTTTTTCCTATCCCCTAAAGAGAGGCTGTAAAAAAACTTAGTGTTTTTTTACAGCCTCGAATTTTTTTATTCTGCAGAAGGTACTACTTCTTGTTTTGTTTTCTTTCCTTCTGCTGCCCAACGAGCTTTTTTAGCAACTTTATATTGATACATATTGTCGTCCATACGTTTCATAAAACCGTCGCTATCTTTTTCTTTACCAACGGTAAATTGAGCATAACCATAAGAGAATGATAACTCATAAGGATATTCGCCGGAATTATTATTTGCATTTGCGGCATCTGTAAGTTTCTGCATAAGTGCTTCAATACTGTCGCTGTCAAGCATTGGTGTTATAATAATGAATTCGTCACCACCATAGCGTGCAGCAAAATTCATTTTACCTAAATTTTCTCTTAAAATTTTACCTACTTGTGATATTGCATCGTCACCCATATGGTGGCCGAAATTATCGTTAATCTGCTTGAATTTATCCATATCAACCATTATACCTGTAATGGTTGTGCCCTTTTCCTTATGCTTTTTGTTTTCATTTAAGGATGTAAGATAATCGTCCAAATAACGTCTGTTATAAACACCACTCAAACGGTCGATGTATGCATACTCAGACTGTGTACTTGCATAAAGACCAACAAGCGAAATAGTTAAAACCATTGCTATAATTGCTGTACCAGGTACAAGGAATGATACAACCGCACCAATGAAAATAGGCGTCATAATTACTGTCATTGGTAAAATCATATACTTATTAAGTCTTCTACGATTGGAGTTAATGTAAACAACACCAAATACTAAATAAGACATAATTGCTAATGTAGGAATAAGTAGTAAATCGCCACGAACATATTTATTATTTTCGTTAATAGAGAAAACCCAATCTGTAATCGGATTAACTAAAAGAGCCGCAAGCCCGATTATTGCCGGAGCACAAATAATTTTTGCATACCGTTTTACTCTTCGTGGACTTCCGTACATTTTATAAACTGCATATAGACACCAGATATATCCAAATATTATATTTACACCAAAATATAATATATTAAGACACATATTCACAGAACGGTCTATAAATAAGCCCATCGCCTCGTTTGGTAAAAGCGACGTAAATAATGCTCTGTAATTCCATGAATTAGCACCTGATTCAACAAAACACATAACCATTGCTAAATCCAACATCGCTACAAACAATTTCTGGTCTAAAAGGAAACTGTTTTTAATACTTTTGTGTTGGATTCTTAAGAAGATAAGTAAAAGAAGTGCCGAACAATTCACTACAATATTTTCCATATCGTACCAGGCAAATTTATCCGCTACAGCCGCTTCCGCTATTCTTTCGACTATTGAAATATCTATTATCTCCACCCCATATCTTTTCAAAAATAACTTTTCAATTTATCAAACACATAACTATATTTAGTATATTATATTTCTATAATAAATTCAAGCATTTTCAGTGAAAATATTCAAAAAAATTGAAAACTTTTTGTTAATATCTACTACAAACCTATAGGGGATTAAGGGAAATAAAACGACAAAAAGTTGCCTTTTTGTCGTTTTGCTTAACATTTTTCAAATACAATATATTGTATATTTATTTAACTCCAAAATATTTTTCGGCATTTCTGAATGAAATATCTTTAACTACTTCGCTCAAAAATTCCAAATCGTCAGGGTATTTGCCCTCCTCAACCAAATCACCAATAATTTCACAGACAATTCTTCTGAAATACTCGTGTCTTGGGTAAGATAAAAAGCTACGAGAATCTGTTAACATACCAATGAATTTTGCGAATGCTCCAAGGTTCATTAAAGAACTCATCTGTGCACGCATACCATCATAGTTGTCATTAAACCACCACGCAGTACCAAACTGAATTTTAGAAGCAGCCTCATCAGTCTGGAAGTTGCCGAGCATTGTGCCTAAAACCTGATTATCTTTAGGATTAAGTGTGAAAAGAACAGTTTTAGGAAGTTTGTATTCAGAATGCATAGCATTAAGAAGTTTTGAAAGATTTATAGCAATTTCATAGTCTGCAATAGAATCGTAACCTGTATCAGGGCCTAACTTTTTAAACATTTCGGTGTTATTGTTTCTCATAGCACCAATGTGAATTTCCATAGCCCAGTTATTTTTTGCGTATTCATTAGCAAGGAAAATTAAAAGTTCTGTTTTATATAAATCAATTTCTTCTGTTGTAAGCTCTGCACCGCTTATTTTTTTAGTAAAGAGATCGTTTAACTCATCTTCACTACCTCTTTTATAAGGTACATAAGTCAAAGCATGGTCACTTGCACAGCAACCCATTTCTTTAAATAACTCAATTCTTGTAAGAAGAACTTTTTTAAGCTCTGTAAATGATTTAATTTGAGTATTTGAAACATTTTCAAGAGATGCTAACCACTCTAAATAACCATCAAGCTCAATCCCGAGTGCTTTATCCGGTCTGAATGCAGGCAAAACCTGACAAGAAAAAGTCTCATCTTCTTTTAAAAGTTTATGATATTCTAAAGTATCTGCCGCATCATCTGTTGTGCAAAGATATTTAACATTACTTTTTTCAATAAGTTCTCTTGGTGTATAACCACCATTTTTAATTAAAGTGTTCGCTTTTTCCCATATAGCATCACAAGTTTTTTCTGATAATGGCTCATAAATGTCAAAATATCTTTGTAATTCAAGGTGAGTCCAATGGTAAAGCGGATTACCAATTAAATTCGGCATTGCTTTTGCCCAAGCCTTGAATTTTTCATAAGGTGATTTGTCACCTGTTATATAATCTTCACTTATACCACAGGAACGCATTGCACGCCATTTATAGTGGTCACCTGCGAGCCACAAGTAAGCAATATCTCTCGGAGCATTATTTTCATAAATCTCTTTTGGTGACAAGTGACAGTGCCAGTCAAAAATAGGCTCATTTTCACAAGCGGAAAAAAGTTTTTTTGCTGTTTCTGTTTTAAGTAAAAAATCTTTATCCATAAATTTTTTCATAGTTTGCACCTCTGAATTATACTTAAAAATCTACAGATTTATGATAACATATTAAAAATTTTATTTCAATGTGAAAAATATTTAATTTAAGTAAATAAAAACCAACAAAATAAACAAATGCAACGAGTCAATCGTAACCGATTGACTCGTTGCTGTGTTTGTGGGGGTATATTGAATAAGGAGATAGGTTAGAAAAATTCTTAATTACTGAAACACTTATCTGTTTCATTGACTACATTCTAACCTCTACTGATAAATTGCGTGTGAATTAAATGTTAATAAATTGTTAATTCAGTTACAAGTATGCAAGTTGCAAGTGACAAGTGTTATAAACATTAATAACTTCTATCACTCTAAATTACCAATCAACTTAAAATGATAGAAGTCTTTCTTTTCACTTAATTATTCTTGCAACTTGCACACTTGTAACTTGCAACTGTAATAAATTAAAACTACAAGTTTTAATTTATTACCTCATACATCGCTGCCGCATCGTCTTTTTTTGCATATTCGTTAATTGAAATTACTTTATATTTTGTAAGATTTTCACCCATCTGAATTTCAATCAAGTCGCCTTCTTTAACCTCATAAGAAGCACGGGCAATTTTACCGTTTACAGTAACGTGTTTTGCATCGCAAACCTCATTTGCTACCGTCCTTCTTTTAATAATTCTTGAAACTTTTAAATATTTATCTAATCTCATAACTTCTCCTTAAAATAGCTGAATGCAGGTACCGAAACTATTCACTATTCATTATTCACTCTTCACTTGAGTGTAGCGAATTATCTCGTGCCTGTCCAGAACAAATGGTCTTTAATAAGTATTGCTCTGCAGGGAGCTGCTTCGACATCGCTTATTTTAATTGGTTGTGCCATTAAAAAATATTTGCCCGGCTCAACCTTGCTTAAATCAAGTCCCTCTAAAACAGCAATATTTTCAGTAAGCAACGCACGATGAACAATTTCATTCGAACTACCGTAGCCTATTGATTGTGAATCTGTACCAAGCAATTTTACCTTTGTGTCAGCAAAGCAATAAGCACTGCTTTCCATTAAATATGAACTGCCGTTACCTTTAATTAAAATTCTTTCAGCCGAGAACGGGAAATTATCTTCGGCAAACGCACCTGTAACAGGCCCTGGTGGTGCTTCAACTACAACGCATTCACCAATGAAATATGATAACGGAATTTCGTCAATTGAACTGCCACCATTTACAAAATGAAGTGGTGCGTCAATATGGGTCGCTGTGTGAAGACAAGTGTAAAACGCATTAAGATTACACTTTTCACCTTTTTTCATAGATTTAATTTCATCTAAATACCCCTCCGGGTCTCCCGGATAAACAGGAGTTTTAAGAATATCTCTTGAAATATCTATTATTTCCATTTCTACACCACCAATTTTGAAAACTAACTAAAAATTAAAATTTAAACAAATTGTTTATATCCTCCGGATTCATTCCTGAAATATCAGCAGAAGCTATACCATCCATACTATCTTTTACAACTGCCCCGAAAAATTCTTCCGAAAAATTATCAAGAGAAATTTCAGTTTCAGTACCATCACTCATATTTTTGAGTTTTGCTTTATTCTCTTCGATTTCGTTGTCGCCTAAAACAACAGTATATTCCGCACCAATTTTATTAGAATATTTCATTTGTGCTTTAATTGACCTGCCAACAGTATCAACAGAAACGCTGTATCCCTCGCTTCTTAAATCAGTTGCAATCTGGAGTGATTTTAAAACTGCATTTTCACCCGCAGTTACTATTGAAAGATTATATTTTGGTGCTTCAGGGAATGGGATTCCTGCGCCCTCCATAATAAGCACAAGTCTTTCAAGACCCATACCAAATCCGCAAGCAGGTAAAGCGTTACCGCCTAATTCTTCAATAAGACCGTCGTAACGACCGCCACCACAAACAACAAGACCGTTTGTTGTTTCATATTTTGAAACAAATTCAAAAACAGTTCTTGTGTAGTAGTCAAGACCACGAACAATTTGCGGATTTACTGTATATGCAATACCCATTGTGTCAAGATATTTCTGAAGGGAATTAAAGTGTTCACGGCAATCATCACAAATAAAGTCAAGCACTACCGGTGCCTTTTCTGCTATACCCGAACAAATAGGACTTTTACAGTCAAGAATTCTCATTGGGTTTCTGTCAAGTCTTGAAAGGCAGGTTTCACAAAGGTCGCCTTTTTTATTCTCAAAATATTCTTTTAAAGCCTCAGTATATTTCTTTCTGCACTCAGGACAACCGATTGAGTTAATTTCAAGTGCAACATTTTCTATACCTAAATAGTTAAGATATGTGTTAGCAAGTGAAATTATCTCTGCATCCTGAATAGCAGTACCTGCACCAAAAGCCTCAACACCAAACTGATGAAATTCACGAAGACGACCTGCCTGTGGCTTTTCGTAACGGTAACAAGAAGTTAAATAACATATTTTTTGTGGTAATGGTTCATTAAAAAGACCGTGCTCTAAAAATGCTCTTACTGCACCTGCTGTACCCTCAGGTCTTAATGTAATTGAACGGTCACCCTTATCGTTAAAGGTATACATCTCTTTTTGAACAACATCAGTAGTTTCACCAACCGAACGGTCAAAAAGCTCTGTGTATTCAAAAACAGGTGTACGCATTTCTAAAAATCCGAAGCTTTTTGCAGTATCAAGTGCCGCCTGTTCAATATATTGATATTTGTGAGATTCACAAGGTTTTACATCGTTTGTACCTTTAATTGCTTTTACACTGAACGCCATTTTATTTCCTACCTTTATACTTCTTAAAAATTATAGTTTTAAAAAAATTCAAAAATCGGGAGCAGATAAAGCACCCGATTTTAAATAATATTATCTGTTTTTTGGGTTAACAATATCACGCCAGTCGAGGTCGCCTCGTTCAAGACTGTGAATAAGAGCTTCACCAGTTGCAATATTTGTAGCAACAGGAATGTTATGTACATCACAAAGTCTTAAAATATTATTTTCACTTGGCTCACCAGGATTTGGAGAAATAGGGTCTCTGAATAAGAGAAGCAGGTCAATTTCACCACAAGCAATTCTTGAGCCGATTTGTTGGTCGCCACCTTGTGGACCGCTTAAGTATTTTTCGATTTCCAAGCCTGTTGCTTCAGAAACCAATTTACCTGTTGTGCCTGTTGCACAAAGTGTATGTTTACTTAAAATACCGCAGTAAGCAATACAGAATTGTGTCATAAGCTCTTTCTTTGAATCGTGCGCCATCAATGCAATGTTCATACATCCGCCCTCCTTAAATCTTTACACACCAATTTATTCACAAAATTATATTTCTATTGTAGCAGAAAAAAACTCGTTTTTCAATAGAAAATCAACAACTTTTATATTATTTGTTAAATATTTCACCTTATGAATTGAGAAGTGCAAAATTCTTTTTGTTTGCTGAATATAAATTTTTGTAAACCTCGTAATATTTGTCGTAAATTTTCTTAGTTTCCATATTTGGTGTAAATGTTTTGCTTACAGGAATCATTTTCTTTGCATCTTCAATAGAATTGCAAATACCAAGACCAACTGCAACAAGAACTGTTGCACCCATAGCACCTGCATTTTGTGGTTCGTTTACTGTTTCAACCACCTTACCGGTACAGTCAGCAAGAATCTGACAGGTTAAATCTGAAAGTGCACCACCACCGACAAAACGGATTTTATCTGATGTTTTTACCTTCTTTTCTTCTGTTTCAATAAACCATCTTAAATGGTAACAAACGCCCTCTAAAACAGCACGAATCATTTCGCGTTTACCTGTTTCAAGGCTCAAATTGAAGAACATACCACGTGAGTTAGGGTCTTCAAAAGGGCAACGATTACCGTGAAGCCAAGGTGTGAAAATAACACCGTTTGAACCCGCAGGAATTTCACTTACAACCTCTGTCATATAGTCATAAAGACTTGTATATTTCTTTTCGTAGCTGTCTGTAATATTTTTCTTTTCTAAATAAATATCTATTTCATCAAGTGCTAAATGGTCTTTAACCCATTCAAGACATTTACCCGCAGTTTCAAGCTCTGCAAAGTAATTATATTTACCCTCTTCTGCACCTACAACCGCCGCAATCATAGCAGACGCGTCAACAATACTTTTAGGAACAACTGTTGAAACCCAGCCAGATGTACCACTATAAACGTGAGTATCACCAATTGAAACAGCACCCGCGCCAACACCTATAAGTGATGCGTCACCGCCACCACCGAATACCGCAGTACCTTCTTTAAGACCTAATTCCTCTGCCGCTTTTTTTGTTAAAGTACCGATTTTTTCGCTTGATGCTTTAATCTCTGGCAAATGGTCGTAATTTACTTTCAACATTTTACACATTGTTTTGCTGAATTCTTTTTTCTTAATATCATAAAGTTCAGTAGCAAAAGCAGAGTCGTGAGTCATACAGAACTCGCCTGTCATACGTGCAATGAAATATTCTTTAACATCCAACCATTTATGTACTCGTTTAAAGTTTTCTGGCTCGTGTTTTTCTACCCATTTATATTTCCATACAGGGTCTTTTACAGAAGCCGCAACCGCACCTGTAATTTTGAGTGAAACTAAAAGCTTTGGCACATTTGCACCCGCAATTTTAAAGCCGTGTGCAATACCCTCTTTTAATTCTTCACGCGCTCTCTGGTCCATATAGCTCATAGCACGTCTCACAGGCAAAGCATCTTTATCTACAAGAACGACGCCCTGCATCTGAGAACAGAAAGAAATACCAACTATATCTTCTGTGTTAAGACCGCTCTTTTCAAGAACCTTTTTAGTAGTGCTACATAATGCTGACCACCATTCGTTCGGGTCCTGCTCTGCACCACCATCAGGAAAAACATAAAGCTTATACCCTTCAGAAGCAGCCGCAACTAATTTTAAATTTTCCGCTAATTCAAAAATACAGGTTTTAACACCTGTTGTGCCTATATCATAAGCAATAGCATATTTCTTTTCCATTTCTATCTCTCCAATAAATAGAATTTACCACAAATACTATTATGCAATATTTTTTGTAAATAATCAACATCTTTTTTAAAAATAAATTCATTTTTTTAAACAATTTCACATTTTTAAATAAAAATGAAAAAAATATTAATTTTTTTGATATAAAAGGGTTGACTTTTATTTTTATTGTGGTATAATACAACCACTGTTTCAGAGGATATCAAGTTCTCTGTAGTCGGTGTTGATGGCGTTGAGGGTCCACCCGTTCCCATTCCGAACACGGTAGTTAAGCTCAACAGTGCCGAAAATACTTAGCGGGAAGCTGCTCGGGAAGATAGGGCGATGCCGACACAAACAAAAGCAACCACCCAATAGGGTGGTTGTTTTTTTATTTTTAATCGAATTTTTCGGAAGGCTGAACCTTTTTAAGTGCTAAGTGCTGAGTTAAGGAAGTACTGCGGCTTGATTGTAATTATTTATGAATAAAAAGAACATCATCCTATCATTTTTAGTTTACGAACTTTAAATGAAAGGATGATTTTTATTATATTCCTGACCACTGACTCACTGACCACTGGTACAAATAACAGGATATATTTTTTGTTATGAACTTATAATGCAACACAGTTCCGAAATTCTTAATTCAGTAAAAAGCATTCACCTTTTTACTGAACCGCTTGCTTTATAGCTACTCTTATATTCGCCGTTCACCGCACGGACTGTGTATTTATAATACACACCCTTCTTTGCAGATTTATCGGTCCAGGTTATTTTATCTTTACCTACAGTTCCCATATTTTTCCAACCCGACCATTTTTTAGTAGTCGGATTGTACTCTGCACGGTAAACTGTGTAACCCTTTTCGCCTGTACATTGTGTCCAACTGACTTTTATGCCATTTGAAGCTTTCTTTACCGTTACAGTTGGTTGAGCAAGAAACCAGATTTTATCACTTGCTTTATAAGAACTTCTAAAGCTACCATAACAAGCTCTTACTGTGTACTTGTAGTAAGTACCACTTTTGGCTTTTTTATCTGTCCAGCTTGTTATACCCGACTTTACTGTACCGCGATTTGTCCAGCCAGACCATTTTTTAGTTTTTGCGTTGTAGCTTGCACTATAAACAGTGTATCCTGTAGCATTTTCTACCCCTGACCAACTTACCTTTACTCCGTTACTTACATTTGCTACCTTTATAGTCGGTGTTATATTGACTCTTACACCCGTCGCAGCCTTATAGCTACTTCTCACATCGCCATTCACCGCACGGACTGTGTAGCTGTAAATTATACCGAATTTTACATTTGTATCTGTAAAGCTTGTTTCTGTGTAATCTGTTTTAAGCACAGACCAGCCTGAATATTTTTTTGTACTCTCATTATATACTCGTCTGTAAACTGTGTAGCACTCTGCATTTTCTATATTATTCCAAGTTACTTTTATGCCGTTTGTAGTATTGACTGAAGTTACTACCGGAGTTTTGAGACTCAAGGCAACTTTTACAAGTCTGCTTTCAAGCCTTTCATTGCAAACTGTACATTCTTTGTATTTCAGACCATAAGTAGTTTCTGTTGGTATTCCGTCAAGAATCCAATCACTTGACTTATGACCTGTCGCACTCACTTTTTCCCATATATGAGCGGTGCAGTCAGCATCCTGACAGATTTTAATTCTTATGCCGTCACTTGTACAAGTTGGTTTATTTTCTTCCTCGTAATACCAGTTACCCCAATTATGCTTACCAAGAGAAGCGACCGTTTTTTCTTCAAAAATATAGTCACAATTCACACAGGTAATCGCTTCTTTACCGCTTTTTGTTTCGGTAGGCGAAACGAGTGATACCCAATTTTCACCCTTTGTGTGAATATCTTTAGAAAACGGTTTTTCGCTTTTTGTTGTTAAAGTATAATTGGGTGTTGTTGAATATTCACCCGAAAGTGTACAACCATCAAATTTGAAACCGTAAATTGCATAATCGTTATCATCAGTTGCGTCACGAACCTCTTCTGGTGTAATAACAACCGTTTCTTCATTTGTTTCAGGGTTAAAGCTATAAACAGTATCCTTTCCCGAATAATAAAGCACACCCTCACCAGAAGCAAGCTTTGAGAAGTTATATCTCCAGATTGTGTTATCTTCAACCTTTTTCCATTCGTCTGTTATTTCTTTTAAAATAACAGGTGTAGTATCGTTTATATCATCTAAAGCTATAAGCTTACCCTTTTTGTGAGTCTCACTTTCAGAAGTAAAATCACCATCTATATAATAAATTTTATCATTTAAAAGCTCAAATGCCGCACCTGAATCCTGCCAGAAATAATCATCATATTTTGTATTTTTCGGTGTGGTTATAAAATCAGTTCTGTTAAAAATACCATATTTATGACCTGTTTCTTTTATACCATCTGTTGACCTTAAAAAGTTGTCGTGAAAAACCTGACCACTTACATCATTAGCGGCATCATCCCAGGTAACATCAACATGATATGGCTCACCGTAAATATAAACAACATTCCACGCATGAACCATTTTATCTGATGAGCAATATTCTGACTCAATTCCGACTCTTTCTAACAAATAGTCATATGCCAAAGCATAACCCATACAAACTGCTAACCCCTCACCCAATGCACCATAAATATTGAACACTTTTTGCGGAAGAGTATCATTTTCTAAATTTATTACATCATACTCACAAAATGTTGCAAGTCTGTCGTGTAAGAGTAATGCCTTTTCAACATCATTTAATGTATCGTTGCCTTCAATCCCCTTTAAAAGCTTGTTTGCATTCGCAATAGAAACCTTATAATCTCTGACGTAATCCTCGGGATTGTCGTAGAAATAATCACATCTAAGCCCCACAAGTAAGCTTTCATTTTTTCCGCCTAACTCTGCTATAAAGCCTGTCGCTCTGAAAAGCTCGGGACTTTCATACCATATAAACTCACATATTGCTGCATATAAATTCGCATCTGCAGGAAGCTTGTATTTACTTAAATCTAAATACCCGTAGCCCTCAGGGTCAGTCAAGTTACTGTCATCAAGCATAAACTGACTGAGCACATCATTTTTAAAGGCAACTAAATCGGGGATGTAATCACTCAAATCAACACTTCTTTTAGCAACTGCATTATGAACCTCACGAGTCATCAATTCGGTTTCAATTTCAGGCTCAAGCTCTGCTGCAAATGCCACACTCGGCATAGCAAAAATAAAACTGAAAACCAAAAGTAAACTCAATACAAATTTTGAACTTTTTTTCAAAATTCCACCACCAAAAACATTTCAATTATAAAATTATTCAGTATAAGGGTTACCTAAAAATAACTGCACCCATGAGTTTGAGGTTGCATCATAACCTACTATTATGTGAGTAAAATCCGGATTTAATATATTTGCTTTGTGACCGGGTGAATTCATCCAGCCATCCATTACTACTTCCGGCGTAAGGTACCCCCAGGCTATGTTTTCACCAGCCGAATAATATGAAACACCTATTTCATCAAAAACAGTAAAGCACATTGTACCATCAGGTCTTGTATGAGAAAATTCCTTGGCAATTTCTTTTGCACGGATGTCACCTGCTTCTTGCCCTACTGAGTAATACTCTAACGGCTCAAGACCTGCCTTTTTTCGTTCTGCATTTACTAAATTGAAAACTTCTTTTTTACTGTCAAGTGTAACTATTACACCCGTTGTGTTGTAAGATGACCAGACCTTTCCCTTGTAAGCTCTTACTGTGTAGGTATAAGAATTACCATCAGCGATTTTTACATCTGTATAGCTTGTGCCTGTTACTGTTGCAACTGTTGACCATTTAGTTTCATCGTTTGCTTTTCTGTAAATTCTATAGCCGGTTGCACCTGTAATTTTATTCCAACTTACTTTTACACTACCTGAAACAACAGAAGTTGTAACAGTTGGCTGTGCAAGACGGATAAGACCACTTGTTACTTTATAAGTACTGCTTGTTTTTCCATCGACTGCTTTAACTGTGTATTTATAGTAAGTACCGCTTGCTACCTTTGTATCTGTCCATGAGGTTTTAGTAGTTGTTCCTCTTTTACTCCAGCCAGACCATTTTTTAGTCTTTGCGTTATAGGTTGCAGAATATACAGTATAACCTGTAGCACCCGGAATTGCTTTCCACGAAACCTTCATTCCGTCAGAAGCATTAGTAAAACTTACTGTCGGTTGTGCGAGGTAAAGTAATGTATTTGATGCTTTATAGGTACTCTTGACACTACCATTGATTGCTCTTACTGTGTAGCGGTATTGTGTACCACTCTTTGCAGATTTGTCAACCCACGAAACTGTTGAGTTTTTCTTGATTGTACCCATATTTTTCCAGCCAGACCACTTACCATTTTTGTATTCTGCGCGATAAATTGTATAACC
>JAFXCQ010000029.1 GCA_017521425.1 Clostridia bacterium
ATTTTATATTTTGTATTTTTTACTATTTCCACTTTTAGCTTTTTTGTTTTTTATATTTTAATTTTCAGAATTCTATATTTTATTTTTCACTAATTTTTCAGATTGTTTTTTCAAAAAAGTTTTTTATTTAAAAAAATAAAAACTCAAACAAAAAATATTTTTAATAAAATTTCAAAAATAAAACACTGTAGTTACAAAAATAAATTTTAATTAAAACAGCAAAATAAAAATTAAATCAATCACAAAAAACAAAAATAATATAAGAACAACTGACTCAACAAAAATAAAAATTGAAACAAAATTAAATGATTAAATCAAAACATCTTTGATGCATTATTTTTAAAAATATTTCTCAGAAACATTTTTAAAAATAAACAAATAAAACGAACACCTGAAAACTTTTTAGCGTGTTCGTTTTACTTTTTCATTTTATTATATTATTTAATTTTTGCTATTTTTTGTAAATTTATTTATTTTAGCATTTTTAATCTTTCTCTTGCCTGAGCATAACCTTGACGTCCTGCTAAACCGTAGTATTCACGCGCTTTAGCACTGTTTCCAGTCACTTCGTAAAATACACCTAAATTAAATGCAGCTTTAAATGAACCACAACCAACTACTCCATCATTTTTTTTATTTTCACCAATCTGTAAACATTTTAAATATGATTTTTCAATCTCAGGAAAAAAATTTATATATTTATTTATATCAGATAAAACTGCTTTCATATAAAACATTCCACAAGCAAAATAAAAGTCAGCAGAATCATTTAAATTATTTTTTTCATTTTCTATTATTTTAATTCCAACATCATTTTTATTTATTTCCGATAAATTATAAATATAAGAAATTATTCCAGTTTTTCTATAATCTGATTTTATATTTTTCGAATTATTATAAAACTTCTCAAAAAAATCGTCTGCTTCATTAAATCTTTTTAATATCCACAGTGTTTTTGCAATCTGATATAAAATATACGGATTATTTTCATCGTTCTTTAATTCTTTTAACAGAATATCTAAATTTCGTTCACCTTTGCCCTCTTGCATATAACCATCATGGTCAAAAGTGAGAGGTAATGCAACACCATCTAAATCCGAATCAACCTGCTCGTGAATTGCACCACGATATTTTATACCTTTGGGTATTAAACGCGGTATCTTTATTTTACTTTTGCTTATTTCACCATCCGACTCTTTGTATGAGTTAAGCAATTCAATATATCCAATTCGTGCCTCTCCAGCTAAAAACCTCTCAATATCCCTTCTTTTACCGTCAATTAAGTACTCATCTGCATCCAAAATCAAGTTCCACTCACACTCTGACTGTTCTAACGAAAAATTGCGGGCTGCTGCAAAGTCATTTATCCACTCGAAATGTGAAATATGTGCACCATATTTCTTTGCTATTTCTACTGTTCTGTCGGTAGAACCTGTATCAGTAATATATATTTCATCAACAAGATTTCTTACAGCCTTGAGACACTTTTCAAGGCAGCGTTCCTCGTTCTTTACTATCATTACTAAACCTAACGTTTTCTTTGTTGCCATATCAAAATTCTCCTCGTCGATTATTTTCGACCTTGTAAATATTTCTCTGCCTTGAGAATTATAGTCTGTGTTTTAGAATCTTTTATTTCACCATTCATAACTTTTTCTACCGCTTCAGTAAGTGGCATCTCTAAAACATTTATAAATTCGTCTTCATCTAAATCCTGCTCACCACTTACTAAATCTGTCGCAAGATACAAGTGAATTATTTCATCTATCAAAGCAGGTGTTGTGTACATTTCACCTAAATAAGCTATATTATTTGCACTAAGTCCAGTTTCTTCACGAAGCTCGCGCTTTGCAGCATCGAGTGGAATTTCACCCTTATCAAGTTTACCCGCAGGTGCTTCTAAAGTAACTTTATTAAACGCATACCTGAACTGATTAACGAATATTACATTTCCGTCATCAGTGATAGGGAGAACGCATACAGCACCGGGATGTCTTATTACCTCTCTGACACCCTGTTTTCCGTTAGGTAATAAAATTTCATCTCTGAACAAATGTATTGCCACTCCATCAAAAATTTCTTCAGATGTAAGCTTTTTTTCTGTTAATTTCACTTTAACACACCCTTTAATTTTATAATTAGATTTTACCATATAATAATTTTTCTTGCAACAATTATAAATACATTATATAATAGTATTTGAATTGAGGTGTTATTTATAATGTATTTATATATAATAAGACACGGCGAAACCTATGGAAACATTAATGGTGATGGATTTACTGAAACTGATTTGACTGACAACGGCTTGAATCAGGCATTTCTTTTAGGTGAACGCTTCAAAGATGAAAGAATTGATGCGATTTACACAAGTAATTTGATTCGTGCGGTAAAGACAGGTAGCGAGATATACAAATACCATAAACACGCGAATTTTAATATTTTTACGAGTTTAATGGAAAAAGGTACTGATAAAGATTACACAGGCTTACCTGATGATGTATTGTTGAATATTGTACCTGAAGCAATTGTCAGAGAAAGGGCAGCTTTAGGTGAAGAAGACCAGGAGAAAGCTCTCGAGAGAGCAAAAAGAGTTATAAATACAATTCTTTCTGAAAATGATGACAATAGTAATATTGTTATTGTCGCTCATGGTATGTTTAATACATATTTAATATTAGCGGCAACTGGTCTTGGTTTAATTCCCGATTTTAACTTTTCACAAAACAATACTGGTGTTACGCTTATTCGTTATTTATATGAAGATGGAGTTAAAAAGACTAAATTGACTTATGTAAATGACTGCACACATTTAATTGAAAATTGAAAATGTAAAATTTAAATTTTCGGAACGCTTCGCGTTGATTATATAAAGAATAAAAAATGCATCTTATTATTTATAGTTGGTACTACAAATAACTTTAAATGATAAGGTGCACTTTCTTTTATAATATTATAATTGCGTCGCAGACCCTTAATTTTCAATTCTCAACTTTCAATTTTACATTATAAATAAAAACACTCCGACTATGCGGAGTGTTTTTATTTATAAATCGGTAAAACTGTAAGCCGGGTTTTGTCGTTTAAGGCAATCATCTATCTACACCTTGCGTTACCACAAGGTTCAAGCCACCCTTCGGGGTTGCGAATAAATCGCTGTCCGGCAAACTCCCCATTCGGTGTTGCATCAAGTAGGGTTTACATGGCAGTATTGTCTCCAATACCCCGGTGAGCTCTTACCTCGCCTTTCCACCCTTACCGTAAAAACGGCGGTATATCTCTGTTGCACTTTCCCTAAGGTTACCCTCGGCGGCCGTTAGCCGTTACTCTGCCGTGTGATGCCCGGACTTTCCTCGTCTGTGTTACCACATCCGCGACTGCCCATTTTACCGATGACTTATTTTAATATATTTTTTCAAGTTAGTCAAGGTCGATTTTTTTAGACCTAACAAATTTCATACAGGCTAAAACGCTTTATTTCAAGCCATTCTCATCGAAATATCAAAAGCAGAAACAGAATGAGTCAAAGCACCTATTGAAAGAATATCAACGCCTAAAAGTGCTACTGAACGAAGTCTTTCTGGTGTAAGGTTACCTGATGCTTCAAGCAAAGCTTTTTTATCAACTATTTTCACAGCCTCTGCCATAGTGTCATTATCCATATTATCAAGCATAATAATATCTGCACCAGCTGAAAGTGCTTCTTTAACTTCTTCTAATGTTCTTGTTTCAACTTCAATTTTAACTGTATGGCCTATTTTTTCTCTTAAAGCTTTTACTGCTGGCGTAATTCCGCCTTTTGCATCAATGTGATTATCTTTAAGCATTGCACAGTCAGATAAATTATAACGATGGTTTTTACCACCACCACAGGTAACAGCATATTTTTGTAATGAGCGAAGTCCAGGCAAAGTCTTTCTTGTGTCTGCAATAGTAGCAGCTGTGCCTTCTATTTGTTTAACACATTCATTTGTCAGAGTTGCAATACCACTCATGTGCTGAAGAAGGTTAAGTGCAGTTCTTTCACCTTTTAAAAGATAAATAGTTCTACCCTCAATCTCAGCAATTATATCGCCTTTTTTGATATTTTTACCGTCTTTTTGATATAGAGTATATGTAAACTCTTCATCTAAAAGACTGAAAACTCTCATAGCAACCTCTATACCGCAAAGCACACCATCTGCTTTTGCAATAAATTTTGCTTTGCTTTTTTCGTTTTCATCGAGCAAATAATCAGTAGCAACATCAATATAGTTTATATCTTCCTGAATTGCTCTTTTAATAACATCATCAATATAAAACTGTGGCAATATCATTTGTCTGCCTCCCTTAAAATAATATAAGCAACTGTCGCAAGCGAAAGTGCTTCACAATAATCTGCAGTTATTGCAAACTTACCATTTCTTAATCTGTTTAAAATTGCTTCAATTCGCTTTTTACCCTGATGAATTGCGCCTTCGTCAGGTATTACGAAATATGCTTTTTGCATTATTTCTCTTATTTCTGTTCTTGTACCTTTGGGTAATGGCGCACCATTATAATCTTCCGCTTCAACTGGTTGTTCCTTTACCGCGTAAAAATTAGCATTTATACATCTTACAATATCTTCTGCAGCACGTCTGCCAAAAACAAGTGCTTCTAAAAGTGAATTACTTGCAAGACGATTTTTACCATGAACACCTGTGCAAGCACATTCACCCGCTGCATAAAGTCTTGGTAAGGTTGTCTTTGCATTAAGGTCTGTTTCAATACCACCCATAAGGTAATGTTGGCAAGGAAAAATCGGTATTAAATCCTTACTTATATCGACTCCCTGTGCTAAACATCCGGCATAAATACCAGGAAACCGTTTTTTCAAATATTCTTCACCTTTATATCGGATATCAAGATAGAAATTATTACTGCCAAGCCTTCTTGATTCCATAATAATTGAACGCGAAACAACATCTCTTGGTGCTAACTCGAGGCGCTCGTCGTATCTGTCCATAAATCTTTCTTTATTACAATTTAAAAGATACGCACCCTCACCACGAACTGCTTCACTTATCAAGAATTGCTCACGATTAGCACCATTGAATGCAGTAGGGTGAAATTGCACATAGCTTAAATTCTTAATTGACGCACCCATTTCGTAAGCCAATCTTATACCATCACCTGTCGCAACAGATGGGTTTGTTGTGTATTTATAAACTCTGCCGATACCACCTGATGCTAAAAGGCAGAATGAAGCGAATACTGTTTTAAATTCACCCTCTGACATAACAGTTGCTTTGAATCCATTAGTTATACGGGACATTGTAGTTACCATTGCGTTATCACAAAGTGTCACATTTGGCAAATTCTGCACCGCTAAAACCAATTTATCAACCATTTCTTTACCAGAAGTGTCTTTGTGGTGTAAAATTCTTCGCTTTGAGTGTCCGCCCTCAAGAGTTTTTATAAGCTCGCCATTTTCATCGCGGTCATACTCAACACCATACTCAATTGTACGAAGCACATCGCGGGGACCTTCTTCAACAAGAGTTCTTACTGCATCGTGGTCATTTTTTCTGCCACCTGCAATTAAAGTATCTTCAAAATGGAAATCGTAGCTATCATTTTCCAAATCAAGCACACAAGCAACACCGCCCTGTGCTAATGAGCTGTTTGAAATGTGCCTTTCTTTTTTTGAAAGCATAAGAATACTGACCGTAGGTGGAAAGTTGAGTGCAGCATAAAGCCCTGCAATACCGCTACCTACGATTATTACATCATATGAATTTTTTAGTTCAGAAAGCTTCATATTTCATCAACCTAATTCTAACATTTTTTCAATGCTTTTGAGTGCCTTTTGTCTTAAATCTTCGTCTAATTGTATATTTTCGCCTTGTTCACCGATTACTGCTTTATAAACATCCTCTAAAGTGGTAATTTTCATATCCTCACAAACAAGCTTTTCACTTGAAAGCTGAATGAATCTTTCACCATTTTCTTCGTGGGTTGAAAGGTAATCTACAACACCGCGCTCTGTTCCGATAATAACCTTGCCATTATGAGATTTTGCATATTTTATAATCTCAGAAGTAGCGCCAATCATATCGGCATGCTCTAAAACTTCTTCAGGGGATTCGGGGTGTACCGCAAATACTGCATCAGGGTGTTCTTTTTTGAGATTTATAATATCCTCTTTTGTAAGCTTGTCATGCACAGGGCAGAAGCCATCCCAGAGAATTATATTCTTCTCAGGAATCTGCTTTTTAACATAAGAACCTAAATTTTTATCAGGAATAAAAAGAATATCTTTATTCTTCAATGCTTTTACTATTTTTAAAGCAGAAGAGCTTGTCACACAAACATCACACTCTGCTTTTAATGCTGCAGTAGTATTTATATAAGCAACAACTGCTGTATCAGGGTTTTCGCTTTTAAACTTTCTTACTCTTTCAGGTGAAATCTGTTCTGCCATAAGGCAAGTAGCAGAGGGCACCGGCAATATCACTTCTGTTTCAGGGGAAAGAATTTTAACACTTTCTGCCATAAATCTTACACCGCACATAATAACTCTTTTGCCTTTTAATTCTTTTGCTTTCTGGCTTAAAAAGAAGCTGTCACCTGTAACATCTGCAACATCTATAATATCAGGATTCTGATAGGTGTGAGCAAGAATAATCGTATCGCGTTTTTTGGCTTCCTCGACTATTTTAGTTTTTAATTCATTTACTGTCATAAATCATACCCCTTTGATACAATTATATAGCATATCATAATTATATCATTATTTTCATATAACACAATATTAAATTTCCCAAAAATGAGTTATTATCCTTATTTCTTTTTGTTAAATCCTTAAAAGATTCACAAAATAAGTAAATAGTATTTGTATAACTATTGAAATAAACTGAATTATGTTGTAAAATATACGAGATTTAAAGACTTATTTTTATAGGAGAAAAACAATGAACGAATTCATTTCAAAAAACTTTGATATTTTAAGTTCTGCAGATGAAGAATTATTTGAAGCATTCCAAAGTGAATTAGCGCGTCAGGCAAGAAACATTGAGCTTATTGCAAGTGAAAACTACACTTCTCCTGCTGTTATGGCAGCAAGTGGTAGCATTCTCACAAACAAATACGCAGAAGGTTATCCCGGCAAAAGATATTATGGTGGTTGTGAATGCGTTGATATTGCAGAAAATATTGCAATTGAAAGAGCAAAGAAACTTTTCGGTTGTGAATTTGCAAATGTTCAGCCACACTCTGGTTCACAAGCAAACTTCGCGGTATATTTTGCACTTTTAAACCCCGGTGACACAGTTTTAGGTATGAGCCTCTCTGATGGTGGTCACTTAACACACGGTTCACCTGTGAATGTAAGTGGTAAATATTTTGATTTTCAAAGCTATGGTGTAGATGAGAACGGATATTTAGATTATGATGCTCTCGAAAAGAAAGCAAACGAATGTAAACCAAAGCTTATTGTTGCAGGTGCTTCTGCATACCCAAGAACTATTGATTTTAAGAGAATCAAAGAAATTGCAGATAGTGTAAATGCTCTCTTTATGGTTGATATGGCTCATATTGCAGGTCTCGTTGCAAGTGACAGACATCCCTCACCATTCCCTTACGCGGATGTGGTTACTTCTACAACTCACAAAACTCTTCGTGGTCCTCGTGGTGGTCTTATTCTCACAAATAACGAGGAAATCGCTACAAAGGTAAACAAAGCAATATTCCCGGGTATTCAGGGTGGGCCTTTAATGCACGTAATTGCTGCAAAGGCTATTTGCTTTGGCGAAGCACTTAAGCCTGAATTCAAAGAATATGGTAAAAGAGTTATTTCAAACTGTAAAGCACTTGAAAATGCTCTTTGTGCACAAGGGATTGATATGGTATCTGGTGGCTCTGACAACCACTTACTTTTACTTGATTTACGCTCACTTGGTATCACAGGTAAGGAATTAGAGCACAGACTTGATAATGTTTATATTACAGTAAATAAAAACTCAATTCCTAATGACCCTCAAAAACCATTTGTTACAAGTGGTGTAAGAATTGGTACTGCAGCTACTTCTACAAGAGGTTTTGGTGCTCACGAAATGTTAAAAATCGCAGAGTTCATAAAATTAGCGGCGACAGATTACGAAAATAATATTGATTATATCCGTAATGGTGTTACTGAAATTTGCAATAAATTTCCATTGTATAATAAATGAGTAAATGGCGACAAGCAATAAAGCTTGTCGCCATTTACTTTAAAAGAAAGGAACAATGAAAAAATCAAACAACATTAAACTTAATCATCATAATCAGGAACAATCAAACCATAGCCCGAATCCTTACGACCGTAAACTACATTTATAATTCCTGTGTCTGCATTAAGAAACATATAGAACTGATGTCCTAATAAATTCATTTGCAGAATTGCTTCTTCAACACTCTGTGGTTTCAAAGCAACTGTTTTTTCACGAATCAAATCAAATTCAGATTCTTCTTCAATATCAAAATCAACAAAATCTTCAAAAGCAGCTGCTCTCAACTTCTTTTCAAGTCTTGTTTTATTTTTTCTTATCTGACGAATGAGTGAATCAACACACTCATCAAGGGCATCGTTAATATTGTCGGCTCTCTCCTCTGCACGGAAAATCATTCCGCCTTTATTAACTGTTACTTCAACAGACTGATAATTTTTTTCAACTGTTGCGGTAACCTTTGCTACTGCATCTTCGCCGAAAAGCTTTTCAACCTTTAAAAGTCGTTTTTCAGTTCTTGAGCGAAAATCTTCGCGCGGATTACATTTGCGACCGATAATAGTAATATTCATAGAAACATCCCCTTTGCTTAGTGTGAGTATATTAAACTATATATTGTTTTAATATACTCACTCTATAGTTTCTATGACAATAATAACATTTATAAATATAATTGTCAATAACTTTTGTGTATTTTGTACAATTCTCTCTTATTTTCACTTATCAAGATTGCGTCTCCAATGAAATAAATACTGTTGAGCAATCCCCTCTGTACCTTTAATACATTCAGGTAAACCATCAGGATACAACTCACTCACAATCCGCTTTACCCATACATCTTGCGGGAATGCTTCTATTCTACCAAAGCCGTAAAGCAGTGAGCATTGTGCTACCTTTTCGCCCACCCCCTTGATTTTCAGTAGTTCTGTTTTGGCAGCTTCAAAATTCAATGTCTTAATTTTTTCAATATCAACCTCTTTAGTCGATATCTTTTTAGCAGCATCAAGAATATACTTCGCTCTGAAGCCTGCTCTTAAAACTGATAAATCATCAAGGGTTTTATCTGCAAGAACATCTGCACTCGGAAAGGTATAGCTTTCTCCTGTCCTTTCACCAAAATTTTCGCATAATCTTTCAATTATACCTTTAATTCGCGGGATATTATTGTTCTGAGAAATTATAAAAGAACATATTGCTTCCCATTCATCCTGTTTTAAAATTCTTATACCATTATATTTTTCACAGGCGGTAACTAAATTAGCTTCATTATAGCTTTTTAAAATTAAATCATAATCTCTATCTAAATCAAAATATTCTTTCCATATTAAATTAAAATCTTCTTCGGTTGTATCATAAAAAATAATTTCATTATTATTTATTTGTTTCAATTTTAAATATTTATTTTTTACAACACCCGACCAGATATCATCTTCATTTTTCCTCCAACGGAATGCCTGACCACAATCAAGCGAAAGAGCAATATTAAAACACTCCTGATTTTTTAAAATAATATTTTTATTTTCATTTAAAATCTGCAAAATTCACACCACTCAAAAATATATTTGAAATTAAATTCTTTAATAA
This sequence comes from Clostridia bacterium, assembly GCA_017521425.1. GTDB lineage: Bacteria > Bacillota > Clostridia > Oscillospirales > Acutalibacteraceae > DTU089. The sequence goes on from JAFXCQ010000029.1 coordinate 9,813, forward strand.
TTATAGCATTAAAATCCGGCTAATTCAACACGCAAAAAACTATACAATTTTAACAGTATTTTGAGGGCAATTTCGGCACAAATTTACCTTAGTAAAACTACACAAATTTTATCTAAAACATATTTAAAAATATTTTTCCATTCTGTATAATTGATTAAACAAGCATAACAAACTGTATATTTGTATTTTTTATAAAAATTGTCAATACGTTTGAAGAAAATGTCGAAAACCTTTAATTACCACCATTTACAAGGGCAGTTATAAACATTATAAACAGAGTTATGAACATTTTTAAGCCTTTTTCTTAATATTACTATTATACTAAAAGTATAAATTCCTTGTCCGTCATTTTGACAATACCTGAATTTGACAAGTATTTTTTCTATCATTTTTTATTTTTGTAAATAATTTTTCATGAATATTTCAAGTGTTTTATCACATTATATTTTTACAAAAAATTTTATTACAAAAGGTGGTATTTTTATGATAAAAGGAATCAATAAACAAGTACTTGAAATAATCGAAACCAATAATGGATATTTTGAAAAAGCATTATTTTTTATTAAACCAGAATTTTCTGGAATTTCCGAAAATAAATTACGTGAATTAGCACAGGCAGAAATAAAATCTGCAATAAATCCTCCCAAGCAAAAATATAAAACAAAAACAAACAAATTATTATCTTTTATTTGTTTTTTTGGAGTTTTTATTTCAGGATTTATCATTGGTGTTTTATTATCTTTTTTAATTTGAAATTTAATTTAAAATATGATAAAATAATATTCAATAATTTATAAAAATATCAAAACAGGAGTTTTTATGAGATACCATAATATTTTATGGGACTGGAACGGCACTCTTATCGATGATGCCGCAACATCCCTTAATTGCGTTAACGATATGCTCACCGAAATGAATAAACCACTTATCACTCTCGAACAGTTTCATACATACGTAGAAACGCCTATAATCGGCTTTTACAGGCATATTTTAACCGAAGATGAATTGGACTTCAGCAGAATATCAAAATCGTTCCATGAGGCTTACAATAACCGTTTAAGTGAAACTGAACTGTCAGGCAATACACTTAATGTTTTGCAAGCACTCAAAAAAAATGGTGCTAAACAATATATTATTACTGCTACAAAGGAAGAAAGTGCAAGAAAGCTTACTATAAAATATGGCGTAAACGAGTATTTTGACGGAATATTTGGAGCAGATAACACCCTCGCAGAAAGCAAGGTGGAAAGAGCTTTAAAATTTTTCAATGAAAACAATATAAATCCTGCTGATACTGTATTTATAGGTGATACACTTCACGACCTTGAAACTGCTAATGCTTTAGGTGTCGATTGTATTTTGGTCACTTTTGGTCATCAGGGTAAAACAATTGTTGAAAACAGCGGAACTGTAACCGCTGATAGTTTAGATGAGGTACTTAATATTATTCTTGATGAAAGAGCGGTTGATTTTCATACCCACTCAACATTTTCCGATGGCACATTCACCCCTACTGAACTTATAAATCATGCTGTAGAGGTTGGTCTTTCTGCAATTGCTCTTACCGACCACGATACTGTTAATGGTATAGAGGAAGCTATTGAAGCAAGTAAAAACAAAGGTATTGAGTTTATACCTGGTGTAGAATTCTCCGTTGCTGATGGCACAGAAATTCACATTATAGGTTTATTTATAGACCACAAAAATAAAACACTTCTTGATATAATTCAAAAAACACGCTCACAAAGAGAAGTGCGAATGAAGGGCGTTATTGAAAAGCTACAAAATCTTGGTTTTAAAATAACTTATGAAGAAGCCCAAAAACTTGCGGGTGGCGATTTTGTAGGCAGAGCACATATAGCACATATTTTAATGGATAAAGGCTATGTATCTACTGTAAAAGAAGCCTTTGACAAATATATAGGTCTCAATAAACCTTGCTACGTTGAAAAGAAAGAAATTACGCCAAAGGATGCAATTACAGCAATAAGAAGTGCTGGTGGTTTAGCATTTTTAGCACATCTTCACCAGACTAAATTCGACTTTCAAAAATTAGACAAGCTTTTAGAGGAGCTCAAAAGTTATGGTCTTAATGGAATCGAAGGTTACTACACAGAATATACAAACGAGCATATTAAGGATTTCAGAACACTCGCACAGAAGCACGGTTTGTTTTATTCAGGAGGTTCTGACTTCCACGGTTCAATGAAACCTACCGTAAAATTAAGGTCGGGTTATTCCGACTTGCACGTACCGTACAGCATTTTAACAACCTTAAAGCGTTTAAAATCAAATAATTAGTCAAAAATAGGATTGCAGGTATTTGCAATCCTATTTTTTGGTGGTTGATTTATGAGCGGTTTTATAAAAATTAAAAGCAAGGCACTACTTCTTGATAACACTTTAAAATTATTCTTTGTTACTTTCGTTTCATTTATTTTAAAATCAGGAACAACTATCCTGACCATTCTTTGCGCACATTTTATTTTAGTTAGTGATATTTTTCAATCGCTTTTAATTGAATACAACAGTCTTCTTGTTTATTTTATTTATAGCCTCTTCGTCGTAATTGCCTTTTTTCTCTTATTTATGTTTATAAGTGGATTAAAAACCGGTGAAAAAGCTATTTACTTTATGCAATCAAAAGGAAGTAATGCAAAATTCAAGTATCTTTTTATATTTTTAAGACCATCACAAAGCTTCAGGAGCTTTCTTCTTTACACTAAAATATGCCTTTTAAAGCTACTCTGGGGTTTATTTTTATATTTACCTCCTTGTTTTTGCCTTGTTCTCGCGCTCTATCTTTATTTTTCTACCGTTATTTATACAACTGTATTCTTAACTCTTATTTTTGGTATCGTTTTTTTAACATCTATATCGTGTTTTTATTACAACTGTATATCTGTACGATATTCTTTTGCACCTTATTATCTGTGCACAGATTTAAGTATATCTGTTAAAGATGCTATAAATAAAAGCATTAACAATTCAGATGGCTTTATAAAAGATGGTGTTTATTTGAAATCTTCTATGTTACTTTGGCTTTTAAGCTGTATTTTAATTATTCCTGTTTTTTATGTAGTCCCCTTCAAGAAGCTCACTACTGCAAAATATATTACATTTTGTGATGGCTTACACTATGCATTACCACAGGGCATAAAAGCACAAACCTTTATAAAAAATAATGGAATAATATAAAATAAAAAAGGATGTAAAAAACGATTAGTTTTTACATCCTTTTTATAAATTATTGGTCTAAATTGATATTACCTGTTTTGTTGATTTTTCTGATTTCTGCTTCGTTCATAATATCAATATCGTCTGATTTACCCTGAGCATTCATCTGATTAAGCTTATTTCTTACAAAGTCATCGTGACGAATAGCAGGTTGGTTTGCCATAGGTTCGACAAAGAATAATTCATCTTCTTCCTCTTCAGGTAAGAATCTGTATCTGTTTACGATTAACCATATAACAATAGCGATTACAACAATAGCAATGGCACCGATTGTAACAAATTTACCGATATTATCCTTCAAAAAATTTTTTTCTGCATCAATTGCATCGGCATCCACGTTTTCAAATTGTGCTTCAACAATTACATTGTTGGCAGGCATCTCGAAAGTATAATCTTCAATAAATTTACCATTTACGCTAAGTGAATTTTCAACAAGCTTTTTACCCTCGTCAGTTTTAACTGTAATTGTTACTGTTTCGCCTGCTTTTGCTTTAGTTGGTTTTACTGTAATGGTACCACCTAAATTTGTGCTGACACTTATTGTATATAAAGAATCATCAGGAAGCTCTTCCCATTTAGCATAGAGAACTGTATCTTCATCTGCTTTTGAGGTTAAGAAATCCCATTTTTCAGTAAGTTCACTGTCAGCATACCAACCGTCAAACTTGAAGCCATCTTTTTTTGGTGCTTCAGGAATTTCTACTATACCATCATTAACTTCAGCTTCAATTGCTTCTTCACCATTATTAAGCTCGAGCTTAATTTTAAAATCGAAATTGTCTGTTTCTTCATTCTCTTCTGTCTGGGTATTATTCCAAACGGGAGTCTGATTTTTTGTAGTAGTTGGTTTTCGTGTTGTTGTAGGCTTTTTTGTTGGTTTTTCTGTTGTTTCAACTTCAGTGTCTTCTTCTGTTGCATCTATATCTTCACCATCAGAAGGAACTTCTGTAATAACAAAATCAGAATCATCACCCGGCTCTGCAAGTACAACAAAATTAAATGAAAAAGCTGAAATGATTACCAGAATAGCTGCAATCAATACTTTCAATGTCTTTTTGTTCATCACAATACTCCAATCAATAAGTTGAACTCATATCTTCGTTTATTTTTTCTTCGACAACCTTTACATATGTCGAATTTTTAATTTTTTCCTGAAGCATATTATAGAATAAATCTTCATCAACAGGAAGTGTAACAGTTTTACCGAGCCAGCTTGAAAGAAATGCTGCGTTAGAAATAGTAAGACCGTTTATGCCTTCTACACCAGATGCAGTAAGCTCTTCGCCACGAAGAATCGCAGCGGCAAACTTATTCATAACTTCAGTATGTTGCTCGTTTCTGCCATCAAGCTCGACTTCATAAGTTTTATAGTCAATATCAGTAAAACCATCACCGCAATCTTTAAGATTCTCTGACACGCTCTGTGACAATTCGCACACTATCAATTTACCATTTTCGCATATAATCTTTGCTTTGTCAAGTGTTATTTCTAATCTGTTAGTACCTGGGTAGTCACCTGTTGTTGTTATGAATGTTCCTGTAGCACCATTTTTATATTGTGCATAAATCATAACATCGTCTTCTACTTCAATATCGTGCCACTTACCTTCGTGACAAACCGCAGTGATTTTTTCTGGCATACCACAAATCCATTGCCATAAATCAAGCTGGTGTGGACATTGATTGAGAAGAACACCGCCACCTTCACCTGACCAGGTTGCTCTCCATCCACCTGAGTTATAATAAGCCTGTGTTCTGTACCAGTCTGTAATAATCCAGGTAACGCGTTTCATTTCACCGAATTTACCACTATGAACAATTTCGTGTGCTTTTCTGTAAAGGCAATTTGTTCTTTGATTGAACATAATACCAAATACTTTATTGCTCTTCTTTGCAACCTCATTCATTTCACGAACTTGTTTTGTATAAACACCCGCAGGTTTTTCGCTCATCACGTGAAGACCTTTGTTAAGACCTTCAATTACCATAGGTGGGTGGAAATAGTGTGGTGTTGCAATTAAAATTGCATCTACCTCACCTGAATCCATAAGAGCTGATGCATCAAGGAATGTTTTCACATCAGGCAATTGTTCTTTTGCCCACTCCAATCTATCTTCCTTAACGTCGCATACTGCGGTAACAATAAATTCAGGCATTTCATTTTTTAAATAATTTCTTATGTGGCTTGAACCCATATTACCTATACCGATAATACCCAAACGAACTTTTTCCATAATCCAAAAACTCCTTCGCAAAGTTAATATTTACATTGATTTAAACAAATCCGGCAACTTCATTAAAGCAGACGGAATATTCTTTAAAAGCTTCATAGCACTTGGTGTGAGTGGTTTATCGTTAAGCACGTCACAAAGTGCCGAACACATTTCGTCATTAAATACACCTGAGCTCATTGTTACAAAACAACGAAGCGGAATCTGAAACGCGGTATTTTTCATCATTTCACTATTTATTCCGCCACCACCGATTTTTTCAACAACTGCGGTAATAAGCCTGGTAATTTTTTCACCACGTGAAGTACCCGCCGCATATTCAAGCGTACAGTTTTTATCAATCGGAAGTGACATATCTCTGTCTTTTTCAGGAATTTCGCGACCTAAGATTACAGCAAATTCGTCATCGGTAGCAAATGCTACATCACCATCATAATAAACAGGTGCTTTTGCACTGTAATCTGGTACTTCTGCCTCAATAGAAGATATAACCTTAACAATATCTGTAAGAAGAATTTCTCTTGAAGAAGCACCAACAAGAATTTTATATTCTCCGCTTTCTACGTGCCAATCGTGAATATTTACATTATAGAAAGCAAATGAGCGTTTATTAAGCTGAAGCTCAACTTCTTTTTCTTCGCCTGCTTTTAAGAACACCTTTTTAAAGCCTTTTAACTCTTTAGGTGCTTTAAAAATTTTACTCCTTGGTGCTGCAACATAAAGCTGACAAACCTCTGCACCATCTACTGTACCAGTGTTTTTAACCTTGAATGAAACTGTTAAAATCTCATTATCATTTATTTCTTTACTACTGAGTTTAATATCTGAATACTCGAAAGTAGTATAAGAAAGACCAAAACCGAATGGGAATAAAACCTCTTTTTCAGTTTTATCGTAATATCTGTAACCAATAAATATACTTTCTCTGTACTCAACAGAAAGGAGTGTACCAGGGAAGTTATATCTTGATGGTGTATCGTCTAAATTAAGTGGGTAAGTTTCTGAAAGCTTACCCGATGGATTAACCTTACCGGTTAAAACATCGAAAGCCGCACCACCACTTGCCTGACCAGACAAAAGACCATTTACTACCGCCTTTACATCGTAAAGCCAAGGCATTGAAACTGCGGAGCCACCTGAAAGAACAACAACTACATTTTTATTCTTCTCTAAAACTGCTTTTACAAGCTCGTTGTGTGACGGTGGTAAATCTATATGCTTTCTGTCAAAGCCCTCAGATTCATAAATTTCGGTAAGACCGATAAATACAACCGCTACATCTGCTTTAGCTGCTAACGAAGCCGCCTGTTCAATAAGTTTTTCATCAGGTACATCAGTTGACTTATCGTAACCGCGTGCATAAGCTGCCTTGTAACCATTTTTAAGAAATTCCTGATAAGCAGAGTCTAATTCTGTAGGATTTATAAGTGAACTACCTGCACCCTGATATCTTGGATTTTTTGCCATTTCCCCAATAAATGCAATTTTCTTTGATTTATTGAGCGGAAGAATATTATCTTCGTTTTTAAGCAGCACCATAGATTCACTTGCGATTTTTCTTGCAAGAAGGTGGTGTGCTTTCATATCGCAATTATAATCTGAGTGTAAGTTTTCTGCACCTTTAAAAATAAGTGCTAAAATTGTATCTACATTTTTATCGAGTATATTTATATCTAATTCGCCTGACTCGACTGCTTTTATAATTTTTTGTGGACCTAAACCGCCAGAGCTTGGCATTTCAAGATTTTTACCTGCTTTAATGCCATCAACAATTTCGTTTTCTGCACCCCAGTCAGTAACAACTACACCATCGTAGCCCCACTCATCTCTTAAAACATCTGTGAGAAGCCATTTATTTTCTGCACAGTAAGTACCATTCAATTTGTTATAAGCATTCATAACTGTCCAAGGCTTCGCCTCTTTAACAGCAATCTCGAATGCAGTTAAATAAATTTCTCTTAATGCTCTTTCGTCAGCAACTGTATTTATTGTCATTCTTCTGCATTCCTGATTATTTGCAGCAAAATGCTTTAAAGAAGTACCAACACCCTTGCTCTGTACACCATTTATAAATGAAGCTGCCATTTTACCCGATAAAAACGGGTCTTCTGAAAAATACTCAAAGTTTCTGCCACAAAGTGGTGAACGCTTCATATTTATACCAGGTCCTAAAAGCACAGAAACATTCTCTTTGAGACACTCTTCACCTAATGCGACACCCATTTTTGCAATCAGCTCTGTATCCCACGAGGAAGCCGTTGCGCTTGCAGTAGGGAAACAGGTTGCCGGAGCACTATTACCTAACACATCACCCGCAGCAGTTTTCTCCTGATTTTGTTTTCTTAAACCGTGTGGCCCGTCTGTTACCATAATTGATGGAATAGAAAGACGACTGATATCTACAAGATGCCAGAAATCTTTACCCGAACAGAGCGCCGCCTTTTCTTCTAATGTGAGTTTTGAAATAATATCTTTATATTTCATAAAATCGCCTCGCATTTATCTGGAATTTTTGGAAAGAATATTTGTGGGTGATAAAAATGAATAAAAATAAAAAGAAAAATCTTTCTAAAGATGAACAAGTAATTGAAGCCTATAAAGAGAAGGACACTGTCATCAAAAGTGATGTTAATGGTTCTTACACAGGAATTACCGAAAATTACGAGGTTCCTGAGCAAGATGCCGATGACCTTTAAGGCTCTCTATCCGTTACCAGAAAATAGGTAACGGATATTTATTATTTTTACCGTATTTTTGATTTTGTACTTATCATACCAATTACTGAAAATACAAGTTGGGTAATAATAAGTGGTATTATTGAAAGCTCCGCACCACCCGATATAAATGAGAAGGTTGCAGCTAAAGCAACACCAATTGCTATTGCACCAGTCTGAATAACTATTGAAGAACGCTTTATTTTACCTAAAGCAAGTGCTGAAGCAACTGCGTGTAAATAAGACGAGCGTTTACCGTTATGCATTAAAACTGAATCACCTGCGGTGCGTTTTTCATTAACATAGCTATTTAAAATATCACCTGAAACAGCGCTGATAACCTTAACCCCACTATTAGGAATTGAAAGGCTTGAAGCAACCATATTATCAGTTATATTTGCATCATCGGTTCTTAAAAGAAGTGATATACTTTCTCTTTCAATGCGTTTGAGAAGTCTTGCATTTTCCTGATTTACATCATAACTTACAATAAACATAGCGCCAAGCTTGCCTTCTATTGCAAGGAATACAGGATATCTGCCATCGTGTGTATATCTGTCAACGAAAGACCTATCAGGCACTTCAACATTATGATTTCTTAACAAGTCATAGCTACCTACAAGAACTCTTCTGTTCTGAACCCATGCAGAAAGTCCTAATTTATCTTCATAAGCTAAAGTATCAACAGGCGGAAATAATTCGACCCTGTTCATAACTATTCTCTTAAACAAATTACCTAACGGACCACCTGATGCTACAACTAAAGCTCCTGCATTAAGAATTGCGTCGTCAGCTTTCATAGAATGGAATGTTTTAATACCGAAAACATTACCACCATCTTCGTCAAAAACATCGGTAGAATCAACTGTAATACCATTGGCAACTGCACACATTCTGTTTGCTTCCCAGCCTGTAATTACGCTACCCTTTTTAAGAAGCTTCGCTGAAAGCTTGTTTATTGCTAAATTGTCGCAAAGGAACATAAAGCAAGGTGCAGAAATTGCTAAAACTGCCGCAAATGAGCTTATACCATTAAAGACATTTTTTGAAATAATAGTTGTTATTACTCCGACTATTAAAGCTGCAAAAACCGTAATTGGCACAGTTCTTTTGTTAAGCTCATCAGATGGGTAATACTTTTTAGAAAGCTCTAAAAATCTGCCTGGGAAATTTGTTTTTTGAGAAGCTAAAATTATCGGTTCATCCAATAAAAGCCCTCTGCCTATTTCAAAAGCAGTTTCTTTTCTTTCTATATGTGAAATAGAATAAAGTTCATTTTCTGTCACTACTGCGAAATTTTTTCTTAATCTTTTTGCTTCTAAATAACTTGCGAAGCAGTTGAACACAAGTGGTAAAACTGCAACCGCCGAATATAACGAAAGTCTGTTTTCAAATGGAAGCAACGCAAAAAAGAATGAAAAATTCTGTAAAAGTACCGCAATAAGAGCAACTGCACAACCTGAATTTCTGTTGAATTTTAAGCCCTTGAAGGATTTCAGTCCATCAAAAATCAAATCTTTACTTACAAAACATGCAACAAGTGTGACAAAAAAGCTTAAAAGTATAACAGGCAACTCATTTTTATGAACAAGAGAATTCGGCAAATAAATCGCACTTGCCACTAATGAAAGTATAACTAATAAAACAAAACACGCAAAAGTAACACCTGTATTTATCAGTGCTTTCTTTTCTTGCTTTTTTAAATTGAACTCAACCTTGAATTTATCATTTACATTTCTGTATTCATCAAGACCGAATTTTATGCCATTATCATTTTCTGTTACATCTTGCTCTGGCTCAGTGCTTACCACAAAGCCCTCTATTTTTTTGCGTCTTTTTCTGATAAGCTCTCTTTCGACCTCTTCTTCGTCAACAATCAACACATCATCCTCTGTGTTGAAGCCCTCAAAAGAAAGCTGCATATCATCCTCTTCGATAAGCTCGGTTTCTTCTGCACTGCCATCAGTAACCGCCAATGAGCGAAGACCTACTGTTCTGCTGTTTTTAATTTCTTTGGTTGACTCTTCCTTCTTTTGCTCCTCGCGAAGAATGTCTTCAGAAACTAAAATAGGTATAGGCTCTAATTCCTTTGTACCTTTGAAATTACTTGCTACCTTTACAAACCCACCGCGTTCATAAGGCTGCTCACCTGCGGGAATAAACTTATGTTCAGCAGTTTTTTGTAAATTGTGCATCGGCTTATTGAGAAAACGGTCACGATATTTATCGCTTTCAAGTGCAGTAAAGGCTATTGTTGCACCATCTACACCTGACCTTTCAACCGTTGTAGTTTTTATTTTATGTTCAATATCTTCGTTATAAACAGGTCTAGGGTCAACAGATTCGGACTTGTTTATTGTGGGTGCAACCTGTTCCGGTTCAAAATCCTTTTCAGAAGAAATACCACTATCCTGTAAAAGCTCATCTATTTCTTCAAATGTCCATTTTCTGTTACTTCCAGTACCGTAAAAATCATCGTACAAATCTGTTCACCTACCTTTTGAAAAAAATACTAAATTCATCTTAATCTCTCTGACGAGATACCTCATACATCAGAATACCTGCGGCAACTGACGCGTTGAGAGAATTTATTTTGCCTTTCATAGGCATTGAAAGTGTAACATCACACTTTTCTTTAACGAGTCTGCCGACACCATTGCCCTCAGAACCAATTACAAGTGCAATTGCACCTTTTAAATTACTTTTATAGAAAGGCTCGCCATCCATATCTGCACAGTAAACCCATACACCGCGTTTTTTGAGCTCATCAATAGTCTGTGGAATATTTGTAACTCTCGCAACGTGCATAAATTCAACTGCACCAGCAGAAGTTTTTGCTACTGTAAAGCTTAAGGATGCACTTCTGCGTTTTGGAATAATAACACCGTGAGCCCCTGCCGCTTCTGCTGTACGGATAATTGCACCCAAATTATGAGGGTCTTCAATTTCATCACAGATAATTATGAAAGGTGGCTCATCTCTTTCTTCTGCAGTAGCAAAAATATCTTCAATAGAAGAATATTCTTTTACCGCACCCATAGCCGCAATTCCTTGATGATTGTTGTGGCCACAAATAAAGTCGAGTTTTTTTGCATCAACCTCTTTGATTACTATTCCTGCTTTTTTTGCATCTGCAACTATTTTAGGAATAGAGCCACTTCTGTCACCACGTGCAACCATTATGCTATCAAGCGGTCTGCCACTTTTTATTGCTTCGGCAACTGAATTTCTGCCGAATATAACATCTTTTTCATTTTCTCTTTCGTTATTAAGAGAAGCGTCATTTTTTAACATATTCTGAAATCCTTAAACTTATTTTGAATTAGGAATGAGTTTTTCTTTACCACCCATATATGGTCTTAATGCAACTGGAATATCAACTGTACCATCTTCATTAAGGTTGTTTTCAAGGAATGCAATCAACATTCTTGGTGGTGCTACAACTGTGTTGTTAAGTGTATGCGGGAAATATTTACCATCTTTACCGTTTACACGGATTTTAAGTCTTCTTGCCTGTGCGTCTGAAAGATTTGAGCAAGAGCCAACCTCGAAATATTTCTTCTGACGAGGGCTCCAGGCTTCAACATCAATTGACTTAACCTTTAAGTCTGCAAGGTCACCTGAACAACATTCAAGAGTTCTTACAGGAATATCGAGCGACTTGAAAAGGTCAACTGTGTTTTTCCAGAGATTCTCAAACCACATAGGACTTTCTTCTGGTTTACAAACAACTACCATTTCTTGTTTTTCAAACTGGTGTATTCTGTAAACACCGCGTTCTTCAATACCGTGAGCACCCTTTTCTTTTCTGAAGCAAGGTGAATAGCTTGTAAGTGTCTGTGGAAGCTTTTCTTCAGGAACAATCTGGTCAATGAATTTACCAATCATTGAGTGTTCACTTGTACCGATAAGGTAAAGGTCTTCACCTTCGATTTTGTACATCATAGCTTCCATTTCTGCAAAGCTCATAACACCTGTAACAACATCGCTTCTTATCATAAATGGTGGAATATAATATGTGAAACCACGGTCAATCATAAAATCTCTTGCGTAAGAGATTACTGCTGAATGAAGACGGGCAATATCGCCACAAAGGTAATAGAAGCCGTTACCTGCAACACGAGCAGCGCTATCTAAATCAATACCGTCAAAACTTTCCATAATTTCTCTGTGGTAAGGGATTTCAAAATCAGGTACTACCGGCTCACCGAATTTTTCGAGTTCAACATTTTCGCTGTCATCTTTACCAATCGGAACACTTTCGTCAATGATATTAGGAATAACCATCATAATATCATTAACTTTTTTAGCATACTCTGCTTCATTTGCTTCTAATTCAGCTAACTTCTGGGCATCTTCTGAAACCTTCTTTTTCATTTCTTCTGCTTCTTCTTTTTTGCCCTGTGCCATAAGAGCACCAATCATCTTACTGTTTTTATTTCTTGAAGCTCTCAAATTATCTGCTTCGCCTTTAATAGCTCTGCTTTCTTTATCAAGTTCAATAACTTCATCTACAAGTGGAAGCTTTTTGTCCTGAAATTTCTTTTTGATATTTTCTTTTACTACTTCTGGATTTTCTCTTAAAAATTTAATATCTATCATCTGGAATTACCTACCTCTAAAATTATTCATTGTCAAATATTTTAATAAGCTTCTTTAAATCTTCATCGTCAAAGAATTCGATTTCAATTGCACCTTTTTTGGTTGACTTTGTAACTCTTACTTTTCTCTGTAAAACATCACTTAAAGCAAGTTCGACTTCATCATAATAAGGATTTCTCTTTTTTGTCTTTTTACCCGTAGGCTCTGTTTTTATTTGCTTTCTTGCAAGTCTTTCAGTTTCTCTTACAGAAATATCTTCTTTTACAACTAACTTCGCAAGTTCAATTTTTGCTTTATCATCTTCTAATGTTAAAAGTGCTCTTGCGTGACCTGCTGAAAGCTCTTTAGATGAAATCAATTTTATAATTTCTTCCGGTAATGTGAGAAGTCTTAATGCGTTAGCAATTGCAGGACGGGAAGCACCGACAAGATTTGAAATTTCTTCTTGTGTATAGTCATACTTTTCAGAAAGTTCTTTATAGCCTAATGCTTCTTCAATCGGGTCTAAATCTTCACGTTGTAAGTTTTCGACTAAAGCAAGCTCGGCTACCTGTGCATCAGTTAATTCTTTAATAACAACAGGAACTTCAGTAAGACCTGCCATACGGGATGCTCTCCAGCGTCTTTCACCTGCTACTAACTGATAACTGCCGTCTGGCATAGGGCGGACTAAAAGCGGTTGAATAACACCGTGAAGCTCAATACTGTGTGAAAGCTCTGCCAAAGCTTCTTCATCAAAGTTTTTTCTTGGTTGATTTTTGTTAGGTTCGATTTCTGAAAGCTTTAATTTTACTGCACTTGAAGAACCAAGTTCTTCAGTAGCATTATCTATAAAAAGTTCATCTAAACCTTTACCTAAACCTTTTTTCTTTGCCATATATAATGCTCCTTATTTCTGCATCTTTAAAAATTCTTCTGCTAAATTATTGTAGCTTTCTGCACCCTTTGAACCCCTGTCATAATAAAGAACAGGCTCACCAAAGGATGGTGCTTCTGAAAGACGGACATTTCTTGGAATAACTGTTGCGTAAACTTTTTTAGGAAAGAAGTTTTTAACTTCGTCAACAACCTGTTGAGTTAAATTAAGTCTTCCGTCATACATTGTAAGTAAAACGCCCTCTAACTCCAAATATTCGTTGTAAAGCCTTTTAACAGTTCTTACTGTCGCCATAAGCTGTGAAAGACCTTCGAGTGCATAATATTCACATTGAATAGGTACAATAAATGAATCAGAAGCGTTAAGTGCGTTTATAGTAATTAAACCTAAAGACGGTGGACAATCAAAGAAAACGAAATCATAATTCTCCTGAATTGGTGCAATTGCCTTTTTAAGTAAAGACTCTCTGCCTTCTAAGGTTGCCATTTCAAGTTCAGCACCCGCTAAATTCATATTTGACGGAATAACATCAACACCCTGATATTTAGTTTTGATTACTGCATTTTTTGCTTCTTCTGAATTTATTAAAAGCTCATAAGATGTAGCGGTAAGACCTTTTCTCTGAATACCATAACCACTTGTTGTGTTACCCTGTGGGTCAATATCTATAAGCAAAACTTTTTTGCCCATAGCACCTAAAGCGGCAACTAAGTTTACGGCACTCGTTGTCTTACCAACACCACCCTTCTGATTAACAATCGAAATAATTTTCGCCATTTTAATTCTCCTTCCAAAAAGAATTAACACATAATTTTCCATAATAATATAATTAAGATATATTATATCATAATAGTAATGAAAATGGAATAGAATAAAACAAAAAATTCGATGTTTTTTTGCAAAATATTCAACAAAATTTAACACAATTTATGAATTATATTTTCACATTCAAAAAACACAAAACTCTTGACAATAAACGCTCTTATATGTATAATAACTGTGCAATTAAATATTGTGCTGCTATGGCTCAGTCGGTAGAGCGCATCCTTGGTAAGGATGAGGTCACCGGTTCGATTCCGGTTAGTAGCTCCACAACAAAAATCCGTACACAAAAGTGTGCGGATTTTTGTTGTGGAGCATTTATCTTATACTCCTTCAATTCTATATAATTTAAAAACTACAGCTTCTCCTTGCTCAATCCGTATTTTTATGATATAGTAGTAATAAATTAAGAGGGAGGTGGCAATATGCTTAACATTAAACAAAACGACGAGCAAATAATTATAAAAGGCAATAATTTACGCAACGCACTCTATCTCATTATGGCATCTATTATGTCCATTGCCGGCATTTTTGTTATTGCCGGTTTACTTCCCTTAGAAAACAATCACACATCAGAAGATATTTTAGTTTTAGTTTTTGTGATAATATGGGAAGTATTATCAGTCTTCGCAGTTTTTAAAGGGATAAACGAATACAGCAAATATATCACTATAACAGATAAAACTATTTCTTGTTTTGCCTTATTCAAAAAAGAAGTAGTACAATGGTGTGATGTTAAGGATTGGGGATTATCTTATTACGGTAATGGTGGACCAGGTAGTAATATCTATCATTTATATTTTTCAAAAAGTGTTTTTGAAGAAAAAAACGAATGCAAGAAAAAACTTAAAGGTAAACACCTGAAATTTGATGTATATGAAACCGATTACGAAAAAGTTGTCAATGAAATCATTGCTTTTTGTGAGAAGCAAACTTCAGTAAGTCCGTTTATCGGTAAAAATAAATTTCACATAATATAAAACTAAAAAACCGGTCACTCCTCTTACAGAGTGACCGGTTTTATTTATAAATCATTCAAGAATCTTTGTACTGAGTGCTGCGCCCTTATTTTCTTTAGATGTTTTCTTAAGCACACCAATTGCACCTAAAATTGCGAAAAGTGAACCGAGTGCTAAATCTACACAGAAGCCAGATACGAAATCTGCATATTCAGGGTCCTGGAAAAGATAGAAGAATGAAAAAATCGCATCTACCAATGAACATTCCCAAGCAACCATAATAGTCGCAACATCACCAACGAACTGACCGAAAATCGCACCGAAAAGTGTAGCAATTAAAATAATAGGCATTTTTGCTTTGCAAACCTTACCACCCAATTTTTCGTAACCTTTTACTGCAAGGAAACCTATAAGAGCACCAATAATTGCAAAGAAATAACCAATATAATAAGCAACTGCCCACACAAGACCACCAAGAAGTGCGCCTAAAACTGCACCTAAAACACCTTTACCAAGGTTCTTTTCTTCTGTTTCGTGTCTTGCCTGTTCTACATTTGCTCTTTCCATTAAAGAGCCTGAGCAACCATCGTGTACTCGGTGAGCCATACCGTTAATAAGTACTATTCTACTTGCGTCGGCAGCTTCAATCTGATTACCACAAGCAGTACAGAAGCCATCACCAAGAACACCATTTTGTCTTAAGAAATTAGGTAAAAATTCAAGGAATGCTTTTATTACTTTCATAGTACCAATAGTATCGGTAATTTCAAATATAATACCTTCACGCATTAAACTGAAGCTTGCAACCCTGTATTCTTTTTTTGCACCTTGTGTCTGGAAAAACTCTGTTACCTTTCTTGCACTTTCGTCTGTAAATGCACCTGAAACAGAAATCTCTTTTATGCCATAACCCTCTTTAAGTGTTACCATATATCCACCAATAACACCATAAGCTATACCATCAGAAACCTTCAAGCCTTTTTCGTTAGCGTAGTCTTTTAATCCTTTAGCTACCATTTAATTTAACCCCTTTTCTAATAGAATAGAAAAACTATAACATAAAGGACTACAAAAAGCAACATTTTTCTATCATTTTCTTAAAATCATTGACCAAATTATAATTTATAAGTATAATAATAAAAGAACTAAAAAGGGGTGGATCAAAATGAATTTTGAACAAGCTAAAAGAAAAGTTTATAATATAATAGGCAAAGCAATTAACAGTATTGCACAAAATGAAGCCGGTAACACAAGCGATATTCCTAAAACCGTTACAGATGGTGCTCCTGAGCTTATATGTAAAGCAGGAATTGAAGGCTCTGTGCTTTTAAGGAATGATGATGTTTTACCGTTTAAAAAGACTGATAAAATCTCCGTTTTCGGCAGATGTCAGTACGACTGGTTTTATGTTGGCTACGGTTCTGGTGGCGATGTTATAAAACCATATACTGTAAGTTTAATTGATGGACTTGAAAATTTACAGGCAAATTTAAACGAGCCTTTAAAAGAAAAATATAAAGCGTGGTGCCAGAAAAATCCACCAGACCACGGTTTTTGGGGACATTGGCCACACTACTATAACGAAATGCCAATTACTGAAGATGAAATTAAAAACTTCAGTAGTGAGTCAGAATGTGCGGTTGTTATAATCGGTCGTTCTGCGGGCGAAGACAGAGAAAACTATTTAAAAGAAGGTAGTTTTTTACTTACAGAAGACGAAAAAAATCTTATAAACAATGTAACAAAGCATTTTAAAAAGACTGCTATTCTTCTTAACACAGGTAATGTTATAAGTCTTTACGACATCAACCTTATAGATAGCGATTTAGCAATTCTTATGTGTTGGCAAGGTGGTATGGAAAGCGGTAATTCAGTTGCAAAAATGCTTTTAGGCGAAGAGTCCCCGAGTGGTAAACTTACTGACACTATTGCTTATAACTATGAAGATTACCCTTGCCACGAAAACTTCGGTTACAAAGAATACACAAACTATGTAGAAGATATTTTTGTTGGTTACCGTTATTTTGAAACCTTCAACAAAGAAAAGGTGTTATACCCTTTCGGCTTTGGTCTTTCTTACACTACATTCAAGCAAGAGTTTTTAAATGCCGAATTAGTTGATGATGAAATTACTCTGCAAATAAAAGTTACAAATACAGGTACTTTCAAATGCAAAGATGTTGTACAGGTTTATGTTAATGCACCACAAGGTAAATTGGGCAAGGCAGAAAAAGTTTTAGTAGGTTTTAATAAAACAAAAGAATTGTCACCAAATGAAAGTGATACTGTAACAATAAAATTCCCGCTTTACTACTGTGCTTCTTATGATGATAGCGGTAAAACAGGTAATAAGTCGTGTTATGTGTTAGAAAGCGGAATTTACAATCTTTTTGTGGGTGATAATGTTCGTGATGCTGTAAAC
Organism: Clostridia bacterium; assembly: GCA_017521425.1. Lineage (GTDB taxonomy): Bacteria > Bacillota > Clostridia > Oscillospirales > Acutalibacteraceae > DTU089. The sequence goes on from JAFXCQ010000029.1 coordinate 27,677, forward strand.
GTTTGGAACTTTACACTTGATAACCTTAAGATTATCAACACTTTAAGCGAGGTTTGTGCACCTAAAAATAAGTTTGAAAGAATGATTGCAACAACAAATGAGAATGGCGAACTTACTGAAGATTTTGAAAACGCACCACTCGCCACAACAAATTTACGAGATATCATACTAAAAAAACTACCTAAAGAAATCCCTTACACAGGCGACAAAGGTATTAAATTAACAGATGTTAAATCAGGCAAAAACACTCTTGATGAATTTATTGCTCAACTCAATACAACTGAATTAGAAGCAATTTCACGTGGACATTACACTATGGATAGTCCTTTAGGTAACAAAGGTAATGCTGGTGCATTCGGTGGTGTAACCCAAAGCTTAAGAGCAAAAAAAGTTCCCGCAGTAGTTACAACAGATGGTCCTTCCGGTATAAGAATCCGTTCTTGTTGTTCACTCCTTCCTAATGGTACTGCTTTAGCTTGTACTTGGAATACAGATTTAGTTAAAGAACTCTATTCTCTTATTGGTAACGAAATGAAAGAAAAAGGCTCAGATGTTCTTTTAGCACCAGGTATGAACATTCACCGAAGCATGCTTTGCGGCAGAAACTTTGAGTATTTTTCAGAAGACCCTGTTATAAGTGGCAAAATTGCAAGTGCTGTTGTAAGTGGTGTTCAGAGTGCGGGTGTTTCAGCATGTCCTAAGCATTTTGCTTGTAACAATCAGGAAACCAACAGAACTTATAACGATTCACGCGTTTCCGAAAGAGCATTAAGAGAAATCTATTTAAAAGGTTTTGAAATCTGCGTAAAAGAAGCAAAACCACTTAATATAATGACCTCTTACAACAAAATAAATGGTGTATGGGGACATTACCACTACGAGCTCTGCACAATGATTTTAAGAAACGAATGGGGTTACGAAGGCAATATAATGACTGACTGGTGGATGCGAAGTGCTAACAGTCACGAATTCCCACAATTAAGAGATAATGCTTACAGAGTAAGAGCTGGTGTTGATGTTTTAATGCCTGGCGGCAGACGAACAGGCAGAAAGAAGCCTGACGGAACATTGCTTGAAACTTACAAAAAAGAAAACGGAATTACATTAGGTGAAATGCAAAATGTAGCCCGAAATGTTTTAACTCTCTGTTTAAAATTAGATAAATAATAACAAAAAACCGACAACCTAAAAGTTGTCGGCTTTTTGTTATATATATCGTTTAATTATAATTCATACTAACCATTAAAAGCATCATAAATACGGAGAAAATAAACTCTCCAACAAATAATTTCCAACTCCATTTAAGCCATTTTGTGTAAGACACACCAACTAAACCGATTGCAATAATCATAATACCACTTGTCGGATATAAAAGATTAGTAAAGCCATCTGCGAAGCAGAAAGTTGTTACAATTGACTGACGTGTAATACCAACTAAATCTGAAAGTGGTGCAACAAGCGGCATAATTAAAAATGCTTTTGCTGTACCGCTTCCAATGAAAAATTCAAGAAATGCAATAAGTAAGAATAAAAGAATTATTGCAACAGACGGAGAAACCCCCTGAATTAAATTATAAACATAAAAGAGAATAGTGTGCATTATTTTTGCTTCTGCAAGAATATAGGAAATTGCAATAACAAATATAACAACAGGAATTACAGGTGCAATAGTTTTAGTACCCTGCAAGAAGCTTTTGAAAAGTTCTTTTCCTTTAAGACCGGTAAAATAACCTGAAAGAATACCACCCAAAGTAAAGAGAATTGCCATTGCAGGAAGTGAAAGACCGCCACCTAAATCAAGTGCAAAATCAACTGCAACTGCAACAAGGTCAATAACCATACAAATTAAAAAAGCTTTTGCCCCTTTTTTAGTTTCCTGATTATTAAGCACCGCTTCCATATCCTGAATTTTATATTTTTCTCTTAATGCTTTGTCTGATTCATAAACCAACGATTTTTTAGGATTTTTCTCGATTTTTTTCGCATACAGGAAAAGGAATGCAAAAAGAATTAAGTAAACGCCCGCAAATACTACAAGTCTTAATGAAAGACCTGAAAACACCTCTAACCCCGCAAGCTTCTGAACAGTTGCAACATTAAACGGGTTAAAGGTTGCGGCGGTAAACCCCCACGCAATTGAAACGAGACTCAAGCCTAAACCTACTAATGAGTCCCACCCTAAAGCGAGCGAAACAGCAACTGCAATTGGTACGAGAGTTACTGATTCCTCTAAAATACCTGCAACAGAGCTTAAAGCCATACAAAAGAAAATAATAATTGCCATTAAAGTATATTTTCTTTTGCTGAATTTATTTATTAAAACTGCCATTATGTATTTTAACACGCCACATTTATCCAATATTAAAAATGCACCGCCAATTAAAACAACCATAACGATTATTAAAATACCCGTACCGGCGTAACTACTTGTAAAACAAAGTATAGGTGCTAAAAGGATTTTCCACACAGGCATTTTATAATCGCTTAATTCTTTATAAGTACCATCTACAATCTGCTCGTTGCCGTCTTTTTGTATAACATCATATTCACCGCGAGGTAACACCTGTGTAAGAACACCAACAAACGCCATAATTATCACAAGTGCAGTAATAATAGCAATAACCGTCTTCTTATCAAGCGAAATACCGAGTTCTTTATTTTCGACACTCATATTTTCTTTATTACTCATTATTTTAAATTCCTTTCAAGATGCACTAAAAAGTCCTGAATATTAGTAACAAGTCCTTTAACAGAAAGCGAACCTCTGTCGTGTAATTTATTAACTGCAAATTCTGAAATATCAACACTGTAAATGTATACAGGTCGGATTTCTCCACCCACAACACAATAAGAAGGTGTCATATTACCTGTAGCTATTGTGTGAAGTTGTGTAGCGAGTGCAATAACGGTTGTTGCCTTTTTTGTGTGCTCACGCATTTTGTCCTGTGACTCATAAACGCTGTGAACAACTTCAGGAAGCGGACCGTCGTCACGGATAGACCCCGCTAAAACAAAAGGCACATCATTTTTCACAAGTGCAGACATAATACCATCTTCAATTTTATTTTCTTCAATAAAATTCTTGATTGAACCTGCTTTTCTGACAAGATTTATTGTATGAAGATGATTATAGTGACCATCCTTCATAAGCTTTTTAGTGTAAATATCCTGACCTAAGCCTGTGTGGAATACAGATGCTTCAAGGTCGTGAGTTGCAAGAGCATTACCTGCAAAAAGTGCGTGGCAATATCCCCTTTTAATAAGATTTGCCATAGCATTTCTACTATCGCTATCAAATGCACAAGCAGGGCCTAACACCCAGACAATATGACCATTATCTTTGTCGTTCTTTAAAATATCGTAAAGATTGTCATACTCGCGTGAGAATGATGTTTCTCTTGACTGACCTGTTCTGAATGCAAAAGTAGAGTCGTGTTTTTCATCCTCTGCTTCGTCTCTGAAGCAATCAGCATTAACATAAACACCTGTGCTACCATCATCATGACGACCAACTACAACCTCGTCGCCCTCTTTAACTCTTCGTGGCTCTGTAACAACTGGTTCTCCATTTTTAATAACAATTACAGAGTCCATACGGCTTTCCTTTATCATTTTCCATTCGCCGTTAATTTTAAAATATTCAGGGTAAATTGTTGTTGCGTAAAAATTTATTGGTAAATAATTCTTGCCCGCTTTCTCTGTTTTTACATCTGGTGCTGAAACAAATGGTTCCTTTGTAAAATCAGGCTCTATGTATTTTGGAAACTTCATTTTCTTCTCCTTCTGAAAATCTTTTATACGAAATCTAAAACAATCTTTGCCATTATAACACAAAGAAAACATTTTGACAATATCAATTGACAAATACCTTTGTGATACATATAATATCAAGTATATTATAAATTTATCCTGCGAGGTAGTTATGAGAGTAAAAAAGAAAAAACATGGTGCTGAAAGAATGGCGGCTTGTGGTGACATTGTTATAAGCGATTTAAAAATTGCAGAAAAGAATCCTAAAAATTTATTTCCTAATGACAACGAGGTAAGAATTGAAATAGGTTGTGGCAAGGGTGATTTTATTGTAGGCACTGCCGAGAAAAATCCTGATGTAAACTTCCTTGCTATTGAAAGAGTTCACGATGTTTTAGTTATGGCGGCAGAAAAAATCAAGGCGTCAGGTCTTACAAATGTAAAGGTTTGTTGTTGTGACGCAAAAGAGTTAACCGAGCTTTTCGACGCAAAGTCTATTGATAGAATTTACCTTAACTTTTCTGACCCATGGCCAAAATCAAGACACGAAAAAAGAAGACTCACCCACCGCAATTTCTTAGAGATTTATAAAACAATTTTAAAAGACGATGGCGAAATCCACTTTAAAACCGATAATCGTGGTCTCTTCGATTTTTCTTTAGAGGAATTCAAAGAAATGAACTGGATGCTTGACAAATTGACCTTTGATTTACACAACTCTGAATATATGGAAAATAATGTTATGACAGAGTATGAAAGAAGATTTTCTGGTCTTGGATTTTCTATAAACCGAGTTGAAGCAAAGAAACCTTTATAATTAAATTCAGTGATATATAACAAAAAACCGAGAAGTTAAAAATCTCGGTTTTTTGTTATATATATCATTTCTTTATAATCCTGCTTTATCACAATTTCTTAAATGTTCACTATAAGTTTCGGCATAATATGTGTTACCCGAGCTATCGTGACAGAAATAATAATAGTCTGTTTCTTCCGGATAAAGTGCCGCATTTATAGCAAACATACCAGGATTACAAACCGGACCCTGTGGCAACGAAGAACATTCGTAAGTGTTATAAATCGCTTTAAACTTTTCAATATTTTCTTCACCGACTAAAGAAACAATATCATCTTCAACATAAAAGTAAGTTGAATCCATTTCAAGACGCATACCATCATCTAATCTGTTATAAATAATACCCGCAATAGTTGCCGCATCATCAGGGAAAGCACCCTCCGCCTGTATGATAGATGCAATTGTTATGATTTCATCCATTGTATATCCGAGTTCAGTTGCCCTCTGTCTCATCTCATCTGTAATTTTAACATCAGAATTGCTTAAAAATCTACCAATAACACTTTCAGGTGCCTCATCTAAAAAGAAATCGTAAGTATCGGGAAACAGATACCCTTCTAATTTAAAACACCTGTTTTCATCAACAGGAATGTCACTATAAACCTTGTAATCGGTAAATCCATAATTCTGCGCTGTATTCATCAAAGCATCATAAGAACAAACCTCATTTTGCTCTAACAACTTAAACGCTTCTGTAAGTGTAATTCCTTCAATAAAAGTAATTTTTGTAGTCGCAAGAGTAACCGGCTCTGTAGTTGTTTCTTCTTCGAAAAGACCTGTTTTATCAGCAACCAATATACCACAAACAAGAACAGCAACTACAACTATGGCAATTATAATAATTTTTAAACTTTTAATATTTTTCATATTTTTAGTATATCCTATAATCAAATTTTAAAACGGGGATTGAATTTTGTTCAACCCCCGTTCTCATTATTTTACTTATTCACCATCAATTTCAGAAGAAATTGAATCTGTCAATGACTTAATGCTATCCGCACTCTTGGAAAGTATTTGCATACTGTCATTAAAGAGAACGATTTGTTCAAACAAGCCATCAGCATCTGTTTTACCGTTAACACAGTCAGAGTCAACTTTTTTCATTTTTTCAACTAAATCTGAACCGATTTGTTGCATTCTCTGAATTGCAAATGTCTGTTCATCAATAGCTTGCTCAACCTGGTCAATCTGGTCTTTAAGTGTTGTAAAGCTATCATTCAATATACCGAGCTGTTTTTGTGATTCTGTAACCGCAGTAACACCGATTTCAGACTGTTCTTTAGTTGAAACCATCATAGCATCTAACTCGCCGATAACAGAGTTAATAGCATTTGAACATTCTTTACTTTGTGCCGCAAGAGTTCTTACTTCACCAGCAACAACTGCGAAACCGGCACCTGCTTTACCTGAACGAGCAGCCTCAACCGCTGCGTTAAGTGAAAGAATATTTGTCTGACGTGCAATATTATCAATCTCATTAGAGAATGTTTTGATTCTTTCCATAGCTTCCTGAAGATTGTTGATAAGCTGGTCAAGATGAACCATACTGTTATCTACAGAACTAAGGTGTGTTGCGGTTGCTTCAATATTATCGTGGTTTGTAACAACCATTGTATTAACACTTGAAACAACACCTGAAATTTTGTCAGATGATGTTACGCACTGTGCAATATCTGAGAAGAGTGTATGAACTGCATCAGTAGTTTCTGCAACTGTATATCCAATATCTTCATTTGTTGTCTGAAGATTGTCACCTGCTTGTTGGATTGATTCACCCGCAGCAGTAAGACTGATAATTTCGTGATATGTATCTGAAACATTTGAAGAAAGCTGCGAATGAATATTAGCAAGTTCTCCAATGAGCTTTGCACTTTCTTCTGCTTCTTTTTCTGCTCTTTCAATGTGAGTTTTACCACGGTTAACCATCATATAGCAAACAATCATTGAAGCATTTGAACAAATCCAGCACATTGGGATATCTTTTGGATTAAAACCAAACATATCCGGATTTAATGTATAAACACCTAACAAGAAACCATTAAGAAGTACTGCCTGAATAATTACATAGGATGGTCTGAAATAAATACCTGTCATAACAGCACTTACTGCATATAAAATAAAATCATCAGTAAGACTTGTTCCAAAGAACGAAATACCAAATATCAAAATGAGTTGTGCTGATGTAATCAAAGCACCTCTTGCGTATAACTTAACCTTAAGCTTTTTGAGAATAAAGAATATACCGATAACAACTGCAACAGCAATTGCAATTATAATGCCTTCTTTTACCATGCCATTTGTAGCCTTGTTAATTGCATAGTACATAGCAATAACTGCAATGATAATCATATTCTTAACAAGAAGACCCTCTTCTTGTTGTTCACGGGTTTGCTTTGACTTATCTTTCTTCTGGAATAAATTGATCTTTTTAAGGTTATCGGTATTTGCTTTTTTAAAGTCAAACTTTTTACCTGTAGTTTCAGGTTTTGACTTTTTCAAAGTTTTAGTTTTCATAAACACACCTCAACAAATAGACTTTCACATAATAATAAAGTACATCAGGGGAAAATATACCTATTTCAATATACATTCTAACAAAAAAACAACAATTTGTCTATAATTTTTCATTAAAAATTCAAAATTCATACATTTTAGTTGATTATTTGCACAATATTTAGCAATTTTTACTAACAGATTTCGTTTATAATGTCACAAAAGAATTAAAACCGAATGTATAAATATTAAATGAACAATAAAAAAGCGAAAACGATGAGAAGTTGGGAGTTCTTCTCATCGCTTCGCTTAGTTTTTGGGGGAGAATTATAATGAAATAAAAAGGAGATTTCGAAATCCTCTCGGATTTCTTGTTAATAATATAACATACCTTTTTAAATTTGTAAAGTACTTTTTGTAAATTTTTCAATATTTATTCAAAAAATGTGATGTTTTCCAATAAAAATCATACTTTTTGTTGGATTTCATTCGTTTTTTGTGTTTTTTGTAGTAATATTCAACTAAAAAAATAATTTGTGACTAATATTTTAGAATGTTTTTTAGTTTAAAATTACAGATAAGAAATTTAAACTCATAATTACAATATTAAGAAGCCTGAATCATATTTCAGTTAAACATACATCACTCCCCTTTTTTTCATTAAAATCCACTTGAATTTTCAACTCCTATATGTTAATATACTCAAGTAAGTTTTATTAGAAAGCTTTCCATACATCCGGGTGTGGCGCAGTTGGTAGCGCGCTTGACTGGGGGTCAAGAGGTCGTGAGTTCAAGTCTCGTCACTCGGACCATCGAAAACCGTTGATACCATTGGGTTTCAGCGGTTTTTACTTTTTTCTGAAATCGTAATTTAACCGTTTTGACCACAAATTTGCCCACTTATAGAAATTTTACAGATATTTTTTCTTTCTATTTTTCAGGGCGAATTTCGTGCTTAAAATCTTGTTCAAAAACCAATTGAAAAAGATGCTTAAACAAGCTCTGGAAAATGTCTTAAAATAAAACTCAATAGGTGGCTCGAATCTCTGATTCAAGTCACCTGCTTCTCTTTGTTTTATGTGTATAAAATTTTTACCTCCCCCCTTGTTGTTCTATTTTTTTATTTGTGGTATAATTATTTTAATAAATTTATGTTTACAAATAAAAGTTAGGGGGCAAAAGTTTTATGGATCCGCTTCAGATTTATTGGAAAGAACGAAAAGCAAAGTTATCACCCGAGATTAATTCTAAATTAGATGAATTAAAAGAAAAAGGTCACATGACGGATGAATTACTTTATATTCAGCGAAAAAGACCTAAACTTCAAAAAGGTGATGTTTTTGTTGTACAACCAAGAGAAAATATTTATTTCTATGGGTTGATTTTAAATGTCTGTTCAAGTCCTGCGTGTAATTGTAAAATTATTGCATGTATTTTCAAAAACATAACCCATGAAAAGAATATGGATAATTTTAGACCGGATTTTAATAATTTATTGTTACCACCAATACTTCTATTTAAAGAGCCTTGGACTTCTGGTTACTTTTTCAACGTTGGTAGAATAAACCTTGATGAAATTGATGTACCTACATACGGATTCTACCATGATTATACTAATTGTATTATGTCTGATTTAAATGAAAGATTAAACTTTTATCCATCTTTAATAGGGGTACAACAGTACGGTGGAGCCGGTGGTGTGGCTTATAGTATTGAGAGTGAATTAATAATAAATCCAGAATTATTATTAGATGACCAGCCACCATCACAATCAGATTTCTGTATTAAATTCCCTGAAATTATTAAAAGAAGAGGGATTAATTATTAATCAGTGGAGATTGGTGTGAACTTATGTATTACAGATTATCTTTTAATTTAGATGATTATGAAAAATTAAGAAAGAATAATGCGATGTTTATTAATGCTAAAAAAAGCAATATGAAAACATTGGAATTTCCTAATATAAAAAAAGGCTTCTTTGATAAAATAATTTACCAAAGAGAAATTACTATTGATTGGCCTAAAATTATTTTTTACTATAATTCAGATGAATCATCAAAAGAGAGTGATTTTCTTTTCAATATAAAGTTTTGGCCGATTATTCATAAACGGGTAATCGAAAAGATACAAGAAACAAACTTTAAAGGATTAGCATTCTATCCAATAGAATTAGTAGATGAAATTACAAATAACATTAATAGCAACTATTACTTAATGTATACTCAAAATTTTATTGATGCTTATGATATGCAAAAAAGCAAATATTATTATAATGAGAAGTATGACTTCTATACATTTATTCCACGTCAATGCTTCTTAAATCAAGAAGTTTGTTCAGGCTATGATGTTTTTAGGTGCGAAAAGAGTCCAGCAACTTTATTTGTATCTGATAAATTCAAACAAATGATTACTGAAAATAATTTTACTAATTTTTCTTTTGATCCCCAATTATAAAGTAGCTAAACATAAACACTCTTGCATATAAATGCGAGAGTGTTTTAATTTCAAACTATTAACCCCACATTCCCAAACATCATCCAGCAAAGACCCAAACAAGTCTTGATTTTCGTACATTTATGTCTGTTTTTTCATTTCAGCAAAGGAAAGGGTGGTTTAAGGTTACGAACCATGTGAAATCGTCAAATCCCTTGAAACAGGTGGCACCGCCGCCTGATGTCAGCCGAAAAGTCGCTTTAGCAAAGACTTTTCTTATTCCTGCCTATAAATCCGTTGCGAAATACCTCTGAATCAGCCCGAAATATCACCACACTCTGACAAACATCTGCTTTCGTATATTTGCCCAAATTCGTTCCAAATTCCGTCTTTTTCTCCTATGCTGGTCTGTATTCTATTTTCAATTCACTCGCTCAATTCTGGGCGAACAGGTGTCATTAAACAAAAATTTCTGTTCAGCTCTCGCTTGCATTTCTGTTCTGATTTTTGATAACCTTTTCATTTTCCTGACTAACTTTTTCACTTCAACTCGCAGATTTTTTCTCAGCTGCCGATGAAACTTTTCAAACTTTTTTCTTCTTTGTTGGTAAACTTTCAGAAGAAATTTTCAAACAAAATTCAAAATTCCTTTTCTTTGTTTCATGCGTACAAAATTTTTTCACCCTGAACACGAAAAATTTCAACCGATTTTCAAACGAAAACCAAACCGAAATCAGAAGAAAAATTTCAAAATTCAAACCAAAACTCAACCACAAACTGAAACAAAATTCCCAAAAACTAAACCGAAACTCTCACAAGAATTTTCAAAACTAAATCCAAACCTCAGAGCAAACCCAACCGAAAGAAGAATAAATTTAATCGAAACCGAATCGAAAAGAAAATAAAAAACACGGAAGGCTTGAATCAAAAAATTCAAAGCCTTCCGTTATGTTTTGTTTTTTCGCTTTTTGATTCATATAAAATCAATTTCACCACCCTTTATATTGACATTCATCACATAAACTGTTAGCACCATTGTGAGAGTGCATACCACATTTTTTACACTTCACTTGTGCCGCCTTTAATTCTATTTCTTCAGCTAATGAATTGGGGCGAGTACCGTGATAACCTGTTCCTCGTAACCTTTCAGCTTCTTCCTTAGTCATAGCAGGCTCAGTATTAATTCGCTCGGTTTTGACAGCAGAGTTATTACTATTAGGTGATGTATAAGTTGTGGTTATCACAACAAAATCTCTATCGTTCTTCTCACTATTGTTAGAGTTACTAAAGATACAAATACCTATGAACAATGGTAAAAGCAATAGTAATAACCATTTTATCTTAATTGTTTTTTTAGAAACTTCAGTCCCTGAATATCTCTCTTTTACCAACTTAAGATTTTCTATACTGGTATTTATACTATTAAATGTTGTGTGAACAACAACACCGCCGTATACAAGTCCTGTAAGAGTAAAAACTATTGTAATAAAATCACTTGCACTATTTTGGGGGTCATAGGTGGAATAACACGCCCACAGTATAAGTATAGCTGGTATAAGCATTATAATTAGTGCAACTATAGCACAAATACATTCTGTTCGATATTCACTGCAAAGTGATTTATAGTTTGATTCCTCAACAACACTTGGAACCTCTTTTATTGTTGGTATGCTTTTGTTTTCAGATTTCCTATATTTGTATGCAGGTCTGGATTGTAAATTTTTCGCTGTTCTTTTGCGGTTTTCTTCTAAAATAGAGAACCCAAGTATTTCTTCGTCCCATGTTGTTTTTCCGTCACCATTAAAATCAAACATTCCGCCCCATAAATCTTTACCCAAAGTTCAGTCACCTCCCTCAGATCGCACATAACAAGTCTACACATTTATCAAAATCATAGTTAAGGTTGATGAAATCAACATCCACACCCAATTCATCTTTAATTTGCGATGAGTATCTATCAAATTTACACTCATTTGTAATTGAAACATAATACGCATTATATTTTCTAAATTCTGCGTTCTCCACTCGAATTACACGGGCGTATTCGTTTTGACACATAACTTGGTGAATCATAGACAGTATGGAGGACGTAAGATCTACAATTAGCTGTGGAGTGTTTTTCTTTTTCGGCTTTGCCACATAGTAAAAACACTGTTTACCAATGCAATTATGCTCTTGCCTTAGTTTTTCAGTAAGAAACCCCGAGTGTTCTTCATATTGACAATAACCAACACATTTATTACACCCTGTAACCGTATTATCAATACAGCGTCTGTCATATTTTGAACAGCACTGTCTTTCGTATTGCTCATATCGGCTCTCTACCGTAGAATATACAGTTTTGTACATATTCACACTCCCCTTAATAATATGAACACATAAGGTAGCGTGTGTTACGATAACTTCTACAACATTTACAGCGTTTGGGGTCATCCCAATCCATTTTATCAAAATACTTTTGCATTTTTGCGGGAAACAAGAATTTACGACCACAGTCCTTACATACTATGTATCTATCCTGATATTCAATACGTCGCGGAGCAGTAGGCTGTTCCTTTATTTCAACGATTATATTCGTAATCGGAAGAATTCCTGTACAAACAATCTTAATTTCGGTTTCTTTCCTATAAGACTGCATTGCAGCCTTTCTTTCATTCATTATTTCAACATTGTCCTCATGGTACTTTGCCCAACCCATTTAATACACTCCCTTTATACTACAGATTTCAATACAGACTGAAACACTATATTCAATTCCACATTACCATTCGTGAGCGGACAAACCTCAAAATTATCTGCTTTCCTAATTAATTCTGCAAATATATCGGTATTATTTATTTCTAAACTATTCAGTTCAATATTTATAGAACCTATATTAAAGATTTGATCGACCTCTATATTTATTTCACCATCCAAATACGACTCCTTTAACAAGTCAGTTAATTTTGCTGCTGTTTGAAGCATTTGTTGATACCTTTCCACATTCAATATTTTTATAGTTGATTTTGGCAGACTGTTCATAAAGCCGACAAGAGCTTCAAATGTGCTATCAAATTCTTTTCCCATAAATTCGTTATCCATATCAATTTCTCCTTTTCTTTTTGTTGTCTTCATTATAATTTTTAACAATTAAAATTTATTGTTTTTTTATGTTCAAGAAAAAACAACTATTTTGTAAAAATTTTTTAAGAAATTGAAGAAAAAATCAATCTGTGATATAATTGTTTATAAAGGAGTGCTTGATATGACACTTAATGAAAAAATTGACAGAGTTTTTGATTTTATAGAAAAAGAAGTTAAAAGCGGTTATAAATCAAAACATGAAATAGTAGATGCTGTTGCAAAAGAGTTTTATATTTCACCTCGTGAATTATCTACAGTATTTGTTTTCTTTCTAAATCAAACTCTTAATGATTATATTGCCGAACGAAAAATGAATTCAGCTTATGAATCAATAATATATAGTGATGAGTTTGACTCTGAAACTGCTATTATGTTATCCGGTCTTGGCGATCAACCCTCTTTCATTAAAGCATTTAAAAAACACTATGGTATGACACCCAAAGAGGTTTTTGAAAACAAAGATAATAGTCATATAAAAATCAAATTATCTTGGGATACTCTTCAAAAAACAGAAATATCTTCCGATATTCAAAAACAAGCTTGTAAACATATTTCTAAAAAGAACCTATATGGTTTAGATAGAGTAAAATATGATGAAATAACAAAAATTAATGACCTGCTTGACTATTATGGTTTTGATGAGTTACAAGGTGAATTAGCCTATTATGTTTACACAAACTATAACATTCCTATTGAACAGGCATTCAGATTTGTTGACGAGTATAAGTATGATGACACACCTGATGAATACAATTCTGATTTAGATGACGATTTTTTAGCTTTCATAAATCTTTCCAATGACACAGGCATAGAAGATTTCGAACAACTAAACCGTGATGAGTTTTTATATACTCGAATAAAAGATGATATAAGTAATCCTGAAATTAGATATGTCTACTTTCTCTGTGATATGGATTCAATATACACAACATACAAAGTCATAGAAAAACTTCACAGACAGGGTGAACCTGATGCGACACAGGTAGATACAGAAATTATAAATATATGTGCTTATGATGATATACATGTTTCTTTTTGCAAAAAAGCTATTGATTATTTCAAAAAGCATGCTACCAACGAACACGGAGTTGATGCATACAACGAGTACATTAATTTAATTTTATGCAACACTCCAATAGAATTAGCTTTTGATTCATTGATACAACTTGAAGGTTGGAATGATTATCCTATTTTGAGCCAAGAAGAATATGAAATGGAACAAGCACTTTTAAACGAAGAGCTGGAATATCAAGACTATAATTTTTACAAAGACGATATGAATTAATAGATAATCATAGTTTTTACACAAAAAACTCCTCGCTATCAATCAATAGTGGGGAGTTGCTTTTTTATTTATTCTCAACTATTTTTTGGTATCCTATTCTTTGGATTATGAAATAACATTACAAAATTTTAGGAGCAGATTTCTGCCCCTTTTTCTTTGTTTTATGCGTTAAAAATTTTTACACCTACAGCTGCGGATTTGGGGTCAACTTTTTTAGTTGACATACCCTGAAATTCAAGTTAAAATCAAGGTCAGATAAGGGTGTGAAAAGCATCTTCAAAAAGGGGTTTTAAATACCTTTCAAAGGAGCTTTTAAACACCGATGAAGTTTTGACCACAAATCATCCCACACAGAGATTTGGAACATTTGGAATTATTGGAATTATTGTTGTGGAATAGCATTTGCAACTGGAATAAATACCACTATATGTTGTGGTTTGGAATATTTACATACTATCCCTTGTTGCTGGGGGTCAAGAGGTCGTGAGTTCAAGTCTCGTCACTCGGACCATCGAAAACCGTTGATACCATTGGGTTTCAGCGGTTTTCACTTTTTTCTGAAATCGTAATTTAACCATTTTGACCACAAATTTGCCCACTTATAGAAATTTTACAGATATTTTTTATTTCTATTTTCCAGGGCGAATTTCGTGCTTAAAACCTTGTTCAAAAACCAATTGAGAAAGATGCTTAAACAAGCTCTGGAAAATGGCATAAAATAAATTCACAGGTGGCTCGAATCTATGATTCAAGTCACCTGCTTTTCTTTGTTTTAGGCGTATAAAAATTTTACATCAAACCAGCCATCAAAAATGCCATTTCTTCTTCAGGTGTTGCTTCATGATTAGAAACTTGACTAACTTTTTGACTTGCTTGGCTAAGTAAATTCTTTGCGGCATTTATATTTGCTTCTTCAACAATTGCGCCTTGTTCACGTCCTGCTTCGCATTCATCTATATCTTGTCGAATTTCTTGTATAACAGCTTGTACTTGCTCTCTTGTTCTTGCCGCCGCAAGTTTTCTCGCTAACTTGCCAACATTTATGCCCATACTTGTACCAACTGATGTGGATTCGTGAGTTTCTTCTTCAGATTCCTGAGTTTCTTCAGCCTTCTCTTCTTTAACTAAACCCTCGACAGAAGTTTCTTCTTCAATAAGTTGAGCAACATCTTCAATGATTGTTTCTTCTTTAGAAGAATCTGCTTTATGTTCTTGTTGAATTTGAAGTTGTTCCAAACCTTCTTTTGAGATTTCGATAACATCATACTTTCCATTCTCTTCGCTTTTTGGTTGCGGTTTTGGAGTTGTAGCATTACAAATAGAACCATAATTTCTATATGCAGTATCAATGGTTAATGACATATGGAGACCTCCTAACTTAAAATCGTAATTACCTTCTACTTTAATTATAATACGGATATATCAAAATTAAAGTGAAAAGGTGTGAATTACTGATTTTCAGGAGTGAAATTCTTTCCACACATCATAACTGTAAGTTGAAAAATCTTTTTATCATTTATGTTGGATATATTTATATCTATATCCCCATTGTATTTTTGAGCACAACGTCGAACACTGGAAAGACCTACCCCATGTGCATTTTGGTTTTCTTTGTTACTAATAGGAAGTCCTGTTTTTTCATTCCAAATTATTTCTCCGTCAAAATCATTCTCTACTTCTATAAAAAATAGATTCCCTTTCATATAAGAACGAAGAACAATACCATTTTTACTAACTGAACACGCTTCTATTGCATTTGTCAATGTATTGTTCAAAATTATACCTATATCATATGCATCTATCTTTTGTCCGTTAGGAAACCTAAAATCAATTTGTAACGAAACCCCTTTCTTTTCCGCCTCTTGAATTTTACGCCAGATAATAACATCTGTAATCGGATTACCTGTTTGATGTGGAAAATCAAGTCGTTCTATAGTTTCTTCCATTTTTTCAATGTATTCTGGCAACACATAACTGTTTGTTGAATTTTCTTTTACAAGTGCAGATATATTCGCCAAATGTCCTCGCAAATCATGTCGCAATGAACGCATATCTGAGTAGATATCTTGTAGCTCAACTATTTCCTGCTGAATTTGAATAACTTGGTTTTCAAGTAATAATCTTTTCTTTTCCTCTTCATTCCGTTGAAGCATTTTTTGAAACAAATAAACGGATGATAAAACTATCCCCAACAAAAGCAAGTTAATAAATGGAATCCAAAATCTTGTGGCAGTAATCTTATCATAAATAAGAATGGATATGCCATTTTCAATAGAAATCACTACCATACGAAGCAATATAGCAGTACATAAAACCGTAAAGCTCGGTAAAATCAAAAATAGTGATTCATGTAAGCTGTAATTACTTTCACACTCTACACGTTGCCTCACAATAATAAGCAAATAAAGAAAAAGTATAATGGATTGTATCAGTATGCATACAATCAAAACAATAGTTGTAGATACATTAATAATCTCTGTGCTTTGTTCAATTATTCCGTTTGTAACCCAAAGACTAATTTTCGTTACAAACCCAATTAAAACAAAAGAAAGAGCACTAGAAATAAATTTTACAATTTCTACACCTGCAACAAAACTAAAAGAAACAAATAATTTTATCGTCAAGTTGCCATGAAAAAATAAACTTCCCAAAATGAAGAAAGTGAAAAAACTGATTATCATATTTCCTGCAACATTTAATGGATATACGCTACCAAATATTTCAGAAGTAACATATTGCACAACAAAATACAATATCATACAACCAATAACAACTATCTCTTTTTTGTATTTGGGACGAAGTATCTTTTGTATGTACCAACCACCCAACAAACTGTTGATTAGATAAATAAAAATAGATAGAACCGTATCACTATACATTTACAATCCCACCTTTTTTCGCATAGCACATAAATGCTTTTACAAACTCTGGATATTTCTTTTGTGCTAATATCAATTTTTCACCATTAATGAGTTGAATAGTATTAGAATTATAGTTCTCGATTTTTTCCATATTGACAAGATAACATCTGTGACAACGGTAAAATGATTCTTCTAATTCTTTTTCTAAAACTTCCATCTTAGTATATACTTCAAAACTACCTTCTATAGTATGAAACACTACTTTTTTATTGCTACTCTCAATGTAAAAAATATCTTTCAAAAAGACATTCTTGGACATGCCTGAACTTTTAATTAAAATTTTCTTTTTAGAATTTTCTTCTAACGCCGCTGCATCTTTCCACGCTCTATCAAGTACTGTAAAAAATTTTTCTTCCTTAACAGGCTTTACAAGATAGTGATATGCATTTACATCAAAAGCATCCTCCATATACTCTCGGTAAGCAGTTACGAAAATAATAATACTTTTTGATTCTTGAGCTTGTCTTGCACGTATTTCTTTTGCTATTTCTATACCAGACAATCCTGCCATATCAATATCGAGAAAATAGATTGAAAAATTCTGTTGTGCTTTAAGCATTTCCTCTCCAGACGAAAATGACATAACATCAGCTTTAGGGAGTTTCATTTTTATTAATTCAACAATCTCATTAGTAATTACTCTTTCGTCATCACAAACAGCTATTTTCACAACTTCTCGCCTCTTTTTGATATGGTATTTTTAATCAGGTAAATTTCATTAAGTCAATTATAGCACACCCACACTAAACAAATCAACATGCTCATACTCCTTGCTCTATTTCTCTCTCAATTCATTACTTTTCCCAAACATCATCCAGCAAAGACCTAAACAAGGCTTGATTTCCTTACAATCGAGCCTATTTTTCCATTTCAGCAAAGGAAAGGGTATTTTAAGGTTACGAACCATGTGAAATCGTCAACTCCCTTGAAACAGGTGGCACCGCCGCCTGATGTAAGTCGAAAAGTCGCTTTAGCAAAGACTTTTCTTATTCCTGCCTATAAATCCGTTGCGAAATATGTCTGAATCAGCTCGAAATACCACCACATTATGACAAACATCTGCTTTCATATATTTGCCCAAATTCGTGCCAAATTCCGCTTTATTTTCTCATGCTGGTCTGTATTCTATTTTCAATTCACTCGCTCAAATCTGGGCGAACAGGTGTCATTAAACAAAAATTTCTGTTCATCTCTCGCTTGCATTTCTATTCTGATTTTTGATAACCTTTTCATTTTCCTGACTAACTTTTTCACTTCAACTCGCAGATTTTTTCTCAGCTGCCGATAAAACTTTTTAAACTTTTTTCTTCTTTGTTGGTAAACTTTCAGAAGAAATTTTCAAACAAAATTCAAAATTCCTTTTCTTTGTTTCATGCGTACAAAATTTTTTTACCCTGAACACGAAAAATTTCAACCGATTTTCTAATGAAAACCAAACCCAAATCAGAAGAAAAATTTAAAATCAATAGAATCAACTACACAAAAATTAAGAGTATAATCACAAAATAAGAACTTATCTTTTTTATTTTCCCATGATATAATCACAACAGAAGCTTCGAAAAAATATAAAAAAGGTGATTATATGAACAATATATTTATTGAAAATCTAAAAAAATTTCGCATTGAAAAAGGTTTAACACAAGAGCAAGTTGCTATTAAGTTAAATGTAAATACACAAACAGTTTCTCGTTGGGAGTGTGGAACAACATTACCTGATGTTTTAACTCTTCCGGAACTTGCAAGATTTTATGAAGTTACTGTCGATGATTTTTACAAAAAAAGTACAATTGCTTACGATAATTATGCACAACGACTTTCTTCAATTTATGAGAATTCCCGTGATCCAGAAGATTTTATACGCTGCAGAGCTGAATATCTTAAACTGATAAAGGATGGCGAACTCTCAACACAAGATAAGTGGCTCTACGCTTGGATTCATATGTATATGATGAACTATTGCAGAGACGTTGCTGTTGAATGGTATGATAAAGCTGTAAACGATGACCCAAATGATGACCCGGAAAATTATCAGCTTGCCTGTATGCAGAGAATCTGGATGTATTTCCTTCTTCATAAAGAGGATGAAATTATCTCCGAGCTTGAAGAAAAGGCAAAAGCAAACCCCGACAATCCAAGAGAAACAGACAACCTTCTAATTGCTCTTATATGGGCTGAAAAATATGATGATGCATATAATCTTTTCATAGAAACAATCAAAAAGTTTCCTGATGACTGGCATATGCATATCCATGGTGGAGACATCTGCAAAGGTCTCAAAAAATATGATGAGGCATTAGCTTGCTATAACAAAGCTGGTGAAATCGGAACATATTTCTGCGATGAAATGGACTGCAAAGCAGGTCTGTACGAAGAGATGGGTGAATATGAAAAGGCGTATAATGAGCTTATGAAAATGACTGATATCTATCGTAGCAGAGGTTATGATGTTGAAGCTGATATGGTAGAAAAACGTGCAAAAGAAATCAAGGAGAAGATGGCGGAATAAAAAACAAACGGAGTAGTTCAATCTACTCCGTTTGTTTTTATGTATTCAGTTTAATTTGCTTCCGTAAACTCTTTTCCAACTTTTTTGAAATCTATTTTAGGCTGCTCTTTAACTTCTAATAATTTATATTCTTGATTATATTTACCAAGCAATCGGCTAAAATCCTTGATTATATTAATTTCATTTTTTTCATGTTTAAGCCAGTCCTCTTGGTCAATAAGTTTGTGTGTTAACTCAATTTTCAAAGCATCTTGGTCTGATTTTTCGAGTGACCCTACAAATGCATCAAATGTTGCCATTTGTAACTGAATTTTTCTCAATTTTGTTTCCACAACCTTAGCTTTTGATGCTTGTAAAGCACAGTATCTTGAAATAACAGCAACGCCAACTGTAGCACAAACTCTCGCTATTAAGGCTATAAATTCTGTGTTATTATATTGAGTAAATACAAACCACCATATTGATAAACCTACTAATGCTACCATAGAAAGAACTGTAGCAATATACCAAACAACATTTTCTTTGTGTGCTCTATTTGAATATTCTTTGTATATATTACTATGGGTTGCAGCGGCAACAAACCCAATTTTCTCTACCGCACTTGATTCTAATTCTTTAATCCTTGAATCTGTTTTATTTATAAAACTATCTATTTGATTAGAAAAATCTTCAATTTTTTCTGTTTTTATATTTTCGAAATCTGCTAATTCAACATTAGCATCATTTTGAAAATTTATTTTCACATCTGCAATTTCTTTCTTTAAATCAATTAATTCTTCTTGACATTCAGTTTTAAACTTTTGATGATTTTCTGTCATTTCCTTTGTTATTACATCAAAGCTTTCTTCAAAATCTTTTTTATGTTTAGAAATTGTTTCAACAATAGCCTTTTCGCTTTTTTCAAAAGACTCTAAATCATCATTTATAATGCTTCTTAATTCATCTAATTTCCCCTGAGATTCTTGAATATCTTTTTCTAACAATTTAATGTTTTTATTTACAGCACTTTGATAACCCCGTAAATTATGCTTACCATTTGCATTGTTTAAAAATGCAATTGTTTTTACAATTTCGGTCAAATAGCTTTGGACGAGATTGTAATGTTTAGTATTTACATTTGATTCAATCTGAGTTAAGTTTGAAGATATACTTTCAAGCATTGGTTTAAGTAGTAATTTCTCATCACAATGATTAAGACTCTCCAACAAGTTACCAAGAATCAAACTTATTCTATTTCTATCTTCAAACCATGCAGAATCCTCTACTTGTTTTAGTTTATCTAAAACAACTTCAATACGATTCTGTAATTCTATTTTCTTTTGTAATATTTGTTCCATATACACACCCCTTAATTTTTCCTTCATTTATATATGACAAAAATCGCCAAAAGCTACATATAAAATTTCAATTTTTTAAAAAATCAGCAATTTGCATACAACGGAATATCTGGAGTTAGTCAAAATCACAACAGATTATTATTTCACAATTAGTCTTTTAAGATAAAAATAGCACTCTCGTTTAATGAAAATGAGAGTGCCTTTTCTTTGTTTTATGCGTTAAAAATTTTTACACCTACAGCTGCGAATTTTTGGGTCAACTTTTTTAGTTGACATACCCTGAAATTCAAGTTAAAATCAAAGTCAGATAAGGGTGCAAAAAGCATCTTCAAAAAGGGGTTTTAAATACCTTTCAAAAGAGCGTTTAAACACCGATGAAGTTTTGACCACAAATCATCCCACACAGCGATTTGGAACATTTGGAATTATTGGAATTATTGTTGTGGAACAGCATTTGTAACTGGAATAAATACCACTATATGTTGTGGTTTGGAATATTTACATACTATCCCTTGTTGCTGGGGGTCAAGAGGTCGTGAGTTCAAGTCTCGTCACTCGGACCAAAAAGTGCAGATAATCATTTGATTGTCTGTGCTTTTTTATTTTGCCCTGAATTTGTGCACAGAGACTTGAACTCCCTCGCCGAAGGCGAACACAATCGGGCAATTTACACAGCAAATTTGTGGGCAGAGCCCACAAGTCTCGTCACTCGGACCAAAAAAATTCTCGTTCACAAGAACGGGAATTTTTTATTCAATCCGAAGGATTGGTATGTAATCACGCTTTAGCGTGCATGTAATTACCGAAGGTGTATGTAATCTCTCAAGCCCTGTATTTTCTAAGTTTCCTTCGTATTGATTACATTCCACTTATTGTGGATTACATACGCAACTAAAGTTGCGATCACATCCCGTCTTGCGACGGATTTTATTTCAAATACCATTGGGTTTCAGCGGTTTTTACTTTTTTCCGAAATCGTAATTAGGGTGAAATGAGTTATCCGAGCCGTGTTTTTTATAGGCAAATTTCCGCCCACTCATCGTTAAAATACTCGTCAATCCGTAAGGATTAACTCCGTTTTTGCCTTGAGTGACCAAAAATCTGCACTATAAAAAATCTTTGACCTAAAAGCAAAAGATTTTTATTGTATTTTTGGTGTTGAGGGTGCAGTAAGGCTGTCGCCTTGCAAGACCGAAACGCCGAAAAGACATAAAAAGATTTGCTTTAAGGCAGGTTCGGATAACTTATTTCACCCTAACCGTTTTGACCACAAATTTGCCCACTTATAGAAATTTTACAGATATTTTTTCTTTCTATTTTTCAGGGCGAATTTTGTGCTAAAAACCTTGTTCAAAAACCAATTGAGAAAGATGCTTAAACAGCTCTACAAAATGGCATAAAATAAAACTCCACAGGTGGCTCGAATCTATGATTTGTGTTGCAAATTATTTTTTACTATGGTATATTACAAATATAAAGACACTTTACGAGTTAGGAGTGGTATTATGAATAAGAAAGAAGCTAAACGGCTTGCAATATCCTTTGTAATTGTATTGGTTGTAAATATTCTGATTTTATCTATAGTAAATTCCTTCCAAATCTCGTATTGGGAAAATGCACCCGAAGAAGAGGTTATCTATAATATGGTTGCAGGAGAAAACGAGAAAGGTATAGAGTATTTACATAATGATACAAATTTCAATATTGATGAGGACGATGTTGAACGCATAGACAGACTTTTAAAAGATAATTCTGCAATCAAACTTTCTGAAAAAGAAAGCTACAAGCTGCTCTATATTTTAAATGAAAAATCCTTTACTCTGTATGTTGCTATTCCTGGTATTTATGAATCAGACGGAATATTTGAAAGTATTAAGGAGCCAATTTCACAATTATGGTTTTATGTATATGATGGCTCCGTTTATATCGTAAGATCTACGGATGAACGCCAGACTAATAGTGATAAAAGAGAGTTTGCTGTATATAAGGCGAAAGATAACACTGAGTTATATGATGGGCTGAATCAATATGTTGACCCAAGTGGTGACGGCATTTTCTATTGCACAATTCCTGATTGGTTAGATGTTGTAAGACATAGAGGTGCAGTATATTTGCCGGTTATAGTATGGGAAGTGGAACTTGTCAACTTTTTGATAAAGAAAATTAAACGAAAACACAGTAATAACGTTGATGAATGAAAAAGTACAGTTATACAAAAATCCGTTTAGCAGATAAGTCTGTTAAACGGATTCATTTGTTATAGGAAGATTCCTTACATCATCCAGCAAAGACCCAAACAAGTCTTGATTTTCTTGCATTAAAGCCTATTTTTTCATTTCAGCAAAGGAAAGGCAGTTTTAAGGTTACGAACCATGTGAAATCGTCAATTCCCTTGAAACAGGTGGCACCGCCTCCTGATGTCAGCCGAAAAGTCGCTTTAGCAAAGACTTATCTTATTCCTGCCTATAAATCCGTTTCACAACTCTATTTGCTTTCGCCTTTTTGTTGTGCATTTGATTTTTATATTGATTAAACCTTTATTTTATGTTAAACTAATTGTAGTAAATTTGTGAGGTGAAGATTATATGTCAATTGATAAAGCACTTGAGTTCGCTGTAGCTTCTGTTGAAATGGAAGGTTATAAAGCAGATGAACAATGTCTTGAGTGGTCAAAAAAAGCACTCAATGGTGAAATTTCAACTGAACAATATATTCAACTCGTTTTACAAAAAGCTGGTGTAAGTGCGTAATGGCTTATTCTGTTGATGCAATTCCTGACAATTGCTACGAAGGTACAACATGCCTTATAAATAAACTTGATATTCGTGATGAGGATAAATTAAATTTTGTTGAGTCACAAATTACCATTCACAAAACAGCTGAACTTGCAAGTGTAAAAAACTTTGGTGAATTCGATTTTTCGCATTACAAAGCAATTCACAAATATTTATTTAATGAACTTTATGCTTGGGCTGGTGAAATTCGTACAGTTAATATGTCTAAAAAAGGCACCAACTTTGTTAATGTAAATGAAATTGAGTCTGTTGCAGATGCTTGTTTTAAAAGACTTAAAGATAAAAATTATTTTCAAAATCAACCATTTAACGACTTCATTGATGATATAGTTGACTTTTACTGCACAACAAATATGCTTCACCCATTCCGAGAAGGTAATGGTAGAACGCAGAGAGTTTTTATAACTCAGTTGATTCAATTTAATGGTTATTCAATAAATTTTGACAGAATTGATACAGACGAATTGATGATGGCAACCATACAAGCCGCAAATGGTGTTACCGATAATTTAAAAAGAATTTTTGAATCCGCTATTACAAAAGAATAAATTTTAGGAGCAGATTTCTCTGCTCCTTTTCTTTGTTTCATGCGTACAAAATTTTTACACCCTGAACACGAAAAAATCCAACCGAAAAGAAAATAAATTAAGACGAAGCCGAATCGAAAACAAAATAAATTTATTGTTGCTCACGACGTTTTGTGTTATAATGATTATAGTTAGTCGAAACAGTGTAAAATACACTGTTTCGATACCAAATTACATATTTGGTATCGAATTTTCTTTGAAAATTCGACTATAATCCTTTCAATGCCTGTAATGCAAAATTGTATTTTTTAATTCAATTTTGCTAAAAGCCGATAATATCGGCTTTTTCGAAACGCAACTGCGTTTCGATAAATTACAATCATTATAATCAACTCAACAAATAAGAATTTGTGGAGGTAATATTGTATGTGGCTTGTGTTCGCAATACTGTCTGCAATATTTGCAGCACTTA
>JAFXCQ010000030.1 GCA_017521425.1 Clostridia bacterium
ATAATAAAAATAACGAACAGAACAAGGGAACAGATTCACAAAAACAAATAGTTCAATGGTTCCCTGGTCACATGGCAAAAACAAGGAGGCTCATAAAAGAAAGTCTGCCTTTTGTCGATTTAGTGACTGAAATTGTTGATGCAAGAATTCCTTTGAGTTCATCTAACCCTGAACTTTCTGAAATGATAGGTGACAAACCAAGAATAGTTCTTCTCAATAAGTGTGATGTTGCAGATGAAAATGCAACAAAGCAGTGGGTAGAGTATTATAAAAAGAATGGTATGTATGCGCTTCCTGTTGATTGTCGTTCGGGTAAGGCACTTAATGCTTACTTGCCATTGGTTCGTGAAATTTTAAAGGATAAAATACAAAGAAATACCGAAAAAGGTATGGCGGGTAAGCCATTGAGAGTTATGGTTGTCGGCATACCTAATACAGGTAAATCTTCGTTTATAAATAAAATGGCGGGAAGAAACCGTGCAAAGGTTGCTGACAAGCCCGGTGTTACAAGGAGTAACAGTTGGTTTGCAGTTGGTAATGGTATTGAGCTTTTAGATACTCCCGGTGTTTTATGGCCTAAATTTGACGACCCGAAGGTTGGCGATAAATTAGCATTTATAGGCTCTGTTAAAGATGAGGTTTTAGATAGCGAAACATTAGCATTAAAGCTTATAACAGTTTTGAAAAACGATTACGCCGAAAGACTTACAGAACGCTTTAAAATTACGGACTTTTCCCAAAAGGAAGACTATGAAATTTTAGAGATGATTGGCAGAAAACGCGGTTTCTTAATTTCAGGTGGCGAAATAGATACAGAAAGAGCATCTGTAATTTTATTGGACGAATACAGAGCAGGAAAATTAGGTAAATTAACTCTTGAATATCCAAGAGAATACGAGTAAAATAGAAGTCGGGCGAATTGCCCGACTTCTTATTATTTATAGGAGAATATTATGTTAGATTACAGTTACGAAATTACAGCACACGAAAAAGGCTACAAGGTAGTTTGTGGTATAGATGAAGCGGGGCGTGGTCCACTTGCAGGACCTGTATTTGCTGCGGCGGTTATATTACCTGAGAATTATTCTCACCCGGTGCTCAATGACTCTAAAAAGCTTTCTGAAAAGAAACGAGATGCAGTTTATGACGATATTATAAAAGATGCGCTCTCTTATAGTGTTGGTATTGCAACCGAAGAAGAAATTGACGAAATCAATATTCTGAATGCAACATTTTTAGCAATGAAACGTGCAGTTGAAGGCTTGAATGTAAAACCTGACTTTGCATATATTGACGGTAACCAATACCCAAAAACAGGCATTACAGAAGAAGCAATTGTGAAGGGTGATGGTAAGTGTATTTCGGTTGCGGCGGCATCTATTATTGCTAAGGTAAGTCGTGACAGATTTATGCTTGAAATAGATAAGCAATACCCGGAGTATCAATTCAGTAAGCATAAAGGATACGGTACAAAGCTTCACTATGAAATGATTGAAAAATATGGTGTTTCAAAGGTACATAGAAGAACATTCTTAAAAAAGATTTTGGGCGAGTAAAATGAATAGTAGACTAATAGGTGCATTCGGTGAGCAGGAAGCTGCAAGATTTCTTCGTGAAAATGGCTATAAAATAAAAACAGCAAATTTTAAAACCTGTGTTGGAGAAATAGATATAGTTGCCGAAAAGGGCAAAAATATATGCTTTGTGGAGGTTAAAACACGAACTGAAGGTGTTTTTTTACCACCATCAACTGCAGTTGATTTTAATAAAGAAAAGAATATTAAAGGCAGTGCGGCAATATATATGAAACGATATGAAACAAAGCTTACACCTCGTTACGATATTATAGAAATTATTGTTAACGGTAATACTGTTGTAAGTCGCAATCATATTGAAAATGCGTTTTAGGTTGTGTTATATGAAATTCTTTGATCTGCATTGTGATACTATAGGGGAATGCTGTAAAAATAAAGTGTCTCTAAGAAAAAATGATTTGCATATCTCGTTGGATAAGGCGAAAAATTTTGAGAGCTACACACAGGTTTTTGCAATATGGATTCCCGATGAATTGAGAAAAGAAAAAGCTATAGCTTATTTTAATACTGTTTGTGATTATTATAATTCTGAGTTGTTAAGAAATAAAGACCTTATAACCTGCTATAACCCGTTAAAACAAGATGAAAAGCGAATTAAATCTATTCTTGCAGTAGAGGGTGGTGCGGCGTTAGGTGGCACTATTGATGGTCTGTATCATCTTTATGACCGAGGGGTGAGACTTCTTACTCTTACGTGGAATGCACCGAATGAAATTGCTTCAGGTGCTTTTGCAGATGGTGGTTTAACTGATTTTGGAAAAGAAGTAATCAGAAAATGCGAAAAATTAAAAATGGTGATTGATGTTTCACACCTTAACAGACAAAGCTTTTATGATGTGGCTGAAAATACAGAAAAGCCATTTATTGCAAGCCATTCAAATCCTGATATAGTAGATACCAATTCTGGTAGAAAAAGAAATCTTACAGATGAACAAATTGAAATTATCAGAAATCGTGGTGGGCTTATAGGTCTTAATCTTTATAGGGATTTTCTTGATGTTGATAATAAAACAGGTGTTGATGCTTTGAAGGTGCATCTTGATTATCTTTTAGAGAGATCTTGTGAAAATGTAATAGCTTTCGGTAGCGATTTTGATGGTTGCGAATTAAGTGATGGTATCAACGGTGTTGAGACAATTGAAGATATTTATAATACACTTTTAAAGGATGGGTATAAAGAAGAATTACTTAATAATCTTTTTTATAATAATGCAAACTTGTTTTTTAAGAAAATGATACAATAAAAAAATGACCTGCTTTAGAGGCACCCTCCGCAAGGAAGGTGCCTCAGTTATATTCGCCTTACGGCGAGTTATATTGCTTCGCAGTTATATGATTGCTACGCATCGTGATATTGTCCTTCGGACAGTTTTAATGGCGAATATAATATCACGAAAACCGATAGGTTTTCATATCACTCTTTAGAAATATCTCGCCATAGGCGAGGTATTCTAAAGAATATCACTGTGAGACCCGTCTCACAATATCACTTAATATTCTTATCTTTGAGATAGGTTAATTTTAAAGTATATAACCTCGTTACGCACCTCTTCAAAGTGCGTAACCCACTATGACACTTTCAAACCGAAAGTGTCAATTTTTATATAAAAAGAAAGTAGGGAGAACACTTCTTTACGAAGTGTCTCCCTACGCAGGTCATTTTTTATTGTAATTTTAATCAATATCTTGCAGAAATAGTTTTTTGGAGTCTGTCTGCGAAGTATTTAAGGAATGTATCGTTTGATTCTAATTTTTCTTCAACATCCTCGTAATGGTCATTTACTAAAGTATCGTAAGCAGCAGTACCCATTGTTGAACGAACTTCACTTTCCCATGTTGCATCACCTGATGCTTCAACAAAGTACATAAAGTGATAACCAAATTCAGTTTTTACAAGGTCTGCATCACCAGGTTTACGAGCAGGGTCAATAGCCCAGTTGGTAAATTCAGCAACATAGTTGCCACCCGCTTTAACATCATCGTAAAGACCGTCTGTTTCAATTGAAGCTGTATCGTCTGTGTTATCTGCGATAAGAGCAATAAATGCTTCTTCAGTAGCACCGTTGTCTTTCCAGGTCTGCATAAGCTTTTCTGCTTCTGCTTTTGCATCTGCGTAGTTCTTTTCAATAACATCTTTACCAAGTGAGATGCCTTCTTCGTCAGTTGTTTCTGCCTGAATGAGAATGTGACGAACAGAAGTGCTTGAAACGCTTTCATCACGAGATGCAGGAGAAACTACATAAAGAACACAGAATGATTGAGATGCTTCATCTTCAATAACTGTTGTATCACCAATGCTTCTTGATTCGCTGAAGAGCCAGTCTGTGATTGCTTCGTTTGAAGAGATGCTGTCAGCTTTAACATCTTTAAGAAGTGTAGCTGCATCATTTTCAAAGGTTTCTTTTAATGATGCCGGAGCATATTCTTTTGCGAGAGTGATAAATGAAGCTTCGTTTGTGATTTTTGATTTGAATTCGTTAGCTCTGTTTTGTGCTTCTGCCTTTGTGTAAGCGGTATCCTTACTGCCCTCTTCAGGTTCTGCATAAGAAACCTCGAAAAGTCTTGCACTTACTGTAAGAAAATCAGCTTTATTTTCGTTAAAGTATTTTGCAATTTCTTCTTTTGTGTAAGAGTCAGTTGTATGTTCCTGATACCATGTGAGGTACTCCTGCGCAATAGCATCTTTTTCAACTAATGCTCTGTATGATTTTTCTGTGAGACCTTCACCGCAAACACGAGCGATGTAGTTATCTAATGCGAATGATGCTTCTTTTGCACTTTCTTCAAGTGATTTGATTGATTCATCAATTTCTGTTTTGATTTCAGCCATTCTTTCTTCTGAAATTTCAAAGCCAGCTTTTTTAGCTTCTTCACTTGTAGCCTTTTTGTACATTTCATCCATAAGGAAAGCTCTTGTTGAAGCCATTTCTCTGAAGTAATCTGCCCATGTTTTTACTGTTTCTGGTACATCTTCAGAAGCTGGATAATCCTGTTCAGCAGGGTCTTTACTCATATCAAAACCTGTGAAATAAACACCATAGCCTGAACCGTAGCTTGAGTATGCGCTTTCGTATTGATAAGACATCTGATAAATCTGATTGTACAATGACATATAGTAGTAGTTGTACTCGGCAACAGAAAGCTTTGTATCGTTGTAGCTTGCAACTGTAATAACCTTCTGAGGAACGTTAAAAACATTGAGAAGAAGATTACCAGTAAAACCACCTATAAGACCAATGCAAACTAAAATAAGAGCAGTTTTAACTATTATTCTTATAGCTCTGTCTTTCTTTGCAGAATGTTTTTTCTTTTTAGCTTTTTCAAGACGTTCTTTACGCTGTTCACGATAAATTTCAGCGTTTGTCTTAATTTCATTGTTAGCCATTTGCTGTTCAATCCTTTTCTTTTCATAAATTTTACTTAACAGTATTAAGTAAATAACGCTCCTATTTTATACTAATTTTAAGAATTTTACAAGAGTATTTTCAATTTTTGTTATATATGTATAGTAAATTCATAAAAAATTTAAAAAATAACTGTGTTTGTTTGCTTTGACAGTATTAAAAATGTGTGATATGATAATATTTATAAATTTGTTATATAGGTAGATTAAAGAATGAAAAAAATCAAGCTTTCAAAAAAAGTCAAAATTATAATATCTGTCACATCAGTATTGCTTGTTGCTTTAATTGTAACAGGTGCAATTTTATTGAGTGGCGGTACAATAAAAGAAACAGTGCTTACAGGTGAAAAAGTGAGCTTTGAAGAGGATACAGCATCTTATAAAACCTCTGTTACAGATAACAACGGGAATGCAGTGTTATACAACCCCAAAACAGCTTTTGTAGCAATAAAAAAAGCATCTGACAACAAAGTTTTGTTACCGATGGGTAAGGTTGCTTCAAGAGATAATAATTCGTCGCTTTTAAATATTACTGTGCGTGACAGAAAAGGTAATTCTTATATTATGAATTCCAACTCTAACAGTGCAGAGTTTGGTGCATTCGAGATAATTGAAGAAAAGAATTCACTTAAAATAGTTTTTACATTCTTTAAAGATAAAGAAAGTGCAAAACAAGGCTTTAAGCTTACCGGCTTTGCAGTGCAGGTGCCTGTTGTATTTACTACTGAAAATGGTAACCTTAAGGTTTTTGTGGATTGTAATGAAATTAAGTGTTCAAGTGGATTGTATGTTGAAAAGCTGTCGCTTCTTCCAGGACTTTTATCTGTGAATGATGCATTGAAGGGCGAACACTTTATTATTCCTGATGGCTCTGGTGCTTTAGTTGATTTGTCAGTAGAAATTCCAGAGGATTTAAAATTATCTTCACGTGTATATGGTAGCGATATTGCAGTAGACGAATACAAAAAAGGTGCCCTTCTTCCTTGCTATGCTTTAGCAACAGGGAAAGAGCTTTTAACAGTTTTTGTTTCAGAGGGTGATGCACTTTCAACAATTTATTGTAACCGATTTAAAGCTCCGGGTAGCGGTAATTTGTATTCTGAATTTACTTTAACTGCAGTATCAGGTGAAAATACTGCGATGAAACTCGCAGAGCAGTATGAGGGCATTGTTTCATTGACCTTTAATTTTTCCCAGATACAGAAAAATTCGTATAATACACTCGCAGTAGTAGCACGCGATTTCTTTATTAAAAAGGGTTATCTTTCAGATTCACTCAAATATGATTTTGGCGATTTACCTTTTTTCGTTAATGTTATAGGTAGCGAAAAGGGTAGTGATGTACTCACAGGCTTTGAAGATGCTTCAGAAATTATTTCGCTTTTAAACTCCAAGGGTGTAAGAAATATCGCGTTGAGATATTCTGGTGCATTAAAGGGTGGTTTAAAGGGTGATGCGGTTTCTAAAGATCCTGTTTTAAAATCACTTGGTGGCAGTGAAGAGCTTGCTTCACTTTGTAAACTTGCGTTTGACCAGAGAAGCTCTGTGTGGGTAGATGTAAATATCTTTTCAGGTGGCACCACAATAGCAAATCAAAAGGGGTTAGTAAGAGCTCCACTCTATAATGAGCAATATTCTTATATGGGTAAAGAGTCTTTGTATACTGCAGTTTCTGATAGTTCAATTTCCAGTAAAAATATTTCTGATGCTTATGAGTTGTGTAATTCTGTTGAGAATCTGAATGTTACTCTTAATGATGCGTCATTCCTGCTTTTTACCGATGGTAATAAAAACATAAATCGTCAGCAAATGCTTGAAGCTACAAAAGAAAATGCAAAGGCACTTTCTGTTAATTCAGGTCTTATGTTAAGCGAGCCTGCTTTGTGGCTTATGAATGGTGCTTCGGCGGTAGCTTCAGTTCCGTCTGTGTCAACACTTGAGGGTAATTATGCAGTTACAAGTGTTCCGCTTTTACAAATGGTAATTCACGGCTCTGTTGTTTATGGTGGCGAGCCTGTTAATGCAACAAAAGGCGGTTGGAACGATGTTTTAAAATCTATTGAATATGGTGCAGTACCATCATTCTTGTTTACTTACGAGGAATGTAATGATTTGTCTTATGGCACTTATGCAACACAGACTGCACAGTATTATTCAAAAGTAAAATCATTAAAAGCGGTGCAGAATTTACCTATGACTTCTCACGAAAAGCTTTTAAATGGTGTTTATAAAGTGTCTTACGGATACAATAAGGTAGTTTATATTAACTACAACAAATCCGTTGTGACAGTTGATGGTCTGCTTTTATCTCCACAAGATTTTATTTTGGTCTGATTTTTGATAAATTTTTGACAAAAACTATTTTAATTTTCAAAACTGTATGATATAATTAACAGGATGTTAACATTTGGGGGTGTAGCTTTTGGATTTTGATAAAAAAATGATGCAACTTACAGACCAGTTTGCAGATTGGTGGAAAAAAGGCTTTGAAATCCCTAAGATGACAAAAGAGTTATACCCATACAATGAATTGTTTACACCTATAAGAATTAATAGCACTATAATCAAAAACCGCGTTGTTATGGCGCCTATGGGTAACATTTCAATGTGTGATGAAACTGGTAAGCCAAATGAGAAGATGCTCAAATATTTTGAAGAGCGTGCACGCGGTGGTGTTGGTCTCATAACAACAGGCTTAGTTCCTGTTTCTTTCGGGATTGATAAATCACTTATTGAAAAGGGCGAGCTTTCATATTTTCCACGAATTGACAGAACAAGAACAGTTTTTGCTCCGTGGAGAGATTTGGCGGCTATGTGTCACGCGTATGGTTCAACGCTTTTTATACAGTTGACACCAGGCCTTGGCAGAGTGGGCAACCCGCAATGTCTTACAAATCAATTCAAATTCCCACGAAGTGCGTCGTTTAATCCGAACTGGTATATGAGTACAGTTCCGTGTTTAAGACTTTCAGATTTATCACTTAAAAGAATAATCAAAAATGTTGGTCAGGGCGCGGCAGATGCAAAGGCTTGTAACATTGATGGTGTGTATCTTCACGGTCACGAGGGATATTTGTTAGAGCAAATGACAAATCCTGCATTTAACAGAAGAAAAATAGGCAGATACGCAAATTACGAGAATTTCGGTCTTGATATGGTAAGAGAAATCCGTAAACGAGTAGGGGACGATTACCCTATTATGTACAGAATTGACTTATCACTTGTACTGAATGAGACATATAAAGAAAAAATGAATACAGTTCCGTCGCTTAAAAAGTTCAAGAACGGCAGAACTGTTGCGGATACATTAAGATATATGAAAAATCTTGTTGAAGCGGGTGTCGATATGTTCGATATTGACCTCGGTTGCTATGACAACTGGTGGCTTCCACATCCACCATCTTCAATGCCATCTGGTTGTTATCTCGGTGTTGCAGAGATTGTAAAAAGATTTTTTGTTGATTATGATGTTCGTTCAAACAAAGGTCTTCCTGTGCCTGTTGTTGCAGTTGGTAAATTAGGTTATCCTGATTTAGCAGAAAAAGCATTAAGAGAAAATAAATGCGATATGGTTATGCTTGGCAGACCGTTACTTGCAGATGCTGAATGGTGTAACAAAGCATACAGTGGTAGGGTAGAAGAAATTCGCCCGTGCATTGGTTGTCAGGAAGCGTGTCTTAATGAATTCGTTGAGGGTGGTCACCCACAATGTGCAGTTAATCCACGTACTGCTTTTGAAGAAGAATACACAAGAGAAATTCCGAAAGCAGAAAAGAAAAAATATGTTGCGGTAATCGGTGCAGGTCCTGCAGGTGTTGTTGCAGCCGAAACACTTATAAAAAGAGGTCACTCTGTTGACCTTTACGAAAAGGGTGAAATCGGCGGTAATCTTGTACCCGGTAGTAAAGCGCAAATTAAATATGAGGTTAAGAATTATCTTGATTACCTTAAAAAGACAGTTGAAAATCTCAAAAAGAATGAGAATTTTGAATTTATAAAGTCTACTGCAGTTGCAGAAAATTTAAAGGCAAAAAGTTATGATGCAATTTTAGTTGCAACAGGTACAGTACAATCAAAACCCAAGGTAGAGGGTATTGACTCAGATAATGTAGTTTTTGCAACTGATGTTCTTAATAATCCTAAATTAGTTAAGGATGCTCAGAATATAGTAGTTATAGGCGGCGGAGTTGTAGGTGCTGAAACAGCTTATTTCCTTAAATATGAATTAGACAAGGATGTAAAGGTTGTTGAAATGGGCAAGTACATAATGAATGGTGCGTGTACTGCAAACCGTGGTCATATAATTCACTATTTGGAAGAAGCAGGTGTTGAATTACTTAACTGTACAAAGCTTGTTTCTATTGATGGTCACAGAGTTAATGTGCTTCAGAATACGCACAAAAACGTACCTGACCCTTATGTTACATGGCACCCGATTTTACCTGAAAATGTCGAGAATCCACTTGACATTCTCACAAAAATCGGTGAAGATTATAAAGAGAGAACTCTGTTTTCAGATATGGTTGTTCTCGCAACAGGTGTTGTGCCTTCACCAATGCTTTATTATGATTGTGTGAAGCTACACGCGGCAAAAGAAATTTATAATATTGGTGACAGCTTTAAAGGTGCCAGAGTGTTTGAGGCTGTCCGCTCAGCATACCGCTGTGCAGTAAATTTGTAAAAAATATCAGCTGAAAGGGTTGAAAGAAATGAATACAAAAATGGAACTTACCCCTGAACAACAAGGTATTCTTGATGGTCAACAAGGGGAAACCATGGCGAAAGTTATGAAAACTCTCGTTATGTACGGTGAAGCTTTCGGTGCTACAAAAATGATTCCTGTTACAAGCGAAATGGGACATTTAGTAACAAGCTTCGGTCTTAAGGTTATGACACCAGTTTATGACCTTATGGAACAACTTATTGAAGCAGGTGTTAAATCTAAACAAAAGTTTAGTGTTGACCCTAAACCACTCGCTCCAGAAGTACCATCAGACTTCCTTAAAAACGTTGTTTTCAAGAAGTTTATGTACTCAAAACAAGCAAGCTACGACGAACAGCTCAGAAAGTTAGGTCTTGTTAATGACGAGTCTTATACTTGTACTTGCTATATGAACGAGGTTGGCAACATTCCTAAAAAAGGTGATGTTCTTTCCTGGGCAGAGTCAAGTGCGGTTGTTTATGCTAACTCTGTTTTAGGTGCTCGTTGCAACCGTAACTCAGGTATTATTGAACTTATGGGTTCAATTGTAGGCTTTGTTCCTTACTTCGGTCTTGTTACTGATGAAGGCAGAAAAGCTACATGGATTGTTGAAGTTAAAACAACTAAAAAACCAGAAGCACAGGTTTTAGGTAGTGCTATTGGTATGAAGGTTATGGAAGATGTTCCTTTTGTTAAGGGTCTTACAAACTGGATTGGTACAGAATTAGATGATGATACAAAATCATATCTTAAGAACTTTGGTGCAGCAACAGCTTCAAACGGTGCAGTTGGTCTTTACCACATTGAAGGTCTTACACCAGAAGCAGTTGAAATGGGTGAAAGCATTATCGCAGAAGGTGCTCAAACTTATGTAATTGACGACGCAGAGCTTGAAAGAGTTAAAGCTTCTTACCCTGTTATGTGGAAAGATAAGAACGCAACACCTAAGCTTTGCTTTATTGGTTGCCCACATCTTTCACATGCTGAATTAAGAGAATGGACAGACAAGGTTGTTGAAGGCTTAAAGAAAAGTGGTAAAGGCAAGGTTGCAATTCCAACAGTGTTTACTGCTGCTCCTGCAGTTGTTAAAGAATTCAAAGCAACAGAATATGCTGCAAAGCTTGAAGCAACTGGTGTAGTTCTCAGTTACATTTGCCCACTTATGTATATGAATAACCCACTCGCAAAGAAAATGCCGGTTATTACAAACTCAAACAAATTAAGAACATATACAACTTCTCGTTACTACACAGACAGCGAGATTCTTGACATAATCACAAAGGGGGCAAAATAAGATGAAAACATTTAAAGGTCGTCCGGTAGTACCGGGTACAGTTGAAGCAACTGCTCTTGTATCTCACAATGGTTTCAATACCCTTGCTTCATTCCAGAATGCACTTCAGTTCGGTGACAAACAAGCAAAATGTGGTGACCAGAACAACACAGATATTTTTGAAAAACCAATGGTTGGTACAGCTCTTTGTCTTCCACAGACAATCGGTTCAACAACAGGTGGTATGGTTCTTTACTGTGCAAAAGCAATGGATAGAGCTCCTGCTTGTATGCTCTTCTCAGAGCACATTGATTCACTCGCAGCAGCAGGTGCAGTTTTAGCAGCAGTATGGACAGATTCTCCAATGCCAACAGTTGACTGCCTTGGCGAAGAATTTTTAAATACTGTTAAAACAGGCGACAAAATCAAAGTTTACGAAGACGGTACAGTTGAAATTCTTTGATTTAGTTGCAAGTTGCAAGTAAAATGAAATAGACCCGGTTAATTGATTTTGGTCAGTTAATCGGGTTTTGTTTTTTGCTGTTATTTGCTTAACTGTATTTCACTCGAATGATTTGTTGTGTGATTAAATTTGTTTCAATACTGCGGGCGACCGCAGGTCTGCCCCTACGATTGTGAAGGTTAATGGTTTAGATCAGTTAACTGTGTTTTCTATGTTTCTTGTTTCCTGCTTCCTGATAATTTAAATTTCAAAAAACTCTTGACTTTTGTTTTTCATAATGGTATATTCATTTTAGTAAATGCGATGAGCAGAAATTAGTAGGTTGGAACAAATCTTAAGAGAGTTGTCGGTTGGTGCGAGACAATGAGGGCTTCCTTCTCGAATTCCTTCTGTTAGCAGTGCACTGAACAAGAGAAATCTTAAGTAGGAGGCAACGGGTGTTCCCGTAACAGAACTAAAGGTATGATAGTACCTGATAAGGTCGTTACCGTGAGGTCGCGACAAACTGAGGTGGTACCACGGGAAATTTTCTCGTCCTCTGTATTCTTCGGAATGCGGAGGGCGTTTTTTATTTGCCTTTCTTCATTCTGGAAATGAACAATAACAGAAAGGGTGTACAAAATGTCACAAAATTACTATCAAAAAGAAATTGAAACTATGTCTAAAGAAGAAATGAAAAAGCTTCAATCTGAAAAAATAGTTAAACAAGTAAAGCACGTTTACGAAAATGTGCCTTACTACAAAAATCTTATGGATGAAAAAGGTGTAAAGCCGGAAGATATTAAAGGGATTGACGATTTACATAAACTTCCATTTTTATCAAAAGCAGATTTAAGAGATGCATATCCTTACGGTCTTTTAGCAAAACCACTTGAGGATTGTGTTCGTATTCATTCTACATCAGGTACAACAGGTCGTAGAGTAGTTGCTTTCTACACACAGCACGACGTAGATTTGTGGGAAGATTGCTGTGCCCGTGCTATTGTTGCTGCGGGTGGTACTAAAAAGGATGTTTGCCAGGTTGCATACGGTTATGGCTTGTTCACAGGTGGTGCGGGTCTTCACGGTGGCTCACACAAGGTTGGTTGTCTTACATTACCAATGTCTTCTGGTAATACTGACCGTCAGATTCAGTTTATGGAGGATCTTCAGGCAACAATTCTTTGCTGTACTCCTTCTTATGCTGCATATATTGGTGAATCATTAAAGGAGCAAGGCTATAAACCAGAAGATATTCCACTTAAGGCAGGTATTTTTGGTGCAGAGCCATGGACAGAGGAAATGCGTAGAGGTATCGAAGAAACTCTTGGTATTAAAGCTTACGATATTTACGGACTTACAGAAACAAGCGGTCCCGGTGTTGCTTTTGAATGCTCTGAACAAACAGGTATGCACGTAAATGAGGACCATTTCTATGCAGAAATAATTGACCCTGATACAGGTGAGGTTTTACCAGAGGGAAGCAAGGGCGAGCTTGTGTTTACTTCTCTTGATAAAGAGGCATTCCCATTACTTCGTTACCGTACCCGTGATATTTGTGTGCTTAGCCGCGAAAAATGCTCATGTGGTCGTACACTCGTAAAAATGGCAAAGCCTATGGGCAGAACTGACGATATGCTTATAATTCGTGGTGTAAATGTTTTTCCAAGTCAGATTGAAACAGTTCTTCTTAAAGAGGGCTATGAACCAAACTATCAGATAGTTGTTGACCGTGTAAATAACAACGATACATTTGAAGTAAATGTTGAAATGACACCTGAAAAATTCACTGATAAAGTGAGTGATATTCTTGCAATGGAAAAAGCTCTTGCAAATGCAATGAAAATTATGCTCGGAATCAATCCACAGGTTCACCTTGTTGCACCTAAGTCCATTGCCCGCAGTGAAGGTAAAGCGGTTCGTGTTGTTGATAAGAGAAAGCTTATATAAAATTTGAGAGGAGAATAAATTATGTCTATTAAGCAATTAACAGTATTTGTTGAAAATAAGCAAGGCGCAGTTATTCCTATAACTGACATACTTTCTGAAAATAATATAAATATCAGAGCGTTATCTATTGCAGAAACTCAGGATTTTGGTATTCTTCGTCTTATTGTAAATGATGTTGTAGCCGCAGAAAAGCTTCTTACAGAAGCTGGCTATCTTATAAAGGTTACAGATGTTGTTGGTGTTAAAATCGGTGATGCACCTGGTAAGCTTACTGAAGCATTAAAGATTCTCAGCGAAAATAAAATTAACTTAGAATATCTCTATGCTTTTATGGCACGAACAGAAAGACACGCTTATGTTGTTTTAAGAGTTGAAGATAATGATTTGGCAAAGAGAGCTTTAACAACCTCTGGTTTCCATATTATTACAGAAGCAGATGTTGATAAGTTATAATTGAATAAACAAAATCGGGAACAGGGATACACTCTCTGTTCCTTTTTTGACGATTAAAACCTAACCTGTTTACATATCTGCACACTTTCAACTTGCCACTTTTCATATTGACACCAAACGACATTTATGGTATATTTAAAATGATAAATTATAAACATTTATTAATGCAAAATTCAAAGAAATTTATGCAAAAATAACAAACGGGGTGCGGTATGCAGTTTTTAGAGTCGTTAAAAGAATATGGTTGTAATATTGACGTTGGACTTGACAGAATGAAAGGTAAGGTTGATTTTTACAAGAGACTTCTTTTTAAATTCCCAGAAGTAATTGAAGAGAATGAATTTCGTTCTCTTATAGAGTCAAACGAGATTGACAGAGCGATTGAAAGAACTCACCTTATAAAAGGTGTTACAGCAAATCTTTCAATTGATTCACTTTACAACAGCTACACAAAAATTGTAGATTTTTTAAGACAAGGCAATACACAAGCGGCACTTGAGGAATTTGATAAAATTGAAAATTTACAAAAAGAGCTTGTTGAGTTTATAAAAAATAATGCTGGTTGATTTTTATTCCCCCTTTTATAAAAAATTCACCAGATTTTAAGGAGCGAAAAATTGTGGCAGAAGAGAAAAAGAGAATTTTAATAGCGGATGACAGTTTTATTGACAGAGAAATACTTCATCATATTTTAGAAAATTATTTTGAAATTACAGATGCAAAAAATGGTTATGAGGCACTCGATATACTTACAAAAAAAGAATTAAAATTTGACGCGATGCTTCTTGACGTTGTTATGCCTTTAATAGATGGTTTTTCAGTTTTACAGCTTATGCAAAACAATGGTCTTTCAGGTATTCCTATTATTATGATGACTGCAGAGGCAACAAAAGAAAATGTTCGTCGTGCAGCAGAATTTGGCATAACTTCA
This sequence comes from Clostridia bacterium, assembly GCA_017521425.1. Taxonomy (GTDB): domain Bacteria; phylum Bacillota; class Clostridia; order Oscillospirales; family Acutalibacteraceae; genus DTU089. Next base: position 14,750 of record JAFXCQ010000030.1, read on the forward strand.
TTCGTTTCAAAGCCATTTGATGGTGAAATGGTTTTAGAAAAAATACATACACTTCTTGATATTGAACCACGCAATACCAATCTTTATAGTGGTCCGTTAAAGGAATTTGATATTAACGATACCAATATTTTTATAGGCAGACTTACAGGTGTTTATAAAGATTATTTAAAAAACAAAGGTGTAAGTGATGAAAAGTTCAAACGAGTTTCAGAGCTTACAAGAATTCTTATGACAGAGTACGGGTCACAGTTTGTAGGTGATGAGTACGAGCCTGCAAAAATCAATATGATTACAACTGCAGCATATTTCTATAACATAGGTTATATGACTATTCCTGATAGATGTATTGATTTTCCTAAAAAGAATGAAAGCGATTACAGAATGTTCCAAAAGCATACAGCTGCGGGTGCAAAATTAGTAAGAATGAATACTGCATCAAGCTGTGCTTACTTTACTTCGGTGTGTACTGATATTTGTATGTATCACCACGAAAGAGCAGACGGAACTGGTTTTCCACATCAGCTCACAGCAGAGGAAACACCAATTCACGCACAGGTTTGTGCATTCGCTATGCAGTTCGATGAAATTTTCTGTAAGTTAGATGATTTTACAAGACAAAACTTCAATATAGCAATAAGCCAGTTAGCAGTTGATACTGGTGCATTCTCTGAAGAAATTTATAAATTAGCAAGAGAATGTAAAGGTACAATTACTGATTTCTATATAAACAGATTTGCTCAGGGGTAATGCTATTTTAATATCACACAAGGCGGTGTAAGGGTGAAAAACAGGATTAACAAAAAATGGAAGGTAATGGCGATAGTTTCAGGTGTTTTGATTGCAATTTTGGGTGTTATTGCGGTGATTGGTTATATTTATGAATTCAGTCAGATGGTTTATAAAGAAAGAGCATACCATCTTAATGAAACCGCAGCACAAATTACTGAAACTGTTGATGTTGCACTTGATGAGCAATGGGCATTGCTACAAATAATGTCGATCCGTTATCAGAGTTTTGACAGTCTTACAACCGAAGAATGTGTTTCTAAAATTACCGTTATGCAGGAAAAACTTCATCGCGAAGGTCTTGTGTTTGGTATTGTGGATGAATATGGTAATGTTTTTACTTCTAATAGCGATGAGATGTTATTTACATTAGGCGGGCTGAAGCTTTCGAAGGTAAAAGAAAAGACATTAGAGATTTTAAAACCTGTTGTGGATTCTAATGTTGAATACATGACTTTTATTATGAAAAATGAAACTCCCGTATCTTTAGGTGATGGTAGAGTAATTACCCATACGGCTGTTTTTTGGGAAATGGACTACTATAAAAGTATTTTCCACACAGATGCTTATGGTGAAGAAAATAAAATTTTTATAAGAGGTAACGACGGTAAAAATATTTATGTAGAGTCAGAAAAATATAAATTCATAAACAGCTTTGACTATATGGATATTTACCCGAATGTTACAAGAGTCAATGGTGACACTATTCAACAAATTGAAGATAATATCATAAATGATAAAAGTTCAGTTACTGCAATAAGAGTTAATGGTGATGAAAGTACGTACTTTATAACTGTTCAACCAATGCGTAATAATAACTGGGATTTAGTAATGGTAGTGCCTGAGGAATTTGTTAGTGCAGAAACAATTGACTTTGCAAGTGCTATTGTAGATACTGCGGCATTTATAGCATTACTTATTTGTATTGGTATTCTTTTCCTTGCGATTTATATTGTTAAGAGTAAGCATCAGAACCTTCTTTTGAAACAGGAACGAGAATATTCTGAAGCGCTTTCTATTTCTGCAGAAGAAGCAAAAAATGCAAATATGGCCAAAACAAAATTCTTATCACATATGTCGCACGATATAAGAACACCTATAAATGGTATAATAGGTATGATAGGAAAAGCTGAAAAAAATATTGATAGTCCTGATATTTTAAGAGATTGTCATAAAAAAATAAGAATGGCGGCAGAGCATCTTTTAGGTCTTATAAACGACATTCTTGATATAACAAAGCTTGAAACCGGTCTTAATGAAGAAAAAGATGAGCCATTCCCGATGAGCTGTATGCTTGATACCTGTTGTTCAATTATTCGTGGTCAACTCGAAGGTAAAGACGTTGAATTAAAAACGGATTTCACAAATATTCAGCACGATGGCGTTATCGGTAATAAATTACACATCCGTCAGATTCTTCTTAACATTTTAAGTAATGCAGTGAAATATACCGATAATGGTTATATCTATTTCAAATGTGATGAAATCAGTTTTGAAGAAGATAAAGCGACATATAGAATTGAAATAACAGACACTGGTATTGGTATGCACAAAAACTACCTTGAGCATATTTTTGAACCATTCTCAAAAGATGAAATTGAAGACAGAAAGCATCGACTTGGCACAGGTCTTGGTATGTCGATTGTTAAAAACAATATTGATAAATTAGGTGGAGAAATAACTGTTGACAGCACTCTTGGTTTAGGTAGTACATTTGTTGTTACATTAACATTGAAAACAACTACTTTAGAGGTTGTTTGTGATACTGTAAAAGAGAGAGTAAAACCTGCAGAAGATGTTTCAGGTATGAAGGTGCTTTTAGTTGAAGACAATGAGCTCAATATAGAGGTTGCCTTAATGCTTTTAGAGGATGCAGGTGTGTCGGCAGAGGTTGCTAAAAATGGAGAAGAAGCAGTAGAAAAATTCCTTGCTTCAAAGACAGGTGATTATGACCTTATTCTTATGGATATTATGATGCCTGTTATGAATGGTTATGAAGCGACAATTAAAATAAGAGAATCAGACCATCCGGCTTCAAAAACTATTCCGATTATCGCACAGACTGCAAATGCGTTCCAGGAAGATATCAAAAAGGTTAAAGAGGTTGGTATGAATGCTCACATTTCTAAACCGATTGACGAAGTAAATCTTCTTAGGGTTTTATCACAATTTAAAAAATAAAATGTGAAGGGATGTAGTTTAAACTACATCCTTTCTAATATTTTCATATTGAAATAGTATTTGTTTTGTGTTATAATAAAATGAAATATTTTGTTCGTAATATTTGAAAGGAGTTCAGCTATGATAAGACCAAACAATCAGAGTTGTTATCTCTATTTTAAAGAATGTACTAAAGATTTTGGTTCATATAACGTAATTGAAAATTATGGTAATATGATTAGTCATAAAAAATTCTTGAAAGATGTTGACGCTATTGCGGGTTATCTTGATAAGAACAATATAAAAAAGGGCGATGTTGTAACTATTTTTCTCCCTAACATTCCACAATGCTTTGCGGCATTTTATGCGGTTAATAAAATTGGTGCTATAGCCAACATTGTTCACCCTTTAATGACACCAAATATTTTAGAGGAAATTTTAGAAAAAACAAAATCAAAAGCAATTTTTGTTTATGATATGATAATGGAACCTTGCAAGGATGTTTTAGATAGATTCCCAGGTATTACCATTGTGTGCAGTACATCTGACTATGTAAGCACAGTTGCAAAGCCTGTTTTCAAGGTTTTTGAAAAGGTTAAAGTGAAAACAGAAATTACAAATCAGAAAAAAATTGCTTATAACACCGTTACTCATTTAAGCTTTATTGCTAAAGCGGTACAGAATAATGGTGATGAAACTGCGGTGTATCTCCATGGTGGCGGTACAACCGGTAAAAGTAAAACTATTTGTCTTTCTTCAAACAACCTTAATGCACTTGCATTCAAGTTAAGTTTTTTAGATTCACCACACAGACCGGGTGAAGAATTTTCACTCATAGTTTTACCTCTTTTCCACGCCTTTGGTTTAGGTGTTGCAGTTCATTTCAGTATGTGTGCAGGATTTACTTGTATTGGTATGCCACAATTTTCACCTGAAAAAGCTAATAAATATTTAAAGAAATATAATGTAAGCTATGTTTTAGGTGTTCCTAATATGTTTAAGAAGATGTATGAAGCATCTAACTTTGAGGGTGAACATCTTAAAAATCTTCGTTTGCTTTGGGCAGGTGGAGATATGGTAAGCGAATCATTCCTTAACGAATTTAACTCTGTTCTTCAGAAATGGGGAAGTAAGGGTAAGCTTTTACGCGGATATGGTCTTACAGAGGTTTCTTCTGTTTGTACTGCCAATGTTGCGGGTGCATATAAAGAAAATTCTATTGGTCGCCCACTTGCAGAATTAAGAGTTGAAATCTGGGATGACAGACATAAAAAATTGCCACCTAACACAATTGGTGAAATTGTTGTAAGTGGCGACACAGTTATGAACTGTTATTTAGATAAGAGTGATGACTGCTTCTATTTTGACCGTAAGGGTAATAAATGGGTGCTTACAGGTGACCTTGGTTATATGGATGAAGATGGTTATTTCTTCTTTACCGGTCGTAAAAAGAGAATGATTATTATTTCGGGATACAATGTTTATCCTAATGATATTGAAAGCGAAATTTTAAAGTTGGATTATATAAATGAAGCGTGTGCGGTGCAAGGTTATATAGATGCAAAGCCTGTTATAAGACTTTTTGTTTCGCTTAATAATCCGGACTCAAATCACGATGAAGTTATAAAGAATCTTAAAGAGTATTGCAAAAATACACTTGAAAAATTCGCGCAGCCTTCAACTATTACTATAATGGATAAATTGCCAAGAACACAAATGGCAAAAATCGACTTTATGAAGCTTACGGATACACCACCTGCACCAGTTCCTACTAAAAAGGAATTGCGTGAGGAACGTCGTGAGGAAAGAAAAGCGCAAAAAGAGTATAACGAGCGTAATAAAGAGTAATAAATCATAAGAGTGTCTGGCAGTTCAGTCAGACACTCTCTTTGTTTAATTTAATAAATAAACACTGAAATTGAGTACACCTGCAAAAATAAGCCAGAGAACATAAGGAATATTCATTACACCTGCAACTTTATTTATTTTAAAATATTTTACCGTGTAAATTACTACTAATGCCAATAAAATTACAAGCCAGATGAATGCGAAAAGGTATTGACTGAAAGTGAAAAATATAAACGACCAACAGAAATTAAAGAAAAGACTTATATAATATGTTATTAAAGCCCTGTTTTTCTTGCCGGTGTTATAATCACTTGTTTCTATTAAATAAGCAGAAATTCCCATAAGTGTGTAAAGAATTGTCCAGGCGACAGGGAATACCCACGGTGGTGGAGTAAATGCGGGCTGTACCGCAGTTGAAGTGAATTCTTCGTTTGCACTTCTTGTAGCAAAGCCTGAAACTATGCCGACAAGCAGAGGAATGGCGAGATTTTTAATAAGTAGCTTCCAGTCAATGTTTTTTTTAAGGTTTTTAAAAAAGAGCATAATATACACCCCGATAAATAATGGTAGTATATATTATTCTGTTTTATAGCTTGTATATGCAAAAGGACTGTGAAAACTTGTGTTTTTACAGTCCTTTTAATATGAATTTTAAAATTCTGAGAACGGAGTTAAGATTCTGCTTAATCTGAAGTTTATTGCTTCTCTTGAACGATTGAAACGATAAATACTGAAAGCAAGACCTATACCAACATAAAGGCAGAGTGTACTTGAACCACCTGCGCTGAAGAATGGTAAAGTAATACCGATAACAGGTAAAATCATAAAGCACATACCAATATTAATAAGCACCTGCGCAGAAATCATAGTTGCAATTCCGTAGCAGAAAATCTGAGTTGAGAAATCTCGTGTATTTTTACCGATTTTAATTAAGTTGTAAACGATAAGGAATAAAAGTGCCAAAGCAATTATACAACCGAAAAAGCCTGTTTCTTCACCGATTGCTGTAAAAATCATATCGTTTTCCTGTACGGGAACAAAACCACCCTGAGTGTAAACGCCCTTTGTAAATCCCTTACCCCAGAAACCGCCGGAGCCAAGTGCATTTAAGCCAATCAATTGCTGGTAGCTTTCGGCAGTGAATAGTTCAGGCTTGAAAAGTGCTAAAAATCTTTTTTTCTGGTATTCGCTGAATACATACATCCAGATAAGCGGGGATGATGCTAAAATCAGAAGTCCGCCAGATGCAAAGTATCCCCAATGAAGACCTGCAAAGAATAACATACCGACAGCCATAATAATAAAAATAAGAGCAGAACCCATATCACCGGTAAGAATAACAAGACCAACAGGAATTATAGCATGAATGCCTAAAGCTATAACAGATTTTAAAGAATTGATTTTATCTCTTACAAGCTCAAGGTGCATTGAGTAAGTTATAAGAAAACCTATTTTAACAAGCTCTGATGACTGAAAATAAAAGTTACCGATAACGAGCCAACATTTTGAGTCTGGTCGTTCTTCGGGTGCCGCACCGAAGATAAGTGTTATAATCATAAGAATAACACAAAAAACACCTATAAACGGCCATAGCTTCATTATAAATTCATAGTCTATGGCAGAAATTGCCAGAGTGAAAATAATACCTAAAACTGCTGCTATAATCATAACAACCGCGTCACGCTGAATCACCTGACCATCTTCAAGGCGAAATCTTGTAGCGGTGTAAACCATAAGTATACCAAAAATAGATGTTGCTATTATTAAAAACAATAACGGCTTGTTCGTTTCTTGAATAAATCTTTTTGTGACAGAAAAAAACTTTTTCAAGCATTTGCCCCCTTGATTTTATTTCTGAATATTGTTATTATACATATAATAGAGTTGAATTTCAAGTGGGGTAAATGTTAAAATTATGATAAGCGTAAAAGCCAATAATTTTGAAGAAACAATTGAATATGCAAAAAAACTCGGTAGTAGCTTAAGGGGTGGCGAGGTTATAGCATATTTCGGCGGTCTTGGTATGGGAAAAACAACCTTTACCTCAGGGCTTTGCGAAGGTTATGGAATAAATGCAGAGGTTTCAAGTCCGACGTTTGCTCTTGTCAATGAATATGGTAACAAAGATAAAAAGATTTATCATTTTGATATGTACAGAATTTCCGGGTTTGAAGATTTATGTTCAACTGGTTTTTTCGATTATCTTGACACAAATGCAGTTCTTGCTATTGAGTGGAGTGAAAATATTGAAAATGCCCTCCCTGAAAATTACATAAGACTTGAAATTGAACGCGGTGACTCTGATGAAAGTCGTATTTTTAAATTAAGTGGTGACAAAATTTATGAAGATTCTTGGCGTTGAAGGCTCTGCTACAAGTGCTTCTGTTTCTGTTGTTGAAAATGGCAAGGTGATTGCTCTTGAAAGCTCGAACACAGGGCTAACACACAGTCAGACACTTATGCCAATGGTAGAAAGTACATTGAAAAAAGCGGATACTACAATAAATGATATTGATTATATAGCAGTATCAAACGGACCTGGTTCTTTTACAGGTATAAGAATAGGTGTTTCTCTTGTGAAAGGTCTTGCTGACCCGTTAAATAAAAAGTGTGTTCCGGTTTCTACATTAGAAGCAATTGCAAAACCGCTTGAGAATACAGGTGTTATTGCCGCTTCAGTTATGGATGCTCGTTGCAATCAGGTTTATTGTGCTTTGTTTGATTGTGGTAAAGATGAAATGAGTCGTCTTACAGATGATGACGCAATTTCCATTGACGAATTAACAGAACGGTTAAAAAATCAGAGGAAAAATGTAGTTTTAATAGGTGATGGAGCAAATATCTGTTATAAAAGAATGAAGGATGTATTAGAAAATGTTTCTATTGCATCTGCTACTATTCGTTATCAAGCTGCTTCATCGGTAGCATTGATTGCAGAAGATTTGATTTTAAAAGATGAAAACAATGCAGTTTCATCAAGTGAATTAGTACCAAAATATTTAAGACTCTCACAAGCGGAAAGAGAACTAAAAAAGAAACAAGAAAATAATTGAAAGAAGGATTTAAAAATGATAGCTATTGCTTCAGATCACGCAGGTTTTCCTTTAAAGGAAGAAATTAAAAAGTATTTAGAAGAAAAGAACATCGAGTTTATTGATTGTGGGGCACACTCAACTGACTCGGTTGACTACGCAAAATTTGCACAGGTAGCTTGTCTTAAAGTAACAGAAGGTTATGCAGATAAAGCAATTCTTTGTTGCGGCACAGGTATAGGTATTTCTATGGCAGCAAACAAAGTAAAAGGTATCCGTGCCGCTTGCTGTTCAGATTATTTCAGTGCAAAATTCACTCGTTTACATAACGACGCTAATGTACTCTGTATGGGTGCAAGAGTTATCGGTGGTGGTGCAGCTTGTGAATTAGTTGATGTATTCCTTTCAACAGAATTTGAGGGTGGTAGACATCAACGAAGAGTTGACCAGATTATGGCTATAGAGAATGGTGAGATTTTATAATGACTGTAATTAGTCGAAATGCGGTTGCGTTTCGTGAAAGCCGATTTTATCGGCTTTTAGCAAAATTGTTTTTCATAAATACAATTTTGCATTACAGTCATTGAAAGGATTATAGTCGAATTTTCAAAGAAAATTCGATACCAAATATATGATTTGCTGTTGGCATGATTTGAAAAAAATTCATGATTTGCATCTTACGATGCATAATTTGCCTGACGGCATTTTTGTAGCAAATCAAATCATGTGCAACAATTCATGCATTTATGCAATTCATGGCGTAAGCCTATTCATTATTGAAGAAAATGATTTGACTGGTTTCAGTTTCGAATTGTTTTCTGAATAATTCCATAGAGAAAGAAGTAATGGAAAATGAAAAACAGAAAATTAAAACTCACTATAATCTCAGCACTTTTTGCCGCTTTAGTGTGTGTTGCGACGATGGTTGTGAAAATTCCTACACCGCTTAACGGTTACATAAATTTAGGTGACTGTGTAATACTCGTAGCGGCATTTACGTTACCTTGTGGTTATGGATTTTTGGCGGCGGGTATTGGTTCTTGCCTTGCAGATATACTTTCGGGTTATACCGCTTACGCACCCGCAACATTTGTAATAAAAGGCTTTATGGTGCTTGTGGTCTGTTTAGTTACAAAACTTTTAAAAGTAAATAAGTCTAATTTCGTTAAGGTTGTGTCCGGAGTTCTTGCAGAGCTCACTATGGTGTTGGGTTATTATATTTTTGAAGGCTTTATGTACGGTTTCGTGCCATCACTTGCAAATATTCCAATGAACTTGATTCAAGGTGTAGCGGGTCTCGTTCTTGCAGTTGTTTTGATTAAGGTTTTGGAAAAGCAGAAACTTATAGAGAAATTGAAAATTGAAAGTTGAAAATTTTGGGACCTGCGGTCAGCAATTATAACAGTTGTAAGGAACTACACGCTATCATTTTAAATGATAGCGTGTGTTTTTTTATTTATATAAAATTCTAATCAAGTCCGAAGGACTTCCGTAATTTTCAATTTTCCATTCTCAATTTTCAATTTAATAAAAAACGGCTATTGCTTACGCAATAGCCTGTTTTTTATTGTGCATCTTTAAGCGCTCTTTCGAGCCATACAACGCCGATATCCATTGCAGCCCAAAGACCTTTTTTTTCAGCCTTTTTTACAATTGCTTGTAATGGGTTCACATTAGGGTCAGTATTTAAAAGCTGAACTGTAACTTTGTCAGCAATCTGAACACCATGTACTTCGTGAGAATCTGCAATAGAGAGCATAAGTACGAAAGGGTCATTCATATCACCGTAATAAAGTGTGTTTCCCTTACGAACAAGTGGTTTTCCTTTATATTTGAGAAAACTTGTTTCTGTTTTAGCCAAACTAAACACTCCTTATTTTTGTTTAACTATTAAGATATGTTTTAAGAAGAGCCTGTAAAAGTTCATCTCTGTCAATCTTACGAATTAAACTTCTTGCATTGTTGTGTGTTGTAATGTAGGTTGGGTCCTCCGACAAAATGTAACCTACAAGTTGGCTGGTAGGGTTATAACCTTTCTCTACAAGTGCGTTGTAAACCTGAACGAGAATATCTCTCATTTCTTTTTCGTGCTCATCTCTGATAGCAAATTGAATGGTTTTATCTGTCATAAGAACACCTCCCAGTGAATTTATGTTTCTATTATAAACTATTATTCAAAAAATTACAACAGTAAATTATTAAGAAATATCGACAAAAATATAAATTATTTTTTAAGAGTTACATTTATCTTTGAAAGATTGTCTAAAATAGAGTCAATCCAACCCTGAACTTCTTCCATTTCAAGAGTTCTTTCTTTAGATGAGAAGATAAATCTTACAGCGATACTCTTAACGCCGTCTTTCTCGAATGTGTCAATAACATTAACACTTGTAAGTTCTTCTTTTCCGAGAGCATCCCAGCATTTTTTGAGTTCAGAGAATTTAGCGCCGTTAGAAATATCAAGTGAAAGGTCATAATAAGTTGACTGCTGTGTAGATGGCTCAACGAAAGAGATGTTATCATTTGAAACACTTGTTAAATCATCAACATCAATTTCAACACAAACTGCTTTGCCTGTTTTGTCAAGTTTACTCAAAACTGACGGGTGAAGTGTGTGAACTGTACCGACTTTTTTGCCACTTACAAGAATTTCAGCAGTATTTTTTGGGTGTTCATAAGCGTGTGTAGGTGTAACCTTGTTGAATTCAGGTGATTTGTGCTTGATTGAAAGTACAAGGGTATTAACCATATTGAGTGCTTTAAAATATAAATCTTTTTCAGTACCTTTTTTATCAAAAAGGACAACACCCAAAGAACGTCTTTCATTAGCAGTACCATCTGCTTTTAAGCCTTTAACAACTCTACCGATTTCAAAAATACCGAAATTTTCTTTAAAATCTTTGTTATCTGAAACTGCAACTAAAAGGGTAGGTATCATTGAGTTACGGATAGTACCGTTGTCAGAACTTTCAATGTTAAGAACTTTGACATTGTCTTCAACCTCAATGCCTAATTTCTTATATCTTCTTACATCACCCCAAATATAAGAGTGAACTTCGTGAAGATTGTAGTGTTTTACTAAAATATCTTTGATTTCGTTACTTTCAGAACGAACTGCAGTACTTCTTACAGGCTTTAAAGGACTTTTTGTTGTAATAATACTGAAGTTGTCGTAACCATAAATACGTGTGATTTCTTCAATGATGTCAGCTTTGATTGTAACATCCTTTGTAGCTCTCCATGACGGAACTTTAATGTGGAAGTTGTCACCATTCATTGTAACTTCGAAACCAAGAGCTTTTAAAGTTGTGTTGATTCTTTCGGTGGAAATATCAATACCTGTGTATTTGTCAACATAAGCCTTATCAAAATCAATTTCAATTTCAGGGTATTTCTTTGTATATTCGTCTGTAAGCTGAGAAGCAACTCTTGCCCCCTCATCAATTGATTGTAAGAGGTAAGCAAATCTCTTTGCAGCAGTTACAGTCATTTCAGGGTCGAGCATTTTTTCATATCTTGCAGAAGCATCTGTACGAAGACCGAGTCTTGAAGATGATTTACGAACAGAAACACCGTCAAAGTTAGCACATTCAAGAACTACTGAATTTGTATCGCCTACAATTTCAGAGTCAAGACCACCCATAATACCTGCAATAGCAACCGGAGTTGTAGCATTTTTAATTAAGAGTGTATCTGTTGTAATATCTCTTTCTGTATTATCAAGAGTAGTGAATTTACAGTCAGCGTCAGGTGTACCGATTTTAATTTCGTCAATTTTATTACCGTCAAATGCGTGAGTTGGTTGACCCATTTCAAGCATAATGTAGTTTGTAAGGTCAGCGAGTAAGTTGATACCACGCATACCGCAATAGTAAAGACGAATCTGTAATGAAAGGGGACTGGTGTTTTTAGTGATGTTATCCATCTTAACACAAGAATAACGATAAACTAAATCAGGTCTTTCAACAGTAACTTTGATTTTTTCGTCACCGCTATAAGCTAAATCTGAAAGGTTAAGAGGTTTTAACTCTCTGCCTGCAAGTGCTGAAAATTCACGTGCAATACCATAGTGACCCCAAAGGTCAGGACGATTTGTAAGGGATTTGTTATCAACCTCAAAAATAATATCATCAATAGGGTAAATCTCTTTTAAATCTGTACCATTAGGAACATCAACATCAATTTCCATAAGACCGGATTTATCATCAGAAAGACCGAGTTCAAAAGCTGAACAACACATACCTTCTGATTCATAACCCGCAACAGTTGCTTTTGTAATGTCACCTGCAGGAACTTTACCCCCAGCTTTTACAAAAGCAATTTTCATATTTTCTCTTACATTAGGCGCACCGCATACAACATCGTAAACTCTGTCGCCACCGTCAACTTTAAGAAGATGAAGTTTTTTAGAATTCGGGTGATTTTCAATAGAAAGAATTTCACCAACAACTACATTCTGAATATCTTCACCTTTAACGATGATGTCTTCTACTTCAGCAGTAGCAAGGGTAAAACTTTCAATAAGCTTTTTAATGTCAAGACCAGAAAGGTCAACATATTCTTTAATCCAGTTAATAGAAACAAACATTATTTACCCTCCTTTTCATCATCAATAAAAGTTCTGTTTGCGAATTGTGAAAGTGATTTTAAGTTACAACTGTTAAATACACGAATATCTTTGATTCCATAACGCATCATAGCAAGTCTTGTAAGACCTAAACCAAAAGCGAAACCTGTGTATTCTTCTGTGTCAATACCACCCATAGATAAAACGTTAGGGTGAATCATACCACAAGGGCAAAGTTCAAGCCAACCTGAACCTTTACATGATGGGCAACCGTCGCCACCGCAGATAAGACATTGAATATCAAGTTCAAAACCAGGCTCAACAAAGGGGAAGAAACCAGGTCTTAAACGAACTGTAACATCACGGTTGAAAACCTCTGAAAGCATAGTTTTCATAAAGTAGATAAGGTTAGAAATAGAAATATCTTTATCAACCATAATACCTTCCATCTGGAAAAATGTATTTTCGTGACAAGCGTCAATTTTTTCATTTCTGAAGCATCTGCCGGGGAAAATAACTCTTATAGGTCTGCCTGCTTCAAGTTCTTTTTTGTATTTAATAAGAATAGCATTCTGTGCAGCAGAAGTGTGTGTTTTTAAAAGTTGATTTGAACTTAAATAATAAGTATCTTGCATATCACGGGCAGGGTGATGTTTTGGAATGTTAAGTGCTTCAAAACAATGATAATCGTCAACTATTTCGTCATAGTCTTCAATTGAGAAACCCATACCGGCAAAAATATCTTCAACTTCTCTTTGTACAAGAGTAATAGGGTGATAAGAGCCTTTATCTTCATTAAGCGGGAATGAAACATCATAATCTTCAGCAGAATTTATGAGTGCTTCTTCCTCTTTCTTTTTGATTTCTTCGTTCTTTTCGCCAAGTGTTTTTTCAATGAATTGTTTTACTTCATTGATAATCTGACCTGCCTCTTTCTTTTGCTCGTTAGGAATATTTCTTAACTCGCTCATAAGTGAAGTGATAGGGCCTTTTTTACCGAGAAACTCAATTCTTAATTGTTCGAGCTCTGCGGAAGAAGTGGCACTATTAACTTTTTCTAAAAATTGCTCTTTTAAAGCATTTGCGTTTTCAAGCATTTTCAGTTCTTCCTTTCAAAATATATATGATATAGGGTAGGGTGCGTTGCCTTGTTTTATGACAAAAAAATAACGCCCCATCCCAGAAGGGACGAAGACATCTCCGCGGTACCACCCTTATTTTTGCATAGAGCAAACACTCTTTTGTAATATAACGGTTACTCCCGTTACAGCCTACTTAGTTTCAACCATACCGCTCACAAGTGAACTTCAAAAGTTGTTTTTGAAAATGCTTTCAGCCGTGGCACTTCTCTCTGTGCAAAAAGTCGCTTTTTACTCTCTTGCTCAACGCGTTTAGAATATATTAACACATTGATGGTTAAATTGCAAGTGAAAATTGAGAATTGAAAGTTGAAAATTGAAAATTTCGGAAGTCCTTCGGACTTGATTGTGATCATTATTTTTGTATTCTGCAATGTCTTGTAAGTTGCAATCCAATAAAATCAGTAGGAGTGATTGAACCAACCACTCCTACCCGTGAATTAGAATTTTACTTCTTAACTATTCACTATTACTTCTTACTTCAAATCGCCGTCCCCTGATTGTCGCCGTTCTTTGATTGTCTTTTGATTGCCGCCTCCAACTCCAATAATGCTTGTTCTTGAAATGCAAACATAAAAAAGTTTTCTTCTTTAAATAATTTCGCAAAAGAATTGTCTGGAATCCAAATGATACCATTCAAAAAAATACAAATATATTTATTTTTTATCGTATTTTTATTTTCTCCATAAAAAAAACCAGGAATCTCTTTTACTCGTACATCTGTTATTTCACTGTATTTAATCGTTCTCCAACATTTTCCGTTCTTATTGCAAACCTTTAAACTGTTATCCGCAAACATTAAAACGGATTGACTTAATTTATAATACAAAATACTAGGAATAAATGTTGGTACTACTACAATTTGTAAAGCTGTAAAAAAAATAATACAACCTGATAAATCACGAATTAAACCTGTTGCCACCATAGCAACTACCCATAAATTTGAAAAAATCTCTGCAAAGATACTTACTCTATTTATTACTCGCATTAGTTTTTTTATACCTATAGGCATTACATCAAATTTAATACAATCCATACTGTTAACTCCTCGTTACTATTTACTCATAAGACAGGGGGATAAGACAGGGGGACGGTTCTATGTCTTATGCCGTCCGTTGTCTTTTCTTAACTTAAATATATCAAATTTCGCAAGATGTATCAAGCAATTTTGTAATCTTCAACAAAATCGAAAAACAACCCGATTAACTGACCAAAATCAATTAACCGGGTCTATTTCATTTTACCAGCAACTTGCTCACTTGCAGCTGAGACTAAGACACAGAACCGTCCCTTGTCTTATAATCTGTTTAACTCGTCATAATAATATCTTGTGTTTGTACCTGCAATTTTGTAACGGGAAATAAGGTTGTCTTGTCTTACCCTGTCTTACTAATTGTCCTTTGATTGTCTTTTGATTGCCGCCTCCAACTCCAATAATGCTTGTTCTTGAAATGCAAACATAAAAAAGTTTTCTTCTTTAAATAATTTCGCAAAAGAAGTATTCGGAATATCACTGATATCATTCAAAAAAATACAAACATAGTTATTTTTCACAGTTGCTTTATCTTCCCCATGAAAAAAACCAGAAATTTGTTTTACTCGTACATCGGTTATTTCGCTATATTTAATTGTTCTCCAACATCTTCCGTTTTCATAACAAATATTTAAATAATCTTCTCTAAAAATTAAAATAGATTGACTTAATTTGTAATAAAAAGACCATGGAGTAACCATTATAAGTATCACTATTTGCAAAACCACACAAAAAATAACCAAGCTTGATAAATCACGAATAAAACCTGATAACATCATAACTATTACCCAAACAATTGAAAGTATCACAGCAATGATAGTTATCCGTTTTTTTACTCGCATAAAATTTTTAATACCAATTGGCATCAAATCAGTTTTAATACAATCCATACTGTTAACTCCTCGTTACTGTTTACTCACAAAAAAAGGGCTATTGTCTTATCTATCTATAACTTTATAATTGCCGACCGCAGGTCCCGAAACTATTCTCTATTCACTATTATCTCTTATCTTGAGCGAAGCGTTTCCTTTAAAAGTTCTTCCTCCTGAGAAGGTACCCAAGGGCATTCTATTTCATCTGCAATAAAGTTAGGGTTTGCCCAATGTACTGCATTTGTGAGAATTTTCTGTACTTCAGGAATGTGATATGTAGGGTTGCTTTCGTGACCCGGCTGGAAGTAGAATACTCTGCCAAGACCTTTGTTCCATGCACAACCTGAACGGAATACTTCACCGCCGGAAAACCAGCCAATGAAAATAAGCTCGTCAGGTGTTGGTACATCAAAACGTTCGCCATACATTTCTTCAACAGGGATAACAATTTGCTCAGGCACATCTTTTGCAATTTCGTGAGATGGGAGAATACACCAGAGTCTTTCTCTGTCGCCATCACGCCATTTTAATGAGCAGGTTGAACCCATAAGTCTTTTGAATGGCTTTGAAAAATGTGCAGAGTGGAGTGCAATGAATCCCATACCACACATAACACGGTTATAAATTTTTTCAACTAATTCATCCGGTACTTTGTCGTGGTGACAATGTCCCCACCAGATGAGTACATCTGTTGAGTTTAAAACATCATCAGAAAGTCCGCAGTTTTCTTCATCCAAGGTTGCGGTACGGATGTTTAATTCTTCATCCTTACTTAAAAAATCTTTAATGCAGTTGTGAATACCCTGGGGGTAAACTGCCTTTACTTCTTCGTCTTCTCTTTCGTGACGAAATTCATTCCATACGGTTACGTTTATCATAAAAAACAACCTTTCCAAAAATAGTACAATTAAATAATAACATTTTACAAAAATAAGTCAATATTTATTGTTGTTTTTAAGTGTGAAAAATGCTAAAATAAATTTAGTGAGTTCGTGACCATCCTCACTTAAATCAAAACTACGGAGTGATAAAATGAAAAACCAGAAAAAAATCCGCAATATCGCGGTAAGTGCGGTTATTGCTGCACTTTATGTTGTTCTGACCTACCTTGCAAATCTGCTTGGGCTTGCAAGTGGTGTGATTCAGGTAAGACTTTCAGAGATTCTTACTGTTATGCCTGTTTTTACACCTGCGGCAATACCCGGACTTTTTATTGGTTGTCTTATCGCAAATATTCTTACAGGGTGCGCTTTATGGGATGTAGTGTTTGGCAGTCTTGCCACTTTAATAGGTGCAGTAGGTACATATCTTTTAAGAAAATACAATTCGTTAGCGGTTATACCGCCGGTTTTGGCGAATGCAATAATTGTTCCTTTGGTGCTTATATTCGTTTATTCTTTAGAGGGTTCTTACTGGTACTTTTTCCTGACAGTTGGTGTCGGTGAAGTAATCTCTTGCGGTATTTTTGGAACAATTTTGCTAAAAAGTTTAAAAAAATACAATAATTTTCTGTGAGAAATTTGTAAAAATAGTTTATTTTTATGAAAATATGTAGTATAATAAATTAGTATTATTTTTAAAATTGGAAAGGATTTCCTTTTATGAATATAGAACAGGCTTTAGAAAATGCGAAAAGAATACACTTTATTGGAATCGGTGGTAGTGGTATGTGTCCACTTGCTGAAATTCTCCACGAAAAAGGTTATTATTTAACAGGTTCAGATAATAATGAAACTGATACACTAAAAAGAATAAGAAATTTAGGTATTCCTGTTACACTCGGACAAAAGGCAGAAAATGTTGAGGGAGCCGATATGGTGGTATTTACTGCGGCACTTCTTCCGGATAATCCTGAATTAGTTGCGGCAAAAGTAAATGGAATACCAACATTTGAAAGAAGTAAACTTTTCGGTGCAGTTACAAGAAAATATAATAACTGTATAGGTGTTTGTGGTACACATGGTAAAACAACTGTTACTTCTATGATTTCACAAATTCTTATTGAAAATGATTTTGACCCGTCGTTAGTAATCGGTGGTAAATTACCTCTTACAGGTACTAACGGCAGAGTGGGTAAAAGTGAAACTCTTGTTTGTGAAGCTTGTGAATATAAAGATACATTTTTAGATTTGTCTCCGGATGTCAGCGTTATTCTTAACATTGACCGTGACCATATGGAATACTTTAAAACACTTGATAATTTAATAGCATCTTTCACAAAATTCGCTTCTATGTCAAAGGTGATAATTTTTAACGGTGATGATGACAATACTATCAAAAGTGTTCAGGGAATTAAAGATAAAGAAAAAATTACATTTGGCAGTGATGCTACAAATACTTATTATTATAAAAATTTAGAGTGGGTACACGGTGCATTTGCGAAATTCACAGTTTTTAAAGATGGCGAAGAGTTAGGTACCGTTGAACTTAATGTGCCAGGTGACCACAATATTTTAAATGCTTTATGTGCTATCGCTACTTCTATGTATTGCGGTGCGACATTCGAACAATGTAAAAATAGTTTATATAACTTTAAAGGTGCGGGCAGACGATTTGAAATTTTAGGTGAATATAATGGCGCTGTTATTGTTGATGACTATGCACACCATCCGAAAGAGTTGGAAGTTACACTTTCTGCTGCTATGAAAATGGGTTACGAAAGAGTATGGGCAGTGTTCCAACCATTTACATTCAGCAGAACAAAAATGCTTTTAAAAGAATTTGGTGAAGCACTTTCTATTGCAGACAAAGTTGTTATGACAGAAATTATGGGTTCAAGAGAAATCAATACATTCGGCATAAAAACACAGGATTTAGCCGATGAAATTGAAGGCTCTGTTTGGTTCCCTGAATTTTCAGAAGTTGCCGACTACTTAAAGGCTAATATAAAAAAAGGTGATTTGGTAATAACTTTAGGTTGCGGAGACGTATATAAAATTGCTAAAATGATATTGGGTATTGAGTAAGAATAATGCCCGATGTCTTAAGGAACTGCGTGAGAAACAGTTTTTGTATATAGAGATTGATTGAGAATTTGAAAAATTTCAGAACGGAGAAAATTTATGAAAATGAAACTTTCATTTCGCTGGTATGGCGAAGACGACCCGATTTCACTTCAATACATTTCACAAATTCCAGGTATGCGTTCCGTAGTTTCTGCGGTTTACGATGTAAAACCGGGTGAAGTATGGAGTGAAGAAAGCATTAAAAAACTTAAAGACAATTGTGACAAAAATGGTCTTGTTTTTGATGTTGTAGAGTCAATTCCTGTTCACGAAGATATCAAATTAGGTCGTGGCGATGTTGACAAACTTTTAGATGTTTACTGTGAGAACATCAGAAGATGTGCAAAATATGGTGTGAAATGTGTTACCTACAACTTTATGCCTGTTTTTGACTGGACACGCACTCAACTCGATAAAGAAGCAAAAGATGGTTCAACCTCTCTTGTTATGTATTGGGAACAAATGAAAGGACTTGACCCACTTAAGGATGATATTCATTTACCAGGTTGGGATTCAAGCTACACACAAGAAGAAATTCGTGAACTTATTACTGCTTATGGCGAAATAGGTGAAGAGGGACTTTGGAGTAATTTAGAAAAATTCCTTAAAAAAGTTATTCCTGTTGCAGAAGAATGCGGTGTGAGAATGGCTATTCATCCTGATGACCCACCGTACCCGATTTTCGGACTTCCAAGAATTATTACAAACGAAGAAAATCTTGACAGATTTTTAAAACTTTACGACAGCCCCGCAAATAGCCTTTGCCTTTGCACAGGTAGTTTGGGTTGTGCAAAGAGTAACGATATTCCAAAGATGATAAGAAAATATGCAGAGATGGACAGAATTGCATTTATGCACATCCGTAATGTTAAAATTATGGAAGACGGTTCGTTTGAAGAAAGAGCGCACCTTTCAGATTGTGGCTCACTTGATATGTATGATATTGTAAAAGCACTTGTTGAAAATAATTATGATGGTTATGTTCGTCCTGACCATGGCAGAATGATATGGGGCGAAACAGGTAAACCAGGTTATGGTCTTTTCGACAGAGCATTGGGTGCTACTTACATCAATGGGTTATTTGAAGCGCTTGAAAAGGAGTACAAATAATATGAATAAGAATGTTTTAAACACAGATTTAACAGGTAAAGTTGCAGTTGTTACCGGTGCGGGTGGCGTGCTTTGCAGTTATTTTGCTAAAGTTTTAGCACGTGCGGGTGCAAAAGTTGCTTTACTTGACTTAAATGAAGAAGCGGCAAAAGGCTTTGCAGATGAAATCGTAGCAGAAGGCGGTATTGCAAAAGCTTATGCTTGTAATGTTTTAAACAAAGAAATCTGCTACAATGTAGCAGACGAAGTATTGAAAGACTTCGGACCTTGCGACATTTTAGTTAATGGTGCGGGTGGCAATAACCCTAAAGCTACAACAGATAAAGAATATTTTGAAATTGGTGATATTGACGCAGATACAAAATCATTCTTTGATTTAGATGCAGATGGAGTAGGTTTTGTATTTAACTTAAACTTCCTTGGTACACTTATTCCTACACAGGCATTTGCTCGTCAAATGGTAGGAAGAGAAGGTTGTAACATTCTTAATATTTCTTCAATGAATGCTTACACACCACTTACAAAAATTCCTGCTTATTCAGGTGCTAAAGCGGCTATTTCAAACTTTACACAATGGCTTGCAGTACATTTTTCAAAAGTTGGTATCCGTGTTAATGCTATTGCACCGGGATTTTTCTCAACAAAGCAGAATGCAAAGCTTTTATTTAATGATGATGGTACACCAACTGCAAGAACAGGCAAAATTCTTGCCGCTACACCAATGGGTAGATTTGGTGAAAGTGAAGAATTAGAAGGTGGACTTTTATTCTTGGTAAATAATGAGGCTGCCGGTTTTATAACAGGTGTTGTTTTACCAATTGATGGTGGCTTCTCAGCATATTCAGGAGTGTGATTAAGATGGAAAAAAATATTCCGGTTGTTGTTATTAAAGAAATGTCTGAGACAGATAAAATTTTAACTGCTCTTCAGAATGTTGGTATTAACTGTGCAGAGATTACTTTCCGTACTGCTTGTGCGGCAGAAGCAATTAAATATGCTCGTGAAAAATACCCGACAATGAATGTTGGTGCAGGTACTATTATAAACGCAGAACAATGTAAAACTGCACTCCAGGCAGGTGCGCAGTTTATTGTTTCGCCGGGTCTTTCTGTAGCAGTTGCAGAAATCTGCAAAGAAAAAAATATTCCTTATTACCCTGGTTGCGTTACACCAACTGAAATTATGCAGGCACTTGAATTAGGTATTACTACAGTTAAATTCTTTCCTGCAAATATTTACGGTGGTTTAAAAGCATTAAAGGCTCTTTCAGGTCCATTCCCACAGGTTAAGTTTATTCCAACCGGTGGCGTTGACAGAAATAACATAGATGAATTTCTTGCGTTTGACAAAGTTGCTGCTATTGGTGGTAGTTTCTTCGTAAAAGAAGCACTTGAAAAAATGGAGGGCTAAAAATGAAAAGAGTTGTTACATTCGGTGAATTGATGTTAAGACTTGCACCTATGGGTTACTACAGATTTTTCCAGAATGACCAGATGCAGGCTACATTCGGCGGTGGCGAAGCAAATGTTGCTGTGTCACTTGCAAACTATGGTTTAGATAGCGTATTTGTTACAAAATTACCGACACATGCTATTGGTCAGGGTGCTGTAAATTCACTCAGAGCATTTGGCGTTGATACTACAAAAATTGTTCGCGGTGGCGACAGAGTTGGTATTTATTTCCTTGAAAAAGGTGCTTCACAACGCGGTTCTGTTTGTATTTATGACAGAGCACACTCTGCAATTATGGAAGCAGACAAAAGTGAATTTGATTGGGACTCAATCTTCGAAGGTGCTGACTGGTTCCACTTTACAGGTATCACTCCGGCATTAGGTGCTAATGTTACAGAAATCTGTCTTGAAGCTTGTAAGGCTGCAAAGGCAAGAGGCGTTAAAATTTCTTGTGACTTAAACTACAGAGGCAAACTCTGGACAAGAGAAGAAGCAAGAAAAGCAATGACAGAGCTTTGCCAGTATGTAGATGTTTGTATTTCTAACGAAGAAGATGCAAAAGATGTATTTGGCATTGAAGCGGAAGATACAGATATTTACGGTGGTAAATTAAATCACGAAGGTTATAAATCAGTTGCTAAACAGTTAGCAGATAAATTTGGCTTTGAGAAAGTTGCAATTACATTGCGTTCATCAATTTCTGCATCAGATAACGACTGGGCAGGTATGCTTTACGATGGCGAGAATTATTGTTTCTCAAAATCTTACCATCTTCATATTACTGACCGTGTTGGCGGTGGCGACTCATTCGGTGGAGGTCTTATTTACTCATTGTTAACAGGTAAATCAACACAAGACGCTATTGAATTTGCAGTTGCTGCTTCTGCTTTAAAGCACTCAATTGAAGGCGACTATAACAGAGTTTCAGTTGCAGAGGTTGAGAAATTAGCTGGTGGCGACGCAAGCGGTAGAGTTCAGAGATAATCAGGGGATAGGAATTAGAAAACAGAAAACAGGAAACAGAGAAAATCAACTCCGTTTCCTGTTTTTATTTTAACTGATTCATAACCCCTAACCCCTGACGCCCTCACAGCAAAATAATTTTTTGTGTAATATGTAGAAATTTTCAAGAAAATATTTACATATAAAAATGTAAGTAGTAAAATATAGGGTGGCAAATTTTCTAAAATATAATTTGGAGATGAAAGTATGAAACATACTACCAGGCGCATTTTAAGTTTAGTACTTGTATTGTGTACTATGCTTACAATGTTTACATCTGTTCTAACAGGTTGTAAAAAGAATGAAACTGTTCCGCCAGTTGACGAAACAGAAAACATTCAGACCAATACTGATGAAACAGATGACAAAAATGATGAGTCAGACAAAAAAGATGAAAAGGACGAAAAGGATGATTTTTCTGATGGTGATTTGTGGATTGAAAACATCTGGAATTCAGATGATAAAAAACCTACCAATTCACCAATAAACAAACCATCAAATGGGGGCTCAGGCAACGGTTCTTCGGGTGGTGATAATACTGATGTAAAAGTTTACCGCAAAGTTACTTTTGCTTACCCTGACAATATGTCAGAGGAAGACAAAAAGGCAACAAAACTTCCTGAAGAACAGCTTGTTGATTCAGGTGAGTTGGTTTACTCAATGCCACTCCCTACACGAGAGGGTTATGTTTTTGCAGGTTGGTATTATGACAGTGACCTTGCCCTTCTTGCAGGTACTGATGATGTAATTAAGAAAAATATTACACTTTATCCTAAAATGGTAAAGAGCACAGACCCTACTGCAAAAGAGGGGAGTCTAAACTATGTTTCTGCTCTGGATGCAGAAACATCACATAAAATTACAGTTAAAGCACCAACTCTGGAAGCAGTAAAAAATGGTCTTTTATTAACTCTGATTTCAGATGGTAATTCTTCAGTTCCGTTTACTGTTGATGATAACGGTGATGGTACATATACAGTTTTACCAAATGGCGGATTAAAAGCGGGTAAAACTTATCAGCTTTCTGCTATTGACCGTGAACAGACTGTTTCACAAGATGGCGTTATGCCTGCAGATGATGATTATGTGTTATTTATTTATGATGGCGAAGTTCAGAAGAAAGAAATTCGTTTTTATAATATTTTTACAACACGTGAAGAAGAAAGTAATCTTAAAATAGACGATGATGTTAAATTCATAAAAACAGATAAAATTTCTGGTTTTGATATGGAAGAAGCAACAGGTCTTTATACAATTTCACTTTCAAAAACTGATGGCAGTATCGCTATGAAAGATAATTCCGCTACAGGTGTATTTACATACAGCGGTAACGATATTTCAGTAGGCGATGTAATTGCTTTACATGATGGTAAAATTGATACTGAAGAAAATACAGTAGTTGACGGTGACGTTGCTTATGTTGAAATCACTTCAGTTGAGGGGAATAAGTATTTTTATAAATCTGCAAAAGCAGAAGATGTTGTTTTCTTACCTGATGTTTTACCAGTTCCGAAGCACGCCGATAAGGATAATAATGAAAATACCTTCACCTTAGACAACGACGTTCTTGATTTTACATATTTTGAAGATCAAGAGGCTTTAAACGAAGATACAAAAACCAATGTCGGTGATTTTATTGCACTTTATGAGGGTGTTCTTGGTGAAACAGAAACTGCTGATTACTATGAAATTACTGGTGTAAAAAAAGGTGCTGAAACTACAGTTGTTACAGTAAAACCTGTTACTGTAGATGAACTCAAAAACGCTCTTTCAACATACGAAACAAATGGTGTTGATATGCAACTTCCGGAAAGTGAAGTTGAAGCACTCGAAGAAAAAATCGTAGAACAGGCAGAAGACAGCGGCTTTGCCGAAAAAACTGCACAATATATTTTACAGAACAAACTCGGTACTGATGAAGAAGTTGTTTTTGGTAAAAAATATCATTTAAGTCCAGACCAGATGCAACTCTTTGGTATGGACGTTGAAGCAGGTAATCTTTCTTATATGGTAAGGCTTGACCCGCCTGAAATAAGAGCAGATATAACCACAGAGCTTAAAAAGGTAACCCAGATAAACAAGGGTACCGGCTTAAGAGTTGCTTTTGGCGTTACAATTCCTGTAGGTATTGAGGTTGTTGAAAATGGTTACAGAGTTATAGAAAGTTTTTATCTCGACCTTTATGTAACTTTTGAACAAGAGGTTAAATTCAACACAAGATTCTCTGCCGATATTAAGTGGGGTAACTGTGCAAAAATTATTTGGTGGATTAAAGACGTTGTTGTAAATGCCGGCTTTGATATGGGCGTTTACACAGGTGTTGGTGCAGTTGCATCAGTTTATACAGAGAAATATCACCAGAAATCATATTTCTGGAATGAGCTTGTTGAAAAGAAAGATGGTACTTTCTCATCTGCAAGTAATATTGCAACCAAGCTTAATAATATGCTTAAGGACGGAAACGTTTCGTTCTTTAACGTTGATGAAGAAAATTCTCTTATAAATGAGTATTCCAAAATGCTCGAAAGAGAAATTGACTATGTTGATATCTTAGCAATACGTTTGTATCACAACAAAGGTTATGTTGACCCTAAAACACATATTGTAAACTATGTTTTAGATGTTGAACTTGTGTTTGGCGCTAAACTCAATATAACAATGGGTGTTTCTTTTGAAGCATTAAGTGTAAAGCAATACAACTTTACACTCAATATGTTCGATGCAAAGGGCTCTGCAAGCGTTGTAGATAAGCAAACCCCATACACTAATTTCAACTTCTTTATTATGGGTAACCTGGGACTTCGTGCAGGTATCAGAGTAACGTTCTCAATAGGACTTATAAGTGTTAAGCTCGATAACCTTGGTGCTATGATAGAGGTTGGTGTTTACTTAGACCTTTACGGCTTCTTCTATTTCCATTACGATTGGAATGGAGAGACCAATAAGCACAACGTTCAATCAGGCGGTGCCTTATATGCAGCAATAGGTCTTTACGTAGACTTAGACTTATTCGGCGGTGTTCTGCTTGATTTAGCATCCTTCAGATTCCATCTTTACGAGGGCGAGCTGGAGCTGTGGAATTCAGGTAATGCAGATAATATAGTGTCCGTGGTAGATCCTGAGTTTTCACAAACTATTTACAATACAAAAACCGTCACCATATCTCCTTATAACCTCAGAATGCGCAAGGTGAACGTTCTTACGGGTAAAACAGAGGACGTTATTAAGGGATTGGAAAATTTTGCAGTTTACTTGACTAACCCTAAATTCTCTTACGATAAAAGCACAGGCTCAATTACGGTAAATCCCGAGGATAGTGATATTGAGTTAAGCACACAGGCAAGATTTACTTATACGGGCAAAACCGCTTCGTTTACAAAAGAGCCTTTAACAGTTATTTTTAATTTAACCTGGAAAAAGACAAAGCCATCAATGCAGGTAGAATATTATGAACCGTTTACCATAATATACAAAGACGGTGAAAAATTCGGCTCTCCTGATGATAGCAGAACAAGATGGTTTATAGAGAACTCAAAGCTTCCTGCACTTGAAAATTATGATGACCAAAAGCCGGGCTACGATTTCTTCGGCTGGCAAATAAGCTGTGCTGCTCTTCCTGAATATGACGGCAAAATGCTTCACGAGGTTAATTGCCTTGAGGGTGTAAAAATGCCGGATGTGCCAATCGGATTAACTCCGATATACGTTGAAAGAACAGACACACCTTTCACCATTACTCATTTAGTTGCGTCAGTAGATGACCCATCAGTTTATGAGGTTTATGAAGAGGTGAAGAAAACAGGTAAAACCGGTGACAGAATCGGACTTGAAGAGGTGTTGTCTAAGGAAGGCTTTACACACGATATTTCAAAATTCCCTGTTAACTTTACAGCAGAAATTGCTGATGGTATTATGTATACCGATTACGGCACTTATATTGCCGGTGACGGAAGCACAAATCTTTGCATTTATTACAACCGTGATGAATACAGAGTAACCTTCTATGCAAACAATCCTGATTATGAGTATTTCGGAGAAGACGAGATATCAGAAACCAAGCTGCTTAGATTCGGTCAGGAATTACAAGTGCCTGATTACGCAGAGGCTGAAATTCCGGGCTACACGTTTAAGGGCTGGTCTTTAACAAAGGATGGCTCCTCAGGCATTATAGAATTACCGGAGACTATTTCTGTATCTGAGAATAAGTCAGTAGAGTATTACGCAATCTGGGAAGCAGACGAGGTTGAATTTGAAGTTAATTACTTTATTCAGAATTCGGACGGAACGTTCAGTAAGGAGCCTTCATACACTGAAGTTCATACTGCTCCTGCAGGTACAAAAATTGACTACAGCATATTAGCGCCGCAGGATGAAAGCTTGTTTGAAAGCACGTGGTATTCACATTGCTCTGCTGCTGCAGTTGTAAATGATGAGCCTGTTAAATATGAAAAAGCTCATATAGATGCATTAGATTATATAAGCCTTTCTGTATATTACAAACGTAATTACAAGCAGGTATGGTGGAATAATACTGAGCTCGATTATCACTATCAGGGTGAAGAATTTACAATTCCGGCTGAGTCAGATAGCGAGGCGTTCAAAAAAGCAGGTTACACGTTAATCGGCTGGAAATCTCTTGGCTACGGTGATGAAAAAGTTTATTTACCTGGTGAAAAATATACAATGGGTGAGTTTATGCTTTACTTCAGCGCAGTTTATGAAGCAAATGATGATACACCTTATATTGTAAATCATATCCGTGAAGATGTAGACGGTAGCTTTACTTCTAGTGAATGTGAAACAGAAACTGAAAAACTTACAGGCACAAGTGATTCAACGGTAACACCTGAGGTAAAGGCGTATAAGGGCTACACCTCACCTGCAAAGCGCGCGGTAACAATTGCAGCTGACGGTACAACAGTTGTAAATTATCATTATTACAGAAACGAACACTATATAAAATTTGAATTGGATGGCGGTATTCTTCGTGGTACTTACACACCAAGTTATAAATACGGTGTTCCGTTCTATGTGTTTGAATATGAAGATGGTTTCTCACTCACAAAGACAGGTTATGTTTTAAAAGGTTTCTACTTAAAAGGCGATGAAACAAAAACTTTAATAGATACCGATTATTATATTTCAGGTGATGAAATTTACTCAGATGAAGATATTGTTTTTGTTGCTCTTTGGGAAGCAAAACCATACAATTATAAAACTGAGTATTATCTTGAGCAATTGGATGGTACTTATGCACTTACTCAGACCGAAACAGGTAAAGCACCATTCGGTTCAACAGTAAATGCTGATGAAATTTCATTTACAGGCTTTACAGTCAATAAAAATGTAAGCGGTACTGTAAGTAGTGGTGTAATTGATTCTGATAATAATCTTACATTGAAACTTTATTACACAAGAAATACTTACGATGCAAAATGGATGAGTTACGATGGTTCAACAGTTCTTGCTACTACAAAGGTTAAATTCGGTGATACAATTAAAGCACCTGCTACCTTTAATGCTGATAATACCCGTCCTGGTTATGCATTGACAGGTTGGCTTGATGTTGAATATGGTAAGATGTCAGCAGATGGTGCAACGCTCTATGCAAAAACAAGTGGTATCTGGACTGCGGCAAATTATACAGTAGCATTTAATGGTAACGGTGCAACAAGTGGTACAATGTCAAATCAAGGCTTTGTATACGGCAATAGCGCAGCACTTAATGCAAATGCTTTTGCAAAAACAGGTTACGTATTTAACGGCTGGAACACAAAGGCAGATGGTACAGGCACAGCGTATGCTGACCAGGAAACAGTTCTGAATCTTGCAACATCCGGTACAGTTACACTTTATGCGCAGTGGATTGCAGGTAACAGTACTGCTTATAAGGTTGAACACTACTTTGAAGATTTAGCCGGTAAGTTTGTTATTGATAATTCAAAAACACAGAGCTTTACAGGTGTTACAAATTCAACTGTAAATGCTTCTGAAATAACAGTTGACGGATTTACATTTGACAGTAACAATGCACTTAATGTCAAGTCTGCAACAGTAAATGCAAATGGCAGTACTGTATTAAAGCTTTACTACACAAGAAACAACTATAATCTTACGTTCGATTTTAGCAACTCTACTATTAAAACTATGGTAGATAAAAAAGAGGTTGACGAAGAAACTGGTGAAGAATACGTTGCAGGTAAAGAGGTTGGTAACTTCTCATTCGAGCGTGTAACAGTTTCTCTTAAGCATGGTCAGTCAATTGCTGATGCAGTGGCGAGTGTAGAAATTCCGGAAGCGGCAGGCTACGTGTTCGAAAAATGGACACTTGAAAATGCGTCCTATGACGAATCAACAACCATGCCGATTGGCGGCTTGACGCTTTACGCAAACTGGAAGCCGATTGAAATTACCATTACGTTCTACTGTGGTAATAAGTATAGCGGCTATAGCGGTGCAACAGGTACTACTGTAACAAAGACTTATAATTACGGTGATGAAATAAGCTTACCAGAACTTAATTTTGCTTATGAAGGTTATGTAATAGCAGGTTGGGTATTTAATGACTGCTCAGGTGGCCCTGGTAACTATCCTATTCATTGTGAATGGCCGTTACAGTTAGTTTACGGTAGATATGCAGAGGGTTGTGGCTTCATTGATGAAAACAAAACTTCATTAGACATGTCACCATACTGGAGCAAAAATTACACAGAAATTACTTTCAACGGTAACGGTGGCGCAGGTTCAATGCAAAACCAGATTCATGACCGTTATGCAAGTGTTATGCCGTTATTTGAGAATAAGTTCACTCGTGACGGATACAGCTTTGTCGGCTGGAATACTGTAGCTGACGGTTCAGGTGTTGCGTACAGTGATTGTGAATACTTTATACCCGTTGAGGCAAACGGCAAGAGTGAAGTAATTCTTTACGCACAGTGGGAAAAAGTTTCTGCTGAATAAAACAATTTCATCCCATACAAGTTACTGACTTGTATGGGATGATTTTTTTAATAATGCAACATTTTATAAA
This sequence comes from Clostridia bacterium, assembly GCA_017521425.1. Lineage (GTDB taxonomy): Bacteria > Bacillota > Clostridia > Oscillospirales > Acutalibacteraceae > DTU089. Next base: position 43,785 of record JAFXCQ010000030.1, read on the forward strand.
AGTAAGGGTAAGCACTGAAGAACTGATTTAAAGTTGTTCTTGTGGATGAACCGGGGTCGTTAATATAAAATGATGACGTTGTAAGTGTATTTGTTGCTTTAACACCGGTTACAACAACATAGTGCTGACCTCCATTTGATTTTTTAGCACCAACAATAACAGGTTTTCCCTGTTCTAAAAGATTATAAATTTTTGTAAGGTACCCTGATGAAGATGTGATTTGTGTGTAATTACTCGGCCAGTAAACCGCACCACCCGAAGTGTATGAAAGTTTTTTCATCATATTATGCGGGTAAATTGTTGTGTTTGTTCTCTTGCTTTCAAGCATTGCAATTGCAGTTGTAGCACAACCAATTTTACCTATTGTCTGACCAGATGAACCAATAATTACATTTGCCCAACGGGAGTCTGTCTGTTTAAAGTTTGGTACACCTGAAAGTTTTATCGCTTTATAACTTGTAGTTGTATTATTCTGAGTTGATGTTGTTAAATAAGCACTGCTTACATAACCCGTTTTATTACCGTTATAAAGAATTTTTGACCAACCATTTGCAGTTGAAATTACAGGCACCTTTGTGCCACTTTTTAATGTGGTGAGAATAGTGCCACTTGTAGAAGCATTACTTCTTACGTTCAGATTACCGCTTGTTGTTTTAATTGTTTTAACATCCTTTGAAGTAACGGTAATATAATCTGCACTACAATAACCATAACCTGAAGCATTGTATCTTACATACCAGAAATTACCACTTTTATTTATAAGTGTAACTTGTGAATTCCTTTTTAAGGTAGTAATAACAGTTGAAGAAGTTGAAGCACTTTTTCGCACATTAAGTGAGGTTGATGCCGTTGTGACTTTACCTGCGCCGTAAACTGTACTACTTGCTTCTGCGGTTAAATTAAAATTTTGAAATAATGAAAAAGTTAAAATTAAAGTTAAAATTAAACTACACGTTCGTTTCATAAAAATAACACCTCGTATTTACTATTTTGCATTTGCTTTTGACAAATGTCTTTCTAATAGTAACATACGGGGTGTTTAATTTCATTACACAAATATTGGAAGTAGGTGTCAGGTGTCAGGTGTTAGATGTTTTCATTCTTTTTACTTAATTCAATAAATTCGCCAGCGATGAATTTTAAATCGTCAAATGATTCAATAGAACTCATTTTTGCTCGGTATTCAGCCGCACCGCGAAGACCTTTTGTGTACCAGGCGGCATGCTTTCGTGCTTCTCTTATACCGACTCTTTCACCTTTGTAAAGGCAAAGCTTTTCAATGTGCTTAAGCATTATTAACATTCTTTCAATAACCGGTGGTTCAGGTAAAATTCTTTCGTGTTCTAAATAAGCGTTAATTTGCTGGAATACCCATGGTCTGCCTAAAGCACCACGACCTACCATAACTAAATCGCAGTTAGTTTCTTCGAGCATTTTAGCGGCACTCTTACCATCAATAATATCACCGTTACCTATAACAGGGACATTAACTGCTTTTTTTACTTCTCTTATAATGTCAGTATTAACAGGGGGGGAGTACATCTGAACTTTAGTTCTACCGTGAACTGTAATTGCAGAAGCTCCTGCTTGTTCACATCTTTTTGCAAGCTCTACTGCATTTATTGTGTTATCATCCCAGCCTGAACGCATTTTAACTGTTACCGGTACAGTAGAGGTTTTTACAACTTCTTTAACTATTTGCTCTGCTAATTCAGGGCTTTTCATAAGTAACGCACCGCCACCTGAAGCTGCAACCTTAGGTGCGGGGCATCCCATATTTATATCAATAAATTGTGGTGAAAATTCCAATGCCTTTTCTGTTGCGATTGCCATTGTTTTCGGGTCGTTACCGAAAATCTGTGCACCACAAGGGCGTTCTGGTTCAGTAATAGTAAGTAATTCTTTACTCTTTTTATCGTTGAGACTTAAGCCTTTGGCACTTACCATTTCTGTAACCGAGTAACATGCACCATAATTTACACATAATTCACGAAAAGCTCTGTCAGCAACACCCGCCATAGGTGCTAAAGCAACTTTCCCTTTATAATTTAAAAAATCCATATTTCTGTATCACTCCAGGAGTAGTATAACATATTAAACATATTTCTTCAAGAATTTTTGTTGACTATGACAAAATAATCGATATACTAAAGATAGTTGTAAATTTATGTCAAGAAATCCAGTTATAAAAACACTATATTGTTGAAGAATAAAACTCAATGAGGAAGTTGGTGGGTAGGTGTCAAAAAAACAAGCAAATGAAAAATTAGATTTGGCTTATAAAGAATACTACACAGACCTTTTGCGATTTTGCAATGCAAGGCTTAAAGATTCACATCAGGCAGATGATTGTGTGCAGGAATGTTTTTTAGTTTTATATAAAAGATTTTTGAAAGGTGAAGAAATACACAATATTAAGCTGTATCTTTATAAAATTGCGGATAATCTCATAAAAGCAGAGTGGCGAAAAAACAAAAAGAATGAAGATGTTGTAGATATTGATTCATTGGCAGAGGTGCTTACCGTAAGTAGCAGCGACTTTGAAAAAATTGATTTCGATGAGCTTATTGAAAAGCTTTCTTCGTCACTTAATGAGAATGAATATATGATTTATAAATTGAAATATATTGAGGATAAATCAATTAAACAGATTTCGGAAGAAACAGGACTTTCATTTGAAGCAGTTGCGAAAAGAATTTCGCGGTTAAGAAATAAATTAAAAGAAATATTTTTAACACAGCAATAAAGGAGGACAATAGATTTGGGCGCTTTAACAGAAAATAAAGTAATTGATATTTGTTTTTGTAATTCAACAATAAAGGAATTAAATGAAATTATAGAAGAAGAACTTTTAAAAGATGACGTAGATATAGAATTGATTGACGAGTGCTGCAAGGTTCTTGAGCTTATAAATGAAGAAGTGACAGGCTCGGGCTTTAATACGCAGGCAGTTCATAGTGCTGAAGCAATAATAAGAAAATACAATTCGCAGAAGTATAAAAAAATAATGCTTTCTGCTTCGTGTGCTGTTTTACTTGGTGCGGTAGTAAGTGTGACGCTTATCGGTAATGGTGACAGTAAAATTGACCGTGGTGAAAATTTAAGGGGAGAGGTAACCCAGAATATAAAAGCAGAGAGCATTGAATCAACATCACAAAAGCCTACCGAAGAAAATAATTATGTTACAACAACATATGTGAGCCGTGTGAAAAGACTTAAGGTAATGCAACCGTATTCTGACCGTAGTCTTATTTTCAATAGCAGAGACTCAATAAATCTTGATGATTTTTACATTTATGTTGAAATGTTAGATGGTAGCAGATATTCAGTTGTTCCGTCTGAATGTCAATATGAGGTTTTGGAAACTGCCGAGGATGGTTCAACAAGAGTAAGAGTTACCCATTATGGTTTCGAAACATTCATAAATGTAACAGTCAGAGTGCCTGAAATTACAACAACAGAGAATTATATTTATGATGAGGAATTTGATACTGAAATTGATATATTTGATGAAGAGTCGTTTACAGAGTGTGAAACCTCTGCTACAAATGAAGAAACCGCGGGCGAAGAAACAACAGTAGATTTATTTTTAGAAAGTTAAGTTTATTTCAAGCTATGCGATTAATAATTATGAGGAGTTGTTTTTATGAAAAAAAGATTTTTGCCTACATTTGTTTTGGTTTTTATGATTTTGTTTGCATTGGTTTTTACTGCAAATGCAGAAACTACAGGCATTGAAAATTCAACTGAAACAGATGGATATTTTGTATATCAGTTAAATGAAGATGGTGCTTCATATAGAATTATTGAATATACGGGTAATGAGAATAAAGTTTTTATAGCTGAAGAATACAATGGTTTGCCAGTTTCCGTTATAGGTGACAGCGCTTTTTACAGAGCCGATATTTTTCATGTAGAATTGACAAAAAATATAAAGGAAATCGGTAATTATGCGTTCAGTAACAGCAAACTGATGGAAATTATATTGCCTGTTGGAGTTGAAATTATTGGAGATTATGCTTTTAGTAGATGTAAGAATCTTGAGACTGCTGTTTTGAATAAAAATCTGAAAAGCGTTGGTGCTTATTGTTTTGAATTCTGTAATGCTCTTTATAATGTAGCAATTGAAAATGGTGCAAGCGGAATTGATTACACAGCCTTTGACAGAACGGCTTATAGCCTGGTAAATACAAGCGGTGCTAATGAAGGTTATAACGTGCTTTATGTAGATGAATATATGCTTTACACCGAATATGGTATTTACGGAGTTTTTGGTGTTAAGGACGGTACTTACGGTATAGCGGCAGGCGCGTGTCTTATGTCAAAAAATATTACTGCAGTTACAATTCCTGAAAGTGTTAAAATTATTGGAGAAAAAGCAGTAGGCTACTACGAAGGTAAATACGATGAAATATTCAAAATAGAAAATTTTAAAATTTTTGGTGCTAAAGGTTCAGCAGCAGAAGCTTATGCTATTGAAAACGATTTTGAGTTTATTGAATGGAAAAATGTGAAATTAGATACACCAGAAGTAAAAGTGCATGCATGGAGTGGCGGGATTGATATTGAATGGGAAGAAATCGAGAATGCAGAAAGTTATATTTTGTACAAAAGGGAGTACAATGCAAAAACTAAAAAATGGGGAGGATGGTATAAACTCAAACCGAAAATCAATGCTACAAAATACTGTGATTATACTGTGGAACTCGGCAAGTACTACCGTTACACTGTAAAAGCACGAAATGGCGGAACAATCAGTGACTATAAATCAACTCCCAATATAAAATATAATATTGCGCCACCGGTTGAACTAAAAAATAGTTCAAAGGGTATTAAGGTTAGCTGGGGTGGTGCTATGAACTCAACAAGCTATAGAATTTATAAATCTACCTACAATACTAAAACTAAAAAATGGTCAGACTGGTCAAAGTGTGCTACTGCTGAGAGTACTGACACTTATTGGGTTGATAAAAATGTAAAAAATGGTAGCATATATCGTTATACTGTAAAAGCTATAAACGGCAACTTTAAAAGCTTACACCAGAAAAATCCTTCTGGTTTGAAATATATAAAAATGCCAATAGCTAAGGCAGTTACTTCAGTTAATAGTGTGAAGATAACCTGGGATAAAATTTCCAGTGTAAGTAATTATGTAATATACAGGTCTGAAATAAAATATGGCAGATGGTCAGGCTGGACAATTTTAGGTGAACCAGATAAAAACACTACTTCTTATTATGACACAACTGCAAGAAGTGGTAAGGTTTATCGTTATACCATAAGAGCAAAAAATGGTGAAGGCTTAAGTGCGTACAAAGTAACAGAAAGTCTTATTTATCTTGATACGCCAATTGTAGCTGCAGAAAAGAAAAATAACGAAATTGCAGTTTCATGGAATGAAATACAAGGCGCAACAGGTTACACTGTTTATAGGTCGGAGTATAATACAAAGACTAAAAAGTGGTCTTCGTGGAGTAATAAGAAAACTGTAGCTTCAACAACACAAATATGGGTTGATACAGATGCAAAAACAGGTAAAACATATCGCTACACAGTAAGAGCTTTAAATGGTAGTGAGAGAAGTGCTTATAAAGCAAGTAATTCGATAAAAAGGTAAACTTTTTTATAAGTGCTGAAGGCTGAGTGATGAGTGCTGAGTTACGGAAGGCTTCTCCTTGATTAAAATTAAATATCAATAAAAATAACTACATTCTTCATTTTTTGTTTTAATCTAAAATGGGAGAATGTAGTTTCTGCTTCCTGCTTACTGTTTTCTGACCACTGACAACTGAAATCTACCGACAAACAAATATCAAATAATTCTTGAATAAAATCACAATTTGTTTTATAATAAATATGTATATTGATTTTTACGGGGGTGCTTTTATGCTTTGTCAGAATTGTCAGAAAAATGAAGCTAATATGCACATGAAAAGAATAATAAATGGTAGCGCTACAGAAGTTCACTTTTGTTCCGATTGTGCTCGTTCACTTGGCTATGGTGATAGCTTTGGTAGCTTCGGTCTTGGCTTTAGTGACCTTTTCAGCGATTTGCTCGGCAGAAGCGAAAAAACTCTTTCAGGTAGCAGTACCTTAAGATGCTCGCTTTGTGGAAAAAGTTTCTCGGATATAGCAGAAAGTGGCAGAGTAGGCTGTGCTGAGTGTTATGTTACTTTTTATGACAAGCTTTTACCAACATTAAGAAAAATTCACGGTAAAACAACACATCAGGGTAAAGCACCTGAGAATTTCTCAGAAACAGTGCAGATGCCACAGGTCGATGTAAATGATTTAAAAGAACAATTGAAACTCGCTATTGAACGCGAAGACTTTGAATTGGCAGCACAATTGCGCGATGAAATCAATGCTTTGCTTGGGGGTGCAAAATAATGGGTGCAAAATGGTATTTAGGCACAGGTGCACAAAATGATGTTGTAATAAGCACAAGTGTGCATTTAGTAAGAAATTTAAGAGAATTTCCATTTCCACAAATGCTCACCTTACAAGATAAATTAAAGGTTAATTCAATTATTAATGAGGCAGCTTCTTTTACAGATTACAACTTCAATTATCTCGAAATGAAAATGCTTTCTCAATATGAAGTTGTATCTCTCGCAGAAAGACATCTTATAAGCCCTGAATTTGCATCATCAAGAGATGGTAGGGCACTTCTGATTACTGATGATGAAGCTGTGAGTGTTATGCTCAATGAAGAAGACCATATTCGTTTTCAGGTTATGTATGCCGCATTTTCACTTGATGAAGCATACAGAACTGCAAATGAAATAGATAATGCGTTGTCAAAAAAGCTTAATTTTGCGTTTGATGAAAGAATAGGTTATTTAACACAGGACCCGACTATTATAGGTACAGGTATGAAAGCCTCTGTTGTGCTTCATTTACCTGGTCTTGCAGGTCTTATGCAGATTCCTAAGCTTATTTCAACAGTTCAGAAATTGGGGCTTACTCTTCGCGGTTCTTATGGTGAAGGTGCAGCTGCTAAAGGTGATTTGTTCAGATTGAGTAATAGCATCACTTTAGGCATCTCTGAAAAAGCGGCAATAGAAAATTTGAAATCTATTGCTTTGCAGATTGCTGCACAAGAGAGAAGTGCACGAGAAGAAATTTTAAAATCAAATGCAACTGAAGATAAAATTTTCAGAGCTTACGGTACTTTGAAATATGCAAGACTCATTGATACAGACGAGCTTATGGAGCTTATGTCATTAGTGCGTCTTGGTGCAGTTAAAGGTCTTATAAATATAGATACTGCAAAAATTGAAGGTATGATGATAAATATGCAGCCTGCGACAATCTCACTTTCTGTTGACAGACCTTTAGACAGAAATGGTAGAGATATGTTAAGAGCAAAACGAGTTCGGGAGTTATTAGAGTAATTTATGGCATTAAAACAAGAAAGAAAAAAACAATTAGTAGCGTCACTTTTACTGACACTTGCCGCTTTTATATGGGGTAGCGCATTTGTAGCACAAAGTGAAGCGTTAGATATTTTAGGCCAATTTACATTTTTGGCATCGCGTTCATTTTTAGGTGTTTTAACACTTATTCCTGTTTCTCTGGTAATTTATAAAAAAGGGCAGAAATCGGGCTCAGGTGAACACAATGAATATAAAACATTCTTTTCAAAGGATTTAATATTGGGCGGTACTCTTTGTGGTGTTGTTTTGTTTGCCGCATCTGCGCTGCAACAAGTTGGAATTATTTCATCGGGGGTAGGTAAATCAGGCTTTTTAACTACGCTTTACATATTAGCGGTACCAATTTTAGGGCTGTTTTTAAAAAGAAGAATTAAACCTTTTATGTGGGTGTGTATAGCACTCGGTGTTGTTGGAATGTACTTTTTATGTGTAAGCGAAACAAGTGCATTGAATTTCGGCGATTTTATGCTTATACTCTGTGCGGTTTGCTTCGGTGTGCATATTATGATAATCGACCACTTTGTAAAAAAGGTTGACGGAGTCCGTCTTTCCTTGGTGCAGTTTTTCGTTGTGGGTGTTTTATCACTCATTACTGCGTTGATTTTTGAAACAATTGACTTTGCTTTAATTAAAGCTGCGTTCATTTCAATATTCTATGCGGGTGTTTTATCATCAGGTGTTGCTTACACATTACAGATTGTATCTCAAAAGAATTTAAGCCCGACAGTCGCAAGTCTTTTAATGAGTCTTGAAGCGGTGTTTGCGGCACTTTCGGGTGCGGTATTCGGCGAAAGACTTACAGGTAATGAAATATTTGGTTGTATATTAGTGTTTATAGCAATAATATTAGCACAGTTACCAATAGAAAACCTCAAAATTAAGAAACCATCAGCAAATCATTGATTTACTGATGGTTTCTTTTATTATGTCTTATTTGCTAATTTGAATACATCATTTTGAGTGCCTAAAATCATTATGTGGTCATTCTCAACGAATTTGTAGTTAGCACCGGGAGCACCTGTTACTCTGTCACCGTTTTTAATAACGATAATGTTGACTTTATAGTTCTTACGGACATCTACTTCCTGAATGGTTTTACCAATCCAACTAACTAAAACAGGGATTTCGTAAATTGCATATTCATCTGTAATCTGAATTAAATCAAAAATATTCTTTGCGTTATATTTAATACCGGTTTTTTCTGCAATTTCTCTTTCAGGGTAAATTGTATCATCTGCACCGATTTTCTTTAAAAGGTTTGCCTGTCTGTCGCGTTTAGCAACAGAGACAACCTTTTTAGCACCTAATTCTTTAAGCAAAGAGGTGATTTCTAAAGATGCCTGAAAATCTCTGCCTATACAAACGAAACAAATATCGAAATTGTTTATACCTAATGAACGAAGAACACCTTCATTTTTACAGTCACCGATAAATGAGTCGGGGAATATACTGTTGAGTGCTTCAACCTTTTCCTCATTTTTATCTACTATAACAATGTCATTACCAAGGTCGAGCATTGTTTTTGCTAAATGCTTACCAAATCTGCCTACGCCAATTACAAGTATTGATTGCATAACTATTTCTCCTGTATAAAAATATATAAAATAAATTTTAACCTACAATAACATTTTCTTTTGGTCTGTCAATTGGTGCATTAACTTTCTTTTCTGCTAAAGTCAGCATAAGTGTCAAACCACCGACTCTACCACCAAACATAAGGGCAATAACAACTAATTTTGAAACACCTGAAAGTTCTGTTGTAATACCTTTTGAAAGACCTGAAGTGCTTATAGCGCTTATTGTTTCAAAAATTGTGTCGGTGATAGTGAAATTATCAATAGTACATATAACAGCAGTTGCTGTAAATACCGCGATAATATAAATAACTAAAATTGCAACAGATTGTTTTAATACTTCTGTTGGTATTGAGCGTTTGAATACCTGAGGGTGAGTGTTGTTTCTTGCGGCGGCAATTGTGAAGACAAAAAGAACTGCAACAGTTGTAACTTTAATACCGCCACCGGTCGAACCTGAACCTGCACCAATAAACATTAAAAGGTCTGTAAGCATTTCACTGCCCTGAGAAACCTGTGTATAATCGAGTGTTGCGAAACCTGCATTTCTCGGTGTTACTGATGCGAAAAATGCTTTTAAAACCTTTTCCCAGATTGGTAATCCCTCAAACAAGTTTTTATCTTCAAAAATCATAAAGAGCAAAGCACCACCAACAAACAAAATAAAGTTTGTTGCGAAGACTAATTTTGAGTGTAAAGAATATTTCTGGAAATTAAATTTATGGTTGATAACATCATCCCAGACAAGAAAACCAACACCGCCAATTATGATAAGTACAATCAGCGTTACACATACGAGCGGGTCATCGTGATAAGAAGTCAACGAAGAAAAAGGTGCTTTAATTCCCATTAAATCAAAACCTGCATTACAAAAAGCAGAAACCGAGTGGAAAATTGAAAGTTCAATTCCCGGTCCCACTCCGAATTCCGGGCAATATCTTATTGCTAAAATTGCAGCACCTATAAGTTCGGTGATGAATGTAACAAAAAATATTCTTTTTAATAATTTTACAACACCGCTTAAACGAAGTGTTCCTTCTGACTGCATAAGTACGCGTCTTTCGTAAATTCCTATACGTTTTCTTAAAAAGAGTGAAAACATAGAAATAACAATAATGAATCCTAAATTACCTATTTGTATAAGTAACAGGATTACTATTCTTCCGAAAAGTGACCAGTGTGTATATGTATCATAAAGAACAAGCCCTGCACCGCTCATGGCGCTTGTTGAAGTGAATATTGCGTTTAAAACAGGTGTCATAGTGCCTGTAGCAGAAGAAATAGGTAAAGTCAGTATTGTAGCACCTATTAAAGTCAGGAGTGCGAAACTTAACACAATTGTCTGTGTGTAAGTGAATTTTTCACGAAGTTTTTCAAGCATTTTCTGAATACTCCAACCCGAAATAAATTTTTATGTTAGTATAGCACAGTGTCTTTAAAGTTGCAAGTATCAAGTGTGTAAGTTTTAAGTAGAAAATCAACAAAAAACACATTGTAAAACATTGATTTTTTATGTATATTATGGTATATTTTAAAATGTATAATTATTTTTGAAAAATGGTGAGTTTCTATGAAACACTTTAATAGAATTTTAGTGTCATTTTTGGCAGGTGTAATTGCATTTTCTGCGGTTTATTTTAACTTACTTTCTATTGTAGATAAATCGGCGGAGGATATTTTATACCATAAAAGCTCGGGCACAATGGGGCAGATAAGAATTATAAAAATTGATGACAAAACAATGAATGAACTTGGCGACATTTCTACATGGGACCGTTCTATTTATACAAAACTTTTAAATACACTTTGTGTGTCAGAAGAGAATAGTCCTGCAGTAGTTGGTTTTGATATCCTTCTTTCAAGTGAAAAAGATGAAAAAACAGATAAAGAATTTTCAGAAGTGTGTAAAAAATATAATAATGTTGTTTGCGGTTTTAGTTATGTTTTCTCAAAAGAATTACAAGAAGGTGAAAAGGGTTTCCTTTTAGAAAACTCGATGACTGTAAAGGATAAGGTTTTACCATATAAAGAATTGAGAGAAGTAGTAGATATCGGCTTTGTCAATGCACTTATGGATAACGATGACAGTTTTATAAGAAGCTCTTTTTTAACATTCAATGAAACAGAAGATATAACTACCCAAAGTTTCAGTATGAAAGTTTATGAGAAGTATATGGAAAGTCAGGGGCTTGAAGCAAATTACCCAACAGATAAGAGCATTATGGATTTTCGTTACAGCGGTAAAGCGGGTGACTATGAAAATGTTTCACTTATTGATGTGCTTAACGGAACTGTTCCTGCATCTGCATTTGATGACTGCATTGTTTTAGTTGGTGCTTATGCTGCTGGTATGATGGACGCTTACTTCGTTCCTGTTGACAGAAGCAGTCAGATGTATGGGGTTGAAATTCATGCAAATGTTATTGAAGCTATAATTGAGGGCAGAACTTTAGAAAATGTAAATAAAATAGTTGATGCTTTGATAAGTGCAATTATTATTGCGTTTATTACTTTTGTTTGCTGGAATTTAAGTGTGGTTAAAACCATCATTGTTTGTCTTGGGGTAGCGATACTCAAACTTTTATCAGGTTTTGTCTTGTTTAATATGGGGTACACCATGAATGTTTTAAGTGTTCCTGTTTTAGCGGTTGTTATTGCAATTATTTATGTTGCTGTTCACTACTATAAAGCGAGAATTGCTAAAAAGAGTATTGAAAAAGCATTCAGTAAATATGTAGCACCACAGGTGGTTGAAGAAATAGCAAAAGACGGTACTTATGAATTGAAACTTGGCGGTGAAAATCGCGATATTGCAGTAATGTTTGTTGATATCCGTGGATTTACATCACTTTCAGAAAGTCTTGAACCTGAACAAGTTGTTGATATTTTAAATGATTATCTTGAACTTACAACCCGTTGTATTTTTCGTCATGGTGGTACACTTGACAAGTTTGTTGGTGATGCAACTATGGCAGTGTTCAATTCACCATTTGATACAGAAGATTATATTTACAAAGCAATTCTTACCGCTTGGGATATTGTCAAAGGTGGTAACAAAATAGAAAAAGAATTCGTAGAAAAATTTGGTGAAAGTGTTGGTTTTGGTGTTGGTATCAACTGTGGTCCTGCAGTTGTTGGTAATATTGGTTGCGATTTCCGTATGGATTATACTGCCATTGGTGATACAGTAAACACCGCGGCGCGTCTTGAAGCGAATGCACCAAGAGGTACTGTTTACATAAGTCACGAAGTCAGGGAGGCTTTAGGTGATAGGATTACCGTAGAAGATGTTGGCGAAATTCCGCTTAAGGGTAAATCGAATGGTGTATTTGTTTATACAGTTACAGGCGTTGTAGGTTACGAAAGCCCGGAGGGTGAGTAAGTTATGAAAAAAATACTTGTAATTCCTGACATAGAAAATATAGAAAAGTCATTATCTCTTGCAAACGAATATAATCTCGGTTTCGAATATAATGATTTTTTTACTTCTGATGTTTTGGATGATGAATTAAAAAAGAAAGAAATTATAAAAAAATACAAATCTCAAAAACTGCCTGATTACACAACGAATCACGGTGCGTTTATTGATGTTTTACCGTTTAGTGCAGATAAAAAAATAAAAGAAGTTGCCTATATCCGCATAAAACAAAGTATTGATGTGAGCAAGGGGATAGGTGCAAAGGTAGTTGTGTTTCATCTTAATTACAATCCACTTTTAAAAGTAGAAAGTTATGTTAATGATTTTGTTAAAAAGAATGTTGATATATGGCAAAGGATATTAAATGAAAATCCTGGAATCAGTATTTATATTGAAAATATGTTTGAACAAAATCCTATTGTTTTAAAATCAGTTGCAAAGGATTTGTGTAAAAATGATAATTTTGGCATTTGTCTTGATTGGGCACACGCCACTCTTTCTGGTGTGTCACCCGAGCTTTGGGCAGAAGAGTTAAAGGATTATGTAAAACACATTCATATAAACGACAATGATTTGAATTCTGATGGTCATCTCCCGTGGGGTGGTGGTAACCTTGACAGAAACTTATTTTATAGTTGTTACGACAGATTTTTGAGTGATTCAACAATTTTAATTGAAACAACTAATGTAGATGAACAATTAAAATCATTAAGACAACTTGAAAAAGATGGTTTTATAAAATAAATCGAAAGGAGGGCTGATTGTGGCAGTTAATAAAAATTCAAAAAAGACCAGAGTGTTTGTAATTATATTTCTTGTTGTTGCAATTCTCGTAACTGCTCTGACAACAGTTCTCTCTTTCGGTGAATCTGAAAGTAGCTACAGAACAATAACTGTTATTGAGGTTACAGGTACAGTTGGTGTAGCACATAATGATATAGAGTATCAGGCATATACCGGTATGCACCTTGAAGAAGGTTATTCTGTTGTAACTTCGGGTAATAGCTATATAAGACTTCTTCTTGATGATGATAAATATGTTAAATTAGAAGCTGGTAGCAAGGCGACATTTGAAGAGGTTAGTGGTGGCAAAACTGCAATAAGAATTGAGCGTGGTTCAATTGTTGCAGAAGTAACGAGACCTTTAGAAATCGACGAAGATTTTATTGTCAATACTCCAAACGCAGTTTTAGCGGTGCGCGGTACACTTTTCAGAGTTGATTTATCACGCAATGAAAAGGGTGAGATTAATACAGATGTTATGACCTATGGTGGTGCGGTTTCAAGTAAACGCGTTCAACCTGACGGAAAAGTTGAAGATATAGAACTTACAATAAAGCAGGGCTTTAAAGCAACTGTTAATATGGATGATAAAGAGACAGTTTACCTCGTAGATGATATTAAGGTCGATTTAAACGCTTTGGTTGGTACAGAAAATACTGACACAACAATGACAGAAACAAATGCAAACGGTGAAATTGTGAATACACCAATTACATTGGAAAGTATATTAAAGCCTATTGTAATTGAAGATATTCCTGATGAAGATTTGGTTGACATTTACTTTGCAAGTGAAAATGGTCACTCATTGTTTGTTGAAACAGAAGAAATTTCAGAGCAAATAGAAAAACGCGAAATAAATATAATAGCACAAACATCAGTTTACGAAAAAGCAGATAAAATTGAAAATCCTATTGAAATGGTTATTCCTGATGATAACGTTCCTCTTGCAAATACTACAGAGGGCGTAACAGAGCCTGCGGTGATGGTTCTGGGTCCGCCAACAGATGGTTTGGGTGAAACAACCGAGTCAACAACAGTTTCGGTTACAGCAGAAACTGCAACTATTCAGACAACCGAGAACACAACAAAACCAACTGTTTCAATTACTGAACTGCCTACAAAGCCGACAGTTTCTACAACAGAGAAAATAACTGAAACTACAACAGAGAGTACTACAGTTCATACTCATTCTGAATATACTGAAGAGGTTAAACCAACCTGTACAAAGACTGGTAAAGTAATAGTAAAATGTTCTGAATGTGGTGAAATTCTTTCTGAAAAAATCATAAATAAGCTCGGTCACGCAACTGAAAAAATAACTGTAGAAGCAACTTGTACAGAGGATGGCAAGGAAACAGAAAAATGTACAGTTTGTGGAGAGATAGTATCAGAAACAGTGATAGAAAAATCAGGTCATACAACTGAAAAAATAACTGTAGAAGCAACTTGTACAGAGGATGGCAAGGAAACAGAAAAATGTACAGTTTGTGGAGAGACTGTGTCAGAGACAATTCTTACTGCAACAGGTCATAAACCAATTTATTCTGGTTCCAAAGATGCTCATACAGAGTGTGAAATTTGTTATGAGATTTTATCTGCTGACCATACATATACCACTAATACAGTTGATGCAACATGTACACAGGATGGTGGTACAAATTATATCTGTGAATGTGGTTATAATTACACAGATATAATTCCTGCAGTGGGTCATACTGAAACAAACGCAGGTGAGCCGGATGCTCATACAAAATGTTCTGTTTGTGGTTATACACTTACAGATGGCACATCACATAGTTATACTGATACAGAAACTATAGAAGCTACTTGTACTACAGAGGGCGAGCTTACTCATACTTGCTCTTGTGGTTGGAGCTATACCGAAGAAATACCGGCAAGTCATAAGAAGTCTGTCGATGGCACTACTTGTAGTGGTTGTGGCGGTGTCTGGGTAGATTTAAACAGTACCAATTTTCCTGACAGTATGTTTTTGTCGTATTTGAGCACTACTTATGATACGGACGGTAACAATGCTTTAATAGGTGATGAAGTAACAGGTGTTGTTGCTATAAATGTTTCTGGCAATAGTACAACAGATGGTGGTTACACCGATTTAACAGGTATTGAGAATTTTGTAAACTTAACGAATATTAACTGTTCTTATAATTCAAATATTGAAACCCTTGATTTATCGGGACTTACATCTCTTACAAATCTTGATGTTACAGGTCTTACAGGACTTAAAACATTGAATGTTTCAGGTACCAGTCTTGATGAAAGTAATATTACAGGACTTGAAACCTGTATAGCACTTGAAGATTTAAATGTAAGTGAAACAAATATTACACAATTAGTTCTAAATGCGAATACAAAACTAAAGACACTTGATTTAAGTAATTGCAGTGCTCTTACATCATTTGCTATTGACGATAGCAATACAACTTATGCTTTGCAGAGTGTTGATTTAAGCGGTTGCACATCACTCGAAGTCTTAACAATCAATAATGCTTTAAATCTTACCACAGTTGATTTTACTGATACAACTGCGATAAAAACTATTGACCTCGGTGGTTGTCAGGGTATTACGGGTGTACTCAATGTAAGTAATAAGACTGATTTAACAAGCCTTACAATGGGCGCATTAATCAGAGTTACAAGTCTTAATGTTACTGGTTGTACAAATCTTGTGAGCATAGATGCTTCGGCTTGCTCTCAGCTTTCAACTGTTCAGGGACTTAGTGGTTGTACATCACTTACAACACTTACCTTGAATGGTACAGGACTTACAAGTGTTGATGTAACATCTAACTCTGCACTCGCTACGTTAAATGTTGCAAATTGTAGTAGTTTAACTAATCTTAATGCAATGCGTTCAACTGAAAGCACTACACTAAGTTCAGTTACATTAACCAATTGTACCGCATTAAAGACTTTGAATTTATATAATTGTAAGGGTATTACAACACTCGATACAACTACTCTTACTGCACTTGAAGAGCTTAATCTTACTTATTCAGGTGTAACAGTGTTCAATAGTGCTATCGACACTATGGATTTCACAGAGAATGTAAATCTTAAAAATGTTTACCTTAATGGTTTAACTTCATTTACAAGTTTTGATGTTTCAGCTAATACATTACTCGAAGAATTTGCGCTTACTGAAAACACAAATGTTACTTCACTTGATTTTTCGAACAATGCAAATCTTAAAAAACTTAATCTTTCAGATGTATCATCGCTTAGTACATTAGATATAAGTGCTTGTACATCATTAGAAAGTTTTAATGTTCTTAATACGGGTATAACCACACTTTCTGTAACAGGTTCAAGCAATTTGACACAATTCTGGGTTTATAATAATACAAGGCTTACGAATTTGAGCTTGACGGGTGCTACATCGCTTACAAGTGTTAAGCTTTCAGCAGGAAGCAACAACGCAACTCTTACAAGTCTTACACTTTCAAACAATGGAATTACTTCGCTTGATGTAACATATCTGACACAGCTTTCGACACTTGATGTTTCGTACTGTTCAGCACTTGAAACTATAACAGGTATGAGTACAGCTATAACAAATCTTAATGTTACAGGTTGTACGGCACTTACATCACTTGATCTTACAGGTTGTACGGCACTTTCTACAATAACAGGTCTCGATACCTGTACTTCGCTTAACAACCTTAATGTATCCGCTACAGATGGTTTGGGTATTGACCTTTCAATGCTTTCGGGTTCGCTTACACAATACACCGCACAAAATGCAACTATGACGAGTATTGATTTGAGTGGTTGTGCTGTTCTTGCAACATTAGATGTTTCAGGTTGTACAAATCTTACAACATTAAATGTTACGAATTGCACTTCACTTACATCAATAATCGGATTAGATACCTTGGTGGCACTTGAAAACTTAGTTGCAACGGGTAGCGGACTTACAAATATTGATGCTTCATTGCTCACAAACCTTTCAACAATAGATGTTGACAATATGAGTAATCTTAAATCATTAAACATAAGTAATACAAAGGTTACAATATTAGATGTTTCAACACTTACCGAATTATCAGCTTTAGAAGCAAAAAAATGTACTGCTCTTACATCATTAACTCTTACTGATAGCAATACTTTTACAGATTTAGATATAAGCGATTGTACAAATATTACTGAAATTGATGTCAGCACATGTAGAGCTCTCGTGAATCTGAACGTAAGCGGTACCGCAATTATTGCGCTTGAAGCGAATCAGAGCTTGTATATGGAAACAGTAGATGCAAGCGATTGTACGTCGTTGGAAGCATTAGTTATGGACCAGACTTCTAACAATAATCTGATAAGTGTAGATGTAAGCGGTTGTACAAGTATGATGTGCTTGCAGATATCGAACAGTAACTCGCTTCAGGAGTTGAATTTAGCGGGTCTTACTTCATTAAGTGCGGCTTATATTGATAATTGTACTGCTATTACTTCAATTGATATAAGCAATACACGAATGAGTGATATATCTTCTCTTAATATACCATCATTAACAAACTTTAAAACACTTAAAGCAAGTGATGCAGGTTTATCTGATAGTGAGCTTGCAGGTATGCTTAAGGATACCTTGGAGGTTATTGATATTTCAGATAACAGTTCGGTTACAACAATTGATTTAAGCGGATTTGAAAATCTTAAAACACTTGATATAAGTAACAGCGGTATTACCGGATTGGATACTTCTTATTGCTTGAATCTTGAAACAGTTGACGCAGGTGACTGTACTCAGCTTGACTATTTTGTAATGAGTACAGGAAACGACATTGAGTACATCGGATTAACATCAGTTAACATAAGCGGTTGTACAAGTATGACAATGTTGCAGTTATCGGATGCACCGAATCTTGAAACATTTGACCTTTCAGGACTTGAGAATCTGACAGAGGTTTACGTACAAAACTGTCCGAAGATAACATCACTTGACCTTAGCTCTGCTATGAATATAACACTTATAAATGTCCGAGACTCAGGCTTGACAAGTGGCTCTGTAGCACTTCCGGCAGGTAAAGATGAAAGTATAATTACAGGTCTTTCTTAAAACAAACAGTTCAGGTTGATTATTTTAAATAATCAACCTGAACAAAAAGGGGAAATAAATTATGTCTATTAAAAATCAGATTGAACTTGAAAGAATTTCTAAACCTAAGTATTTCAGTAAAGATGAATATGTTTGTTATGAAGGTCAATGGGGAAAAGAAATGTACATTGTCCTTCGTGGCTCAATCGGGGTGTTTATAACAGGTGTTTTAGGTAATCTTACAAAGGTTGCTGAGATTGCTGAAGGTCAGTTTTTCGGTGAAATGTCAATTTTTGATAAAGCACCAAGAAGTGCAAGTTGTATTGCTTTAGAAGATACTGTTTGCATAGCAATTGATAAAAGCAATTTGCAAAAATTCCTTGAAACTTGTCCTGATATGGCAGAAATTATAATGAGCGGTATGAGTAACAGAATAAGAAAACTCAACGAAGAATTATATAAACGCTCACAGAACAATAAAAAGAAAAAGGCAGTCGCTTTTTCTTTGCCTTCACAGTTCAATTTCAGTCATAATGTAAAAGAACCGGTGCAAGACCCAAATTATATTCAACTTTTAAACCAACCTTGTCCTGTTTGTAATGGTATGGTTACTGCTAAAACTGTGAGAAAGAATTTGCTTCAGGTAAGAGAAACTGAAGAAACAGGCAGAGCGATTTATTATAATGCTGACCCGTTGTGGCTTGATGTTACTCGTTGTCCGCATTGTACTTACAGTAATTTAACAAATAAATTCTTTAATATTGATGACAGCGAGGTTGACAGATTAAAAATTATGTTAAAAACTCAACACGCGTTAGTAATTAAGAATAATGCAGAGATTTTAAAAAGTCCTTTTGATAATGTAATTCTTTCATACTTACAGGCAATCCATATTAACGAAACTATTAACCCTGATGATAAAGCAACTATTGGTATGCTCTGGCTTAATTTATACTTTGCCTGTAAAGATGCCGGTGATATAAAACTTTCTGTACATTGTGCAAGAAACGCAATAAAAAAACTTCGTAGCATAATTGATGATGATTTGATTGTTGATTTGAACGAAAAAGCACAGATTTCTCTTTATGTTGCAAGTCTTTTGAAACTTATAGGTCAAAAGGCATCTGCCGAAGAATATTGTGATATAGCAATTGAAAGTGCGAAGGATAGCAACATTAAGAATAGAGCAGAGAAGTTTAAAACAACTCTTTGAGTTGCAAGTAGCAAGTATACAAGTTGTCAGTATGTAAAAACAAAAAAGTTCTATCATTTAAAGTTCGTGAACTGAAAATGATAGAACTTTTTAATTTCTTGTTAAACTTGCCACTTGCAACTGAGTCATTCTTTCCAGAATTTTCTGTCGAGACTTCTGTACTGTATTGCTTCGAAGATGTGTTTTTTCTCTATTTCTTCTGATTTATCTAAGTCTGCAATAGTTCTTGCAACCTTTAAAATTTTGTCGTAAGCTCTTGCAGAAAGACCTAATTTTTCAAAAGAACTTTCTAAAATTTTTGCCGCATCTTCTGTAAGAATACAGAATTTTCTTGTCATAGCAGGAGTCATTTTTGCGTTGCAGGTAACAGTTGTACCTTTAAAACGCTCTAACTGAATTGCTCTTGCTTCGTTTACGCGTTTTCTTATGTCAGCAGAGCATTCGCTTTCTTCTGTTGTTGAAAGCTGTGCGTAATCAACAGGCGGTACTTCAATGTGAATATCAAGTCTGTCAAGCAAAGGTCCTGAAACCTTTGAAAGATACCTCGCAGGCGCACCTGAAGGACAAGTGCATTTTTTAGTCGGGTGACCATAATGACCGCAGGGGCAAGGGTTCATAGCACAAATGAGCATGACAGAGCAAGGATATGTAAGAGCACAAGCGGCTCTTGAAATTGTAATAGTACCATTCTCAATAGGTTGTCTTAAAACCTCCATTGTGTTACGGGTAAATTCAGGTAACTCGTCGAGGAATAAAACACCATTATGAGCAAGTGACAATTCACCCGGCTTTGGTATTGTACCACCACCTGAAAGTCCTGCAGGAGAAACTGAGTGGTGTGGTGCTCTGAATGGTCGGTAATTTATTATAGGGTTGTCTTTTGAAAGATTGCCCGAAAGTGAATATATTTTTGTCGTTTCCAAAGCCTCGTCAACTGTAATATCGGGTAAAATAGTCGGTATTCTTTTGGCGAGCATACTTTTACCCGACCCCGGAGGGCCAATCATCATAGCATTATGACCACCGGCAGCAGCAACCTCTAATGCTCTTTTTACTTCGTATTGACCTTTAACATCTCTAAAATCAGGTAAATAAGAAGGAACCTCGAACGTGGTGAAAGGCTTTATTTTTACAGGCTCTAAAATATTGAAATCGTTTATGTGGTCTACAACTTCTTTAAGAGTTTTTACACCATAAACTTTAATATCTTCAATTACTGCCGCTTCTTCACAGTTGTCGTAAGGTACAAAAATTTCTTTTACACCGTGCTCCTTTGCGGCAATAACCATTGGTAAAACACCTTTGATGCTCTTAATCTCACCTGAAAGTGAAAGTTCACCGACAAATGCAGCTTGTTTGTAATCGCCACGGATTTGTTGTGTTGCAGAAAGTACAGAAATCGCAATTGGCAAATCGTAAAAAGAACCTTCTTTTTTAGTGTCGGCAGGGGCGAGGTTGAAGGTGTAGTGATAACTTCCACTCATCTCAAAACCTGAGTTTTTCATTGCCGCACTTACACGCTCTTTTGCTTCGTTGACTGCGGTATCGGGTAAACCGACAATTGTAACTGCGTATTTACCCCCTGACATACTTACTTCAACATCTACCATATAAGAGTTAAGACCTAAAAGCCCTACGCTTTTGATTTTAGCAAACATTTTTACACCTACTCGTTCTGGGTTGTGTCAGTTTCAATATCTGTGACTTCTTCTGAAACGGATACTTCAACTTCTTCAGTTGTTATTTCTTCGTATAAAGGTGGGTTGAATTTGAAGAGTTTTAATTTTTTGATGTAGAAGAAAACTAAAATAGTAATCAGCGCTAAAAGAGAGATAACAGCACCTAAAACAAGTCCGTCAGGAACAAATTTGAATGTAACTGTATGCTCACCTTTAGAAACTCTTACACCTAAAAGGGCATCGCCAATGGCAACGATATCATCTTCTTTTACTTTTTCTCCATCAATATAAACTGACCAGCCTGTGTCATAGTTTATAGAAGTGTAAATAATACCGTCTTCACTTGCGGTAAGCTTACCCTTGATTTCCGTTTCTGTAAAGCTTTCAATCTGTAAAGAATCCTTCTTTAATTGGTTGTAACCTTCAACAAATTCGTCATCGTTAACAGTAACTGCATACAAGTATGTGTAACCGCTCTGACCTTCTTTGATTGGTGCAAATACAGAAACTGTGTCACCCGCTTCAAGATAACCTAAATCCAATATATGCGGTTTTGTGTCAATCGGTTGTGAAATTGCAGTACCATTAGAAAGAGAAACTGTAATTCTTTCAACTGAATTTGAACCTGTTTTAAAGTAGAGGTAACCGTTACCGCTTTTTTCTACTGTTAAATCATAAGTTAATGATGCATCTGCAGTACTTCCTGTAACTGTATAAGGATAACAACCAGAATCACCGTAACCTTCGTAATTACAACTTGTGTTATTTGTAGAAACTTTATCTAAAGTAATATCATAAAATACTTGATTCAAGCCTGTTGAAGACTCGAAAAGGGCGCTTTGTACTTCAAATGGATTTGAGTTGTCGTGTGACCAATATGCAACCTCTTCGTTAACTCTGAAAGCAACAGGGAGAGTGTAGTTGTTTTTGTATGCTACATATTTGCCTTTACTGAAAATTCTTTCGTAATAGTTTTCATTCATATCGGCAGTTGAGCCCTGGTCGTTGTCAACAATATAATCAAGTGCAAAAAATGCGTTATAAATTGGTGTTTGTCTGTTGTAGGTGTAGCTGTTTATATAGTTACTGAACATACCTAAATGATATTGCATATTTGAAACTTTTTCATAAGCCATTGAAGAGAAGGTTGAAACACCATTGTAATAATACCAGCAAGGGTCCATTCTTGCACGGAGTGATGTGAGCTCCATTCTGTATTGTTTTGTACCTTTTTCCTGGTCAAGTCTGTCTTTTACAATCTGAAAATCGTCATAGTCACTTACAAAATTAGTTTTTGGTTGGTCCATACTGTAATTGTTTGTATTTGCAACAATATATTCTGCACAACAAGAGCAGAGTATTAAAGCGGCTGCAGCAATTTTGGGGTATTGGTCATTCTTTAAAATGCCTAAAGCAAGACAGTAAATACCAATAAATGCAATACAAATCCATACACCGACTTCAGAGAAATTCTTTGAGCCGATTTCCTGTACCATAATTACGAAGAATACTGTTGCAGTACCAACACCTATAATTTGTCTTTTTGTGTATTCTTTTATAAATGTGAATGCTCTGAACGCAAAAACTAAGAGCAAGAACGAGTACATATAAGAGAATCTGTACGGTAAATCGTTAGGAAAGTGGAAGCCGTGCCAGATGTAGTTTAAATAGTTAGTGTAGCAGCTTGCAAACATAACACCTAAAATACCACAACTGAAAATCTTTTCTTTTGCAGTAATTTTATTTGAGAATATAAAGAGTGGTACGAGCATTACTGTTAAAATACCACAGTAAATATTAGGTAAAACATCGTCACCGCTACTACGGATTGTAGGGTCTAAATATGCTAAATGATTTGCAAGGAAGTCGAAAATTGAAAAATAAGTTTTTAATTCCTGTGGGAATGTACCGCTTGTTGCGGAGCAGTTTTGAAGCACATAGTAAACTGGTAAAAGTGAAACTGCAGAAAGCAAAGCAGAAACAATAGAAGAGAATGCAAAAAGACAACCTGTATCGATAAATCTTGAGTTTCTTAAATTGTTAAAGCCCCAGGAGAAAAATGCTTTGATGCCTTTTTGTCTTTGTCTTAATTTTCCAAAATAAGTTGATGTGAAATCGTACTGAATAAAGTAATTGTAAATAAAGAATAACACAGAGAAAATACAAACCATATAAGCCATATAGTAGTTTGTAAAAAATGTGAGTGTTAAAGAAACAATGTAAAGTAAAGATTTTCTTTCGTTTATAATCTTGTCAATTCCAAGCATTACAAGAGGGAATAAGTAGAAAGAATCAATCCACATTACATTCCAGTAGTAAGCAATAAAGTAACCGCTACAAGCGTAAAGTACACCAAAAGCAGAAATAACTGGTGAAGCTTCTGCGGAGTATTTTTTCTTTATGAAATATGAAAATGTGAAAGAAGCGGTTATTGCTTTTAAAATTATCATAACTGCAATTGCTTCAGGCATATTTTTGTGCCCTGCTAAAAGCATTACTATTGCAAACGGTGAAGAAAGATAATTGAAAAAGTTACCTAAAAATGTTCCGCCACCGCCTGAAGTCCACGAGTAAAGAAAACTGTCTGCATTTACAACTCTTTCGTAAAACTCTGCAAAAAGAGGTCCGTATTGGTGGTAAAGGTCCATTCTTAAAATGGTTTTGTCACCAAACGGAATTAAGTCATAACAATAGTAAACTATCATCATTATTATAAATGTGCAACCTGCCGCTAAAAATGAATAGCGGTTATTATAAAGAGGTTGCAGTTTTTTATTTTCTTTAAAAAGTTCTTTCATTTTGTTTCTCCTGAAAAAGAAAAATTTTATTATTCCTAATAATACCATAATAGTTAAATTCTTTCAATCTTTTTAATGTTTTTTAATAGTATGTTCAAAATATTTTGTTTAAAAAGTTCTTTTTTCAGACAAGCGTAAATAATATTTTTTAGAAGCAAAAAAGAAAGGGTTTTTAAAATGAAGGATTTTTTAAACGCAATATCATTGTTGCCGGAAGATGTTACAAAATTTCTTTCGGTAATAAATAAAGATTTTATGGGTAAGGTTAACGAAATCAGATTCAGAAGCAACAAACCATTGACGCTTAATACGAGAGAGGGCATTTTTTATTGTACAAAGAATGGCAGAGTTACAGTGAATTTTAACGACGACCTTTATTTTACAGATGACAGAAAGCTACAGGAGATTGTCTTTTCACTTTCAAGGCGGTCTATTCATACATATCAGGATATGTTGGCTCGTGGATATCTTCCCTTAAAAAATGGGTGTAAAGCAGGTGTAGTCGGATGTGCGGTAATAAAAAACGGCGAAGTGTATTCTGTTAATTCATTCAGTAGTGTGAATATAAGAATTTCCCGAGAATATTCAGGGTGTGCAGAAGAAATTTACAGCGCGGTGGGGGAAGAGTGCAATTCTTTTCTTGTAGTCGGTCAACCACTTTCGGGTAAAACGACACTTTTGAGGGATTTATGCAAGAAATATGCGGGTGAAAATGCTTTTGAACCTAAAAAAGTTGCGATTGTTGATGAAAGGGATGAAATAGCATCAAAATCCTTTGGTGAAGGCATAAATGTGGGGGTTCATACCGATGTTTTATCGCTTTATCCTAAAGAAGTGGGGATTGATATAGCTTTAAGAACTCTTTCTCCCGATATAATTGTGTTAGATGAAATTGGTGCAGATGATGAAATTCAGGGGATGCTTTCGGGAATGAACAGTGGTGTTGGTTTTATAGCTACTGCACATGGTAATAGTTTTCATGAAGTGTTATCAAGACCTAATATCAAAAAACTTGTTGATTCAAAAGTGTTTAAGAAAGTTGTTGTTTTAAAAGGGAAAAATTCACCCTGTGAAGTAGCGGAAGTGATAGAACTATGAATTCAATCGGTTCATTGTGTCTTGGTTGTTGCTTTATCCTTTTAGGTATAAACAGGGTTTTAACAATCAAACGTAATACACTTTCACTTTATGAAGCGGTAAGATTTATAAATATGGTGAAAAATAATATCCGATTTTCTTCTATGAATTATGATGATTTGATAGAGTGTGGCAAAAAAGAAAAATTTTCCTTTATAAATTTCAGTAATGGTGTAAGTCTGTCGGAATATGCAAGTGAAAAGGCAAGGCGGGAGTTTATGGGGTTTGTAAATAAAATCGGTACAACTGATAGCGTGGGACAGTTATCACTCTGTGATGAATACATAGAACGTTTCAAAGTGTTTTACAATGAAAGTGCGTGTAATGAAAAAGGTAAGGTGAATATAGTTGTATCAATAAGTGTGCTTTCTGTGGTATGTGTGTTAATACTCGGAGGTTAAAAAATGGATATTTCGTTTGTTTACAAAATAGCGGCAATCGGTTTAATAACCGCGGTGATAAATCAGGTTTTAACGAAAAATGGTAAAGAAGAATATACTCTTATAATTACAATCGCAGGAATTATTATTGTAGTTTTAATGCTTCTGCCATTTCTTTCAGAGCTTAATGATGAATTATCATCCTTTTTTGGCTTATGACAGTAACCAAATTAGCGGTTTTTGCACTTGTCAGCCTGATTTTTCTTGTGATTATAAAAAAACATTCACCATCTATTTCGGTAGTATCAGAGGTAGCGGTAGTTGTAATTTTTATAATAGGCATTTTGCCCGATTTAAAAGCTTTGCTTGAAAGTTTGAGAAGTATTGGTGATAGCTTTGTTTCATCAGATGTTTTTAAAATTATGTTCAAAGCATTTGGCGTGCTGACGGTTGGCGGTGTTGCGTCAGATATTTGTCGTGATAATGGTGAAAATGCCCTTGCGGGAGTGCTTGAAATAGTTGTTAAGGTTATTGCAATTTCTTGCGCAATTCCTATATTTACAGCAGTTCTCACTACCGCTTTAGCATTATTGGAGCAGTAAAATGAAAAGGATATTTATATTATTACTTGTATTTTCAGGATTTTGCCTTTTTTCTGTAACTGCATTTGCGGGGAATGGTGACATTGATAAATTTAACGATGAATTCTCTTTCGAAGAAATGATTTCGGGCATAGATTCTGATACTTTGGAAATTCTCAGTAGTATGGGTATTACAGATTTAAGCTATGAAAGTGTTTTTGGTGTTACGCCCGCTAAGGTATTTGATTCATTTTTAGATATATTCTGGGGCAGCTTTAAGGAGCCTTTAAAATACTTCTTTTCAGTTACAGGTGTAATGGCAATAATGGCACTTCTGACAAATCTGTCTCGCTCGCCTGAAACAGTAACACTTATTGGTAGCTCGTGCGTTGCGTGTCTTTTAGCGGTACCTGTTGTTTCTTTAATTACCCGTTCATTTTCCGTATTAGAATCAATTTCTGTTTTTACTTCTTCATTTGCGGGAGTTTTTTGTGCAGTTGTTTCTGCAAGTGGTGGTGTAATTCAGGGTACATCCTTTTTAGGACTCAATATCGCACTTAATTCAGTAATGAGTGTAATACTTTCTGAGTTTTCAAAACCACTTTCAAACTGTATGTGTGCCCTTTCTTTTCTTTCGTGCTTCAACATTAAAACCTTCAGCGAAAGAATGAGTGATTTATTTAAAAAGTTCTATATTTTCATATTAGGTCTTTTAACTACTGTTTTTTCAGGACTTTCAGCAATAAAAACTATTTTAGGTGGTAGTGCCGATACTGTTGCGGTTAAAGGTGTAAAATTTTTAGTGGGGCGCTCATTACCAATAGTCGGGGGAATAGTGAGTGAAAGCTACCAGAGTGTATTGGCAAGTCTTGGTCTGATTAAAAATACGGTGGGTGTGTTTGGAATATTAACTGTTGTTATAATAGTTTTTCCGATTTTAACAGAGCTTTTTATATGGTGCTTGTCATTTAACTTTATAAGCACCACTTCAGAAATTTTCGGTTGCTTTAAAATAGAAAATTTAATTTTAGTGTTCAAGGATGTAATAATTCTTCTTATTGCAACAATTTGCTTTTCAGCATTGCTTTTTATAATTTCTTGCGGATTTATGTTGGTGTTTAAAAATGGATAGTATAAAAACAGTTTTAGTGAATTATGCGGTCTGTGCGTTGCTGGGAAGTATATTTGAATTTATTGCACCAAGAAAAAACAAGGAAACCTTCAGAATAATTTCTTCGATAATTTTAATTTCTGTTATTGTAATTCCACTTGCAACCTTTGATTTTGGTGGTGCAATACAAGAACAAAGTTTTCAGCTTGAAACCGTAGAAAATAAAGAAAATGCCCTACAGAGTACAGCTAAGCTTATTGAACGTGAAATTTATAAAAAAGTGGAAGAAATACTCATAAATGAGGGGGTGGATGAATATGAAATATATGTAAGCACACAAACAGAAGAAGCATCGGGGGAGATAATCCTCTGTGAACTGAAAATTTTAGTTGATAGTAAATTTCAAGAAAAAATTCCTGTTCTGAAAGAAAAATTAAAAAATGATTTTTCAGAAGTGCTCAAAATAGGGGTAAAACAAAATGATTGAAATGAAAGAGATTTTTAAGAATTTAAGCAGTAACAAAAAGAATATTGTACTGATAATTTGTGCGGTGATGGCACTTGTTCTTTTAGTTGTTTCAGGATTTTCAGAAGAAAAAGAAACTGGAGAACAATTTGATGTTAAATTAAATGTGTCATCTTCGGAATACATAAAAGAACAAGAAGATAAATTGAAAAAGCTTATAGAAAAAATTGACGGTGCAGGCGAAGCAGAGGTGATGATTACCCTTGAAAGTTGTTACGAAAATGTTTACCTCAAGGATAGTAACTTGAAAACTGAAAGTACAAGTGGTGTTTTCAAGGAAGAACAAGAAGAAAGCTTTGTGATGGCAAAAACAGGCTCAAACACGCAGGATGGGGTAATTATTAAAGTTTACGAGCCTGTCGTAAAAGGCGTTGCGGTAGTTGCAGCCGGTGGCGATGACGAAAAAGTGAAAATGGCTATTATAGAAACTGTTTCGGCGGTTTTTAACATAAACAGTGCAAATATTTCAGTTGAAAAAATGAGATTTGAAGGGATGAAATAATAATGAATTTACTTATTAAAAGAAGACAACTTGTTATGGCTACTCTTGTAGTTGCATTAGGAGCGGCGGTATTTGTGAATTGGTATTTTACTAATTCTTCTAATAATGTTGCAGGTGTTGATGAAACAACAAACGAATATGTGCAGAATTTAGGTGAGGCTAAATATGTGAATTCTGACAAAGCGGATACAGACAAAAATGATAATAACGCAACTGCGACTGCCTCAAAAAATACAGATTATTTTGCGACAGTAAAATTAAAAAGAACCAAAGCACACGATGATGCTTTGGAAAGTATGAAAGCATTATTAAAAGAAGCACCCGGAAACAGTGAGAGTGCAGAAGGAATTTCAAAATCTATAGACGCTTTAAGTAAAACAATTAAGCTTGAAGCAGATATTGAAGCACTCATTTCTGCAAAATTAAAATGTGAATGTGTTGTAATGCTCAATAACGACAATGCAGAAGTTGTTGTTACAAAAGGCAACCTTAACGACGCAAGTATTCTGCAGATAATGGATGCGGTGCTTAATAATACCGAAGTTAAGGCTGAGAATATTAAAATCAGCGAAAGCTGATTTTAAATTGAAAATTGAAAATTTCGGGACCTGCGGTCAGCTATTATAATTATTTGTGAATAAAAACAACATCCTATCATTTTTAGTTTACAAAAAACTTTAAATGCTAGGATGGTTTTTGTCTATTCGACAACAATTACAATCAACGCGAAGCGTTCCGAAATTTTCAATTTTCAACTTTCAATTATTTTCAAAATGTTAGTGCTGAAAATCCTCTCCAATTCTTCATCAGTTAAACCTAATGACAGAATATAATCTAATTCATCTTTTTGTCGCCACATTGGGTAGTCGGTTGCAAAAATTACTTTATCTGCACCGTAACGGCGGATAATTTTAAGTGTGGTTTCTTTTTCTAAAGCAAAAAATGCAGAGCAGGTGTCAACATATAAATTCGGTAATTCAGATAATTTTTTACTCGCTTCTTCCCATATAGAATAACCGCCGAAATGAGCACCTATAACTGTTAAATCGGTGTAAATTTCCATAACGGGTAAAAGTCTGTTCGGGTTAGAATTATCGTAGCGGGAGTCGCCCGTGTGCATTAAAATTGGTAAATGATACTTTTCGCAAAGCTCATAAATTTTAAGACAACGATAA
The DNA here is from genome assembly GCA_017521425.1 of Clostridia bacterium. Taxonomy (GTDB): domain Bacteria; phylum Bacillota; class Clostridia; order Oscillospirales; family Acutalibacteraceae; genus DTU089. Next base: position 73,151 of record JAFXCQ010000030.1, read on the forward strand.
TCGTCAATTTTAAAATTCTGAATGTCGGGGTGTAGCTTTACACCTTTAAGACCTAAAGAAATAAGCTCTTTTACATCAGCTTCTAAATCACTTGAATTTGGATGAAGTGTGCCGAAACCTATGAATTTGTCAGGGTGTTTACTTACTTCATTGCTGATAAAGTGATTTATGCTTGAAACTTGTTTTTCAGTTGTAGCAACAGATTGTACAAGCATTTTATTTACGCCTGTTTCTTCGCTCTGTTTTAAAAGTTCTTCTGTCGTTCCGTGAAAAGGGGAATGACCAACACCATAAAAATTATCGGTACTGTCAGTTGCTTTTTGCGCTATCTTTTCAGGGTATATATGACAGTGGGCGTCTATTATATTGAATTTTTTCATTGAAAAAACATCTCGCTTTTTATAGGGACTGGGGATTAGGGAATAGGGAACAGAAATCAGGAATCAGGAATCAGGAATCAGGGCTTCGCTATAGGTGAAAATATCCTATCATTTTTGGTTAAAAGTAACTTTAAATGATAGGATATACTTTTCAGTTTTCAAATAACTAGTCCATAGCATATAGTCAATAGTTCCTGAGTTTCGCTATGCGAAACTTACGCTGTCTCTACTGAATTTGCTTTTTGAAGTCCGTATTTTTCAATAGCATTTTCACGCATTTTATATTTAAGGATTTTACCTGCGGCATTCATTGGGAATGAATCAACAAAGTCAATGTATTTTGGCACTTTGTGACGAGCCATATGGTCCATAATGTATTGCTTCATTTCTTCAATTGTCATTGAAACATCTTCTTTAAGAATGATACAAGCCATAATTTCTTCGCCATATTGTTCGTCAGGAACACCAATTACCTGAACATCCTTAACATTTTCGTGGGTGTAAATAAATTCTTCAATTTCTTTAGGGTAAATATTTTCACCACCACGAATAATCATATCCTTAAGTCTGCCTGTAATACGGTAGTTGCCGTCAGGTGTTCTGCAAGCAAGGTCACCTGTGTGAAGCCAACCATCTTTGTCTATAGCGGCAGCAGTTGCTTTAGGCATTTTGTAGTAGCCCTTCATAATGTTGTAACCACGTGCAACAAATTCACCATTAACCTCGTCAGGACAATCCTCGCCAGTTTCAGGGTCAACAATTTTACATTCAATTTCAGGTAATGCTCTACCAACAGTAGCAACTCTGACTTCAAGAGGGTCATCTGTTGAACTCATTGTACAACCAGGGGATGCCTCTGTCTGACCATAAACAATTGTGATTTCTTTCATGTTCATTTTGTTAACAACATCCTGCATAACAGCAATAGGGCAAGGGCTACCCGCCATAATACCTGTACGCATATAAGAAAAGTCTGTTTTCGGGAAGTCAGGATGCTCTAAAAGAGCTATAAACATTGTTGGAACACCGTGGAATGCCGTTATTCTTTCAGAGTTTATACAAGCAAGTGCCGGCTTCGGTGAGAAGTATGGAAGCGGTAAAATTGTACCACCGTGTGTCATTGTTGCAGTCATAGCAAGAACCATACCAAAACAGTGGAACATAGGCACCTGAATCATCATTCTGTCTGCAGTAGAAAGGTCCATTCTGTCACCGATGTTTTTACCATTATTAACAATGTTGTAGTGGGTGAGCATAACACCTTTAGGGAATCCTGTTGTACCTGATGTATATTGCATATTACAAACATCATTTACATCAACTGTAGCAGCTAATCTGTAAACCTCTTCTTTTGGTACAGATGGCGCTCTTTTTATAGCATCTTCCCATGTAAGACAACCTTTTTTCTTGAAGCCTACCGTAATAACATTTCTTAAGAATGGTAATCTCTTTGAGTGAAGTGGCTCGCCTGGTACTGTTGTTTCGAGTTCAGGGCAGAGCTCACCAATGATTTCATCATAATTTGAATCACGATAACCGTCAATTAAAATAAGGGTATGTGTATCAGATTGCTTTAATAAATATTCTGCTTCGTGAATTTTGTAAGCAGTATTCATTGTAACAAGAACTGCGCCAATTTTTGTAGCCGCCCAGAATGCAATATACCATTGCGGCACGTTAGTTGCCCATACTGCAACGTGGCTACCTGGTTTTACACCGAGAGAGATGAATGCACGACAACACTCGTCAACATCATCACGGAATTCTGAATAAGTTCTTGTGTAGTCAAGTGTAGTGTATTTGAAAGCATACTGGTCAGGGAATTCTTCAACCATTTTGTCGAGCACCTGTGAAAAGGTTGCTTCTATAAGTGTTTCTTTCTTCCATACATATTTACCAGTATGAGTTTTGTTTGAGTAAAGAGTTTTCTTCGCTCTTGAAGTGTTACCGAACTGAGCCATAAAACTAACAAAGTGTGAAAAGATAATTTCCATATCGTCGAGTTCAGGCATCCATTTAGGGTCCCATTCAATTGAAGCAAAACCGTTGTAATTTACAGAAGTGAGAGCTAAAACCGCTTCTTCTATTGGGTATTCACCCTCGCCGATAAGGCAATATTTTATTTTGCCATCTTCTTTAATAGCGTCTTTTATGTGTACGTGTTTTACATAAGCACCAAGATTTTTAATTGTTGTTTCAGGCTCTTCACCTGCAATAAAATATGGTGAATAAAAATCCCAGAGTGCTGCAAGAGAATCACAAGAGAATGTGTTGAGTACTTCAAGTAATTTTGTTGTATCTGAGAAAAGTCCTGATGTTTCAATAATAATTGTAACATTGTTCTTTTCTGCTTCAGGAATAATGTCTGAAAGTACAGAAATAACTTCTTGTTTTTGTTCTTCAAAATCTGCACCTGTGTCGGTTGCTTTAATACGAACAAAAGGAATGTGAAGTGTAGAAGCAATCTGGAGACATTTGCTTAATTCTTCTAAAAATGCTTCTCTTTCTTCTTTTGCTGCCGGGTTTTTAAGTGTATCAATACAAGGTATTCTCAAATTCTTTTCGTAAAGTTCGCGTACAGTTGCCTGAGCAGAACTCATATAAAATGCACCGTTTTTTTCTGTGAATGAGGGGTTGTTAACGTTGTGGAGTTCGATTCCGTTAAAGCCTTGCTCGGTTGCAATTCTTGTGAAATCTTCCCACAAATAGCCGTGCCAACCTTTTGTTGAAAAAGAAATTTTCATTTTTTGTCACCCCTTAAATTTCTTCAAAAATAATTTTGTTAATCGCATTTATATAAGCGCGGATACTTGCACCGATAATATCAGTTGAAACACCATTGCCGGAGTAGAGTTTACCATTAGAACGGAGTTTAACGAGTGCAGAACCGGTTGCTTCTCTGCCTTCTGTAACAGAGTGAATCTGGAAATCGTCAAGTTCGTAGTGATGACCTACAATCTGTTCAATTGTAGTAAAAGCTGCGTCAATAGGACCGTCACCAATACCAATAGCCTGTTTGTTTTCGCCATCTTTTTCAAGTGTGATTTGTGCAGATGAAGTAATAATATTACCAGTGTTTATAACATAATCTACTAATTTATAAGCAGGTGTAACCTGAAGTGCTGTTGTTGCAACAATTGCGTCAAGTTCTTTGTTTGAAATTGTCTTTTTACTTGCAACAGATTTGAAGCGTTCAAATACCTTTGCGCTGTCTTCATCAGATAAATCGTAGCCTAAATTTTTAACTGCTTTTAAAACAGTTTCCTGTGAATCGTTTTCAGTTAAATTGAATTCAGATGCAGGTACACTACTTGTTGTTTCTGTTACTGAAACAATGTGTTTGCCGTCTGCAATTTTTGCAACCTGATTTATAATTCTTAAAAATTCGCTGTATTTGAGTGAGCAGCAAATATCTAATTTGTCGCCATTGTTTCTTATAATATTTGAAACAGTTACAATTGATGTAATATTAGCATTGTTTGAAGCACATTTGATTTCTGTTGCACCGTGTGTAACTGCAAGCATAGCTGAAGCTGCTGCACAACCATTTGTATCTTCACACATAACACCTAAATTAACATTTTTAAGTTCAGGAATTGCTTTGATTGTTTCTTCAATGAAATTAACAAATGCGTCAGGGAGCATAGCTGCTTCATTGTCACAAATAGTAATTGTTTTAGCACCTGCTTCAATTGCAGTTTTTATAGTAGCAACTAAAACATCGCTTTCTGCTCTTGTTGCATCAAGTGCAACGAATTCAACATCACTACAAAGTGAAACTGATTTTTCAACCAATGCTTTAATAAGTTCTATCATTTTAGGTGCTTTCTTGTGGCAGGTGTATTCCATTCCAACAGGGGAGACAGGAAGTGCTACAGAAAGTCTTGGTTTACTTGCAGTTTTAATTGAATTGTATGTAAACTCTACACTTTCAACTGTTGTGCCAACCTGAACACTCATAATACTATTTTTTAAGAATGCACAAGCGGTTTTTAAAAGAAGTGTATCTGTTTTTTCATTTTCAATTGCAGGAAATTCAACAACATCAACATTTGCGCTTTCTAAAAGTCGTGCAATTTCAACCTTTTCTTTGAAGCTGAGAGTTGCTTCATTACCTTGAGATTTAATTAAAATTGTACGGTCTGAAATTTTGATTTTGTTCATAACAGTAATCCTTTCAAAAGTTAGATTGTTATATTGATATGTATTGATTTTTTATTTCGTGTGGTATCAGGGAAAATAAAAAACCCGAGTCAAAGCATAATTGTTTTGACTCAGGGACGAATTTTTAATAATCCGCGGTACCACCCCGCTTACTGCAAAAACGCAGTCACTCATTAAGACTCAATTAAGTCCGTAGCCATGGTAACGGGGCAACCGGAACTTCTTACTCACGAAAATCCGCTTCTGAAGCTCTGCTCTGGAACGAGACCGCATTGTTGAAACCTGTCAGCTCACACCAACCGCCAACTCTCTGAAAAGTTTTACCAAAAATGCGTAATTCCTTCAATGCATTTATCAATATGTGAAGTATAATAGCATTAGAACTCTTCAATGTCAAGAGTTTTTTAAAAATAAAATGAAGTGAAAATGTCAAATATCCAACAAAAATGTGATTATTTGTAAAAAAACTCTAAAAATATTCTATATTAGAATAAATTTTTTATGTTTATATGGTATAGTGAAAATATTAACAAACTGGTGTGAAGTTTGTAGAAACTTAAAAAGGAGCGTTTTTTATGAGAACAACACTCAAAAAAAGACTTTTGAGACTTACTTGTATCAGCGTTGTTGTAGCTTCACTTATTGTTACAATTGCAGCTGAAATCGGTATTTTCTCATTATCAAAAGCAAATACAGAACAAAATGGATTAACTGTTACTTCTATTGCCGAAAAGACTTTTAACGAAGAAATTATTTATCTCAGTGATTGCCTTTTAGAAGCGGAAGAGAATCTTGAGGGCGATGCAACATTTGAGAGGGTTTTCTTCCACGGTGAATTTGAAGGGTATGATTACAGTGCAGTAAATGATGTAATCGAATCCGCTAATACTGAATATATGGTTGTTACGCCTTACGTTACAAATGAAGAGGGTGATTACGTAACACTTGTTGCTTTAAAACGTGATGACGGAATAATAATAGGTGAATTGGCAGAGGATTATTTCAGTGCAATTTTAGGAGCATTAAAATTAAATGAAACAGACATAGGTTTTGTTGTTGATGCACAGGGTAGAATAATTCTTTCTGCAGATTATGATGTTGATACAACAAACAATAATCTTGCTGAGAATTTCGGTTTAGGTAAGGTAACTGAGAATTTACAGGTTGCAGAACCAAGCGTTTCAAAGACAACATTTAATGGTGTGAAAAATACTGTTGCTCAGACTGCGGTTTCAGAATATGGTTATTCAATCGTTTACGGAACACAGGAAAATGCTATATATAGTCAGGCTATGTCGATTGGTGTTGCTTTGATTATTGTTGTTGCAGTTCTTTTCTGCCTTGCTTATTGGGTAGGTCAGTTAATTGCAAAACAGATTGCAACTCCGATTGTAAACACAACAAACAGACTTGTTCGTGTTGTTGAAGGTGATTTACACGGTGAAACTCCTGTTACAAATCGTGGTGACGAAACACAGGTTCTCAATGATGCCATGGTTAGTACTATTAAAGATTTTTCTGCTTATATTAAAGATATTGAAAGATTCTTGTCAGAACTTAGTGATGGTAACTTAAATGTTACAAGTGACCTTGAATATAATGGTGACTATAGAAAAATCAGAGAAGCACTTACAAAAATTCGTAACAATCTCAATACTACTATATCTGGTATTAAAGAAGTAAGTGAACAGGTTGCTTCAGGTTCGGATGCACTTTCTACATCTGCTCAGCTTCTTGCACATAATACTTCACAAGAAGCAGCGACTCTTGAAGAAATCAGTTCAATGACAAATGATATTGAAACAAATGTCGGTAAAAATGCAAGTGCTACTGTAGAAGCATCTGAACTTCTTAGGAATGTAGTTGCTACTGTTGAAACAGGTAGTATGAAAATGGCTGAAATGAAAGAGTCTATGGATGAAATTCAACGCTCATCAGAAGAGATTGAAAAAATTGTTAAGATGATAGATGATATTGCGTTCCATACAAATATTCTTTCTCTTAATGCGGCAGTTGAAGCGGCAAGAGCAGGTGCTGCAGGTAAAGGCTTTGCAGTTGTTGCAGACGAAGTAAGAAATCTTGCGGCAAAATCTGCAGAAGCGGCTAAAAACACAATGGTACTTGTTGAAACAAGTTCGCGTTCGGTTAAACTCGGTGGCGAATTAACACTTGAAACAGATGAATCACTTAAAGCAATTCACACTTCAATTGGTCAGTTTGCAGGTCTTATGGATGGCATTACAGAAGCATCTAAAGAGCAGGAGGGTGCTATTAAGCAGATTACCTTAGGTATTGAACAACTTGCAAATGCAGTTCAGTCAAACTCTGCTACTGCAGAACAAAGTGCATCTTCTACAAATGAACTTAATCGTTTGGCAGGTACTTTAAAGGATGAGGTTGAACATTTTAATGTGTAAATAAGTATACCCGATGACAGTATTGAACTGCCATCGGGTTTTCTTTTATTCCAACTCAAAAATTGTGGTATCATATTTGTTCATATTTAAAGTTATAGTATCAGTTTCGCTTTCAGGTGAGTTTGCACCGAACAGCGATTTGATTTTATACTTTTTTGGTAAGATGATTTTTACTTCACCGTCATTTACTGTGTGAATACCTAAAAATCCATTGCCACAATAAATAACATTATCCTGTGCATTGTAACAGTGAATACCACTTGAAATTAAAATTTCACGAAGCTCATTTTTTTTGTAAAAATGTTTTTCGGTAGATGTTTCTATGTATGGTATATTATGTTTTTTGCATAACTCAATTGCATTTTTACCACTTTCAGATGGCAGAGGCGCAGTAAATATTGCATATTTACATTTATTAAGAATTTTCTCGGCATCTTCTACCATACATTGCTTAAAAGGAATACCGCTGTTACCCATTTCTGTTCTTGTTATGTTTACAGAGTGGCAGAATTCACTTTGCCTTGGGTTATTAAGATATGCTTTTTCGTCTATAAACATTACAACTTCTGCTTCATGAAAATTGTCACTGTTTTTGGTTTTGGAAGACTCTGCAATTTCTTTCATTTTCTTTAAATCTTCCATAATATCTTTATCTTCATACCATCCGCCCCACATATCAAACCACCATACGCCAGAGCCTTTTGTTAATTGGTGGATATATGCTTTTCGGATTGCAGAAAGCGAAAGTTCTTTTGTAGGCGGTCCGCACCACACAGTTTTATTACCATTATCATCTGTAAGTAAAAGAATATCGTCAGGATATTTTCCAGGTCTTGAAGCCTGCATTCTTTTTGTAAGGTGAGTTCTTATATCACACTCAACAAAATAAAGTTTATTATGTATTTTTAAAGACTCGTTCGCAATCATATCACCCCAGTCAATGCCTAAAGCTCTGTTGTTATCATAAGCACAGGGTGACGAGAAGAAATCTATAAAAGGTGAGTCTATTATAAATCTTAAGCCGTGAAGACCAAGAAGAATGTCATTAACAAAAGCATTGTAGCCATAAAATGTGCCGACTACCTGCTCGTTATTTACACATTCTTTTAAAACCTTTGCAAAATGCTCAATTGTTTTTGCAGTCATTTCAGAATAAAATTCACCGTAATAACTTACAGTTTCATTGAAATCAGGGCAAATCAAATCATTTTTTGTTAATAAAGTTGTATTTGTTTTACCGTACTTTTCTTTTAGCCATTTATTGAATTTTTTTAGTCCCATTTCAGAAAATGAACCGGTATAATCAAATGGCATCCATTCTTGTGTTAGACCACCACAGAATTGATAGCCGGCGATATTATCAGCGTAGTCAGCAGAACGGATATGAGAAACAAGCTGTTTTAAAAATGAAGCACCGTCATTTAAGAATCTATCTGAAAATAAAGACTCTCTGTTACCGTTTGGTGTCTCAACAGTTTCATAAATGTTTTCGTCAAGCCACTTTTGTGGCATAGCAATATTTATTCTTGGGAAAATCAAAGCGTCAGGACATGCTTTTAGTATCTTTCTGACAATACTCTCAAATTCACTGTAATCGGGTTCATCATTTTCAAAAACACCTGTATAAAAAGGTGAAAAATTTGATGTGGTGTTTATTGCTAAATCTGTAAAAGAGATGTTTATAAAAAACATTTTGTAGTCGTGTTTTATGAAATCCGAAAATCTGCCACATTCCTCAAAATATGTAGTGTAGGCAAGGGGGTAGTGAAGTTTACCGTTTACAGATATAAATGGTTTACCGTTTTTATATTCGATATGAGTTTTTAACACGAAATCACCCACCGTCATAACTATTAGTTTAATTATGTTTATAAAATGTGCAATTGTCAATATAAAAATATTTTCTTACAAGTAAAAAAGTTTGACTTTTTTTCATTTTTGGGTAAAATAAAAATATGAAAAAATATTTAAGGAGTGTTTACTATGGAACTTAAAGGTTCAAAAACAGAAAAGAATTTAATGGAAGCATTTGCAGGTGAAAGCCAGGCAAGAAATAAGTATACTTATTTTGCTTCTGTTGCTAAAAAAGAAGGCTATCAGCAGATTTCTGCTATTTTTGAAGAAACTGCAAATAACGAAAAAGAACACGCAAAAATGTGGTTTAAGGCTTTAGGTGAATTAAGTGACACAGCTCACAATCTTGCTAAAGCAGCAGAGGGTGAAAACTACGAGTGGACTGATATGTACGACAGATTCGCTAAAGAAGCTGAAGAAGAAGGCTTTTTTGATTTAGCAGAAAAATTCAGAAAAGTTGGCGAAATTGAAAAAGCTCACGAAGAACGCTACAGAGCATTATTAAAAAATATTGAGATGCAACAGGTATTTGAAAAAGCAGAAGAAACAATGTGGGAATGCAGAAACTGCGGACATCTTGTAATGGGTAAAAAAGCACCAGAAATTTGTCCTGTATGTGCTCATCCACAAAGTTACTTTGAAGTTAGAAAAGAGAATTATTGATTTTTAGGAACTAGGAATTAGAAACTAGGAACTAGGTTATAAAAGAAACTTCATCCTGTCATTTTTAGTTGGTATTAAACCCAATTTTAAATGATAGGGTGAGTTTGCTTTTTGCGAAGCCCCTGATTCCTGATCCCTGATTCCTGATTCCTGTTTCCTGATATCTGTTTTCAAAAAATTTACAATTTAACCAAAAATACCAATGTATAATGCACGAAATATTGTTGACATCAATATACAATTATGTTAAAATTTATCTAAATGTAGTCTTATGACTATAAATATGTATATATAAAATAAAGACGGGGGCTTTGCTCATGAAAAAAATTATCAGTTCAATTTTGTCTTTAGTTTTGCTTGTTGGTATTTGTTTTAGTGTACCAGTTACAGCAAACGCAGCAGATCTTGATTCTATTTATGACCTTCAGTTAGAGTATACACTTTCTGATGATGGTTATTCTTATGTAGTTTCAGGTTATGAAATTAAGTATACAACAGGTGATGAAAGTGAAATAAGTACTTTCAATAATGGTGTTGTTGAAATTCCTGGGGTTTTTGGTCGATTACCTGTTTCAGCGATTGGTGATAATGCATTTATCGGTTGTAATATGATTCAGTCAATAAAAATTCCTGATTCTGTTACTTCAATTGGTGACTTTGCTTTTGGTAACTCATCAATCGGTACTATTTACGGTAGTGGCAGTATAAAAACTCTTGGTGACTATGCTTTCTATAACTGTGACAATTTTATTGCAGTTAACTTATTTTCAAAAACCACATCAATTGGTGACTACTGCTTCTATGATTGTAGTTCACTTGTTTCAATGAATCTTAATAATGTTGTTACTTCAATTGGTGACTCTGCTTTCGGTAACTGCTCTAATCTTGTGCTTATCAAAATACCGGCATCACTTAAAACAATTGGTGATAATGCATTTTCAAGATGTAACAAATTAACAACAGTTACATTTGAGAACGGTCTCGAGTCAATTGGTAACTATGCATTTGAAAATTGTGTAGGTCTTACAAAAATTACTCTTCCAAACTCATTAAAAACAATTGGTAGTAATGCATTTTTAGGTTGTGACAATCTTAATACAATCAAATTTGGTACAGGCTTGGTTGAAATTGGTGAATATGCTTTTAATGGTATTGGTGCTATAAAAACTCTTGAATTCCCTTATGGTTTAAAAACAATTGGTGAGTATTCGTTTGCAGAATGCGAGAATCTTACAGATGTAACCATTTCAGATACTGTTACAGTTATTGAAGACGGTGCATTTATGGATTGTGGCAGACTTGAAAGTGTTGAAATCGGAAATAGTGTTAAGCTTATCGATGATGACGCATTCAGCGGTTGTTTGCAGTTAAAGAATTTAACAATAGGCGAAAGTGTTGAGACTATTGACGATTACGCATTTAAAGATTGTCGTGCACTCGAAACACTTATTATTCCTGATAGTGTAAAAACATTGGGTGCAGGTGTATTTGATGGTTGTGAGTCTCTTAAAAACCTTGAGCTCGGAGCAGGGATTGAAACAATCGGAGCTAAAGCGTTCTATGATTTTGATACACTTACAGAAATTGTAATTCCTGAAGGCGTAAAAACAATCGGTGCAGAAGCATTCGCGGGTTGCGATAATATAACATCAGTTGTTATCCCTGACTCTGTAACAACAGTTGGTGCTGGTGCATTTAAAGATTGTTTAAATCTTACAACTGTTAAAATTGGTAACAATGTTCAACTTGTTGGTGCTTCAGCATTTGAAGATTGTGTGGCATTAAAAAATGTTACTATCGGTAATAAAGTTATTTCATTAGGCAATAATCTTTTCAAAGGTTGTGCTTCTCTTAAAGAAATTAAAATTCCGGATAGTGTCACAGATTTAGGTGACGGTATATTTAATGGTTGCGCAAATCTTTCATCTATCACACTTGGTTCAGGTGTTAAAAAGATTGGTGCTAATGCGTACAAAAATTTAGATACACTTACAGAAATCGTAATTCCTGAAGGTGTTACAGAAATTGGTGAATACGCTTTCTATGACTGCGATGGTATTACAACAATCGTAATTCCTTCAACAGTAAAAGTTATTGGTAAATCAGCATTTGAAGGTTGCGGTTTACTTGAAAACATCACAATCGGTAATGGTGTTGAGGTAATCGGTGACAAGGCTTTCAAAGATTGTGTTTCTGTTGAGAATATTGCAATTCCTGACAGCGTTACAGATTTAGGAGACGATGCGTTTAACGGATGCACAAAACTTTCTGTAATAGTACTTGGTTCAGGCGTTAAAACAATCGGTGCGAAGGCTTATTATAATTTAGATATACTCAAAGAAATTGTAATCCCTGAAGGTGTTACAGAAATTGGTGAATATGCTTTCTATGATTGTGATAACATTACAACAGTTGTAATTCCTTCAACAGTTAAAAACCTCGGCGCTTCAGCATTTGAAAATTGTGATTCACTTGTAAATGTTACAATGCTCAATGGTCTTGAAGTTATCGGTGCTAACGCTTTTAAAGGTTGTAAAGGTCTTACAGAAATTGTAATTCCTGACAGCGTTAAATCAATTGGTGACAGCGCGTTCAATAGTTTACAGAAACTTGCAAAAGTAAAATTCGGTGCAGGACTTCAGACAATTGGCGCAAGGGCATTCTATTGGTGTGACTCACTTACAGAAATCGTTCTTCCGGAATCAATGATTTCTATTGGCACAGCAGCATTTGCTGATTGTGAAAATCTTGCAAAAGTTGAACTTGGTGGCACTAAAGAAATCGGTCAGGACGCATTCTATTTATGCGAAAAGATAACATCAATTAAAATTCCTGATACAACAGAAACAATCGGCGAGGGAGCTTTCTATAACTGTAATAACCTTGAAACTCTTGAGATGGGTGCAAATGTTAAGACAATCGGTAAAGGCGCTTTCTATAAATGTAAAGCACTTACGAGTGTAACTCTTCCGAATACACTTAAAAAGATTGAACAGGAAGCATTTTACAATTGTGCTTCATTGGAATCAATTGTAATTCCGACAAGTGTTAAATCAATTGGTCAATATGCATTCTATTGCTGTGATAACTTAACATCTGCTTCAATCGGTAGCAGTGTTAAAGAAATTGGTGCAAATGCATTTGCTGGTTGTGCAAACGTTTCATTTGTTTGTAATAAGGATTCTGCTGCACATAAATATGCAAAGGAAAATAAGATTCCTTACGAATTAAATGTTGTTAACCAATATTTCAGAGAGCATACAGTTGACAACATCAGTGTGGACGAAGCTTCAGCAACTCTTTATTTAGGTGCTGGTTGCAAGGATGTTGAAGATATTATTGTAATTGCTGACAATTACACAATCTCAACAGAAAAATCTATGAATACATATTGCGGTACAAGTTCTGTTATTAGTGTTTTGGATGAAAACAATGTTATTGTTAAAGATTACACACTCGTGGTTGAAGGTGATGTTAACGGTGACGGTGTTTGTGACGTATTAGACTGTATGTTAGTTGAATTAACAAATAGCGGTAACACTACATTACAAGGCTCTTACCTTACTGCAGGTGACTTTGATGGCGATAGCAATATTACAATCAATGACTTCCAGCAGGTAGTTAATAAGGCTAAGGCTGAATAAGTTACACTTCGCGTAACTTATCAGGTACCAGAAATCAGAAAACAGGGACCAGTGTTATAACAAAAACTACATCCTATCATTTTTAGTTGGTATAAAAATGATAGGATGTTTTTATATATAGCGAAGCGCTGATTTCTGATTTCTTTTTTCTGATTCCTAAAGATAAAAATAACCCGCTTGACATTATGTCAAACGGGTTTTATTTTTATCTTATATTACCTGTATTAGTTTTAAGCATAACGTCATGTGAACCACCTTCAACAATACTTGTTGCTGAAACGAGTGTTAATTTTGCATCTCTCTGTAAATCAGGGATTGTAGTAACACCGCAGTTGCACATTGTAGATTTAACTTTGTAAAGACTCTTATTTACGTTGTCGTGAAGTGAACCTGCATAAGTTACGTAAGAGTCAACACCTTCTTCAAATGAAAGCTTTGAGCTACCACCTAAGTCATAACGTTGCCAGTTACGAGCTCTGTTTGAACCTTCGCCCCAGTACTCTTTAACATAAGTACCGTTGATGTTGAGCTTTGGTGTTGGGCTTTCGTCAAAACGAGCGAAATATCTACCAAGCATAAGGAAGTCAGCACCCATAGCAAGAGCTAAAGTCATATGGTAATCGTGAACGATACCACCGTCTGAACAAATCGGAACATAAATGCCTGTTTCCTCGAAATATTCGTCACGAGCAGCAGCAACTTCAATAAGAGCTGTAGCTTGTCCACGACCAATACCTTTTGTTTCACGAGTTATACAGATTGAACCACCGCCGATACCAACTTTAATAAAGTCTGCACCTGCTTCTGCAAGGAAACGGAAGCCATCTCTGTCAACTACGTTACCAGCACCGATTTTAACTGAATCGCCATATTTTTCTCTTACGAATGCGATTGTGCGTTTTTGCCATTCTGTGTAGCCTTCTGAAGAGTCAATGCAAAGAACATCTGCACCTGCTTCGATAAGTGCAGGGATTCTTTCTTCATAGTCACGAGTATTGATACCAGCACCAACCATATATCTTTTCTGATCATCGAGAATTTCCTGAGGGTTTTCTTTGTGCTGTGAGTAGTCCTTACGGAAAACAAAGTAAAGAAGATTGCCTTTATCGTCAATAATTGGGAGAGAGTTTAATTTGTGCTCCCAGATAATGTCGTTTGCTTCTTTTAATGTTGTTGAAGCAGGAGCTGTAATGAGCTTCTCAAGTGGAGTCATAAACTCTGTAACTTTTGTTTCTAAAGCCATTCTGCTGATTCTGTAATCACGTGAAGTAACAACACCTAAAAGTTTGCCATTTGCTTCGCCGTTTTCAGTAACAGCCATTGTTGAATGTCCCATAGTATCAAAAAGATTAACAACATCTGCTAAAGTGTCAGTTGGTTTTAAGTTAGAGTCGCTAACAACGAAACCTGCCTTGTAGCTTTTTACTCTTGCTACCATAGCAGCCTCATCTTCAATAGATTGTGAACCGTAAATGAATGACATACCGCCTTCTTTAGCAAGTGCAATAGCAAGTGTATCGTTTGAAACAGATTGCATAATTGCAGAAATAAGCGGAATGTTGAGTGTTATAGGAGAATCTTCAACACCTTTTTTGTATCTGCATAATGGTGTTTTTAAAGATACATTAGCAGGAATACAGTCAGGACCTGTGTAACCCGGGATGAGAAGATACTCACTGAATGTTCTTGATGGTTCGTTACAATAATGTGCCATATTTTTACACTCCTTCATAATTTATAGTTATTTCTCAAAGAGAAAATTTGATGTATAAATGTATTATATCTATTTTAATTATTTGAAGCCAAAATGTCAATGGTAATATTGCTATTATTATATAAACTTTTTAAGATTTATTTGTTGTAAAATTATAACTGATGTGGTATTATTAAAATCGCATTAGAATAAAATGTAATTTGCAAATACAGGAGAGTAGGTATGGCACATTTTGATGTTGATTTTTTCGACAAAAATAGTGAGCGCTATATGTTAAGCAGAAGAATACGCAAAATTACAGAAGTAATTAAAAGCGATTTCTTTATTAAAGATAGTGTTTCAACAGGTGACTTTTTCATAAGAGATGGTCAATATACTTTTGAAGAGAGAAACGAAGGTGAATGGAAGCCTTTTAAAGCACACTCAGATTATTGGGGTTACCACGAGTGCTATTGCTGGTTTAAACAGACAGTAACAATTCCGGAAAGCTTTAAGGGCGAAAAGGTTATTTATCAGTTCAAGCCTTACTATAATAATGGTAACTGGAATCAGGTTAACCCACAGTTTATTGTGTGGATAAATGGCGAAATGACACAGGGTGTAGATAGCAACCACCAATATGTAACAGTTTCAGAGTGTGCAGAAGGTGGCGAAACTCTCGAAATTTATATAAATGCATATACAGATCCTTGGGAATACAAAGGTCAGGTGCAGATGGGTGCATTCTTACAGACACTCGACAAGGATGCAGTAAGAATTTACTATGATATTGCTTCTCCGTTGGAGGTAACAAATTACTATGACGGTGACTCAACTGTACGTGTTAATTTAATAAAACATCTTAATGTTGCTTGTAATATGCTTGATATTGATTCAGGTGACAGAGAGTCCTTCAAAAGAACAGCAAAAGAAGCTTCTGCTTACTTAAATGAAAATATTTACGGTAAAACACACGAAGCAACTGCCTGGTCAATCGGTCACACTCACATTGATGTTGCGTGGCTCTGGAGGCTTCGTCAGACACGTGATAAGGCGGGTCGTTCATTTGCAACAGTTGTTAAGCTTATGGAAGAATATCCAGATTATAAGTTTATGTCTTCACAAGCACAGCTTTACGATTATGTAAAGCAGGATTACCCTGAGCTCTTTGAAAAAATTAAGCAAAAGGTTAAAGAGGGCAGATGGGAAGTTGAAGGAAGTATGTGGGTTGAAGCTGATACTAACGTAGCATCAGGTGAAGCTCTTGTGCGCCAGTTCCTTGTTGGTAAAAAATTCTTCAAAGAAGAATTTGGTATTGATAATAAAATAATGTGGCTTCCTGATGTTTTTGGTTATTCAGGTGCTATTCCACAGCTTATTAAAAAATGTGGTATGGAATACTTTATGACAACCAAAATCAGTTGGAATGAATACAACAAATTCCCTTATGATACATTTATGTGGAGGGGTATTGATGGTACGGAGGTTCTTTCTCACTTCTCACCTTGCGAAGATGCAAATCGTGATGAAAGAAAAGATTACCAGACTACATATAACGCATACTTAAGACCTGGTTATATCATCGGTGGTAATAAGCGCTATAGTCAGAAGGATTTGGGCAGAGATTACCTTTGCACCTTCGGTTTCGGTGACGGTGGCGGTGGACCTACTGTTGATATGCTTGAGCATGGTGCAAGAATGCAAAGAGGTATTGAAGGTTGCCCTAATGTAAAAATTGCACCTTCACTCGATTTCTTCCGTAATTTAGAAAATCAGGTTAAGGGTAATAAATATCTTCCATTATGGTCCGGTGAGCTTTATCTCGAGTTACACCGTGGTACTCTCACAAGTCAGGCAAGAAACAAAAAATATAACCGTAAAACAGAGTGCCTTTTCCACGATGTTGAAACACTTTCTGCTATTGCTAAAAAAGAAACAGGTTTTGGTTACCCTGCAGAAAGAATTTTAGAAAATTGGAAGCTTATTCTTCTTAACCAGTTCCACGATATTCTTCCAGGTTCTTCTATAAGAGAAGTTTATGAAGATAGTAAAGAGCAGTACGAAAGCGTTATAGCAGAAGGTACTGAAATGACTGCTTCTGCAGAGGCTTCACTTATCAGCAAAATGAATCTTCAGAATGACAGCTTAGTTGTATTTAACACAACAGGTTTCGACAGAAAGGATTCAGTTGTAAGTGATGTTCCTGTTGAAGGTGATTTCATACTTCTTGATGGTGACAAAGAGGTTGCTTACCAGAAAACCTACGACGATAAAATTGTATTCGTTGCAGAAATTCCTGCAAAGGGCTACAAATCATTTACAGTTAAATCAGGTGTACAGAACGCCGATGCTATGAAGGTAAGTACAAATTCTGTTGATACAAAATACTTTACTGTCGAATTTACCAATGGCGATATTACAAAGCTTGTTCACAAGGAAAGTGGTAGAGATGTTGCAGACGGAAAACCATTCGGTACTGTAAGAGCATTCCAGGACAGACCATTTAACCACGAGGCTTGGGATATTAAGTCATATTTTGAAGAAAAAGAATTCGACTTAGACTTTATCGGTGCTGAAATTGTTGAACAAGGTGCTGTAAGAGTTGTTTATAAGGTAGATAAACAAATCAGAAATTCAGTTATAAGTGCATACTATAACATCTACGCTGATTTAGACAGAATTGATGTTGATTATAAAACAGATTGGAAAGAAACTCACGTTGTATTAAAGGGCGATTATCCGGTAGATGTAAACGCAGTTAAGGCTACATTTGATATTCAGTTCGGTAACCTTGAGCGTTCAACAACAGAAAACACAACTTGGGACTTCGCACAGTTCGAGGTTTCAATGCACAAATGGGTTGACCTTTCAGACAACAGCTTTGGTGTTTCTGTTATCAACGATTGTAAATATGGTTGTACTGTAAAGAATGGTCATATTATGCCGACTCTTTTAAGATGTCAGACACGCCCTAATGATGTACAGGACAGAGAATATCATGAATTTACATTCTCAATTTATCCACACAAAAACCACGTTTCTTCTTCAGATGTTGTTAAAGAAGCATTTAATGTGAACTACCCTGCTTATGCAGTATTTGCAAAAGCAAATAACGGTAATTTACCATCAGTTTACTCATTTGTAAGTGCCGATAAAGACAACATTGTTATTGAAACAATTAAAGATGCAGAAGATGGCAATGGTATTATTGTTCGTGCTTATGAAACATGGAACAGTAAAACAAAAGCAACACTTACCTTCTGCGATGATATTAAAGAGGCTACTGAATGTAATCTTATTGAAGATGGTGCAGATGAAGTTAAATTTAATGGCAAATCATTAGAAACCGAATTTAAACCATTTGAAATTAAAACATTCAGAATTAAGTTCTAATTTTAAAATTAAAGGATTTTTATAATGGGTTACAGTTTTTTTGCTATGCTTTCGCGTATGAAATATATTGACCGTTGGGCGTTAATGAGAAATACCGAAAACGAAAATTTAGATAGTCATTCAAAAGAGGTTGCGGTAATTGCTCACGCACTTGCAGTTATTGGTAATGTAAGGTTAAATAAAAGCTACAATGCTGACAGAGCTGCAGTTTTAGGGCTTTATCACGATGCACACGAAATCATAACAGGTGATATGCCAACACCTGTAAAGTATCAGAATGAGAAGATTTTAGGTGCTTTTAAAGAGATTGAAGATTGTGCAACAGAAAGACTTGTTTCAATGCTGCCTGATGATTTGAAAACTGAATTTATGAGTGTTTTAACGGGTGAAAACGATGAAGAATTGTTACCGCTCGTTAAGGCGGCAGATAAATTAAGTGCCTTAATCAAATGTATTGATGAACGAAAAGCGGGGAATTCAGAATTTAAAAAAGCAGAAAAATCTACAAAGAAAAAAATTCTTGAATTAAACATCGAAGAAGCCAATATCTTTTTAGAGGAATTTGTTCCGGCATATGAATTGACGCTTGACCAGCTTTGAGAAAAAACACCACACTTAAACAAGGTGTGGTGTTTTTTGAATTGAAAATTGAAAATTAAAAGTTGAAAATTAAGGGGCCAAGCCGATTATAATTATATATAAAGTAAATTTATTCTATCATTTCAAGCAGGATTTAGTATCAACTAAAAATGATAGGATAATTTTCGTTTGATTCAATTTATAAATGCCAACGCAGTTCCGGAATTTTCAATTTTCCATTTTCAACTTTCAATTTGTAAAAAACTTCTTGACAAAGAAGTTTTTTTATATTATACTCAAACTGTAATAGATGTGATATCACAGTTGTATCACAGTTAAATGAATCTAAAATGGGAGGTGTTAAGTTATGATTATTATTAACCCGAGAAGCCGTACTCCGATATTTGAGCAGATAAAAGAGCAGATAATAAATAAAATAAATCTCGGGGAGTTAAAGCCTGATGATAAGCTACCGTCTATAAGACAATTAGCGTCAGACTTGAATCTTAACGTGAACACAGTAAAAAGGGCATTTCAAGAGCTTGAAACAGAACGTGTAACATATTCTGTTGCAGGTAAAGGCGTTTTCGTAAGTGAAAAAGCAATTAAAAATGAGCTTGTAATTGAAAACGCAGAAAATGAATTGAAACGAGTGCTTTCTTCGTCGAAAGCAAGGGGAGTTTCTTTAGAACAGGTTATTAACATAGCTAAAAACATTTATGAAAAGGATGATGCAAAATGATTAAAATAAATTCAGTTACTAAAAAATATGATGATTTTACCGCAGTTGAAAATATCAATATTGAAATACAAGATACTTCAGTTTTTGCACTTACTGGTTTTAATGGTAGCGGTAAAACAACTTTACTTAATATCTGTGCAGGTGTGGTAAAGGCTACAAGTGGTGAGGTTTTGCTTGATGGCAATGACGCGTTTGATAACGATAAAGAAAGAAAAAATCTTTTCTATATTTCAGATAATATGTTTTTTCCACCAACATCAACAATAAAAAGTGGTGCAAAGTTTTACGCGAAATACTATGACAATTTCAGTTACGACATTTTTAATGCGATTCTCGGTATATTTGGTTTAGATGAAAAACTCACAATTAAAAGCCTTTCAAAGGGTATGAAAAAGCAAGTGCAATTAGCAATTGGCTTTGCCGCTAAACCTAAATATCTTTTAATTGACGAAACCTTTGACGGACTTGACCCACACAAAAAAGAATTACTTAAAAAGCTTATTTTAGAGTATATAAACGAAACAAATGCATCAATTATAATTGCATCACACAATTTGCAGGAGGTTTCAGATATTTGCGACCATGTTGCAATACTCAATGGTAAAAATGTAATTCTCAATTGTGCAATTGAAGATGTAAGTGAAAAATTCAGAAAAGTTTTAGTTACATTCAAAAACGAGGTTACTGAAAATGATTTGGCACATATCAACTACCACAGAATGAAATTAAGTGGAAAGAGTGCAATGATAATTGTTTGCGGTAATGTAGAAAACGAAATTGAAAAGCTTGAAAAAATGGGTGTTAAGTCGCTTGAAAGTGAAAGACTCACACTTGAAGAAGTATTTATTGAAGAAACGGAGGCGGCAAGTGAAAATGAAAAAATCAAATCTATCTTCAAAAAATAAAAACTTCGATTTAGCGAGTTTTATGAATGGCAACGGAAGAATTTACCTGATGTTGATTGTTTCTGCTTTCGGCATCTTTTTAACAGCAGCAGGCTTTGATACAATAAATGAGTTAAAGTACAATTACGAGCTATATCCCGCAAAGGAATTTGGCTACAGCTTCAGTAACTGGTTTACACTTGAATATACCTTTATTGCTCTTGCAGCAGCTCTTTTAGGAGCTACATCATTTCAGTTTTTAACAGTTAAGCAATGGGGAGTAACAATGCTCTCATTTCCTCTGAAACGCAGTAAGCTTTTTAACAAAAGCGTAATTTTACCTGTTTGCGGTTTAGCTTTAATAGTTGTTGCGGTTAAATCATATATGATAAGCTGTAATATTAAAATATTCGGTGTAAACAGCGACTTAATTATACAAGGTGTAACCGATATTTTTGTTTGTTTAAAATATGTGCTTTTAGGCTTTACCGCTTTTTGTGTAAGCTCAATTGCTTGCGGTAAAAAGTTGGAGGTTGCTTTTGGAGGAATTTCCTTAATAGGAATTATGCCGGTAGTTTACAAGGTAGTTGACACATTACTCGATATGTATCTTTACGGATATGATTCTATATTATATTCAATAACAAAGAGCTATAGTGACTTCGTATTCATTTTTAATCCTGCACGAGAGCTTTCACTTACAATGGTATTCGCTGAAATGCCAAGCTATACTACTGATAAATTAGTGGTAAGTGCAATCTGGATTGTAGTGTTGATATTAGTTTTAGCTTTCACTAAACAATATTTTATTAAAAGCTATAAGCCTGAAAAAATAGAAATGAAGTCAACAAATAAACCGATGCTCGCAATAATCGGTGCATTTATAGGGTTGACTATTGCAGAAATAGTTTTAGACATCATTATAACCGGATCTGCATATAACGATTTTGAGGTTACAAGCAGTTTGTACCTTGCTTTGTTATGTGTTTTAACTGTAATTTTTGCATTCCTTACAATTTGTCTTATTGAAACAAGCTTTAAGTTAAATAAAAACAAGCTTATTGCAGTTTTATCACCGCTTTCAATAATTGCATTGATTTTAGTCTTTTCTTTTACCGGTGGCTTGGGCTACGAAAAAAGAATGCCTGATACCAAAGATATTAAATCAATTGAAATATCTACAACCTTTTATGGTAGTGATATGTTCAATACTATGACAAGTGTAGATTTATACATGGGTTACCCTGAGCAAAGCTTTACATTTACTACAGAAAATGATTTTGAAGTAGTAAAAGAAATTCAAAAAACAACAATAGAAAATCGTGATATGGATACTGCTGAGAGTATTAGTATTACTTATGAGCTCAAGGATGGCAGAACAATTACGCGTAATTATAACGTATTAAGTAATGAGGCAACAGAAAAGCTTCTTGCACTCTGGAAAACAGATTCAACAAAAAAAGCTATTGAAGATTATTTACTTAATAATAAGCCTACTAATACTTACCCGTCAGAGACTGACAGCTATTATTTTGATGGTAATGAAGCTTTTACCTGGGATTATTACGAAGAACCGCATTCTGTGTTTAATTTTTCTGAAAATAAGGTGTATATAGCATCAAAGCAAAATACAGGAACTAATGTAACAGATAAATTAACTGAAGCGGAATTTACTCGTATCAAAGAAGCAATTTATAAAGATTACTGTGAGCTTACTACTGACGAATGGTTTAAGCCGACAAAAACTTACGGTGCTGTTGCTTTTACATATAACGATAAGTATTATGCTGGTATTTACGGTGACTATTACGAGGAAGACGAAGTGTTATATGAAAGTGATACAGCAGAAATTGTAATTGAGAATGAAGCACCGCCAATCTACGAAAGCACAACGGGTGAATATAAATTCTGGGGTGGTTTAGCAGGTGCATATGAACAGGTTACAATTCCTGTTACTGCCGAAATGAAAAATACGGTTTCTGTATTAAAAGAACTTAATTTATATCAGTATTTAACTGATAATAAAGAGAAAATTGACCGCGTCTTTATAGCGGATGCTAAAGAGTATTTTGATTGGAAATGTAATGTTTATACTGAAAATGAGATGTATTTTAGAATGTACGAGATGTCAGCTTATTTTCTTCCTGATTCTGACCTCGGAAATGATATTATGTTCTTTGGAAAGTCAAAATATACAATTAACGAGGTGTTACAGGAACAGTATCCCGATAGCGATTTTATCTATGAGGATTATGACTCTTTAGGTGTTTTTGATTACACAACCGCACCTGTTGAAGAAATAAAAAATACAAAAGAAATGTACACTCTTTTGACAAAGGCGCACATCGCTTATTACGATGAAGAATTAAAAGGTAAGATTTTATTTGTAGATTATGCAGCCGGAATAGATACTGCTTATTACATTCCTGCATAAATACAATTGGGACTAAAGACTACGGGAGGCTTCTCCCGTAGCACTATGGGGGTTTTAATATGAAAAATAAAGAAAGTATATTGAAGAAAGAAATCGATATTGCTAATTTAAGCGTTTCTATTTTTCCTACAATTGCTCTTATAATTATTTTTGCTTTTGCATTTTCTGTAAGTGTTTTAGGTGAGTGGTATGCTGATAAAGGATTTGATTTAGTAGAAATAATTGTAAAAAAACAAGTAACAGACGATTCACTGAGTTTAAGTTACCTTGACATTGATTTTGTAGTAACTCTTATTGGTGGTTTTTTTATTGCATTCAGGAATTTCTTGTTTTTATTAAATAAAAATCACGCAAGAGCTGTATTGTTGCAACCAAAAAAGAGAAGTGCAATTTTTACCGGAAAGGTATTCCTTCCGTTAACGGCACTTGTTATGATTGTAGTAGTAATTAAAATAATTGCATTATCATTAAATTTAAAATATGCTTCACTTGAAGCTGGCTTTATAGCACCATTTATAGAAGATGTACTTATAAGTTTAAAAACGCTTTTCTGGGGATATATGTGTGGTGTTGCAGGGGCAGTTTTTACAAGCAGAAAAGTTGAGGCAGTTCTTTACAGTATTTCTCTTGCCTTATTACCTTTTAGTGTAATAAGTATAGTAAATTATTCTGCAGCTGCTTTTTTGCGTGGTTACACTTTAGATGATTTTTCGATTTTAGAAAAACTTACATTTTTAGACCCGTTAAAAGAATTTTATTCATATGTAACGGTTGGGTACTATACAGCACCGTTTGAAGTATCTGCCGACAGATTTCTTCACCCGGTAATCTGGATTATATTATCAGTTTCAGGTCTGGTTTTAATAAAACGTTACTTTGAAAAGAATTTCAAGTTTGAAAATTGCGGTATTGCGAACAAGAATAAATTAGTTACAATTATAAATTCGTTTTCTTTACCTGTAGTTTTGGGCGCTACTATAGCAGAAGTTTCTTATATAACTTTCAATCCTTATGCAAATGTAATAAATGTTTCTGTTAAATACAGAACAATGTCAGTTTTTGAAAATCTTACACCTTCTGAACAGTTTATTCTGTTGACAGTTTTTGTAGGCTCTGCTGTAATTCTATCAGTTGTATTCAATATAATTTGCACTGTGAGAATTGCAAATCTGAAAGAAAAAGCAAAACCTTTAGTAGCAATTGTTGGTAGTACTGCTCTTATTTCATTGTTCTGCTTTATGGGTGGTTTAGGTTATGAAAACAGATTACCTGAAGTAGAAGACATAGAAAAAATCAGAATTGAAGCACCTTATGATTTGTATGAAAACACTTACGAACTTATAGGTATTGCTGATTATTACGATGTAAGTACTCCGGTATTGCGATATTTCATTGAGTTCAATAATGTTGAAGATTTTAAAAGTATTCTTGACATTCATTCTGTAGTAATAGATGATAAAAAATCAGAAACAACTGAAAGTATAAAATTTACATACTTATTAAAAGATGGTTCTGAAGTTATAAGAAGTTACAGATGTATTGGTAAAGAAAGTGCCGAAGAAATTCTGAAACTCTGGGATACAAACGGAATTAAAGATATTTATAAGCAGCTTTTATTCGGGAAAACTATTAAGGATGATGAAACTAATGGGACTGCATTTTTGGGTGAACAAATTACAAGTATGGATAAATTTGTTTACCTTCAGTCAAAGGATGCGGTTCTTACATCTTTAACAGATGTGTTAAGTGAAAACGAAATTAAAGAATTAAAAGCGGCAATTTATAAGGATGTTACCTCACTTGCACATTATGAATGGTTTAAACCTACAGAAAGCTATGGTTTATTACAATTCACCCGTGATGAATTAACAAAAGAAAGCTTACCTTTTGTTATGTCAAGTCATTCAGTTTCATTCCAGGTTACAAGAGAAATGACAAATACAGTAGAGTTTTTAAAAGCACACGACTTAATGAAGTTCTTTAAAATTACAAGAGAACCTGTAAAAGCATTTCTTGTAGATGCCAATAAGTTAGGGGAGTATAACAAAAACTTTATGCAAGGCGTAGATGTATATGGTGCTTCAATGGATTATCCTATGCTGCACCGAATGATGTTCGCAGCAGAAACATCTGTTACAAAAAATTTATATTTTAAAGATTCAGAGCCTATGTTTAAAATAGATGAGCCTTGGTGTAAAGAATTAACCGCCGAAGAATATAAAGAGTATATGAATAAATCAAACATCAAATATTTTTCGGGTGATAGAGGAACACTTTTAGTTGTTGCGTACCCTGAAAGCAGTTGTGCGTATGCACTTATGGTAGCTGAGAATTGAAAAATGGAGAGTTGAGAACGTGAGAACGGCTTTTAATGCACAATTCACGATGCATAATGCACAATATAGGAACAGCGTTGCGTTATAAATGAAAAAAATTAACTCCCACAATCGTAGGGGCAGACCTTTGGTCGCACGTAGTAGCGGAATATATTTAATTTTAAAATTAACCAATCGAGATAGAAAAATAAAATAACGCGAAGCCGAGATTTTTTTGATTAATGGCTTCAGCTTCGCAAGGAGTTTGGTTTAGTGTTCTCATTTATTTTATCGTAATAAAAAACAGGTTCATACTACTCGCGGGCGACTACAAGTCAGCCCCTACGATGATGTGAGCGACTATATTCTATCATTTGTACTTGTTGCAAGTAAGAGTAGTGCCGAATGATGAGTGTGCAAGTAGCAAGATAAATTTTAAAAACGGGGTAAGAGTATGAAACAATCATTATTTTTAGTAGTTATATCGGTGATTTTAGTGCTTGTATCTTGTGGGAAGTCAGATGAACAAGAAGATGTATTGCAAAACTCTGATTTCACAATTGATTCTGTGAGTTTGGATGATTATGCAAATATCGAAGGTGATATTGTTTTTAATACCGCTGTTCTATTAACTAATAATACCCAAGAAGATAAATTTGTGTCGATAAAAGGCGATTTTGAAACTGAATATAAAGTAGGTATGATTGAAACACAGATTTTAGAAGGCTTTGATACTGAAACGGGATTTAAAATATTTTTAATTCCTGCCGATTCACAAATTATGTTTGATGTATCATTTTCTACAAAGGGTAAGGATGGTATGAAAAAGCCTGATAGATTAGCACCTGAGATTATAATTGAAGAAGTTGCTGAAAGTGAGGTTAATACTTCTGAAGTTGTGACAAATATTGCAACTAAATCAGATGGTACAATAATTATTCCAAAATAAGAAAAACGGATAATTGAGAAAATACTCAATTATCCGTTTTTTATCAAACGTGAAGCGTTTCCTTAACTCAGCATTCAGCACTTTAAAAGTCAATCGGCTCAAACATAAATGAGAACTTAAATGACTTATCGTCTAAAAGTCGTTTGTTTTCTTCATTATTAAGCTCACTGTTTTCGCTTATTGCGTTAAATCTCCAGTCGATGTTAAGAATTGTTCTTGGTTCCGGTCTTAACTCGAAATCGTGAGCAGTTTCAGTTAATTGCTCTGCTGAATAGTGCGAAGCATTAAACGAAAAGTCTTTTGTTTCATCACAAGGTGTAACACGAAGACCTACGCTACCCACTTTACCCACATCAACTCTTCGTGTCTTGTAGTGAGAAGAGTTTTCCTGTGGTCTTACATAATGCACAAAGTTATCTGTAACAGTTAAATCATATTCACCGAAACGAGCAGATTTATAACGGTCAGGGTAAGTTTCTGTAAAGCCTAAACCGAAATATCTTAGTTTTTCGTTTTCTTCCTTTAATATGAATTCAAGACCAAAACGAGGGAGAAGTGGTGCAACATCTTTTACAGTACCGTCTGCGGTGATTTTTAATGTACCATCGTTATTAAAGATGTAAGTAAATATACCTTTAATTGTAGATGGACTTGCGGGACCACCAAAAGCAATAGAAGTTTCAATTTCTACCGCATCTTCTTTTTTAGTTACCTTACTGTAATATGTTTTTTGATATGCCTTGTGTAAATTGTTGGCGTACCACTCATCAGCAGAACCACGATTGTAGCAAGGTGCGTGCCATATTTGTAATCTTGTAGGCTCGTCTAAAAGTTCAGTTCCGTTGCGTTTTATAGATTTAATTCTACCATAGCTCTTGTCAAATACATACTCGTTGCTACCAACTTTGATTTCTGCAAAACGGTCATTCTCAATAACGGAAATTTGATATTTTTCTCGTGTTAAGCTCAAAGCCTTTACAGGTAATTCGAACTGTCCGAAACCGATTTCGTAGCCTTCAGGAGCCCAAGGGGTTTCTACATTCTGATGAACTGTAACAGTTAAGAAAGCATTTTCTGTTAATGTTAATTCGTCTTCGTTAAAGAGTTTAAATTCTTTCTCTTGTTGTGCTTCAACATCGAGGGAATCAATTACACCTTGTTTTACTAATTGCTTACCGTTTGTAACCTGCCATTTTAAGAAGCAGGTTGAAAGAGATGTGTAATAAAGTACACTTTTAACCTTTAAAGTACCATTTTCGTAAGACATTCTGAAAGGCTCATACACCTTTTTCATATCAAAATAACCAGGTCTTAAAGAGCGGTCAGCAAATACAAGACCATCAATACAACAAATACTATTATGCGGGAAGTCGCCGAAGTCACCGCCATAGTAATAACGAGGTTTACCATCATCACCCGGCATAGAAATTGAATGGTCTGCGAATTCCCATATACAACCACCACAGAAGTTGTCATATTTATCAACTAATTCCCAGTAGTCATATACGTCGCCTGTTGACATTGAACAGACGTATTCACACATATAGAAAGGTTTATTATATTGCTTGTCATTTAAGTATTTATCAATATATGTAACGCCTGCATACATTCGGCTTTCAACATCAGAAATATCGCTGAAATTTTCACCCTCGGGAACTGCTTTGAATTCAAGGTGAGAGTTTTCATAATGCACTAAAGCATTTTCATCACGGGATTTTATAAACTCTCTCATTGCTCTGTGGTTTACACCGCAACCACTTTCATTACCGAGTGACCACATAATAACGCATCCGTGGTTTTTATCTCTTTCATAAAGAGTTTTTGCCCTGTCAACATAAGAAAGTTTCCAGTCAGGAGAGGTTGAAAGGAATGACCAACGGGTCCAGTCCCAATCACTTTCTGTATTAAAGCCCATACCGTGAGTTTCAATATCTGCTTCGTTTATAATATAGAAACCAAGAGCTTCAGCCAAGTCATAAAAACGAGGGTCGTTCGGGTAGTGAGATGTTCTTATGGCATTTACGTTTGCTCTTTTAAGTAAGAATAAATCTCTTACCATATCTTCCATAGAAACCGTGTAACCGCCTGTAGGGGAGTTGTCGTGACGGTTAATACCGCGAAGTTTAACTGCTTTACCATTTATAAGAAGTTTTTTGTCTTCAATTTTAACTTCTCTTAATGCTAACTGGAAAGGAATCATTTCATCATCAACAGTAATGAAAAGTGTATAAACAAAAGGAGCCTCGTCATTCCACATTACAGGATTTTCAATAGGTAAGGTAAATTCTTTATTACTCACTTCACCCTCGTCAATTACATTACCTAAAGGATGAACAATTCCGTAAATAATGCTTTCCGGGTTATCAATATCGCATTTGATGTTGAGTGTGCATTTTGTGTAGTCTTCGTTGAAGCTCTGACGGATTTCAATATCTTTTAAATAATTCTGATTTCTGCTTAAAATATAAACTTCTCTGAAAATACCCGAAAGGCGGAAGTGGTCCTGGTCTTCTAAATATGAGCCGTCGCACCATTTTAAAACAAGAACTTTAATTTCGTTTTCACCGAGTGTAACAAAATCTGAAATGTCAAATTCACTTGTTGAGTGGCTTACCTGACTATAGCCTACAAATTTATTATTTATAAAAAGATAGAAGCAAGAGGCAACACCCTCAAATGTAATTATGCTTTTTCTTTCTTTCATTTCTTCTGTAACTGTGAATTTTTTAGTGTAAAGACCACAAGGGTTTTCATCAGGCACAAAAGGTGGGTCAACCTGGAATGGATAGTAAAGATTTGAGTAAAGTGGTTTATCAAATACACCTATATCATAAAGTTGAAAGCACTTTGGTACTTCGACTTTCATATTGTCTTCATAAAGAGATTTATCGTCAATTTCAATATTATATAAATCTTCAAAACTATTAAAATATTTAAAATCCCATTCGCCTGAAAGATTTAAAAGGTATTCAGAACGGTTTCTGTCACCTGAAAGAGCTGTATCTAAAGTTGCAAAAGGAATAAAATACGCTCTTGGTGGTAATGTATTAATGTGAAGATTAGTTAAATCTTCATGGTAACGAGCAATTTTCATATAATCACCTTACAATAAGAATTTATAAAACTATTTTAACATTTATAGTGAGTATTGTAAAGACGATAATTGACAAAATCACGCGAATTTAGTATTATATTATGCAGTAATTTTATGGAGGGCATTTTATGAAATCGGAACTTTTAAAGCTTTTATGCCGAAACGCAAGATATACTAATGAAGAATTAGCAGTAATGCTCAGTAGTGATGAAAAAACTGTTGCAAAAACAATTGAAGAATTAGAAAAAGAGGGTATTATAAGAGGCTACAAAGCAGTTATTGACTGGGACAGCCTTGATGATGCTTATGTTTCTGCGATTGTTGAATTAAACGTTGTGCCTAAAGCAGATTTAGGTTTTGAAGAAGTTGCTGAAAAGGTTATGTCTTACCATGAGGTGGAATCTGTTTATTTAATGTCTGGTTCTTATGACCTTAATGTTGTTGTTAAAGGTAAAACACTCCAAGATGTTGCTCGTTTTGTTGCAAGAGAACTTGCTACAATTGATTCTGTTACATCTACAACAACTCACTTTGTTATGAGAAGATATAAAGAAATGGATGTTCATTTGTGTGATATGGAGCACGATGACAGGGGGCAATTTTTATTATGATAGATTACGGTAAAATTTTAAATCCGACCGTAACAGAAATAAAACCCTCTGGCATAAGAAAGTTTTTTGATATTGCCGAAACTATGGAAGATGTTATATCTTTAGGTGTTGGTGAACCTGATTTTCAGACTCCATGGAGAATAAGAAAAGCAGGTATAAACTCACTTGAACGAGGCAAAACAAAATACAGTGCCAACAAAGGTTTAGGTGCTTTGAGAGTTGAGATTTCTCGCTATTTAGAAAGAAAATATAATCTTAAATATAATCCTGATACAGAAATTCTTGTTACTATTGGTGGTAGTGAAGCAATTGATGGTGCTATAAGAGCAATTGTTACTTTCGGTGACGAAGTTATAATTCCACAACCAAGTTATGTGTGTTACGAACCGGTTACACGCCTTGCCGGTGGTGTGCCTGTTATTATTGAAACAAAGGCAGAAAATGACTTTAAAGTAACACCAGAAGAATTAAGAAATGCAATTACAGATAAAACAAAGGCTTTAATTCTTCCATACCCTTGCAACCCAACGGGTGCAGTTATGGAAAAAGATGATTTAGAAGCACTTTACGATGTAATTAAAGATACAAATATAATTGTTATTTCAGATGAAATTTACTCTGAACTTACTTATGGTGATGCACCACATACACCAGTTGCATCTTTAGAATGTTTTTATGACAGAACTATTACTATAAATGGTTTTTCAAAAGCATTTTCAATGACCGGCTGGCGTCTTGGTTACTGTTGTGGTCCTGAAGAAATATTGAGTCAGATTACAAAAATTCATCAGTTCAATATTATGTGCGCACCGACTACTTCACAGTATGCTGCAATTGAAGCTTTAAGAAACTGTGACGAAGATGTGGAGCGTATGCACGAAGAATATGACAGAAGAAGAAAACTCATTGTAAATGGCTTTAACAAAATTGGTCTTACCTGTCGTGAGCCAAAGGGTGCTTTTTACTCTTTCCCTTGTATTAAGAGCACAGGTCTTACAAGTGAAGAATTCTGCGAAAGACTTTTAAAAGAAAAGAAAGTAGCGGTTGTGCCTGGTACTGCATTCGGGCAGGGTGGCGAAGGCTTTATAAGAGCTTCTTACTGCTATTCTGTTGAGCATATTATTAAGGCGCTTAAGAGAATTGAAGAGTTCGTTAATGAATTAAGTTGCTAGTGTGGCTAGTATGGCTAGTGTGACTAGTTATTAGTATAAAAACTAAAAATCCTATCATTCTTAGTTTCATTCAACTAAAAATGATAGGATATATTTATTTCTATAACACTAGCAACTAGCCATACTAGAAACTAGCAACTGAAAATATGATTTGTCTCATAAATCATATTTTCATAGCAACGTCCCAAGCCTGCCAGATAACAGTTCTGAGACTTCCAACTTTGAATGCGTCACCAATAACGTGAACATTTTTGCTCTTTTGTGCAACAGGAGCAGAGTTGTAACCAACAGAAAGAACTACTTTGTCAGCAGGAATTGTTTCTGTTTTGCCGTCTTTTGTCATAATAGTTACACTGTCATCATTGATAGCAGTTGTTTTTGCTTCAAGGTAAACAGGAACATTCTTTGCTTTGAAGTAATCACGAAGGAAACTTGTGTTAGCAAGAGCAATACCAGGAGTTGTAATAAGGTCATCCTGCATTTCAACAATAGCAACATTTTTGCCATAAGTTCTGTGGAGTTCAAGTGCGATTTCGCAACCTGTAAGACCACCACCGATAACAACTACATTTTGTGGAGCCTGTGACATATCGCCTAAAAGGAAGTCAACTGCTTCAACTGCCTTTTCTGCACCAGGAATAGGAATTCTCTTTGCGGTAGCACCGGTAGCAACAATAACTTCGTCAGCATTAAGTGAAGCAACATCTTTAACTTCTGTATTCATATGAATTGTGATTTTATCATATTTTTTAACTTCACGGTTATACCAAGCAATAAGGTCACGGTCTTTTTCTTTATATGTAGGAGCAGCCGCAGCAATAAACACGCCACCTAATTTGTCTGTCTTTTCATAAAGGTCAACTGTGTGTCCACGTTGTGCGAGAACAATAGCAGCTTCCATACCACCGATACCGCCACCGATAACAGCAACTTTCTTTGCTTTCTTTGCAGGTTCGATTTTATATTTTTTAGACTGCATTGTTTTTGGGTTAAGAGCACAACGAGAAAGTCCCATTGTGTCGAAAAGGTCTTGTGTGTTTGCGTGACCTTTTGAAGATGAGAAGTTGAAACAACCACTGTGGCAACAGATACAAGGTTTAATTTCTTCGATTCTGTCGTCGATGATTTTTGTAATCCACTCTGGGTCAACAAGGAACTGACGAGCAACACCGAGACCATCAATTTTGCCTTCTTTAATTGCATCTGCAGCAACTGCAGGGTCCATTCTACCTGCACAAACAACAGGGATATCTACAAACTTTTTGATGTGAGCAACATCTTCAAGGTTGCAGTTTTCAGGCATATACATTGGTGGGTGAGCCCAGTACCAAGAGTCGTATGTACCATTATCAGCATTAAGCATATCGTAACCAGCATCCTGAAGGTACTTAGCAGCTTTTTCAGATTCTGCCATAGCACGACCTGCTTCTTTATAATCTTTACCTTCAACTTCGTCAGGCATTGCACCTTCGCAGAAACCTTTCATTTTTGACTCAACTGAGTAACGAAGTGAAACAGGGAATTTTTCACCGCAAGCACCTTTGATTGCTTTAACAACCTCTGTTGCGAAACGGAAACGGTTTTCAAAACTTCCTCCGTATTCGTCAGTACGTTTGTTAAAGAATTCAATTGCGAACTGGTCTAAAAGATAACCTTCGTGAACTGCGTGAACTTCAACACCGTCAACGCCTGCGTCCATACAAAGCTTTGCAGTTTTTGCATAAGCTTCAATAATCTCGTGGATTTGTTCAACTGTCATTTCAGGGCAGATGATGTCGTGAGCCCAACGAGATGGTTGTGGAGAAGGTGAGGCCAATTCGTGAGAAGTATCAATAATTGGTTTTACAAGTGCACGGGTAAATTTATTTTTGTGAAGTGGTGCAATAAGGTCTGTAATAGCCCAAGAACGACCCATACCAGCAGTAAGCTGAATAAATAATTTTGCACCTGTTTTATGGATTTCATCCATAAACTCTTTGAGTTCTTCAAACATTTTTGGATTTTGCCAGAGCCATTTACCTCTGATTGTATCACGGAGTGGTGCAATACCAGGGATAATAAGACCAACATTGTTGTTTGCTCTTTCAATAAAGAGTTTAGCCGCTTCCTTATCAAAATGGCAACCGCCGATTTCAAACCAACCAAAGAGTGATGTACCACCCATAGGGCACATAACAATTCTGTTTTTAATCTCAACATCGCCTATTTTCCAAGGGGTAAACAATGCATCGTATTGTTGATTCATCAAAACACACATCCTTAAAAATTTTATACATTTATATTGTATAAAAAAAACGACATAAAGTCAAGGATTTTATTGGAAAATAGATGGTTGTCAGTTGTCAGTTGGTGTTTCTTTTTGTTTTTTCTTAATGTGTTTAAATATCGGTAATGACAAAAGTGCTGTAATAATGATAATTATTGATAAAGTATTGCTTTCTAACCATATATCGGTAACCAAGTTGATAGAATCGAAACTGAAATAAGCTAATCTTCCTATAGGGTATAAAATCAGACCGATTGTAAACATATATACCCACGAAAGAATGTTGCCATCATCGAGAAAAAATGTTGAAATAAAAGCACTTACAGCAGGGAGAAGTACACCTATGAGTGAACCATAATATATATAATCTGAATTGAAGCGTTTGCCGATAAATGACCATAAATAAAGCCATAAGAACATACAAGGAAACATAATAATGGATATAGTATCTAATAAATAAAAATTACTGAATATATCAAAATCTTCAAAATATTCAATTATAAATAAATCATCCTGTAAGATACCTGCCACTATCCAGAATATTATTGGTGGTGTAATGCCTATCAATATTTGTGGTATTTTTCCCATTTTTTTCATAAAATCACCTTTTTTTCTTTAAAACCTTGAAAAGTAATAACGATATAAGAGTTATAATTATGATTATTGTTGATATTGTATCATAGTCTAAATATATAAAGAATATAGAGTGAATATCATTAATATGCAAGAAGGATTCTATACCTTCAAGTGTATAATAAAAAAGCATTCCGAAAGGTCGTAAAATTAAACCTATTGTAAAAGCATATATCCAAGTGAGAATATTACCATCATCTGTGAAAAATCCGGTAATAACAGAACTTGCCGCAGGGAGAAGGATGCCTGTAAGTGCACCGTAATATATGAAATCGATTTTAAACCATTTACAAAGAATTGCCCAGAGGTACACTAAAAAGAAAATGCCCAAAAACATAGAAACAGTTATGACATTTGTAAAATAACCGTATCTCAGGCTAAAGGTGTTTTCAAATCCAAATGACGGGTCGTATGAAAAAAGAATATCTTGAAAAACAGCTGCTACAATAAGAAATATAGCGACAGGAATAACGCCTATAGAAAATTGAATAATTTTTGTTGATGTTTTCATAAAATCACCCTTTTATATTTGATTTTGTAAATAACGAGACTGATAATTGGTGACATAAATCCGATTATTGTAGCAATTATTGAAGAAATATTATCATCTGGAAATGCGAACATCAAACCACCTACAGGAGTACAAAGAAGGAAAGGTAAAGCTGAGAATGGATATATTATATATCCCGCAAGAGAGGAATCACCAATTTGAATCCAACATAGAAGTAATGATATTAAAGGAATTATTTCAGTTATAAAAGCACCTTTCCAATAATATTTTTTATTTGTTTTAGTCGAGTAAAGAGCAATAAATATATTGTAACCTAAAAACAATATAAAGAATATTCTGCCAAGCCCCAGTTCAGAGTACCCTAAATCTAAAAGGTCGCCACCCACTATTACACCTGATAATAAAATTGATAACCCCCAAATAAATGCTGATGAAAAGATACCTGCTATAATTTGTTTTAATTTATTTTTGTTTGTCATAAGAAACACTCCTTTTTGTTTTCTTTTCATCTACATAATATCAATTTGTTTTTTTTAAAGTACCAAAATGTAACTTTTGGGCATTTTTTTGTAATTTTTGGTAAAGAAATACGGGTAACGGAAAACCGTTACCCGAAAGATAAATATTAAAATTTAAATTTTTGTGTCCCACATACCACAGAAACTATCAATTGGGTCCTGACCTTTAAAAGCATCTGGTCCTGTAAGAAGATTATCAACTAAAGCATCAAGTGTAGAAGGTTTTGAGTCGTAAGCATTTATATAAGTTCTTACCTGTGGAATATCTGCAAGCATTGTTGGTGCATTAACACTTATTGCAACAACAGGAGTTTCAAAAACATACCACGGAATTTCACCGCCACCTTTTGACATACCAAATGACGGTCTGCCTGTCATAACATCACAGAGTGTAATAATTAAATCCTGACCTGAAACAAAATCTTTAATAGCATTTTTACCTGCAAAATAAAGGTTAAGACTTGGTTTTTCACCAGCGGCGATTTGTGCATTCATTTTATCAAGTGGACTTTCATAAATAAATGCGTCAAAGCCCTTTTCAATAAGTCTGTCTTTTAATTCTTCAGCAGGGTTCTTTTTACCTCCGCCCATCATCATTTTCATAAGTGCATCCATAGGACCTGCCGCACCTTTAATATAAACAATCATAACTCGTTTATATTTTGAAGGAGAGAGTGGTAAAACATCTTTATCTTTATATTTAACAAGTGTAATAGCTTCTTTACTGATAGCCTCACTTGCTTTTTTGTACTCATCCTTACCCATAACTTCATTAGCAGGTGTTTTAGGTACAAGCTCATCTTTTGCTTTTTTATTAAGCCCCATTTTTGCTTTAAGACCTAAAATTCTCGTAAGAGCTTCAATTATTCTTTCTTCGGTGATTACGCCTGATTTGTAAGCCTCAAGCATTGTGTTGAAATCTTCATCAGGGTCATTAAAGAATAAGAACATATCACAACCGGCATTTATTGCAGCAGGGAGCATTTCTTTTCTTGTCATTCTGTCGGTCATAGCAACCATGTGACTTGCATCTGTAACAACCATACCATTGAAACCTAATTTTTCTCTTAAAAGACCGGTCATAATTTCAGGGCAGAGAGTTGCAGGGAGCATTTCATCGTCAGTAATGTCAGGCTTTATCTCTTTCATATATGTTGGCATCATAATGTGGCCACCCATAATAGCATCGAGGTCATTGTTAATTAACTCTTTATACACATAGCCATAGGTTTCCATCCATTTTTCAGTACCAAAGTCATTTATATTGTTTGAAATATGAGCATCTCTGAAGTCAATACCGTTACCTGGGAAGTGCTTAGCAGCACAAGCAAATCCCTCTACTGTATGAGCGCCTCTTAAATATTCAACACTCATTTCTGCAACACGTTTCGGATCATTACCAAATGCACGGGAAACAATTTCGGTGTTCTGCCAGTTATAATGAATATCACAAACAGGTGCAAAAGCCATATTACAACCCATAGCTGCCGCTTCTTCGTTTGCATATTTACCTAATTTATATGCGTGAGTTTTGTTGCGTGTTGCACCGATTTTAATCCCGTTACCAATGAATGTACCGTCAGAGCAACCACCGTCACCGCCTGCTTCGGTGTTACAAGCAATAATAAGCGGAATTTTAGCATATTTCTGTAAAATAGCATTCTGATTTTGTACCGCAACTGCCGGCATATTGTTGTAACGACAACCACCGAGATGATATTTTTCCATAAGATTTTTCAGATATTCTTCATCAACGCCTGCGGTAAGTTGGAAGAATAACTGACCAACCTTTTCTTCATCGGTCATAGAATTGATGGTGTCATTTACCCATTTGATATCTTCGTCTGAAAGATAAAAAGGTTTTGCTTTTAAATTAACCATATTGAAATACCTGCCTTTTATAATTTATTCCGCACCGAGATTTTTGTAAAAATCTCGTTTTTTTACTGTTTCATATTCTTTATATGAACCGGATAAAAGATGTAAAAAACCTTGATTTATAAAGTCTTGCCACGATTCTTTTTCGTTTTTTACTAAAATAGGGTAGTAGAAAACGTCATTTGTTTCTGCTGCTTTTAAGTCACCCGGAGCATCACCACACATAAGCACATTTTCTTTTTTGTAACCCTTTTTTAAAAGTTCTGAAATACAAAAAGCTTTACTGCCGACGTTTTGCGTAAGTACAATATCAGTATGCTCCAGGAGGCTGTGCTTTTCCCATTCGTCTAAAACCGCACCTAAATTTGCACTCGACACAATTGCAATATCAGCTTTTTCGTGAGCAAGTTTTAATGCATCCTTTACAAGTGGAAATGGTTTGATTTCACTTTCGGGTAATCTTTTAATTGAATTATTGACCATTTCACTCCACTTTAAATCAAGTTTGAAAATCTCTTTTTCAGGGTGGTTTTCAATTTCTTTCTTCAAAGCGTCGTTTGACAGCTCGTCGGCATTTTCCGACCAAAAAATTAAGTCGGCAATCCCGTCTATCGCTTGATATTGCTCGCTTATTTCGGCTAAAGCCATACTTAAACCTTTAAAACGGTTGATGCCACGAGTTAACGTGTATAGGTTTATTTCGTTCCATCTTGAGAGTATTTCTTTTTCATATTTTTGAAGCGACCATACATCTACCATACAAGGACCAAAACAGCGAATGTGTTTTATGTCCATTGTGTCCATAGCGCAACCATCACTGTCAACACAAACAAGAAAATCTTTTGTTTTTTTGAATTCAGAAAGTGTAATCATACTTATCAACCTTTTATGTTTATTTCATCAAGAATATTTTGCCTTCGTTCTGCGAGATTACTCGTAATTTCTTTGTGCTTTTTGCCGGTTAATTTATAAAAAATCATAGGTATAACTGCTAACAATGAAAAAATAGCAGGGAGAATTGCGAAAAGATACATAAGACTTGCCTTTGCTTCCATTGGCATAAGTTCAGGGGTTTCCGCAAATGCTTTGTAACCGACGTATATAAGAAATAGATTTGTTACATAGTTTGTGCAATTTCCGAGTATTCGTGACAATGTACTTTTTAAAGAACTTACTGTTGCTTCATTTCTTTCTCCGTGTTTATATTCGCCGTAATCATATACAGCCATTTGTATAAGGCCTGGTATGGTGTTGTAAAAACCTGTTGTAAGTCCGTGGATTGCGTACCATATAACAACACTTACAAATATCTGTGCAGGGGTATGTGCTTCATAAGGGTATATACTAAAAAACATAGCAAAATAGCAAAAAGCCGTTCCGAGTTTCATGCCTATATAAAGATATTTGTCGTCAATCCATTTACGGACAATTGGTGCTAAAAATAGCGAAATACCTGTAGTTACAAGCGAAGCCAATGAAGCAAAAGAAAGCAGTGCAGCATAGTTACCGTCATTATAAACATAATTAAATTCAAATGGTGTACCTGAAAATAGGGTAAGAGTAAAAGTTTCTGCTCTGAAACAAGCGATAAAAGCATAAGTCATAAGACCATAACCAACTGACATACCGTGACCTAAAATTTCAGAAATCATATAAAGTATTAACGGTTTGTTTTTGATTATATGCCCATAAACTTCACGGAGCTTTGGAGCTTCTGCCTTTGGTGGTTCTGCAATTCTTTCTTTTGTTACAACAATGTTCCAAATAGCAAGTGGTATTGAAGCAAGTGTTACAACAGAGTAACTGTAAAAATATCTTTCTGCTTCTGAAATATTCGGTAAAATAAAAGGTAAAAGTGCTGCAATATAAGTACCACAAGCACCAACCGATGAACCTAAAATACTTTCAATTGCCGCTATGTAACCACGTTCTAAATTGTTTGTTGTTCTTCTTGCGTTAAGTGCGGTAAGTGCGGCGTTATAAAAAGTAGAAAATGCATCATTTAAAAAATACAACAGAACAAGATATATTACTTTAAAGGTGTCAGTCGCTTCGGGGAAAAATGCTTTAATTGGTAGTGTCTGCAAAATAAGAACTAAATTGCAGGGGACAATCATAAGCATAAGCCATGGTTTAAATCTTCCCCAGTTACCGAATGTTTTTCTCGATTTATCGAGAAAAGAAGAAACAATTACATCGTTTGCAATATCCCAGAAACCGAGAACGAAAATAATTGTACTGTAAGTTGCAAAAGCCTCTTCTGAAAGTCCTAAAAACGTTGATGCAACAAGACCTCCGAAAAATCCGCTCATTGCAGTTGAAACTTTAGAAATTGCTGTACTTGCACCGAATGCAACATATTCTTTTTTAGTAAGTTTTTCGTTTACATCGGTTGCGAGATTATTAACTAATTTAGGCATAGCGTTACTCCAATTCTTTTTATATAGATAATTATAACACAGATAAAAAGGGTTTACAATTGTGTACATTTTAAACTTTTAGTTTTATTGTTTGGGGAAATTGCACTACAGGACTGTTTCTCTGTCGCTCCTTTCCTCGCCATGTTCGGAGTTCGCTCCCATTTCTTGTTCGGATCCCTTGTTTCAATCAAAATAAAAAATAAATGGTAGCACCTTGCGGCACTACCATTCATTTTTGGCGGAGAGCAAGGGATTCGAACCCTCGAAACGGTTTTGGCCGTTTACACGATTTCCAATCGTGCTCCTTCGACCAGCTCGGACAACTCTCCATATCTTTTAAATTGCTTTGATATTATACATAACTTATAAAGAAAAATCAAGAGCAAATTTTTAAAATGTTTAATCTGTTTTGTTGTTGCTATGGATATCCGTAAAAAATCTTTTTATTAAATTGTTTTTATTTACCAGGTATGGTATAATTAAACAGTTAAATAAAATTTTTAGGAGAATCTATTTTGGATAGAGAATATCAGAATGCTGAAACAATTGCAGTAATAGATAGTGCAGATGGTCCTACAGGCATTTTTATGGTAGGCGGCAAAAGAAGCGTTAAAGTAAGAATAAAGGATTATTTTTATAGAAAAAAACAAAAGAATGTTGCAAAGAAAATAGTTGCGGGAACTCATACGCTCGAAGAAGTGTTACAATATGCCAAAAACACCTATGGAGCAACAGAATCTGATTACAAAGTAAATGATATACCCGAAATTACCCGTGTTTTTGAAATAAAAGAGGGTGAAGATTTTCTTTATATCGAAGTAGATGATATTGCAGGAGCCTTTGGGATATCTTTTTCCGGAAGCAAAGGAACTTTTAAACGATTCCAGGAAATAAATAAGGATTTATATACTTATTATGGTGTGAGTGAAAAGGATATTGCTGAAAATAGTGTAAGGTATTTATCTTTGTTGGGCGTGTTATGTTCGTGATTTTTTATTTAACTTCTTGTATTTTTATACTGTATATGCTATTATTTCAATAAACATCAACCCGAATCAGAGGTGATATATTGCAACCTTATTTATATTTATCTGTTATGTTTTTGTTTTTAGTTTTGTTTGTTATTTACAAGAGACAGAAACTTATAATTGCAAAAAGGATTATTAAAAATAAAAAAACAGAGGAGAGAGTAGAAATGGTAGAGCTTGCAAAGAAATTTATCGGTAAGGATTGCCTTATTTACGCATTTGACAGCAGCCATCAGATTACAGGTGTAATTAAAGAAGTAACTGACGGTGCTATTTTAGTTGAAAAGGCAGGTACACTCGAAGCAATAAATTTAGATTTCGTTTTCAGAATAAGAGAAACGCCATTAAATAAAAAGGGTAAGAAGAAAACCGTAATATTAGATTGATAAACTTTTTGAAAAGTCGCACTTTAGTGTGACTTTTCTTTTTGTATGTATAAATTATTAGAGGTAATAATATAAAAGGTTACAACAATTCTGAAAAAGTTACTTTTTTATTACAATATGCTCTCATTATTTGACAGTTTTCTATATTTATAGTATTATATATAATTGGAATTATATGTGAAGGGACTTTTTTTATGGGTTTGTTCATCGACCTTGAAGGGTT
Source organism: Clostridia bacterium (assembly GCA_017521425.1). GTDB lineage: Bacteria > Bacillota > Clostridia > Oscillospirales > Acutalibacteraceae > DTU089. The sequence continues at coordinate 114,002 of JAFXCQ010000030.1, forward strand.
AGACGGTTGCGGTAAAACTACCCAGACCGAATTGTTATGCAAAAGGTTTGAAAAAGAAAATATAAGCTACAAGAAAATAAAATTGCCTGACTACGAAAGTGACTCAAGTATTTTAGTCCGTAAATATTTAAATGGTGATTTCGGAAAAAATGCAAACGATGTTAATGCGTTTGCTGCCTCGGTTCTTTTTGCCGCTGACAGATTTGCGTCATACACAGAAAAATGGAAAAACGATTATTTGAATGGTACTTTGATTTTTTCTGACAGATACACTCCTGCAAATGCGTTGTATCAGATGACAAAACTCGAACCGGAAGAGTGGGACTCTTACCTCGAATGGCTTTTTGATTTTGAATATAATAAAATCGGTATTCCGGAGCCTACAATGGTAGTGTTTTTAGATATGCCTGTCGAAGTTTCGCAAAAGCTTATGACAAGCCGTTATAATGGTGATGAATCTAAAAAAGATGTTCACGAATGTGATGTTGAATATTTACATAAATGCAGAAAATCTGCTCTTTATGCTTGTCAGAAATATGGTTGGAAAGTGATTTCTTGTGCAGAAAATGGTGAATTGCTTTCAATCGAAGAAATAAATGACAAAATTTATAATGAAATAAAAACAGTTTTAAGGTGAATTTATTTTATGTTAGATTTTCAGGATATTTCAATAGAAGACCGAGAACGTGTAGAGAATTATTTTGAATTTTTAGAAGAACCATTTTGTGATTTTACTTTTGGAAATTTATTTTGTTGGTCAGTTGTTGAAAATACAAAAATTGCTTTTTTTAATAGTTTTTTATTTATTCGTTTTTCTGATGATGAAAAATTTTATTATTCTTTTCCACTTGGAAATGGTGAAATTAAAAATGCAATAAATTTAATAATTGAAGATGCGAAAATAAATAATAAAAAATTCCAATTTGTTTGTTTAACTGAAAATCAAACAAAAATATTAAAAGAAATATTCAAAGAAAAAGTAAAAATAAATAAAAATCGTGACACTTTTGATTATGTTTATTCAGTTGAAAAATTAGCAACCTTAAGTGGTAGAAAATATCATTCGAAGAAGAATCATTTTAATTCATTTAAAAATAGTTATGATTTTATTTTCGAAGAAATAAATGAAAAAAATTTATCTGAGTGTATTAGCTTTGCAAATGAGTGGTATCGCGAAATTCAAGTAACACCGGCACTTTTAAAGGAACAAAAAGTTTTAAACAATGCACTTGAAAATTATTTTAATTTGAATTTAATTGGTGCAATAATTAAAATAAATGAAAAAATAGTTGCTGTTTGTGTGGGTGAGAAGATGTATAAACAAAATATGTTTTGCACCCATTTTGAAAAAGCAAGTTCTGAATATCCAAAAGCATATACAGCAATAAATAAATTATTTTCAGATTTTTTAATAAATAATTTTGAATTTGTAAATAGAGAAGACGATGCAGGAATTGAAGGGTTAAGAAAAGCAAAATTATCTTACCATCCTGAATTTATTTTAAAAAAATATTATGCAGAATTTTGAAATTAAAAATAAATTACTGTCACAAGAAAATAAAAAAGAAATAAAAACTTTATGGCAAAATAATTTTTGTGATGATAGTGAAGAAATTATAAATAATTTTTTAGATAATGTTTTAAAAAGTGAAAAAGGCGTTGGCGCATTTTTAAATAATGAACTGGTTGCGATGATATTATTTTTAAGTTCAAAAATAATTATAGAGAATAAAGAAATTAAATCAGTTTATTTTTATGCGGTTTGTACTGATGAAAAATATCGCAAAAAGGGTATAATAAGAACTTTATTTTCATTTGCTACTGAAGAAGCAAGAAAACAGGGCTATAAAATGAGCTTTTTAGTTCCCCAAAATGAAGAACTTTTTAAAATGTATGAGAAGCTTTCATTTGAACGTACAATAAACTATGAGGAAAAGTATATTGAGAAGCGGGATTGTGATAACAAAAATACGATAACACAAAAAACGGATTTTTGTTATGATGATTATATACGTATTAAATTAAACTCACCAAACAAACAACAATTTGTTGTATGGGAAAAGGATGAATTTGAATTTATATTTAATAAAACAAGAGAAGATATTTCTTTCATATTTACTGATTTAAGTTTCGCAGTTTATGAAAAGAATAATACTGAAATTTTAGTTTATGAAATCTGTGGAGATGAAAAAGAAATTACAAGTTTGCTTTTCAATAATCACATTGATTGTAAAAAAATCATTTTAAGATTACCGACTGAAAAGAACAAAACAGATTTTGGTATGACTTTGAATTTATCGGATAGAGAATACAAAATTAGTTCACTTTATTTTGGTATGCCTTATGGCTAATTACTAAGTTTTGAAAGGAGTAAGAATTATGGTTTATGTGTTTTTAGCAGATGGCTTTGAAGAAATTGAGGCTTTAGCACCAGTCGATTTTTTGCGACGTGCAGGAATTACTGTGAAAACCGCATCATTAAAGGGGAAAACCGCTATTGGTGCACATAATATTGAAGTGGTTACTGATATCAATATTGATGATGTTTCTTTAAATGAAGATGTTGAAGCTGTAATTCTTCCGGGTGGAATGCCTGGCTCTCAGAACTTATTTGAGGATGAGAGAGTTCACAAAGCAATTGATTATGCGTTTTTAAATAATAAGTTGGTTTGTGCAATATGTGCCGCACCTTTTATATTAGGCAGAAAAGGTATTCTAAAAGATAAAAATGCAACTTGTTTCCCAGGCTTTGAAAAAGAGCTTGCTGGAGCAAATATATTAAATCAAGGCGTTGTTAAAGATGGTAATATAATTACTGCGCAAGGTGCAGGTGTTGCGTGGGAATTTGGTGAAAAAATAGCAAGTGAATTAATTGGTAGCGAATTTTCACAAAAAATATTATTGGGGTTACAATGGAAAAAATAGTTGATATACGCCCTATAAAAAAACAAATGCGTTCTTCCTGCAAAGAAGCAAGGCGTTCAATGGATAAAACGCTGAAAGCGAATTTAGATAAAAAAATTCAGAATAAGCTGTTAAATCTTTTTGTGGTACGCGAAGCAGATGTTGTTCTGACTTATGTTTCAACACCAATTGAGGTTAAAACTCTTGATTTTATAACCACTCTTTTAGAACAAGGTAAAAAGGTTGCAGTTCCTAAATGTCTTAATGACAAAGGGGATATGGACTTTTTCCTTATAAACTCTTTAGATGATTTAGAGGATGGTTATTTTGGAGTGAGAGAACCGAATCCAGAAACTGCCACAAAGGTGACGACTACCGAAAAAACTGTTTGCATAGTCCCTGCGTTTTTGTTTGATGAAAAAGGTTATCGTTTAGGCTATGGCAAAGGCTATTACGATAGATTTTTATCAAAATTCGGTGGCAAAACCGTTGGTATTTGTTATGAGGAAAATATACGCGATTCTTTAATGCACGGTAAGTATGACCGTCCTGTAACATTGATTGTTACGGAAAAAAGAATTGTTGATTTATCATAAAAGTGAGAAGGAGTAAATTATGGCTCGAGATTACAATGATTACGAAGACCTTTTGAAGAATTTTGATGACTATACTTCAAAAAGTAAGTCACCAAGCTCATCAAGAGACATTTTCAGTGACAGTAGCGCTGCTAATCGTGATGCAAAGCCTGATATTGAACGTAAAGGGTTAGTTACAGATGATTTTAAACCAACTCCAATTCGTTCAAATACAAGCAGTAATAATATGTATTTCGATAGAGCAGAGCCACCTGCACCAAAGAGAAAGCAAAATCCTAACAGTCCTTTTTACAGGGACCCTGAAAAAGATTTGCCAACTCCAAAAAGCGGTAACAGGGGTAACGATGCATTCAAAGCTGCTAAGGGTATGTTGCCAAAATCAAAAGCAGATGCGTATTTAGATGAACTCGACAGAGAAGAAGCAAGAAAACGTAGTCGTTTTGAACGTGATGATAAAAAATCTTCTTATAAGGGTGAGGTTTATTTTTCAAACCCACCACAAGAAATTAAAGAAGAGGCAGAGCGACAGAAACGCGGGGGTGCTTCACCTTATGGCAAATATGCAAGAAACAACCGTGGCGACAAAGTAACCTCTGCACCACCTGTAACTCCTAAACAAAGGCGTGAAATTGCAATGAAAAAACGACAGAAAGAACGCAGAGCACAAGGTCTTTTTAATACAAAGGAAAAGCTTCAGCGTCTTGCAATATATGTTTTGATTGTTGCAATTTCAAGTACAATTCTTTGCATTTATGGTATTCGTTGTATTAACGACATACTCGCTATTGAAAAAACTGAGTATGAATGCGAGGTTACAATTTCTGCAGGTGCAACAGATAGCGAAGTTTTAAGCATTCTTAAAGATAATGATTTAATAAGAAACGAACTTTTCTGTAATTTATTTGTTAAGCTTATAAACGGTAGTGGTGAATATGTTTCAGGTTCTTATACTCTTAATGCCGATTGGGGACTTGAAAAAATGCTCTCAACAATGCAGGCGGGTAATAACTATTCTGAAACAATCACACTTACATTCCCAGAAGGCTATACAATCGACCAGATAGCAGAAAAACTCGAAGCAAACAAGGTTTGTACTGCTTCAAGCTTCATAAAAACAATGCAATCTGTTGATTTCTCTACAGAATATGCATTCCTTAAAAATCAGGCGAATAAAGAATCAAGATTCCGCACTCTTGAAGGTTATATTTATCCTGATACTTATGAGTTCTATATTGGTGAAAATGCATCAAGCGTTGTAAGACGCTTCTTAGATAACTTCGAGTCAAAATGGACTGCAGATTATAGTAAGAAAGCAAAAGAATTAGGAATGACAGTAGATGAAATTGTTACATTAGCATCTATTATTCAGGCAGAGGCTGCAAACTCAGGACAGATGAAGGATATTTCTTCAGTTCTTCACAACCGTCTCGACAAGCCTGGCACATTCCCAAGATTAGAGTGTGACTCAACAGAGAAATATCTTGTTGAAACAATTAAAGTGACACTTACTTCTTCAACAACAGATACACAGAAATATATTGCATATCGCGATTTATATGATACTTACAGTACAGATTGTAAAGGTCTTCCGGTTGGTGCAATTTGTAACCCTGGTGCTTCTGCAATCAATGCGGCATTGTATCCATCAGATACAAACTACAATTATTTCCGTCACGATGTTAAGGGGAAGGTTTATTATGCAAATACCTTCGCTGAACATGAGCAGAATGGTTATAAAGCATCTGCAGTTACTGACGATGAAGACTAAAAGAAAAGTGGGAACTCTCTTTTGAGAATTCCCACTATTTTTATATAAATTCTGCAATAACTGCGTTTGACAGTAAAAAGCCTTTTTCTGTAAGTGAAATAATATTGTTATCATAATCAATCAAACCTTGTTCTTTTAAAAATCGGGCTTTTTCTATTATTCTTTTTACAGGTACTTCACCGAATTTTGATTCTAATTCATTTAAATCAAGACCTTGCTTTAAGCGAAGGCGAAGCATTATGAATTCTTCTTCGTCACCACCATCGCAATCAAATACAGGTGGTTTCCCATCTATAAAAGCATTTATATCATTCGGAAAATAATATCTTTTTCCGTTTATAAATGAATGAGCAGAAGGTCCAAGACCTAAGTAATTATGGAGTAACCAGTATTTTGTATTATGTCTGCTCTCATAGCCTTCTTTTGCAAAATTTGAAACCTCATAATGCGTAAACCCGATGTTTTTTAAGTAGTTACTTGTGAATTCATAAAAGTCGCAAACTGTATTTTCATCAGGTAAATTAAGTTTGTTCTGCATTTTATAAAAAGGTGTGTTTTCTTCTATATTAAGTATATAAGCACTTACGTGTTTAACGTTACACTCTTTAATAAAATCAAGGGTTTCCTTAAGTGTTTCAATGGTTTGGTGAGGTACGCCGAGCATAATATCGAGTGATATATTATCAATATCATTTATCTTTAACTCGTTAATTATATCAAAAATCCGTTGTTTGTCAGAGCTTCTGCCAAGCTTTTTTCTTTCAATATCTACAGCCGATTGCAATCCTAAAGAGATTCTGTTTACACCGCATTTTTTAAAATAGGGGATAAGTGATTTTATATCTGAATTAGGGTTACATTCAACAGTGATTTCTGCGTCTTCTGTAATTTTATAATTTTCTTTTAATGTGGTAATAATAGAAAAGATGTTTTCACCACTTAAAACAGAGGGTGTGCCACCACCTAAATATATGGTGTTATAAATTTCAGATTTTGCATCGAAAATATCTTTAAAGCGGGGACCATTTTTTATTTCATCAATAAGAGAACTAACGTAAACCTCTTGTAAATCAATGGGTTTCGTCAATGAATAAAAATCGCAGTAGGGACATTTCGACCTGCAAAAAGGAATGTGAATGTAAATACCGTTCATAAAATCACCAATTTTATTATACTATCGGGGGTCTGGTTTTTCAACATATTTTTCTTGCTTTGCTAAAACGAATTTATTTTTGCAACCACCCAATTCGTGCTTACATTTCAGATGGTTAAGACACTTAAGCTTCTTTTTGCCATTATAATAGGCAGTTTCCTGTAAAATAATATTTTTGTTTACCACAGAGCAGTACTGTTCATAAGTAAAAGCGTGTTTGTCCAAAAAAATCAACCCTTCAGAAAATTTCTATATATAATAAGTATGCGCGTAAAATTTAAAATATAATCTTCATAATTTTAGTAATACAAGCATATAGATTAACAGGATAAAAATACAAATGGTGATTTTATGACAGAGTTTTATATATTTGTAGGATTTTTAATTTTTATTGCATTAGTGATTTTTAAAATAAGCAAAAGCTTTTTCAAAGCTTTATTTACAAGTGTTTTGGGTGGACTAGGTGCGATTTGTGCAGTAGGTGCAATATCTTATTTCATCCCGATATCAATAGGTATAAACTGGTTAACTCTTTTAATATCTTCGTTGTTTTCTGTGCCAGGTGTAATTTTAGTATTGTTAATGAATATCTTTTGTGTATAATAAAAAACCGTTGTATTGTAAAATACAACGGTTTTTTGATATATTAAGCAAAGTAATTTTTTGTAGCAAAAGCGACACCATAAGCTAATAAACCTGCAACAGTAGGTGAACTTACCCAGGCAATTGCAATGTTTTTAAAAACACCGAAATTTACATTACGGATACTTCGCGTAAGTCCTGCACCAATAACCGCACCGACAACTGCCTGTGAAGTAGAAACAGGGATTCCCATCCATTTACCCATTATAACTACTGTAAGAGCCATTGCTATAATTACTAAAAAACCATCCATTTGACTTATGTTGGCAATGCTACTTCCAACTGTCATCATAACTCTCTTGGAATAGGTGAGAACACCGATTGCAATTGCAATACCACCGATTGTTGCAGCTACACGGGCATCTGTAAGAAGGTTTGCCGCAACTCCGGTTTTGTTGAACACGGCATCGTAATATAGGGCGGTAACATTTGCGGATGAATTGACACCAATACTATATGAAGCGAAAGCTCCTGCAAATAAATAACCTATTTTTACAATTTTGTCGTAGTGACTTAAAGATGAAAATTTATCTTCAATGAATTTGTGGAATAACCAAACGAGAATAAACGAAATAATTCCCGCGCCCAAAGGATTTAAAATCCAGGTTGAAGCAAATTTTCCTATTTGAGGAAGATTTATTGCTAAAATTTCCGGGTCTTTATAGTCTGCGTAAAAAAGTCCCCAACCAATTATAGCACCTGTTATAGATTGATTAGCAGAAACAGGGAATTTAAGGTAACTCATTACAAAAACAGTAAGAGCAGCGCAAGTGAAAATTATGGCTGCTTTAATTGCGGATTTAAGTCGCAAAGTTTCGACTGTGCCATTTTCTATGGCGGCTAAAACCTGCGATTCTGAAGCGATTACTTCATTACTTGTAGAAAGTTCTGCAACTTTGTCAATGTTGTTGGCACCACCAATAAAAGCACCGATAACAACGAGAACTGCAATAATAATAACAGCGGTTCTGTATTTTACAACCCGCGTTGCAACTGCGGTACCAAATGCATTGGCAGCATCATTAGTACCAAGCGACCAGCCCATAAATAACCCTGCAAAAAGCAAAAGGTATATCATAATAAAATCAAGCCTTTCTTGTTACTAACATAATCTGAATTTTATCTGCAAGATTTTCAATAATATCTGAAAGCTCTGCAATTTTATCTGCGAAATCACTCATCTGCATTTTTTCAGCAAGAGTAATATCCATTTTAAATATTCTTTCGTAAAGTTTTTCTTCAATTTCGTCAACGCGTGACTCGTGTTTTCTTATTTCGTCAAGGGTAGAATGGTCTTTTAAAAGTGAACCAAAATCAGAGAATAAAAGACTGATACTTTTTCTTAAAACTTCAAATTGTTCACGGCTGATTGATATAATTTTAAGCAAATCTTCACTATATTCATCTGGGAAAGTAAATTGTTGAAATACCGACATTTTAGCATAATTCTCGCATTTGTTTGCAATAGCATCACAACTCGTCGCAATCGAAATTAAGTCTTCTCTTGTAGCGGTTAAGTACGAGCTACCAACAAGAGAGTCAATCATTTTTCTTAAAGAAACGTCTGCAACAGCTTCTGCTTCGCCTATACCTTTTGCCAAAGAACTTAATGAATCAAAAGATACATTTGGCGCAGAAGAAGCTCGGATGAAACTTTCAAACTGAATGAGACAGTTTTCAACATCGTTAATCTGCTCCATAATAAGCATGTGAACAGGGTTGTTTTTTATTTTGTGATTAAACATAAAATCCCTCCGAATTTTTTGTATATAATTATATTATACAAGAAATTCAGAAGGGATACAATAGAAATATTAATATTTATAATTTGATTATATTTACCATTGACCTCTGCAAAGAATATGTTCTAATACTGCCGTGTAAATTGTAGTTAATATGTTAGAAATAATTATTCCTTTAATAAGACCCTGTTGGTTTTCACTATCTTTTTTTACACCGTAATAAACAATGGGGAATTCAACAATAAGTGTGAGAAACAGGTAGCCGAATCCAACTATATACATTGGCGCACGTTCTAACATCGTAGAAAAATCATATATAGAATGTGGCATCAATGAACTTAAATAATCGCATAAATACGGTGTAAGAAACGAAAGTAGATTACCGAGGATTACAAATGTAATAATTTTATTGAATTTATTGCTTTTTGAAAAATAATATATCAATAAAATTTCGGTGGCTAAAGTCACAATAATTACAAAAGGCAGAATATATAGCGGTCTGAACGGGGTGAGCCACGCCCACGAAGAATTTGCAAAAGCAGATAAGGGGACAGAAAATATTAAAATTAAAGTCATCAAAATTATATTTATATTTTTTGTTTTATTCATATTATGAACACTCCCTAAAAATTTGATTTGTTGAGAATATATCATAATATAAAGTTATGTTCAATAATTGTACCAAATCTTAATTTAATCTTAATAAAACTGTAATATTTTTTATGTTAGCACTTTGAATACTACTTCAAAATTAGCGCTTTCACCAGCAACAACAAGAAAAATTTCACCCTCGAGATTATCAAGTGAAAAACTCTGACCAGATTCGTTTGGTGTGAAGTCGTGAATTATTTTATTATCTGCTAAAACTAAAAGTCGTGCGTTGCCTTTGGTAACTGAAAATTTTTGAATTTCAATTGTGTTGTTAGTGGTTAAAGACTCCAGCGTATTGAGAGCAGTTGAACCATTAAAGTATCGACCTACATAATAGAATTCACCATTTTTTTCATTTTCTTCGGAAGAAATACCAGTTAATCCTGAGTGGTCTATACCCTTAATAATATCTTCATCGGTAATTTTACAAAGTGAATAATTTTCTTCTCCGTTTGTATCTTTATATTCTTTCGAGTTGCCTAAATTAGGAAAAAACATAATAAGTGCAACCACAAAGATAGCAAAAATTATAATACCTGTTTTTCTGTTTTTAAACATAAAAATCATCTCCTTTTGTGATTATATTAGCACTAAAACAAAATTTTGTCATCTTAAGAAATTGTAAGAAAGAAATTTTAAATTAGTGCTTGACAATTTAAATTATTGGTAGTATAATATCAAAGTCTTAGCGGGATAGTGTAACGGTAGCACGACAGACTCTGACTCTGTTTGTTGGGGTTCGAATCCCTATCCCGCTGCCAAAATGAAAATCCGTTCACCAAAGTGGACGGATTTTTGTTTTGTATTATTCATTATTCAATATTCATCATTCACTATTCATTAAAGAAGAACGGATTTTCAATGAATGATGAATAATGAAGTCGCTTACGCTGATGAATAATGAATAAATTTTTTATTAAGTAGCAATATTTCATTTTTTATGTTATAATATTTATTACTAACTAACCCCAAACACCAAAGAAGGTGATTTTATGTCGCAGGAATATATTTTTGAATATCAGGGAACTAAGCAGATGTTTTGTGATTCTCTTAAAAAATATCCCAATAACAATGATACATTTTTTTATTTTGATAATTATATTGTGAAATTATTAGAGAATGAAATACAATTTGGTGTTGAGCGTGCAGGTCACTCGGGTGGATACTGGTTTATACCACAAATTACTGAATATGAAAATAAAATTGAATTTCGTGGTGAAATTCAATATATCGGACCTGTTGTAAACAGAAGTAAAATTCAAAAAATCAAAGATGATATATTTGTTTGTTTGATATGTATCTTGTTTTTACCTATCACTCTGTTATTGCTCTTTGGTTATTGGATTTATAACATAATTAATAATAGGAAAAAAACGAAAATTAAAACTACAGAGGACAGGTTATTTGATTTATTAGAAAATCATCTTGGTTGCACACGAAAACAATCGACTAACACCTAACCATCTCTTCAATCTTCGCTCTTACTTCTTACTTCAAATAACTGCCCATGGCGCAGCTGGATAACGCAGCAGATTCCGATTCTGAAGAACGGGGGTTCAAATCCCTCTGGGCAGGCCAAAACGAAAATCCGTTCTCGCAAGAGGACGGGTTTTCGTTTTGTATTATTCATTTTTCATTATTCAATATTCATCATTCATTAAAAAACGGATTTTCAATGAATAATGAAGTCGCTCGTAAACTCGCTAATGAATAATTAATAATGAATAATATTGGACAGGACACCCGCCCCCGATTGTAATTTCAGATATGGTGTGATATAATAATTGATGCAAATAAGAACCTGTAGAGGTGCAATCTGAATGAAAAATAGTGAATTATATAAAGAATTAGTAAATTCAAAATTTGATAAATTAGATTTGATGATAAATGAATATAATTCTCTTGATTGTGACGAAATTATGCGAAAATATGAGTATTTCTTAAAATGTCTCTCTTATGTAATTCAACTTGAAGAAGATAATATGATAGTCAAAATCAAGAACAAAAAATACAAAATATCATATCTAAAAACTATTTTGGATAATGATGGTCCTGAATATGCTTTAACAATCGGATTTAATAATCCATACAATAGCAAGGTGATATATGAGATTGGAGTTTGCGTAAGAGGAACTCCGTTGCTCAAAAAAACATAAACAAGTGTCAAATTCTAATTTCTCGAACAATTGCTGAGTTGAGCTGTAAACACAAACGAAAATCCGTTCTCCAAGAGGACGGATTTTCGTTTTGTATTATTCATTTTTCATTATTCAATATTCATCATTCATTAAAAGAACGGATTTTCAATGAATAATGAATAATGAAGTCGCTTACGCTGATGAATAATGAATAATTATTAGGTAGCAATATTTCATTCTTTATGTTATACTATCCTAAGAGGTGATTTGATGACCGAAAATAAACTTTGTTTTCTTAAATCTGCATTTCCTGAATATAAGGTGGAATTTTCAGATGATTTCACCGAAGCTATTCTTGTTAACCCTAATTATGATGAAAATATAACTGTATATTATTATGTAGATGATGACTTTTCTCCTTTTTGTGTTTGTTTTTCGTTTCAACACCGTCATTTAATAGATGAAGAAAATGTGATAGATTGGATAAACAAAATTATAACTGGTAAAAAATTTGCTATTGAATTTTTCCAAAATGAACAAAGAAAGTTTGGTGGTGAAATCGGAGCAGACAGATTAAAAGCATTGTCGTATGCAGAATTAGAACAATTTTCCGGATATTATGGCTCAACTAAACTCTTCCAGATAGCAGATGCTTTTAAGGTGAGAGGCTGGGATAGTGCTAATAATTTTGATGCGATTTTTATTTGTGAAAGTAATTGGGGTACCACAATAAAAAAATTGATTGAAGATAACATTACTTTAATTTTGCCAACAGGTGAAAAAGTAATAGTCCCTATGCAAATTTGTTGGGATGATAATGAAAATGACGCAAATTCGCGATGTGAAATTTGCGTAGCTTATAATGGTGTAAAATACTATGGAAAAGGTACAGACTACCTGTGGGTTGACGCATTTGCTCAATTACAGAAAAATCTTCCGAGTGGTATTGAACTCGCTTGTTGTATGACTTGCCGTTACGGAAATATGTGCCCTTATGGTAATAAAGAAAATCAACTTTTCTGTACAAAAGATTTGAATATTGTTGACAAAATGCAACTGTGTAATCTGATAGATGAAACTTATAAGTTTTTTGACAGAGAAGTTTTCTCATATCATTATTGTGATGATTTTTTATATCAGAGTGATGATTATTATACATATAATGATTATTTTTTAGTTTTAAATAAATGAATATGTAATTAACAAATTTGAATTATGATAATAATGTGGTTTATATGAGGTGGGAAATTTGAATTTTATCAAAAAAGTTGTAGCTTTTATAATAGATTGGAATTTAATTTTATTACCAACATATTTTTTGTTTGATTATTTTCTGTTTTTATCTGTAGAAAATGAAAAATTTAAGATGTTGCCATTTTTAATATGGATTGCAGGAATTTTGGTTGTAATATTCAGAGATAAACTTTGTAAAGGCAAAAGTGTTGGTAAAAGAATTTTAAAACTATAAAAATCGGATAGATGCAAATTTGCATCTATCCGATTTTATTTATTAATTGAAAAAATGCCTATCCAATATCTCACACGCAGTAATTACAAATCTGACACAAGGTCTTGTTTTGTAATATTCCGGCGTTCTTTCTTCAGAAACAGGGGATTGTTTACCTGAAACTTTTAACAAATCTTTACAGATATATGTTGAGTGAATTGCTTTGAATTCTTCTGCTAATTCCTGAATAAGTTTGTAATGCTCGTCTTTAGCCTTTTTGTCGGTAGGGTTCGAGTATCCGTGAAGAATACCAGCAACAAAAAACATACCTGTTACTGCACCGCAGACTTCACGTAGTCTGCCCATACCGCCACCAAACGAAGAAGACATTTTTAATGCCAATTCTTTATCTAATTTCAAATCATCACAGTACGCTAAAACAACTGATTGACTGCAGTTATAACCGTCGCAAAAATATTGTGCGCCTTTTTCACTATGTTTCAATTTAATCATCTCTTTATTTTGTAACTAATTCTTTATCCTTTTCGGTACCAGTCTGTTTAGCACCCATATCAAATTTTTCAAGAACCTTAACACTTACAGCAAAGCAGTCTGCAAGACCATCTAAATTCATATTGTCGTAAGTATCACGTCTTGTATGATAATAATTCTGTAAATTGTGGTTAAGACCTGTAATACCGGTTGCTCTCATACCTGCTTTTGCAAATGCTGCAGAGTCAGTAGCACCGCCAAGAGGGGGAACCATACCCTTTAAGCAGTGTATATTAAGCTCTTCGGCACATTCCATAAACAAGTCTGAAACATCTTTGTCAACTTTAACAGTACCATTCAAATCACGGTAGTTTGTCATTAAATATTTCGGGTCGAAAATTGTGTCATAAGAGTAAATGAAAGTAGGAACATCTGAAAATTCTTCTTTGTGTTTTTCTGCCCAGAATGATGAACCACGAAGTCCTGCTTCTTCAGAGCCTGAAATAATAACACCGACTTCTGTGTTTTCAAATTCTATGTTGTTGTCTTTTAATGCTTTTAAAATTGCAATACCCATATAGCAACCCGAAAGGTTATCGTTAGCACCATCAACAACTCTTTTTTCGTTCCACATAAAGAACATACCAATCATAAATGGAACAAAAAGAAGTCCCCAAAGAGCCATTTTAAAGAGTGTTGACTCTGTGTCGATTATACCGAATGTAACGCCATTGTTTACTATGTAAAGAATTGAAAGCACTAAATAATAAAATGCACCTAAAGTTGCTACAACAATGTGACCTTCAAAGAATACGCCACCCAAACGGTAATTTACAGGCCATTCCCAACAAGCGTCAGGGTGACCGTTAAAGAGTATTCTTCTTTTTACTTCACCTTTGCAGGATTTTATTGCGGTAACATTGTGTCCGGTTTTTTCAGGGAATACCCAATCAACAATTTTTTTGTACATACCAAATTGCAGAATTGCCAATAAGAAACCTGCCACAATAAGCGGAATTGAAATAACAGGGCAAATAAAGAAAAGTGCAACTGCAGAAAGTACCAAAGTGAATGTTATGTAAATCCAACCAAAGAAAGAACCTGGATTTTCTTTGAAGGATTCTATTTCAACTCTTTCACAACCACATTCGTTACTTAATGTTTCTGCCATATATTCACATGCTTGTTTTTCACCCTCTGAACCAGGGTCACGCTTTGGCATAGTTTTACATATATGAGTGATTTCATCAATCATATATTGTGCTGAATCTTTTTTGTTTTTAATGAGATTTGATAAATCCATAAATACACTCCCCAAGTAAATTTTTACCATCTTATTTTATACAATTATAAAATTAAGGTCAATTATTAAAATATACAAAAAAACGAGCTATAATTTTATATCTGCAAATAACGGATAGTGGTCACTCAGAGTACAAAAGCAATCTTGCGAGAGTAACGAAAGATTTTTTACAGTTACTTCACCTTTAATAAAAATGTGGTCGTTAAGAGTATTGTTAAAATTAAAATTCTCACCATAATATTTGTTTTTTGCAATATCTTCACTATCTGTATAAAGTGAATTGAGTATTCCATAACTGCCAGAGTTGATAACGGATTTTTGATAAGAAACGCGTCTTTTTGTATTGAAGTCGCCAATTATAAAAATAGGGTAGGGGTATTGTGATTCAAGGGTTTGTGTTACGTTGTAAAGTTCATTTACTTGACAGGTTTGCGTAAAGAAATTTTGTGCTTCTTCTGATTCTTCAATAAAGCTTAAGTGTGTATTTACAACAGTAAAAATCTTGTCTGTTCTTATATGTCTGAAAACACCCCATACAGCTCGTCTTGATTTAAAATTCCAACAATCAGAAAAAGTGATACTGCCACTGTCAATAAGCTCTACTGTATCGGAATTATAAAGAATAGCGGTCATCTTTTGCGGAAAAGCAGTTTTTAATGGTGCAACAAATTTGTACTCGCTTTTGTTTTTATTTATTTCGTTATACCAGTCAAAGCACATTTCCTGAAGTCCTAAAACATCGGGCAAATAACCATCGCGAATCGAAAAAAATATATCACTCCGTTCCTCAACTGGTTTACCGCCCCACGATTTATAATGTGCAAGTAAATTGAGCGTCATAATTCTTACTTCGTTTTCTTTTTTGTTTAATATTAAATTATCTTTTTTTATACGGTCGTCATATTTTACTTGGTTTTTGCCTGTATATAAATTATATTCAACAAAAGGTTGGTTGTATATTAAAGGGCAAATAACAAGTGAAAATACAGTTATAATTATAGTAATTAAAATATGTTTTTTCTTATTCATAGAGTTAGTATTGGTAATAAGAATGAAAAAATTAAATTTTAAATTATTAGCAATTTTTACAATGAAAAGAAGTTCGTTTTGTATGATTTGCAGAAATTAAGAATTCTTAATTTTTCTTAAGATAGTGAATTGACATTCACAAATTGATTTGATATAATCTGTTTTAGTGAAATTGGAAAGGAATGGGCTTATGAGTAATATTTTACTTAAAGGTATTGCACCTGCACTTATTACACCATTTGATAAAAATGGGAATATTCTTAAAGATAGTATTAAAAAGAATCTTCAGATGAACTATGAACAGGGAGCAAAGGGATTCTACATCTGTGGTTCAACAGGTGAAGGTCCGGTACTTACTGTAGAAAAAAGAAAAGAAATCGCAGAAGCTACTGTTGAGTACAGCAACAACAGAGGTATTATTATTAACCATGTTGGTGCAGCTTCTCCTGAAGAAGCAATCATTCTTTCACGTCATGCAAAAGAATGTGGTTGTGACGCTGTTTCAAGTGTTGTTCCTAATTTTTATTATAAGTATAACGATAATGAAATTATTGAGTATTACAAAAAAATAGCAGATGCTTCAGAACTTCCTGTTATTGCGTACGCCCAGGGACTTTATACAGGTGATATTGTTTCACTTATGGATAAGCTTATTAAAGTTGATGGTATTATCGGTGTTAAATTCACATTGACAGATTTCTATTCATTACATAGAATCAAGGAACTTAATAATGGTGATATAAACGTTATTAACGGACCAGACGAAATGCTTCTTTGTGGTCTTTCAATGGGTGCAGATGCTGGTATTGGTTCAACATATAATGTGCTTTGTTCTGAATATTGCAAGCTTTATGATTTATTTATGAAAGGCGATATAAGAGCGGCACAGGAACAACAATACAAAATCAACAAAGTTGTTACTGTTATCATTAAGTATGGTGTTATCCGTTCGCTCAAATATATCCTTACACTTTTAGGTATTGATTCAGGTGAAGCAGTATTTCCTGGTACACCGCTTACAGATACGGAAAAAGCTTCACTTAAACAAGAACTTACAGATATAGGTTATTTCTTTTGATTTTAATTTAAGGAAGGTTACATAAAAATGGGTATCAGACACGTTACAAGATTTGGCATTCAAAGAAAAATCGTTGCAAATATGACAAGCGAAAGCTGGAAAACGATTCCTCATGTTTGTTATACATATGAGCCTGATATTACAAAATTTCAGGCAGCTTTCAAGGAATATAGTGCAAAGCATAAGGATGATGACTATAAAGTAACATTTAACGGTGTTCTTTTAAAATCTGTTGCTGAAGCACTTAAAGAAGCACCTGAAATGAATTCTCATCTTCATTTTGAAAAGAAACTTGTTCGTGGTAAACTTACGACATTTGATAATATTGATATTTCAGTTCCATGGCCTCTTCCTGATGGTACAATGATGACTATCAATATGAAGGATATGGGAAACAAATCACTTCAGGAGATTGGTAAACTTTCTGCAGATATAAACAGAAAGCTTGCTAATACAAATCTTACAGAAGCACTTTACTCTGTTTCTATTCACGATACAATCAAAGCACTCAAAAAAGGTCACTTTATTAAAGCAGCTTTAAGAATTTTTGGTGCAAAATCACAGAAAAAGCACAGAGTCGTTACATTGAAAGGTAAAGAAAAAAAGGCTTATTATTCAATTCCTGAAACCGACAGAATTACCCGTGATGATTTAGCACAGGGCACATTCCTTGTTACAAATGTCGGTAATCTTGTAAGAGGTTTAAGAGGCGACGCAAGTGTTCTTATGATTATTCCGCCTATGGTTTGTGCTATGGCAGTATGTGCAGTACAAAGGAGACCGATTGTTGTAACTGATGAAAATGGTGAAGAAAAGATTGATATAAGAACTATTCTTCCGCTTACAATCTGCTTTGACCACAGAGCACTTGATTTTTCAGAAGTTGCTCCATTTATCAGAAAGCTTGAAGAAATTTTCAATAATCCTGAAATTATTTTAGGTGAATAAGTTGTTTTATGATGTCAGATTGTAAAAATCTGGCATCATTTTTTGTGTTTTAATACAATGTGTACAGAATACCTATATATAAATAGGGAATTTTAACAAAAATGCTATTTTATTCTGCTTTTTTATTGGTTTTTTGCATTGGTGGTGTTATAATGACTACCATACGAAAGTTTGATTATTTTTAAAGTGAGGAATTATGAAAAAATCTTTTTTAATTTTACTTTCTTTTGTCATCTTGCTTACGTCCGTGTTAACGGTTATGGCGTCAGCAGTAACTGGTGCTTTTACCGAGGAGGCGTTCGATACAGTTATAGCTTCGGTAGAGGTTGATAATTTACCTGACGATATGTATGATGACGATGTTAATGTTACTTATGATAATGGTACAACTGCAACTACTAAAGGCGGTGTTTTAGATAATATCGCAGGCGACGGAATCGGTGATTTCGTTGGTGGTGTTGTCGAAAGTGTTTTTCAGGATGAAGATGTTTCTGAGCAGGTTAACGACAAGGTAGAAGGTATTGGTGGTATTTTTTCAGGTATCTTCGATTCTTTAAAAGATATCATACCAAGCACAAACAAGCAAACTACCGGCAGTAACTTTTTTGACCCTATAACTCCGGCTGTTACAGGTGGGTTTAGTAGTAATTTCGGTACTGGTAATGTTCAGCAGAATGGTACAATAAGCTCAACAAATGCTGCATTAAATGGTGAGTATGTAGATTATAATACAACTGTTATTCCGTATGCAAAGCCGACAGCCGCTTTAAATCCTGGTGACAAAAGTGATGGTGTCAAATGGCTGCAGTGGATTTTAATTTATGCCGAATGTGGTCTTCAGAATCCTATAACAGGAGATTATGATGATGCAACTGCAGCTGCAGTTAAAACCTTGCAGTTGAAATATGGTATGACTGTTGACGGAATTGCTTCTTTGGAAGTGATTGAGAAAGCAGAGCAGATGTATAACGATTACATAAATGGTATTTCAGGGCAGGGGACATCTTCACCAGCGGTGTTCAATACAGTTGGTAACAACCCTGTTCAGGGTAATAAACCCGAGCAACCTGTAAATATTACAACTACAATTATTATTGTTGTTCTTATTGTTGTATGGATATTCGCTATTGCAGCAGTATGCATAATAGTTCATATTAAACGAAAGAATATCACGCTCTCTGAAGATGGCGAAATAGTGAAACCTGAAAAAGAAAAGAAGCGTGCAAGAAAAACAAAAGGGGTACTCGGCGATTCTGTACAGTTGAAGCCGTCGAGTACATTACAGTCTTTAAAAGACACCAATGATGATATTGAAACTGAAGAAGAAACCGAAGAACCAAAAAAAGTTGTTAAATCATTGTATGACAGAAGAATTGATAATTTGCATTCACGTGAAAATTCTACTGAGAGTGAAGAAAAGCAAGAGGAAACTGAAGTTACTGAAGAAGCTGAAGTAATTGAAGAAGTAAAAGAGGTTGAGGAAGCTGAAGAACCAGTTGAGCAAGAAACTCAACCTGAAGAACCAACTGAACAAGCAGTTCAACCTGAAGAAACTACAAAAGAAGTTACAGAAGAAGTAGAAGACAATGTTGTAGTTGAAGAAAAAACTGAGGCCGAAACACAACAAGAAAATCCACAAAATCTTGCAGAAGCTTTTGTAGAAGAATCTTCACAAGAAACAAAAACAGAAACTGCTTCTCAAGAAGCTTCCTTTGATGTGGTTGATGTTCCTGTGAATTTTAATATTTTCAACGAATTTGATTATTCTGATGATGAAGAAATCAGACCGTCATTGTCACTTCGTGAAATGAAGCAGAGAAAATTAAAATTAGAAGAACAAGCAAAAAAAGACATTGTAAATTCTTCAGATAATAAATAATTCTTTTTTAAGGAGTTAAAAAAATGGATAAGTATCTTATTATTAATGCAGACGATTTTGGTATGTGCCGCGCCGCTAATATGGCAGTTGCAGATTTATTCCAGAAAGGTGGAATCACATCAGCAACAATTATGACACCTTGCGGATGGGCTAAAAATGCAGGTATCTGGGCAAAAAATAACCCAGAACACGCGGTAGGTGTTCACCTCACATTTACAAGTGAATGGGGCGAATACAGATGGGGTCCTGTTGCTACTAATAATACAGATTCTCTTCGTGACAGCGAGGGCTTTATGCATCACGAGTCAGACCAGTTTGAAGAAGCTGCTGACCTTGATGAGGTAGAATCAGAAATCCGCGCACAAATCGAAAGATTTAAGTCATTTGGTATAGAGCCATCTCACCTTGATAACCATATGGGTTCACTTTATGGTATTGCAACTGGAAGACTTGAACTTCTTCAACTTATTTTTGACCTTGCTGCAGAATATAAATTACCTTTCCGTTTCCCAGGCACATTTATTCCTGAAATGATGGGTAACGAAATGCTTGATATCCAACTCCCTGAAGAAATTATTAAAATGGCATTCTCAAAATTCACAGCTTACGCAAAAGACCACGGTGTTTTAATGCCAGACTACCTTATTCCTGGTGACTGGAGTGGTCCTTGGAAAGATGACTATGAACTTTACAGAGAATATATTTATGAGCTTTACAGAAGCTTCCCTGCAGGTGTTACTGAAACTTATATTCACCCTGCTTTTGAATGTGATGAACTTAAAGCAATTACAGGTTCATGGCAAAGGCGTGTTTGGGAGCACAAGCTCTTCTCAGACCCAAAAACTTTACAACACATTAAAGCTCTTGGCATTGAGCTTATCAGTTATAAAGATTTAGCAAGAATTAAGGGGTAATAAAATCAAACAAAACTCAGTTAATTGATTTCGGTCAGTTAACTGGGTTTTTGTTTTTTGTGATGTAAAAAAATATTTTTTCATTTCGATTCACTTTGAAAAACAATGCATTATCGCGGGCGACCACAGGTCTGCCCCTACCATAGTGGGAGTTAATTTTTCATATCATTTGTAGCAAGTAAATTTATTAAGTACGATATAAATGAACGAAAAAATTTACCCACTTCATCGTAGGGGCAGACCTGTGGTCGCCCGTGAGTAGCGAGAATATTTTCGTATTATAACAAACCAATCGTGTGTAACGCGGGAAATGTTCGCGAAGCCCTAATCCTTGTTTCCTGTCTTACAATTTTTTTCTTATTTATGTTTAAGATTGTAAAATTACTTGATTTGTTTTGTAAAATTTGATATATTTAAATCAATAAAATACATTGGACGGAGCAAGACATAGAACCGTCCCCTGACTTACTATGTTGGGATTATTATTCTAAATAGGGGGATAAAATTGAGTTTTATAATTAAATATACTCCTATACTTATAGGTGTAACATTTTTAACAACAATTATAAATATAGTTTCATTGGAATATATACCCTCACTATTTATTCCACTATCGAATTATTTAACTGTTGTTTTGGTTTGGTTGTATCGTGGATTTGATTCAATTATAGCTTTGTCTATGGCTATATTTTGGTTTATTTTTATGTTGTTTTGTTTTTCAAAACTAATTTTCAAGAAAAAAATGCTTCTTTGTATAATATTTGTATATGCGTTGGACTTGGCTATTGTTTTGTATATGTTAATAAGTACCCCAAATTTACTACATTGCATTTCAGCAATAACAGATCTTTTAATTGTTTTAGCAATGCTAAAAACAATAGGCAATCGAAGACAATCAGGGGACGGCAGATTGAGGTAAGAAGTAATAGTGAATAGGTAAGAAGTGAAATTCGTATTACAAAAACTTAATAAAATAAAACAAAACTCAGTTAATTGATTTTCGAGTCAGTTAACTGAGGTTTATATTTTAAAGAATGAAGAATAAATAATAATAAATAAAAACAGGAAACAGAGGTAATTGCCACTGCTTCCTGTTTCCTGTTTTCTAATTCCTAATACTCTCCCTCAATAACCCTCGCCAGCTCATTCGACGAAAAATCATTATTTTCAATATGCTTCTTTTCGTGTTTTAAAGATTTTTGCTTTGCTTCATCTGATAGATTGTTATTTATATAAATATTATAATCGCCATTTTCATCTGGTATAGTAAAAGCTCTGATTGTGAGAGGCATTTTCATTTCTCTTATAAAAATACTCATTATTTTCTCCTTATAATGATTGTAATTAGTCGAAACGCAGTTGCGTTTCGAAAAAGCCGATTTTATCGGCTTTTAGCAAAAATGTTTTTCATAAACACAATTTTGCATTACAGTTATTGAAAGGATTATAGTCGAATTTTCAAAGAAAATTCGATACCAAATATATGATTTGGTATCGAAACAGTGTAAAATTACACTGTTTCGACTAACTATAATCGTTATAATTTGTATATATAGAAAAACGAACAAAACGGGGGATTATTCAGTTTTTTCATCAATAACAGCTTTAAACATAACTAAAAATGTATCTAATTGCTCTTTGGTTGCCTTTTTTGACATATCAAAGAGCAGTTTTCTTTTTTGGAAAAGCTCATCTTTAGTATCTTCAATGTTGTCATTATCAAAATAATCTAAAGATACAGAAAAATAATTTGCAATTTTGCTTAAAGTCTGAGTGGATGGTGTTTTAGTTCTGCCGGTCTTCAACTCTGAAAGTGTGCTTTTAGAAATCTTTGCTTCTTTACAAAGTGTTGCAAGCTTAATTCCATTTTCATCACAAAGATATTGTATTTTTTCATAGATTGTCACAAAAATACCCCCAAAGTATTTGTTAATATCCACCAAAAATAGAACAAAAGTTTCATTTTGGGTTGAAAAGTACAGAACTCTGTACTATAATGCAATCAATGGTACAGAACACCGAACTAATTATAGCTATACTATACAATAAATTATGTTCGTTGTCAATACCATAAATAGTACATTTTAAGGCTGGTGAATTTATGTCCAAATCAATTGAAGGGGCAATAGAGTGTCCTTTTTATTTAGAAGAGGGTAAAAACTTTATTAAATGCGAAGGCATTTTAAATGGAACTGTATGTTCTCATAATTTTACTGATAATAATAAAAAGCTTGAGTTTGAAACAACGGTTTGTAGTGTATTTGGTGGCAGACGCTGTGCTCACCACAGAGCAGTAGCTATTCTTTATGATAAGGGGTTGCGTACTTGAAAAAGAGCAGTGTAGATGTAGGTATGAAAAAAGTTTCATCTGCGGTAGTTAATATGAGCGCTTTAATTGACGATATAGTAAAAAAGGCGCGAAAGAATTTTTCAGAAAATGGTTCCGCTGATGTAGATGCAAAATTCTTAAAAGAAAGTGTAAGTGCATTAAGAGAGTTATTTGATTTATTGGGTGAGCAGGACGGTACTTGTTCTGGTGATGGTATTTCAATAGTTGTTGAAAAGGCAATCGGAGAATGGAATAAATGAGAAAATTAGTTATTTCTGAACCAAATGAAAAGCAGAAATTATTTTTCGAGAATCAAAAAAGATTTATCGGTTATGGTGGTGCTCGTGGTGGCGGTAAATCGTGGGCATTGCGTACAAAATTTATTTTATTAGCTTTTAATTATCCAAATTTAAAATTATTGCTTTTAAGAAAAACATTACCGGAACTCAGGGAAAATCATCTAATACCAATGCTTACACAGCTTAACGGAATTGCGCGATATAAAAAAGACGAAAGGGCATTTATATTTCCGAATGGTGCAAGAATAAGGCTTGGTTATTGTGACACAGAAAATGATATTTTTCAGTATCAGGGTCAGGAATACGATGTTATTGGTGTGGAGGAATGTACACATTTTACCTGGAGTCAGATTCAGTTTTTAATGACTTGTAACAGAACTACAAGAACAGATTTTAAGCCCAGAATGTATTTTACAGGCAACCCTGGTGGTGTTGGTCACAACTGGTTTAAAAGATTATTTGTAAAGGGCAATTTTCACGACAGTGAAGATGAAAACGACTACGCGTTTATACCTGCAACGATTGACGATAACACCGTTTTAATGAATTCCAATCCTGAGTATGTAAAGGTTCTTGAATCATTACCCGAAAAATTAAAGCAAGCACATCGTTTTGGCAACTGGGATATTTTTGACGGACAGTTTTTTGAAGAATTCAGAGATGTAAATGAGCATTATAACGATGGCATAAATACTCATATTATTGAACCATTTGAAATTCCTTACGATTGGCAGATTTACAGGTCTTTTGACTTTGGGTATGCTAAACCTTTTTCGTGTGCCTGGTGGGCAGTAGATTACGATGGTAGGCTTTACAGAATTTTAGAATTGTATGGTTGTACAAAAAGCGCAAACGAAGGTGTCAAGTGGCCACCAGAAAAAATATTTTCTGAAATTGCGAGAATAGAAAGAGAGCATCGTTGGCTTAAAAATAAAAATATTATAGGTGTTGCCGACCCATCTATATGGGATGCCTCGCGAGGTGAAGCAATTATTGAGTCTGCAGTCCGACACGGAATATATTTTAACCGCGGTGATAACAAGCGTCTGCCAGGTTGGATGCAGGTGCATTACAGGTTAAGCTTTGACGAGAATGGTGTGCCGATGATGTATATTTTTAATACATGTAAAGGATTTATAAGGACTATCCCTGAGCTTAAATTCAGTAATACAAATCCCGAAGATCTTGACACAACCGGCGAAGACCATATTGCAGATGAAGTTCGTTATATGTGTATGGCAAGACCAATTTCGCCAACTATTAAAAAACAAGAAGAAGCTTTGGGTGATGACCCGTTAAATTTAAGAGAGCAAAAAAGATATAAAAAATATTCATATTGAGGTGTTAAATGAAAAAGGATAATAAAAATCAAATAAATTATTTAAAAGAAAATGAACAAGAAACACAGTTTAATCAATCTATAAACACAATAACAAAAGAAGATATAGAGAAGGCATTAGAAATTCTTACTAAATATAAAGAGGGGAAGACAAACCTTGAAGCAAGAATTATAGACAATGAGCAATGGTTTAAAATGCGCCATTGGGAGCAGATGAGAAATGGTACAGGTGAAGAATTTTCTTCTGCTTGGCTTTTTAACTCAATAGCAAATAAACACGCTGATGCTATGGATAACTTCCCGAGAGTAAATTGTCTGCCACGTGAAATGAGTGATAAAGAAACAGCCGAAATCCTGACGGAAATTTTATCAGTTGTTTTTGAACGAAATGATTTTGAAAAAATTTATAGTGATACCTGGTGGTACAAATTAAAAGCGGGTACAGGCGTCTATGGTATCTTCTGGAATCCCAAAAAACAGAATGGCTTAGGCGATATCGAAATAAAACAGCTTAATCTTTTAAATATTTTTTGGGAGCCTGGCATAAGGGATATAGCGAAAAGTAAAAATATTTTTTATGTTGAATTAACTGATAATGATGTTCTGTTATCAATGTATCCGCAATTAAAAGATAAATTGGGCTCTTCAACAATAGAAATTTCAAAATACATATATGACGATACTGTTGACACAAGCAACAAGAGTGCGGTAGTTGATTGGTATTATAAGAAATTTATAAATGGTGTTGAAGTTTTACATTACTGCAAATTTTGTAATGGCGAAATTCTATATGCTTCAGAGAATGATTCGAATTATTACGAAAAAGGTTTTTATAGTCACGGACAGTACCCGTTTGTATTTGATACATTGTTTGTAGAAGAGGGCACACCTTGTGGATTCGGTTATATTGACATAATGAAGGATGCACAGAAGCAAATTGATATTCTTAATAATGCACTCATTAAAAATGCGGTTATGGGTACTAATAAGCGATATTTTATAAATTCATCGGGTGCAGTAAATGAAGAAGAGTTTGCCGACTGGAGCAATAGCTTTGTTCACGTAAATGGTAGTAATTTAGGGGAGGATAGTATAAGGGAAATCAAGACAAATTCAATTCCCGAAATATATCTCGGTATTCTTAACAGTAAGGTGGATGAATTAAAAGAAACAAGCGGTAATCGTGATTTTTCACAAGGTGGTGTTTCAAGTGGCGTTACTGCTGCGTCGGCAATTGCCGCCCTTCAGGAAGCAGGTGGCAAGCTCACACGAGATATGGTGAAAAGCGGTTTCAGAGCATTTTGTGAATTAAATAAGCTTGCAATTGAGCTTATAAGAGAGTTTTATGATGAACCAAGATTTTTCAGAATTGTTTTACCAAATGGTAATGAAGAATTTATAAGCTATGACAATACTGCGTTATTGAATGAGCGTGAAAGCGAGGTTTTTGGCGTTGCAATTGATGGTAGAAAACCTATCTTCGATATAAAGGTGGTCAGTGAAAAATCAAGTCCATTTACAAAAATCAGCCAGAATGAATTGGCACTCCAGCTTTATAATGCGGGAATGTTCAACCCTGAATTACGAGAACAGGCAATAATGGCAATAAATATGATGGATTTCGAGGGGAAAAGCGAGGTTCTTAACAGATTGAGATGATTAAAGTATGACAAAAGTTTTTTATAGAGAATATTATGACCGATATTTACTTATAGTCGAGGGACATTCAGGTTTCGGTGAAAAAGGAAAAGATATAGTTTGTTCAGCGGTTTCAATATTAGTTTATGCATTATTGAATATGTTGAAGGATGAAGAAAGCGACAAGCATCTTATATTAAGGCGTGAAGTTATAAATGATGGATATTTTTGTGTGGAAGTTGAGCCTTTTGACTTTTCAAAACAAAGAACAAGAGGGATTATAGAAACAGTAATAACAGGATTTTCGCTTTTAAATGAAGAGTATCCTGAATTTATAAAATTAGAATAATTATTTTGTTATATATCTTGCAAGATTTTATATATATGACACTTCGGAAAGACGATGAGAAAGGATTTTTATGAAAAACAAAAAGAAAATTAAATTGAATTTACAATTATTCGCAGAAACTGGTGATGCTGTAAATTCACAATCGGGCGAGAGTATTTCTGTTGACGCCGGGCAGGTAGAAAACGAGGTAACTGAAGACGAAGAATTTGAGAGTCTTATTGACGGTAAATTCAAGGAGCAGTTCACAAAAAGAACGCAGAGCATTATAGATAAGCGGTTTAAAGAAACTAAGCAGTTAGAAGAATTTAAAGCTTCTGTATCACCATTGATGGAAAAACTCAACGAAAAATATAATATCGAAAATGGTGATATTAAAGGTTTAACCGAAAAAATCTTTAGTGAAGAAAACGAGATTGATAATAAAAATACGAGCTCAAATGTAAGTGAAGAACATAGCAATCTCAAAGAACAAGTTGCTTCATGGGTAAAAGAAACTGATAAAATTAAAGAATTTTATCCTGATTTTGATTTTAAAAATGAGTTGAAAAACAGTTCTCTTTTCGGAAAGCTTTTATATAACGGTGTACCTTTAAAAACTGCATTTGAAGTAATTCATAAGGATGAAATAATAAGTGGAGCAATGAGTTACACAGCACAAAAGGTGCGTGAACAGGTTGTAAAGGGTATTGAAGCTAAAGGCAGGCGCCCTTTAGAAAATGGAATTGCTTCAGAAAGCGGAATTGTTACAGTAACCGATGTCAATGCTCTTACTTCTAAAGATATTTTAAAAATATTAAAACAAGTAGAAAATGGTGCAAATATCAAATTTTGATTAGCGCAAATGAAAAGGAGTAAATATGACAAATTATAAATTAAATCTTCAATTATTCGCAGCGGGTGATGTAGTTAACGCTACAACAAGTACAGAACTTTCAGGTGAAATGAAAACATTCTACGATAAAACTCTTATTACACTTGCTTCACCTTATCTTGTACACGACCAATTTGGTCAAAAACGAGATATTCCAAAGAACGGTGGTAAAATTATTGAATTCAGAAAGTTTTCATCACTTCCTAAGGCTCTTACACCACTTACCGAAGGTGTAACACCAAGTGGTAATAAACTTAATGTTTCAACTGTAAGTGCAACTGTTGAGCAATATGGTGATTATATTGAACAGACTGATTTACTTGAACTTACTGCAGTAGATAACACTATTGTTGAAGCAACAAAGCAATTAGCTTCTCAGGCAGGTCTTACAATGGATACGATTGTCAGAAATGAGCTTGTAGGTGGTACTAATGTTATGTATTGTCCAAAGGTAGCAGATGGCGCCGAAACAACAGTTACATTGAGAAGCGAGCTTGACAAAACCGCTCTCTTAAGAGTTAAAGATGTATTCAAAGCGGCGGCAGAATTAAAGGCGATGAACGCTCCAAAAATTGATGGTTACTATGTCGGAATTATCCACCCTTACGTTGCTTACGACCTTATGCAGGAAGCAGGCAATCAGTGGATGGAGGTGCAGAAATACACAACTCCTGAGAATATGCTTAATGGTGAAATTGGTTCACTTGGTGGTGTGCGTTTTGTTGAAAGCACAGAAGCAAAAATCTGGCAAGAGGGTAAAGATAACTGTGCAGTTTTTGCAACACTTATTCTTGGTGCAGATGCTTACGGTGTAACAAGTATTACAGGTGGTGGAGTTGAACATATAGTAAAACAAAAGGGTTATGGTAACGACCCACTCAACCAGAGAAGCTCAATTGGTTGGAAAGGTCTTAAAACAGCAAAAAGACTTGTTGAAGAATATTTAGTAAGAATCGAAAGTGGCTCTACATTCAGCGGTAGTGCAAAAACAAACTAAAAATGGGTATTTTGTGACAATAATACTGTGTAAATAACAAAAACACGATAGAAATTCGAGTTTTTGAGTTTCTATCGTGTAGATTGGGTAAACGAATACTCTATAAGAAAGGATTTTTAAAATGGCTAAAAATACAGAAAAAATGGTAACAGTTTTTATTCCGAAGGAATCAAGAAATGACACAGAACGCTTCATTTCGGTTAATGGTGAAAGAATTCTTGTGCAGACTGGTAAAAGCGTAGAAGTGCCAGAAAGATTTGCAGAGGTTATTAAAAACAGTGAACAAATGGCTGCTGTTTCTGCAGAATATATTGATAAAAACATCTCTCTTTAAGGTGGTGCTTTATGACAGTTTCTGAAGTTTTAGAAAATTATAATGAAGAAAATCAAAACGATATTTCTGAAAAGTTAAAAAAACTCTGGATTTCAGAGCTTGATAAAAAGATTGCGGGAGAGCTTAATCAGAACAGAGAAGGTCTTAAAAGTGATTTCTATTCAATCGAAAAGGATGAGTTGTTTATTTTAAATGCTCCGACAGAATATGACGAAATTTATTTGGTATATCTAAAAATGAAAACTGATTATTATTTAGGTGAAACAGAACGCTATAATAATTCAGCAAAAATTTATAATAATCTTTATTTTGAAATGGGGAATTTTATAAGCCGGAGCTTTAAAAAGAGAAATAATACTTTTTTAAAGGTGGCGCTGAATAATGATTAAGCCAACAATAAATTATATAAATAAATCTGAAGAACTAATTTCGAGTTTTTCGGGATATAATAAAAATTTAAAAATTCCTGAAAATTGTTTTTACGATGAAGAAAATATTTGTAGTGATTATTCGCCTGTTTTTTCTCCGAGAAATAAGAGAGCGGTATTTAATGTATCTGGTAAAAGACTTCACGGTTTATTCAGTAAATCGTCTGTAGGTTACATAAATAATGGAATGCTTTATTATAACGGTGCAACGGTTTCTGGCTTAACATTTCCTGATATTAGCGAAGAACGCAAATTTGTGTCATTAGGTGCATATCTTCTGATATTTCCTGATAAGGTTTATTTAAATACTAAAAATATAACCGATTACGGCTCTCTTGAAGCAGAGTTTGAAACAACACAAGGAACTACAGTTTCATTTTCGCTTTGCAGGGCTGATGGTTCACTTTATGAAAATTATTGTTTTGGTAATACACCACCTGAAGCACCAAAAAACAATGATTTATGGGTAGATACTTCTGTTATTCCAAATGAATTAAAACAATATTCAGAAAATACAGAAAATTGGATAAATATTTTTTCTACTTATGTCAAAATTTCTTCTGCAAATATCGGTAAATTATTTAATGTTTTTGATGGTGTAAAAATATCGGGATGCAAAAATAATGAATTTAATAATTATTTTATTGTTCAGGATAAGGGTGATGATTATTTAATTATTTCTGGTATTTTAAATGAAAGTTTTTTCCAAATAGAATCTTTAAAAATATCAAGAAAATTACCTGAAATGGATTTTTATTGCGAGAGCGGAAATAGAGTGTGGGGATGCTCGTCAAAAAATAATGAAATTTATTGTTCAAAATTAGGTGACCCGAAAAACTGGAATTGTTATATGGGTATAGCATCAGACAGCTACGCGGTAACTGTTGGTACTGATGGTGTATTTACTGGTGCAGTAAGCTACAAGGGTTATGTATTATTTTTTAAAGAAAATTGTGTGCATAAAATTTATGGTTTTAATCCACCGTTTACAGTTAATACAAGTTATATTCGTGGTGTACAGAAGGGTAGCGAAAAATCATTGGTAACAGTAAACGAAACACTTTATTATAAATCACCAAATGGAATTGTTATGTATGATGGTGGTTTGCCGATAAGTATCGGGGATGCTTTTGGAAATGATTACTATTTTGATGCAGTGGCAGGTGCTTTGAAAAATAAATATTATGTGTGTATGACAAATAAAGATAATGAAAGAGTTCTTTTTGTTTATGATGAATCTAAAAATATTTGGCACAAAGAAGATAAAATAAATATAAAAGAATTTACTACAAATGATTGTAATTTATATTTTATTGCAGATGATGGAGAAAGTAAAAAACTTTATTTAGCAGATGCACTAAATAAATACGGTGATTTTTCAGGAGAATTATCTGGATTTTTTCTTGAAAATAATTTTAATTGGTTTGCAGAAACTGGTTTATGGGGCTTGGATTTACCTGAGAAAAAATATTATTCAAATATAAATATTCGTTTAACTGGCGAAAAAAATTCAGAGTTAAAAATTTATTTTCAATTTAATTCGAATGGTGAATGGGTTAAAAAAGGTGAGTTTAAAATAAATAAAACAGGCTCAATAAATTTATCATTGCAGACACCGCGTTGTGACCATTTAAAAATTAAATTTGAGGGAAAGGGCGATATTAAAATCTTCAGTATTTCGAGAAAAATAGAAAAAGGGAGTGAAAAATAATGTACGATTTAAATTTATCAGTTCCTAATATTTCTACAACAAAATACTCGGATGATGAAAAATTTTACTTGCTTAAGAATTACCTTTATGAATTAAACGAAACGCTTTCTTATGCCTTAAGTAATGTTGATGTATCTAATTTTTCTCCTAATTTTAAAAGTGAAATAAATAATATCAAAACAGATGCAATTGAAATACAAAATGTTAAACAGGACGCACTTGAGAAATTTATAGATTTAAAAAATAAAATTATCATTACTGCAAATGAAATATTAGAAAACTGCACGACAGAAATCAAAAAAACGGAAAGCGAAATAATGCTCAATGCAGAAAACAATTTTCTTGCTAAATCAGAATTTGGTGAATATAAAAATGAAACAAGCTCATCAATTAAAGAAAATAGTGACGCTATAAAATTAAATACAAATAATATCGAGTCAACAAATACTGCTTTTGATAATTATAAAGTACAGAATAATGCGGATATCTCGCTTCAGGCAGCTGCAATTATATCGCAGGTTGAGAATTTATTTACTAAAAAAACAGAATTTCAGGATTTTAGTGAAGCTGTTTCATCACAAATAACACAGACCTCTCAGAATATAACTGAAATTTTCTCAGAAAAGATTTCAAATGTAGATGTTAATATACTTGATTTAGAAAACAATGTTTCAGAACTTGTGTATTCTCTTGATGCATATATAAAACGAGGCGAGCTTGAAAGCGGTGTTTATGGAATTGAAATAGGTAGAAACGACAGTAATATCAAGGCACGATTCACAAATGATAAGCTTTCATTTATGCAAGGTGAAAATGAAGTAGCATACGTTTCAAAAAACAACCTTTATATAACAAGGGCGGAAATAACCGACTATTTGAAAATCGGTAGTTCGGTTGAAGGTTTCTTTGTTTTTGATGTTAGTGAACACGGACTGGAGGTGAAATGGTCTTATGGCAGTTAAATTTTTTGGTACTTGTAGTGGTAGCTCAGGTAGTAAATATGATATCTGGGCAGAAGTAAATGAAAATTCACATAGTATAAAAAACAACACAAGTAATCTTACTGTAAAATTAAAATTGAAACGAAATGACGGCTACGCAAGTTCTGCTTTTAATCTAAATAAATCCGAGAATTTTGCTAAAATTACGATAGACGGTAGAACGAAAGTGAGTGGAAATTTAGAGATAGATACGCGAAACAGCGCGGTTGTGACACTATGTAGCTGGACTGGCGATATTTTACATGATTCGTCAGGTAAATTAACCGTTACAGTTGGTGCAACATTTACTATGGGCCTCACATCACTTACAGGCGGCTCTGTTTCAGGTAAGTTTAATTGTGTTACAATTCCAAGAGTTACACCATTTTCTTTGAATAAATCAAGTGTTAATTGCGGCGATTCACTTTCCCTCTCTCTGTCACCATATTCATCAGAGTTCAGTCATAAGGTTGTTTACAGCATAAACAAAGTTAATCAAACTATAAGTATTGCTAAAGGAACTACACAGGTTGATTTAACGGTGCCTAAAGAGTGGGCTAATCAATTGTTGAACTCTAATCAGGGAGTTATTAATTTTGAATTGAAGACATATAGTGGTTCTGAATTGATTGGTTCAACAAGTAAAAATATTAAAATTTTAATACCCGCAACTGATGATTTTTTACCAGACTATACGTATTATATTAAGAAAAACAAAAATGGTGTAGTCCCAGGTATATGGGATGCATTGGTTCAGAATATATCAACAATTGAAATCACCATTAATTCTTTTCAAGGAAAATTCGGTGCAACCTGTTCAACAAATTGTATTATGTTAGATAATGTAAAAAAATATACTGAGAGTGCAGTGTTTGAATTAACTAAACCAGGTAAACTTAAACTTAAAATACGAGTGACAGATTCAAGAGGGTTGTACAGAGAAAAAGAGACTTTAATTAATGTTGACGAATATTCATTACCTGGTTTAATTTGTAATAATATTTTTCGGTGTGATTCTGATGGTAAACCAAATGATAATGGAACAAATATTTTAATTGATTTTACAAAAAAATATAGTTCTATTCGTGGTTTGAATGCGGCTTATGTAAAGGTTAAATATAGAAAGAATAGCGAAACAGGGTATTCCTCGTTGATTCAGCTGGGTTCAACTCCATTTATTTTGAGTGGTAATTTTGAGCGAGAGTCTTCTTATGATTTAGTTTTTGAGATAACTGATATGCTAACTAAAACCCCTGTTGAAACTACAAGAACATTACCGAGTGGAGAAATTCCTTTTAATATAAAAAAAGGTGGTAAAGGTGCAGCATTCGGGTGTTACGCAGAAACTGATAATGAGTTGACAGTCGGCTATAATCTGAATATAAAAGGCAACATAAAAAGTGTTGACTTGTCAACCTCCTGTATACCAGAAAATAATGTTAATGTCGATTATATATCATTGAAAAAATATGATTGTCTTGATTTAACTTTTTTTAAATGTCACGTAACAACAAAAGAAGCAATTCCTGCTAATAACTGGATTAAAATTTTGACACTTCCAATCGGTGGTTCTTTTGAGTATACACCCATTAACATTATAAGTTTTAAAATGGCAAGAGATAAAAATTTGATGGGGGCAATAAACCAATCGGGTGAAATTTTTATTTCAAGTGATGTAATGTTCGATAAAAACGAAAGTATATATATTACAAGTTGTTTATAATGAAAGGAGCATTAAATGGCAAAAAGAACAATCTCTTATGGTTCAAGTGGTGAAGATGTAAGAAGGCTACAACAAGCTTTGAATAGTGTGGGGTTTAATCTTGATGTTGATGGTAAATTTGGTGCAAAAACACAAAGTGCTGTAAGAAGTTATCAGCAAAAGAATGGACTTGCTGTTGACGGCATTGTTGGTGTGAATACCTGGAATAGTCTTTCTAAAGTCTCACAAAACACCGCTAAATCAACAAATACAAACAAAACTGAATCTTCAAAAATAAAAGCACCTACAACAAAAAAACGACCTGAATACCAAAAAAGCGATACTGTTATTTCAGCGGAAAACAAATTGAAGGATTGGGAAAACAATAAGCCAGATGAATATAAAAGCAAATATTCTGAAGAGATTGAAAGTGTTTTAAACAGTATTCTCAATCGTGAAAAATTTCAATTTAATATGAATGCAGACCCTTTGTATAATCAGTACAAAGAACAGTACATAAATAACGGAAAAAAAGCAATGATGGATACTGTTGCTAATGCGACTGCTTTAACAGGAGGGTATTCCAATTCATATGCAGTAACCGCAGGTAACGAAGCTTATAATGAACAATTAAATAAATTGAATAGTATTGCTCTTGAGTTATATGACCGTGCTTACGAAAAGTATAAGGATGGTGGTAATAATATGGTCGATAAAATCAGACTATTGCGTGATTCAGATAATGACGACTATAGTAAATACCGCGATTCCTTGAGCGATTATTATAAAGATGGTGATTATTTATTAAGCAAGCTCACATCATTGTCAGAAAGTGATTATAAAGCATTTTTAGAACTTGTTAATGCGTATGAAAGTGATAGAGATTACGAGTATAAAAAGTATCTTGAAGCACTTGAACAACAGAATTTTTATGATAAATTGAAGTTCGATGAAGAAAAATTTAATGAGGAAATGGCGTTTAAAAAGGCTGAAGCAGAACGTGACCAGCGAAATGCTGACAGAAGCTATGCGTTATCCGCATCTAAAAGTAGTTCATCCTCAAATAAAAAGAGCGAAAACAATTATGTTAAAACTACTATGTTACCAAAGAGTTATGAGCATTTTGTCAATATGACAGGTTATTCAGGCATTATGACTGAAAAGGAATTCAAAACAAGCAAAAAGTATAAAGAAGAGTATGGTAATTACCAGAATTATCTTTTGGAAATGTACTATAAATATGGTATGAAATAGAAAGGGTTTAAATGGCAATAGAAGTGATTGTAAGTCTTGTAAGCGGCTGTGTTGCTATTTTATGCTGCCTTATTTCAAGCTTTATAGCGAGTAGCAAGGCTATTGCTTATATTGAAAAGACACAGGCAATAACTGATACAAAGCTTGAAGAACTAACGCGTGAAGTAAGACGACACAACAACTTTGCAGAGCGAATGCCTGTTGTTGAAGAGCAGGTGAAAATAATAAATCATAGATTAAACAATTTAGAAAAAAAGAGCGGAGGGTGATTTGTATTAAAATAAATTGGAAAGTGAGATTGAAAAATAAAACATTTTTAGTGAGTATGGGTGCTTTAGTTATTTCTTTTTTTTATGAAGTGCTTTCAATGCTACAGATAGTACCCGCAATATCTGAAAATGAAGTTTTACAGCTCCTTTATATAGTTATTAATATCTTAGGTGTTATGGGTGTAATTGTTGACCCAACAACTAAAGGTATTAGTGACAGCGAAAGAGCGCTTGCATATTATAATAACGAAGCAGGTGATAATAATGGCTAAGAAAATATATATTTCTCCAAGTAATCAGGAAGCAAATCTTTATGCAACAGGTGGTACAAATGAGAAAGAGCAGTGCTACAAAATTGCAAGAGCTTGTTATAATTTTTTGAAAGAGCAAGGCTTTTCAGTTAAATGCACTTATAACGAGAATATGTATGAAAGGGTAAGGGAGAGCAACTTGTTTAATGCAGATATACACCTTGCTATTCATACTAATGCTACAGTAAAGCATAATGTAACTGGTGGTACACAGATACTTTTATATTCTCTGACAGGCGAAAGAAAAAAAGTTGGTCAAGCAGTTTTAGACAGATTAGGTCCGGTTACACCAGGTAGCTCAGCAGAACGCCTTATAGAAAAACCTTCGTTTTATGAAATAAACTCTGCAACAGGAATAACAATTTATTGTGAGTGTGAATTCCATGATACAAAAGAAGGTTCTGATTTTATTATAAATAATACGAAAAAAATCGGTGAACTAATTGCAAAAGGAATTTGTGATTATTATGGAATAAAAATAACTGAAAATAAAAACGAAATAATAGAAAATAATATTTTATATATTATTCAAGCAGGTGCTTTTAAAAATAAAAATAATGCGGAAAAACAATTAGAAAAAATAAAAAAAGCAGGTTTTGATGCAGTAATAGTAAAAAAAGAAAATTAATAAAAAACCCAAAAAGGTGTGTGTCAATTGACACACACCTGAAGTTTTTAGTTGGTTGATTTAAGTTTAAAATATATAATTAAAATATTTTTTGTTATTTTATATGATTTTTGAGTTTTGCAATGAAGATGGTGGAAAACGTAAGTGTATCAAGGGTTTTAGAGCGCTGTAGAGGTTGATAACACTTTTTTGAAAAAATAAGAATAATTATTTAAAAAATGTAAAAATACAAGAAACACATAACGTGTTCTAAGTGGTATATACTATCCAATCTGAATTCTGCAACAGGTGATTTTTAATTTGTTTTAATAATAACAATTTTTTTGAATAGGTGTTTTATTATTTGTTTTAGAAATATATTTAAGTGTTTTTAAATCAATATTTTTTGTTTGGGTAATACTGATAAAAAATCTATTCCGAGAATTTAATAGCATTTTATTTTTGCTAAAATAAAAAAATCTCGAAGTGAATTTTTTGAGTGTAAATCAATAAAATAACAAAAAACAAATTGTGAAAAAACAAGCGGGAAAATTTAATTAAAAAACAACTGTGAAAAATAATTTTGAGAAAATTTTGGAAAATAAAAATCAAACTAAAAAAATGAATTTGATTTTGAAAAAACAAAAATTAAAAACCAAAAAAATTCGGGTGTTGTTTCGTTTTTTGAACTGCGGTAAGAATGGAATTTAAAATGTAAAAAATATTGAGAAAATATGTTGTGCTGTTTTGATTTGTGTCAGCAATTCTTATGTCCTGAATTGTATTTTTTATATTTATTTTATTTTTTTACGATTTTTTAGATTTTGTGCCCAATAGCCTTAAAACCCTTGTATATCAATAGATTTAAGCGTTTCTTATGTTTTTTAAACAAAATATGAAAAAATAGAAAAATTAATTTATATATGGTTATCTGATGCACATAATCCTTTTTATTGTTGAATATATTTTTATTCACTTTTGAGTTAAAAATCTAAATTGTGTTCTGCGTGTTTTTTTCGTGTTTTATTTTTTTGTGTTTATTATTTTGTTTTTATAATAATTTATCTTTTTTTGTATTTTCATTTTTTTATTTTATCTTTTTTATTATTTTGCTTTTGTTTTTTATATAAAAATAAAAGCGGATTAAATTTTAAATTTAATCCGCTTTTAAAATAAATATTATTTTTTATCTGTTGAGAATTAATTTTGTGAGTTCTACTGGTTCAACAATTTTACCATCTTTGTAAACTCTCATATTACCAGAAGCGATTTCGTCAATGAGAATAACTTCGCCATTGTTGTAACCGAATTCAAATTTAATATCCCAAAGGTCAAGACCGATTGATTTAAGGTCATCAGCAACAACTTTAGTAATTTTAAGTGTTTGTTCTTTCATAGATTTGAACATATCTTCTGACATAACACCGAGAGCTGCAAGACCTTCGCTTGTTACGAGTGGATCGCCCTTTTCGTCGTTTTTGAAAGTACATTCAACATAACCGCCAGGAAGAACTGTGCCATCAGCCATATATTCACCATATCTACGGATAAAGCTACCTGTTGCAACAAGACGGCAAATAACTTCAAGACCGTGACCAAATACAGTTGCAGGTAAAACTTCCATTGTAGCGTTTTCAACATCAGCGCTTACATAGTGTGTTTTAACACCAGCTTCTTTGAGCATTTCAAAATAATAAACTGAAGTCTGTAAATTTGCTTTACCAATACCTTCAATTGTAAGACCAACGCTATTTTCACCTGGGTCAAAAACACCGTCTTTACCAGTGCAATCATCCTTGAACTTTAACATAACGTTGCCGTTATCAAGTTCAAATACGTCTTTTGTTTTGCCTTCATAGAGTTTTTTCATGAGTTATCTCTCCTTGTTTTGAAAATCAAGTTTAAAACTTACATATAGAATTTTAAAACTGTTTTAGTTGATTGTCAAGTGAATATAAAAATTTTTTTGTTTACTATTTAATGTTTTAAGTATTTGTTATAAAACAGTATAAAAGAAAAAGCTTTTTTGTCTAAATATACAATTGTAGAGCATACTTTTTGTGGAGTTTTAAATTGACTCAATGTTGAAAAATATGTGTTATAATGTTAGAATAGATTTAAATTTAATAGGAGGCGTTTTAATGGCAATATTAAAACTAATTTTAGCATTTTTTGTATGCTTCGGACAAATTATAAGCCCGTTGTTCATTCAGCTCACAAAAGGCGAGGAACAATTTTTTGAGGAATGGTCAAGGGAAAGTAAATTCACACAAGAAAGCTACATAGAAGTAGAGAAAACACCTGGTAAAGATTTTGTTATTCTCAATCTTACCGATATTCAGTTAGGTGAAGAAAATGTATTTGCTAAAGAAGGCGAATATACGAAAGAGCTTATCACTAAGCTTGTGAATGAAAATAAACCAGACCTTATTACTCTCAGTGGTGATAATGCTTGGGGTTATATATCATACATCGAAATAATTGAGTTTATTGATTCATTCGGTATTCCGTGGGCACCGGTTATGGGTAACCACGATGGTGAAGGCACAGGTACAGAGTTCTGGGCTGCTTACACACTTTCCAATGCAGAAAATTGTCTTTTTAAGTTTGGTCCGAAAGATATGGGTTATGGTAACTACATAATTAACATTACTGAAAATGATAAAATTATTCATACATTATTTATGATGGATACACACAGCAGTGGTAATTTTGAGGTTGATGGTCAAACTGTTGATGGTTACGACCACCTTTGGGATAATCAGTTAGATTGGTACGAATGGGGTGTAAATGGAATTAAAGCTCTTAACAATGGCAAAGTTGTTGAAAGCACAGTATTTTTCCATATTCCTGTTCGTGAATACATCGATGCATGGAATGCAGTAAGTATAAATAAGACAAAAGAAAAAGAATTCGGTGAAGGTGATACACAAAATGAATCCTTCTTATATGGTGATATTGTTGAAGAATGGTGTCCATCACCTGTTAACAATGGTTTCTTTAAACTCTGTAAAGATTTAGACAGCACAAAAACTATTATTTGTGGTCACGACCACAAAAATGACTCAGCTGTAATGTATGAAGGCATTTGTCTTGCTTATGCATTAAAATCAGGTTTTGGTAGTTACTGGATACCTGAAATGATGGGTGGTACAACTATTACTATTGACGATGAAGGTAATGCAACATTAGAAAATCATTATTATGATTTACAAGAAAACAACTGGGATATTGTAGATAGGTAATTAAAAGTTAAAAAACTGCGAGAGATTCTTCTCTCGCAGTTTTTGTTTGTAGACGATAATTTAAATTCAAGTTATGAATTACTCATTTTAAAAATTTCTATTGTCTGTATTCAGGAATTTACAATATATGGTTTATTTTATAAATTCACCAGGTGTCATCTGGAATTCATCCTTAAAGCACTTTATGAAGTAGCTTTCAGTGCTGAAGCCTGTGTTGAAGGCAACTTCAGAAAGGCTCATACCGCGTTTTAACATATCTTTTGCAGCAGCAAGTCTTTGTGATTTAATGTACTGTGGGATTGTTACACCAAAACTTTTTTTAAAGAGTAATGATAAATGGTCTTTTGAAATACCACATTCTGATGCTAAAATATCAAGTCTTAAATCTTCAAAGAGGCGAGTATTGATGATTTTTAAAGCCTCTCTTACTGCTTTAGGGTGAGTGTTCTGTTGGATTTTATTTACGGTAGCAGTTAACTGAAGACTCTTTTTAAATAAGAATTGTAAAATATCACTTTCTTCTGTTAAACTGTCAATCTGCATAATTGCTTCATCGGTGAAACTGTAGCAAGCAGTTTCATCTGCGCCACCCATAATTGCATATCTCGTAGCAATAGCAATTGTATTGATTGCCCAGTATTTAAGCGGTTTTGTGTCATCTTTCGAGAGCTTGTTTGTAACAATCCCGCTTTTTAAGAGCATTTTAATCATAGTGTTTACACCATCAACATCGCCACGGCTGACACTTGAAAAGAATGCAGTTTCAATTTCGTATGTAGTAGCATTTTCTGTACTGGTAAGTTTTGTTACAGGTAAAGTGTTATTCATAAAATCCACTCCTTAATTTAAATTACTGTTATTATATCATTAAAATTCAGATAAAACAAGTGTTTTTGCTAAAAAAGACGGGAATTTATTATAGATTGTTGTTCGTTAGTGTTTTTTCTACCAGTCAATTCTACAGGGTTGTACAGGTTTAAATAGTATGTTATAATAAACAATATGTAAAAGGGTGTGATTTTGTGAAAGTATTAAACAACAAAGAACTTCTAAAACTATTACCAAAAATAACCAAGAGTGAATTCGGCAAAGATGTAACCGCTTTGAAATATATAGGTGGAGGGAGTTTCGGTAAAGTTTTTAAAGGCGTTTTATCCGATGGTGGGTTTATTATTCTTAAAGTATATAGAATTAAAGATATGAATAAAAATGAAGCGAAACAATTAGAAATCTTAAGTCAAAATACAACCGTTACTATGCCTGAAGTATATTTTACATATAATGATAGTCAGGTTGAAGTGATGGCAATGAGTTTCATTGAGGGTTCAAATGCTTTAAATCCGTTGTTTTTATTAAAAAACAGAGAGAAAAAACAGAAATTTGCGGATTCTGTTATAGAAGGAATGTTAGAATTTCATTCTGTTACTAACAATACCTTTGGTCCTGTCAGTAACCCTACTTATAATAGTTGGTTAGCATTTTATGAGGATAATATTCTCACACCCAAACTTAACGGGTTAAAAGAATTATCTGAAAAAGGAAAGTACAGTAAAAAGAAATTTAAAGTTCTTGAGCAAGCGGCAGAATTTTATAGAACTAATATTAACGAACCTGAAAAAGCAGTTCTTATTCATGGAGACCTTAACATTATGAATATAATGGCAGATAAAAAGACAATGAAACTTAATGGTTTTATTGACCCGTGCAATACATTGTGGGCAGACCGAGAGTATGATTTATTTCAACTGCTTAATATGTGGGGGAATAGTTTTTATCTTTATGATACATATAAGGCGAAATGCGATATGTCGGAATATTGCGACTTCAAGGTTGCGTTCTTCGGGGCGATAAATGAAGCGGGCTGTCTACTCACCAGTGGTGTACATATGCCACTTTGGGAAATACTTTGTTTCAACAGATTAAAAAAAGAAATGAAAAAGTTAGGGTTATTAAAATGATAAAAGATATAATTCACGATGAAAAATTTTTAGCGCAAAAAGCAGAAAGTGCTACAAAAGAAGATTTATATATAGCAGATGATTTAAGGGATACTTTAGAAGCAAATAAAGAAAAATGTGTCGGTATGGCAGCTAATATGATTGGTGTAAATAAACGCATTATTATATTTGAAGAGGGTAATCAATATTCTGTTATGTTTAATCCTGAAATAATAAAAAAACGAGATGTATTTGAAACAGAAGAATCGTGTCTCTCTTTGTTGGGTTATCCTAAGAAAACCAAGCGCTATAAGGCGATTAAGGTGCGTTGGCAAAATGAGAAGTTTGAGTGGCGTATAAAGACATTTAACGGATTTGTGGCACAAATCATTCAACACGAAATCGACCATTGCGACGGAATATTGATATAAATCAATGAATTTTATTGTGAGTTGTTTTAATAAATTCAAGGATAAAAAGGCAGAATATGACGAAAACTATAGTTTTAAATAACCAGGTAATCAATTATGAACTGAACAGAAAAAATGTAAAAAATCTTAATTTAAGAATAAAACCTGACGGTACAATTTCTGTTTCTGTAAACAACAGAATATCACAAGAAAAAATAGATGCATTTTTAGTAGAGCATTCAGACTTTATTTTAAATGCATTAAAAAAGTATGAAGAGCTTGAAAAGAATAAACCTGAAGAAATAGAACTAATAACAGGAGATACAGTAAAAATTTTAGGAACAGAAAGAACATTAAAAGTGGAAAGTGGTTCTAAAAATACTGTGTCGTGTGATAAATACTTTATAACTTTAACTGTTAAAGATACAAGTGATTATGAATTAAAGAAAAAGGTATTTGAAAAATGGAAAAAAGAACAGGCAATAAAACTGATTACAGAAATTTGTGAAGCGATGTATCCGTATTTTAAAAATTATGTTCCTGAATTTCCAAAAATAAAATTCAGAAGAATGACTTCTCGCTGGGGGAGTTGTCAACCAAAGAGTAATATATTGACCTTTAATACACTTTTGATAGAAACACCGGTCGAGTGTATTGAGTATGTTGTTGCTCACGAGTTTACCCATTTTTTAGAAGCGAATCACAGTAAAAATTTTTATAGTAGGTTGGAAAGAATAATGCCTGATTGGAAAGAACGAAAAAAGAAATTAAATAATAAATAATGCAAAAGAACAACCATCATTCGTGATGGTTGTTCTTTTGCAAAAATTTATTTAAAACAGTAAATTCTCTTAAATAAAGACTTCGCCAGTCTTCGCGCATTTCTTCATATTTACCGAATATTTCCAACGCTTTTTCCAATTCGACCCACTCGGCAGTAATTCCGTGGTCAATTTCAGTTGGAGTTAAAGAACTTCTACCTGTGCCAACTATTTCACAAGGGAAGTAGTGACTTATGTAAAGTGTTTCAAAGCAATACTCATTAACTGTTATGAATTCATCACCTGCATTTACTAAATATGCAGTTTCCTCTTCAACTTCTCTTTCGCAACATTTGTTTAATGTTTCATTTTCTTCAAGTCCACCACCGGGACTCATATATATATTAGTATTGAGTTCGTGGGAAAGCAATATTTTATTATCTTTAATAATAATTGCTCTGCCAGAGTGCCTTATTCTTTCAGGTGGGTCAGAGTGATGCTCGCTTCTTAATTCAACAACTTCATTTTTCATAATTATCACCATAAGTATTTTATCAATAGTATAAAGAATTGTCAATTGATTATTTCTCAGATGTATGGTAAAATATGAAAAATGGATTGTGAGGATTTGCTATGCCATATTTATTTGTACACTTTAAAGAAAAGCTTACACCAGATGGTGAACAAGTCTATTTTGCAAAAAGTAAAGATGGTTATCATTGGAACGAGGTTAATGACGGGAATCCAGTGTTATCAGCACATTTGGGTGAGTGTGGTTGTCGTGATGTCGAGATTATCCGACTGAAAAACAATAGCTTTGTTATACTCACAACAGACCTTTGTATATCAAACAGATATGATGAAAACTACAATATCGACTGGAAAAAGGTCAATAGCTCAGGTAGTAAAAATTTAAGAATGTGGAAAACGGATGACCTTGTAAATTTCAGTGACGAAAAACTTATTTATTTTGGTCGTGATGATTTCGGTTGTCTTTGGGCACCGGAAATTTTCTATGACGAATTAAATGACGAATATTTAATTCACTGGGGTTCAACAGTAAAAGAAGATAATTTTTCACATATGTCTATTTATTGTACAACAACAAAAGATTTTGAAACTTTCACAGAACCTAAACTGTTTTTTACTAAAAATAACGAGATTTTAGATAGTCATATAGTAAAAATACGAGATTTGTATCACTTATTTTATAAAAATGCGCATAATCCTGGTGTGAATATGCATAGCACTTCAAAGAGCCTTTATGGCACATATACCCACGACGAAGCGTTTCTTCAGTATATGTTAAGTGAAGAAGCGACATTCGGAAAGCCAGGTTCTTACGAAGGTCCGACAACCTTTGTTTTACCTGATGGTAAGTGGTGCCTGATGCTTGATTTCTTTGGTTGTGAAAAAGAAAAAATGGGTTATGTACCATTCATTTCAGAAAGTGCAGGCGACTGCAAATTCAAAAGAGCAGATGATTTATTTTCGTTCCCTTATGGCTTTAAGCATGGTAAGGTGATTGAGATTACTGATGAGGAGTATGAGAGGTTGTAAGTTATGAACTTTGAGGTAACAAAAAAAGATTTTTTAAAAGATGGTAAGCCAATTAAAATAATTTCAGGTGCAGTACATTATTTCAGAAATATGCCCGACACATGGGAAGATATTTTGTTAAAATTAAAAGCTTTGGGTTGTAACTGCGTAGAAACATATTGTGTGTGGAATATGCACGAAAAGGTGCAGGGTGAGTACGATTTTACTGGGATTTTAGATATTGCAAAATTTATTGAAATAGCAGATAAACTTGATTTAATGGTAATTGTAAGACCAGGTCCATACATTTGTTCAGAATGGGAATTCGGTGGATTGCCTTGGTGGATTCAGATTGATGAAAATATTGAAATTCGTTGTATGAATAAAGAATACATAACTC
Source organism: Clostridia bacterium (assembly GCA_017521425.1). GTDB lineage: Bacteria > Bacillota > Clostridia > Oscillospirales > Acutalibacteraceae > DTU089. The sequence goes on from JAFXCQ010000030.1 coordinate 158,396, forward strand.
ATTTCGATAATTATTTAGACAGACTTTGTGCAGAAATTAAACCATACCTTTTCACAAATGGTGGCCCAGTTATTATGGTGCAATGTGAAAATGAATATGGTTATTATGGTGACGATAAAGAATACCTTACATATTTAAAAAATGGTTTTATAAATCGTGGAATTGATGTGCCACTCTTTACATCTGACGGTACTTCTAAAGAAGATTTACTCGATGGCACAATTGAGGGTTGTCTTTCAACTGTCAATTTCGGTAGCAGGGTAGAGGAAAACTTTAAGGCACACGATGAGCTTTATCCCGATTCAATAAAAATGTGTATGGAAATGTGGAATGGTTGGTTTGATGCCTGGGGTGACGAAAAGCATCACACAACTTCTGCAGAAGATTATGCAAAAGTCGTTGACGATATGCTATCTCGTGGTAGCCTTAATATGTATATGTTTATAGGTGGCACAAACTTCGGGTTTACGTCCGGTGCAAATCATTACGAAACATTTACCCCTGATGTAACAAGCTATGATTACGATGCGCTTCTTACTGAAAGTGGCGATATTACCTCTAAATATTTAGCGGTTCGTGAAGTTATTAAAAAATATGTCGATTACGAATTACCGGAAATCCCTAAAAACCGTGAAAGACGTGCTTATGGTAAATGCGAGCTTACAGAAAATGTCGGATTTTTTGAGAGTTTAAATAAACTCTCGTCACCAATTTTTTCAAATGTTCCTAAATGTATGGAAAAATATGGAACCGGCTATGGATTTATTGCTTATCAGACAACTCTTAACCGTGATTATGAAAATGTAGAATTATTCTTTGAAAGTCTTGGTGACAGAGCGCAGATTTATATAAACGATAATTTAATCGATATTCTTTATATAAATGATAAATTAAAAACAGAGTTTTCAGCAAAAAAAGGCGATGTGTTAACAGTTCTTTGCGAAAATATGGGTAGAGCAAATTTCGGTGCAAAAATGATGCGTAAAAAGGGTATAGCAGGCAGATGTCTTATAGATGACAGAATTCATTTTAACTGGAATGTGTACCCACTTCCTATGAATAATCTTGAAAATTTAGAATTTGCAAATAATAAATTTAATGAAAAATCTGCATTTTATAAAGGTAGATTTAATGTAGATAAAAAGTGCGATACATTCTTAAAGCTCGACAATTTCACAAAAGGCTTTGTTGTAATTAACGGTTTCAATATCGGACGTTTCTGGGAAATAGGTCCACAAAAAACTCTTTATGTGCCATGCTCGATTTTAAATGAAGGCGAAAACGAAATTATAGTATTCGAAAGTGATGGCTTGAAAGGTGAACCTGTTGTAGAATTCGGAATAGAACACATTTTGGGAAATTGAAAATTGAAAATGGAAAATTGAAAATTTCGGGGCTACGCCGTAATTGTAATAATTGGTTATAATGGTAAATTGGCTTTTTCATTTATAGTGATTACTGATATTAAGACTTAAAAATAAAGAATTCTATCATTTTTAGTTTATATCAAACTTCAAATGATAGAATTTCTTGTTTTTATTGATAATAAATTATAATCAAACGCGAAGCGTTTCCTAAATTTTCAATTTTCAACTTTCAATTTTCAATTTAAAAAACTCTTGTATTTTTCCACAAAACATATTATACTATATCATGTATATTTATGTAGTAAATTGGAGAGTGAAAGATGGCTCGTTATGGGCTCGATTTAGGGCGTAAAAATAAATTCGATTCAAAAAGAAAAAGACTATTTATAATTTTGTTCCTGTGTTTCTGTATTCTTTTAGGTGCTGCATCTACACTTCTTTTGTGGAGCTCTTTAGATTACGATTTCAATAATATTTATGGCGATGATAATGTAGAGACCACAAAACCGGTACAGAACGAACTGACCGAAGCACCAACCTATGAAGGTAGCGCAGTCTTTTTGCTTGCAGTAACTTCCGATAATAAAGATGCTGTAAGATTTATAAATCTTATTTCTGTTGACTTGTTAGAAAAAACTATAAGGGTTGTACCTGTGGATGCAAGCAAAATGGTTACAGACGGTTATCATACATTATCTACAGCCTTGTTAAAACAAAGCCGGGAATTTTTTATAACCGAGGCAGAAAAAGTTCTTTTTACTGAAATTGACCGTTATGTAATAATAACGGAAACATCTTATAAATCTATATTTAATGTGTTTGGCAATGTTGATGTCTTTTTAGATGAAGAAATTGCTTACGATACTGAGGATATGTTTTTAGAATTAAAACGCGGTAAAAATACACTTACACCTGAAAAAGCATATAAATATATGAAATATGTTTCTACAACCTATTCAGGTATTACTGCTTCAGAAAAAAATGCCGATGTTATAGTTGCCGCATTTTCTGCATTTTACACCTTTGAAAACAATGAAAAATCCGAAGCACTTTTTACAAAAATTATAAACTATTGCGAAACAGATATTTCAATAGTAGATTTTATAAATGTTAAAGATAAAACCGGCTCAATTATTCCAACATCAACCAAAGAAAAATTAAGGGTTTATGTTGCAGCTACCGTTACTGGTGGTGACTTATATGCCGTGGAGGGCACGACAAATGAAGAATAAAAAAATCCGTTTAGTTGCAATCGTTGTTGCAGTGGTAATTTTAGCGGGTGTTGTAACTGCAAGTCTTTTGGGACTTCTTTCAAATGTTTTAAAGCCTGCTGATTTCACATATATTGATATTCCAAGCGGTGAAAATACAGGTTATTATCGTTATGCATACAACGAGTTGAACCAGAATGAACGTAATATATATAATGTAATTTTGCAGAATATCTACTCGATGCCTGAAAAAATAGAGGTTCCTGCACTTGAGGATGGCGACCTTTTAAAAATATTCGAGGCAATTTCTTATGATAACCCTGATTTATTCTGTTTAGGTCTTACAAGCACATTACAACGCGAGGGTCAGAAGATTTATTTTGTACCTGATTATATAATGACTTACGAAGACTATTCAATGAAACTCTCAAATGCTAAAAATATTGCTATGACAATTGCCCAACAGGCAAGCGCATATCCTACCCAATATGAGCAGGAGCTTTTCGTTCACGATTACATTATAAATCATTGTAATTACAGTAGCGATACTTCAAATCCTAATGTTAATAATATGTATGGATGTCTTGTAGAAGGCTATGCTTCCTGCGAAGGCTATTCAAGAGCCTTTCAGTACATTTTAAGTCAACTTAATATAGATAACCGAATTGTAACAGGTGAAGCATCTGACGATGGTATTACTTATATAGGTCATATGTGGAATTTTGTTGTAATAGATGGTAAGGGCTATTTTGTTGATATTACATGGGATGACCCAAGCAGCACAAACAGTGTTCTTCAACACACTTATTTTAATGTTACAACAGAGCAGATTCTTTTAAGACATACCAATATTAAACAACCCATCCCTATTTGTACTGATACAGAAAGTAACTACTTCAACAAAGAGGGTGCAGTTCTTACAAAAACAAACTCAGAGTCTTTAAAGGATTCGTTGGAAACAATTATTTTAAAATCTAAATTCCGTGGTTACACCTCTGCAGAAATCAAGTTTGATTCTCCTGATGCACTTTCATGGGCAATAGATGAATTTTTTAACAAAGGTGTAGTTTACAGAAGCTATGAAATTACTGGTGTTTTGAATAATGCAGAAGAGCAAAAAGTTTATTATAGTGTAAACGAAGAGTTATATACTATTTGTATGTATTTCTGATGTTATTACTATTGTATAGAAAGAAGTATTTTTATGGATAAAGAAAAAATAGAAAGAGCCGTAAGAGATATTTTAGAAGCAATCGGCGAAGACCCTGATCGTGAGGGCTTAAAAGAAACTCCAAAAAGAGTTGCAAATATGTACGAAGAAATATTCAGTGGTATTTCTGAAAATCCTGAACAGCATTTGAAGATTTTCAACGAACCAGGTAATGATGAACTTGTCATTGTTCGTGATATTCCACTTTATTCTATGTGCGAGCATCATCTTTTACCATTTGTCGGTAAAGCACATATCGCATACATTCCCAATAATGGTAAAATTATAGGTATTTCAAAGCTCGCAAGAATTGTAAATACTTATGCAAGGCGTTTACAGGTCCAGGAAAGACTTACTGCAGAGGTTGCAGATTTCATATATACAAAACTTGATGCCAAAAGTGTTGCAGTAGTAGTTGAAGCAGAACACCTTTGTATGACAATGCGTGGTGTCCGTGCAGCAGGTGCAAAAACAGAAACATCTGCTTTAAGAGGATATGTAAGAAATGATGCAAAGGTTCGTGCAGAGGTTATGTCACTTCTCAATGGTGGTAGATAATGTTTTCTATATATAATAGTATAAGAGAAAATGAAAGACCACTCGTAATGGGAATACTGAATGTTACCCCCGACTCATTTTTTGAAAGCGGCAAAAACTATTTTGCAGAATCCGCTTTTAACAGAGCATTAGAAATTGAAAGCGAAGGTGCAGATATTTTAGATATCGGCGGTTGCTCAACTGCACCTGGTAAAACCTTCGCATCACAAGAGGAAGAGTTAGCGAGATTGAAAACAGTCTTACCACTTATTCCTGATACTGTTAAAATTCCAGTTTCAATAGATACTTTCAGAGTAGATGTTGCAAAATTCGCTTTAGAAAATGGTGCGCAGATTGTAAATGATGAAAGCGGCTGCTTCAGGGAAGAAATGGCATCTGTTGTAAAAGAATTTGGCGCAAGCTGGATTTTTATGCATACTGGTAATAAAACATCATCTGAAACAGGGGAGTATCCTGATGGTGTAGTGTCAGATGTTCTTGAGTTTTTTAAGTCGATGAAGGAGCAAGCAATTAATTTCGGTATAAGTGAAGATAAACTCTGTTTTGATTATGGTATAGGCTTTGGTAAATCCCGCGAAGATGATTTGACACTTTTAAAGAATACCGATAAATTTTTTGATTTTAAACCATTACTTGTTGGTGTATCTAATAAAAGAGTAATAGGACAAGCTACAGGTAAAGAGGTTAGTGAAAGACTTTTTGGTACACTTTCAGCTGAAAGCATTTCTGCATTTTTAGGTGCAGATGTTATAAGAACTCATAATGTAAAAGCATGTGTGGATGTAGTGACTATTTCTGCTTCTATTAAGAAAGGTGTTTTTTTGAATGGATAAAATTATTATTAAAGGACTCACACTTAATGCTCACCACGGAGTGTTGCAGGATGAAAAGGATAACGGACAGACTTTTATACTTGATATTACTGCGTCACTTGATTTAACAGACGCAAGAAAATCAGATGATTTGAACGATACCGAAAATTATGCAAAAATGATTGGGACAATCAAAGCGGTATTTTTAAGCGAGAAGAATGATTTGATTGAACACGCAGCAGAAAGAGTTGCAGATTCACTCTTGAAGAATTATGATAGAATTGAAAGTGTAACTGTACTTCTAAAAAAACCACAAGCACCGATAAATGCAGATTTTGAATATGTTGGTGTTGAAATAACAAAAACAAGGGGATTTTGAAATGAGAAAAGCATTGATAGGAATAGGTAGTAATATAGGGGACAGAAAGGCGTATATTGAAACAGCCATAGAAGCACTTAATCATATTCCGTCAGTAAAAGTGTTGAGAGTGTCATCGCTTTACGAAACATCACCATGGGGTTATGTAAATCAGGATAATTTTTATAATGGTGTTATAGAGGTTGAAACATCACTTTCACCAAACGGACTTTTAGGTGTATGTTTAGGTATTGAAGCAGGGGTAGGCAGAATACGTGAAATTAAAAACGGTCCGCGTGTTCTTGATTTGGATTTACTTCTTTATGAAGGTAAAGAAAGCACAACTGCAGAATTAACATTACCACACCCAAGAATGTTTGAAAGAGATTTTGTTTTAATACCTTTAAAAGAACTTTATCCTGATATGAAGGTTTATAAATACAATCTCAGTCATTATTACGAGTTTTTACAAGAAGAAAACAATGTTACAAAACTTGATTTTTAATAAATTACATATCTAAAAATGTCGAAAACCCTTGTAGTTTCAAGGGTTTTCATTTTTCGTCAAATACCGACACACCCGGACGCGTTGAACTTTCAAATAAAAAAATGAAAAAAACTTTAAAAAAAGTGTTGACAAATGGTTCTGGATTTGATATTATATGCAAGCACTCGAGAGAGCGAGAGCGAAGAGAGTGCGAAACGAACCTTGAAAATTAAACAACGATAAAGAAAAAACCCTTGAGATTTTTTTGAGCACAACAGTGCAGAAATCCGGACTTCAGAAGAAGTCAAAGGAAAAGACAGATACGCAAGTGTATCGAATGAGCGATTAAGCTTTAGAAGA
>JAFXCQ010000004.1 GCA_017521425.1 Clostridia bacterium
CGAATTTTCTTTGAAAATTCGACTATAATCCTTTCAATGACTGTAATGCAAAATTGTGTTTATGAAAAACAATTTTGCTAAAAGCCGATAAAATCGGCTTTTACGAAACGCAACTGCGTTTCGACTAATTACAATCATTATTACGATGAAATAGGATTACTAAAACCCGCCTCAGTCGACAAATTTACAGGTTATCGTTTTTACGATAAAAAATCACTTCTTCGTATGCAGGAGATTCTCTTTTACCGTGAACTTGATTTTTCTTTAAAAAGCATTGATAAGATTTTATCATCCCCGAATTATGACAAAGAAAAGGCACTTGCCGAACAGAAAAAGCTTCTTTTAATTAAAAAAGAACGATTAGAAAGACTTATTTCTGCTATTGACAGAGCTAAAAAAGGAGAAAATGTTATGAATGTATTTGATAACAGTGAATTTGAAAATTACAAACAAGAAGTAAAAGAAAAGTGGGGCGAAACTGACGCATACAAAGAACACAAAGAAAAAACAAAAGATTACGGGAAAGAGAAGTGGAATAATCTTTCTGAAAAAATGAATGATATTATGGCAGAGTTCTCAGTATGTATGAAAAATGGTGAAGGTCCTGATTCTGATAATGCACAGAGCCTTGTAAAAATGTTACAGAACCACATCACTGAAAATTACTACCATTGCTCAAACGAGATTTTAATGGGTTTAGGTCAGATGTATATAGCAGACGAAAGATTTAAAAATAACATTGATAAAAATGGCGAGGGTACTGCTGAATTTATCAGCAAAGCAATTGAGATATATTGTAGATATTAAAGGAAAGAGGCTGTGAAAAAAGCGCAGACCGTATAAAACCAGATATAGCAAGAGGTTCTGTAGGTTTAATAAGCCTATAGAACCCCTTTTTAAAATATATAACATCTAAAATTGATGAAAAATATGTTTTATACTACGAACAAACTTCGCCACTCGACGTACCCTTGTACGCCTTCGGGCAAGCAAAACCAAGTCTGAAGCCTTGATTTTGCTCAGTTTGTCCGTTCTGCATCTTTTTCCCTATCCCCTGAAAAATTGGCTGTAAAAAACTTGCGTTTTTTACAGCCAATTTTTTCTGTTTCTTATTTCCTAATCATAATATCTTTCTCGTTTTTTCTTTTGAACAACCTTAAATATTGCAAAAGCAACAACTAAAACAAAAGTAACTGAAAGACCAATGTAAGCATCAATGTTTGTATTACCTTCAACCTTCAATTCGCTCCAGAGTTGTGACATATAGTTCTGTATGTCATAGCTGAGATTCTCAAAGCTTTCGGTTTTTGGTGTTTCACTTTCATCAGGGTAGAGAACCGGTTCGCCTTTTAAGTCATAATCATCTGACTCTAAAACGAGTGCGTGTGGTGATGCGTAACAAATCCAGTTTGCGTTTGCAACCGCGATTTCTTCTTCTAACATAAAGTTAATATAAAGCTCTGCGGCTTCTTTATTTTCGGCAGTTTTCGGAATACACATAGCATCTACAAAATAGTTAACACCCTCTTTAGGGTAAACAAATGCTAAATCCGGGTTAACATCTGCCATTGTAAGGTAGTCGCCTGCGTAATACGGAGCAAAAGCCGCTTCGCCACCTTCCATTTTGTTATAAACTTCATCCATAACATAAGAAGAAACGAGTGGTCTTTGTTCTTTTAAAAGTTCAATTGCTTTATCCCAATCTTTAGTGTCATGAGTGTTTACACTCTGACCTAAAAGAAACTGTGCAATTCCGAATGCATCTCGCGGGTTATTGAACATTAAAATTTCGCCCTTGTACTTTTCGTTCCAGAGAATTGACCAACTGTCCACTTCATCATCTACCATAGTAGTATTGTAAATTAAACCAACCATACCAACAGTATAAGGAACGGTGTATTTGTTTTCAGGGTCATAAAAAAGATTTTTATATTTCGGAAGAATGTATTTGTAGTTAGGGATATTTGAATAATCAAGTTCCACCAACATTTCTTCTTCAATAAGTTTTGCAATCATATAATCTGACGGAATAACTATATCGTAATTAGCACCGCCACTCTGAAGCTTGTTGTACATATTTTCATTACTTTCAAATGTGGTGTAATTCACTTTTATTCCGTATCTTTTTGTGAATTCTTTATTTACATCTAAAGAACCCTCTGAACCATCAGAAATATATTCACCCCAGTTATAAACATTTATAGAGGTGCCTTTTAAATGAGAATAATCTTTTTCTTCATTTTCTGCAAAGCAAACAGGTGACAAGGTGCTTAAAAGAATTGTAAAAACAAAAAGAACTGCTAAAAGTTTTTTCTTCATTTTAAGCACCCCCTTTTTTGCTCTTTTTCTTGCCTTCACTTCTTGCAGTAATAATATTAGAAACTACAAGTAACACAAGAATTGCAAGGAAAATAAGGGTTGAAAGTGCGTACATATCTGGTGTAACACGCTTTTTAGTCATCGAGAAAATTCTTATTGGAAGTGTTTGTGACGTTGTACCACTTACAAAATAACTTATAATGAAATCATCAACAGAAAGTGTGAATGCCATCATAAGACCTGAAATAATACCGGGCATAATTTGTGGTAACACGACTTTAAAAAATGACTGAATCGGTGTACAACCCAAATCCTGTGCCGCTTCAGACAAGTGAATATCGGTTTGTCTGAGTTTTGGAAGAACATTTAAAATTACATAAGGCAACTGGAATGTAACGTGGGCAATTGTAAGAGTAGTAAAACCTAATGTACCGGTTTTGCCAAAAAGTGCGCCAATAAACACAAACAAAAGCATCATTGAAATACCTGTAACAATATCAGGATTCATCATAGGAATGTTTGTTGTTGTTAAAGTTGCTTGTTTGAACCATTTTAACTTGTAATTGTTAATAGCAATTGCCGCCGCGGTACCCATAACGGTAGAAACGACCGCCGAAACAACTGCAACAATTACCGTATTTTTGAATGCTTCAAGTGTCGCGGTATCTCTGAAAATTTCTTCGTACCATCTTAAAGAGAAGCCCTCAAAAACTGCGGTGCTTTTGCCTGAATTGAAACTGAAAAGAATAAGCACTGCAATTGGTGCGTAAAGAAATCCAAAAACAAGAACAGGGTAAATTTTTGAAAAGAGAGATTTTTTCTTCATATAATAACCTCCCCATCATCATCTGAAAACTTGTTCATAACTGCAAGACAAATGAAAATTAAAATCATAAGCACAAATGAAAGAGATGCGCCGAGGTGGAAGTTATTAGCAGTCTGGAACTGTGTTTCAATAATGTCACCAATGAGTGTTGTACCTGTACCGCCGAGCTTCTGAGAAATATAAAATGTACTTACAGATGGCACAAAAACCATAGTAAAACCAGAAACAACGCCCGGAAGACTTAACGGAATTGTTATATTTTTAAATACTTGTACTTTATTACAACCTAAATCCTGTGCCGCCTCAATAAGAGAACGGTCCATTTTTAAAATAACAGTGTAAATAGGTAAAATCATATAAGGAAGGAAATTGTAAACCATACCTAAAACAACCGCACCACGGGTATTTATTAAATGAATCGGTTCAAATGGTTTTTTTAATCCTCCACCTAAAATTTTCACAGCTTCATCAAGAATTACATACGCTCCCTCTAAAACTGAATTTAAAGTTGTAGTTAAAAATCCATTATCTTCTAAAATAGTCATCCAAGAATATGTTCTTAAAAGAAAATTCATCCACATAGGAAGCATTATGAGCATCATCATTATCTTCTGACGATTTTCGCCTGAATTTGCAATAATATATGCTAATGGATAAGCAATAACGAGAGAAATAACTGTTGCTAAAAGTCCTAACCAGATTGAAAGCAAAAATGTGTCAGTGTATTTCCCTATTTCTAACATATTATCGAATGTGAATGCACCCGTTGCATCTGTAAATGCATAATAAGCAACCATACCAATCGGGACAATTATAAAAAGAACTGCCCAAAGGATATAAGGTGCGCCTATTACACGGGATAAAAGGGTAGATTTTTTACCCATAGGAACACCCCCACTTATTATTCTTCGTCATCCTCATAAACAGTAGCGTCTGAAAGTTCATCAAATTCTTCACTGAATGAACTGTAATCGCCATATAAACCTGAATATTCAGATTTTTTCATAATATGGATTGCATCAGGTTCAATAACAAGACCTATTGTAGAGCCGACCTCCTGATAATCAGTAGATTGAATCATCCACTTAAAACCTTTGATTTCTACAATGATTTCGTAATGAACACCTTTAAATGTTATAGATGTTACTTTACCTGAAATCATACCATCTTCTGCTTTAACTATATCAACGTCTTCAGGACGTACCACAACGTCAACTTCTTCGTCAACGCCGAAACCTTTATCAAGACATTTGAATTTATTACCTGCCATTTCAACCCAGAAGTCTGCTCTCATAACACCTTCAATAATGTTACTTTCGCCAATGAAATCTGCAACGAAAGCATTTTTAGGCTCATTGTAAATATCAAGTGGTGTGCCGATTTGCTGAATTTTACCACCATTCATAACAACAATTGTGTCTGACATAGAAAGGGCTTCTTCCTGGTCGTGAGTAACATAAATGAATGTTATGCCAAGGCGTTTTTGTATATTTTTAAGTTCAACCTGCATATCTTTACGAAGCTTTAAATCCAATGCACCAAGTGGCTCGTCAAGAAGTAAAATTTTTGGTTTCACTGCAAGAGCGCGGGCAATTGCAACACGCTGTTGCTGACCACCTGAAAGAGAAGAAATATTTCTTCTTTCAAAGCCCTTTAAGTTTACTAAAGAGAGCATTTCTGTAACAGTTTCTTTAATTTCTTTTTCAGATGTTTTCTGAAGTCTTAAACCGAATGCTATATTTTCGTAAACATTGAGATGCGGAAAAAGTGCATATCTCTGGAAAATAGTATTAAGCTGTCTTTTGTGCGGTGGTACGTCATTTATAACTTTACCGTCAAAAATAACCTCACCCGAATCCGGTTGCAAAAATCCCGCAATAATTCTGAGTGTGGTTGTTTTACCGCAACCTGAAGGACCGAGAAATGTTATAAACTCTTTATCTCGGATGTACAGGTTCATATTATCAATAATTTTTTCTTCGTCAAAGCTGATTGAAATATTTTTAAGCTTGATAATCTCGTTGTTTGCCAATTATGCAACCCCTTTCCGCAATCTGTAAATACTAAAAGAATGCATAATTAAATATATATATATTTAATTAAAAAGTCAATATAATTTGTCGAAAAAGTTGAATGAAAAGTAATAATATGTTAAAATAAATTAAAATTTATGAATAAATATCCAAAAAGGACTATGATATGCTACAATTTGACATTGAAAAATTAAGCGTCTGGGAATTTTTACAGAACACAAAAGAACCTATAATTATGTACGGTACGGGTAACGGTGCAGACAAGGTTTTTGAGGTATTTAATGAGCTTAATATTAAAGTTACAGGAGTTACTGCAAGTGACGGCTTTGTAAGAGACAGATATTTTCATAACTTTAAGGTTACACCAATTAGTGAATATCTTGAAAAATATGAAAAATTTACTGTAGTTGTAACCTTTGGTTCTTCACGATCTGAGGTTATTGAAAATATTAAAAATTTAGCAGAAAAGCAAACCGTTTTAGTCCCTTGTGTGCCTGTTACTGGTAACGAGATTTTTGATAGATGCTTTTTAGAAGAAAACGAAGAAAAACTTAATAAAGCATTTTCACTTTTAGCAGATGAAAAATCAAAAGAAGTCTTTAAAAATTATGTAAATTTTCAGTTCAGCGGAAAGCTCAAATATCTTTTCAGTATGGAAAGTGATATTTCTGATGCTTTTAACGATTATTTGCGATTAAGTGAAAATGAAAGTTTTATTGATATTGGTGCTTATCGCGGTGATACAGTAGAACAGTTTTTAAAATTTACAAATGGGAAACACAAAAATATTTTAGCAATAGAACCTGACCGCAAAACATATAAAAAATTAGTTGCAAATTACGAAAATTTAAAGAACTTTGAAGCGCTTAACGGTGCGGTTACAAATATTGATGGCGTTGTAGAATTTTCAAGTGTTGCAGGTAGGCAGTCAACCATTGGCCGCGGGGTAGAAATTCCTGCATTTACGCTTAATAAATTATCAGAAAAATTTGTACCGACTTACATAAAAATAGATGCAGAAGGTGCAGAACTTGATATTTTAAATGGTGGCGAAAAAATTATAAGTGAATTTAAGCCTAAAATCAAAATTGCTACCTATCACAAAAATCGTGATATTTTTGAAATTCCAATTTTATTAAATAAATTAAATGAAAATTATAAAATTTATATGTGTCACCACCCCTATATTCCTGCGTGGGATACTGATTTTTATTGTGTGTAGAGTGGTTTTTTACTCACTCTGAAGGAGTATAAAATGGAAGAAATAAAGCAACTTATATTAAACGAACGAGAAAACATCATTAAAATTTCTGTCAGTTCACCATTCTCAAAAAACGAGGAATTTAACAAAATTACGATAAGACCCATAAATATAAAAAACAAGCCGTGTTTTCAGGCAGAAAGATTCAAAAATAATCAGGTTTTTCACCTTAATATGTCAAACACAGAGTTTTCAGCTTTTTTAGAAAATATTTTTAAAAAATATGCTCAAATCTGTGTTTTTAAGAGTGGTGTTACTGTTACCTTTGCTATTTCAAAAAATGGTAACATCAAAACAAGTGAAAGCAAGAATAATTTGCAAATAAAACAAAAAAATACTGAAAACAACCGACAAAAAGAATACATTTTCAACGAGGGTGAAAACATACCTCCTCTCGTCGATTTAGGTGTATTTACAAGTGACTTTAAGATTGTTAAAAGTAAGTATGATAAATTTAAACAAATCAATCGGTTTATCGAGATTGTAAACGATGCTTTTGTGAACGATACAAAAGAAAGCATTACCATTCTTGATTTTGGTTGTGGTAAGAGTTATTTAACATTTATTATTTATTATTACTTCAGAGAAATAAAAAAGAAAAATGTAAAAATTATTGGCTACGACCTAAAAAAAGATGTTGTTGAAAACTGCAATAAAATTGCAGAAAAATACGGTTATGATAATTTAAAATTTGTTGTCAGCGATGTTACAAAAGATATGCTTTACAGAGAGCCAATTGATATGGTAATTTCTTTACACGCGTGTGACACCGCAACTGATTTTGCGCTCAATTACGCTATTCAGAAAAATGTAAAATACATTTTCTCTGTTCCTTGTTGTCAGCACGAAATTAACAAATCAATAAAAAAGGGTGGCGATTTTGACATTCTTTTAAAACACGGACTTATCAAAGAAAGAATGTCTGCACTTCTTACCGACTCAATAAGAGCGGGTATTTTAGAAGATATGGGTTACAGCGTTGATGTTCTCGAATTTGTTGATTTTTCTCATTCACCAAAGAACATAATGTTAAGAGCAAAAAAGACTAAAAAAGAAAGCGATAAAAACAGAAGTCAGATAAAAGAATTACAAGAAAGATATAATTTCACACAAACTTTATATGATTTAACAAAATAAATAAAAACCCGTGATTTTTTGAAAAATCACGGGTTCTATTTTTATTTGTCACCATATTTTCTTCTTTTAATGCTTCCCCATTGGCTTTTATTTTTTCTGAAACCAAACATTGCGCCAATTTTAATTATTGTCATAATCTGACGATACCCTAAATTATCTACAACAGCAAAGAATAACAACTTTAAAACATCTCGCAATTTAGGATATTTACCGAAAATATTTTCTTCTAAAAGCAATGAACCTACTGACAGGATTGTTCCGTAAAGAAGCCCTAATAAATAGAACCCAAGCATAAATTTTACATCAAGAATCCCGAGTACCCATGACAAAGGAATGAAGAAATACCCAAGCATTTCTATAATTGGTCCAATAAAGTCAAAGAAACAGAAATATGGTAAAGTCATCATACCTATCTTTTTATATTTTGGATTAAGTATCATATCTTTATGTTTTAATAGTGTATCTGCAAGACCTATGTGCCAACGCTTTCTCTGTTTTATTAAATCTTTTAAGTTATCTGGTGGTTGTGTCCAACAAACAGGGTCAGGCATAAATCTTATAGTAGAACCAAGATTTTTCTGAAAACTGTTTTTATGAAGTTTTACAACTAATTCTATATCTTCACCAATACATTTAGGTGTATAACCGCCTACATCAATAACTGCCTGTTTTTTAAATGCACCAAAAGCACCTGAAATTATAAGGAGTGTACCCATTTCATTAAGTGCAATTCTGCCTGTTAAAAAGTCTCTTAAATATTCATTTGTCTGAATTGTAAATAATGCGTTGCCTGTCAGAGCAACTGATTTTAATTTACCATTCTCAATTTCACAACCACTGTTTATACGTATAGTTCCACCAATTGCAACACAGTCAGGGTCATTCATAAATGAATAAACAATTCTTAAAAGTGATGTGTCTTCCAGTACACAGTCTGCATCAACCGAAACAAATACAGGGTATTGAGAAATATTTATACCCGCATTAAGAGCATCTGCTTTACCACCATTTTCTTTATCTACAACAACTAAATTTATATGGTTTACAGAGCGGTAAACACCCTTAACCTTTTCTGTACTTATTGATACTTTAAAAGGCTCATTTATTTCGACAAGATTGAATTCTTCAACAAGTTTTTTTAGTGTTTCATCTTTTGAACCATCATTTATAACTACAATTTCGTAATTGGGGTAATCTATTGAAAGAAGATTTTTTACAGTATCACAAATTGTCTGTTCTTCGTTATATGCGGGAACCAAAACACTTATAGGTACAATATTTTCTGATTCAATAAATCGTGACGAAGTTGAATAATCAAGACTCTTTTTGTATTTTTTTAAACCTACAAATGCATAAAACAATTGTATAAGATATGTGACACTCACCACTACAACGTAACCAGCAGAGCATATATTAAAAAACATAAAGATAGTTGAAACTACATCATTCATTTTTTAAACTCTCTCCTTCATAAGTTCTTTTCGTTGTAACATATATTCAATAATTTCACTCGCATATTTGTCATTGCTTTTCGCTATATCGGTAATAAGTTTATCGCTATCCTGAAGAGAAACTAAAATTTCCGCTGTTCTGTAACGAACCCACCACTCTTTGTGGTAAACAAACGGCAAGATTATTTCGTAACAATCTTCCGGTGAAATTTTCGAAAGTGCTTCAACTATTGCCGAAGTCAACTCCCAATCACTGTCCTGAAGAATTTTTAAAAGTATATCTTTTGCGGGTTTATATTTCAATTCACCTAATGCACGAGCAGTGCTTATACGCAAATTAAGATTTTCACTATTCAAAAATGGCATTATGTCTTCTGCCAATTCATAAATTTTTTCATTACCTATACTCTGGATACAAGAACGATAAATATATGTGTCGCAGTTTCTTGAAAGCAATTCTTTAAACAATGGTATTCTATCACCATTAAAACTTTCAACAAGTTCTTGCATTGTTCTGAATGATACTGTAAGTTTAAAATCTTTATGCGACAACAATTCTACGAGTGCTTTGTTTTTACCATTAAGACACAATGCCAACAAACCTACCTGTTGTGCTTCAGAATTGTCTTCCCATCTTTTGATATTAGTTAAAATTTCAGGAATAAAACCATCTAATTTTATTTCGGCTATCATTTTTGTTGTCAACAACGCAACTGATTGATTTTTGAATGTAAGGTTATCTCTGAAATATCTGGTAAATTTTTCGGTTGAAAGAATTCTTCTTAAACTCTCAACCTTATCTTCATCAACATTAGTAGCAAGATTTTCTAAAAGTCTTATTCCATTTGGAGTGAAAAGTTTTTTTATTTTTTTAATTTTACTTTCGCCCTTTTCACCTTCATCCAGTAACCTTATTATTCTTTTTTCTAATCTCTTATTTGCCTTAACTTTTGCTCCTGAATAAATATGAAAAAGTATAAGAACAAGCACAAAAACTACTAATATTGTAAAAAACACAATATTTATATAGTCCATAAACTCTATAAGAAATTTCAAGTTTACACCCCTCATCAAATAATGATTCAAAATTAACGATGTATAAAAATTCGTTCTTTGCTAATTGTTATGCATTATATCACTACTTTATCGAGAAATCAATAAAAAAGTGCTTTTCTTTTGTAGAAAAACACCAACTCAAACATCTGATTATTGTTTAATATTAATAATAAAGAGTCAATGCATTAAAATACATTGACCCTTTCTAATTTTAATAATTATTTTCGTAAATTAACTTTTCTACTGTCCAGTTTTTGAGAACTTCAACCTGGTCTTTACCTTCTTTTTTTGCACCCTCTAAATCGTGGTCACGGTAGTTACCACATTCAATAGCGCTTACACCGGGAATTTCTCCTTCATACTCTGCTACAAATTTTAAAGCATCTTTTGTGAGCTGCAAAGCATCCTCGTGGCTCATTTTAGTTGTTAAAAAGTAGAAACCAGTTCTGCAACCCATAGGACCGAAATAAATTATATTATCTTTAAATTTACTGTTTCTTACAAATGTTGCAAAAAGGTGCTCTAATGTATGAATTGCACCATTTTCCATAACCTCTTCAACATTTGGTTTTCTTGTTCTTATGTCATAAGTAGTAACCTCACCATCAACACGAGAAATGTACATTCCTCTGTTCAATTTGTTGTGGTCAAC
This sequence comes from Clostridia bacterium, assembly GCA_017521425.1. Classification (GTDB taxonomy): domain Bacteria; phylum Bacillota; class Clostridia; order Oscillospirales; family Acutalibacteraceae; genus DTU089. The sequence goes on from JAFXCQ010000004.1 coordinate 10,736, forward strand.
TGTAAAGCTTGCAATTCTTTCCATTTTAATTTCCTGCCTTTTTCTCTCTTAAATTTTTAAAAAATCTTGTTAAAATCTCACTACATTCAGTTTCTAAAATGCCACTCTCAAATTTCGGTTTGTGGTTAAAATCCAACTCAAAAAGATTTATAACCGAGCCGCAAGCACCATTTTTATAATCACTTGCACCGAAATAAACATTTTTAATTCTTGAATTTATAATTGCACCTGCACACATCGGACAGGGTTCTAACGTAACATATAAATCACACTTAAAAAGTCGCCAACCGCCTAAATTTTTACACGCATTGTCAATCGCTTCTATCTCTGCGTGGCAAAGTGCATTTTTTTCTGTTTCTCGTCTGTTTCTGCCTGTGCCTACAATTTTTCCATCACAGACAACAACTGCACCAACAGGTACCTCGCCTTCTTTTGCAGAGTCCTCTGCTAAAAGAAGTGCTTCCTTCATAAAACCCTCGTGGTACATCATGTTGTAGCACCTGTCATAGGGGTAATGCAGGTAATGGCATTTATAATAAACACTATTATTGCTATAATCATAATTGGTGTAAAAATAAATTTTTTGAATTTCTGTCCGGTTGTATAATCATTTAAGCCCTGAATATTTATTATTCTTGAAAATTCATCTCTGAATTTTGCTAAATAAATTATAAGTCCTAAAACACCGAGTGTTGCTAACACACCGAGTGTTATCATATAAATGTTATCACCTGTATCTTCATCGGTAAAATAAGCACCGGTATAGTAAACACAGGAAATACCATTTACAATCGCGTGGATAATAACACCGGTCCAGATGCTTTCAGTTGCAATTACTGCGTAGCCTATGAAAAGACCACATAAAAATGCAAACGGAATCTGTGTTGGTGTACCATGGAAAATACCAAATGCAAATGCAGATGATAAAATAGCAAACCAGTTGCCATATTTTCTTAAGCTCTGCAATATAACATTTCTCATTGCAAATTCTTCGACGAGTGGTGGAATTATAGCAGTACCGACAAATAAAGCTATTATATCTACTACGCTTTTCACTTTCGGCTCATCACCTGCAGAAACCTCGTAACCGAGTGAGTTGAAAAACATAGTAATAATGCCGGTAAAATACATAGCACCAATACAACCTAAAACTGCAATAAAAATAAGTAAAATTGTTTTTAACGGATTTTTAGGTGCAGAATAAATCATTTTTGCGGTTTCTGCCTGTAATTTATTTTTACTGAGATATTTATTTGCAATTAAAAACGGAAGTCCTACCGCAAAAACAGAATAAAAGATGCCGACACAAGAAGAAAATGTTGCATTATTCTCGTAAAGGATCATTAAATCGCCAACAGAAAGAATACTGCTTAATGCTAAGCTTACAACTAAAAAGCTGAGCATTGCAATTGCAAATACTGTAGAATATTTTTTAATTTCATTCTTTTGCTCACGAAGTCTTAAAAATCTTTGTTGATTATTAAAATAATTCTGTGCACTGTTCTGCGCGCTATTCACTGCACCGTAAGGCATTTGACCGTAATACACATTTATATTCTGCTGTGGTGCATTGTAATAAGGGTTTTGCCCATATTGAGTCTGGTTATACTGATTGTTCATATTGTTATGGTTGTAACCCATATTCTGATTATAAGCATACGGATTAAACTGACCTGAATTCGGATTCATATTATTGTTCTGATTATAATCCATTTTTGCACCCCCTGTATTTAATAATGATTGTAATTAGTCGAAACGCAGTTGCGTTTCGTAAAAGCCGATTTTATCGGCTTTTAGCAAAATTGTTTTTCATAAATACAATTTTGCATTACAGTCATTGAAAGGATTATAGTCGAATTTTCAAAGAAAATTCGATACCAAATATATGATTTGGTATCGAAACAGTGTAAAATTACACTGTTTCGACTAACTATAATCGTTATAATAGAGCATTATAACCTTGTCTAATAGATTATAACATATTGTATTAAAATATCAATATTAAAATTATATATAAACTTTTAATTTTTCTTGTTGAATATATTCCATAAACATTGTATAATAACTTAAAAGTCTGCATTTTTACAGGAGGTTTTATTATGGAAAAAACAACACATAAAGTAAAGATTGCCGGTGCTACTTACAGTATTGTTTCTGACGATTCACCTGAATATATGTCTGCACTCGCAAAAGAAGTTGATTTGAAAATTGATGCACTTTTAAAAAACAGTAATATGTCAACCACACAAGCGGCAGTTATTGCAGCACTTGATTATGCAGATTCATTTAAAAAGAGTGGCTCTTCAACAGACAATATAAAAGCACAACTTAAGGAAAGTCTTAAGGATGTTGCAAAGGCAAAGCAGGAAGCAGATTTTTATAAAAAAGAGCTTGAGAGATTACAGGGTAGTAAAATAGCTGAAAACGAAGAAAACCCTGCTTTATGGTGATAAATATGAGTACATTAAAAATAAAAAAATTAAACGAAAAAGCAGTTATTCCTGCGAGAGCTACTTCGGGTAGTGCGGGTATGGACCTTTATGCAGTTTTAGATGAACCAATCACCTTAAAGCAAGGTGAAACTGCACTTATTCCTACAGGAATTGCAATCGCTTTAGAAAGCGCAAATGAGGCGGCATTTATTTTCCCAAGAAGCGGACTTTCTATAAAACACGGTATAGGTCTTTTAAATTCTGTCGGAGTTATTGACAGCGACTACCGTGGTGAAATTAAAGTAGGTGTTATAAATCAGATAGATAAAGAATACACTATTGAGCCAAACGAAAGAATTGCACAAATGGTTATTATGCCTGTGAGTCTTCCTGAGATTGTTGAAGTCGAAGAATTAGACGAAACAGACCGCGGCGCAGGTGGATTTGGTTCAACAAACAGATTTTAATTGGAGATGTAATTTTGTCAACAATATCAGCAATTGTAACACCGCAGACTGCCGCAGGTGTCGGCATTGTTCGACTTTCTGGTGAAAATGCAATAAAAATTGCAGATAAAGTCTTTAAAGGTGTTTCAGGTAAAAAATTAGAAGAAAAAAATGGTTATACTGCTCTTTTCGGTCATATTTATGATGGCGATGATGTAATTGACGAAGCAGTTGCTTTGCTTTTCAGAGCACCTAAAAGCTACACAGGTGAAGATGTAGTAGAATTAAGCTGTCACGGTGGTCTTTATATTCTTTCAAGAGTTTTAAGGGCAACCTTAAATGCGGGTGCGGTTCCTGCCGAGCCCGGTGAATACACCAAAAGAGCGTTTTTAAATGGGAAGATGGATTTATCTGAAGCAGAGGCGGTTATGGCGCTTATTTCTGCATCTGGTGAAGATGCACGTGCCGCAACACTCAATGCTTTAGACGGTAATTTGAACAGAGAAATTACCGAATGCAGAGATTCACTCGCGAGAACTGCGGCATTTTTGGCTGCGTGGGTAGATTACCCTGATGAAGAAATTCCCGAAATAAGTAACGAAGAAATGATTGAGTCTTTTTCAGATATTTTAAAAAGACTTAACACTCTTTTAGACGGCTTTGACGCTGGTCAGGCAATTTTAGAGGGTATTGATACTGCGATTGTCGGCAGACCAAATGTTGGTAAATCTACTCTTTTAAATGCACTCACCGGCAGAAACAGAGCAATTGTTACATCTGTTGCGGGTACTACCCGTGATGTTTTAGAAGAAACTGTAAGACTTGGTAATATCACCTTAAGACTTGCTGATACCGCGGGTATCCGTACTGAAACAGATGACGAAATTGAAAAAATCGGTGTAGAGAGAGCCAAGGAGCGTTTCGAGCGTGCAGGTCTTGTGTTTATGGTGCTTGACGGTGGCGAAAAAATCTCTGAAGATGACAAAGAGCTTTTAAGACTTTGCAAGGATAAGCGCAGTATTGTTATTATAAACAAAAGCGATTTAAACAGAGCCTTTTCTGTTGATGACATTAAAGAGTATGCAGAAAATATAGTTGAAATTTCTGCAAAAGATGGTGACGGAATCGACAAATTAAAGCAAATTGTAGAAAAAACAGTTGGTACTGATGATTTCAACCCATCTGCACCACTTTTAACTACCGAAAGACAACGCGTATGCGTTAAAAAAGCAGCCGATAATTTAAAGGAAGCATTAGACGGTCTTTATATGGGCATTACAACAGATGCTATAAATGTTTCTGTTGACTGTGCTATTGAAGAGCTTTCTGTTTTAACAGGTGAAAAAGCAACAGAAACAGTTGTAAATGAGGTATTTAAAAACTTCTGTGTTGGTAAATAATTATAATTAAACGGCAGATAACGGATTTTTCGTATTTCTGCCGTTTTTATTGTGTTGTTATGCTAAAAATGCAAAGCACCACTCCCTTTCGGGAATGGTGCTTCGCTGTGGATGTGGGGTGTGAAAGAGAAAGATATGGCTTGGGCGAAATTTCGCCCTATATAAACTCCTTTCGGAGAATATACCTGAATAATTTATAGAAAATCAGACATCTACTATTTCAGTAGTAATTGCCTTGTCGCAGGGCTTTGAAATCCTCACAACATACTCAAAATATTCATCTGTTTCGCTTTTTGCTGTGTCTGCTTCAATACCCGCTTTTCTTATGCTATCTACCGCGTGATTTAATGTATTTATAAAAATTCTCATATCCTTAAAAACTTTGATTGGTTGTTTTTTAGGCTCTTTTCTTCGCCTTAAAATATCACCTATAAGTCTTTCTGCCTCGCTTACAGTAAGGTGTCTTTCTATTATAATATCAAGTGCCTTATTCCTTGCAGAATTATCAGGAAGCGCCAGCAATGCTCTTGCGTGTCGTTCAGAAAGACCTGCTATTATAATTTTGTCGCGAATTTCTTCAGGAAGTCTTAAAAGCCTTAATTTGTTAGAAAGTGTTGACTGCGCCTTACCTAATTTCCGCCCTATTTCTTCTTGCGAAAGAAAGTGCTCGGTCATTAGTCTTTCTATTGCTATTGCTTCTTCAAAAAAGTCTAAATTTTGCCTTTGAACATTTTCAATAATTGCAAAAAGTGCCGACTGTTCGTCCGAAACATTCATTACAATACATGGTATTTTTACAACACCAATCATTCGTGCGGCTCTTAATCTTCTTTCGCCAGAAATAAGTTCAAAATTACCGTTATCGAGTGGTCTTACATTTATTGGTTGTAAAATTCCGTTTGCTCTTATTGAGGTAGCAAGATTTTCAAGTTCTATGTAATCAAACCTGACTCTTGGTTGATGTGGATTAGGGTAAATATTTTCGTGTGGGATAAGCTGAATCTGACAATTCGCTTTTCCTCTTGCTGAAGTTTTCAACATTTTTAACCGTCCTTTTAAATTCATTTTTTCCACATCTCGTATCTCTTTGTTGTGACTACAATATATCACATAAACCCATAAAAATAAAGCATTTTCGGTCGGGAGAAATCGACAGAAAATGCTTATATTTATTAAATTTAAAGGGGTTTTTTAGCGATTTGTGCAGATACTCTTGGATATTTTGTCGGAATTTGCGAAATCTTTTTTATTTTAATTATATTTCTTTCACCTGCATCACATAAACTGAAGTTATATTTCTCTTCAATTTTACCTGATAGAGTCTTTAATGCATTACTCGCATTCTCAATTTCTTTATCTGCCAAAGCGCCCTTCATTGAAATAAAGTAACCATTTTGCTTTACAAATGGCAGACAATATTCTGAAAGAACACGAAGCTCTGCAACTGCTCTTGCAGTGGCAAAGTCGAAACATTCTCTGTAATCTTTCTTTTGCCCTGCTTCTTCGGCTCTCATATTGAGAATTTCATAATTTGAAAGCCCCATTTTTTCACCGATGTCATTAACAACCTTCAGCTTTTTACCGGTTGAATCAAGAAGTGTTACTTTAACATCCGGTCTTGTGGCAGCAATTACAAGTCCTGGAAAGCCAGCACCTGTACCGACATCAATAATTTTTGAGTTTTCGGGAATATCAACATATTTTAAAAGCATTAAACTATCAATAAAATGCTTTACTGCAATTCCCTCATCGTCAGTAATGGCTGTGAGATTTATTTTTTCATTCCACTCTTTGAGCTCTTTTGCATAAATCTCTAATTTTTCAATTAAATCGTCAGAAACAGAAACGCCCATAACTTCTGACTTTTCTTTGATTATATTTTTAATAGACATATTAACCCCTGTATAATGAAGTAATTTCGAGTAATGGCTCTCTGTACTTCTTCGGTACTTTATTTAAGAACAAGTCATCCTTTAACACTTCATTAAATAATCTTTTGTTTTCGTTGTTTATCTGGAATTTTGAAATTACATCAATAAGCTCTTCCTTCTTTTCTTTGTTAGAAAGGAATGTGCAAACTGAAAGATTAACTGTAATTTCATCATTTGCAGTAACATCTTCTACAAAAATTTCAACAAATCCGTTTTTATCTTTTCTTTCAAATGCTTTCTTTTCACCATTAGCATTAACTGTAATTTCACCGTCAACAATATCACGGAATTTTAAGAGATAATTTCTCTTTTCAGGTACAACAGATGTATCGCCCTCTGCCTTTGCAATAACGAATGTAACTGTTGAATTATCTTCTTTTACGATAAATGGTGTTTCGCAATATGCACCATTCTGGAAGCTTAAAGTTGCACCATCATCTTCATAGAGACGGAATTCATTATTACCTCTGAAAATAAGAAGCTCTAAATCCTTTGGATTTTCAACGGTATTATCTTTGTCATTCTTGCTCATAGGAATAATTGCACCCTCTTTTGCAAGAACAGGAATTGTGCTTATATCTCTGAACATTTTAACAACAGAATTGCCACTATAAATTCTACCATTATAAATATCAGTATATCTTCCCTCTGGTAACCACACCTTTGCACTCGCCATACCAATTTCTGCATTTGTATGTTCTGTAATAGGTGCTACAATAAGCTCTGTACCGAAGAAATATTCATTTTTTACTTTGTAAGCATTTTCCTCCTGTGGATATGTGTAATACATAGGCTCACAAATCGCCCTACCGTCTTTTTGAGTACGGCGGTTCATTGTATAAATGTACGGAAGAAGCTTATGTCTGAAACGAAGATTTTCAGTTGCAATCTTCTCAATTGGTGCACTGTATTTCCAAGGCTCTTTACCCATAAATTCATTTGCAGTTGAGTGAAGACGCATAACAGGGCTGTAAATACCGAATTGTACCCATCTTATGTAAAGCTCGTCATCTTTTTTACCCCAACAGTGACCGCCGATATCATGGCTCCACCAAGGGTAGCCAACATTAGATGCAGTAGCAGTAAAGTAAACCTGAAAATCGAGACTTGACCATTTTTGAGTAGTATCTCCACTGAAGCCTAACGGATAGCGCTGACTACCTGCACCTGCAAAACGGGAGAGAATTAAAGGACGGTTGTTATCTTTTGCATTATCAAGGAAGTGATAATGGTTAAGTGCCCAGAGTGGATCAAGACCTTTGATTTTTGTGCGTGTACCTTGTTGCCAGTCAATCCACCAGAAATCAACACCCATTTTTTCCATAGGGTGATGAAGCACCTTGAAATAATGCTCAACAAATTTTTCGTCTGTAATATCAAACTGAACAGGTTCTTTTGTTTTTGGGTCCTGTCCCATTTTTTCGCACATTTCTTCGTAGCAATCTTCATACCAACGGACACCTTGTGATGGGTGAAGGTTAAATGTAACCTTGTAGTTGTCATCCTGTAATTTTTTAAGGAAGCCTTGTGGGTCAGGGAATAAATCTGTGTTGAAGCTGTAACCAGTCCAGCCAACTGACCATACATCATAAATATATTCCAGAAAGTTAAGGTGAGTTGATGGCTTAACAACATCCTTACCGAATTTTTTGCGGATATCTACCCAGTGCCAGTCCATATCTACAGTAGCAACTGTAATCGGGATTTCTTCTGCCTTGAATCTATCCATAAGCTTTAAGTATTCTTCCTGGGTGTATGCTTTATATCGGCTCCACCAGTTAGAAAGTGCATAACGAGGAATAAGTGGGGTTTCGCCTGTTAATTTATATAAATCGCGTGTTGCACCAATGTAATCGTAGCCATAAGCAAAGTAATATTCATCTTTGCCCTTTGCTTTTCTTGGTAAAATTTTACCATCATCTGTTAAAATAAGTGTTTTGCTGTCATCTAAAACTGCAACACCATCTTTTGAACAGACACCATCACCTAAAGTGATAATACCCGCAGTAACATCAAGTGTACGACAAGTACCCTTTAAGTTACCGCTATAATAATCTGTAACAACTCTGCCATCACGAAGCTTTATTCTTACCATTTTCTTTTCTGTAAAAGAATAAAGGAAGTTACATTTTGTAGTTTTGATTTCTACATAACCATTACCATTTTTGACCTCAAAGCGTGGCTCATCAAAGTCTCTGAACCATACTGCCTGTGTAGGCTCATCGCAGAAAACTCCGTTTTGTGATTCTTCAACGCGCACCATACAAGGAGTAAGAACAGTAATTCTTGTGTTACCTTTTAAAATAATGTGACTGTCCTTTGCCTTTGGAGATGTCTCGATTTTGAATTTGTCAAAATATCTTTCCATATTATTCACCTTTTTCGTTTATTTCTTCGTGATATTCTTTTTCTGTATTCACATTCCAGATATCTGATTTATCTGGACTATTTTTTATTATTGCTTTACTTGCTTCAATACCTGTAAGCATTGAATGGTCCATATTATTATATCTGTGCTGACCATTTCTGCCGACACAATAAAGATTATTGATTGTATCAAGATAATTTTTAACTTTATAAAAATCTTTATATGTGCCAAAGTATGCCGGGTATGCTTTTTTCACCTTTGTTGTGAAGCTGTCTATAATGTTTTCTTTTTTAATAATGCCGATTTTTTCTAATTCATTACTCGCAAATTCAATGAATTTTTCGGGTGACATATTCCATAAATCATCATTTTCATTACAGAAATATTCAAGCCCTATCCATATATGCTCTTTAAAATCATCAACCATATAAGGTGACCAGTTATTAAAAATCTGCAATCTGCCAAGTTTTACATTTCGCTCTTGCACATATATCCAACAATCAGGTACATTGTTGTTTATAGTTTTAATATCTGTTTTATTTTCTATTTCTAATTTCTTTAACAAAAGACCAACAGTAATAAAATCACGATATGGTAAATTTACTGCTATTTCTTTTTCTTCTTCTGGAAATTCTTCTATTGAATTTGCCAAATCTTTAATTGGCATTGATGAAACAAGATAATCGCAGAAAATTTCTTCCTGTTTTTTAAAGTCACTTGATTTTTCGTCGGTGTTTTCTATTATAACAGATTTTACTCTGTCACCGTCAAGATTTATTTTTATTACTTTCTGATTTGTCTTTAATTCTGCGCCTTTTTCCTTGCAGATACAAGAAAGCTTTTCCCACATCTGCCCGGGCCCGAATTTTGGGTAATAAAATTCTTCTATAAGTGAGGTTTCAACATTTTTACTGTTTTTACTGAATGGTTTTTTAAGAGCATTAAGAATAACTTTAGTTATTGAAAGTCCTTTTACTCTTTGTGCACCCCAGTCAGCAGAAATGTTTTTTGGGTGAACACCCCAGAGCTTTTCTGTGTAATCTTCAAAGAACAACTCATAAAGTGTCCTGCCGAAACGATTTATATAAAAATTCTCTAAAGAATCCTCGGGCAATTTTTTTACGGTGCTTTTTAAATAATCCACACCTGCAAAAAATGTATTTTTCAAACCCATATTTATAAAAGTCTGTGGCTTTAAAGAAATAGGGTAATCAAAAAATCGGTTTCTGTAATAAATTCGCGAGATTCTGTTTCTTATAAGAAATACATCGTCTTGTTTTTCGGGGTCTGCATTATTGCTTTTAAAAAATGATTTTTCTCTGTTTAATATAATATCATCTTTAGCAGGTGCGCTCTGGAGTGGCAAGACTTCCTGCCATAAATCCATAACGCGTTTATCCTTTGAGAAAAATCGGTGACCGCCTATATCTATTCTGTTGTCTTTATATTTTTCTGTTCTTGAAATTCCACCGATAAATTCGCTTTCTTCAATAATAATCGGTTTTATTTCCTTACTTTCCTTTAACAAGGAATAAGCACAGGTAAGCCCCGCAGGACCTGCACCTATAATTACAACATTTTTCATTAAATTCCACCTGTTAAATATTTAATGCTCTTTTGAGATTTTCGCCTAAAATACCTCTTTTAGCATCTTCTGTAATCGGGAGATTTTTTATTCTCTCTATTGCATTTTTGGTATATTCCACATCTTTATACGGAAAATCAAGACCAAAAATACTATTTTTTTCGCCTGTCTGATGAATCAATGTACATAAATCATCATCTGTAAGCGACCACGCACCTGCTCTTTTATTGCCGAGTGAATCTGTTTCCATAGCAATGCTTGTAAGACCTGCGTAAATATTTTCGCCCTTTCTACTGTTATTGTTCATGACTAAAAGAGCTTCTTTAAAGAAGCTGTAACCGCCCACATGCTCCATACTGAATTTTAAATCAGGAAAATTGTAGGCTACTTCGTCAAATAAAAGCATACTGTAATCTTTTATTCTGTGCCAGTGAAGTCCTGTATGGAATGAAATAAAAAGGCCTTGTTTTTCTGATTCGGCATAGACCTCAAAAAGCTCTCTGCCATCAACCTTTACTTCTTGTGCGGCAGGGTGAATTTTTATACCCTTAAATCCAAGCTCTTTTATTTCCTTTACTTGTTCGTTTACGGAACCTATATCAAAATTTATCGTACCGAAGCCGATTAAATTATTTTCGTTTTTAATTTCGCCATATAACCATTTATTCTGGTTAATTTTTATTCCCACACGTTCTGTCTGATGATTAAAAGGCGCAAAGCAAACTGCCTTTTCAATATTACACTCTGACATAAGTTCTTTAAGATTTTCAAGTTGCGCATTATCTTTTGAACCTTTGGGAAACAGATGCGCATGATTTGCAAAGATTTTGTATTCACTCATTATCGTCACCCATAAATGATAAGAAATCCATTAAGTCGCTTAAATCGTCATTATCGTCAATTGGTTCATCTTCTGGAATGTTACTGTAATAATCCCAGAGCATTTCTTCCTGATTCTGGGTTAATGGAGAAGCAGGAATATCGTTTATAACCTCTGCTTTTCGTGTTTTGCTCCAGAGAGATGGAGTAACTCTTATTGTGTAACCGCAAGCAGACGGACAAAGCCATTCTGTCATTGGCAATTCGGGTAAACCAAATGCAGAAAGAATTGACATTATAACTCCACCGTGTGTAAAAATAGCACAGCTTGTAGTACCAGTTTTAATAAGTCCATCAACTGTTTTTATAAATGTGTCGCAAACTCTTGTTGAAAATTCCTGATTGCTTTCACCATTCAACGGTTTTGCGTCAGGACCACCAGCTAACCACTCTGTAAATTCTTTATGTGGTGCCAATTCTTCTGCGGTAAGGTTTTCAAATTCACCAAAATCACACTCATCAAAACCACGCATTTCAATTGGTGTCTTGTCGGGATAAATCATTTTTGCTGTTTCTATACAACGCTTTAATGTGCTTGAAAACACTACATCTGCTGCCGGATAATCGTAATCCTTAAGCATAGTGTTTAACTGGTCGATACCCTCTTTACAGAGAGATTCGTCTGTATGACCTATGTATCTTCCTTCTAAATTTCCTTTGGTGTAAGCGTGTCTTATTAAGTGAATTGTGTAACTTTTCATTGCAATCTCCGTTCAAATGGTGTATTATGTTATACAAATAGTATAAATTTTAAGTAGGTGTTTTTACAAATGGTAAATTATGCAGAACGACTTTATGAATTAAGAACTGAAAAAGGGTTAAGTCAGAAAGACGCCGCAAATGATTTGGGTGTTTCTCAGGCGCTTCTTTCACATTATGAAAAAGGCATAAGAGAATTCGGTCTTGATTTTTTAAACCGTGCCGCCGACTACTATAAAGTTACTACCGACTATATTTTAGGCAGAACTGACAGTAGAACAGGTCTTGAGTCTTCATTTTTCTTTGACCGAGAAGAAGACGGTATATATAATACCACAACTATATACCGTGCTGCAATATTTATTCACGAAAGAATGAACACTGGTTCTGCGTTAGCAGGAGACAGTGCCGACTTTTTATATTCTGTTGCTCTTTACAGAACACTTTTTGCAGCGGCACAAAAAGGTTACATACCCAAAAGATGGTTTTCATTACCACCTAAAATTGCAGAAAGTCTTCCTATGGCAGTAACAGAAAATATTCTTATGCATTTCCCAGACAAATCACCTAACGCAAAAAGATATGGTAACCCAGAACCTAAATCTATTGAAACTGTTATAAAAACGGTTGAGAACTACATAAAAAAAGCGGCAACAGATATAGTAAAATCAGTTGAATAATAAGACAGATAGGGTTGTGGCAAACAATGTTTGCTACAACCCGTTTTTTATAAATCAGCCTTTAAGAATCTCTTTGTACATTCTTATATATTCATTTGCAGATTTACCCCAGCTGTTATCGCTTTCCATAGCGCGTTTAACAAGGATTTTCCAACCTTTTTTGTCACTATAGCCTTCACATGCTCTTCTTATTGCGTGTAACATTTCGTGAGCATTGTAATTTGCAAATGTAAAACCGTTACCCTCGTTGTCACCGCTATCTTTAACAGAGTCACGAAGACCGCCTGTTTCACGGACAATCGGAATAGAACCGTAACGCAAAGCAACCATTTGTGAAAGACCACAAGGCTCGCTTTTTGATGGCATTAAGAAAAGGTCTGTACCTGCATAAATTTTTCTTGCAAGGTCTGGTATAAAGCCTAAGCAAAGACCGACTTGTTCAGGGAATCTGCTTGCAAGACCTCTGAAGAAATCTTCGTATTCTGTATCGCCTGAACCTAAAACAACAAGCTGAATATCTGTTGTAGCTAAAAGCTCATCTAAAACTGCTTTACATAAATCAAGACCTTTGTGAGAAACAAGTCTTGTTACCATACCCATAACTGGTGTATCTTTCTTTTCAGGAAGACCGAAGAATTTCTGAAGTTCTCTTTTATTTGTAGCTTTACCCGTCATTTTTTCTGCAGAATAGTTTTTGAAAATATCCTTATCTGTTTCTGGGTTATAATTTTCAACATCAATTCCGTTAAGAATACCTCGTAATTTAAAGCTACGCTCTTTGAGAATTGTATCAAGTCCGTGTGAATACCACGGGTCAAGAATTTCTTTTGCATAAGATGGACTTACAGTTGAAACTGCATTTGCACATTCAATAGCAGCTTTTGCAAAGTTTACTGTGTCATCATACTCTATAAGATTTTTATGGCTGTAATCAAGACCTACAACATTATCAATAAGCTCTTTGCCATAAACACCCTGATATTGAATATTGTGAATAGTAAATACTGTTTTTATATTTTCATAGCCTGGTTGTGTAGCATAAATTGTACTGTAATAAAGTGGAGTTAATGCAGTCTGCCAGTCATTACAATGAATTACATCCGGTTTGAAATCAATATGTGGAATAATCTCCAATATAGCGCGTGAGAAAAATGCAAAACGCTCTGCATCATCATAATAGCCGTAAAGACCATCACGCTTGAAGTAATATTCATTATCAAGAAGATAATAAGTTACTCCGCCATATTTTGCTTCAAAAATACCACAGTATTGTCTTCTCCACGCAACAGGAACAGAAATATTTGTAATGAATTTCATTGTATCTTTTAATTCCTGTTTTATTGTACTGTAAAGCGGCATAACAACTCTGCAGCCTATAAGTCTTTTTCTTAATGCTTGTGGCAAAGAACCTGCAACATCAGCAAGTCCGCCACTCGCAGCAAATGGAAGTGCTTCACTCGCAGCATATAAAACTTTCATATTATCGCTCCTTTATTAAATCATTGAGAAAAATTACTGAAATTGGACAGCATATCAAAAACGCCCGAAGAAAGCAGAACAATTAAAATAATTATTACCATAACAATAGGCAAACCAAGTTCAAGAATCAGTTTAATAAGCTGTGCTTTTTTGTATTTTGCAAATGAATCTTCTAACTTTTCAAGCCTTTTTACAAGGTTATTATATTGCTCTACAGAAATATTCGGAGTACCACTTATTTTAGTTTGTGGCTTACTTACCTCTTTTTTAATTTCTGCAAATTCATTACCTATTGTAGCGGGTGCGTCTTGGGCTTCGCTTTCTACAATATATTTTGATTTAAGAGAATTTATAGCATCAGAAATATTTTTATCACGCACAATATCCTTTGAAACGATTGATTCAAGCCATCTTAATTGTGCTGTTGCTATATTTTCATCGGTATCAATTTTTTTAATCTGTTTATCACAAAATGAGCAGACCTTTGCTTCGGTATTCTCTACTTTGCATAACACAAAATCAAGTTCATCGGTTTTACAACCGCAAAGTGGACAAACAGCCATATCTTTTACTACCTTTCAATCAAATAACAATGTTTTTACCAACAATGAACGGATAGCTCTTATCACCTGAAAGCTTTTTGTTAGGTGTAATAACTGAATCCTTATCCATAATTACACAGTTAAGATTTACATTTTCGCTTATAACTGAATCCTGCATAATAATTGAGTTTTCAACAACTGCACCACGGGCAATATGAACACCTCTGAAAATAACACTGTTTTTAACAGTACCTTCAATAATACATCCGTCTGCAACAAGCGAATTTTCAACCTTACTGTTTACACCATAACGAACAGGCATATCATTACGCACTTTTGTGTAAACAGGTCTGTCTTTATTAAACAAGTCTTTTCTTATATCTTTTTCAAGAAGCGCCATATTTGCTTCAAAATATTTATTGACACTATCAATTTCACAGCCCCAGCCTGTAAATTCATAACCGTAAATATTAAGGTGGTCAACATTTTTCTGAAGAATATCTTTCTCAAAATTTTTAGCCCCGGCACTTAAAGCATCTGCAACTAAAGACTCTAACAACGCTTTTCTTATGAGCACCATACCTGTATTGAAATTTACATTCTCTTTATTCTGAGGGTTAACCGCAATAGCAGTTACTTTACTATTACCATCAACTGTTAATGATGTCATATTTTCAAGTTCAGGAAGATTGCCCTTTTTATAAACAATAGTAATATCTGCATCTTTTTCTGAATGGAAATCGAAAACTTTACTTAAATCAATATTACAAATAAAGTTTGTATCAGAAAGAAGAACATATTGTTCATTGCAAGATTTAATAAAATCTTTAATTCTGCCAAGAACTTCTACTGTATTTGTAGAATCGAGTTCAGTTTGAGTTGGATTAAATGGAGGTAAAAGGTAGAGACCATCAACTTTTCTTGCTAAATCCCAAGGTCTGCCGTTACCAACATGGTCCATAAGTGAACGGAAGTGACTATTTGTAATAACACCAACTTTTGTAACTCCGCTGTTTACTAAGTTTGAAAGCACGAAATCAATAAGTCTGTATCTGCCACCATAGAGCATAGAACCCATAGTTCTTCTCTGAGTAAAATCTTTAAGACAAGAGTCATAAGAGTTAGAGTAAACTATTCCAAGAACATTTTTTGGCATCATACACTTTCGCCCCCTTTCACATCTTCTGCAACTGTAACTTTTGCTTTTACTTTTGCATCTTTTCCTATTGTAATTCCTGAACCGATTACACTTACGCCCCATTCATCGAGATTCGCTACCTTTTCAGGATTTTCGCCAACTATTGCACCTTCTTCAATAACTGCATTTTCTGCAACGATTGAATATTGAACAACTGCACCCTTTTTAACTACTGCACCTGGCATAACTATTGAGTAGTGAACAGTTGCACCCTCTTCAACAGTAACATCTGAGAAAAGCACAGAATAATCTACATCACCCTCAATTTCACAACCTTCTGCAACGATTGAATTTTCAACCTTTGCTTTGTCAGAAATATATTGTGGTGCAGAAGAATCGCTTCTTCCATAGATTTTCCATGAATCATCTGCTAAATCTATATTTGCTTTAGGATTAAGAAGGTCTAAGTTTGCTTCCCAGAGAGAATCGATTGTACCAACATCTTTCCAGTATCCTTCAAAACCATAAGCAAAAAGTCTTTCACCCGCTTCGTGCATTGCAGGAATAACGTTTTTACCAAAGTCGTTTGATGAATCAGGATTGTTTTCATCGTCTATAAGATATTTACGAAGCTTTTCCCAGGTGAACATATAAACACCCATAGATGCTTTATTGCTCTTTGGCTCTTTTGGTTTTTCTTCAAAAGCAGTAATTCTTCCGTCATCATCTGTAAACATAAGACCGAAACGAGAAGCCTCTTCCCACGGTACCTCGAGCATTGCAATAGTACAAGCCGCATCCTTTTCCTTGTGGAATTTAAGCATTTCTGCATAGTCCATTTTATAGATGTGGTCACCTGAAAGAACTGCAACATATTCAGGATTATATCTGTCAATAAAATGAATATTCTGATAAATTGCGTTTGCAGTACCCTTGTACCATTCCTGACCGTTTAATGCCTGATATGGTGAAAGTACATGAACACCACCGCCGATTTCACGGTCTAAATCCCAGGTACTACCGCTACCGATATAATCATTAAGTACGAGTGGTTGATATTGAGTTAAAACACCAACTGTTGTAATACCGGAGTTAGTGCAGTTTGATAATGGGAAGTCAATAATTCTGTATTTACCCCCATAAGGCACAGCAGGTTTTGCTATATTTTTTGTGAGAACTCCGAGTCTTGAACCCTGACCGCCTGCTAAAAGCATTGCTATACATTCAGTTCTTTTTGCCATTGCTTTTACATTCCTTTCTATCTTCTTTGTTTTTTAATTTTAAATAGATTGTTGAAAGTGGTGGTAATTTCAAATCAATTGACTGCTCATATTCACCATAATGCTCATCAAGTGTTTTATAAGTCTTTTTGATTTTTTCACCTGCACCACCGAATTTCGCAGAATCTGAATTGAAAACTATTTCGTAAGTGCCTTTCTCAGGAACACCTATTTTATAAACTGGTCTTTCAACCTTTGTGAAGTTGCATACTGCAATAATCTTTTCGCCCGACTCATCAGTTCTTGCAAATGCAATAACTGAATTATTATTATCATCACTTACTAACCAGTTGAAGCCTTCCCAGCTATAATCAATTTCCCAGAATGGCGAATTCTTTTTATAAAATGAGTTCAATTCTTTTACATAGGTCTGAAGATTCTTATGTGCATCATACCCTAAAAGAAGCCAGTCGAGACCTTTTTTGTAATCCCACTCTATAAACTGACCAAATTCAGAACCCATAAACAAGAGTTTTTTTCCTGGATGTGCATACATATAACCTAAAAATGCTCTTACGCTTGCGAATTTCTCTTCGTAGCTACCCGGCATTTTATTTATAAGTGAGCATTTACCATGAACTACTTCATCGTGAGAAATAGGAAGCACAAAATTTTCTGAAAATGCGTAGAAGAACGAGAAGGTTACAAGGTTATGATTAAATTTTTTATGAATACCCTCTAACGAGAAATATCTTAAAATATCATTCATCCAACCCATATTCCATTTGAAGTTGAAGCCGAGTCCCCCTGCATAAACAGGCTTTGAAACAAGTGGCCACGCTGTGCTTTCTTCTGCAATCATACATACATCAGGATGATTTCTGAAAACCTCTTCGTTAAGTTCCTGTAAAAACTCAACCGCCTCGTAGTTTTTATTGCCACCATCTTTATTTGCAATCCAGTGCCCATCATCTCTACCATAGTCAAGGTAGAGCATAGAAGCAACCGCGTCAACTCTTAAACCGTCAATGTGATATTCCTCGAGCCAGAAGCAGGCATTAGAAATTAAGAAGCTTTTAACTTCATTTCTGCCAAAGTCAAATACCTTTGTCCCCCATTGAAGATGCTCACCTTTTCTTATATCGGCATATTCGTAGCAAGGCTCACCATCAAAGTTAGAGAGTCCGTGTGCATCCTTCGGGAAGTGAGCGGGTACCCAGTCAAGAATAACACCTATTCCTGCTTTATGACATTCATCTATAAGATATTTAAAATCATCAGGTGTCCCATAACGAGATGTTACTGAATAATAACCAGTAACCTGATAACCCCATGAGCCATCAAACGGATATTCTGAAACTGGCATCATTTCGATATGTGTATATCCCATTTTTTTCACATACGAAACAAGCTCTTTCGCCAAATCACGATAGCTTAAAAAGTTACCATCTTCGTATTGCTTCCACGAGCCCAAATGCATCTCGTAAATATTGACAGGAGATTTATAGACTGACTTGTTTTTTCTTTCTTCAAGCCATTTACTGTCCCTCCATTTATAAGAGCCCTTGAATATCTTGGAGGCAGTACCAGGACGCGTTTCTGAATGAATTGCGTAGGGGTCTGCTTTAAAATGCTTTTCGCCTTTACTGTCAGTAATCAAAAACTTATAAGCATCATAGTTTTTAACATTCTGACAGAAAACCTCCCAACAACCTGCGTCATTGAGTCTTGTCATTACCGAAGCATTTTCATCCCAACCATTAAAATCACCAACTACACTCACAGCTTTTGCGTGTGGTGCCCACACTCTAAAAACATATTCAGTATCTGTTACCTCGTGTGCACCGAAAAATTCCTGTGCCTTGTAATTTCTGCCTAAATGAAAGACATAAAGAGGAAAATCGTTAGGATTTACTTCCGTTTCTTTTATTTTCACTTGTCGTTCACCCCATATCGACATAAAATGGTTACTATACCTTATAATAAATATATCAAAATGCTAAATTTAATTCAAGTAGTTTTTGATATATTTTGTTCAAAGCCCCATTAAAGTTTTTTGTTAAAATTTGGTAATCTTGCACAATAAATTTGTGTTTTAAGTCGAAAAAAGAATTATTATCTGTTCTGTAAAAATATGTTAATATTTTGTAAAAACACAATTTTTTGTGGTTCTTTTTTCTTCCTGAGAATAATATTTCGATATTTTGTGGTATTATATCAAAGTTAGTTAAACGTTTAACCTTTTTTAAGAAAGGATTACTGAAATGGATAACCGTTCACTCGTACATGAAATAATAACATTGAATGTTACCCACCGTTATCGTGTAGGCAAAGCCGCCTCGTCATTAGGTCTTTATTTCGGGCAACCCGCAATTCTTGAATTTATCTTACAAAATAACAACTGTACACAAAAAGAATTAGCGGAGCATCTTCATATTTCACCGCCTTCTGTTGCAACTACTTTAAAAAGGATGGAAAAAGCGGGATTTATAGAGCGAATTGAAGATGAATCAGATACAAGAAAAAAACGTCTTGCTGTAACTGAAAAAGGTAAAAATGCTTTACACGACTTCAGAAAGCTTTGTGACGAAACAGACTCACAGCTTTTTATAAACTTCAGCGAAGATGAAAAAGAACAGCTTATGAGTTATTTAAAAAGGCTTAACGGGAATATTGCCGACAGTGATTTAAGTCGTGAAAACTTTAAAAAAGTTATCAAAAAGCAGATTGAAGAAAGTGAGAGGATAAAATAATATGATAAGAAAGCTTTTATGTTACGCCAAGGGGTACAGAATATACTCTTTTTTAGCACCCGCAACAATCGTGCTTGAGGTATTACTTGAGGTTGCTATTCCATTTTTAATGTCAGTTATAATCGACTCTGGTATAAATGGAATTCCACTTACTGAAAAAAATGGAATTATTGTAGAATTACTCATAAAGCTTGGTTTTGCTGAAAAACAAGGCCTGGATTTAGTTGTAGCAACTGGTTTGCTTATGATTGCCATGGCATGTGTTTCTCTCGCTTGCGGTGCATCTGCAGCATATTTCGCCGCAAAAGCGGGTATGGGCTTCGGTAAAAATTTAAGAGGTGCTATGTTCTCAAAAATTCAGGACTACTCCTTCTCAAATGTTGACAAATTTTCTACCGGTTCTCTCATTACAAGAATAACAACTGATGTAAATATGATTCAGAATGCCTATATGATGGCAATAAGAATGCTTGTGCGTTCACCTCTTATGTTCGCTATGGCAATCGGTATGGCTATGGGCATAAACAAAAAACTCTCTCTTGTATTTTTAATAGTCGGTCCACTTCTTGGTTTTACACTTATTTTTATAGGCTCAAAAGCGCATCCGAGATTTGAGCGTATGTTTAAAAAATATGATAAATTCAACACATCTATTCAGGAAAATTTAATTTCTATAAGAGTTGTTAAAGCATTTGTCCGTTCAAAACACGAAAAAGAAAAATTCCAGATTTCAAATGATGAATTAAAAGCAGCGGCAATTTTTGCAGAAAAGCTTATTATTTTAAACAGCCCTGTTATGATGGTTGCAGTTTATTCCTGTATTCTTGCAATTCTCTGGTTTGGTACAAAACTCATTTTTGTAGGCGAAATGCAGTTAGGCGACCTTATGAGCTTTATAACCTATGTTCAGCAGATTCTTATGTCACTTATGATGATTTCAATGATATTTGTTATGTCTGTTATGGCAAAAGCATCAATGAAGCGTGTTTGCGAAGTATTAGAAGAAACTCCTACAATAAACGATGACAACGCAGATGCAAATTTAAAAGTAGAGTCTGGCGATATTGAATTTAAAAACGTATTTTTCAAATACAATGAAACCGCAGAAGAACCCGTTCTTTCAGATATAAATCTTTCAATAAAATCCGGCGAAACTGTTGGTATTTTAGGTGGTACAGGTAGTGCAAAATCCTCACTCGTTCAACTTATACCTCGTCTTTACGATGTTACCCAGGGTGAAGTTTTAGTCGGTGGCAGAAATGTTAAAGATTATAAATTAGATGCGCTCCGCGACAGCGTTTCAATGGTACTTCAATCAAATGTACTTTTCTCTGGTACAATAGAAGAAAATCTTCGTTGGGGTAATGAAAACGCAACAATAGAAGAAATAAGAGCGGCAGCAAAAATTTCTTGTGCAGATGATTTTGTTATGAGTTTTCCTGAACAGTATCAGACAGAACTCGAACAAGGTGGCGTAAATGTTTCAGGTGGTCAGAAACAAAGACTCTGTATTGCAAGAGCATTACTTAAAAACCCAAAAATTCTTATTCTTGACGACTCAACAAGTGCTGTTGATACTGCAACAGATGCGAAAATCAGAGAGGGTATGAAAAACTCTCTCCCTGATACAACAAAAATTATAATTGCACAGAGAATAAACTCTATTCAGCATGCAGATAAAATTATTGTCATTGATGATGGCAAAATCGATGATGTTGGTACTCACGAAGAATTACTTGCCCGTAATGAGATTTATAAAGATGTTTATACTTCTCAGCAAGAGGGCAAAATGGAACAGTAAGGGGTGTGATAATTGGCAGAAAAACAAATTAAAAAACAACCTAACGGACCAGGTCCGGGTGGCAAAATGAAATTCGAAAAACCGAATGATGCAGGTAAAACACTCTCAAGACTTTTAGGTTATGTCGTAAAAAATAAAGTTCTTTTGGTGTTAGTTGCATTTTTAGTTTTTGTAAGCTCTGGAGCAGGTGTTGCAGGTACTTACCTTTTAACACCTATCATTAACGAAATCGGCCTTGTTGTAAAAACTGGTACTTTTGATGTTACAAATATTATTAAATATCTTGTAATTATCGGTGCTATATATGTTTGTGGTGCAGTTGCACAATATATTTACCAAAGAGTAATGCTCAATATTTCACAAGGTACATTGAATCTTTTAAGAAAAGACCTTTTCGACCACCTACAAAGTCTTCCAATTAAATTTTTCGACTCACACACTCACGGTGAGCTTATGAGTCGTTTCACAAATGATACAGACACAATCCGTGAAGCAATAAGTCAGGGGTTAGTTCAGGTTATTTCTTCACTCGTTACTGTTGTTGGTATTTTCCTTATGATGCTTTATATAAGTCCTGCTCTCACCGGACTTATTATAGTAATGCTTGTTGTAATGCTCAACATTATTAAATTCATCGGAGGAAAAAGTGCCGGATTTTTCAGAAAGCAACAACAGAATATTGGTGCTCTCAATGGCTACATTGAAGAATTCATAGAAGGCCAGAGAGTTGTAAAGGTATTCTGCAGAGAAGAAAAATCTAAAGAAAATTTTGGTGTATGCAACGAAAACTTCAGAAAAGCTGCTACAAATGCTCACACCTGTGCGAGTATTATAATGCCTATTATGGGTAACCTTTCTTACTTTAACTTTGCGGCAACTGCGGCTTTCGGCGCATTCATAATTATTAAATTTGCAGGTACTGGTTCAACAGGTATTTCTTCATTCCTTTTAGGCGGTGTTGAGGGTGCTCTTACTATTGGTTCGCTTGCTGCATTTTTACAATATACAAGGCAATTTTCAAACCCTATAAGTCAGGTTTCTCAACAGCTTAACGGTATTCTTGCTGCTCTTGCCGGTGCTGAAAGAATTTTCGCAATTATTGACACAGAGCCGGAAGAAGATGACGGTTATGTTACTTTAGTAAATGCAATTGTTGATGAAAACGGAAATATTAAAGAGAGTGAAACAAGAACAGGCAAATGGGCATGGCGTCATCCTCATTCTGCAGATGGAACTGTAACCTACACACTTTTAAAAGGTGATGTCCGTTTCCACGATGTAACCTTCTCTTACGATGGTAAAAAGACTGTATTAAAGAATATTTCTCTTTATGCAAAGCCTGGTCAGAAAATTGCTTTTGTCGGCTCAACCGGTGCTGGTAAAACTACAATTACAAATCTTATAAACCGTTTTTATGATATTGACGAGGGCAAAATTACCTATGACGGAATAAATATAAAGAAAATCAAAAAAGATGATTTAAGACGTTCTCTTGCTATGGTACTCCAGGACACACATCTTTTCACAGGCACTGTAGAAGAAAATATCCGTTACGGTAAACTTGATGCTACTCACGAAGAAATTGTTGCCGCTGCAAAACTTTCCAATGCGCACAGTTTTATTAAAAGATTACCGGATGGTTATAACACTATGCTCAAAGGTGATGGCAGCAACCTTTCACAAGGACAGCGACAATTACTTGCTATTGCCCGTGCGGCAGTTGCAGACCCACCGGTGCTCATACTCGATGAAGCAACAAGCTCGATTGATACACGAACAGAAAAGCTTATTGAAAAGGGTATGGATAAACTTATGGAAGACAAGACTGTTTTTGTTATTGCGCACAGACTTTCTACCGTAAGAAACTCAAATGCTATTATGGTGCTTGAAGACGGTCAGATTATAGAAAAAGGCGACCACGACACACTTTTAGAAGAAAAAGGCAAATATTACAAACTTTACACAGGACAGTTTGAATTGTCTTAAATATGCCAAAAACTCAATCAGGTCAATGCTTTATAGAGCCTTGACCTGATTTTTTTTACTGTCACAAATATTAAGATTTTGTAATAAATATTGAGAATTTTCTGAAAATGTATATAATAGAATAAAAATATAGATGTCAAAGGATATTCAATTTTTTATTTGTGGGTATTATTATGGAATATATTTTTAAATCTGAAAAGGCTAAAAAGACAATTGAAGAAATACGCAAATTCCTTTTAAGCGACAGATGGATAGCAATTCTTTTCTTTGTGTCAATGATTATTGTAGGCTTACATTCTCATTTACCAAAAGAAGGCTTTCACATTTGGGGTAGTGTTGTTTTAGCATATATAACCGGTATCTGTTTCTTATTCACAGGCGATATAATGGCAATGCTTATACCGACACTATTTACATATCTTGTCGCAATAAGGTGCTACAACTCACTTGAAGCTTTTAAAGAAATATGGTATTTAGCAATACCTTTAGTGCTTATGCTCTTATTTAACCTTATTGTTTATGCAAAAAAGCCAACTATTAAAGGCTCACAATTTTTCCCGATGTTGCTTGTTTCAATTGCAGTTACTTTAGGCGGCGTCGGTGTCATTTCTAAAGAAGATTACTTCGGCGGTGCTGCTCTTTACAATATGCTCGGCATAGGCTTCGGTATGTTGTTCGTTTATTGCATTCTTTTCCCTCGAATTTCTACTGAAAATGGTTATTCACTTATTGAAAAGCTTACTAAAATAATGGTTTTTGTAGGACTTGCAGGGGCACTTATGATTATCGCCCATTATGTTATCAACATTAACGATGTTATTGATAACATAATCAATGAGAATAAGGGCGGTATTCTCTATATGAGATGGCGTAATAACACATCGACTATTCTGATGATTACAATGCCATTTGCCTTTTTATATGCAAATAAAAAATCGTACTCAATTATTATAGGATTTATTTTCTACCTTGCTATGCTTCTTACAGGCTCCCGTGGTGGTATGGTTTTCGGTACTGTTGAGCTTGTTATGTGTATAGTTATGTTCGTGCTTTACGACAGAAGAAGGCGCCTTGCTTACGCAATTATATGTGGTTGCTTTGTGGTAGTCGGACTTATCTTCCTGCCAGAAATAACACAGTTTTTAAACTACACCTTAAGCCGACTTTTCAAAGTTCTTAACGAGTTCCTTTTAGGTGGTGAAGACACCGAAACACGAGTAAGACATTACGCGCGTGGTGTTAAGGATTATCTTAACAACCCTGTTTTCGGTACAGGTCTCGGTAATATGACTAATCGTGATATTTTCAAAAATAAACCTGGTGCTCTTTGCTGGTACCATTGTGAGCCTATTCAGATTGCGGGTAGCTTCGGTACTGTTGGAATTATTGCCTTTGTTTATCAGTTTATAAAAAGAAATGTTTTAATCTGGAAAAAGGCAACTCTTTTTAATATGACTATTTTCTTGTCTTATATAAGTCTTGAATTGATGTCTCTTGTTAACCCGGGTATTCTTTGCCCTGTACCTTATCTTTTACTTGTGACAATATTTATGATTGTTGTTGAAAAGTGTGATGATGGTGAAGCACAGGAAAAAATTCCGATTTTAAAAAGATTTCGCGAAAAGAAAGAAAAAATCAAGGTTTAGAGTACCCTTCATAAGTGCTGAGTGCTGAATGCTGAGTGTTGAGTTTCGGAAGTCCTGCGGACTTGATTATAATTATTGTTCAATAAAAACAACAAGTTCTATCATTTTTAGTTTACAATAAACTTTAAATGATAGAACTTATCTTTTTGTTATTCAATTATAATTGCCGACCGCGAGTCCCATAGTTATTCTCTATTCACTATTATCTCTTATCTTGAGCGAAGCGAGTATAATAGCGTCGCAGACCCTTAATTTTCCATTTTCAATTCTCAATTCCTGAAACTCAGCACTTCTCGTGTTAATAATATCTTATTAAAGAAACAACCTTACCTAAAATTGCAACTTCATTTGTAATGATAGGCTCAAATTCGTCATTTTCAGGTTGAAGACGGAAATGACCGTTTTCTTTAAAAAATCTTTTAACAGTTGCTTCATCTTCAAGCATTGCAACAACAATGTCGCCATTATTTGCATACGGAGTTTTTTCTGCTATAACAATATCGCCATCGTGAATACCTGCCCAAAGCATACTCTCACCACGAACTTTTAAAGCAAATAAAGGTTTATCTCTTGAAACTCTGCCACCGTAAGGAATATAACCTTCAATCTGTTCAACTGCTAAAATAGGAATACCTGCAGTAACAGTACCAATAAGCGGAACCTGTGTAAAACTTTCCTCCTGACCTAATATGCGAATAGCTCTTTTTAAAAGTGGGTCTCTTAAAATATAACCCGCCTTTTCAAGTGCCTGAAGATGAGCATGAACTGTAGAAGTTGACTTTAAACCGACTGCTGCACCAATTTCTCTTATTGATGGTGGAACACCACCCTGAGAACGCTCAACTAAAAACTCATAAATTTTCTTTTGAGTTGCCGAAATCTGTTCCATAAAAAGACACCTCTCTTTCTTTTTATATCACTACTATAACATACATTCTCCAAAAATGCAAACATTTGTTTGTGAATTTTTCAAAAATTTTTTCATAACAGTATTAGTGGGTGATAATATGTATAAAATCTTAACTTTCAAAACACTTGTTCTTACTTCCGTAATTCTTTGCTTCACTATGATTTTTTCTGCAATAGCGAACACATTTTTGCCTGTTATTTCTGTATTTAACAAAAAAGAAAAAGAGGTTCTTATTTTAATGTACCACCAGGTAAGCGATAGTAGTGGGTTATGGGGTGATTATGTAATACCGCCTTCACTTTTAAAAGAAGATTTTGAATATCTGAAAAACAACAATTTCACGCCAATAAAAATTAAAGATATTCTCGATTTTACCAAAGGAACAAAAGATTTACCTGAAAAATCAGTAGTTATAACTTTTGATGATGGGCAGAGAAGTTTTTTGACTAAAGTCGTGCCGCTTTTAGAAGAGTATAACTACCCGGCAGTTGTAAATATTGTTGGTGCTTTAACGGATTTATACACCGAAAACGGTGAAACAAATGATAAATATGCTTATCTTAACTGGAATGATATAAAAGTATTAGCTGAAAATCCTCTTGTAGAAATAGGGCATCATTCATACAATTTTCACTCGCTCGGATACAGGCGTGGTATGGGAAAAATCTATGGCGAAAGTAATGCGGTTTACGCAGAAATAATAAAAACCGATATTGAAAAACTTAATGACAAGTTACTTTCAAATATCGGCGAAAGACCTTATATTTTAGCCTACCCTTATGGTATAAGAAATGATACTCTTTTAGAAATAGTAAAAGGCGAAAATTTTTCTGTTACTTTAGGTTGCAGAGAGAGTATAAACAAAATTTCTAAAGGTGATGACCTATTTGAATTAGGACGATTTAATCGCCCTTACGGCAAAAGCAGCAGTACCTTTTTTGAAGGTATTATAAAAACGAAATAATTTTTTCTACACATTCTTCTGCGGTTAAGTTATTGCAATCAATTTTGATGTCTGCAAATTTTTCATAAAGTGATTTTCTCTCATTAAAAATATCTTCTACTGTTGTACCATTCATTAAAACAACACCACGGGACTTAATATCACCTATACGTTTTTTAATTTCATCAGATTCTAAATCAAGATAAATAACCTTACCGTTTTCTTTTAATTTTTTCATAGCTTTTTCGCCATAAACCGCACTACCACCTGTAGCTATTACGGAATTTTTAAAATCTGTATTTAAAATAACATCTTCCTCAATATTTAAAAATGCTTTTGTGCCATATTCATTTATAATGTCACAAAGGCTTTTTTTATATTTTTCCTGAATTAAAAGGTCTGTGTCTGTAAAAGATAGAATTAGAGTTTTTGCAAGTAAAACCCCTATTGTACTTTTACCAACTGCGGGCATACCGATAAGAATTATATTTTCCAAAATTTCCACCCCGAAAATTGCACAAATTTTTTTGCATTTTTATTGATTTTATCACGCATTTTGAGAAAAGACAAGGTTATATTTTTAACAAGTCAAATTCTATTGACAAAAAATATTGCGTGAATTATACTTTAGTTAATAGAGCAAAAATCAGAGGTTTATTTTGTGCAATTCTCACACAAATATCACGCTTTGATTTATCCCCCATTTTAAATTCCCAAAAGGAGGAAAAGTTATGAATTTTGAACAATGGAACGGATTTGTTGACGGCGAATGGCGTCACATAATTGACGTAAGAGATTTTATTCAGAGAAACTACACACCTTACCATGGTGATGATGCATTTTTAAAAGGTGCAACAGAAAGAACAAAGAATTTAACAAAGAAATTTTATGACCTTTGTGAAGAAGAAAAAAAAGCAGGTGGTGTACTCGATATTGATACTGAACACGTTTCCTCTCTCTGCAGTTATGCACCGGGATACCTTGACAAAGAAAATGAACTTATTGTGGGCGTACAGACAGATGCACCTTTAAAAAGAGGTGTTCACCCATTCGGCGGTATAAGAATGGCAAGAGAGGCATGTAAAGCTTACGGTTACGAACTTTCACAAAAAGTTGAAGATTACTTTAAATACAGAACAACTCATAACGATGGTGTTTTCAGAATTTATACTGACGAAATGCGTGCGGCTCGTCACTGCGCACTTTTAACAGGACTTCCTGATGCTTATGGTCGTGGCAGAATTATAGGTGACTACCGCAGAGTTGCACTTTATGGTATAGATGCACTTATTGAAAAGAAAAAAGAGGACAAGCGTACACTCGGTTTAGAAAATGCAACTGCAGAATCTATGAACTTGCTTGAAGAACTTCACAAGCAAATCGAGTTTTTAGGTCTTCTTAAAGAAATGGGCAAAATGTATGGTTTTGATATTTCAAGACCTGCCCAAAATGCCAAAGAAGCAATTCAATGGACTTATTTTGGTTATCTTGCTGCAAACAAAGAACAGAATGGTGCTGCTATGTCTTTCGGCAGAACAAGTACATTTTTTGATATTTATATTGAAAGAGATATTAAAGCAGGTATTCTTACAGAAGAAGAGGCACAGGAGCTTATTGACGATTTAGTTTTAAAACTTCGTATGTGCCGTCATTTAAGAACACCTGAATATAACGAACTTTTCGGTGGTGACCCAATGTGGATTACTGAAAGTGTCGGCGGTATGGGTGAAGATAACCGTACTCTCGTTACAAAAACTTCATTCCGTATGCTTAACACTCTTCGCACATTAGGTCCTGCACCTGAACCGAACCTTACAGTTCTCTGGAGTTATCGCTTACCAGAAGGTTTCAAAAAATTCTGTGCTAAACTTTCTATTGAAACAGATGCAATTCAATATGAAAACGATGACCTTATGAGAAACGATTACGGTGATGACTACGCAATTGCTTGTTGCGTTTCTGCTATGAAAATCGGTAAGCAAATGCAGTTCTTCGGTGCAAGAACAAATCTTGCTAAACTTTTACTCCTCACACTTAACGGCGGTGTTGACAATGTATTCGGCACTAAAGTTGGTCCGCAGATGGATGTTATGAATGACGAAGTTCTTGATTATAATAAAGTTATGGAACGTTTCAGAGTTTACCTCGCTTGGCTTTGCAGACTTTATGTAAACACAATGAACTCAATCCACTTTATGCATGACAAATATGCTTATGAAAGAACTCAATTATCACTTCATAATACTGATGTTGAGCGTCTTATGGCATTTGGTGTTGCAGGTCTTTCAGTTATTGCTGACTCACTTTCTGCAATCAAATATGCAAAAGTTTCTCCGATTATCGATGAAGAAACAGGTCTTATAGTTGACTTTAAAACAGAAGGCGATTTCCCTAAATTCGGTAATGATGATGATAGAGTTGACTTAATTGCACAGAACCTCATTCGTGACACAATTACAGAACTCAGAAAAACACCAACTTACAGAAATGCAAAACACACACTTTCTGTTCTTACAATTACTTCTAACGTTGTTTATGGTAAGAAAACAGGTGCAACACCTGATGGCAGAAAGAAAGGCGAACCATTCGCACCCGGTGCTAACCCAATGCACAACCGCGAAGTAAATGGCGCACTCGCTTCTCTTAACTCTGTTGCAAAGCTTTCTTATTGTGATGCAAGAGACGGTATTTCTAACACTTTCTCAATTGTTCCTGAAGCACTCGGTAACTCAATGGACGACAGAGTAGAAAATCTTGTAAGCATTTTAAATGGTTACTTCCTCAACAATGCCCACCACATAAATGTTAATGTTTTAAACAGAGAAACACTTCTTAAAGCGTATGAGCATCCAGAAGATTACCCGAACCTTACAATCCGTGTTTCCGGTTACGCTGTAAACTTCTGCAAACTCTCTAAAGAGCAACAAAAAGAAGTTATTATGAGAACATTCCACGAAGCAGTGTAATTTTATGGTTACAGGAAGAATTCACTCATTTCAGAGTCTTGGCACCGCCGATGGCCCCGGTGTAAGAGCGGTAGTTTTTATGCAGGGGTGTCCACTCAGGTGTGCTTGTTGCCATAACCCTGACACTTGGGATTTTAACAGAGGTACAGAAGTTACCCCCGATGAAATATTCAGAAAAATAAAAAGGTTAAAAAGCTATTTTGGTGAAGAGGGTGGTGTCACCGTTTCAGGTGGCGAACCACTTATGCAACCGGAATTTATAAAAGAACTTTTTACACTTTGCAAAACTGACGGAATAACTACCGCAATTGATACTTCCGGGTGCGTTTTAAATGATAAAATAAAAGAAGTTTTAAACCTCACCGACACAGTTCTTTTAGACTACAAATATGTTACTGACGAGCTTTATAAAACAAAAGTCGGTACAGAAAAAAGCAAAGTAGATGAGTTTTTAAGTTATCTCAATTCTCGGAACATTGACACATGGTTAAGACAAGTTATTATTAAAGATTTGAATAACAACGAAAATTCTGTGAAAGTTTTAAAGGAATTAAAACAAAAATATCCTTGTATTAAAAAAACAGAGCTTTTACCATTCAAAAAACTCTGTATTGAAAAATATGAAAAACTTGGTATTCCATTTCCTCTTGCAGAAACACCTGAAACAAGCAAAAAGGAAATTGAGGAATTGGAAAAGTATTTATAAAACAAACCGCTCCGATTAAAAATTTGAGCGGTTTTTCCTTTACTTTTCTACACAGATTGAAAAATATACTCGTTTGTGGTATAATATTTTTATAAATCTTTCTATTAGGAGTAAGCAATGGTACTCGAAAATAAATTAGGAATTACTTCTGCACCTGAACTTAATGAAGCCGAAGAAAAAATCAGCAAGAAAAAAGCTTTAGAGTTGTTTGAAAGCGGTAAATTAAACGAGCTTGAAGCAGGTAAATTTTCTTCACTTAAAGCAATTCATAAAGCACTTTTTGATGAAATATATTATTTTGCAGGTGAAATCCGTACTGTTAATATTTCAAAAGGCAATTTCAGATTTGCACCTATAATGTATCTTGAATCGGCACTCCAGAACATTGACAAAATGCCGCAATCTACTTTTGATGAAATAATTGAAAAGTATGTTGAAATGAATATTGCCCACCCGTTCAGAGAGGGCAACGGCAGAAGCACAAGAATCTGGCTTGACTGTATTTTGAAAAAAGAACTTGGGAAAGTTGTTGACTGGAGTCAGGTTGATAAGGAAGATTATCTTCTTGCTATGGAGCGTAGCCCGATTAAAGATATTGAAATTAAGCATATATTAAAAAATGCACTTACTGATAAAATTGATGACAGAGAAGTTTATATGAAAGGCATTGACCATAGTTATTACTACGAAGGCTATACTACATTTAAAACTGAAGAATTATAACAAAAAACACCTTGAATTTTCATTTATTCAAGGTGCTTTTATTTATTTTTCAATTTTATAATATGCAACATATACTTTATGCTTTATCTCGAATTCTTCCGGATATTTTTCGAGTAATTTCAAATGCTTTTTATTCCATTTATTTAATGTATCTTCGTCCATAGATGCCATTGTACCACGACACGCTAACATTCTTCCGTGCCAGCTTTCACGAGTGAATGGAATATTGCACTCAAATGTTTCAATTTTACCATTTTCAAAAGGATGGTTATACATATCTTTTGAGCCCGAAGCACCTGGAGTCCAAAGTTTATTTAACTTCTTGACAAGTTTATGGGATTCATTTGCAATTTCATCTGTAAGCACATAAGACATATATATTTTCACAAAAGTTCCATTTGGTTTTATTATTCTTTTAATCTCTTCTATAGCATTTTCTCGTTCAAAATACCAAAAACACTGTGCTGCTGTAATACAGTCAAAACTATTGTCAGAAAATGGTGTTTTCTCTGCTCCTGAAACAAGAAATTCAATGTTTTTAATATTTCTTTCATTTGCTATTTCTTTTGCTGCTAAAATCTGATTTTCTGAAATATCAATAGCTTTTATATCAGCACCAAATTCACAAAGGTTAAAAGGTATAACACCAGTACCGGTACCCATATCAAGCCAGGTAGTGTTTTTGTGACCGATGCCAAATGAATATAATTTTTCATAAAGTTCTTTCGGATAAATATCTCTGTATTTTGCATATTCTTTGGAAGTGTTTCCAAAATCAAAGTTTTTGCCATTATCAATATGATTTAATTTCAATTTAATCACTCCTTTTTCTTTTCGTCTCAATAGCAATAAACGGAACAGTCATTTCTTCTTCGGTAAGTCCTGCATGCACACCAACCATTTCAAAATTGCCTCGTTTATAATCTATGTTAGTTTCATCAAGTGCAACAGCAAAAAAGTCGCCAATAAAGTCTGCGGTTTTCGTGTGTGGTGTGCCAAATCCTAACAGATTTTCTTTGAACACTTCATCTTTTGTCATCAATCTGAAAGACTCTCCAAATATTTTGTTGAACTCGGTTTTAAATTCTTCTGTTTTTCCATCTTTAACAAAGAAACTTAATGCTCTCGGTTCAACAGATGGTGGCATTTTTAATAACTCTACAAGTTCTGGATAATCTTCTAAATATTTAGTAACACCATCGCATTGTCCGTGGTCTGCGGTAATAATTACAAGTGAATCTTTCAATTTACCACAAAGTTTTTCTACTTCTCTGTTAATATGTAAAATTTGCTCGTGTGCTTCTTCACTTGTTACTCCGTGACCGTGCATTGCGTGGTCGGGTTGATTCCAATAAGCATAAATATATTTCTTTTTTCTCTTTTTAGAAAGTTTATATATAGTTTTGCAAATATCTTCGAAACTTTTAATTCGACGGTTTGAAAAGAATGCTACACAGTACGCACTTTTTTTGCCTTTAACTTCTTCAATTCTTTTCATAATATTTTTATAAGGAATGTATTTGTGACCCACATTGTATTTTGCGGCAGGTTCACCATTCCTTTGTAATGTATTTTTGAAAACTGAAACTGTTTCATCTATTTCTTTAAAATATAAGTCCCAACCAAGCCAGGCACACTCTAAAGGTGAATAACCACTTAAAATTGATGTTGTAGCGGCAACAGTTGTTGATGGAAAAACTGATGAAATATCTGTTACATAATGTTGTCTTAAAAAATCAGTTTCTTTAAGATGATAGTTCAAGGTGCTGGTTCCCAATCCGTCAAGAAGAACTACTATAACATTTTTGTAGTCTTTCTCAAGTAATTTATCAAATTCAGGTAAAGTTTTATGTTGGCAATCTGTTACACCGAAATGTTTTAAAACTGATGAAGCAATAGAAAGTATGCTTCTGTCGTAGTCTGGATATTTAATCATAGTTTTACTCCTTTCTCAGCACATCAAGTGTATGGTGTGATATGCCGACTAAATCCTGCCTTTCACAAGTTTTAAAATGATATCTGAGATACAAATCATAAGTTTTGTCATCCATTTTATCAATAGCTTCTTTCATATGGCAAGTATAGCCATCAGTAGCAACGAAATGCAACCTATCCACACCAAAAATCTTTGTCAAATCGAATATTTCATCTTTTGTATATACCTTAAAAATTCCGTGTGGTGGAAAGTATGCTTCAAGTGAAACAGGATCGAATTCACCATCTTTAATCAGTTTGTCAATTCTGTTATTCTTAAAACAACAGAACATTGAAGGCTCAAGCATACAGTAAGCAACAAAAATGTATCCATCAGGTTTTGTAATTCTTATTGCTTCTGAAAGAGCTTTCTGTTGTTCCTCGGCTGTGTATAAGTGATACATAGGACCAAGTAACAGGGTTACATCATAGCTATTGTCTGGATATTCTGATAAATCAAGGGCGTTACCTTGTTTTATACTGACTTTTTCACCAGGCAATGTTTTAGTTTTGAATACTTCAATGTTGTGTTCAATAAGCTCAACTGCTTCAACTGAGAAACCTTTTTGAGCAAAGTAATGAGAATATCTGCCTGTTCCTGCTCCGATTTCTATAATTCTCATTTCATTGTTCAAATATTTCTCAATGTATTTTACAGTTGTTAAAAATTCAACTCTGCCGTGTTTAGATAAAAGACGAACATCCTCATTGTGTGTATTGTAGTAATCAACAAGGTAATCTCCTGTAGTATTGTGTTGGTTTTTAAAAAACTTTCTTCTTAATAAATTAACTAATTTCACTTTCTTCACTCCTTAAATAAAATGATATAAAAATAAACGGTGTAAGTTTCTGCAGCAACTTACACCGTTATAAACATATGGAAATATAAAAAATTTTATCTATCCAAAAATGAGTATAAAGGTATAAGCCTGCAAGTATCATAATCATACTGTGCAAGCCAATTTTGATGCATATCTTGTTTTTTAAGAAGATATGTGTTCATAGCCTTTACCTCAAACTGTATTTTTGTCAATATAACACACAAATTTTGAGTTGTCAATAAAAAATTTGTTTTTTGTAAAGTTTCTTTTGTTTTTAAACATATTATCTTGCTTACTATCTTACCACTTCTATATAAAACTCAATAATTTATTGAATTTTTATTGTATCGGTGTTAGAATTAAAGAGATATATTAGAAATATAAAAATAATAATTAATACTTGCCAATTGCGGGCGACCACCCCTACCATAGTGGGAATTAAATTTTCGTTTCATTTATAGCAAGTTTTTTCATTTGATGTGTTATAAATGAACAAATAAATCTACTCGTTTTATCGTAGGGGAAGAGCTCTGCTCTCCCGCAGTAGTGGAATTTGCTTTTTATACCACAATAAACCAATCGAGTACAACGAGTAAAATGTTTGCGAAGCCTAAAAGGTGGGCAAAGTTTAAATAAAGGTGATAAAATGAACAATGAGAATATCATTCACATTGATGCCAAAGATTTCTTTTTGGTAGAGCCAAGTGAAATATATGCTGAACAAATCAGTGAATACAGACAAGAGTTTTTAGATGCCGATTCTTCTATGGATGGTTGTGGTCCACTCAGAAGATGTGAAAATCCAATTGAATACATAGCAGAATGTAAAAAATACAAAAACAAAGAAACAATACCAAATGACTTTGTTGTTACAACGCAGTTTTTATATGTGCGAAAAAGTGATATGCGTATAGTTGGAATGATACAGGTAAGACATTACTTTAATGATTGGCTTTCTGAATTTGGTGGACATATTGGGTATGCAATAAGACCTACTGAAAGAAGAAAAGGCTACGCAGTTTCAATGCTTAAAGCGATTCTGCCATATTGTAAAGAACTTGGACTTGAAAAAATACTTATCTCTTGTATTGATGGCAACATAGGTAGCGAGAAAACAATACTCAAAAATGGTGGGGTTTATGAATCAACTGTATGTGAACCAGACAGAAAACGAAATTTAAAGAGGTTTTGGATTACTTTATAATGTGAAAAAATCAAGGGTGATTTAGTTGGAGAATAAAGATTACATAAAATGGATTCGTGGCAAAGTAGGTCACGAGAAAATTATTATTGTTTATGCAGGTGGTTGCATATTTAATAAGAATGGTGAAGTCTTGCTTCAAAAACGAACTGATTGTAATAAGTGGGGCTTCCCTGGTGGTGCTATAGAACTCGGTGAAACACCTGAAATGGCAGCTAAACGAGAAGTTAAAGAAGAAACTTGTTTGGATGTAGAAGTAGGTAATCTCATTGGAATATATACAGATTCAGATGTTATCTGTGCTAATGGCGATAAAGTTCACAGTATTTGCATTGGATATGAAATGAGTGTTGTTGGTGGAGAGTTGATTTGTGATGAAAACGAAACATTAGAACTCAAATATTTTTCATTAGACAATATACCAGAATTATTTTGTAAACAACATGAAGAACTTTTGAGAGATATAAAAAGGGTGAGAATAAGTGATGTTAAGTCCCAAAATTGAAACAGATAGATTAATTTTAAGAAGATATAAAGAAAGTGATATTGATGCTATATATGAAATAATAACAGACGAAAGATTATCAAAATATATTAAATTTCCTAAATTGTCGAAGCAAGAAGAGTTAGAATGTATTAGGCAATGGATAAACGAAGCAGATGAATCAAAATATGAAAAATGGGTAATTGAATTAAAAAAAGATGGAACAGTAGTTGGCAATATTGATGTTAATACTGTAGTAAAAAAACACAATTATTGCAATGTTGGATATACCATAAGATATAATTATTGGGGAAATGGATATGCTTCAGAAGCTCTTGAAGCGGTTTCTAATCATTTGTTAGAAAATAGTGGCTACTATTTAGTTGAATGTTCATGTAATGAATTAAATACTCAATCATCCAAGGTTATGCTTAAAGCCGGTTTTAAAAAAGATGGATATATTAAAAACAGAAGATTAAATAAAGATGGCACTTATTCTGGTGTGGAGTATTATAGCAAAACTAAAGAGTTGTAATATTAATGCTTGAATAGGAGGAATATTTTAAAACGCAAATTTGTATGGGATAAAGGTGAAAAACTATGAGTTATTTAAGCGAACTTCGTAAAATTGTAGGACACAGACCATTACTTTCTGCTGGTGCTACTGTTCTTGTAATAAAAGATGGTAAAATTCTTTTAAATCTTCGTTCTGACACAGAAACCTGGGGTATCCCCGGTGGTGGCTTAGAACTTGGTGAATGTTTAGAAGAAACTGCATTTCGTGAATTAAAAGAAGAAACAGGTCTTACTGCTGAAAAGATGACACTTGTTACTGTATTGTCAGGAAAAGATTTTTATTTTGTTTACCCTAATGGTGATATGTTATATTCAGTCGTATCTTTATACCTTGCTGAAAATGTCAGTGGTGAATTAAAAATTACAGATGGTGAAAGTCTTAAACTTCAATACTTTGACTTCGATAATTTACCAAATCTCGAAAGCAGAGCAAAAACAATGATTGAGTGGTTGAAGAAAAACAGGAAAGATTTGATTGGGTAGATACATTTTCTATAAAAAACTAAAGGGCAGATTTTCTCTGCCCTTTAGTTTTTTATTTTATTCCATCTTTTAAATCCTTAAAGAAATTATTTGCGTAATACGGTCTGACAAATTCAAGTAATGTCTCCGAATGTATCATAACTCCACCCCTTTGTGTGATGTTCACATAGCTGGTCTCAAAATAAATTGTGGGCGTTGCCTACATGAATTGTAAACATGATTTGCTACGCATGATTTAATTACAAAATATGCCGATAGGCAAATCATGCATCGTAAGATGCAATTTATGAACTTCAGTTCAAATCACGGAACAAATCATTGTCCGAACTTCACTTGCCGAAGGCAAACTTAGCTTTTAAATTACCCCATAAAAATGAATTATATTCATATCTTCACTCATCTCGAGTCCGTGGCTGCCGCATTCACCGTCTATTTCGTGGCAACCGTGGTCGGGTGCAAAACCTATTAAAGTGTTATGATTTTTCCAGTTTTCTTTAACTGCTTTTGCTAAAATGTTAAAAGCATTCACATTATGCTTCAATTCGTTTATTGAGTTTTCGTGTTCAGGCCCGAATTTATGCATTGTACCATCATAATTTCCGTTATAGACTGCAATAAAATCGTATTTATCTTCTTTTATAAGCTCTATTGCTTTTTCATTTGCTTCGTCCGGTGTTTCTACTATAAAATAGTCCATATTTCTCTCTAAAAATATTTTTGACATACTGTCGTTACCTGTTGATACAATACAAGGCTTTTTACCCGCACGGATTAACGCATCAAATACTGAATCAGTTTTAATCACCGGTTTTTCATATTTCTGAATTCCGTGTACTGTCGGTTCTGCTCCTGTGTACATTGTACCAAAGCAAACAGGTGTTACAGAAGGCATTACCGTTTTTAAAGGTAATGTAAGCTGTGTATTTAACATTACATCAGAAAAAAGTCCTGTATATTTTTCAAAAATCCAGAGTGCAACTGCATCAGGGTTATACATTAAAACTCTGTCAATTTTTTTATTTTCTGTAAATTTATCAAGCACATCAATAGACTTTTTACTTTCTTTTGGTGACTCTACACCTAAAGCATTACAAAGTGAAGAAGCAAGTCCTGTTAATTTTAAATCACAATAAATATCCTGCATAAGAACAACTCCAGATAATTTTTTAAATATTATATCATAAAAAGAAAAATAATTAAACAAAAATATTGCACTTTACTTACTATTTTGGTAGAATTATACTGTATAATTATGCAACTAATTTTTATTACAAGGAGTTTAGTATGAAGAATCCTATAATTCTTTCACCAAGACTTACAAAAATTTCAAGTCATTATAAAAGATATGACATTGAAGTTCCGAAAAGTCTTCACGAAAAAACACCTAAAAAACCTAATTTAGAAAACTTCCCTTATCCGTTACCACAAAGAAAGTCAGAGTACACCTGTTTCTGTGAGGGTGAAGACGGTATTATGTGGTATGGTTCAAATGGCGGTGTAACCCGTTATGATGAAAATGCCGATAGAAAAGATGATATTGTTATGCATTTCAGCGCAAGACGTGATTTACTCGATAACAAAGTTCTTGCACTTGAGAGCGACGGTAAATATGGCGTATGGGTACTTACTGAAAAAGGTGCTACTCATATTAAAATGGTAAAAATGAGTATGGAAGAAAAAGCAAAGCTTCTTACAGAAGAAACTCATAAATATGTTGACCGCCGTGGTATGACAAGTCAGAAAAAATTAGCGGAGCCGGGTAATGTGAAATCTGCAGTTAATTATGGCCATTCTGATAACGACGGTTCTTTCACAGTAGGTTTTTCTATTGGTGAACTTTTCCGTTACGCTACTCTAAAAAAAGAATTAGGAGCATACGCAGAAGAAACATTAAAAGCACGTGAATCTGCAACCCGTGCCTGCGAAGCATGTCTTCTCTTAATGTATATTGCAGGTCGTGGTAACGGTTTTGTTGCACGTTCATATTTAACTACTGCAGAACCTGTTCCGGATGATGGTTTATTCTATAAAAAGAATGGTGAAACTGCCGTTTGCATTTCTACAACTGATTCACAGAATAAAAAATTAGTTGGTAAAGAAATAAAGGCAGATGCACCTATTCCTGAAAGACTTAAAAAGCTTTACACAAGTGAAGGTTTTTCTGATACTGATATTATTTATAAAGGTGACACAAGTAGTGACGAAATAACTCACCATTATATTCATCTTTTAGTTGCTCACGAAATTTTAGGTCGTGAGGACCCTGAACTTGATGCAATTATAAAAGAAGCCGCAGTAAACACTATGAACCATATCATTGATGGTGGTTACGCAATTATTGAAATTGACGGCAACCCTACAACCTGGGCAAAGTGGAATTTAGATTATTTCAATAGTTATATGGGTTGGGCAGACGCTTGTCTTAATGGTGCTGAACTTTTAATGTACCTTAAAGTTACAATGAGACTTACAGGCGAAAAAGGCAAGTGGGAAGAAGAATATAATAAACTCCTTTATAAAGATGGTTACAAAGAGTTAGTAACAAAGCATTTTGACAGATTCCATCAAGTTGCTTTAGCGGGTGGAATTGATGACCGTGAAGAAATTATGTACGGCGACCATATGTTAGCGGTACTTTCTTTCTGGGGGCTTACTACCCTTGAAGAAGACCCTGAATTAAAAGAAATTTACCGCGAAGGTTTCAGAAGTTGGAGATATTCTCTTATGCCTGAATTTAACCCTGGTTACGATTTCCTTTATTTCCTTTCAGACCCTGACAACGCAAAACCTGATGAGGAAAGAATCAAAACATGGTTCTACCGTTTTGGTGCAACACGAGTTGCAAGTGGTGTTTCTTTAACCTCAAGAATTGACTACCCGCAAAAATTATTTATGGGTGACTACAAAGAAACTTCTGCACTTGTTCCTAACGATGAACGTTTCATTGCAAAATATGACCGTGACCCATTAGAATTCAAAAACGAAGATAGTGGTGGAGCAGGTGTTCTTGAGGGTTGTTACCCCTATACCTTTGCTTACTGGATAGGCAGATATTTCGGATTTATTGCGGAGGAAAAGTAATATGGATAAAACAGTAAGACTTATTGGTAATGCACATCTTGACCCAATCTGGCTCTGGCGTTGGCAAGAGGGTTGTGGTGAAGTTTTACAGACATTCAGAAGTGCATTAGACAGATTAAATGAATATAACGATTTTGTTTTCACCTGTTCTTCAGCTGCTTACTACAAATGGGTAGAAGATATTGACCCGAAAATGT
This sequence comes from Clostridia bacterium, assembly GCA_017521425.1. GTDB lineage: Bacteria > Bacillota > Clostridia > Oscillospirales > Acutalibacteraceae > DTU089. The sequence continues at coordinate 50,786 of JAFXCQ010000004.1, forward strand.
TTGAAGAAATAAAAACAATGGTGAAAAAAGGCAGATGGGTAATAGTTAATGGTTGGTGGATACAACCTGACTGTAATATGCCAAGTGGTGAAAGTTTTGCCCGTCAGGCTCTTTACAGTCAACTTTATTACAACGAAAAATTTGGTAAAATCTGCAAAACGGGTTACAATGTTGACTCATTCGGTCATAGTGCATTTTTACCTCAATTCCTTAAAAAATCAGGTATGACAGGTTATGTTATGCACCGCCCGGGCACTCACGAAAATAAAGAAATTCCTGAAAATCTTTTCTGGTGGGATAGCGCTGACGGTTCAAGAATTATGACCTACAGAATTCCTGATGGTTATGGTGCGCACGGCAAAAATGCTCTTGACAGTAAAATGGAAGATATGGAAAAAAGAGCAAACGAAACAGGTCACGGAATGATGCTCTTTTATGGTGTAGGTAACCACGGTGGCGGTCCTACAAAAGGTGATATTGAATATTTAAAAGCGAATTTAAAACGCGAAGGATATAACGACCTCGAATTCAGTTCACCTGATGATTTCTTTGAAGAATTGATGACTCAACCTCTTGATTTACCAAATTGGGGTGATGAATTACAGCATCACGCAAGCGGTTGTTATAGTGCTACTTCACTTGTTAAAGAGTTGAACAGAAAATCTGAAAATCTTTTGGCTGCTGCTGAAAAGTGGGACACAATTTCTTCGATTGTTGTTGATTCAAAAGCAGAAACAAAAGAATTCAGAGATGCCTGGAGAGAAGTTTGCTTTAACCAGTTCCACGATATTTTATGTGGTTGCTCAATAAGAGAAGCATACGAAGATGTTAAAGCAAGTGAGGGCTATGCACAGAATATAGCTTCGAAATCTTATAACAACGCAGTTTTAAGAATTGCAAGAAAAATTGACACCTGGATTGATGGTGTTGACAAAGCAGTTTTATTGGAAAATACAAGCAATCAACAGGCTTTAGACAATGATTTCCCACGTCCTGTTATTGTTTTTAACCCACATTCTTATGACATTGAAATTCCTGTAAGAGTTCATCATCCGTCAAAAAAAGTAAAAGACACTGATGGTAACGAAGTTTTATTCCAGAATGTAAGAGCATCACGCTCTAATGATAATCATTTAGACACATTGTTTATGGCAAAAGTAAAATCATTAGGCTATGCTACATACTGGTTAGAAAGAGACAGCGAAGCAAAAGCAGAAAAAGAAATTTCTGTAGAACAGAATTTCTTTATGGAAAACGAATATATTATGGTTGTTTTCGATAAAGAAACAGGTTACATTAAAAATCTTGTTTCTAAAGAAACCGGTGTTGAATTCGCAAGTGATAACTTCGTTGCAATTCCAACTGTTATAAACGATTCTGAAACAGATACCTGGGCACACAACGTGTTTAAATTCCACGATGTAAAAGGCTTTATGGAATTAGAGTCTATAAAAAGAATTGAAGATGGTGCTTTGCGTAGCGTAATCCGTACTGTTCACAAATTCAATGACTCTTACTTAACACAGGATTTTATTCTCGCAAAGGGTCAGCAAACTTTAAGAGTAGATTGTAAAGCAATGTGGCAGGAAAAATTTTCTATTCTTAAAATGTCTTTTGCAGTTGGTGGCGAAGAAGAAATTTCTACTTACGAAGTTCCCGGTGGATTTATTAAAAGACCTTGCAACGGTGAAGAAGAACCTGCACTTAACTGGGCAGATTTAACCGTTACTAAAAATGGCAAACGAGCTGGTATTTCTATTATAAGTGACTCAAAATACAGTTACGATTGTCCGGGTACTGAATTAAGACTTACAGCATTAAGAAATGTTATTTTTGCAGACCATTATTCAGACCGTCCTGAAGCAAATTTTGACTTTACCGATGAAGGTTTAAACAGATTTTCTTACGGAATTTATCTTCATAGCGGTGAGGCTACTGAGAGCGATGTTATGAAAGAAGCTCATATTTTCAATAACAACGTTGTAGCAGTACCTGAAAGTTACCACAAGGGCGAACTTGATGCAGTTGATTCATTTATGTACACAGATTGTGATAACGTGGAAATTACTGCACTCAAACGTTGTGAAGATGGTAGCGGTGATTTAATAATCCGTCTTTACGAAACAAAGGGTATTGACTCTACAAGAGGAATGCTTATGTCAAAGCTCTTTGATAACGGATTCTGGTTTGACATTACAAAACATGAAGTTAAAACTTTCCGTGTGCGCAGAGATTTAACAGTATTAGAAACAAACTTCCTTGAGGGAATAGTATAACAAAAAATGGTGGTCAGAAGGCCACCGTTTTTTGTTATAATTAAAAATTAAAAATTTCGGGGCAAAGCCGATTATAATTATTTGTGAATAAAATTAAATTAGTTCTATCATTTTCGGTTTGCGTAGGGTGAAAGGAATTGTGAATTGAATAAGAAAAATAGCAAAAATTTAGTCAACCACAAGAAAAAAATGTTTTTTTAAGTAAAAACTGCTCTTTTTCCGTAATTTTTCGGGAGGTTGACTAAATTTTTAGCCCATTTTTGACAAGTACTTAACTTGACAATACAAAAGGTAGATGATATAATCAAAAAGAACACTAAATGTTGTTCTACCTTACCCCTTATAGGGGATTGATACTTTTCACAAAGTATTTTATAATTAGTACTTGACAAATAAAATCTACCTTACCCCTTATAGGGGATTGAAACCTTTTCTCGCCTCTTTATGATTTTCAAGAAGAGTAACCTACCTTACCCCTTTTAGGTGATTGAAACAATTTAGCAAGCCAGAAATCGGTTGGATATTCGACTACCTTACCCCTCATAGCGGACAGTGGTGCTTCGCACCAGTGAAGAAGTAAGAGTGAATAGTGAAGAGGTAATTTGTGTTGGTTAGTATTCACTTCTAACCTCACGCGAAGCAAACTGATTTCTGATCCCTGACAACTGACAACTGAAATTACCTTACCCCTTATAGGGGAAAATACGCTTACGCGTTAATGAATAATGAAGTCGCTTCGCTGATGAATGATGAATAATGAATAATTCCCTTGCAACTTGCATACTTGTAACTTGCAACTAATTCTGCATCCCCTTTTAGCGGACAGTGGTGCTTTGCACTAAAAGAAAATTAAATACCAATAAAAAACTACATTCTATCATTTTAGATTTATAGCTCTTTAAATGAAAGAATGTAGTCTTTTTTATTCATATTTAATTATAATCAAGGCGAAGCCTTCCGAAATTCTCAATTTTCAATTTTCAATTTTCAATTCTTTTAATTATCCAATCCCTTGTCGCATAACTCATTATTTGTTTTTCAAATTAACTAAATTGTTCACATTTACGCAACAATTGACCCTTGTATTGTCGGTTATTTTCTGCTATAATTTTTATGTGTGTGACTTTATGTGAGACTGTTGAAAATCTCTTTTAAATCAACGCTCCAAGTGAGTATTTACTCATTTTGTAAGTCCGCCGGATTGGAGAAAAACTATGGGCATAATCCACTATGAAACAAGGCATGTTAATAACTTCAAAGAAGTCCTTGAATCAAGTGCTCGTCTCTTCCCTGCTCGTCCTGCTTTCAAAATTCGTGAAAAAGACGGCAGTATTTCTGAGATGAAATATCCAAAGCTTTTACAAATAGTAAATGCGGTTGGTACAGCACTTTGTTCTTTAGGACTCAAAGCAAAAAATATAGCAGTTATGGGTAAAAACTCTCATAAATGGTGTATTGCTTACTTCGGTATTACAAATGGTACCGGTGTTGTGGTTCCTGTTGACAAAGAACTCATGGCAGAAGATGTTTTAAATATCTTAACTGTTTCTGATTCTAAAGCTATGTTCGTAGATGACAAATCTTACGAAAAACTTCAGGAAATCAAAGATCGTCTTCCAAAAGATTTTACTTTCATAGGCCTTGATGAAATTGAGGGTCTTCAGAATATTGACGACCTCGTAAAACTTGGTGAAGAACTTTTAGAGAAAGGAGACAGAACTTTCCTTGATGCAGAAGTTGACAGTGATGGTTTAGGCTCATTGCTATTTACTTCCGGTACAACGGGAATGGCAAAGGGCGTAATGCTTTCACAAAGAAATATTGTTGAAGACATTATGGCTGTTAAAAAGGTTGTTAAAATTACACCTGATGACACAATTCTTTCTGTTCTTCCGCTTCACCACACTTACGAAAGTTCACTCTGCTTTGTACAGTTAATGTACACAGGCGGTTGTTACTGTTTCTGCGAAGGTCTTCGTTATATCACCCGTGATATGCAGGACTATCAACCTACAATTTTCGTTACTGTTCCTTTAATGCTTGAAAAAATGCACGCAAAAATTCTTAAAAAGGTTCACGAGAAAAAGGTTGGTAAATTTGCACTTACTTTAGGTAAAATGGTTCAGGACGGTTTCGTTTCTAACCTTATGGAAAAAATCTTTGCTGAAGTAAAAAAGACATTCGGCGGTAAATTAAGACTTATTATTGTAGGTGCTGCGGCACTCAATCCTGAAGTTGCAAAAGACTTTAAAACATTTGGTATTCCTACATATATTGGTTACGGTCTTACAGAATGTGCTCCGCTCGTTATTGGTAACAACGACCATCTTATGCTTCCTGACTCAGTTGGTGTTCCGCTTCCTGGTGTTGAAGCAAAAATTCACGACCCTGATGACAACGGTGTTGGTGAAATCTGGGTTAAAGGTCCTATGGTTATGAAAGGTTATTATAAAGATGAAGCTGCAACAAAAGCAGTTCTCACAGAAGATGGCTGGTTCAGAACCGGTGATATGGGTACAGTTGATGAAAATAACTGTTACAGAATTGTTGGTAGATGTAAAAATGTTATCGTTACTAAAAACGGTAAAAACATTTACCCGGAAGAAGTTGAATATCATCTTAACAATCACCCATTCGTTTCAGAATGTATTGTATTTGGTGCAGATTGTGACGAAGCAGAAGAAGGAACACAGGTTGTTGCTAAAATCTTCCCTGACATTCAGGCAATAACTGCAAAATTAAAAGATAAACAAGCACCAAGTAAAGAAGAACTTCAGGCAATTATTGGTGATGTAATTAAAGAGGTAAACAAAAAACTTCCTAAATACAAAAACATCCGTGACTTCGATATCCGTGACATTGAATTTGTTAAAACTACAACAGCAAAAATCAAACGTCAGGCAAATTTAGAAGAGGATAACAAAACTACTGAAACAACAGAAACAGTAGAAACAACACAAGAATAATTTTGAAAGGTCCGAAGAAGTATGAAAAAAGCAGTTTTAAGTAATTTAAAAAGAAAGATTTCTTTTGTCTTAATTATTGCTGTTTTAGCTTCTTCGGGCATTTTTTCTTCTTGTGCAAATATAGTGCCTGTTTCTTCTGCACTCACCTTAAATGGTGTAGCAATCAGCAACGATGTTTTTACCTATTTTACAGATGTTGCTATGACAGAGCTTGGCACTAACGCAGATGAAAACTCAATTTTTACAAAAGCAATCGGTTTAACCGAAACATATTTTAAAACAAACTCGTTAGTTAAAAAACGTGGTGTTACTCTTTCTACTGCAAATAAAGCGGCAGTATCAGAAAAAGTAAACGCATACTGGGGTATATACGGAGAATATTACACTTCAATCGGTGTTTCAAAAGAAACTCTTACAAAAGTATTCACCGCCGAGGCTTACAGAAATCAGTTACTCGTTCACTTTTATGGCGAGGGTGGTGAAGAAGAAATAAGCACCGCTACAATGTATGCTTATTTCAAAATGCATTACATAGTCTTTCAGGCTATAAACGGTTACTTTACTTATATGGATGACAACGGTAACACAGTTGTTCACACTCCAAACGAAATAGAAGAAATAGTTATTAAATTTCAGAATATGGCATCGCTTGTAAATGCCAACGAAAAAACAATGGAAGAAGCGGCAGACTTTTTAGCGGCTTCCGGTTACTCAAGCTCTGTTGTTACATTAGTTTTAAGCAAGGATGACACATCGTATCCGCCAGGATTTTTTGAAAAGGTAAAAGCAACAAAATCAAGAGTTGCTACTGTTATTGGTACGAATGAATATATCTTTTTAGTGTTACGCGGTGACGCGGGTGTAACATCAGATTATTACTTAGAAAAAAGAGAAGATATTTTAAAAGCCCTTGTTGGCGATAAAATTGACATTAAAATAAATGATTCATTAGAAATTCAGAACGAATTGGACGAAAAGGTTTCAGATAGCATTTTAGCTTTATTGAAACAGGAAAAGGCGGCTTAGGGTGAAATGAGTTATCCGAACCTGCCTAAAAGCGAGTCTTTTTAAGTCTTTGCGGCGTTTCGGTCTTGCAAGGCAAAAGCCTACCTTCACCCTCAACACCAAAAATCCAATAAAAATCCTTCGCTTTTAGGTCGAAGATTTTTTACAGAACAGATTTTTGGTCATTCAAGGCAAAAACGAAGCAAATCCTTTGCGGATTTGCGAGTATTATAACGAGGAAGGAGCGGAAATCCGTCTGTAAAAAACACGGTTCGGATAATTCACCCTAATATGAATGAGATAATAAAAAATATAATGACGCGTCAGACTATAAGAGAATATACAAGTGAACAAGTCCCTATGGAACTTTTAAATGTAGTTTTAGATGCGGCAATAAGAGCGCCAAGTGGCAGAAACACTCAGCCTTGTCACTTGAGAGTTTTAAGAAATAAAGAAATGCTTGACGAAATGAACACGGATTTCAAAAACATTGTCGGTTGGGATACCCCAGCATACACCGGTTGGGATATTCGTCCTGTTTATCACAACGCACCGACATTCATTTTTATTTTTGCAAAAGATAAAAGTGATATGGCGGCAGGTCTAATGGCAGAAAATATAGCCCTCGCGGCAAAAGCTTTAGGTCTTGGCAGTTGTATGGTCGGCTCAATTGGTGGTCTTTTTGATGATGAAGAAGGCTCTAAAAAATGGAAAAAAATTCTTGAAATACCTGAAGACTGGTGCTTCTTACTCGGTATGACTTTAGGCTACCCGAATGAAGAGCCACCAATGAAAGAACGCGAAGACGGACACATTAAAATTATCGGAGAATGATTGGTTTATGAAATACTTTGCAGGAGAATATGATGTTGCGGTTATAGGTGCAGGGCACGCAGGAATTGAAGCGGCACTTGCATCTGCAAGACTTGGTGCAAATACAATAGTTTTCACTATAAATCTTGACTGGATAGGTAATATGGCGTGTAACCCATCTATCGGCGGTACATCTAAAGGACATTTAGTAAGAGAAATTGATGCTTTGGGTGGCGAAATGGGTAAAGCGGCAGATGCTACTTTAATACAAAGCAGAATTTTAAATCTTGGTAAAGGTCCTGCGGTGCATTCATTAAGAGCACAGATTGACAGACGCGAGTATACCAAATATATGAAGCATTGTCTTGAAAATCAGGAAAATCTTGATTTGAAACAAGCAGAAATTGTTTCACTTAATAAAACTGAAGACGGACTTTGGGAATTGGGTACACAACTTGAAGCAATTTACAAAGCAAAGAGTGTTATAATTGCTACCGGCACTTTCTTAAAGGGTAAGGTTTATGTTGGTGATGTTTCTTACGAAAGTGGCCCTGACGGAATGTTCCCGTCAAATGCACTTTCTGATGATTTAAGCAAATTAAATGTAGATTTAAGAAGATTTAAAACAGGTACTCCACCAAGAGTAAACAGAAATAGTGTAGATTTCAGTGAATTGGAAGAACAAATCGGTGACAGCGAAATTACACCATTTTCTTTCTCTACACCAAGTGACAAATTAGAAAATAAAGAAGTTTGTCACATTACATACACAAACGAAAATACAAAGAAAATCATTTTAGATAATATTGACCGTTCACCACTTTATTCTAAAAAAATTGAAGGAACAGGTCCGAGATATTGTCCGAGTATTGAAGATAAAATTATGCGATTCTTCGAAAAAGAAAGACATCAGGTATTTATTGAGCCTTGCGGTCTTGATACTGAAGAATTATATTTACAAGGTCTTTCATCTTCTCTTCCTGAGGATGTTCAGTTGCAGATTTTAAAAAGTGTTAAAGGTCTCGAAAATGTAAAGGTAATGAGAACTGCTTACGCAATAGAATACGATTGTGTAAATCCACTTTCTTTAAAATCTACTCTTGAATTTAACGATTTAGATGGTCTTTTCGGTGCAGGTCAGTTTAATGGTTCTTCAGGTTATGAAGAAGCGGCGGCACAAGGCCTTGTTGCCGGTATAAATGCTGCATTAAAAGTACAAAATAAAGAACCTTTTATTTTAGACAGAAGCACTTCTTATATAGGCACACTTATAGATGACCTTGTTACAAAGGGATGCTCTGACCCTTACAGAATGATGACCTCAAGAAGTGAGTACAGACTTATTTTAAGAGAAGATAATGCCGATTTAAGACTTACAGAAATGGGTTACAAAATAGGTCTTGTAAGCGAAGAAGCACATAACGCGTTGCTCGAAAAAATTGACGGAATCAAAAAAGAAACAGAACGCGTAAATTCAGCTTCAATTGCACCGTCAGAAGAGCTTAACAAAGTTTTAGAAGAAGCGGGTACTGCACCACTTAAAACCGGTTGCAAAATGTCTGAACTTTTAAAAAGGCCACAGGTTACTTATAAATTACTCGAAAAATTTGATAAAACTCGACCGGAAATTGCTAAAGAAATTTTTGAGCAAGTTGAAATTAACTTTAAATATGAAGGTTACATTAAAAGGCAAAAAGCACAGGTTGATGAATTAAAACGACTTGAGGTTAAAAAAATCCCAGAGGATATTGACTACAAGGCAATTACTAATTTAAGACTCGAGGCTATTGAAAAATTAGAAAAAATAAGACCTGAAAATGTAGGTCAGGCATCAAGAATAAGCGGTGTTTCACCTGCAGATATTTCTGTATTACTTATACACTTAAGGAGCAACTGATATGATACCAAGAAATGAACATCCAAACCCGAATTTTAAAAGAGAAAACTTTGAAATTTTAAATGGCGAATGGGAATTTGAATTTGATTTTGGTAATTCCGGTGTAAACCGTGAAATGTTTAAAGAAAATGCAGAATTCACAAAGAAAATTACAGTGCCATTCTGCGTTGAAAGTGAGCTTTCAGGAATAGGCTATAAAGATTTTATTCCGGCTGTGTGGTACAGAAAGAAAATCAACATCACAAAAGAACAATTAGAAAACAGAGTTTTCATTGTTTTCGGTGCAGTTGATTTCCACGCAAAATTATATGTAAACGAAGTAGAAGCTGGCGAGCATTTCGGCGGTTACACCTCTTTCAGAATTGAGCTTACAAAATATCTTAAAGAGGGCGAAAACACTCTCACTCTTTATGTAGAAGATGATACCCGTTCATTTATGCAGGCTCGTGGTAAACAAAGTGAAGAATTTTATTCTCACGGTTGTGACTACACAAGAACTACAGGTATCTGGCAGACTGTTTATTTAGAATTTGTTAAGAATGATTATATTAAAAATTTCAAGGTTTACCCGAATATTGAAAATGCTACACTTACAATTACTGCTGATTTAGTAGGTTGTGGTGACTTTAAAGCAACTGCTTTCTGGGACGAAAATCAAGTTGGTTTTGTTGAAAGCAAGGTACTCGGTCAGACTGTTACTGTAACACTTGATTTAACTGAAAAGCACCTCTGGGAAGTTGGTAAGGGCGGACTTTACTCTCTTACTCTTAATTTTGGTGATGACGAGGTTACAAGCTATTTCGGTCTTCGTGAGGTAAAATTAGAAGATGGCGTTTACAAAATCAATGGTAAACCTGTATTCCAAAGACTTATTTTAGACCAGGGCTTTTACCCTGATGGAATTTACACCGCACCAACAAAAGAAGCTCTTAAAAACGATATTTTACTTTCAATGAAAGTTGGTTTTAATGGTGCAAGACTTCACCAGAAAATTTTTGAGCCACTTTTCTTACATTACTGTGATGAATTAGGTTACATTGTATGGGGTGAACATGGTAACTGGGGACTTAACTGGACTAAATTTGAATCTCTCCGCTATTTCCTTTTAGAAATAGAAGAAGAAATTGAAAGAGATTTTAACCACCCGTCAATTATTGGTTGGTGCCCATATAACGAAACATGGGAAATTAACAGAGCATTCCAGGATAAAGATGTTTTAAAAATTGTTTACCGTACAGTTAAAGCACTTGATAAAACCCGTCCTTGCATTGACACAAGCGGTAACTACCATGTCGAAACAGATATTTTCGATGTTCACGATTATGAACAGGATTATAAAATCTTCAAAGAAAATTACGATAAGCTCTTTAAAGAAAACGAGCTTTATGATAAATTCCCTGACAAACACCAGTGGAAAGGTGAGCCTGTATTTATGAGTGAATACGGTGGAATCCGTGTTGTTCTTCAGGATAAAAATGCCGAAAATACAAAAGAAGCGTGGGGTTATGGTAATGCTGCTCGTTCTCTTGAAGAATTTTACGAGAGATATGAAGGACTTACAACTGCTCTTATTGATAACCCTAAAATGCTCGGCTTCTGCTACACTCAATTAACAGATGTAGAGCAAGAATTAAACGGTATTTATAACTATGACCGCACAGAAAAATTTGACGCTGAAAGACTTTATAAGATTAACACTAAAGTTGCGGCGATAGAAATTGAGAATTAAGAATTGAAAATTAAAAATTTCGGAAGGCTGCGCCTTGATTATAATTAAATATCAATAATTAGAACTACATTCTATCATTTAAAGTTTAATTAAAAATGAGGGAATGTAGTTTTTTCCTGCTTTCTGTTTCCTATTCCCTGAAAAACAAATAGCAATTTCTACAAAAAACAATCACAAAAATTTACTCTTAAAATCATTGAAAAGAATATAAAATATGCTATACTATAAGGTGAACTTTTAAATTTTGCTATGCAAATGGAAAGGATGATATAAAAATGGCAGAAAACAGATTTATCGGGGATTATCCTGTAATTGGTATCCGCCCTGTTATTGACGGCAGACGCGGTCCACTTAAGGTAAGAGAATCTCTCGAAGAACAAACAATGAATATGGCAAAAGCTGCACAGAAGCTCTTTACCGAAAATCTTAAATATTCAAATGGTGAACCTGTAAAAGTTATTATTTCAAGCACAACAATTGGTCGTGTTGCAGAAGCTGCACAGTGTGCTGATGAATTCAAAAAAGCAGGTGTTGATATTACTCTTTCAGTTACACCTTGCTGGTGCTATGGTTCAGAAACTATGGATATGGATAAAAACACAATCAAAGGTGTATGGGGCTTCAACGGTACTGAAAGACCGGGTGCTGTTTATTTAGCATCTGTTCTCGCTGCTCACGCTCAGAAAGGTCTTCCTGCATTTGGCATCTATGGTAAAGATGTTCAGGATGCTACTGCAACAGATATTCCTGAAGATGTACAAGAAAAACTTCTTCGCTTTGGTCGTGCTGCTGTTGCGGTTGCTACAATGCGTGGTAAATCATATCTTCAGATTGGTTCAATCTGTATGGGTATTGCAGGTTCTTCTATTGACCCTGATTTCCTTGAAGAATACCTTGGCTTACGCGTTGAATCTGTTGACGAAGTTGAAATTATTCGTCGAATGGAAGAAAATATTTACGATGAAGCAGAATATCAGAAAGCTTACAAATGGGTAAAAGAAAACTGCAAAGAAGCATTTGACAAAAACCCTGAATTCGTAAGAAAATCAGACGAACAAAAAGAAAAAGACTGGCAGTTCACAGTTAAGATGATGTGCATTATCAAAGACCTTATGAACGGTAACAAAAACCTTCCAGAAGGCAGAGAAGAAGAAATGGTTGGTCACAATGCTATTGCTGCCGGTTTCCAGGGTCAGAGACAATGGACAGACTTCTACCCTAACGCTGACTTTGCTGAAGCAATGCTTAACACATCATTTGACTGGAATGGTGCAAGAGAGCCTTACATTCTCGCTACTGAAAATGACGTTCTCAACGGTATCAGTATGCTCTTTATGAAATTACTCACAAACCGTCCACAGATGTTTGCTGACGTTAGAACTTACTGGAGTCCGGAAGCAACAAAGAAAGCTACCGGCTATGAATTAGAAGGTAAAGCAAAAGAGGGTAAAGGCTTTATTCACCTTATCAACTCAGGTGCTTGCTGTCTTGACGCTTGCGGTGAAGTTAAAGACGAAAATGGTAACGGTATTATTAAAGAATGGTACAATGTTACAGATGAAGACATCAAAAAGATGACTGAAGCAACAACATGGGCACCTGCTGACAATGGTTACTTCCGTGGTGGCGGATATTCAAGCCGTTTCCTCACAAGAGCAGAAATGCCTGCTACTATGATTAGACTTAACCTTGTTAAAGGTCTTGGCCCAACAGTTCAGATTTGTGAGGGTTACACAGTAGCACTTCCTGATGAAGTTTCAGACAAAATCTGGAAGAGAACTGACTACACATGGCCTTGCACATGGTTTACACCAATTCTTACAGGTAAAGGTCCTTTCACTTCTGCTTACGAGGTTATGAACCACTGGGGTGCTAACCACGGTGCTATTTCTTACGGTCACATCGGTGCAGATATTATTACACTCTGCTCAATGCTTCGTATTCCTGTTTCAATGCACAACGTTGATGATGAAAAAATCTTCCGTCCTGCAGCTTGGAACGCATTCGGCACAGCAGAGCTTGAAGGCGCTGACTTCAGAGCTTGCGAAGCTTATGGACCGCTTTATAAATAATAAAAATTTGCTCGGTAGAAATTCTACCGAGCATTTTTATTTAATTGAGAGTTGAAAATTGAGAATTGAGAATTTCGGAAGGCTTCGCCTTGATTATAATTTAATATGAATAAAAAAACTACATTCTTTCATTTAAAGAGTTATAAATCTAAAATGATAGAATGTAGTTTTTTATTGATATTGAATTTTCTTTTAGTGCATAGCACCACTGTCCCTTATAAGGGGTAAGGTAAATTTAGTTGTCAGTTGTCAGGGATCAGAAATCAGTTTGCTTCGCGTGGAGTTAGAACTGAATACTAACTGTAATAAATTTATTATTCATTATTCATCATTCATCAGCAAAGCGACTTCATTATTCATTAACGCCCAAGCGTATTTTCCCCTATAAGGGGTAAGGTAGTCTTTCCAAAATCCTTCTAGTTGTCGTAAATCAAACTTGTTTCAATCACCTATAAGGGGTAAGGTAAATTTAGTTGTCAGTTGTCAGGAATCAGAAATCAGTTTGCTTCGCGTGGAGTTAGAACTGAATACTAACTGTAATAAATTTATTATTCATTATTCATCATTCATCAGCAAAGCGACTTCATTATTCATTAACGCGCAAGCGTATTTTCCCCTATAAGGGGTAAGGTAGAGATTTACAAGGAAAACTATCATTGTATTGAAAGAGATATCAGATAGTTTCAATCCCCTATAAGGGGTAAGGTAGAACAACATTTAGTGTTCTTTAAAATTATATCATCTACCTTTTGTATTGTCAAGTTTTGTGCTTGTCAAAAATTGGCTTAAAATTTAGTCAACCTCCCGAAAATTTACAAAAAAGAGCAGTTTTTACTCTAAAAATGCACTTTTTTCTTGTGGTTGACTAAATTTTTGCTGTTTTTCTTATTGAATTTTCAATTTAAACTGCAAGCCCTGATTTCTGATTTCTGTTCCCTGACTCCTGAAATAAAATGCATAATTCCCCAAAAAACTCCAATACTACTAAAAACAGTAAAAATATATGTATTATAGAACAAAAAACAATCCACACACGGTAGGGGCAGACCTTTGGTCGCCCGTAGTAGTGGAAGTTAGTTTATTTTATTATAAACAAATCGAGTGTAATATTTTTTCTTACTGCGAAGCTCTACCTTGTTTCAAAAGAAAACCCTCTTTCTCTAAAAACAGCTTTTTATTTCTTTTGTAATATATTGTGCGTTTTTACTTTATTGTGACGGGCGACCAAAGGTCTGCCCCTACGATAAAGCGAGTAACTTTATACTATCATTTAAAGTTTTGATAAACAAAAAATGATAAAATTTACTGTTTTATCCACAAATAATTATAATCAAGTCCAAAATTCCCAATTTTTTCTCCTTATATGTATAACTCCCCAAAAAACTCCAATACTACTAAAAACAGTAAAGGAGTTTTTAAAATGGTTGAACAAGATACAATTAAATTATTACGCGAATGTGATGCGGGTGTAAAAATGGGAATTGCATCAATTGATGATGTGTTGGACTATGTAAAAAGTCAGAAACTCAAAGATTTTTTAATTGACTGCAAAAATGAGCATATTTCTTTAGATAGAGAAATAGGTGCAGAACTCAACAGATTTCACGATGAAGGAAAAAACCCGAACCCGATTGCAAAAGGTATGTCGTGGATGAAAACAAATATGAAAATTATGATGGAAGAATCTGACCAGACAATTGCAGATTTAATGACAGACGGTTGCGATATGGGAATTAAATCACTCAATAAATATCTTAATCAGTACGAAGCGGCAGAGGAATTTGCAAAAGACATCTGCAAAAGGCTTATTAAGTTAGAAGAGAAGCTTGAGAAAGAAATCAGGAATTATTTATAATTCAGTTGCGAGTATGCAAGTGTGCAAGTTGCAAGAGTTATAAAAAACCTTATCCTATCATTTAAAGTTGAATTTAGTCTCAACTAAAAATGATAGGATATTTTTAAAATTACTAATTTCTCCTTGTAACTTGCATACTTATTACTTGCACACTTTGAATAATTTTGCTTTGCAAAATTATTCAATTGTTCCTCCACCTAACAAAATATCTCCATCATAAAATACTGCGGTCTGTCCTGTGGCGGCGGCGCGTTGTGGTTCAGTGAATTTTATTTTGCAGGTATTTTCACTCGTCATAGTTAAAACCGCTTCAGCAGGTTTTGCCGCACAACGAATTTTTACTTCACATTTTAATTCGCTTTGAGGTATTTTTTCTGAAACAAATGAAACATCTTCACAAAAAATTTCATCTTTGAAAAGTTCAATATTATCGCCGACTGTTACTGTATTTTTTTCAGGGTTAAGATTTAAAACATACATAGGCTTACCAAAAGCGCCCAAGCCCTTTCTCTGACCTATTGTATATTTATAAATTCCTTTATGCTCACCTAAAACTTCACCTGTTGAAGAAATAAAATCTCCGAATTTCGCTTCAGGATTTTTTTCTTTTTCAATGAATGAAATATAATCGTCATCTGGAATAAAGCAGACTTCCTGACTGTCTTTTTTCTTTGCAACATCAAGACCTGCTCTTTCTGCTAATTCTCGCACTTCTTCTTTTGTGTATGAAGAAAGTGGGAAACGCACATTTTTTAAAATATCCTGATTTAATTTACATAAAAAATAACTCTGGTCTTTTCTTGATGGCGCTTTTTTTATATGAAAAATTCCGTTTTCATCTTCTATTATTTCTGCATAATGCCCTGTCGCTAAAAATTCGCCACCATTTTCTTTGGTGTATTTAATAAGCTCACCGAATTTTATTGTCGGGTTACATAAAACACACGGATTGGGAGTTCTGCCCATTAAATACTCATTGCAAAAATAATCTGTTATTTTTTTAAATTCCTCGCGTCTGTCAAGAACTATAAAATCTATGCCGAGACAATCCGCAACCTTTTTTGCGTCAGCAATATCTTCATCTGCTAAACTACCCGGTTTAAGTCTTAATGTTACGCCTTTTACATCGTAACCTTTTTCTTTTAAAACTAATGCCGCAGCAGCAGAATCCACACCGCCACTTAACGCAACAAAACATTTTTTTGACATAGAATATCCTCACATAAATATTTTTTGTTATTAAATTTACCATAAAGTATTAAAAAAATCAAATTTTTATTAAATATTTTTCTTTTTTATAAAAATAAAAGTAAAAACTCTTGCTTTTTAAATGATTTTGTTATAAAATATATATACACTTTAATATATTAGGGGGTTGTGTGCTTTTTTATAGAAAAAACGCAAAAACTCCGTTAATATAGAGATTTTTTATTTTAATTTTTGTATATTGTTTACGAAAGGAAGGATTTTTTTGTCAGCGGATTTACATTGCCATACAAGACTTTCAAATGGCTCACTCGGAATTGAAGATTTAATCTCTCTTGCAAAAAAACGTAATATTTCATCAATTGCGATTACTGACCTTGATTGCTTGGCTGGTACTGTCAGGGGGAAGATTATAGGAGAAAGAGCTGGAGTCAGGGTTATTCCTGGTGTAGAGCTTTCTGCAACAGATAAAACAAATAATCAGGAAATTCACTTAATTTGTTATTTACCAGATTTTCCTGACAGATTAGAGGGGCTTTGTAGCAGAAACTCACAGTTAAGAAAGCGTTCTTCTCACTTTATGATGCTTAAAGTTGCTCAACGCTATCCTATAACTACTGAATTTATTGTAAAATGCGCCTCAGGTTCTACTAATGTTTATAAAGTTCACATTATGCAGGCACTTATTGAAAATGGTTTTACTGACAAAATTTATAGTGACCTTTACGATGAGCTTTTTAATGCTGAAAACGAAAATTCAATAAATCATTCACCCGAGTACGAAGATGTTTTTGATGTTTTAAAAGCAATTCACGATGCTGGCGGTATAGCTGTTTTAACACACCCATTCCGTTCAAAAAATCCTGAGTTATTAGATAAATTAGTTGAAGCAGGTCTTGACGGTATTGAAGTTTACACACCAAATATGTCACCGGAGCAAAAAGCGGAACTTATTAAATACGCAAAATCACACAAATTACTTACAACAGGTGGCACAAACTTCAAAGGTCTTTATAATAAACATATTCTTTCTGTTGGCGATTGCGATTTACCAGACGAATGTGTAAATGAACTTTTAACATATAAATCCCGACAGAAGAAAGCACAGAAAAAAGCCGCGCAGGCTAAAGCAAATGAAAAATTACAAGACGCAATAAATGCTACGAAATAAAAAAAGGCAGTCGGAAGACTGCTTTTTTTATTTCAGTAATCAGGAAAGAGGAATTAGGAATCAGTGCTTCGCAAACAACAAAATATCCTATCATTTAAGTTTATAGTAAACTTTAATGATAGGATAAATTCATTTTTATAAAACTCTGATTCCTAGTTCCTAATTCCTGGTTTCTGATTATTTCGCTCTTCTTTCTTCGAGCTCTTTATTCATTGTTGCAAGTGTTTTCTTGTCAAGGTTGTAAACAAGACCAAGACCAATGAATTGGAAGATACCCGCTACAAGATAAAGAATAGCTACGAGCATACGAATATCACAAGCTACTTCCCAGCTAAGTAAATTAACATCAATAGCAGTAAAGTTACCATTTGCATCAGGAGCGGAGTTATTTACATAACCCATCGTTCCCATAATTGCTACTGCTGCCGCTGGTCCTAAGCCTTGAGCAAGCTTACGGAAGAATGAATGAAGTGAATAAACAACGCCTTCTTCACGAACACCGAATTTCCATTCGTTATAGTCAATAGCGTCACCCATCATAGCCCATGAAACTGTTGAATAAATACCAAGACCTAATGCACAAATAAGCTGACCTACAATGTAAATAATTAAATCTATTTTTGTGTTATCTTCTGTTACAGGAATAATTCCAAGTGGTGCAAGGAAGAGAATTGCTGCACCAACGATGTAGCAAATTGAACCAATTGTAGAAAGTTCTTTTTTACCAAATTTCTTAACCATTTTACTTGCGAGTGGTGTAAATAACACAATAGGAATCATTGCAAATCCTGAAACAAGACCTGAAATCCTTGCATCATCAAAATAAATCTGAAAAGTAACTGAAACAGCAGTTGCAGCACCCTGCATACCAATAAACATACCCATAGCAGCAAGAGTTGCACCAACTGCAGGTCTGTTTTTCATAAAGTTAGCCATCGCTTTAATAACATTAAATTTAGGCTGGTCTTCGTTACATTTTACATCTGTGTCAACACGGATTACTGTGTTTTTAATCATTACCTGGAAGCAGATAAATCCAACAACACCCATAACTAAAGCGATTATAAATACACGCATACCGTTAAGAGATTGGTCTTTATTGTAAATAATATATGGGAATACTACCATAGGAACAAAATTACCTAACATACTACCAATTGAACGCCAAGCAGAAAGAGAAGCTCTGTTACCGTCATCAGAAGAAATGAGTGATAAAAGTGAACCATAAGGAACATTAGCTACTGTGTAGAATGCATCCCAAAGTACATAACCACCAATGAAAATTGCAATTTTTGCAGCAACCGGAGCTTGTGGTAACGGAATAAAGCAACAAGCACCACCAACTATAAGTCCTATTGAACCTACAAATATATACTGTAAGAATTTGTTTCTTTTCTTGTATGCTCTTTTATCAGCATCAATAATTGAACCGATAAGTGGGTCATTTATTGCATCCCAAACCTGAACTACAATTAAAAGAAGTGAGTACCATTGACTAAGACCCATAACCTGTGTCCAGAAAAGTGCCATTGTACCTTTAAGTGCAAAAGACATATTACATCCTAAGTCACCCATCATATAGGCAGCTGAATCGCGTATGCCAAATTTACGATGCCCATTGGCATCTAATTTAACAGGTTTTTTTGCCATAAAAATTTCTCCTTTATGAATTACTCAGTTTCTATTTTCCTTAACAGAAACTTATTGATTATATTATAACTTAATACATTCTTTTATGTTATGATAATTTTTAGGTTTTTAGGCACGATTTTTAGAAATAGTTAAAAAATAAACAAAAATTTCACTAAAATATGGAAATTTGTATTAAAAATAACATATCTGAATTATATTGACATTCAATTAAATTAAGGATAAAATTTATTAAGATATATTTTTTATGAAAGTGTGATTTTATGAAAGTTTCTACAACTACTTCGAGAATAGCAAAAAGATTTGATGACTTTACCTCTTTAAAAGTTATTGCAGATGCAGGCTTTGACGCAGTTGACTACTCTATGTTCTGTATGAATGAAGAAAAAAACTGTATATTAAATACAGATGGTTACAAAGAGCACATTTTAAAGGTAAAAGAATATGCCCAAAGTCTTGGTCTTCACTTCAATCAGGCACACGCGCCATTCCCAACTTTAAGAGATGGTGACGAAGAATATAATAAAGAAAATTTTCCAAAAGTAAAAAGAGCAATTGAAATTGCGGGTATGTTGGGAATAGAAAATATTGTTATTCACCCTGTTGTATTTAAAGAAAATCAAAAAGAAAAAAATATTGCAATGTACTTAGAACTTGCAGAGGTAGCAAAAAAGTCGAATGTTAAAATTGCACTTGAAAATATGTTTGGTAAAACAAACCCTGAAACAAATAAAAAATTACCTAACGTTTGTAGTCTTGGCGAAGAATTTGCAGATTATTATGACGCATTACCAAAAGAATATTTTTCTTGTTGTGTAGATATTGGTCACTGCGGTCTTGTTGGTTCTACTGCCGGTGAAATGATAAGAACATTAGGAAGCAGAGTAGCTTGTCTTCATACTCACGATAATAACGAGTTTGACGATTTACACTACCCACCATTTATGTTCGACTTAGATTGGGACGATATAGCAAAAGCATTGGCAGAAATTGATTACAACGGTTACATAACTCTTGAAAGCGACTGTGTTTATGACCAGATGCCACTTGATATTGTTCCATATATGGCAAAATATATGTGTGAAGCGGCAAAAAAACTTGGTAGAATGATAGAAGATTATAAAAAGGAGCTTAAAAAATGAATTTTAGTGAAATAGCAAAAACACGACAATCTTGTCGTATTTACGATAACACAAAAAATGTTGAAGACGAAAAAATTCAGGCAATTTTAGAAAGTACAATTCTTTCTCCATCTGCTTGTAATGCACAACCATATCACTTTACTGTATGTAAAGGCGAAAAGGCGAAAGAAGTAGCAGAAGCAACAAGAGGAATGGGTATGAATAAATTTACTGAAGATGTACCTGTTATGATTGTCATTTCTGAAGAAGCATATAATAAGACAGCGGGAATCGGCTCTAAAATTAAAGACAATGATTACCGTTCAATTGATATAGGAATTGCCACTGCATATTTGACTGCAGAAGCTACTGCGCAAGGGCTTGAAACTTGTATTTTAGGTTGGCTTGATGATAAAAAAATCAGAAAAATCTGTGATTTAAAGCACCCTGTAAGACTTGTTATTGCTTTAGGTTATCCAAAAGAAAATTACGAATTAAGAGAAAAAAAGAGAAAATCATTTGATGAATTGATTACTATAATTGAATAAAAATTGTGGCTATTTGTGTAAAATACAAGTAGCCATTTTTATTGCAAATTTTTATTAAAAGTGATATTATATATAAGTTCAAAAAACCAACTACTAAAATGGAATCAGTTGAAAATACTGAACGAGCCCGTCGCCGTGAGTGAATTTTAAATTTTTCTTGTGCCACATACCGCAACGTAGCAGACAAACCATTGGATTTTTTAAATCTGAGAAGGTGAAAAATTTTCACAAGTCGGAATACTTTTTATTAGTTGCTTTTCTTAAACTTTGCGAGAGCCGAAAAAAGAATTGAAAAAATAAATAGTGGTAAACCCACAAAGGAGAAAGATAATTTATGAAAACTAAAATTTTTAGTAAGAAATTATTAGTTACTCTTTCAATTGTGCTTATTGCGGTTATGGCACTCGTTGTTGCAGGATGTACTAATAACAAAACAGACGAACCAACAACCACAGAGTCAGTACAGACTACTGAAAAACCTTCTGTTATTCACAAGGGCGAGGGCAAAAATGCTTTTGTATTTATTGTTACTGATGCCGATGGAAATAACACTCACTTTATGATTAAAAGTGATAAAGAAACTGTTGGCGAAGCACTTATGGAATTAGGTTTAATTTCTGGTGAAGAAGGTCAGTATGGTCTTTATGTTAAAACTGTAAATGGAATTACACTTGATTACGATAAAGATAAAATGTACTGGGCATTTTATGAAGAAAACAATTACGCAAATCAGGGTGTTGATCAGACTCCTATAACTGAGGGCGGAGTTTATACATTTAAAGCAGAAAAATGAAACTGAAGGTTAAAGAAATAACTGTTTTTGCAATGATGGGTGCATTGATTTTCGCACTTAAAAAAGTGATGGAATTTGCACCTAATGTACATTTAGTTGGCGTATTTATTATTGCTTTGACAGTAGTTTACAGAAAAAAGGCGTTGTATCCATTATACATTTATGTATTTTTAGACGGTCTTTTTGGTGGATTTTCTACCTGGTGGGTGCCATATCTTTATATATGGACAATACTCTTTGGAGTAACAATGCTTTTACCAAAAAATATGAATCCGAAGCTACAACCAATTATATATATGTCTGTCTGTGCGTTGCACGGATTTTTATACGGTACTTTATATGCACCCGCACAAGCAATATTTTTCAATTTAGATTTTAATGGTACTATTGCGTGGATAGTTGCAGGTCTCCCTTACGATTTAATTCACGGAATTAGCAATTTTATCTGTGGCATTTTAATTGTGCCAATTATTACTGTTTTAAAAAAAATAGAAAAACAAGCCTGAAAGTTTTTAATAAAAAATTGAAAATTTCGGAAGGCTTCGCCTTGATTATAATTAAATATTTATAAAAAAGACTACATTCTTTCATTTTAAGTTTAATCTTAAATGAGAGAATGTAGTTTATTTTTAAAAAATATAGAATAAAGAATAAATGAAACGATAAATTAACTATTACAACTAATTATTACAATGCCGACCGCAGGTCCCACAATTTTCAATTTTCAACTTTCAATTTTCAATTGTAAAAATGCCAATTTTTACTGTCTTCCCGCAACACTTTTCAAAACTGTACCTAAAGTTTGTTCAATGCTCTGCGAGATTGCAGGGTCAAGATTTTTTAAGTTTCTATAAAATTTAACTGCTTCATCAAATGAAAAATTAAACTTTGAAGAATAACTCTTTTCTAAATTTATAAATACCGTTTCAAACGCTTCCTGAACTTTTAGTGGGTCTAAATTTTCAAAGCCAATTGTTGTATTTTCATGAAGCTGTGTACTTATGTTAGAAATTATTCCACTTTCAAAAAATTCACCAAATATACTCCAGTTTACAGGGTAGTGTTGCGAAAATGCAAGGGCATTTGTTTCTACAATATTATAATTTTCATTATATAAAAGCACACCTACAACCGAGCCGGTTGGTAAAATATTTAAAAGCTTTTCTGAAACTTTTTTATATGCTTCACTTTTGAACTGTTCTTTTCTTAAACCCGGTCCGTCAAAATTGTAAACCTGTTTTATTTTCTTAAAAACATTCTGTGGCGCTTCCATAGCACTTACAAGTGCTAAATTTCCACCTTTAGAATGTCCCACAACATAAATTTCTGTGTCACTTAATTTATGAGTATTCGTTTTTAAATATTCTATTGCTAAATTATGTGTAAAGGTCGGGTAAGAGTATGTAACTCTGAAATTTTCAATCCAACCTATAATTGAAGAATCTGTACCCTTGAAGCTTACAATTGTTTTTTTACTTATTCTGAAGGTACACGCACCAAATTGTGTATTCTCTGTTGTAAGGTTTATAAAATTACTTACCTTTAAATTTTTATATCGTTCACTGTTTCTTATAATTTCTAATGCTTCATAGGCAGTTTTCACCATTTCTCCCATTTCTGTTTCCAATGGTTTTACTTCCTGTGATGAAATATAAAAATCTTCAAGGGATTTTGATGTACTGAAGGTTTTAAGTGGAATATAAACTAAAATAGCACAAAGTAAATTATCTATATTATTCCAATGAACATCCTTTATCATAACATTTTTGTAATTTTCAAGGTAATCTAAAATTGTAAACATAATAACACCCCTCTAAACGAAAACCCACACTAAAATATATTCAATTTTAGTGTGGGTTATTATTCATTTAAAATCCGATTGGTCTTTCTGAAATTTCTAAACAAACAGCAGTTATAAAGAATGAAAGCAAAAATAAAAATATAAAACCTAAAGTGATTATTATTCTTCTTATTCTTTCTTTTTTCTTTACAATACGACTTTCGCCTATGACATAGCTGCTTTTTGTACCCATTTTCCCCGGGTAATATTTAGCAAAGCCATAGTAACTTTTTCGTTTTATAACATCTTCATTTTTTTCGTGTTTACGAAAAATCATTGTTATTCTCCAATCATAGCTTCTGTATTATCAGGAGCAGAAGTTGTATTTTCTTCTGTTTCTTCGGGAATTTCTTCAAAATCCGTTTCGGGCTCTGTTACTTCTTCTGTTTCTTCAGGAATATCTGGTGAACCCATATCCTCATTGAAATCTTCTTCTGTTTCACCCTCAATAAATTCTACTGTATTTTCTTCAGTTGTTTCGGGAACAGTTACATCATCGTTATCTGAATCATCTTCAATAACTGAGCTTCCGCCACCATTTGAAGAGCCTGAGCCACTTGTACCTTTATAAATATCAATTAAAGTTGTTCTACCATCCTCAAGAACAATATTACTTTCGCCATAAAGCTCATTTTGAAGAGTCTGAGCTGCTAACTGATAGTCAACAACCCAAATCCAAGAGCCCATACTACCACTTGTTCTTGTTTCAGGAGTCGGAATCTGGAGCTCACTTCTTTCGTAAAATGCCCAGCCATTTGTAATTGCTTTCATACCTAATGACAAAACTTCACTTTTTGAAAATCCTGTATAAACATAAGGAAGAAAAGCATTAAGATATTTGTTAAGGTCAGAAACAGATGCATTTGTAACTCTGTTTATCATAGCATTTATAACCTGACGCTGTCTGCGTGTACGACTGACATCACCGTCAGCATCGCAACCTCTGATTCTACAGAAAGCAAGTGCCTCTTCGCCATCGAGAGTTACACCATCACCGTAAGGCATTGATAATTTATAACGATTATTTGCATAGTTTGCTTCGTATTTCTGTACATCGACAGTAATTCCACCCATTGCTTCAATAATTGCCTTGAATGACTCGAAGTTTACCATAACAAAATCGTCAATTTCTATTTTATAGTTATTTTCGATTGTTTTAAGAAGTGTTTCAGGACCGCCCATTGAGAAAGCAGCATTTAATTTTGCACAATATGAGTTATTTTTACCTTCAATATAAAGGTAACTGTCTCTCATAAATGAAACTAATTTTATCTGCTTTGTCTTTTTGTTAAGAGAAACGAGCATCATAACATCGGTGTTACCAGTGTTTGTACCCTGACGACTGTCTGCACCTATAAGAAGAACATTAACAACATTTTTACTCGACATTTTCTGGTCGTTGCCTGTTGTAGCCCAATTTTTAAGTGCATCCTTAAAGTTACTTGCATTTATATCGCCATCAATATCGCTGAATTGTTCCTCTTCGTAAATAACATCAGTATATTGCTCCGGGTCACCCATCATATTAAATTTATTGTTAATAAAAATTCCTAAAGCAGTTCCAAGAATTATAGTAAATATAAGAAATACTGAAAGAACTTTCAAAAGTCTCTGTCTTTTTTTAGGTAAATTATAAAACCATCTTAAAACAGGGTTACTGCTTTGTTTTTTTCTTTCTTCTGTATCAACAAATTTACCATTTTCTTTATACCTTGGTGGTGCAGGTTTTCTGTTTTCCACATTTTGTGAATTTTTTGAATTATTTACCCTTTGACCTGCATTATTCATTATCTGTCCTGAACTTGTATTAGCAGAAACTCTTCTTTGTGGTGGTCTTCTTATTGTTTCTTCGTCTTCTATATCAATAAATCTGACATCAGAAGTCTTCTCGCGACTTAATGTTTCATTCAAATTACTGAAGTCACGAGAAACTTTTCTTCTGTTACCACTTTCTGAATCTAATAAATCAAGGTAGGCTTCTAAATCTTCACTCAAGCCTTTGCCTCTGTTATTATTATCAGGCATTTATTATTCTCCTTCTTTTTCAGCATCCTCTGTTGTTACATCCTCATCATCAGGTGTACCTTCGTCTTCATTATCACCTGAAGTATCGCCAGCACCCTCTTCTGCACTACCGTCATCTTCAACGTCACCATTTACTTCTTCTTCATCGTGTTCAGTAGTTGAAAGAGTAACTATCCTGTCTTCACCGGTTACTTTCATTACCTTAACACCTTTTGAAGGACGAGCGCAAACTCTTACTGCTTCCGCAGGTATTCTTATAATAATACCATCCTGTGAAATAAGAATGATATCTTCATCATCGTCAACAACGCTTACTGCAGTAACATCGCCATATTTTTCAACGTGGTAGTTTTTAAGACCTTTACCGCCACGTGATTGTAAACGATAATCTGAAATTTCACTTCTTCTACCGTAACCAGTTTCACTAACAGTAAGCACTTTACCACCCTCGTGAAGAACAGCAACACCTGCAACCTCATCACCCTCTTTAAGAGTAATTGCTTTAACACCTGTTGCAGTTCTACCTAATGGACGTGCATTTGTTTCATTTATATGAATACACATACCCTTTTTAGTAGCAATAAGTAAATCGTCTTCACCAGAAGTAAGCTTAACGAATACTAATTCGTCATCTTCACGAAGAGAAATTGCATTAAGACCATTCTTACGGATATTTTTGTAAAGATTTAATGCAGTTCTCTTGATAAGACCTTTTTTAGTGAACATACAAAGGAATTTGCCCTCATCATCAGAAGGAATACTGAGCATTGCAGAAATTTTTTCACCATTTTCAAGTGGAAGTAAGTTTACAATGTTCATACCCTTACTGTTTTTGCTTCCCTCAGGAATTTCGTAGCCTTTAAGACGGAAAGCTCTACCCTTTGTTGTTAAGAACATAACATAATCGTGAGACGAAGCAATAAACATTGTTTCTGCTACATCATCTTCTCTTCTTGTCATACCTTTAACACCACGACCGCCTCTGTGCTGAGTAGCAAACAAATCAACAGGCTGACGCTTAATGTAACCCATAGTAGTGTATGTATACATACAGGTTTCTTCAGGAATAAGGTCTTCAATATCAACCTCACCGCTGACATTTTCAATAGCAGTTCTTCTTTCATCACCGAATTTATCACGAATAACTGTTATTTCTTCTTTAACAATTGAAAGAACTCTATCGTGAGAACCTAAAATTTCTCTGTATTCTTTAATTTTTTCTTCTAATTCATTTAATTCGTTTGTGATTTTGAGAATTTCAAGACCTGCTAACTGACCTAAACGGAAAGCAACAATTGCAGTTGCCTGTGGTTCATCAAAATCAAATTTTTCCATAATAGCAGTTTTTGCTTCTGCCTGACCGCCTTTACAAGCACGGATTGTTGCAATAATATCGTCAACAATATCAATTGCTTTTTTAAGACCATCTAAAATATGCTTTCTTTCTTCTGCCTTTTTTAAATCAAATTGTGTTCTTCTTACAATAATTTCACATTGGAAATCAATATATTGCTGTAAAATTTCTTTAAGCGTAAGAATTTTTGGCTCACCATTAACAATAGCAAGTAAAATTACACCAAAGGTAGATTGTAATTGTGTGTAAGAGAAAAGCTTATTAAGTACAACCTGAACATTGGCATCACGCTTGATGTCGATTTCAATATGCATACCTGTTTTGTCTGAAGAATAGTCGTTGATATCGGCAATACCTTCAACTCTTTTATCTTTAACAAGGTCAGCAATAGACTCAATAAGTCTTGCTTTGTTAACCATATAAGGAATTTCGGTAATAATAATTTTAAATCTACCGTTTTTACCTTCAACAATTTCAGATTTTGCTCTTACTACAACCTTACCACGACCAGTAGCATAAGCAGAACGGATACCAGAACGACCCATAATAATACCGGCAGTAGGGAAGTCAGGTCCTTTAATGTGCTCCATAATATCTTCAAGCTCTGCTTCGGGGTTATCTATAACGCAACAAATTGCGTCTATAACCTCTCTTAAATTGTGTGGTGGAATATTAGTTGCCATACCGACAGCAATACCCTGTGAACCATTAACTAAAAGGTTAGGGTAACGAGACGGTAAAACTGTTGGTTCTTTAAGACGGTCATCGTAGTTAGGTGCAAAGTCAACAGTATTTTTTTCAATATCTGTAAGCATTTCAAGTGAAATTTTGCTCATTCTTGACTCTGTATAACGATAAGCAGCCGCAGGGTCACCATCGACAGAACCAAAGTTACCGTGACCGTCAACGAGCATATATCTCATTGAGAAATCCTGCGCTAAACGAACCATTGCATCGTAAACAGATGCGTCACCGTGTGGATGGTAACGACCGAGAACAGAACCAACTGTATCGGCACACTTACGATATGCTTTATCTGGAGTAAGATTATTTTCGTACATTGTATAAAGAATTCTTCTATGAACTGGTTTTAAACCATCACGAACATCTGGTAAAGCACGAGAAACAATAACTGACATTGAGTAATCAAGGAATGCAGTTCTTACTTCTTTATTGATATCAACATTAACTATTTTTTGATTTGCATACGGGTCAGGAAGATTATTAACACCTTGAGTTACGCCCGTATTTTCTACATTGTTATTTAATTCGTCCATTTATAAATACTTCCTTATCTTAGAATTAAACGTCAAGATTTTTAACATACTTTGCGTTTTTCTCAATAAATTCTCTTCTTGGCTCAACCTTGTCACCCATAAGAATTGAGAAGGTTTCATCTGCTTCTTCTGCATCTTCTAAAGTAACGCGGAGCATAAGACGTGTTTCAGGATTCATTGTTGTTTCCCAAAGCTGATTAGGGTCCATTTCACCAAGACCTTTATAACGCTGAATAGCATAGTTTGTACCGTCTGCCATTATTTCATCGCGTTCTGCATCAGAATAAGCGTAGTGATGTTTATTACCCTTACTTAATCTGTAAAGCGGTGGCTGTGCTAAATAAATATGACCTTGCTCAATTAACTCTCTCATATATCTGAAGAAGAAGGTTAAAAGAAGTGTTCTGATGTGAGCACCGTCGACGTCGGCATCGGCCATAATAATAATTTTATCATAACGAAGCTTTTCAATATTGAAATCTTCACCAATACCTGTACCTAATGCTAAAACAACTGGAGTTAATTTTTCGTTACCTATAACTTTATCTACTCTTGCTTTTTCAACGTTAAGCATTTTACCCCAAAGAGGGAGAATAGCCTGAATCATTCTGTCACGGCCACTCTTTGCTGAACCACCCGCAGAGTCACCCTCTACGATGTAAAGCTCTGTTTTAGTTGAATCTTTTTCAATACAGTCAGCAAGCTTACCAGGAAGTGAGTTACTTTCAAGAACGGACTTTCTTCTTGCATTATCTCTTGCTTTTCTTGCTGCTTCTCTTGCTCTTGAAGCATCGAGTGCTTTTGAGAAAATCTCTTTTGCAACTGCAGGATTTTCTTCAAAATATGTCATCAATTTTTCATAAACACATTTTGAAACGATAGGTGTAATATCTGTATTACCTAACTTACCTTTAGTCTGACCTTCAAACTGTGCTTCAGTTAATTTAACACTTATAACTGCTGTAAGACCTTCTCTTACATCTTCACCAGAAAGCTTTTTATCGTTATCTTTTAAGAGATTGTATTTTTTTCCGTAATCATTAAATACTCTTGTAAGTGCAGTTTTAAAACCTGTTTCGTGAGTACCACCATCAATTGTACGAACATTGTTAGCGAAGCTTAAAACTAATTCATTGTAACTGTCGTTGTACATAAGAGCAATATTTGCTTCTCTGTCACCACTTACTGCAGAAAAATGAATAGGTTCTTCGTGTAGAGGTGATAAACCACGCTTTTTAGTTTCAAAATCAACGAATGAAGAAATACCGCCTTCGTAACAGTAAACTTCGCCTTTTTCTTCATCGAGATTTCTTTTATCTGTAAGAGAAATTGAAAGACCTGCATTTAAGAAAGCCTGTTCTCTCAATCTTCTTTCAAGAACTTCAAACTCATAAATTGTAGTTTCTGTAAATATTTCAGGGTCTGCTTTAAATCTGATTAAAGTACCGGTTTTATCAGTATCACCTATTATCTTAAGGTCACAAGTAGGGTTACCTCTTTCAAATCTCTGGTAATGAACATGACCATCCTGTGATACTTCAACCTCAAACCATTCTGAAAGTGCGTTAACAACAGATGAACCAACACCGTGAAGACCACCAGAAACTTTATAACCGCTACCACCGAATTTACCACCTGCGTGAAGTACTGTAAGAACAACAGTAACAGCAGGTAAACCTTGTTGCTCATTTATACCAACAGGAATACCACGACCATTGTCGCGTACAGTAATTACATCACCAGGTAAAATTTCTACCTGAATATCGGTACAGAAACCTGCTAATGCTTCGTCTATTGAGTTATCTACTATTTCGTAAACTAAGTGGTGAAGACCTTTAGGTCCTGTTGAACCTATGTACATACCAGGTCTTTTTCTTACTGCTTCAAGTCCTTCAAGAACCTGAATTGCACTTGCGTCATATTTTTCAGTAACAACAGTATCTATGTTACTTTCCTCTAACACAACTGCATTTTCTAATGCCTCTTCTTTTAATTCTGCTTCGGTTTTTAAAATGTTTTCTTCCAAAACTACAACCTCCGTAATTTTTTTATCTATATAAAAGTCAATTATGTAGGAATTTTACTTTCTGTTCTTCTTAAAATTGTTCCTACTGAAACAGGCGAAATATGAATTTTTTTACCCTTCTGAGTATTTGTTACAACAAATGATTTTGGTAATTCAAACGGGGCAACATTATTTACATTTCCGTTTTTTTCTGCCTTGTTCAGATAATCAACTGTACTTTTCATAACAGTAGTATTTTCCATATCAAAAATACCTATTATTTCTTCATCTATTATAACAGTATCTTGTCCGATATGAATATACATAAAATTTTTCCTTTTTTGTTTTATTTTTCTTCTACAAGCTTTCCTTTTTCTATTAAAAAGGATTTACCCTTGCAAAGTCTTAAAACCTGAGACGGGTCACAGCAGGTTAAAAAAACTTGTCTTTCTTTAATATGATTTAAAACATAGTCCTGCCTTTTTTCATCGAGCTCACTCATAACATCATCTAAAAGAGCTACAGGGTTTTCTCCCGTTATATCTTTTATAATTTCGCTTTCACCCAATTTTAAAGCTAACGCACAAGAACGTTGCTGACCTTGCGAGCCAAAACTTCTGGCACTTATATTATCTATTTTAATTTCTAAATCATCTCTATGAGGACCAACAGAAGTAGTTTTATTTATAAAATCTTCTTTTCTTGATTCTTTTATTTTTTCTGTCATAAAATCATAAATATCTTTTACATCAGTTTTATTAAAAGAATCAGTACAACAAATATATTTTAAAGAAAGTTTTTCTTTATTTTCAGATATTCCCGAATAAATTTCTTCACTTTTTTGAGTAAGTAAATCGAGATATTTTATTCTGTCTTTTATAATCAATGATGAATAGCTTGCAAGCTGTTCATCAAGAACATCAAGGACATCATAAAGCTCACTATGAAACTGAATATCTTTTAAAAGTGAATTTCTTTGTAAAACTACTTTTTTATAAGAACTCAGTGTTTTTGCATATTTAGGTTTTAACTGACAAATAGCTGTATCTAAAAATTTCCTTCTTACATCAGGACCATCTTTAATAAGAGAAAGGTGAGCGGGGGAGAAAATAACTGCATAAAACTCACCAATGAATTCAGCAGTACTTTTTTTCTCTACGCCATTTAAAAATGCTTTCTTTTTATCAGAAAAAAGAATTTCTGCCTTTTTCTCTCTTATTTTGTCAGTATATTCAAGAGAAATTTTTGAAAATTCACTATTAAATTTAATAAATTCACTATCTTTACTACCTCTGAAACTTTTACATCCTGTAAAAAGCCACAATGCTTCTAAAATATTGGTTTTACCCTGAGCATTCTGACCGTAAATAACATTTACCTCATCATTCGCAACTAATGTCATTTCAGAGATATTTCTGAAGTCTTTTAGTGAAACAGAATTTATTTTCATAAATTTCTCCTAAACTACTTAAAAAATATCCTTTAAACTACTTTGTAAATAATTCTTTCGTATTCTACCTCGTCACCTTTACGAAGCTTTTTACCACGCATAGTACAAACCTCACCATTTACCTTTGCCATTCCATTTTGAATTTCAATTTTTGCGTGTCCTCCAGTTTGTACTACACCAACATTTTTTAAAAGGTCATCAAGTCTTATGAATTCACCCTTTAAAATAAATTCCTGTTCTTCTTTTTTTGCTACTTTTAATTTTATTTTCATATTATTACTTCCCTATTAGTTTC
Source organism: Clostridia bacterium (assembly GCA_017521425.1). Taxonomy (GTDB): domain Bacteria; phylum Bacillota; class Clostridia; order Oscillospirales; family Acutalibacteraceae; genus DTU089. The sequence continues at coordinate 82,134 of JAFXCQ010000004.1, forward strand.
CTACAGGTTCATTTTTTAATCTCATTGGAATAATTAAGAAAATAAAGCTGTCGCCTTCAAGAGGTTTTATTATAATTGGAGAGATTGGACCATTAAGCTCAATATTAACCTCATCTACATCAACAGTTTTTAAGCAATCTGTAAGATAAGTATTGTTAAATCCGATTTCAACTCTTTTACCGTCAATTGCAGCAGTAAGTTTATCGTTTGCAGCACCAAGAGAGGTTGTGCTTGAAAGCTTAATTGTATTATCTTCAAAAACACATCTTATAGGACTCTTAATTTTTGAAGTAATAAGAAGTGAAGCTCTTTCAACACTATTTATAAGTTGTTTTACATTTACTCTTGCTTTTGTAGAATTATCTACAGGAATTGCATTTTTATAATTGAAAAATTCACCTTCAAGAAGTCGGGAAACAATTCTGTAGTTACCAATTTCAAAGAGAATGTATTTTTTACCTATATTAAGTGTAATCGTTTCGTCACTGTCTTCAATAAGCTTTGTAACCTCATTAAGTGTTTTAGCAGGAACGATAAATGTTAAATCTTCATTATCGTATTCTATTACTTCATTTCTGATAGCGAGTCTGAAACCATCACAAGAAATAAGTCTTAAGTTATTTTTAGTTACTTCAAATTTAATTCCTTTATGAACTGGCTTTAAGTCTGAAACTGCAACTGCAAAAATTGTTTGTCTTATCATTTCTTTTAACATTGACTTTTTAATAGTAAAAGGAAATGCACCTGAAACAGTTGGTAATTCAGGATAATCATCTGCTGGAATACCTATTAAAGAAAATTCACTATCACCAGAATGAATTTTGCACAAATTGTGTTCATCAATTTCAATTGTTACTAATTCATTAGGAAGTCTTCTTAAAATATCACAGAGTAAGTGTGAAGTAAGAACAATATTTCCTTCTTGTTCAACACTACAATCAATAACAGTAGTAATACCAACTTCAAGGTCATAACCTGAAAGAGTAAGTCTTGAGTTTTTTGCCTGCATATAAATACCTTCTGTTGCAGGAATTGTACTTTTTTGAGAAACACCTCTTTGAACTATATTACAAGCGTCTGCAAGAATAGATGTGTTACAAGTAATTTTCATAATTTTTTCTCCATTCAAAAATTTTGTTTTTTGTGTTTTTACGAAAATAATAATATATATTTAGATGTAGTAGTAGGCTCTGTAGAATTGTAGAAAACTCTTTTTAGCGTTGATATATAAGACAATTTGGTACTTTGGAAATTGTAAAATAAATTTCTATAACTGTTTATAAAAACGCAATAACTTTTATATTGTCAGTTTTGTCTACTACTGTTTGTTAATTGATGTTAATTTGTAGATAACTTTTTAAATTATTCTTCCTTAACATTTTTAATAATGTCCGAAACCATTGCATCTAACTGACTGCTTTCAGCAATTTTTTCTTCTACTGCTTCGCAGGAATAAAGAACAGTTGAGTGCTTTTTGTTACCAAACTGATTACCAATTTCATCTAATGTAAGATTTGTAACTTCACGCATTATATACATTGCAAATTGACGTGCATTAACAATTTCTGCTTTCTTTTTATTTGACTTAATATCTTCAGCAGTAACACCAAATGATTTTGAAACCTCTTCAATAATATTTTTAATTGTTACTTCAGTTGGTTGAGCATAATAAATAACATCTTTAATAACATCGTTTGCAAGAGCAATTGTAGGAACTTTATTGTTTATTGAATAGATTGCATATATTTTCTTAACAACGCCTTCTAATTGACGGACATTATTTTTAAGTTTTTCTGCAATAAATTTAACAACATCGTCAGGCATTTCCATATCAAGAAGCTGTGCTTTCTTTTTAATAATTGCTATTCTCGTTTCAATTTCCGGAGGTTGAATATCTGCAAGAAGACCTTGTAAGAATCTACTGCTTAATCTTTCTTCAAGAGATTTAATATCTTTTGGTGGTTTATCAGAAGAGATAACAATTTGTTTGCCTCTGCTTATAAGCTCTTCAAAAGTATAGAAAAATTCTTCTTGTACAGATGGTTTATTTTCAATAAACTGAATATCGTCAACTAAAAGAACATCTGGCGTTCTGAATTTATTATGAAATTCTCTCATATTCTTTTCAGATATGTGAGCAATCATTTCATTCATAAAACTTTCGCCATTTGTGTAAAGAATATTAAGCTCTGGTCTGTTAGAAGAAAGCTCGTGATAAATTGCTTTTAATAAGTGTGTTTTACCAAGACCCGATTTACCATAAATAAATAATGGGTTATGTACACTACCAGGTTTTTGAGCAACAGTATTTGCTGCAATATAAGCAAATTTATTTGACGGAGCAACAATAAATTTTTCAAATGTTAACTCAAAATCCTTTGAACCATTGCTTTCAGCGCTTGCTTTTATAATACTTTCTTCTTCAGTTTCTAAAATGATTTCTGCTGAAAATCCAATTGATTTTTCAACTGCAATTTTAATATCATTTAAAAATTTATTTTGAATAACATTCTTTTTAAAAGCGTCAACCTTAAGAACAAGAGTTTCACCATCAAATGAAACAGGTTCGAGATGAGAAATCCAGGTTTTTATAACTACTTCGGGAATTGATTTTTCTAATTCCATTAAAATTGCACTCCACAATTCGGATAAACTATCCACTTTTTTCACCCCATATTTTTACATTTATAAGTATATATATATTATAATATAATTATTCTTATAGAGTATATCATATTATCTACAATTTTTCAACCTAATGTAGATAATTTTTATAACAAAAAAGCTAAATTATATTGCATTTTTTTGAGAATTTTAGTAATATATAAATTGGATTTTTATAATATAAAAGGAATGTGTTAAATTAATGAAATTTGAAAATCAGATTTGCCCTGTTTGTGAAAAAACATTCACAGAAAATGATACAATAGTAGTTTGTCCTGAATGTGGTACACCACATCATAAGGATTGTTATTTTTCTTTGGGTGAATGTAAAAATAAAGCTCTTCATGCAGAAGGTTTTTCTTATAAAGTTGAAGAAAAAGAGAGTGCTAAAATTGATGTTATAATAGATGATGAAATTAAGAAAACCTCTGAAATACTTGATGTTGTAAATGTCGAGTATAAAGACGAAGAGTCAAAAAACAATGAAGAACTAAAAGACACAATTGAAGAATTATTTAAAAATATAAATGGCAAAACTACTGACCAGGTTTTAATAAATAAAACACCATCTTCATTTTATGAAGCAGCAGTTGGTCAAAATCAGAATTACTATATGCCAAGATTTTTAATAATGGAAGGAACAAATAAAAAAAATCTTCTAAATGTTTTCGCTTTTATATTTCCACTTGCGTGGTCTGTTTACAGAAAAATGTATAAACTTGCACTTTTAGTGTTCTGTATATACATTGCGTTTATGGGAATTTCTATAGGTCCTCTTTTAATGAACGAAGAAATTATGACTACTATTGAAGAATGTGTTATTGAAGACCCAAATGCTATGCAGAACATATTAGCTTACCAGAATGGACAGAGTGTAAAGCTAACAAAAAGCGAAGCACATCTCTTAAAGCTTTTAAATGATGCAGAAATGCCTGATTATGTATTTTATGGTAAATTTGTTGCGTCTTTAGCTATTAAATTTTTCCTTGGTTTAAATGCTACAAAGTTATATAAAAAGAAGTTAGAAAAAAATATAAAAAAGGTAATGGAATTACCTCTTGATGACAATGGTAAGAAAAAATATTTAAAATCAAAATATGGCGTAACACCTATGGCTTTAGCGGCTATTATAGGTTTTATTGAATATTTTTTCCTTGCAAGATTTTAAAATATTTTTTGTTGTTTAAGTTACTATTTTTTGAGAAAAAGGCGTGGAAGAAAAAATGAAAATCAAGTATTATGGTACTGCAGCGGCAGAAGGGATTCCAGGTTTATTCTGTTCCTGCGAAATTTGTGAAAATGCAAGAAAAATGGGTGGAAAAAATATAAGAACCCGTTCTCAGACTGTTATTGATGACGAGCTTATGATCGATTTTTCTGCCGATACATATTTTCACGTTTTAAACTATGGACTTGATTTAAGAAAAATAAAAGCATGTCTTATAACACACGGTCATGACGACCATTGTTACCCTTATGATTTTCATTACAGAGGGTATGGTTATGCATATTTTATGAATGAAAATGAAAAAAAACCTTTAGAAATTTATTCCACAAAAAACTCTTCAAAAGAGATTTTACCAATTGTTGAACAGATAAGAAACCGCGATGAAAATTCTGTAAACTGGAATGAAATAGTGCCTTTTAATGCTTATGAAATTTCTGGTTATAAGGTTACACCTTTAAAGGCAGACCATGCAAGAGAATTGAATCCTGTTATTTATATAATTGAAAAAGATAAAAAAGCAATTCTCTATGCTCATGATACTGGTTATTTTTTAGATGAAACCTGGGAATACATAGAAAAAAGTAATATAAAATTTAATTTTGTTTCACTCGACTGTACTTCTATTCTTAATGAAAATGCGTATTCAAATCATATGGGAATGAAGGCATGTAATGAGGTAAAACAAAGACTTTTAAAGAAAAATGCCGATGAAAATACAGTTTTCTGTCTTCACCATTTTTCGCACAATGGTAAATTAAATCACGAAGATTTAGTAAATGAAGCAAAGAAAATTGGTTTTGAGGTTACATACGATACAGTAGAATTTGAAATTTAAAATTCAGGAGAAAAATTATGGCAACACCACTTGCAGACAGAATCCGTCCGCAGACTATTGATGAAATGGTCGGTCAACAGCACTTAATTGGTGAAAACAAGCCTTTAAGAAATATAATAGAATCTGGCACAGTACCAAATATGATTTTTTATGGTCCATCCGGTACCGGCAAAACAACTCTTGCAAGAATGATTGCAAAAAAGACCGACAGAACCTTAAGAAAATTAAATTGTACAACTGCATCTACACAGGATATAAGAGATATTTTTGATGAGCTTAACACCTTCAATTCGCCAAACGGAATTCTTTTATATCTTGATGAGATTCAATATTTTAATAAAAAGCAACAGCAGACACTTTTAGAATTTATAGAGAATGGTTCAATAACATTAATTGCATCAACTACTGAAAATCCATATTTTTATGTTTATAGTGCAATTTTAAGTCGTTCTTCTGTTTTTGAATTCAAATCTGTCACACCTGAAGAAGCAGTAAAAGCGGTTAACAGAGGATTTGAAATTTTAGCAAAAGAATATGAGGAAGTATTTTTAATTGAAGATGGAGTTTCTTTACATATTGCAACTGCATCCGGTGGGGATGTAAGAAAATCTTTAAATGCAGTTGAGCTTTGTGTACTCTCAGCAAATCCACCAAAACCGGATGAAAAAAGAGTTATATCTCTTGAAAATGCAAAAGCACTCACACAAAAAAGTGCTATGCGTTATGACAGAGAAGGTGACGAGCATTACGATATACTTTCTGCATTCCAAAAATCTATGCGAGGCTCTGACCCTGATGCCGCAATTCACTATTTAGCAAGGCTTTTAGAGGCAGGCGATATGACCTCTGCTATAAGGCGACTTTTAGTTTGTGCCGCAGAGGATGTTGGACTTGCTTACCCTTCTATTTTACCAATAGTAAAAGCGGCAACAGATATTGCTTTACAGGTTGGTATGCCTGAGGCAAGATTACCTTTAGCAGATGCAGTTATTCTTGTATGTAACTCACCAAAATCTAACACTGCTCACAATGCTATAAATGCGGCAATGGCAGATTTACAAAAAGGAAAATCAGGCCCTATTCCGCGTCAGCTTCAGAATAAGCATTTTGATGGAGACGATGCAGAAGTAAAAGGTCAGTTTTATAAATATCCGCACGACTACCCAAACAGATGGGTAGAGCAACAGTATTTACCCGATGTTCTTAAAAATGCCCGTTACTACGAGTATGGGGATAACAAGCAGGAACAGGCAGCGAAAGAATATTGGTTAAAAATAAAAAATAAAAGGTAGGAGAATTTTTTATGAAAAAGATTATGGCAATTCTTTTATCACTTATTCTTGCTTTTTGTTTTTCAACACTTGCTTTTGCAACCGGTGAAGAAAAAACAGACGAAGCAGCTTCAAGTGACGAATTTGTTTACACCGACGGTGCAGACGAATATTCAGATGGAACAGATGATATATTAGCAGATATTTACGGTGAAGATTTTGCTGCTTCACTCGAAAATGGTGAAGTAGACCCTTACGCACTTCTTGAAGAAATGGGTATGGAAAAATCTACTGTAATAGTAGCAATGCTCTTAATTTTTGCAGTTTTACTTTTTGTTCCTGTACTTATAGTTTTAATTGTATTTATTTCTAAAAACAGCAAACTTAAATCAAAAATCAAAAATTACGAATTAACTTATGGTGTAGTTTATGATAAAGAAGTATTAAAGGATATGGCAAATATTCCACCACAGAATTATAATTATAATCCCCAGACTTTTGTGCCACAGTATCCTGTGAATAATCCTCCAGAACAAAATCAGGATATTTCTGCTTTTACTGATGCACTTAAAAGCGAAACAAATAAAGAAAATAATGACGGAGGTAATTTATAATGAAAAAGAAAATTTTATCTTTAATTATTGCCGTTTGTATTTTTGTTTTACCATTAACAGTAATTTCTTTTGCAGGTGATGAAGATAATTCTGTTTTAAACAGTGCTTTCTATATTGATACAAAAGAAAAAAGTGATATTATTTGTTATGTTGAAGAAGAGGAAGTAACATTCGAAATAGGAAAAAATACTGACGATTTTGATGGCGATTTTGACGAGATTCCTTATCAATATGTTTATGTTTCAGTTTTTGAAAATACACAAGGAATAGATGATATCGAAAAATTAAAAATTGAAAAAAATGCTATTTTCGATTATTTTGTTGGAGAATATCTTTATTTATATGAGGATACAGAATTTGAATCAGAAGTTTCTGAAATCAATGGTTATAAGTGTCTCAAATATTCTGCTGTTGAAGATGATATGTTCTTTTACACAATTTATATTTTAGCAACAAAAGAAAATATTTATTGCTTCTGTACTGAAACAGATAATGAAAATGCTGGCTTTATAAAAAATGCACTTGCTTCATTCACAATTAACGGTACCTTATTAGATGGTGACTCACATAAAAATGAAGTTGATTTTACAAATGCACCAGATTATAAAGCACAAGCAGAAGAATATGGCTTTGGTATGACAGATTTTGCTGCTTTTGATGAAGAAACAAACAGCGCTGCAAGAATCGGTATGCTTATAATGATGCTTCCATTTATAATTCTTCTTGTTGTTACAATTATTATGATTGTTAAATATTCAAAGAATAAGAAGATTCTTGAACAGTATGAAAAAACATACGGTGTAATGGGTATGGGAATGCAACCATATATGATGAATAATCAGATGAATTATGGTGCACCTATGAATAATTCATATTTTCCAAATCAACCAATGCAACAACCAACACAACCAATGAATCAGAATTATCAGGCACCAACTGATAGTGACGGTCAAAATAATAATTTCTAAAAAAGAAAAAAGAGGGTATTACTATGTACAATTTTCCAATTGGTGTAATCATCAACAGTTTCCGCACTGACATTCCTACTGCAGTAAAAAAAGCGGCAGAGGTAGGAGCACAGGGTATTCAGGTTTATGCTACATCAGGAGAGATGGCTCCAGAAAATCTTGTAGGAGCAAAAAGAAAAGAATTTTTAGATTTAGTTAAATCTAACGGTCTTGTTATTTCTGCTCTTTGCGGTGACTTAGGTGGAGGCGGTTTTTCTTTTAAAGAAAAAAACCCTGACAAGATTGAAAAATCAAAAAGAATTTTAGACCTTGCAAAAGAGCTTGAAACAAATGTTGTTACTACTCACATCGGCGTTGTTCCGGGTGATAAAAATCACGACAGATATAAGGTTATGCAAGAAGCTTGTCACGAGCTTGCAGAATATGCAGATTCTATTGATGCACACTTTGCTATTGAAACAGGTCCTGAAACATCTGCAGTTTTAAAAGAGTTCCTTGACTCACTCGGCTCAACAGGTGTTGGTGTAAACCTTGACCCTGCTAATTTAGTTATGGTTACAGGCGATGACCCTGTTAAAGCAGTTTACAATCTTCAGAAGTACATAGTACACACTCATGCAAAAGATGGTAAGCAAATCTTCTATAAAGACCCTGAAATTATTTATGGTATGAAGCAAGAGGTAATTGTTACAGAAGATTCATTCCTTGAGGTTCCATTAGGCGAAGGTTCTGTTCCATTTAAGGAATACCTCGAAGCGCTTACAGATATTGGCTACAAGGGCTTCCTTACAATCGAAAGAGAAGTAGGCGATAAGCCAGAGGTTGATATAAGAAAAGCTGTAGAATTTCTTGAAGCACTTAAAAAATAAGTAGTGCTAAGTGCTGAATGCTGAGTTAAGGGAATATACCTTGAAATTAAAAATGAAAAATTAAGAATTAAAAATTTCGGGGCAAAGCCGATTATAATTATTTATCGATTAAATAAAATAAGTTCTATCATTTTAGTTTACGAACTTTAAATGATAGAACTTATCTTTTTGTTATTTAATTATAATTGCCGACCGCAGGTCCCACAATTTTTAATTTTTCATTTTTAATTCTTAATTATATTGCACTCAGCACTTTTCTGTTAAGCTTTCTTTTTAGTAACAGCTTTAATTACAAACAATGTTGCAACTGTTAATACTACAAGAATCGGGAGAGTAACAAGTGCATATTTTTCAGGAAGGAAACCTGCGATTATGTAACCAATGAAAGAAATTGCAGCAACTGTTACTGCGTATGGAATCTGTGTTGAAACGTGATTTAAGTGGTCACAACGAGCACCTGCAGAAGACATAATTGTTGTATCTGAAATAGGTGAGCAGTGGTCACCGCAAACAGCACCTGCAAGACAAGCAGACATACCGATTGTACCTAATGTGCTACCTACCGGGAATACTGCAAGTACGATTGGAATAAGAATACCGAATGTCCCCCATGATGTACCTGTTGAGAAAGCAATAAAGCAAGCAACTAAGAAGATGATTGCAGGTAAGAAGTTATGAAGAGCACCTGCATTTGCCATTGCATTTTCAACAAAACCAGAAGCATCGAGTAAGTTTGTCATATTTTTAAGAGTTGTTGCCATTGTGAGAATGAGGAGGGCAGGAACCATTGCAGTAAAGCCTTTTGGGATACATTCCATAGCATCCTTGAAAGAAATAACTCTTCTTGCAATTAAATAAATAATTGTAACAACGAGTGCAATAAGTCCACCCCAAGGAAGACCAACTGTTGCGTCAGTATTTGCGAATGCATCAATAAATCCTAATGAGCCGTCATATTGTGATGCAGCGAATACCCATTCTTCACCCATACATCTGCCAACATAAACAAGTGAGAATACACTGATAGCAATAAGAATGATGATAGGTAAAACTAAATCAATAACTTTACCTTTACCTTTTTCAACACTTTCTGCTTCATCGTTTGCTTTAATTTCACCTGATGTGAAAAGGTCACCTTTTAAAGCATTAGTTTCGTGAAGCTTCATTGGACCGTAATCGAATTTCATTAAAGTAAGAGCAATAATGAAAACGAATGTCATAAGTGAGTAGAAGTTGAATGGAATTGCACTACAGAAAAGAGTGATACCATTTACACCTTCAGGAGCATAAGAAGAAACTGCTGCTGCCCATGAAGAAATAGGAGCAATCATACAAATAGGTGCCGCAGTAGCATCTATTAAGTAAGCAAGCTTCGCACGTGATATTTTTGTTTTGTCTGTAACAGGGCGCATAACTGAACCAACTGTCAAGCAGTTAAAATAGTCATCGATAAAAATAAGTACACCAAAAAGGAATGTTGCAATTGATGCACCAATTTTTGTTTTGATGTGTTTTGATGCCCATTCACCGAATGCAGCCGAACCACCTGCTTTGTTAATAAGTGCAACCATTGCACCTAAAAGAACAAGGAAGATGAAAATACCAGCATTACCTGAAACAGCACTGATGAAACCATCACTAACAACTGCACCAACTGTGTGAAGTCCGTTAAATGATGTTGCTAAAAGACCACCTACTACAATACCAACAAAAAGAGAAGAATAAACTTCTTTTGTGATAAGTGCAAGGCAAATTGCAATTACAGGTGGTAACAATGCCCATAATGTGCTTGTTGCACTTGTTGCCGGAGCCATAAAAGCACAAGCTACAATGAATGCAACAACTACTAAGCAAAGTAAAATTTTAGGAATAAACTTTTTTGCTTTCATTTTTATACCTCCAATTGTTTGTGTTAATTTTACATTTTTTTACACATTTTTCATATTAACACATTTGTTGGAGAAATACAAGGTTTTTTTATAGAGGAATTAGGAAACAGGAAATAGGAATCAGGGATTTACTATAAACACAGACATCCTATCATTTGTAGTAGATGCTAAATCAAACTTTAAATGATAGGATATTCTAGGGTGAAAGGAATTATCCGAACCTTGTTTTTTATAGACGGATTTCCGTTCACTCTTCGTTAAAATACTCGCAAATCCGTGAAGGATTCGCTCCGTTTTTGCCTTGATTGACCAAAAATCCGTTCTATAAAAAATCTTCGACCTATAAAGCGAAAGATTTTCATTGGATTTTTTGTGTTGAGGGCGAAGTAAGGCTGAAACACCAAAAAGACTTGAAAATACTCGCTTTTAGGCAGGTTCGGATAACTCATTTCACCCTAATCTAACTCCTATTTCCTGATTTCTGAACTTACTTTCCCATAAGTTCAAGTGGCTCTACAATTTCGCCATTATGAGTAATTTCAAAATGCAAATGAGCGCCTTCCATTTTTTCGGATGGTATTTCGCCAAGATATCCGATTATTGTTTCTATATTTACTTCAGAATTTTCTTCTACAGTTAAAGTATCTTTATTAAGTCCACAGTATTTTGCAGTGACTCCGTTACCGTGGTCTATAAGAACACAGGTTCCGAAAATTGCATCATCATAAATTGCAATCACTTCACCATAGCTTATAGCAACAACTGCTCCGCCTTCTTCACCTGTAAAGTCAATACCATTATGTGTTCGCCAGTCTCCCATAGTTTTAGAATAAACAGGATTCATATTACTGTAATCTTTAATAATCTGGTTACCAAATGGTAAGCAATAATAATCTTTATAAGGTTTATTATATTTGTCATCAGTTGTATTTTTTTCTGTTTCAGTTCTTGTGTCTGGTACATTGGTTATATTTTGTCTTACTGTTTCTTCCGGTAAAATAGTAGTAACTTCTGTTAAACTTGATTTTGATGGGATATTTTCTTCCAAACTATTTATTTTACCAAGATTTTTTTCTGTTGAAATTTTAGAAAACATTAAAGCCCCTAATGCTATTACGATTGTAAATGCATAGGCAATTTTAAATTTTCTGTTTGTTTTAGAATTTCTTTCTTCATTATTCATAACATAATAATCCTTTCTTATTTTGAAATGTACAATTATGTTATTGACTGAAAATTAAGAAATATTCAAATAAAAAGAAAAACAACGACTGAGGGGACAGTCGTTGTCTTCCGGCGTCAGTATAACACTCATACGCCAAGGTTTACTTGAGGAGGGGTCCATCTTTAGCATAACACTAAAGATAAGTAACTAATACTCGGGTGCGGCTCCCTTTCTTAGCACGCGTTAAGTATAAACTATATTTATGAATAAAAAATGAATTAAATAATAATGAAATGCTAAAAGTTGTTAGAGAAATGTTAAACGACTATGTTTCACGAGAAACATAAATAAAAAATATGTTTCACACAAAACGAGTGTTTCATGTGAAACATATTTATAATTATTTATTAGTCTTCATCATCGTCAGAAATATTTGCTTCTTCAATAACCTTTTTAGCAATTGCTTCAGGTGCATCTTCATAACGAGCAAACTCTGTTGTGAATGAACCACGACCTGCGGTTACTGAACGGAGTGTTATAGCAAAGTCACTCATTTCTGCCATTGGAACTTCTGCTATAAGCTCTTGCATTTTTGGTTGGTCTGCAGGAGCCATACCTAAAACTCTACCACGACGTTTATTTACGTCGCCAATAATATCACCTAAATAGTCATCAGGTATAATTGCTTTTAATGTACCAATAGGTTCAAGAATTGTTGGTTTTGCTTCAGGAATAGCTGCTTTGAATGCAAGACGAGCTGCCATTTTAAATGCCATTTCTGAAGAGTCAACAGGGTGGTAAGAGCCATCGTGAAGACAAGCTTTAATTCCAACCATCGGGTAACCTGCAATAAGACCTTGTGCTACGCAATCGCGAAGCCCCTTTTCAACTGCAGGGAAGAAGTTCTTTGGAACTGCACCGCCGACAACTTCATCTGAATTAAATACGAAATCTTCTTCGCCCATATATGGTTCAAAACGAATCCATACATCACCGAACTGACCATGACCACCGGATTGTTTCTTGTGGCGGCCTTGTTTATCTACTACCTTACGGATAGTTTCCCTGTAAGCAACTCTTGGAACAGTTAACTCTACTTCAACACCAAATTTGTTTTTAAGTTTAGTTACAATTGTATCAAGATGTTGTTCGCCAAGACCTGAAAGAACTTGTTCTCTTGTTTCTTTATTTGTAATGAATGAGCAAGAGCCATCTTCATCAGCTAATTTGAGAAGACCGGAAGCAACTTTATCTTCTTCACCTTTTTTAACTACATTAACTGCCATTGAGTAGCAAGGAGCAGGGAAGTTAACGGGTTCAAGTGTAACAGGTGCTTTTTGATTGCACATTGTGTCACCGGTTTTAAAGCCTGAAAGCTTTGTAACTACACCAATGTCACCAGCAGAAATTTCTGTGGTATCTTCTTGTTTGCCGCCCTTAACAAAAACAAGCTTACCCATTTTTTCAACCTGTTCTGTGCGTGGGTTATATGGTGCAGTGTCAGGTGTGATTTTACCTGCAACAACTTTAAAGAATGACATTTTACCAATGAAAGGGTCGGCAACAGTTTTAAAGCAGATAGCTGCAAGGTTTCCATTTTCATCACAAGCAATATCATCTTCACCCTTTGGAGCAGGCGCAAGCTTTGTAATACCATTAAGAAGTAAATCTACTGCATCTGTTGTATAGCCTGAACAAGCATAAACAGGAACAACCGTACCATCATTAACACCCTTGGAAAGACCTGCAACAATTTCGTCGTGTGTAAATTCTTCACCATCAAAGAATTTCATCATAAGCTCATCATCTGCAGTAGCAACTGCTTCAGTAAATGCTTCGTGTATCCCGTTGATGCGGTCATCATCAGGAATAGGGCATTCCGTTGCTTTTCCATCAGTATATTTAAAAGCTTTATTCTGTAAGAAGTTTACGTAACAATCAACCTTGCCACCTACCATAAATGGAATAACAACAGGACAAATTGCAGTACCATATCTTACCTTAAGAGCATCAAGAGTTTTATAAAAATCTCTTTCATCACCATCACATTTTGTAACAGCAATAAATTTTGATTTATTCATTTTACCTGCGGCACTGAGAGCTTTCTCTGCACCCACATCAATACCCTTACCTGCAGAAAGAACAACTATTGTTGTTTCACAAGCACGCATTGCTTCGCTTCTGCCACCTTCAAAGTCAAAAAGACCTGGTGTGTCAAAAATATTAACCTTTCTATTTCTCCATTCTGTGAAAGCCATACTTGAAGAAATAGAAACCTTTCTTTTCTTTTCTTCTGCGTCAAAGTCAAGAACTGTGTTACCATCAGCAACTCTGCCTAATCTGTCAGTTGCCCCAGAAACAAAAAGCATTGCTTCTGCTAAAGTTGTTTTACCCTTACCAGCGTGCCCGGTTATAGCAACGTTTCTGATATTTTCAATAGTGTATTTGCCCAAGAATATTCCTCCCTCATAGAGATCAAGATTTAATTACACCAATTCAGTATATTATTATTCAGTGTAAAGACTCTGTGTTTGTTATAATAGCACATAAATTTTGTGTTTTCAATGATTTTTTTGATTAAAATGCGAATAAAAAGTAAATTTTATTGATATTACATAATAAACCAACTGTGTTTTTATATACTTTTTCGAATTATAAAAGAAAAATTATTTATAAGAAGAAAAATATTGTGAAAAGTGAAAAAAATTTACAGTAAATTTTGGTTGATTGTAGATTGAAATAATAAATAAATTATGTTATTATAATACGGAATACGATTATATACTCGGGGTTTTCTCGAAATTTATATAGGAGGTACACTCAAGTGGAAGAAAATAAAAATCCAAACGGTGTAAACAACGAAGCTGAAGTAGTGAAAAAGGTTGCTCCGCCGCCAATGAAAAAAGCAAAAAAAGGCGAAACATCGCAAGCAGTTTTAGATGCAGCTAAAAAAGCGGTTGTTGAAAAGAATATAGAAAAAGCTAAAAAGGAAGAAGCAAAAAAACAGGAGGCAGAGAAAAAAGAAGTAGAAAAAGAAATTCCTGCTCCTGTAGTAGCAGAAGAGCCTGAGGTTAAAACTGAAGCTCCTGCACCAGTAGTACCGGAAGCTCCTGCAGTAGTTGAAGCTACAGATGTAATAAAAAAAGAACCTGTTAAAGCAGAGGAGAAGTCAAAAGAAAAAGCGGCTCCTGTAGTTGCTCCTGTCAAAAAGGAGAAAAAACAAAAAAATACAGTATCTCCTGTAAAAAATAAAATCTCTTCAAAAAATTTAAAAATAATTATTCCTATAGTTGCAGTTCTTTTAATTGCAGTTATAGTAGCAGTCGTTTTAGTGTCTAATAAAGACAGAATGGACCCTGTTGTTGTAACAGATGAAAATGGTGTTCCTGTGACAGATGTTAATGGTAATGTAATTACAGTTGTGCCTGAAACAGGAGTGTACTATTTAACTGATGTTTTTGGCAATATTATGACAGATGTGGATGGAAATCAACTTACAACAATTGAGTTTAAAGATGTTGCTGTACAGATTCCTGTTACTGATATGAATGGCGTTGTTGTAACGGATGCAAATGGTAATGCAGTAACACAAAACATTACAATAAAACCAACTGCGGGTGACAAAAATAATAAAAATACAACAAGTGGAAATTATGTTGGTACATCATCAGTTCTTGTAACAGATGGTAAAGGCAACACAGGTGTTGACGAGCAGGGTAATTTAATTACAACTATTGTAAATATTACAGAAGCTCCGACTATAGATATTGAGCCTGCTAAAACAGAGTGGAAAAATACTCAGGGTGGTTCTGCGGCAGATAAATATGAGGATGTAATTCTTACATCTGATGGTTGCTATATTACAACAAATGTATCTAACTCAAAAGATGGAGATTTTGCAAAATATAAGGAATTGAATTATAAAGCTCCTTATACCATATTAACAAAATACAATAACGATGGTGAAATTGTATGGCAGAAGGTTATGGGCTCGGCAAGCGGTCTTTTTGAAATTGTTGCACTTTCTCCTTGTAACGATGGCTCTTTCTATGCAGTAGGTTTCGGTAGAGCGGTTGAAGATATTTCAATTAAAGGCTACTATGATTCGGCAATTTATAAAATAGACAAAAATGGTAATGTTCAATGGGTGAAAACCTTTGGTTCTTCAACAGTTGATTTATTTAATGATGTTGTAACTGCTTCAAATGGCGATGCAATTGTTGTGGGTTCTGTAGGTAATAACGATGGTGACGCAAAGGATTCAGGCGGAAATGAAAATGAATCAAAAGCAGTTATTATGCGTTATTCATCATCAGGCGATTTGAAATGGAAAAAATACGCAGGTGGCAATATGGACTCATTTGTTGGTGTAGCAGAAGGTACAGATGGCTCTATATATGTACTCGGTAATTTTTATTCAGGAAAATTGTTCCCGGCTCTTGGTAAATGTGATTCCGGTGTTGTAAAATATTCAAAAGATGGTAAAGTTTTAGCAAAAACCTCAATTGCTGGTACAGGAATTGATGAATTTAAAGGAATTACTGCAACATCTGACGGTGGTATTATTGTTTGTGGTTCATCAGATTCAGCAGATACAGATGAAACAAGTCCAAACAGCTTCTTTAAAAATGATTTCATATCCCGTGGTTCATATGATGCATATATGATTAAATACGCAAATGATTTGAAGGTTGATTTTGTAACACCTGTAAGAGGTCAGAATGTTGACACAGCTACAAGTGTTTTAGAGCTACCAAACGGCACTTATATTATGGCAGGTTCGACAAACTCGTCCACTCGTGACTTCAAGGGCGTTACTACACGCGGTAAAAAAGATATTTTCGTTGCAGGTGTAAACAGTAAAGGTACACTTATGTGGGTTCGTTCATTCGGCGGTACAGAAAGTGACGGAGCACTTGCTCTTTGCAAAGGTGCTGATGGTGGTTACGTTGTAGTTGGTGAAACTTTCTCAAATAATGTGGATTTAGATAACATTTCACCTTATGGTGGCAACGGAAAAACATTGGCAGTTATGGTTAAATTCCCGGAATAAAAGAAAGATTAATATAATGTTTAAAATAAAATCAGATTTTTCAAATGGTGTAACAGCCATACCGACAGATTTAATAGATAAATATTTAAAACTTGCCCCTTCGGCAAGTTTTAAAGTTTTGCTCTTTATTTTAAGAAACCCTAATGGCGCTATTGATGAAAAGCAAATCAGTATTTGTACAGGTCTTACTGAAAATGATGTAAGAGATTGCATTGAATACTGGAAAGAAAATGATGTTATTTTTGATGATGGCGAAAAAAATGAAGAAGAAGCAAACAAAGCGACTGCAAATGCAAAGAAAATAGCAGAAATTTCTTATATAGAAGAAAAAGAAAATCCAAAGGTAGTTGTTAAGAGTCTTCCTGTAAAAAAACCAACTCAAAAAGAGATTGCTTTAAGAATTTCGCAGGATGAAAACATAACAATTCTTTTCAGAGAAGCACAGAAAATTGTTGGCACCTTCGGGTATGATACACAGTCGCTTCTTGTTATGATTTATGATCATTTTGGTTTTTCAATTGATTTGATTATAACTCTTTTGAGTTATCAGCAAAGTGAGGGTAATTTATCTTCGCTCGCAATTAAAAAACGCGCAGAAGAGTGGGTAAAGAATGGAATTGATACTCTTGAAGCAGCGGTAGTAGAAATTGGTGCACTCGATAAAATACAGAAAACATATATAGAAATACAGGCAATTTTAGAAACCGATGCAAAAAAACCAACCCCTAAAACTGCAAAGTGTTTGAGAGATTGGGCTGTGAACTGGGATTTTTCAACCGAGATGATTATATATGCTTTAAAGGAAAGTGGCAGAAGTCTTTCTGAAGCAAATAAGCTTCTCAAAAAATACCATGCTATGAATATTTTTGATATTCAGAGTGCAGAGTTAAAAAAGAAAAAGACTATTACTTCTAAAGTAGAAAAATCTTACGATGTAAATAATGTTGGCAGAAATAGTATTTTAGAAAGAATGAAAAATAAAGAAAAGGAGAGTGCTAATGTATGAAATTCAGCGAAGATGTTTACATAAAAGCGGAAGCAGAGCTTAAAAAAAGACAAGAAAACGCAGAAAAGCTTGCAGAAATGCGTCGCAAGCAAATTTTAAACAAACATCCTGAGCTTCTTGAAATTGAAAACATTATAAGAAATGCGGCACTCGAGGTTATTAAAGGTCTTGGAAGAGGAAAAAAAGTAGATGTAAAAGCACTTTCAGAAAAAAATCTTGAAGCACAAAAGCAAAAGGCAGAGCTGCTTACAAAAAACGGTTACCCTGAAGATTATTTAGAGCCACAGTATTCATGCAAGCTTTGTAACGATTCTGGTATTTTAAATGGTAAGCTTTGCAGTTGTCATTTAGATATTCTCAAGAAAATTTCAATGAGTGAATATTCTTGCAGTTCAATTCTTGCAGTAAGCACTTTTGAAACTTTTGATTTAAAATATTATAGTACAGAAAAAGATATGTCCCTGGGCTACTCACCAAGAGAATATATGGAAGCATCATTAGATTTTCTTAAATCCTATGCAGAGAATTTTAAACCCGGAACAAACAGTTTCTTTTTTACAGGTGCTACAGGTCTTGGTAAAACACACCTTTCTCTTGCGGTTATGAATAAGGTAACTGAAAAAGGCTTTAATGTATTTTACGGTTCTGCTGACAATATCATTAAGCAAATGGAAAAAGAACGCTTCGGCAGAAGCAATGGTGATATTGAAGAAGAAATTGAAAATGCAGATTTACTTATAATTGACGATTTAGGCACAGAGTTTAAAACAGCATTTTCTGAAACTGCGGTTTACCAGATTATAAACAACGCAATACTTAATGGCAAGCCTATGATTATAAGCTCTAATCTTTCTATAAGTGAGCTTGAAGAAAGATATGGTCAGCGAGTTGTTTCAAGGCTCAATTCCTTTGAGGTTATTAACTTCATTGGTACAGATATAAGACAAATTAAAAAATAATTTATTAAAAAGGCGGTATTATTATGTTAAAAGGTATTCCAAATATTATTTCTCCTGAGCTTTTAAAAATCTTAGACGAAATGGGTCATGGTGATACAATTGTTATTGGCGACGGTAACTTCCCCGCAGCATCAAACGCACAAAGACTTGTTCGTTGTGATGGTCACAATGTACCAGAGCTTTTAGATGCAATTTTAAAACTTATGCCACTTGACTCTTATGTTGAAACTCCTGCTATGCTTATGGCAACCAGTGCGGGTGACCCTACTCCTACAATCTGGGCAGAGTATCAGGAAATTATAAATAAAAATAACGGCGAAACAAAAATGGGTCAATTTGAGCGTTTCGAGTTCTATGATGAAGCAAAAAAAGCTTATGCAATTATAGCAACAAGCGAATCTGCGCTTTATGCTAATATTATTCTTAAAAAAGGCGTTATAAAATAATCAGGAAACAGAAAATTGACCTATTCTATGGTAGGGGCAGACCTGCGGTCGCCCGTAGTAGTGAAAGAAAGTTTAAGATTACAACAAACCAATCGAGTGTAATAAAATCTAAATTTATCGTTCCATTTTCACATTATCAATTCAGTTAACGCGTTGTCACGGGAGAGCAGAGCTCATCCTCTGCGAAAAAACAACTACATTCTATCATTTAAGATAAACCTTAAACGAAAGAGTGTAGTTTTTTATCTATTTCCTGTTTCCTGACTTACTGAAAAACAAAAAACACTTGAATTGCCACAGATAATTTGATATATTTAAAATAGCAAAGTTTCGTATAAAAATTTGAAATCGGGAGAAGCTTTTATGAAGAACATTTTAGTTGTTATTGATGTGCAGAATGGATTTGTCAGCAGTCCTGAAAAAAATGCGATTGCGCAAAAAATAATTGAGCTTACACAAAAACATATTTTTGAAAGAGTTGTGTGTGTTAAATTTGTAAACCGTGATGACGGTGTTTTCCCAAAATATCACAGATTTTATGATATGCACAAGGGTAAAGAAATTGAGCTTGTTGACGAGCTTACAGCAGATTTAGTTATAAACAGAAGTATTTACACCTGTGTTACAGATGAATTTATTGAAAAGGTTACTAAAATCAACGATGGAGACAAAATACAGGAGCTTTTCCTTTGTGGTATTGGTACAGACACTTCTATTTTAAAAAGTGCCTTAGACCTTTTTGAAAGAGATATAAAACCATTAGTGCTTACACAATATTGCATACCACAAGATAATTCAGCTATTACACAAATGAAGGGTGTTACTTTCGTTTCAAGAATGGTAAGTGATAAGTGTATTATCAGTAAACCAATCAATACCCTTGAAGATTTGCAAGGAATTGCGTGCATAAAATAATTCGTAATGCGTAATTCGGAATTAAATAGCAACGCAGTTCCGAGACTATTCATTATTTACTCTTCACTTGAGCGAAGCGAATCCGGAGGTGCTTATGGTAGAATTTGACACGAGAATAAAATTTCTCAAGGGTGTTGGCGAAACAAGAGCTAAGCTTTTAGAAAAACTCGGCATTTTTTCCATAGGTGCCCTTTTGCGTTATTACCCTAAAAGATATGAGGACTGGAACACCTTAACAAAAATTGCAGATGCCGAAATAAATGAAACAGTTTGCTTAAAGGCAACTGTTATTGACAGAGTTTCAGAAGTAAAAATAAATGGTGGTAAAATCCTTACTAAAACTACTATTTCAGATTATTCGGGATATTTACCCATTGTTTTCTTTAATAATAAATATGTAAAAAATTCGCTTTCTGAAAACGAAGAATATTTATTTTTCGGGAAAATTACAAAAGATAAATATGGCAACAGAACATTAAATGCTCCCCGATTTGAAAAAGCGGGAGAAAAGCAGAGGTTAAGACCGATTTATAAAGCAAGTGGTACTTTAACGTCCAAAAGCATAGAAAAATTAGTTGAAACTGCTTTAAAAGAAATAAAAGGTAATGTAAAAGAAGTTTTACCGCAAAACCTTATTTCAAAATATAAGCTTTTATCTTTAGAGGAAGCACTTAAAAATATACATTTTCCGGAAAATGAAGAAATGTTAAGACAAGCAAAAAGACGCTTGATTTTTGAAGAACTTTTAGTTTTACAATTAGGACTTCTTTCAAAAAGAAGCTCGGCGGATGTAAAAAGAACAAAGCCAATTAAAGAAGATAAAAGTGAAGAATTTTATAAAAAGCTACCATTTGAACCGACAAATGCACAAAAAAGAGTTGTCAGCGAAGCGGTCAGCGATTTAATGAGCGAAAAACCGATGAACAGACTTGTGCAGGGTGATGTAGGCTCAGGTAAAACTGCAGTTGCCGCCGCAATAATTTATACTGCGGTAAAAAATGGCTTTCAGGCTGCATTTATGGCACCAACTGAAGTTCTTGCAAATCAGCATTACAAAACATTAAAGAACTTTTTTGGTGATGAATTTTCAGTTTTATTACTCACAGGTTCTACAACTGCAAAAAATAAAAGAATTGTAAAAGAACAGTTAGAAAGCGGCGAGTGTAATATTGTTGTCGGCACTCATGCTATGATTCAGAATGATGTCAATTTTAAAGATTTAGGGCTTGTTATTACAGACGAGCAACATCGTTTTGGTGTTGAGCAAAGAACTGCACTTTCAAAAAAAGGTGAAAATGCAAATGTGCTTGTTATGTCAGCAACACCAATTCCAAGAACACTTGCTATGGTGATTTATGGTGATTTGGATGTTTCTGTGCTTGATGAATTACCAAAGGGGCGGCAACCGATAAAAACCTTCAGGGTTAATTCACCTTATCACCCAAGACTTTATGAATTTTTAAGAAAAAATATGGATAATGGTCAGCAAGGCTACATTGTTTGTCCGTTAGTCGAAGAAAGTGAAAGTGATTTAGTACCCGCAACTGAATACTATGACTGGTTAAAAGCAAATCAGTTTAAAAATTATACATTAGGTCTTTTACACGGACAAATGAAGCCGAAAGAAAAAGACGAGATAATGGCTCGTTTTTATTCTGGCGAAATTCAGCTTCTTATTTCAACAGTTGTTATCGAAGTCGGAGTAGATGTACCTAACGCAACAGTTATGATTATTGAGAATGCGGAGCGCTTCGGACTTTCTCAGCTTCATCAGTTAAGAGGCAGAATCGGCAGGGGAGACAAAGAAAGCACCTGTGTACTTCTTTCAGATGCACAAAATGAAGATGCACTTAACAGATTTCAGGTGCTTTGCGATACAAATGATGGCTTCGTGATTGCCCAGAAAGATTTGGAGCTTCGTGGTCCTGGTGACTTTTTCGGGAGCAGACAGCACGGTCTTCCTGATATGCATATAGCAAACCTTATGACAGACACAAGAATACTTTACGAAGCACAGGAAAGAGCGAAGGAAATTTGTGAAAAAGACCCTGCACTTGAAAGTGAAGAAAATGCTTTGCTTAAAAAGGAAGTTGAAAGACTTTTCAGTAATATAGGGTGAAATGAGTTATCCGAACCTGCCTAAAAGCAAGTCTTTTTAAGTCTTTTCGGCGTTTCGGTCTTGTAAGGCGACAGCCTTACTTCGCCCTTAACACCAAAAATCCAATAAAAATCCTTTGCTTTTAGGTCGAAGATTTTTTATAGAACGGATTTTTGGTCAATCAAGGCAAAAACGGAGCGAATCCTTTACGGATTTGCGAGTATTTTAACGTAGAGTGAACGGAAATCCGTCTATTAAAAACATGGTTCGGATAATTCTTTTCACCCTAAGTATGAATTAAATAATCACCAATGAATTTCCCGCAAATTCATTGGTGATTATAATTTTTAGTAGTTTGATAAAATTATTTTTTTTATTATTTTTTTATTAGGGAAATCAAGAATGAACCAACCATATTTTTTCATAGGGCTTAGCTCATAATCAAAAAATCGTTTATATATAATTCTTGAGTATCTTTTAGGACTTGAAAATCCATTGTTACCAGAAAAGAAATTCAAAGTAATTGATTTGTCCTGCGGAGAATTCTGTATTGCGGGTAAAACTGCAATTTCCCACTTTTTCTTTGGCTTAAGGTTAAAAAAATCCTGGAGATAAAAATATTCATCGCTTATTCCGTTTCTTTTAGCAATAAGCACTTTCTGTAGGCACGCTTCATTTCTTGAATTCTGGTAAGGCCAGCCCGTAAGATTTATCCCCGTGTTTTTGTCTGTATAAATTGTGTTATTTATATCTGCACCACAACGATTTAAAAGCACTATTTTTCCACGCACTTCCTTTAAAGTCGGTATGGAATTTTTAGCGTAAAAAATATTTGAGCTTTCAATATAATTCTTATAAAAATAATCGAAGGTTGACTCTTCGCTTTTGCCCGCTTCTCGTTTTATTGACATAAGAATTGTTTCAGTCGGGTTTTCTTTTAAAAAGAGACAGCAAGCATTAAAAACATCCTGAAATAACAAATCCTCTTTTTTGTTTCTTGTTTTTTTACAGGTCAAAAAGCTATGACTAAGCTTTAATTTTTCACCATCAAATTTTAATCTAATATCAAGAAAGCGAATACCCATTGTAAGTTGGTCAAAAATATTTTTATTCTGACATCTGCTAAAATGCCTGAAGCGAATAAATTGTGTTGCACTGTCGTGAGTTCCGACTAAATTTATTTCTGATATAAGAAATTCATCGGGAATGTTTTTCATCCAATTATTCATAGCAGAAACCTTTCAAAAAGAGTTTAGTGAGCTGATAACAAAATTATAGCAGAAATTATAAAATAATACAATGAAAAAAGGCTCAAAATTTGTCGTAAAAAGGCACAAGAGTTATTGACACTCTCAAAAAAATAAGATATAATCAAATGGTATATGTATATAAAATTATATTGGAGGAATATTTAGTGGCACAAAAAGAACGAGATATGATTGAAATTGACCTTTTAAAGCTTGTGCTCATTTTGTGGCGTAAGGCTTGGGCAATTATCCTTTCAGCAATAATTATGGGAGGAATTGCATTTGGTGTAACCTATAATTTTATTGCACCTAAATATGATGCAAGCATAAAGGTTTATGTTAACAATACTAATCAAGCAAGTACAACTACACTTACGCAGTCAGACCTTATTGTTGCTAAGCAACTTGTTGAAACATACATTGTTACACTTGAAAGCCGTACAACATTAAATCAGATTATTACTGAAGCAGGTCTTGATTACGATGCAGAAGAGTTAGAAAAAATGATTTCTGCTGCAGCAATTAACGAAACAGAAGTTTTCGAAGTTACTGTTACAAGTGAAGATGCAAAAGAAGCGGCACTTATTGCTAATACTATTGCTGATATCTTACCAAGCAGAATTACAGAAATTGTTGAAAACAGTTCAGTTAGAATTGTTGACTATGCAATTATCAATGAAGAACCCGTTTCACCAAGTTATGTTAAAAACGTTGCTATCGGTGTAATGGCAGGTATAGTTGTTGCAGTTGCCCTTATATTCTTACAATTTGTTCTTGATAATAAAATTCACTCTGAAGAATATCTTATTGAACATTATAAATATCCTATTCTTGCAGTTATTCCTGATCTTAACACAAATACAAAACAAAAGTATTACAAGAAAAAGAAGAGTTATTATAGCAACACTGCAGCTTCTTCTGTACAAACTGATTCTACAAGTGGAAAGGCGGAATAAGAAATGGCAAAGAAAAGAAAATCTTATTATACAAAAAATGAAGCTACCTCTAATGGAATCAGCTTCGCTGCAAAAGAAGCTTATAACCTTTTAAGAACAAACCTTTTCTTCTCATTCTCTGATGATGCAAAGTGTCATGTTATTGGTGTTACAAGCACTATTCCTTCAGAGGGTAAGAGCTTGACTGCTGCAAATACTGCAATGGCTATGGCAGAAGCAGGTAAAAGAGTTTTGCTTATAGACAGTGATATGCGTTTGCCTACAATTCACAAAAAATTAGGCTTTAAGGCAGCACCTGGTCTTTCAAACCTTCTTGTTGGTATGAATGATGTTGAAAAAGCAATTTACAGACTTGAAGACAAGGGCTTTGATGTAATGCCTGCGGGTAATACACCACCAAACCCAACAGAACTTTTAGGCTCTGCTCGTATGGAGAAGCTTTTAAATGGTCTTTCAGCTCACTACGATTATATTATCATCGACTTACCACCTGTAACAATCGTTTCAGACGCACTCGTTTGTTCAAAATATTTAAGTGGTATTGTGTTCGTTGTTCGTGGTGGCAGAGCTACTACTGCAGAGCTCGGCGAAGCAATTCGTCAGCTTGAATTTGCAAATGTTAAAATTCTTGGCTTCGTTTACAACAGTGCTGAAGGTTCAAAGAGCAATAACTACAGCAAAAAATACTCAAAGAACTACGGTCGTTATAGCAAATAAAATTAAAAGGGTGACGGGAGTAATCTCGTCACCTTAATTAAATAAAACATATCAGAGAGATTATAAATGAACAGGGGGGAGCTGAAATGACAGATTTCCATTCACATATATTACCCGGAATAGATGATGGTTGCAAAACAGTAGAAGAATCTATAAAAGCATTAAGAATGATGGCAGATTACGGAGTGGACAGAGTTGCCGCAACACCACATTTTTATGCTGCACATAGTGGTGAATCACCTGAAGAGTTTTTAGCAAGAAGAAATGCGGCAGAAGAAATTCTTCGCGAAGCAATGAAGAATGAAAAAGATTTGCCGGAAGTTTTCTGTGGCACAGAGGTGAAATTTTTCCGTGGTATGAGTGGAGTAGAAGATTTACAGAAGCTCACATATCAGGGTACGAATTTATTGCTTGTTGAAATGCCATTTTCAAAATGGTCAGAAAAAGAAATAAAAGAAGTTTTATCTTTAAATGAAAATCTTGATGTTATTCCTGTTTTAGCGCATATTGAAAGATATTTTTCATATCAGAAGAATTTAGACTGGATTTATGAGTTTAAAGATGAAGGTATTCTTATGCAGATGAATGCAGAATATATTTTAGGTACATTCAGTTCACGAAAAGCTATGAAGCTTATAAATAATCACGCAATAGATTTTTTAGGCTCAGATACTCATAATTTAACAGACAGAAAACCAAATTTAGGTCCTGCAATTGAAAAAATTGAGAAAAAAGCGCATGACGAAATTATGGAAAGATTTTTAAGATACGAAGAAACTTATGCACCGAGGGGATAGAGAATGAGATATGCACTTATAGGTTGTGGAAGAGTTTCAAAGAATCATATTAAAGCGGCGACATTAAATGATTTGGAAATTGTTGCTCTTTGTGATATTATTCCTGAAAAAGCGCAGAAGCTTATTGATGATTTTTCATTAAGCGATGTTAAGATTTTTACTGATTATAAAAAAATGGTTTCTGAAGTGAATCCCGATTTTGTTGCAATTGCAACCGATAGTGGCCTTCACGCAGAAATTGCAATTTACTGTGCAGAAAATAAAATAAATTTCATTGTCGAAAAGCCGATTGCTATGTCTATTCAGGATGCCGACAGAATTATAGATATTGTAGAAAAGAATAATGTTACTGCTTGTGTTTCTCATCAGAACAGATTTAATATAGCAGTTCAGCATTTACATAAAGCAATAGAGACTGAGCGTTTTGGCAAAATTTCTCATGGTTCTATAAATATCCGTTGGCATAGAGGTGACGAATATTACACCGCAGAAAGTTGGCGCGGTAAATGGGCAAGTGATGGCGGTACTTTAATGAATCAATGTATCCACGGAATAGATTTGCTTTCGTGGATGCTTGGTGAAGAAGTACAGGAAGTTTATGGAATGACAAACAATGCGTTTCACGAATGTATTGAGGGAGAGGATATCGGCGTTGCGGTTATCCGTTTTAAAAACGGTGCGGTTGCTACCGTTGAAGGTACAGTAAACTGCTTTGAGGATTTTGAACAGACACTTACTGTTTTTGGCGAAAAGGGTACAGTAAGACTCGGCGGTCACTACGCAAATAAGGTTGATACCTGGCGATTTTCTGATAATCTTCCTGAAGATGACGAAACCCTTGAAGTCGATGAAAAAGCGAAAAATGTTTATGGCAACGGTCACACAAGTCTTTACACAGATTTTATTGATGCCATAGAAAACAAAAGAAAGCCGTATGTTGATTTATATGTGGGTAAGAGAGTTATAGAAATTGTTCTTGCTATCTACAAAAGTCAGAAAACAGGGTTGCCTGTTAAATTCCCGTTAAAAGATTTCGCTTCAGTTGATATGCAAGGAATATTTGATAAATAAAAAGGGAATGCAAAAAAGCGCAGACCGTATAAAACCATATATAACAAGGGGTTCTGTAGGTTTAATAAGCCTATAGAACCCTTTTAAAATATATAAAATCTGAAATTGATGAAAAAATTATGTTTTATACTACGAACAAACTTCGCCACTCGACGTACCCTTGTACGCCTTCGGGTAAGCAAAACCAAGTCTAAAGCCTTGATTTTGCTCAGTTTGTCCATTCTGCATCTTTTTTTCTATCTCCTGAAAAAGGAACTGTAAAAAACTTGCGTTTTTTACAGTTCCTTTTAATTATGTTCAGAAAATTAAATAATCAGATAACAACAAGAACATCGTCAGTATTAACTGTGGTGCCTTTTGTTACAACGATTTCTTTAACAGTACCATCGCAAGGAGCAGTAATGTCATTTTCCATCTTCATAGCTTCAAGAACTACGAGAACGTCACCAGCTTTAACAGCCTGACCAACACTTGCTTTAACTGCAAGAATTGAACCTGGCATTGGAGCTTTAACCTGTGTACCACTTGCTGTTGGAGCAGCAGGTGCAGCAGGAGCTGCCGGAGCTTCTTCTGCCTTTGGAGCTTCTGCAGGAGCTGCTACAGGAGCAGATGCAACAGGAGCTGCAGCTACCATAACAGGAACTTCTGTAATGCCTGTAACAATAGCATCTGTTTCAGTTACTTCAACTTCATAATTTTTACCATTTAAAGTTACTACATATTTCATGAGTGTTAATCCTCCAATAATTTAATAGATTTAAAGTAAAGATTTTCAAGCGGAATACCTGTTTTGTGAGATGTAATCGCCATAACAGCCGCCGCATCTTGTTCAGAAACATTTATAAGCTCAGGGCTTTTAAGTCTTATTGAGCAAAAGCCAAGTCTTTCAACAGGAATACCGGTTTTATGAGAAGTGATTGCCATAATAGTTGCAGCATCCTGCTCAGAAAGACCCTCAAGTGTAACATAACCTGTATAAACTGGTTCTGAACTTTTGAGTTCTTCTGTATTTACAACAGTATTTTCTTCAGATGCTTCACCAATAACTGCAACAGAAGTCGCAGGTTCTGATTTTTTAAATTTTGAAGAAATTACTTTCCAGATAATTAAAGCAGCAACAAGTACTGCAAGAATTATATATGCTTTGTAATCTGAGAAATTAAATCCTGCAGATAAAAGAAGATTAGTCATTTAAAATCCCCCTTATTCAACAGCTTTAAATTCATAGGTGTAAATTTTGTCTTTCATTTCTTCTCTGTAATCAAAGAATTTTTCTGCCTGAGCAGGGAATGCAATGTATGAAAGTACGTCTTCGTCAGATTTAGCTTTGTCACCGATTTCTGCCTTTGCTTTTTCAAATGCAGGTTCAAGTGTATCAGCATATCTGCCTTCTACAAGCTTTGCGTCACCAAGAATTTGTTTACGAACATCTTCGTTAACCTCGCCAGGTGCTTTACCATATTCACCCATAAGGTAAGATTTAACTTCTTTTGAAACGTTTTTATATCTTTCACCAGCAAGAACGTTGTTTGTTGCCTGAACACCAACCATCTGGCTCATAGGAGTAACAAGTGGTGGGTAACCTAAATCTTCACGAACTCGTGGAGTTTCAAGAAGAACTTCGTCAAACTTGTCCATTTTGCCTTGTGCAGTGAGTTGAGCAACAAGGTTTGAAAGCATACCACCAGGAACCTGGTAGTTAAGAGCTTTTGTATCAGTTGCAAGAACTGTTGGGTTAAGCTGACCGCTCTTTAAGTATTCGGCTCTTATAGGCTTGAAGAAATCACCGATTTTTTTAAGAACTTCACCGTCAAGACCAGTGTCATAACCTAATTCTTCAAGAGTGTATTGAAGAGTTTCTGTTGCAGGCTGGGAAGTACCGCCTGACATTGAAGAGATTGCTGTATCAACAACATCACAACCAGCTTCAACTGCTTTTAAAAGAGTCATAAAGCCAAGACCTGTTGTGCTGTGTGTGTGAAGAACGAGTGGTAAATCTACTGCCTCTTTAAGTGCAGAAACTAATTTATAAGCTTCTGCAGGGCTTAAAATACCTGCCATATCTTTAATAGCAATTGTCTGACAACCAATGCTCTTCATATTCTTTGCAAGCTCAACATAAGATTCGAGAGTGTGAATAGGGCTGATTGTGTAGCAGATAGCACCTGAAGCAATAGCACCATTTTTTATTGTTTCATCAACTGCAACTTCAATGTTCTTAACGTCGTTGAGTGCGTCAAAAATACGGATGATATCAATACCATTTTCAACACTCTTTTTAACGAACATACGAACAACATCATCTGGGTAGTGATGATAGCCTAAAAGGTTCTGACCTCTTAAAAGCATCTGAAGCTTTGTGTTAGGACAAGCCTTTTTAATTTTTCTGAGTCTTTCCCATGGGTCTTCATTAAGGTAACGAAGACATGAGTCAAAAGTTGCACCGCCCCAGCATTCGAGGGAATAGTAACCAGCTTTATCAAGAGTTTCAAGAATTGGTTGGAATTCTGAAAACTTCATTCTTGTAGCAATGAGTGACTGGTTAGCATCACGGAGCACTGTTTCGGTAAATTGTACCTTTTGCATCGTCATTTCTCCTTTGCATAATATGTAAAATTAAAAATTAAACTATTATCGTGAAAACGGAAATAAAAATCACTTCCAAATTCACCCACTATATCATACTATAAAGTCGAAAAATTTACAAGTGTTTTGTTAATTTTTCGACAAACTTTTTTCTATACCATTATATATAGGGAATTAAGAATTAAAAATTGAGAATTGAGAATTGTGGGACCTGCGGTCGGCATTACAATTTTATATTGGTCAGTTTATTATACATTGTATATCTAACTATAAATGAAAAAACTATCTTATAAACCAATAATTAAAAATGCGTCGCAGACCCTTAATTTTCCATTTTTAATTCTCAATTTTTAATTTCTGTAAATAATCCTTTTGCGATTACTTACAGAATACGTGTGAGCCAATAGTTGTTACAACAGGGCGGGTTCTGATCCATTTATTAGATGTCTTTGCAGGATTATAATAGTACAGGCATCCGTAGCTCGGGTCCCAACCGTTAATTGCATCCTGAGCCGCTTTTCTTGAAGTTGCACTTGGCGAAACAGACCAGTTGCTGTCCGTAACAGCCGAAAATGCGCCCGACTGATAAACTACACCTGATATGGTGTCAGGGAAGGATGAAGATTCAACTCTGTTCAATACCACCGCACCGACTGCAACCTGACCTGTATAGCTTTCGCCACGAGCCTCCGCTTCAATAACCTTTGCAAGTAACCATATATCAGATGAACTATAAGAACCATAAGAGCCACCACCAGATGACGAATCGAGTCCCATATATAATAATGTTTTACTACCTGCAATTCCGTCGGCGGTTATTCCGACAGATGACTGAAAGCGTTTAACAGCTTTTTGAGTTCCACTACCATAGATTCCATCAATGCTACCATTATAAAAACCTAATTGCTTTAATTTAGTTTGTATTCGTCTTACTTCTTCTCCGCGTGAACCTAATTTAGAAAGTGTTGCAACAGATTCACCATAAGATGTTTCGATTACATAATAGGATGCAGAAGCGGTAATTAAAGTTAATGAAAGTACAAATGCACAGAATTTCAAAAAGGTGTTTTTAAAGTTATTTTTTGACATAATTCTCACTCACTTAAAAATATGATTTTTAATAGGTTTTTCTCTAAATTGAGTTTTATACATTATTTCTTCAAAGTTTTGAACAAGAAAATTGTGGTTTGTTTGTAACATTTACACAATATATAGTGATTTTTGAAAAATCTGAAAAAAATTTAAAAATTTTCAAAAAAACTTTAAAAAAAGTGTTGACAAATGGTTCTGGATTTGATATTATATGCAAGCACTCGAGAGAGCGAGAGCGAAGAGAGTGCGAAACGAACCTTGAAAATTAAACAACGATGAAGAAAAAACCCTTGAGATTTTTTTGAGCACAACAGTGCAGAAATCCGGACTTCAGAAGAAGTCAAAGGAAAAAGACAGATACGCAAGTGTATCGAATGAGCGATTAAGCTTTAGAAGATTGAAACACTCTAC
>JAFXCQ010000031.1 GCA_017521425.1 Clostridia bacterium
TGGTCTGGCTGGAAAAATATGGGTACAATCAAGAAAAACTCAACAGTTTCGTGGGTTGATAAATCTGCAAATAGTGGTACACAATACCGCTACACAGTAAGAGCAATCAACGGTAGTGTTAAGAGTACCTATAAAGCATCAAATACATTACTTTACCTCGCACAACCGACAACAACAGTAAAAGCAGTAAGTAATGGCATAAATGTTGCGTGGACACAAAGCACAGGTGCGCAAGGCTACACAGTTTATCGTTCAGAGTACAACGCAAAGACTAAAAAATGGTCAGGTTGGAAGAATATGGGTACTGCAAAGTCAGATAAA
The DNA here is from genome assembly GCA_017521425.1 of Clostridia bacterium. GTDB lineage: Bacteria > Bacillota > Clostridia > Oscillospirales > Acutalibacteraceae > DTU089. Next base: position 322 of record JAFXCQ010000031.1, read on the forward strand.
AAGTCTTGGACAGATAAATCTGCAAAGAAAGGTGTAACATATCGTTATACTGTAAAGGCTGTTAATGGTAAGGTAGCAAGTACCTATAAAGCAAGCGGTTCAGTAAAAAGGTGAGAACCTTTTTACTGAATGAAAAATTAAAAATGTAAAATTAAAAATTGTGAAACTGCGTTAGCAATTATAATTCGGAATTGAAGGGTTTGCGACGCAATGTAATTAAATAACAAAAAGAAAAGTTCTATCATTTAAAGTTTTTTACTGAAAATGATAGAGCTTTTCCTGTTTTCTGTATCCTTAACAGAAAGAATGTAGTAGTTTTAATCCATATTAAATTATAATCAAGGCGAAGCCTTACGAAATTTTCAATTTTCAACTTTCATTTTTCAATTTCTCGCTACTTGCAACTAATTCCCTATACAAACCTCATCTGTTGCATCTGTAATTGTTATTTTTAAAATCTTACCTGCTCGTTTTGTGGAATCGTAAACTCTTACAGGTGTATAGTTTTCGGTATAACCCTCAGAATAATCTTCTTTATCAGTTTCAAAAAGAACGTTAACGGTTTTACCTATTTGCTGTTTTAAAAATTCTGTTCTTGTCTCATTTGTGGTGAATGCAAGAATTTTTGCACGTTCTTCCTTAACTGATTTTTGTAGTTGGGGTAGAGTAGCAGCTTTAGTGCCTTCTCTTACTGAATAAGGAAATATGTGTGCCTTTTCAAATTTGATTTTTTTTGCAAATTCGAGTGTTTCTAAAAATTCCTCTTCTGTTTCTGTCGGAAAGCCTGTCAGAATATCCGTTGTTATTGTGGCATCTTTAAATGCTTTTCTTAAATTTATAGTAAGTTCTTCATATTCTTTTGCAGAATAGTGTCTATTCATTTTTTTGAGGACAGAATCGCTACCACTTTGTAATGAAATGTGGAATTGAGGGCAAAGCTTACTTATCTTTGCAAGTCTCTCAATCATTTCTTTTGTTATGTGGTCAGGCTCAAGTGAGCCTAAACGGATTCGTTCAATGTTAGTGTATTTCTCTGCTAATTCTAAAGCATCAGGGAGAGAATAGGGAGTGTTCTTGCCGAAATCAGAAAGATTTATCCCGACAAAAACAATCTCTTTATATCCGTTATCATTAAGTGCCTTTAATTCACTATCAATCATTTCTAATGATTTTGAACGAGAGAAACCACGGGCATAGGGGATTAAACAGTAAGCACAGTATCTGTCACACCCATCCTGAATTTTTAAGAAAGCTCTTGTGTGACCATCAAATTTTGTTATTCCTGTGCCACAGAAAGCATCTTCTCTTAAATGTTTTTTATGTGCATTTAAAAATGTATGTGTTTTGATATAGTTATCAATAATGCTGACTATATCAGTATTATTTCTGTTACCCATAAGAATATCAATTTCAGGTAAATCTTCAATTATATGAGGCTCGGCTTGTGAAGCACAACCAGTTAGAACCATTATAGCAAAAGAGTTTTCTTTTTTCAATTTTCTTATTGTTTGTCTTACTTTTCTGACACCTTCTGCTGTTACTGTACAGGAATTAACAATAATTATATCTGCTTCTTTTGGACTATCTATAATAGTATAATCATTAGAAGTGAGTAATTCGCTCATTTCCTGTGTTTCGTATTGATTTACTTTACACCCGAAGGTTGTGAAAAATACTTTCATAATAGACTCCTAAAAAAATCGTTCCGGAGTTTTAACTCCGAAACGATTAAAACATATTTTACGGTAAAACTACTGGGGAGTTGATTTCAATATTACCATCGTTAAGATCTGAGAAACCGCCTGAACCGAACACACCATAAACTGTTTCATCAATGAATTTACAGATGATTTCAAGTGCTTCGTCTGTGCTTGAGTCAGCAGGTGCGTCGCCCACACCAACTCTGTAAAGAGCATATTCAAATCTCTCTAATAAAGCTTTAGCAGAAGTTGGTTCGCAAATTGTATTTTCAAGATACTCTTCAGCTTCTTCATAAACTGCTCTGAGTTCTTCTATATCTTCTGCATTGTAAAGAGTTGGATCCTCTGCATATTCAGCAAATACTTTATCAGCATCATCAAAGCACCAACGAGTGATATTTCTTGTGTTTCTGTTACCATTGAATTGAGGGAACTTATCAGGCATATCAGCTGTTGAGTTGATTTGGTTGGAAGCAAGCTTAGCAATAAGCTTAATTACAACGTCATTTCTACCAACCTCGTGGTGTTGACCGTGGAAGAACCAAACATTGTCAGGGAAGAGACAAGTTGAAGCGTCAATGCTTCCGTCTGGAGAAATGTATTTTGCATCGTGAGTAGAAATGTATTCTTCTGAAAGAACATCACCAGCTTTTACATAAGTAGCACCGAGTGAAGTTGAATCAATATCGATAATTGCGTCACTGTTTGTTGTGAGTGATGACTTCATAGCTGCGAAGAAACAATAGTCCTGTGAACTATAATCGAGGTCATAACCACAAACATTGTGAACAAGCGCGCCTTCCTTGTTTAATTTAAGGAGGTTATCTTTAAGATTAAGTCTTGCTCTTTGGAAATGCTCAACAGTTGCATAAAGTCTTGAGTATTCAGGGTCATTTTTTATGAAACTGTATTTTTCAATAACTGCATCATATCTATCTTTTGGAATCATAGCCCAGAACTGGGGACAGTTAAGCATTAAAGTATCAAGAATACCATCAACCGCAGCAGTAAGAATAGATTCAATTACTGAACGTGGGAAAATCTTGAGTGCAACATTGATAAGGTGACCTAATGTTGCGTAACCATTCATCTCTTTCATTACCATTGGTAAGAATTCCTGGAAGAAAAACTGGTCTTCAATGTTAAAGTTTCTTAAATAGAAGTCACCCATAACATCTGTACCATCAAGACAAGAAACAACATTAAGAACTTTGTTGATGTCTTCAAAATAAACATCTTTACCTTGGTTTGCTTCTCTCTTCATTTCAAGGTAAGCAGTAAGGATTGTACCGCCGAGTGAGATAGTAACAATGTTAACCTTATCTTTACCGGTCTGTTCTTTAACTAACTGAATGTATTTATCAAGCTTTGCAGCAGAAATGAATGGATCAGAAATAAGTGGGAATGTGAAGAAGTAAAGATTGTCTTCGCCACCGATTTCATCTACAACAGATTTCATAGGAATCATTCTGTAGAAATAATCCCTGTCATCTTGAGACATTTCTGAAACAGGGTATTCATAAGTAATAGTTTGAAGGTTTTCTTTTGCTTTACCATCTTTACCTGAAGCCTGAATTGAGAAAAGCTGAGTAACTGTTGAATAAACAGCATCAGAAAGACCCATATCAGCCTGCATTAAAAGTGACGAAACAAGTGGACCAGCAACTGTACCGGCAAGAACACCAGGAAGCTCTGCTGAGTCTATAATGAGAAGACCGCCTGAAAGTTCTTCTCCATTTGCATTAACAGCAGGGTTGCCATTTTCATCTGCAAGGTATGAGATTGATTGGCTGATACCAGGAATGATAATAGTCGGAGCTATATCTTGTGAAGCATCATGTTTCTCTGGTTCTTCAACATCTGCGAAGAAATTAGATGAGTTTTCAACAAGGTTAATGAAATCATCAACACTGTTAACACTCATATAAGATGATGTTGAACTATTATAATTTGGATTGAGATAGCTTGCTATCGCAAATACGCCCGCAGTCATTGCTGAAAAAACGAAAGTGGTCGCAAGAAGGAAAGCAATTACTCTCTTGTGTGTCTTTTTCATTGAAAAAGTCCTCCTTAAATAATATACAATATAATACACAATAAAATATAACATATTTTTCTAAAATTAGCAAGAAAAAGTGAAGTGAAAAATGTATAAATTACATTGATAATTTTTGTTGACTTTAGACGAAAATAATCATATAATTAGTTTGAATTGATATAAGTGAAAAGGAGTTACCTGGAATGTTGGATTTTTTAACAATTTATATCGCTACAATAATTTTCATTTTTGGTACAGTTATAGGCAGTTTTTTAAATGTTCTTATTTATCGTTTACCAATTGGTCTTGAGTTCGTAAAAACTAATTCTATGTGTACAAATTGCAAACATCGACTTAACTGGTATGACTTGTTTCCGCTTTTCAGCTGGATATTTTTAGGTGGTAAATGCCGTTACTGTAAATCAAAAATATCAGCAAGGTATCCAATAGTTGAAGCATTAAACGGTGCGTTTTATGTTTTGATATATCTTTTCCTTTCTGGTGGTAATGCAATTGAAGGCTTAAACTTAACTCTTGTTGGTTATATGATTGTATTTTCTTGTCTTATTGTTACTGCGTGGATTGATTTTGAACACCAGATAATTCCTGATTCTATGTGGATTTCAATATTTGTTGGTGGATTATTTATAGTTGCAGATGTAGTTATCAAAGGCGAGTTTACAAAAGAATTTATTATAAGTAAAATTATTGGTTTGTTTGCAGTTTCAGGCTTTTTCTTCTTAATCGGTATGTTATCAAAAGGTGCCTGGATGGGTGGCGGCGATGTTAAGTTTATGGCAGCTGCTGGTTTTGTTCTTGGGTGGAAAGCGGTAATTGTTTCAATGTTTTTCGGTGCATTTGCAGGTGTTATATTTGCGATTGGCAGAAAAATTGTTTCTAAAAAAGAAATGCGTGGGATAATTCCGTTTGGTCCTTTTCTTGCAATAGGTGTATGTTTATGTGCCTTTGTAGGAGAAGCTATATTTAACTGGTATTTAAATATGTTTATTTAACATTTTATTCTAATCTTACGCATATATTTTATAAGTATAACTTTAAACTATTGCGGGGGATTAAAATGTTCGTTTTTTCAGTAACTTCAAAAAATATTAAGTATATTTCAATTGTTTTATTGCTTGTGATTTGTGCCAGTATTTTAACCACAGTTTCAAGAGTTCGTTTGAAAAATCTTAATGCAAAATCTGTTGAAACAAAGAATGATGTAATAAAATACAAAGCTAACAATAACAAAGAAAGACTTGATTTTATTTCACAGTTCGGTTGGGAAGTCAATGAAGAACCGGAAGAGGTTACTGAAATTATAATTCCACAGGAATTTGACGATGTCTATAATAATTATAATGAAATACAATTGAGTCAGAATTGCGATTTAAGAGACTACTGCGGAATGCGTGTCAAGCGATTTACATATATAATAAGGAATTATCCAGGTTATAACGAAAATGATACCTGTGTGAGAATAAATCTTTTAATATTTGATGGTATGGTAATAGGCGGAGATGTTTGTTCTACCGAACTTTCAGGCTTTATGCATACTTTCAGAAAAGAGTAACTTATGAGTAAAGAAAGATTAGACAAAATTATAGCTTCCTCTGGTCTTATGACAAGAAGTGAAGTGAAAACACTTATAAAAAAAGGTCTGGTAAAAGTTAATAATTCTACTGTTAAAGATGCTTCGCTTAAATGTGATTGCGAAACAGATGATATTATAGTTGATGGTAAAACGTTGAGAAAAGGTAAGTATATTTACATAATGCTTAATAAACCTAAAGGGGTAGTCAGTGCAACAAATGATAATAAAGATTTAACGGTTGTCGATATTTTACCGGACAGTTTAAAAAGAAAGAATCTCTTTCCTGCTGGCAGATTGGACAAGGATACAACGGGTTTTTGTCTTATAACAGATGATGGTGATTTTGCACACGATATTTTAGCACCTGCACACCACGTTTCAAAAACATATATAGCAGAATTAGATAGGGATATTGATTTTGAAAAAGGCAGACAAGCCTTTAAAAAAGGTGTAGTTTTAGCGGATGGCACAGTATTGCTTTCTGCAGATTTAGTCAAGATTGAAAATAACGATATACCTACATATAAGGTTGTTATAAACGAAGGCAAATATCATCAGGTTAAAAGGATGTTTGCTTCACTTGGTTCAACTGTTATTGAATTGAAAAGAATTAAAATTGGCGAGCTTTTATTGGATGAAAAGCTTAAAGCTGGTGAAGCACGTTTATTAACTCAGGAGGAGTTAAGTAAAATTACACAAAGACCACATAATATGGTGTAATATTATCATTTTTTTAGATTATATTGGTGATTTTTACCATAGTGTTTTTGTTAAAAAAGTATGTGCAATTTTTAATTATTTGTGTCGTTTTTTAGCATAAAATTAACATTTTGCATAAAAAATGAAGAAAAAATCTAAAAAACTATTGCTTTTTTTAGAAAAGTTGTGTATTATGTATAATTGTTAAATGGTCATTTTGTTCAAAATCTTGTTTTGGAGGTAAATTAAATGTCCAATAGATTATTTCAAAGTGTAATTCATCAGATGAGAGATGCAGTTGATAAGACTATCGGTGTTATTGACGAAACTGGTGCTGTTATTTCTTGTAGCGACCTTAGTAAAATAGGTGAGGTAAGAAATATAAATTTAAGTACTGTTTTCTCATCTAATACACCTGTTGCGATTGATAATTGTACATATCAAAGCTTCGGTACTCACGTTCATCCTGAATGTGCTGCTTTCATTGAAGGTGCCGATGAATTATCTAAAGGTTATCTTGGTATGCTTTGTGTTTCACTTTCAAGCATTAAGCAATACTATGATGAAAAGTTCGACCGTAGCAATTTTGTTAAAAATATTATTCTCGATAATATCTTACCTGGTGATATCTATCTCAAGGCAAGAGAACTTCATTTTAACAATGAGGCATCAAGAGTTGTTATTCTTATAAGACTCCTTGATAAAAATGATGTTTTCGTTTACGATGTTATACAAAATCTCTTCCCTGATAAATCAAAGGATTTCGTTATAAATATCAGCGAAAGTGACATTGCACTTGTTAAAGAAGTTAAGAGTGATATCGAAGGCAAAGATTTAGAGAAGCTTGCTCGTTCAATTTCTGATGCTCTTACATCAGAATTCTATACACATTCTCTTATCAGTATCGGTACTACTGTTACTGGTGTTAAAGACCTTGCTCGTTCATTCAAAGAAGCACAGGTTGCTCTTGAAGTTGGTAAGGTGTTTGATACTGAAAGAAATATTGTAAGTTATGAACATCTTGGTATCGCAAGACTTATTTACCAGCTTCCTACAACTCTTTGCGAAATGTTCTTAAAAGAGATATTTAAAGTTGGTTCAATTGAAACTCTTGACCAGGAAACATTATTTACAATTCAGAGATTCTTTGAAAATAACCTTAATGTTTCAGAAACCTCAAGAAAGTTATTTGTTCATAGAAATACTCTTGTTTACAGACTTGAAAAAATCAAGAAGCTTACAGGTCTTGATTTACGCGAATTTGATGATGCGATTGTTTTCAAGGTTGCTCTTATGGTTAAGAAATATCTTGAGGCAAACCCTGTTAAATATTAATTTGCATATTTCACAAAAAATGTTCTGTTAAAGAATTAAATGTTAACAAAAAATTAAAAATAGCACATTTTAATTACAAGGGGTTACATTTTGTAATTAAATGTGCTATAATCATTTTATATTGTGTTTTTTGTCGACACGATAAATTACTTAAACTAATTTTAGAATTGGGTGTTGAAATTTGATAGAATTCAGAAATGTTTCTAAGGTGTATGAAGATACACAAACAAAAGCACTTTCTGACCTTAATATTAAGATTGATAATGGTGAATTTGTTTTTGTTGTCGGTGCTTCAGGTGCTGGTAAAAGTACATTTTTAAAATTGATGATGCGTGAAGAAGTACCTACTTCTGGTACAGTTGAAATTAACGGTTATCAGCTCAATCATCTTAAAAAGAGAGAAATTCCATATTTCAGAAGAACTCTTGGTATTGTATTTCAGGATTTCAGACTTATTCCATCTATGAATGTTTATGATAATATCGCTTATGCTATGCGTGTTATCGGCGCAAGAGAAACTGAAATAAGAAAAAGAGTTCCATATCTTTTAGGCCTTGTTGGTCTTAACTCAAAAGCTCGTTCCTTCCCAAATCAGCTTTCAGGTGGTGAGCAACAACGTGTTGCTCTTGCTCGTGCTTTAGCTAATAATGCAAGTATGATTATTGCTGACGAGCCAACAGGTAACATTGACCCAAGAATGTCTTACGATATTGTTAATCTTCTTAACCATATCAATTCTGATGGTACAACTGTTATTATGGTTACTCACGATTATCATCTTGTTAAGAGCTTTAACCACAGAGTTATAACAATTAAAAATGGTAAACTCGAATCCGACTATCCAGATGCATCACATATTGATGTTGAACCATATCGTTTTGATACACCTGAAGATGAAGTTGGTAACTATTATTCAAATGATACAACTGTTGATTTTGATTACCTTATGAAAACTTATGGTGTAGAAACTATTGAGGCAAAAGACGAAAATCCTTATGTTGATATTCCTACTGAACCTAAAAATTTCCGTCCTACTGACTCTTACCCTGCATTCAGAGAGGAGGATGACCAATAATGAAAGGTATGCGATTAGGTTATCTCACAAGAGAAGGTTTTAAAAATATCTGGGTAAACCGTTTTCTTTCCGTTGCTACAATTTTAGTTCTTGTTGCTTGTCTTATAATTGTTGGTACAGGCTCTCTTATCTTCCTTAATATTAACTCTTTGTTAGATTTAATTGAAGGTCAGAATGTTGTAATGGTATATGTTGATGATAAAGCGACTGATTATGAAACTGAATCACTCGGGTTGCAATTAGAAGGTATGAATAATATCAAAAAGGTTGAGTTTGTTCCTCGTGAGGTTGCTTTTGAAAATCAAAAAGAACAATTTGGCGACAAAGCGGCGCTTTTAGAAGGTCTTTCACCTGAAATTCTTCCGGATGCATATAAGGTTGTTGTTGATGATCTTTCAATATTTGATAGTACTGTAAGTAAAATTAAGGATATGGATTTAGTTTTACAAGTACGTGAAAATAGTGATTTAGCAGGTAAGGTTGAAACAATAAGAAATGCTGTTTCTTATATAAGCTTAGGAATTATTGCAATTTTATTCTTTGTTTCAATGTTCATTGTTTCAAATACTATAAGAATTACAATTTATAACAGACGTCTCGAAATCAGTATTATGAAAGCGGTTGGTGCAACTAATTCATTTATTCGTTGGCCATTCCTTGTTGAAGGTATGCTTTTAGGTATAATTTCAGCAGTTATTTCATTAGCACTCTTATATCTTGTTTATTCAATAGCGCTTATCTGGTTTGCAGACCTTATGTCAACACTTGGTGGTACTCCGGTTGAATTCCTTGATTATATCTGGTTCTTCCTTGCAGTATTTGGATTTATTGGTGTTGTTATTGGTACAACAGGTAGCCTTATTTCACTTAATAAATATTTAAAGGAGCATAATAATGTTGTCGAAAATGACTAAATTTAAGAGCAATAGAATTATTTCTTTAATAGTTGCACTTGTTCTTGTTTTCTCGTCAATTTCATTGTCTGTTTATGCGGTTACTGACTCTGAAAAAGCGGAGTATAACAAAAAAATTGAAGAAATCCGTGAGCAAATCGCGGAGAATAAAAAGAAAATTCAGGCACTTCGTGATGAAGCAGCTACCTATGATGATGAAATCGGTGGCTATCAGGATAAAATTGATGCGCTTCAAACACAAATTGACCTTTATAATCAGGAAATTGCATTAATAGATGCTGATATTAAGCTCGTTGAAGATGAAATTACCGGAATTAAAAATGAAATCGAAGCACTCAACAAACAAGTTGAAAAACTTGATTTACAAGTTATTGAAATTCAACAGGATATTGCTGATACCTACACTATTTTAGGTGAAAGAATCCGTGCTTCTTATATGTCTGGCTCCGCATCATCTTTAGAGTATCTTCTTACATCTGATGACTTCCAATACCAATCATATCTTGAAAGAATTGAGCTTCTTGAAAGAATTTCTGAACACGATAACTCTGTTATTGAAGGTTTAGAAGGTGATATTGTAAGACTTCAGGAAAAAGTAGAGGAAATTGAAGCTACTAAGCTTGAGAAAAACGAAAAAATTGAAGATTTAGATATAAAAGTTCTTGACCTTGAAGCAAAGAAGCAAGAACAGGTTGATGCTCGTCAGGTTATTCAGGATGCTGAAGATGAAATTCAAGCAGACCTTGATAAGGTTATGAGTGTTGTTAATAAACTCAATGCTTCAAGTAAAGAGTACGAAAAAGCGATTGAACGCGGTGAATCTGCAATTCTTGAATATGAACACAAGCTTTCTGGTGAAAACAGTAGTTTTGGTAGTGGTACAACTGGTAATATGATTTGGCCTGTGCCATATAGCAATACTTGTGTTACATCTTCGTATAAAATGAGAACTTTAAACGGTGTTACAAAACAACACAACGGTATTGATATTTGTCGTGATGGTGTTGCTTCATACGGTTCTTCAATTGTAGCGGTTAAAGCAGGTAAGGTTACTACTGCTTACCATAGCGGTTACAACGGTGGTTTTGGTCTTTATGTAGTTGTTGACCACGGTGACGGTGTTAAAACATATTATGCGCATATGTCACGCGTTACTGTTAATGTGGGTGACTATGTAACACAAGGCACAAAGCTTGGTGAAATCGGTAACACAGGTTACTCTTTCGGTGCTCATTTACACTTTGGTCTTATGATAAATGGTAGTTGGGTTAACCCTATGAATTACCTTTCAAAACCTGCAAATCTTCCAATATATGGTTAATAATTTACTCCCTTTTTTCATATATTTTGAAAAAGGGGAGTTTTTATGATTATTTTAAAATTAAATTCTGAAGTGAATGTAAAAAGACCAAAAAACAGGAAGTTAAAAAGGCGAGCAAGTGAAGAAAAACTTTTTGACTATTCGCGTTCTGGTATTGTAATAAATAATAAACCACATTTTGTAATTTCTGTTTCGCCTGATACTTTAGAAGATTTAGAATTTCAAAAACTTATAAGTAAATACAAGGGTTCTGTTGTTGCTTCTGAAAATTTAGAAAAAATTGATTGGTTAAGAGAAATTTTATTTGATTTAAAACCATTCAGGAAGAAAATTTTATTTGAAAGCTTAAAAAATAAATTAAAAAATAAAGAATTTATAAATTTTAATTTACTTATTATTGATTATGATTTGACTCTGTTGGGGGATATACAAGATGTATTGCCATTTATTAAAAATATAGGGATTTTAACACATAGCAAAAATAATACAACAGAGTGGGAAAATAATTGCTTTTCTAAATATGGAGTGAAACCTGTGTTTATACGAAATGAGCATTTTTTAAACATGAAGAATTATGATGTGATTGCCGATTTTGAGAAAATTGATGATAACAAATTGCACTTGAATGTTTCAGGTGAAGAAGCGATTTTATATCCGTTTTTTAAATTCCTTGAAGTGCCGGAAGAACTTAAGATACTCGAAAATCTTGATTTGAGTAAAACCACGATTTGTGGTGCTTTTAAAGGTGCGTAACTTACATATTCTATTGACAAAAACTTTTAATATGATAAAATTGTTTTATCAAAAATAAAGGATAATAAAAATGTTATTTAAAAAGAAGAAAAAAACTGACAGTGATAATTCGATTAAGCCAAGAGAGTACGACCGAGATGAGCGTATTGCTCTTCAAAAAATTGTTTCAGGTACTCCTGTAACAAGAAAACTTATACCCCAAGAAAAGCTTACGAAGTTAACTTATAATTATATTTCAAGAAATATAAGAATAGGCTCAATCGCGGCACAGAATGTTAATACAACTAAGTTTCCACAGGTGTTTTTTAAGTCGTTAAGGGAACTGATTATTACAACTGAAAATCTTGTAAGAATTGAACCATACTGGCGTTTTGAGGGTAGCAAACCAACAGAGCAATTAGAAGATTTAACAACTCGAAAAGATGCGATAATTAAAGGCTTTATAAACGAAAGTTTTGGTGATTTGGTCGCTGCTATGGAGAAAAAATCCTCAGCGTCACAAAAACAAAAAATGTTTGACGACTATCAACAATCTTTATTAAACAACAAAGATATTTTGGGTGAAGAAAATTTTGAGTTTTTTAAAAAACTTTGCTATGAAAAACTTAATGTTGTGAATGTTGATGATGAAGAAAAGAGTGAATAATTTTCACTCTTTTTTGTTTTCTTTTAAGATTTTAAAAAATATTTGGCAAGGTGTACAAATTTAGGGTGTTATTATTCTATTTTTCGTCATCTGTTTTATTGTTTGTTCTATTGACTTTAAGTTAATAAAATGTTAAAATTTAAACATAGTTTTTTTATTGAAATTTGTCTGATTGTTACTGACGGAAAGGGGACTAAAAAATTCCCGAGTGGAGCACCACACGGAACTTTCAGGCTATATTGCCGACCGTCTGGGCACACTTGTTTCTTGAACGAGTGCGCCCTTTTGTTTTTTGAAAATAATTCATCGAAAGGATGTTAATATTATGAAAAAAGTTGCTATTATTATGGGTAGTGACAGTGACCTTCCAATTGCAGAAAAAGCAATTAACACTTTAAAAGAGTTTAATGCACCTTTTGAAGTTCACGTTTTCTCTGCTCACAGAACTCCTGTTGAAGCAAAAGAATTCAGCGAGAATGCAAAAAAGAATGGCTTTGGTGTAATTATTGCTATTGCGGGTATGGCGGCACACCTTGCGGGTGCTATTGCAGCTAATACAACTCTCCCTGTAATTGGTATTCCTGTTAAATCTGCAAATTTAGGTGGTATGGAAGCATTGCTTTCAACTGTTCAGATGCCATCAGGTATTCCAGTAGCAACTGTTGCTATTGATGGTGGTGTAAATGCTGCTCTTTTAGCACTCGAAATTTTAGCAGTATCTGACGATGATTTAGCAGAAAAGCTTATTGTAAAAAGAAAGAATGACACAGCAGTTGTTTTAGAAAAAAACAAAGCTATTGAAGAAAAGTTTAACTATTAATCCGGAGGTTAAAGTATGGGTGGTTTTTTTGGTGTTGTATCTGAGAACGATGCAGTGCTCGACGCCTTTTTCGGTACTGACTACCATTCACATCTTGGCACACGACGTGCAGGTATGGCAGCAGTAAATACCGAGCTTGGCTTACAAAGAAAAATTCATAAAATTGAAAATTCTCCATTCAGAACAAAGTTTGAAAATATTTTGAATGAGATGAGTGGTAATGCTGCTATTGGATGTATCAGTGACTCTGATCCACAACCGTTGCTTATTTGTTCAAATTTAGGTAACTATGCAATTTGTATGGTTGGTGTTATAAATAACATTGATGCACTCGTAAAGCAATATTTATCATTTAGCGGTGGTCACTTCAGCGGTATGAGTGGCGGCAAAATAAATTCTTGTGAATTGGTTGCTGCTATGATTAACCAGAAAAGCAGTTTCACTGAAGGTATTAAATTTGCTCAGGATGTTATTGAGGGTTCTGCTTCAATTCTTATTCTTACCGAGAGTGGAAAATTGATTACAGCAAGAGATAAAATGGGTAGAATTCCTGTTATACTTGGTAAGCGTGACGATGGTTTTTGCGTTTCGTTTGAAGATTTCGCCTTTAAAAAACTTGGGTATGAAGATTATAAAGAACTCGGCCCTGGTGAAATTATCGAAATCACAAGTAAGGGTGTTAAAGTTTTATCAGAACCAAGAGAAAAAATGAAAATCTGTGCATTCCTTTGGTCTTACTACGGTTATTCAACCTCTTGTTACGAAGGTAGAAATGTTGAAGCAATGAGATATGAAAATGGTAAAATTATTGCTGAAGCAGACAAAGAAAAAGGTGTTGCGCAAGATATTGACTATGTTGGTGGTGTTCCTGATTCAGGTACTCCACACGCAATTGGATATGCAAATGAAAGTGGTATTCCTTTTGCAAGACCATTTATTAAATATACACCAACATGGCCAAGGAGCTTTATGCCGTCTAATCAAAGAGAGCGTAATATGGTTGCAAAGATGAAGCAGATTCCTGTTCATGAACTCATACAAGACAAAAAGCTCCTCTTTGTTGATGATAGTATTGTAAGAGGTACACAGCTTCGTGAAACAGTTGAATTTCTTTATGAGAACGGTGCAAAAGAGGTTCATATGCGTTCAGCTTGTCCACCAATTATGTTTGGTTGTAAATATCTTAACTTCTCAAGAGCAAATTCAGAAATGGAGCTTATTACAAGAAGCACTATTTATGAACTTGAGGGCGAAGAGGGTGCTAAGCATCTTGATGAATATAGCGATGCTTCAACTGAACGTGGTGCAAAAATGAGAAAAGTGATTTGTGATAAGCTCCATTTCGCTTCTCTTGAATTCCAATCACTTGACGGGCTTATTAAAGCAATTGGTCTTCCGGCAGACAGAGTTTGTACTTACTGCTGGAACGGTAAAGAAGATTGATCTTAAAATTTAATTTATTTGAAGGAGAAAGTACTATGAATAATTCAAAATCAGAAAGCTATGCAGCAGCAGGTGTTGATATTACTGCGGGTTACAAAGCAGTAGAACTTATGAAAAAATATGTAGCAAGAACAGTAACAGATGGTGTTTGCTCAGATGTTGGTGGTTTTGGTGGTCTTTTTGAACTTCCAGAAGGTCTTAAAAAACCTGTTCTTGTAAGTGGTACTGACGGTGTTGGTACAAAGCTTAAATTAGCATTCATTATGGACAAACACGATACAGTTGGTATTGACTGTGTTGCTATGTGTGTAAACGATGTTATCTGCTCTGGTGCAAAACCATTATTCTTCCTTGACTATATTGCTTGTGGTAAGAATGTTCCTGAAAGAATTGCAGATATCGTTAAAGGTGTTGCAGAAGGTTGCGTTCAGTCAGGTTCTGCACTTATCGGTGGCGAAACAGCAGAAATGCCAGGCTTCTATCCAGTAGATGAATATGACCTTGCAGGTTTCTCTGTTGGTGTTGTTGATAAAGAAAAAATTCTCAACAACAAAGAAATGCAGGAAGGCGATGTTATTATTGCACTTCCATCAAGTGGTGTTCATTCAAATGGTTTCTCACTTGTCAGAAAAGTTTTTGATGTTGAAAATGCAGATATTAAAACTCCACTCGAAAGACTTGGTGGAAAATCAATTGGCGAAACACTTTTAACACCTACAAAGATTTATGTTAAACCAATTCTTGCACTTTTAGAAGAAGTTAAAGTTAAAGGTATTTCACACATTACAGGTGGTGGCTTCTACGAAAATATTCCAAGAAGCATTCCTGATGGTCTTGGTGCTAAGGTTAACAAGAGTGCAGTTAAAATTCTTCCTATTTTCACACTTCTTCAGGAAACAGGTAATATTCCTGAAAGAGATATGTTCAACACATTCAATATGGGTGTTGGTATGAGTGTTGTTGTTAATAAAGAAGATGCACAAAAAGCAATTGAGATTCTTAAAGCAAATGGCGAAGATGCTTACATCATTGGTGAAATTATCAAATCTGATGATAAAATTATCATTGTTGACTAATTTTGGGTGTTGCTATGAGTAAAAAGAATATTGTTGTTCTTGTTTCTGGTGGTGGTACTAATCTTCAGGCTCTTATAGATGCAGGTAAACGCGGTGAATTAGGTAATGGTGAAATTACTTGTGTTATTTCTTCTAAAGAAGGTGCATACGCACTCACACGAGCTAAAGAAAACAACATTAAAACAAGAACTCTTATAAGAAAAGATTATTCTGATATCGCTTCATACAGTAAGGCGATGAGAGATGCACTTTTTGAAGAAAATGCAGACCTTATTGTTTATGCTGGTTTTATGACAATTCTTGATGAAAATGTCTGCGATGAATTTCCAAATAAAATGATAAATGTTCATCCTGCTTTAATACCTTCATTTTGTGGTAAGGGTTTTTATGGACTTCACGTTCATGAAGAAGCGTTGAAAAAAGGTGTTAAAGTATCAGGTGCAACAGTGCATTTTGTTACTGCTGAATGTGATGCAGGCCCTATAATTCTTCAAAAAGCGGTTGAAGTACTTGATGATGATAAGCCAGAAACTTTACAAAAAAGAATTATGGAAAATGCAGAATGGAAAATTCTTCCTGAAGCAGTCAGACTTTTCTGTGACGATAAAATCACAGTGGAAAATGGTAAGACAATTATTTCAAAATAAATTAACTGAAAGGGTATAGATAATATGGAAATTAAAACAATTGTTGATGAACTTAATTCTTTAGCATATCATGGCAGAGGAATTATAATTGGTAAAAGTGCTGATGGTAAAAAAGCAGTTACTGCATATTTTATTATGGGCAGAAGTGAAAACAGTCGTAACAGAGTTTTTATTGAAGATGGTGAAGGCATAAGAACTCAAGCTTTCGATGAGTCAAAAATGACAGACCCACACCTTATTATCTATGCACCAGTCCGTGTTTTAGGTAACAAGACTATTGTTACAAATGGTGACCAGACCGATACAATTTACGAGCTTATGGACAAGCAAATGACATTTGAACAGTCACTTCGTACCCGTGAGTTTGAAGATGATGCACCAAACTATACACCTCGTATTTCAGGTATTATTCATAACGAAAATGGCGATATGAACTACGCTTTATCAATTTTAAAATCTGCTGATGGTGATGGTTCATCTTGCCAGAGATATACTTATGCTTACTCAAACCCACTTCCGGGTAAAGCAAAATTTATACATACATATAAATGCGACGGTAACCCACTCCCAAGTTTTGAGGGTGAGCCAAAAACACTCGAATTACCAGATGTTTCAATTGATGAATTAACTGATTTAATCTGGACTAACTTGAATGAAGATAATAAAGTTTCTCTCTTTGTTAGATACATAGATTTAGAAACAGGTAAGTATGATTCAAGAATCGTAAATAAAAATAAGTAAGGAGATATTGAGATGAAAGAATTTGAACTTAAATATGGTTGTAACCCAAATCAAAAACCATCAAAAATTTATATGGAAGATGGTAGCGAGCTTCCAATAGAAATCCTTAACGGCAGACCAGGTTATATTAACTTCCTTGACGCATTTAACAGCTGGCAATTAGTTAAAGAGTTAAAAACAATTTTAGGACTTCCTGCTGCTGCATCTTTCAAGCACGTTAGCCCTACATCTGCAGCTGTTGGTACTGTGCTTTCAGAAAAATTAAAAAAAGCTTGCTTTGTTGACGATATTGCGGGTCTTGATGAATCACCACTCGCTTGTGCTTATGCAAGAGCAAGAGGTACTGACAGAATGTGCTCATTCGGTGACTGGGTTGCACTTTCAGATGTTTGTGACAAAACAACAGCGGAGCTTATTAAAAGAGAAGTTTCTGACGGTGTTATTGCTCCAGGTTATGAGCCGGAAGCTCTTGAAATTCTTAAATCAAAGAGAAAGGGTACATATAACATAGTTAAGATTGACCCTGATTTTGTTCCAATGGAAAAAGAAACAAAGCAAGTTTTCGGTATTACATTTGAACAAGGAAGAAACAACTTTAAAATTGATGAAGAACTTCTCTCAAACATTGTTACAGAAAATAAAGAGTTGCCAGAGTCAGCAAAACGCGACTTAATAATTGCTCTTATAACTCTTAAATATACACAATCAAATTCAGTTTGCTATGCAGTTGATGGTCAGGCTATCGGTGTTGGTGCAGGTCAGCAATCAAGAATTCACTGTACACGTCTTGCTGGTACAAAAGCAGATACTTGGCAACTCCGTCAACATGAAAAAGTTCTTAACCTTCCATTCAAAGCAGAACTTGGCAGAGCAGACAGAGATAATGTTATTGATGGTTATATCAACAAGAATGAAGAAGATGTTTGTGCAGATGGTATCTGGCAGAAATACTTTACAGAACAACCATCACCATTCACAAAAGAAGAAATGGATGCATACCTCGGGGCAATTACAGGTGTTGCTCTTGGTTCAGATGCTTTTTTCCCATTCAGCGATAATATAGAACGCGCTAAAAAGAGCGGTGTTTCTTATATTGCAGAGCCAGGTGGTTCAATCCGTGATGATTTAGTTATTGAGTGTGCTGACAAGTACAATATGGCTATGGCATTCACAGGTATGAGATTATTCCATCACTAATATTCATTGTCGGAGGAAATTATGAAAGTAATGGTTGTAGGCGGTGGTGGTCGTGAACACGCGATTATCAAAAAGCTTAAAGAAAATAAAGATATAACTAAAATCTTTGCACTTCCCGGTAACGGTGGTATGAAGGATGATGCTGAATGTGTCAACATTGGTGCTAAAGATATTGAAAAGATAGTTGAATTTGCAGTTAATGAAAAAATCGATTACGCAGTTGTAGCACCGGATGACCCTCTTGTTTTGGGTGCAGTTGACGAATTGGAATCAAAAGGTATTCCTTGCTTTGGTCCAAAGAAAAACGCGGCAATTATTGAGGGTAGTAAAGTTTTCTCAAAGAACTTTATGAAAAAATATAACATTCCGACTGCTCAATATGAAGTTTTTTCAGATATGGAAAGTGCACTTAAATATCTTGAAACTGCACCAATCCCAACTGTTATAAAAGCAGATGGTTTAGCACTCGGTAAAGGTGTTATAATCGCATTTACTTTAGAGGAAGCAAAAAATGCAGTTAAAGAAATTATGGAAGATAAAGTCTTTGGTGCAAGTGGTAACAACATTGTTATTGAAGAATTTTTAGAAGGTCCTGAGGTTTCAGTTCTTTCTTTTACTGATGGTGAAACTGTTGTTCCGATGATTTCTTCAATGGACCACAAACGTGCACTTGATGGTGATAAAGGTCTTAATACAGGTGGTATGGGTACAGTTGCTCCAAACCCATATTACACAGATGATGTTGCAAAGACTTGTATGGAAACAATCTTTTTACCTACTATTAAGGGTATGAAAGAAGAGGGCAGAACTTTTAAAGGTTGTCTTTATTTCGGTCTTATGATTACTAAAAATGGACCTAAAGTTATTGAATATAATTGTCGTTTTGGTGACCCTGAAACACAAGTTGTATTACCATTACTTGAGAGTGATTTGTTCACAATTATGAAAGCTACAACAAATGGTACTTTAAAAGAAAAGGAAGTTAAATTCAGTAAAAACAGTGCCGCTTGTGTTGTGATGGCATCAAGTGGTTACCCGCAAAAATATGAAACTGGTAAAGAGCTTATAATTTCTGACGATATTAAAAATAATGTGTATGTAGCAGGTGCAAAACTCGAAAATAATACACTTCTTACTGCGGGTGGCAGAGTATTAGGTGTTACCGCAGTAGCAGATGATTTGAAATCCGCACTTTCATTAGCTTATGAAAGAGTAAATAAAGTTAATTTCTCAAATGCTTTCTATAGAAAAGATATAGGTAAAAAAGCATTAGAGGTTTTGGAGGGCTAATAAATGGTTTATCGCGTTTATGTAGAGAAGAAGCAAGGTCTTGAAGCTGAAGCTAAATCTTTAAGATATGACATTCGTCATCTTCTCGGTATTAAATCACTCACAGATGTTCGCATTGTAAATCGTTACGATGTTGAAAATATTGAAAAAGATTTATTCGACTATGCAGTAAAAACTGTATTTTCAGAACCACAACTTGATAATGTAAGTAGTGAATTGTGTTTTGGTGATGCAACTGTTTTTGCAGTTGAATTTTTACCGGGTCAATTTGACCAACGTGCAGACTCTGCTGCACAATGTATTCAGATTATTTCGCAAAAAGAAAGACCGCTTGTAAAAACTGCAAAGGTTTATGCACTTTATGGTGAGCTTTCAGAAGATGAAGTACTTAGAATTAAAAAGCATCTTATTAACCCTGTTGAGTCACAAGAAGCTTCACTTGAAAAGTATGAAACTTTGAAGATGAACTACACTATTCCTGAAACTGTTGAAACACTTACTGGTTTCATTTCTATGAATGAAGAAGAACTTGCAAAGTTTGTTAAAGAATATGGACTTGCAATGGATAACGATGACCTTATGTTCTGTCGTGATTACTTCCGTAAAGAAGACCGTGACCCAACTTTAACAGAAATCAGAATGATTGATACATATTGGTCAGACCACTGTCGTCATACAACATTCTTAACAACTATTGATAATGTTAAATTCCAGGATGCTCTTATTGAAGATGCATATAATGATTATATTGCTAAAAGAGAAGAGTTAGGCAGAACAAAACCGGTTAACCTTATGGATATTGCAACTCTTGCTGTTCGTGTTCTTAAAAAAGAAGGTAAACTCGATAAACTTGATGAATCAGAAGAGATCAATGCTTGTACAGTTAAAATTGAAGTAGAAGCAGACGGTAAAAAAGAACCGTGGTTACTTCTCTTCAAAAACGAAACACATAACCACCCAACAGAAATTGAACCATTTGGTGGTGCTGCTACTTGTATTGGTGGTGCAATCCGTGACCCACTTTCAGGTCGTTCTTATGTTTACGGTGCTATGCGTGTTACCGGTGCGGGTGACCCACTCAAGAAAGTTAGCGAAACTATGGAAGGCAAGCTTCCACAAAGAAAAATTGTTACTACTGCAGCATCAGGTTATTCATCTTATGGTAACCAGATTGGTCTTGCTACAGGTATTGTTGATGAAATTTATCACGAAGGCTATACTGCAAAGAGAATGGAAATCGGTGCAGTTGTTGCCGCAGCTCCACAAGAAAATGTTCGTAGAGAATGTCCTGCTCCAGAAGATGTAGTTATTCTTTTAGGTGGTAGAACAGGTCGCGATGGTTGTGGTGGTGCAACTGGTTCTTCAAAATCTCACACATTACAATCTCTTGAAAGTTGCGGTGCAGAAGTTCAGAAGGGTAATGCTCCTGAAGAAAGAAAACTTCAGAGACTTTTCCGTAATAAAGAAGCTTGTCAGATGATTAAGCGTTGTAACGACTTCGGCGCTGGTGGTGTTTCAGTTGCTATTGGTGAGCTTGCAGATGGTCTTAAAATTAACCTTAATGCAGTTCCAAAGAAATATGAAGGTCTTGACGGTACAGAACTTGCTATAAGTGAATCACAGGAAAGAATGGCAGTTGTTGTTGAACCAAAAGATGTTAAGAGATTTTTAGAACTTGCTGAAAGCGAAAACCTCGAAGCAACTGTTGTTGCAGAAGTTCAGGCAGAAAAAAGACTTGTTATGGAGTGGAACGGTGCAAAAATTGTTGATATCAGCCGTGAATTCCTTAACTCAAATGGTGCTCAGAAACATATTGATATTATCGTAGAAAAGGGCGAGTGTTTCGCTAAAGAGGTTAAAGGTTCATTCAAAGATAATATGAAAGAATTAGCTTCTGACCTTAATATCTGCTCAAAACGTGGTCTTTCTGAAAGATTTGACTCAACAATTGGTGCAGGTACGGTTCTTATGCCATTTGGTGGTAAATATCAGAGAACACCTATTCAGGCTATGGTACAAAAAATCTCTATGGAGAAAAAACATACCGATAACTGCTCATTTATGTCTTGGGGTTATAACCCATTCATTACAGAAAAAAGCCCATATCATGGTGCTTATTTAGCGGTTGTTGAATCTGTTTCAAAACTTATTGCAACAGGTGCTCCATTTAAAGATGTTTATTTAACATTCCAGGAATATTTCCCAAGACCAAATAAAGATGCTAAACGTTGGGGACAACCTTTAAGCGCTCTTTTAGGTGCTTATAAAGCACAGCTTGAGTTAGGTATTGGTTCAATCGGTGGTAAAGACTCAATGAGTGGTTCATTTGAAAAAATTGATGTTCCACCAACTCTTGTTTCTTTCGCAGTTACAACTGATAAAACTCAAAATGTAATTTCACCTGAGTTCAAAAAAGCAGGTAGCAAAGTTGTTCTTCTTACACCTGATTATGATGAAAGCGGTCTTCCTGTTACATCTTCACTCGTTGCTATCTACAATAAGGTTGCTGAATTAGTAAGAGAAAAGAAAGTTCTTGCCGCTTACACACCAACATTAGGTGGTATTGCAGAAGCAATTCTTAAAATGTGTTTAGGTAATAAGCTCGGCTTTGCATTTGACTCTGCAATTACTTTAAATGATGTATTTAAATACAACTACGGTTCATTTATTCTTGAAGTTGCTGATGATGTGAATGAGGGTAAAGTATTAGGTTCTACAACAGAAAATTATGCTCTCACACTTGGTAGTGAATCAGTTTGTGTTTGTGAACTTGAGAAAGATTACGAGGATAAATTAGAAAGTGTTTACTCTTGTAATATTACTCACGAAGAAAAAGAAATTAAAAACTTTGAGTACAGTGTAAGCGAACACAAATCTGCAGCAATCAAAGTTGCAACACCTAAAGTAGTAATTCCTGTATTCCCGGGTACAAACTGCGAATTTGACAGTGCTAAAGCAGTTGAAGATGCAGGTGCAAAAGCTGAAATTATTGTTATCAACAACTTAACTGCTGACGGAATTTCAAAAAGTGTTGAAAAATTCGCAAAAGCAGTAAATGACAGTCAGATGATTTTCGTTCCAGGTGGTTTCTCAGGTGGTGACGAACCCGATGGTTCAGGAAAATTCATTACTGCATTCTTCAGAAATGACGCAGTAAAAGTTGCAGTTACAGACCTTTTAGATAATCGTGATGGTCTTATGTGCGGTATCTGTAATGGTTTCCAGGCACTTATTAAATTAGGTCTTGTACCTTACGGTAAAATTATTGATACAGACGAAAATTGTCCTACACTCACATATAACACAATTTCTCGTCACCAATCAAAAATTGTAAGAACAAGAATTGCTTCTAACAAATCACCTTGGCTTTCACTTATGAATGTTGGTGATATTGTGAATGTTCCTATTTCTCACGGTGAAGGTCGTTTCTACGCAAGTGAAGATTTAATCAAACAACTTGCAGAAAATGGACAAATCGCAACACAGTATGTTGATTTAAGCGGTAATGCTACAACAGATGTTCAATTTAATCCAAATGACTCTGCATGTGCTATTGAAGGTATTACTTCACCTGATGGTAGAGTATTCGGTAAAATGGGTCACTCAGAAAGAATTGGTGCTGGTCTTTATAAGAATGTTGATGGTGAATATAACATCAGAATGTTTGAATCAGCAGTTAAATATTTTAAATAAGATTTATTACTTTGGTAATCCGTATTGTATAAAATACGGATTACTGAATTCAGAAAGGTGAGAGTTTAAATGGCATATCTTTCAGATATTGAAATCGCACAAAACTGTAAAATGAAGCCTATCGGTGAAATTGCATCAAAAGTTGGTATTACTGATGAGTATTTAGAACCTTATGGAAAATATAAAGCAAAAATAGACCTTTCATATTTAAAGAATAATAAAAAAGAAGGCAAGCTTATTCTTGTTACAGCTATTACACCAACACCAGCAGGTGAAGGTAAGACAACTACAACAATCGGTCTTGCTGATGGTATGAACAGATTAGGTTATAAAACTTGTGTCGCATTACGTGAACCTTCTTTAGGACCTGTTTTTGGTATTAAAGGCGGTGCGGCAGGTGGCGGATATGCACAAGTTGTACCAATGGAAGATATCAATTTACACTTCACAGGTGACTTCCACGCAATTGGTGCGGCAAATAACCTTTTAGCTGCAATGCTTGACAACCATATTCAACAAGGTAATGCGCTTAATATTGATGTAAAAAAAATTACATGGAAACGTTGCGTTGATATGAATGACAGACAACTCCGTAATATTGTAAATGGTCTCGGTGGTAGAATGAACGGTGTACCAAGAGAAGACGGTTTTGATATTACGGTTGCAAGTGAAATTATGGCTGTTTTCTGTCTTTCAACTTCAATTACAGACCTTAAAGAGCGCCTTTCAAGAATCGTTGTTGCTTACAACTATAACGACGAGCCTGTTACTTGTGGTGACTTAAATGCACAAGGTGCTATGACTGCATTACTTTTAGATGCTTTAAAACCAAACCTTGTACAGACACTTGAAGGTACACCTGCATTTGTTCACGGTGGTCCTTTCGCGAATATTGCTCATGGTTGTAACACAGTTCTTGCTACAAAACTCGCTATGGGTGCAGCAGATTATGCTATCACAGAAGCAGGTTTCGGTGCAGATTTAGGTGCAGAAAAATTCCTTGATATCAAGTGTAGAGCAGCTAATTTAAAGCCATCTGCAGTTGTAGTAGTTGCAACAGTTCGCGCTCTTAAAATGCATGGTGGTCTTAAAAAGGATGAATTAGGTAACGAGGATTTAGTAGCACTTGAAAAAGGTATTCCAAATCTTCTTCGTCACGTTTCAAATATTAAGAATGTTTATAAACTTCCTTGTGTTGTTGCTGTAAACAGATTCCCGACAGATACAGATAATGAAATTGAATTCATTATTAAAAAATGTAAAGAATTAGGCGTTAATACTGTTCTTTCAACTGTTTGGGCAGATGGTGGTGCAGGCGGTGAAGAGATGGCAAAAGAAGTTGTAAGACTTTGTAATGAAGAAGATAATTCTGACTTTTCATATTCTTATGACCTTGATGCAAAAATTGAAGACAAAATTGAAGCTATTGTTAAAAAAGTTTATGGTGGTGACGGTGTTGACTTCACACCGAATGCACAGAAACAGCTCCAGGCTCTTTATAAAAATGGTTTTGATAAACTTCCTGTTTGTGTTGCAAAAACACAATATAGTTTCTCTGACGATGCTACAAAATTAGGCGCTCCTGAAAACTTCAGAGTAACTGTTAAAAATGTTAAAGTTTCAGCAGGTGCAGGATTTATTGTAGTTCTCACTGGTGAAATTATGACAATGCCGGGTCTTCCAAAAGTTCCGTCAGCAGAAAAGATTGATGTTAGCGAAGACGGAAAGATTGTTGGACTCTTCTGATTTTAGTTGTTAGTTATTAGCTTGTTAGTGTTTTTAGCTTCTAATAATTTTAAATAAAACAAAAATTAACTCCCACTATGGTAGGGGCAGACCTGTGGTTGCCCGTAGTAGTGGGAGTAGTTTTTTATAGGAATAAGTCAATTGTGAGTAATAAATTTTTATTGTTTTTTTCTATTCTCAAAAGAATAATCTATTGCAAAATGGAAAACATTATGTTAAACTAATTTTGCGACACAACTGAATTATTGGACAAACTATAGGAGAAGTGTTTTTATTTTGTAAAAAAACACATTCTCTATTTTGGCGTTCTCTTGTAGTTTGTCAAAGTTGTGTCGCAGCAATCGGAGTTATGTGTTTTTTTGAGTGCGTAGCTTCGGCTGCGCACTTTTTTGTTTTATAAAAATAAAAGGAGGAAAAATAATGAAAAAGTGTATTAGTTTTATTCTGGCATTTGTTTTTGTAATTGGAATATGTGCTTCGACTCCAATAACATTTTCTGCAAATGCCGCAAGTGTGGGTGACTTGACATTTGAGTTAACCGAAGATGGTAACTCGTATATAGTTACAGAGTGTGCAAAGAGTGCAACAGGAATAATAGAAGTGCCAAGCGTATATGAAAATAAGCCTGTTGTTATTATTGATGACTGGGCATTTCAGGATTGTAGAAACATTACAGAAATTAAATTGCCTGATACGATTCTTACAATAGGAATAGCAGCATTTAAAGGTTGTAAAAATCTTACAACAATCAACTATCCGAAGTCATTAGTAGATGCAGCTAACAGTATGTTTTCAGAATGTGAAAAACTTACAAGTATAACAGTACCAGAGGGTGTAAAAGTTATACCAGGTTCAATGTTTGATGGAGCGACATATTTAACAGAAATTACATTACCAGCAACTTTGGAAGTAATTGGAGATTGGGCTTTTAGAGATTGTGTGGGACTTACAGAATTAAAATTATCCGATAGCGTAAAAGAGATAGGTATTGGGGCATTTCAGGGTTGTAAAAATCTTACAACAATCAACTATCCTAAATCATTGATAGATGCAGCTAACAGTATGTTTTCAGAATGTGAAAAACTTACAAGTATAACAGTACCAGAGGGTGTAAAAACAATCCCTGCATCAATGTTCTGGGGAGCAACATATTTAACAGAAATTAACATACCAGTATCTTTAGAGATTATAGATGATTGGGCGTTCAGGGATTGCACAGGTCTTACAGAGATAAAGTTGCCTATTAGTCTTAAAGAAGTTCATTTAGGTGCATTCCAGGGTTGTACAAGCCTGAAAACGGTTACATATCAGGGATTTGCAAAGCAGTGGGAAAATATTGATATTTCCAGTTCAAACGAGCCTTTGACTTCAGCTACAATTGTTTGTCTTGACCATACTCACAGTTATAAAGAAACTATATTAAAACAACCAACTTGTACCGAAAAAGGTGAAAAGGCTTATGTTTGTGAATGTGGTTACACTTATACAGGGGATATTAAAGCTTTAGGTCACAATTATTCCAAAGACTTTACTATTGACAAACAACCGACTTATGAAAAAATTGGTTCAAAATCAAGACATTGTACTCGTTGTGATGCAAAAACAGATGTAACTGTTATTCCTAAATTAGTTCTTGGTGTTCCGGTAGTAAGTCAAAAGAATACTGCAAAGGGTATTACAGTTACCTGGAACGCAGTTGAAAACGCAGAAAAATACATTGTTTACCAGAGAGTATATAATAAAACAACAAAGAAATATTCAGGTTGGAAAGCAATAAAAACAACAACAGATTTAACTTACACAGACACAACAGTTAAGCTTGGAACAAAATACAGCTATACAGTAAAAGCGGTAACA
>JAFXCQ010000032.1 GCA_017521425.1 Clostridia bacterium
GCGTCAATCTGTTCTTTTATTCCGCCACCTGCTTCATCAGCAAAAGCAGAAAGATAAAATGTAGCCATATTTAACTCCTAATCAATAAATATTTCCTTGTTAGCTTTTACATATTTAGTAACTAAATCGTAAAGCTTGTTCTGGTCATAAATTTCTTTAAATTTATCGTCAGTTTTTTCAATTACTGTGTAATCAATTGAAACATCACTATTGTCATTGTACATTGGATAAAGTGCTTCTACAAGTGATAAAATCTCGTTGTAGCCAACTGCCTTTATTGCTTGGGTTACAAAATCTGTAAGGGGAGCACCATTGTTTTTGAAAAATGTTGAAAGACTTTTTGTGGCATCCTCGTCAAAATACTCTAAGCAATAAATGTATTTTTTTTCATTCGGTAACATAGAAAATGCTTCATTCATATCAGGTGCGTTTTCTAATTCAATCTGAATATTCATACAAACACCCGAAAGCATTTTGTTGGTGTCAGTAGAATTAAGTTTTTCTAATGAGAGTGTTCTGAACTCCTGTCTTAATTCATAATCTTTTTTCCATATTTCTGCTTCTTTTCTCAATTTTTCTCGTCTTGTTCTTGAAGCAGCCGATGCTTTTATACAAACGAATATTGCTAAGATGGAAACAACTAAAAGCAACACCCATAAGTACCATTGTACACCAAATAACATTTAATCACCCTTGTAAAGATTTATATATATCACTCTTTTTAAGTCCTGTTTTCTTTGCAATTTCTTTAGATGCCTCGTTAATTGAAACACCGTTTTCGACTAATTCTTTTGCCATAGAGGTTGCAACTTCTAAAGTGATTTCTTCAGTAAGTTCTTCTGTTTTGCCTTCTACTATTACAACAAATTCACCTTTAGGAGCAACTTCGCTGTACTTTTTACTTGCTTCGAAAAGAGTAGTGTGTTCAACATTTTCGTGGATTTTAGTAAGTTCTTTAACGAGTGCAATTTTTCTGTCACCAAAATACTCTGCCATATCTTTTAATGTAGCAGGTAATTTGTGTGGTGCTTCATAAAAAATCATAGTACGTTTTTCATTTACTAATTCTTCCAAATGTTTTTTTCTGTTCTGTTTCGCAGTAGTTAAAAAACCTTCAAAAGTAAATCTACCCGCACTCATTCCTGAAATTGCAAGAGCAGTTATAAGAGCGCTTGGCCCCGGTACTGCACACACTTCAATATTGTTTTCATAGCAAAGTTTTGTTAAATCTTCGCCCGGGTCTGAAATAATCGGCATACCCGCATCTGAAACGAGCGCACAATTTTCACCATTTAGAATTCTTTCTATAATTTTGTTGCCACGCCCTGCTTTGTTGTGTTCGTAGTAACTTATCATAGGTTTTTTTATACCAAAATGGTTTAAAAGTTTAATAGTAACTCGTGTATCCTCCGCAGCAATAAAATCGCACGAAGAAAGTGTTTCAACAGCTCTCGGTGAAAAATCACCTAAATTACCAATAGGTGTGCCAACAACAAAAAGTTTACCAGCCATTTTTTAAAACTATTCCTTATTCTAAAATTGTTCCGTCATTTTTAAAGAGTGGGAGTTTTTCCAAGTAGATAATATCTTTTCTGTTTGCAGCGTCACCCTCTGCAAGAATTGTCATATTAGCAACAATATTTGCACCCGCTTTTTCTAAAAGAGTCTGAACTGCTTTTAAAGATTCGCCAAGAGAAATAACATCATCTGCAATAATAACGCGTTTGCCTTTTAATTCTTCTGCTTCGGCAATGTCTAAATAAAGCTTCTGTTCACCTTCAGTTGTAATTGAATTAACAACTGCTTCAAAAACACCTGTCATATAAAGCTTTGGTTTTTTTCTTGCAACAAAGTATTTTTTACCGCTTTGTCTTGACATTTCATGAGCGAGTGGAATACCTTTTGCTTCCGCTGTAACTATGTAATCAAATTCAGGTGCTTTTTCTAATAAATCTCTTGCACACGCAACTGTTAATTCTGCATCGCCGAAAATAACGAAAGCACCGATTTTAAGGTCATCGTTTAATTTGCATAATGGGAGCTTTCTCTCGAGGCCTGCAATAGTCATTGAATGGTACATAATAAAACCTTCTTATCCTAAATATATTTTGTAAAAATAATACATTTTAATTATAATATATTGTAGGAAAAAGTCAAGAAAATAGAGGTAGTAAAAATAATTGTTTGAAAATGTCTTTATGTGTTGAAAATGGTGCATTGAAAAGATATAATAAAGTATATGAAGAAAATACTGAAACAATTATTTTTTAAGGTGGTTTAATTATGCATATTCCAACTTGTGAAACACAAAAATTAGATGTTTTATCATTCGAGGAGGCACTCGAAAATGAGAAGAATGGTTCTTATGAATATGATATAAATAAATGGATTTATGTTCCTAATGAATATGTAGACTATCGTTATATTTTAGGTACACGTGGTGAAAATCCTCTTATCTGCATTGGTATAAATCCATCTACTGCAAAACCTGATGACCTTGATAATACTTTGAAATCTGTTGAAAGAACCGCTCGTTTCAATGGCTATGACAGTTTCATTATGTTTAATGTATATGCACAAAGAGCAACTAATCCGAACGATATGGATTCTTGTAGTAATGAATTTTTACATAACGAAAATATGAAAGCGTTCCGTTACATTCTTTCTTCTTACAAAGAAGGGCTCACACCTGCTGTGTGGGCAGCGTGGGGAACAATCATTGAAAAACGACCATATTTAATAAATTGTGTTAAAGAAATGATTGAAATCGGTAACGAATTTGGGGCGGAATGGTTTACAGTAGGCAAGCGCTCCCAAAAGGGGCATCCACATCATCCGCTTTATCTTAAAAATAATAGTCCTGTCGAAAAATTTGATATTGAAAAATATGTTGACACTTTAAAGAAATAAGTGTATTATCTACTATGTATTTTTAGCAATAATATAGTATAAAGGAATGAGTATTTTGCCTATTACAGAATACCTCGTAAACAATGCAAAGAATTTTAAAGATGATGTTGCATTAGTTGAGATTAATCCTGAAGTAGAAGAAAAAAGCAGAATGACCTGGCGCGAATATTCACTTATAGAGCCGGGGAATACAAACTCTGTGAGAAAAGAAATGACCTGGGGCGAGTTTGACAAAAAAGCAAACCGTTTCTGTAATCTGCTTCTTTCAAGAGGGATAAAAAAAGGTGACAGAGTTGCTATTCTTTTAATGAACAGTCTTGAATGGCTTCCTGTGTATTTTGGTATTTTAAAAGCGGGTGCTTTAGCGGTACCGCTTAACTATCGTTATACTGCAGAAGAAATTAAATACTGCTTAAAACTTTCAGATAGTAGTGTGTTGGTTTTCGGACCTGAGTTCATTGGTCGTGTTGAAGAAATATGCGACAGAATTCCTGATGTAAAATATACATTTTATGTTGGTGAGGATTGCCCTACATTTTCAGAAAGCTATGATGAACTCGTTACATATTGTTCAACAAAAGCTCCAGATATTACTTTATCTGACGATGATGATGCTGCAGTTTATTTTTCATCCGGTACAACAGGTTTTCCAAAAGCGATTTTACACGCACACAGAAGTCTTGTTCACGCGGCAAAAACTGAACAGGCTCATCATTCACAAACAAAAGAAGATGTATTTTTATGTATTCCGCCACTTTACCACACGGGTGCTAAAATGCACTGGTTCGGTTCACTTGTTGTCGGCGGTAAAGCAGTTATCTTAAAAGGCACAAAGCCACAGTGGATTATCAAAACCGCAAGTGATGAAAAATGCTCAATTATTTGGCTTTTGGTTCCGTGGGCGCAAGATATTCTTGATGCTATTGAGAGAAAAGATATTGATTTATCAAAATATGAGCTTTCACAATGGAGACTTATGCACATAGGTGCACAGCCTGTTCCACCAAGCCTTATAAAGCGTTGGCTTTCAGTTTTCCCACATCACGAGTACGACACGAACTATGGTCTTAGTGAATCTATAGGGCCTGGTTGTGTTCATTTAGGTGTTGAGAATGTTCACAAGGTTGGTGCAATCGGTAAAGCAGGTTATGGTTGGGATGTTAAAATTGTAAACGAAAAGGGCGAAATTGTTGAAAAAGGCGATGTAGGTGAATTAGCAGTCAAAGGTCCTGGTGTTATGACCTGCTACTACAAAGACGAAAAAGCAACAAATGATGTTCTTCGTGACGGTTGGCTCTTTACAGGTGATATGGCAAGAGAAGACGAAGATGGTTTTATTTTCCTTGTTGACAGAAAAAAGGATGTTATTATTTCCGGTGGTGAAAACCTTTACCCTGTACAGATTGAGGACTTCTTAAGAAAACACAGTTCAATTAAAGATGTTGCAGTTATTGGTCTTCCTGATGCTCGTCTTGGTGAAATTGCAACTGCAATTATAGAAGTTAAAGATGGCGAAAATCTTACAGAAGAAGATATAAACGATTTCTGTTATGATTTACCAAGATATAAAAGACCAAGAAAAGTTATCTTTGCTTCTGTTCCACGTAACCCTACAGGTAAAATAGAAAAACCAAAATTACGTGAAATGTATTGTGGCGAAAGTGTTGTTGCAAAGCAAAACGAAATCAAATAATTTATATATAAATTTACATAGAGAGAAAGATTGAATTATGAAAAAATTACTTTTAGGTAATGAAGCAGTTGCACGCGGTCTTTACGAAGCGGGGTGCAGAGTTGCTTCAAGCTATCCTGGTACACCAAGTACTGAAATTACAGAATTTATTGCTACTTACGATGAAATTAAGAGCGAGTGGGCGCCAAATGAAAAAGTTGCTTGTGAAGTTGCTTTTGGTGCAGCAGTTGCTGGTGCTCGTTCTTTCTGTGCTATGAAGCACGTAGGTCTTAATGTTGCAGCAGACCCACTTTTTACATCTTCTTATACAGGTGTAAACGCAGGTATGGTTATTATTGTTGCTGATGATCCTGGTATGCACTCATCACAAAATGAGCAAGATAGCCGACACTATGCAAAAGGCTCTAAAATAATGATGTTAGAGCCATCAGATTCAGAAGAATGTCTTAAATTCTCTAAAATGGCATTTGAGCTTTCAGAAAGATTTGACACACCTGTTCTTTTAAGACTTACTACAAGAGTTTCTCACTCAAGAAGCCTTGCAGATGTAGGCGAAAGAGTTGACGGTGGTCTTAAAGCTTATGAAAAAAATCCACAAAAGTATGTAATGGTACCTGCAAATGCAAAGGTAAAACATGTGGAAGTTGAAAAGCGTATTTTAGAGCAAATCGAATTCTGCGAAAAAGAAGCAGTTGAAATTGGTCTTAATACAGTTGAATATAACAGTAAGAAAATAGGTGTTATTACATCTGGTATTACATATACTTACGCAAAAGAAGCGTTAGGCGATAATGCATCTTATTTAAAATTAGGTTGTGTTTATCCTCTTCCTGAAAAACTTATTAAAGATTTCTGTAACGAATGTGAAACAGTTTACGTTCTTGAAGAACTTGACGATTATATTGAAACACATTGTAAAAAAATCGGCGTGAATGTTATAGGCAAAGAAGTGTTTACACTTTTGGGTGAGTATTCACAAGGTCTTATTAAAAAAGTTATTCTTAAAGAAGAAGCAAAAAGTGTTACAGCAGATGTAAATATTCCACCAAGACCACCTGTGCTTTGTGCAGGTTGTCCGCACCGCGGTCTTTTCTATGCACTCAAAAGACTTAATGTTACTGTTAGCGGCGACATTGGGTGTTATACATTAGGTGTTGCAAAACCACTTGGTATGATGGATACAGTTCTTTGTATGGGTGGTAGCGTTTCAGGTCTTCACGGCAGAAATTTAGCAGACCCTGAAAAAGCAAACAAAAGTGTTGCAGTTATAGGTGACTCAACATTTATCCATTCAGGTATTACCGGTCTTATAGATATTGCTTATAACAATACAAATTCTGTTACTATTATTCTTGATAACAGCATTACAGGTATGACAGGTCACCAGCAGAATCCTACAACAGGTAAAAATATTAAAGGTGACCCTGCAACTGCAGTTAGTCTTGAAAAGCTCTGCGAAGCAGTTGGTATTAAAAATGTATTTGTTGTTGACCCTTACGATTTAAAAGAAACAGAAGATACAATTAAAAATGCTCTTTCATTGAATGAAGCAGCAGTTGTTATTTCAAGAAGACCTTGTGCTTTACTTAAAACAGTTAAGCATAAGCCTGCTTTAAAGGTAGATAAGGATAAATGTAAATCTTGTAAGGCTTGTATGAAAATTGGTTGCCCTGCTATCAGTATGAAAGACGGTAAGGCGCAAATTGACTTTACACAATGTTTAGGTTGCGGTGTTTGCGAACAACTTTGCAAATTTGACGCAATCTGCGAATAAGGGGGTGCAGTAAAATGAATAAATCAATTATGATAGTTGGTGTAGGTGGTCAAGGTACACTTCTTTCAAGTAGAATTTTAGGTACTGCACTTCTTTTAAAGGGTTACGATGTTAAAGTTTCTGAAGTTCACGGTATGAGTCAACGCGGCGGCTCTGTTGTTACTTATGTAAAATATGGTGACAAGGTTTATTCACCGGTTGTAGGCCTCGGTGAAGCAGATATTATTTTAGCATTCGAGCAGCTTGAAGCGGCAAGGTGGTTAAATCACCTTAAAATCGGCGGTAAAATAGTTACCAACACACAAAAAATTGACCCTATGTCAGTTGTTATTGGTGACGCAGAATACCCAGAGGGTGTTATTGATGCAATTAAAAATGCAGGTGTTGAAATTTACACACTTGATGCACTCGTGAAAGCAGTAGAAGCAGGTAACCCGAAATCTGCAAACGTTGTTTTGATTGGTGCTATGGCTAAAACTACAGATATTGAAAAAGATATATGGTTAGAAGCATTAAAACAAAATGTTCCTGAAAAGTTTTTAGATGTAAACCTTAAAGCATTCGAGCTCGGGTACAATTCATAATTTTTCGTTCTGTGATTTGTTCCTTTTTACTGAATTTCTGCATATACTGATATTGGTGAAGTGTATGGTGAAGTTCTACTTTAAACCGCGCAGGCGGAAACTACATATAAAAGCAAAAAGATATATTCCTAAAAAACAAAAACACGCACTCGCCTTTAAAGTGATGTGCGTGTTTTTAGTTTTAGCTATTCTTTTTATTCTCATAGATATTGCAATAAGACCTGTTGTAAAAGAAAATGCAAAATACATAGTAAAGAATGAAGTTACTATTATGATAAATGAATCTGTTGAAAAATATCTTTCGGAAAACGAAATGGTTTATAGCGATTTGGTAAATGTGGGGGTAAATAGTGGAAATGAAGTAACATCTATAAGCACAAATACAATAAATATAAACAAGCTTAAATCGGGAATAACAAACACAATTGCAAATGAATTAAAGGATAGCAGAGGCGAAAAAATAAGAGTTTCGCTCGGTAATCTTTTTGATAGCTATATTTTAGACCATATCGGGTTGGAATTTCAGGTTAAATTAACTGACTACGGATTTATAGAAACAGGTATTATTTCCGAATTCAAAAGCACGGGGATAAACCAGACACTTCATAGCATAAGACTGAAAATAAAAGTTGAGGTAAATATAAATGTAGGTACTTTATACCAGACAGAAACGGTGGAAACTGTGATTTTATTAACAGAAACTGTTTTAGTGGGGAATGTGCCGAGTATGTATTTGAATTAAAAATTAAAAATTTCGGAAGGCTTTGCCTTGATTATAATACGAATAAAAATAACTACATTCTTTCATTCAAAGTTAGTTTTTAGTACCAACTGAAAATGATAGAATGTAGTTAATTTTATAATATTACAATGCTGACCACAGGTCCAACAATTCTTAATTTTTCATTTTTAATTTTTAATTTCTTATGAACTCGTTCATAAGCTCGTGACCGACTTCAACATAATTTCCTGTTGCTTTTGCGGTGTTTTCTGTGAATGTTTCAATTCCGTTATCTGCGTGTTTTGATTTCTGGTAAATCATATATGGAACTGGGTCACTTGCGTGAGTCATAGTTTTAATTGGTGTAGGGTGGTCTGGTAAAATCATAATTTTATAATCGTCAAGTTTTTCGAGTTCTGGTAAAATTACACCTAAAACCTGCTCGTCAATCATTTCAAGAGATTTTACCTTGTTGTGTGGTTCGTTTCTGTGACCACATTCGTCTGGTGCTTCTAAATGTATGTAAACAAAATCGTGAGTTTTAAGTTCGTCTATAGCACATTTTGCTTTGCCTACAAAATTAGTGTCAATGTAACCTGTTGCACCCTCTACCTCTGGAGCGGACATATTAGCGCATTTTGCAATACCCTTAAGTAAGTCAACTGCAGAAATAATAGAACCGCTTACATTATATTTCTCTTTAAAATCAGGTAAAGCAGGTTTTGTGCCTTCACCCCAGAGCCATATTGAATTAGCTGGTTTTTCACCTTTCTGGATTCTCGCTTTATTAACAGGGTGCTCCATTAAAAAGTCATAGCTTTCTTTCATCATTTTTATAAGCTCTTGTGCATTAGGTGATGCTGATAAATGTTCTTTAATA
Source organism: Clostridia bacterium (assembly GCA_017521425.1). Classification (GTDB taxonomy): domain Bacteria; phylum Bacillota; class Clostridia; order Oscillospirales; family Acutalibacteraceae; genus DTU089. Next base: position 8,563 of record JAFXCQ010000032.1, read on the forward strand.
ACTTTACCTGAAATATCGTGCGGAGGTGTCATTTTGCCTAAATCTAAAGTACCATTGTTCCATACAAGGCAATGTCGGTAAGCAACACCACCGTAGAATTTAAAAATGTCATTACCAAAGTGCTTTTCAACATCTTTAATAATTTCTCTTGCTTCTTTAGTGGAAATGTCACCCGCACTATAATCTACCATTGTTTTATCTTCATAATTTTCTTCATCAGAAAGTGTAACTAAATTACAACGGAAGATAATATCTGTATCTTTCATATCTACACCGATGCTTACTGCTTCAAGTGGTGAACGACCTGTGTAACATTCTCTTGGGTTATAACCTAAAACACTCATATTAGCAATATCACTACCAGGCTTTAAACCATCACCAACAGTTTTTACGATACCCATTTTACCGAATCTTGCAAGCTTATCAAGGTTTGGCTTTTTGGCTACTTCCATAGGTGTTTTGCCGTTTAAAGCATCAACAGGGTAGTCTGCCATACCATCATAAAGTACAACTACATATTTCATAAAAATACCTCTTTGCTTAAATCTCATAATTACTTTATAAATATACAACTTATTTAAACCGAATGTCAATAAAATGTGAAAAATATATTGAAAATGTTTTTTATTGTTGTATAATTAAAGTATTAAAATAATAACTCAAAGGAGTAATTTTTATGAAATTCCCAATTGCATTACAGCTCTATTCAGTAAGAGATGATATGGAAAAAGATTTTTATGGTACACTTGAAAAAGTTAAGGCTTTAGGTTATGAGGGTGTAGAATTTGCAGGTCTTTTCGGTGAAAAGGCAGAAGATATTAAAAAGAAATTAGCAGAACTTAATTTAACACCAATTTCTGCTCATGTTCCTTATTACGATATGCTTGAAAATCCAATTGAGGTTTTAAAGGATTATAAAGAAATCGGTTGTAAATATGTTGTTGTACCTTACCTTACAGAAGAATGTCGTCCTGGTACAGATGGTTTTACTGATACAGTTAAAGGTATAAGAAAAATTGGCGAAGCAGCAAAAGAACTCGGGCTTCAACTTCTTTACCACAACCACGATTTTGAATTTATTAAAATTGACGGTGAATATGCACTCGATATTCTTTACAATGAAGTACCAGCAGAATTCTTGCAGACAGAAATTGACACTTGCTGGGTAAATGTTGGTGGCGAAAATCCTGCAGGTTATATTGAGAAATATACAGGTAGAGCACCTGTTGTTCACCTCAAAGACTTTGTTGGCTCAAATAATGGTGGACCTCTTTATAAACTTATTGGTATTGAGGAAGAAGAAACTGAAGCAAAAGAACAGACATTTGAATTCAGACCAGTTGGTTACGGCGTTCAGGATTTCAAAGCTATTTTAAAAGCATCAGAAAAAGCAGGAGCTTCATGGGTAGTTGTTGAACAGGATAATCCATCAATGGATAAAACTCCACTCGAGTGTGCCCAGATGAGCATTGATTTCTTGAAAGAAATCAATGTTTGAGGAAATAGGAATTAGGAATTAGTTTTGTGAATTTTAAATTGCCTTATCATTTTTTGTTGGTGTATAAATCAACTTTAAATGATAAGGTGATTTTATTTATCGCGATGCCCTATTTCCTAATTCCTAATTCCTATTTCCTAAAATTTTTCGCTTTCTCGAAAAATTTGACACACCAATTCCACATCGGTATAATAAATTATAATCAAAGGGGGAGAGTTGATGTATAAAATTCTCGTTGCAGATGATGAAATTAAGATAAGAAATACCATAAAAGATTACCTTACTGCAAAAGGTTTGAAGGTTACTACTGCAAGTGACGGAGAAGATGCAGTAGAAAAAACAGAAGAAACTGAATTTGATTTAATCATACTTGATGTTATGATGCCAAAAAAAGATGGTCTTAAAGCATGTGAAGAAATAAGAAAATATAGCAATGTTCCGATTCTTTTTCTTTCAGCATTAGGTGAAGAAACCGATTATTTAAAAGGCTTTTCTTATGGTGGTGATGATTACATAGTAAAACCATTCCCACTTTCAGTTTTGCATCAGAAGTGCCTTTCTATGATTGCTATGTCAAAAGGAAACCAGAAGCGTGACGAAATTTCTTTAAATGGAATTTTAATAGATTTAGCAAAAAGAAAGGTTTTTGTTGAAGCACAGGAAATTGTACTCACAAATAAAGATTATGAATTATTACGATATTTAATGGAAAATAAAAATATCGTTTTAGACCGAGATAAAATTCTTAACAGGATATGGGGTTGGGAATATGAAGGTACATCTCGTGTAGTTGATACTCACATTAAAAGAATCCGCAAAGCATTAGGCGAAAAGGCTGGGTGTATTAAGACGGTTGTTAATGTGGGGTATACTTTTGAATAAAATTAAAGGGGATTTTTATGCAAAATAGATTAACTGATAAAAAGGAAAAACGTTTTTATTTTCGCATTAAGCGTAGAATTTTCATTGTGGAAATTTTAGTGCTTCTTTTGTCAGTTGTTATATTCATTCCGACTGTAACCCGTGAGTTCTCTACCGAAGTCGGCTATTATATGGATAACAAACGAATAGGTTTTTGTATTTCGGGCGATGAAAATATTACAAAAGATAATTTTATTGCAACATATAGTGACGGTTTTTTCGGCTTTCCTTTTGCTATGGCTTTGTATGATTCAAGTGGTAAACTTTTACACACTAATAGTACGATTGTGTCATTTAACACCGATGGTGAAGAAAAGTATTGTTACATAGAAGAATATCTTAATGAAGAACAGAAAACAGAATTTAACAGTATGAAAGAAAAAGGGTATCTGTGCGATATTATTGTGGTGGAGAGTTTAACATACTATGAGCAAAATGGTGTTGTAGTACCTGTTGAAATGGTAGTTTCTTTTTATGATTACAAAAAAGATGCTGCGTCCGAAAGTAAAAAATATAAGTTTTTAGATTATAGCGGTGAAACAAATACTGTAACAATAGAAGATTATGAGAAAAACAATCTGGGTATTTTAAAAACAAGTTTCTACTACAGCGCACCTGATAATGATTACAAGATGTATAACGAGTGTCTTAGGCAGGTGTCCAATATAAATTTCGGTGATTATAGTTGTGACTATAAATTAAGCGGATTTAATGTTGAAAATTTACCTGTAGCGAACTATGTTATGGGTACACCGGATAATCAGAACTTTCTTTTAAAGGTAGTAGAAATTGACGGAGAAAACTACATTTTAGTTTTTAAAAGCAGGTTTAACAGATTTGAAAGAGCATTTCATGATTCAAGTTGTTTTACAATAACATTAGCTGTTATTTTAGTGTTTAATGTATTGATGCTTGTTTTACCTGATAAATTCTTGGAGAAATATCGTGAGCGACAAAGCTTTGAAGAGATAAAATCAAGCTTTACCTCTGCTATGGCACACGAAATGAAAACACCTATTGCAATTATACAGAATCAATGTGAATGTATCTTAGAAAATATTGCTCCCGAAAATAACAACGAATATGTTTCATCGATTTATGACGAAGCAACTAAAATGAATAAATTGGTAGGGGATATGCTCCAGTATAACAGAATTTCTCAAATCAGTATTCTTGATTTGGAAAAAACTGATTTAGGGGAACTTGTGTTAAGTGAAACTGAAAAATATAAAAAGCATTTTGAAATTCATAGAAAGCAGGTTTCTGTTGATATTGAAACAAATAAAAAGGTTAAATGTGATAAAACCTTGATTGCACTTGTAATAGATAACTTCTTGTCTAATGCAGTAAAGCACACAGAAGATGGTGGCGAAATCAGGATTACTGTAAAAGATGGAGTAGAGGGTGTGAAGGTGCTTGTCTTTAATTCAGACTCACAAATTCCCGAAGCCGACAAGAATAAAATCTGGTCTGTGCTTTATAAAACCGATAAGTCAAGAACAGAGAGATATAAGTCAAGCGGTGTAGGTCTTGCAGTATCAGCTAAAATTCTTGATTTACACAAGGCAGATTATGGTTGCACCAATGTGGAAAATGGTGTGAAGTTTTATTTTAATATCAAAAAATAAAGCTTCGATTTTATGAGAAAAGGGAGAAAAATATGAAAGGTAAATTGATAGCAGTTTCTGTTTTTACTGTAATAGCATCAATTGTGTTTTATTGTTCGATTTTGTTTCAGCCAATGTACTTTTTCGAGTTTGAGGCTTTGCCGATACTTTTGTTTTCAGCAGAAGCTTTATTGCTTGTTTCAATAATTCTTATTATTTCTGTAGTTCTTATTTCAAGAGGAACAGTTGAGGGCGGTAACATAAAAAAGAAAATTATTGCATTATGTCTTTTCATAGTTGTGGGTTGTTCATTGTTAGTAGGTTATAATGTTTTAGCTTTTTATGATGGCTACACACCTGAAAGCTATACAGAAAATAACAGAGAATATACACAAACGCTGTTTCCGTATCATAATATAACAGGTGAGGAATACGAAAGCTTTGATATTTCTGCATCATATATAACCGGTACGAAATATTTTTGGTTGGAGTCTTATGGTGTATCAGTTTACGGGATGCCTCAAGTTTATGATGTAAGATATTTTGAAAGTATAAGCCCGTTTATGAATTTTAAATTCAGGTTAGAAACAGAAAACCCTCTCGTGAAGCATTGGGCAGAATTAGAATGTGTGGCACAAGGCGAAACAATGGAAATAAACGGTAAAAGTGTAACTTTTTTCAAAACGGACGATGATTACGGTGTTTTGGTTAAAGATTTTAATAAAGCTACCTATGCAACGCTTACAAATGCTTATTATACAGATATTACCAAAGAAGAGTTTGCAAGTGAGGTTTTAAAGCAACATGAGGAATTAAAAAAACTTTCAAAAGATAACAGTTTTTTCGATGTGCCGATTTTAGAACGCTTCGAGTATTAAATGCTGAAGGCTCAGTACTAATTCCTATTTCCTTGCCCCCCTAACCACTAACAAACTGCACAATAAATTTTCTCAAAAAACTACACATTGTTCATTGACAAATATTGCAAGTTGGGTGTATAATATGGTGTAATTAAAATAGTGTTATAATATTCGGAGGTTAGTTATGAAAAATACAGTTAAAAAGTCACTTTCAGCTGTACTTGCAGTTTTAATGCTTCTCTCTTGCTTTGTTTTCTCTGCATCTGCAGAAGACGCGATTGATGTTTCAGGCTATCAGGTTGAGCGTCAGAGCTGTACAGTTTATGGTGATGCAAAAACACAAAGGGGCTTCTCTTGGTTTACACCTGATGATTGCGAATCAGTAGCACAGGTAGTTAAAGTTTCAGATTACCTTGTTTCAGGCTTTGATAATGCAATTACTTTTGAAGCAACATCAAAAAGCTTCCAGGGTTATTACAACCACAAAGCAGTTGCAACAGGTCTTAAAAAAGGTACTACATATTACTATCGTTTAGGTAGCGCTGAATACGATGTATGGGGTGAAACAGGTTCATTCTTTACAGATAATGGAGATGGTAAATTTACATTTATTGCTCTTACTGATGTTCAGGCAAGTAATAATGAAAATTTCTACGAGGCTTCACTTGTTATGAATGCTGCTATGGAAACTTACCCAAATGCAGAATTAGTTGTTAATATGGGTGACTTCGTTAACGATTGTACAAACGAAGAATGGCAATATTACAGCAATAATTTCAGCAAATATAACAACAAGTTAACTCTTGCACCGGCTGCAGGTAACCACGAAGGTAATATTACTAACAAACTTAATGTTGGTTGGTTTGATACAACATTTAATCTTCAGGGCGCAAGTGGTCTTTTAAATGGTACAAATGGTACTTTCTATTCATTTGATTATGGTAATGCTCACTTCTGCGTACTTAACACAAATGATATGTATCCAATGACAGAAGCACAAAGAAACTGGATTATAAATGACTTGACTTCTTCAGATGCACATTGGAAAATTCTTTTAACTCACCGTGCACCATATTCAGCAGGTAAAAATATCAATAAACCAGACACAGTTTTATTGCGTGAAGTAATTATTGATATAGTTGACCAGACAGATGTTGACTTAGTTCTTTCAGGTCACGACCATATGTATATGAGAACTAAACAAGTTAAAGGCGATGCAGTTTGTGAAGATACAAAATTTGTAACAGAGGTTTACAATGGTGTTGAAACAACATTCGCAGTAAATCCAGATGGTACAATTTACGCACTTCCAAGTACAGCAGGTACAAAGAGATATGGTGTAAATAGCGATGCTATGGACCCAATCTTTGATTGTGCAGATGTTTATACAACAACTCGTTCTGAAAAAGATGAAGAGGGCAACGAAACAAATCCAAATGCTGGTGGTTGCTTTGCAGGTATCACAATTGATGGTACTAAGCTTATTTACAATGCTTATGTATTATCAGATATCGATGAAGAAAATCCAGATAAAGAACAAGTTATTACAGAAATTGATAGCTATGCAATTAAAAAGACTCAAAAGGGCGAAGATTTAGAAGATACCCATCTTCCAACTGACCCATTAGGTACAATTGACCAGACAATTGCAAACTTTATTATCGCAATTCCTAACCTTTTAATTACTTATATCAAAATGTTACTTGGCGGAATTCTTTAATTCGGAATTATAAGAATGCAGAGTTCAGAATGCAGAATTTTGCGAACTTGATTATAAAACGAATAAAAATTAATGCATCTTATCATTTATAGTTGATATTAAAACCAACTTAAAATGATAAGATGCATTTTCTTTTATAATATTACAATGCCAACGCAGTTCCGAAATTTTTAATTCTCAATTTTCAATTTTAAATTTTCGCGTAGCGAATCAGTAGTTTTTACCCCAACCTTTTCTCTCATAGAATTTCTTGTCGCCCATGTTTTTGTAGCGCCTTTCAATTCTATAATTGCGTTTTTCTTGTCGTGTCATTTTGAAATTGAATTTTCTTGTTTCGACTTCTTCTAAAAGAGGGGTTCTGATTTCTGCCACTTCCGAATTTGTAGCAGTAGCAGAAATTATAATAATGTCGTTGTCAACTGGTAAAGTAATTTCTTTTTTGTTTGTAACATCAAATGTCACATTAAAAAAATACATAATCTTTGCAATTTCATCTTTACCATCTTTGTGGCAGTGTGTAAAGTCATATGCTACTTCACAATTTTTAATTCTTGCAGTTTCTTTAAAATCATACATATCCCAACGGGCAATTCTCTCAAATGTGTCAGGAATATATTTTTCTGTTTCTTCGTTGGCAACTTTAAAAGTTGCGTTTTTGTCACCATTTAAAGAAGCACAAAGAAGAGAAAGCTTTTTACAGTTTTCAGGTATGGTAATCTTTTGAGCATCACAAACTAATGCATTCTTACCGTCTTTGTTAATTCTGAATTCTGTACCGGAAATTGTAAAACTTTCAGGTGTGATTTCGTAAGGTAATGTGTATTTGAAATCACCTGTTTCGCCTTGCTTTGTAATAATATTCTTATCAAAATCAAGAGCGACAGGAGTTGAAGCAACAAAATTGCCGTTGTTTTCAGGTGATTTGAGTTTTAATGAAAATGTCTTAATTTCGTAAGGTGCGAAAGATGTTACGAGTTTACCATCTGTTACAGTAGCCTCTTTAATGTATTCTTCACTCGCAAACATTTCTTTTGCAGACTCTATACCGTTACCAAGAGTAAGCGTAAAGTTTTCTACATTCTTTTTAGCACTCTCGTTAAGACGAATAATAATCTCGTCACTCTTTTCTGCTTTTTTAATTGCTCTTACAATTACTGAATCACTTGAAGCTTTTATGAATGAATATTCTGTACCGAGCACACCATTATGTTTTTCACATTCAACTGCAACAAGTGGTTGTGTGAAAAGTTTTGCTTCACGCTGAGTTTTTTCTGAAACTTTGCCACTATGTGAGAATAAAGCATAAGAATATCTGTTAAGACCTAAATCCATCATAGATTGCATAGAGTCGATTCTGTAATTCTTCTGAGGTGTGTGAACAACAGTAAGACGAAGTGTGTTAATGTTGTATTTATCCCAACCATATTTACATTCACTTAAAACAGAAATACCAAAATCATCATTGCAATTACTGATATCTGCCCATTTCTGTGCAGGTACCTCAAAGAGCTTATCACTCATATTAGTTCTTTCAATAGCACCCAAGCCTAAATCAAAGGTTGCTAATGTATTTGTAGCAGATAGAGAGAAAATGTTTTTTGCCATTGTACGAAGTGACTGCCACTCAATTTCACTGTTTACCTGTACAATTTCACCATCGTTTGCGAGTGAAATTATATTTGTGAATTCACTTCTGTCATCAGTTTGTACTACTTTAATTGCAACTCTTGCGGGGCCATTTTCATAGATCTCTATTGTCTTTAACTGTGGAATTCTATCAGGCTTTTTATTTGCCTCTTCATAATTCATTTCCCAAGCAGGCCAAGGCTTTGAACCTGTGTAGTTGAAAAGCCCTGTAACAATCGGTTCCTTTAAAAGTTCTTTTTCAAGTGCCTTGTCAAAAATAGATTCAATATCACCATTAGAGTTGAGCTTTACTGAATATTTTTCGTTTTCTAATTGCTTAACACTTACCTTTAAAGCGGTATTAACTTCGCATGGTGTGTCACTTTCTCTTATATCATAAACCTTTAAAGAAAGTGCATCCATATCTGCAATAAAAATAATTTCTGCTATATTATCTTTTTTGCTCTTAATCTGTGCAGGTGCTTCGTTACCATTTTCGTCAAATACTCTTACATACTTTGAATTAAAGTCAGAAAGTCTTGCCACTACAGCACTCTTTCTTTTTGTTTCAACAGAGTTATAAACTGTAATTGCTCTGCCCTTACAAAAATCAGTTTTCATAATTGATGCAATAGAAGAAAGTGTTGAGCCCATTTCATTTTTGAATTGATTCATTGAAACAAATAAATCGTTCCAGGAACGCTTATAAACTCTCTGGCAGGATGTACCCGGCATATCATCGTGGAAGTGGTGAGCAATAGTTCGTTTCCATGCGCGGGTTAAAGTAGCTTTATTATAGCTTTCAGTACCGAGATAATCTGCCATTACTGCACTTCTTTCAGCCATATCTGCAAGCTCTTCAGAGTGTCTGTTCCAGCGCTTGCTCATAACTCTTGAGGTGTAGCCACCAACTGCGTGGTTTTGCATAACAAGTTCATTATTCCACAAAGGAAGCTTTTTCTTTGCTTCGTCACTAAGCTTATCTAAATCATGGTAAATTTCATCAGCAGATGCGGAATGGATTTCTAATTCATCATCATTTAATGCTATTGCCTTTTCTAAAATCTCGCAACTATCCTTTGTGGTTGCACCACCACGGTCACCGGTTCCGTGGAAATGATATTCTAAGTTAAGACCGAATTTTTCGTTCTCTTTTAATTTGTTTAATATAAAGTCAAAGTCGCGAATTTTCTTGAATGGTCTTGAGTACGAACCAGGATTTAAAACGGCAAATACTTCATTTCCGTCAACACCACGCCATCTTCCTATATTGTAAGGCATACCATAAGCAGAACCCCAAGTAAGCTTTTGTGTTGTAAAACCTTTTAAATTTGCGTGATGCATAACACTTGGAAGTGCCCAACCAAAACCGAAACAGTCAGGTAAGAAAATATCAACTGAACGCTTACCGAATTTTTCTTCAAAATATGAGTTACCATAAAGAATATTTCTGAAAAGCGCTTCAGGTGAAGGAACATTAACATCACCATTTTCAAAGGCAGAACCGCAGACATTCCATCTGCCTTCGTCTATGTACTTTTTCATTCTCTCGAAAAGCTCAGGGTAATATTCTTCCATAAGCTCATATCTGTAAGAACCTTCAAACGAAAAAGTGTAGTTAGGGTAGTTCTCAAAAAGAGTGAAATTTTCGTCGAATGTTGCCTTGATATATTCTCTTATAGATTCCTCTAAATCCCAACTCCATACAGTATCTAAATGTGAAGTCGCGACTGCGTAAACTTTCTTTTTTGCCATATCAAAAATCCTTTCAAAATCATCTTTTCTTAATATACAATAATTATAAAAAAAATTCAATATTTAGTGCTAAAAAAGAAGAAATACTATTGAAATATATTGTAGATGTAGTATAATAAACAAGTATATATAATCAATATATAGGGGGTAATACCTTATGTCAAAATTAAGAGTCGGCATCATCGGTTGCGGTGGTATTGCTAACAGTAAACATATGTCAGCACTTAAAAAAATCGAAGAAGTTGAAATGGTTGCTTTTTGTGACATTATTTTAGAAAAAGCAGAAAAAGCAGTTAAAGAGTATGGTACTCCTGATGCTAAAGCATACGAAGATTATAAAGAACTTTTAAAAGATGAATCAATTGATGTGGTTCACGTTTGCACACCAAACCGTTCACATAGCTTTATTACAATTGATGCTTTGGAAAGCGGTAAACACGTTATGTGCGAAAAGCCAATGGCAAAAACCTACGAAGAAGCTGTTAAAATGTGCGAAGCAGCGGAAAGAACAGGTAAAAAGCTTTCTATAGGTTACCAGAACAGAAATACTGCAGAAAATCTTTATGTAAAGGCTTGTGCAGAAAAAGGCGAGTTTGGTGATATGTATTATGCGAATGCATACGCAGTAAGACGCCGTGCAGTACCAACCTGGGGTGTGTTCCTTAATGAGTACGAGCAGGGGGGCGGTCCGCTTATTGATATTGGTACGCATGCACTTGATATGACACTCTGGATTATGGAAAACTACGAGCCGGAAATGGTTGTAGGTCAGACCTTCAGAAAATTGGCGGACAAAGAAGAACAGGGTAACGACTGGGGCCCTTGGGATCCAGAAAAATATACAGTTGAAGATTCTGCATTTGGTTTTATTAAAATGAAAAATGGTGCAGTTATAAATCTTCAGTCAAGCTGGGCGCTTAATGTAGCAGACCCTAATGAAGCATGCTACACAATCTGTGGTGACAAGGGTGGTGTTGATACCCGCGATGATAAAGTAGTTATAAACTACATAAAAAATCAGCGACAGGTTATTGAAACACCAAGCTTTGAAAATGGTGGTGCAGCTTTTTTTGAGGGCATAAAATGTGACGACCCTAAAGATGTTGAAGCAAGAAAATGGGTTAACTGTATTTTAAATGATACAGAAGTACCAGTGCCACCAAGACAGGCACTTTGTGTTACTCGTATTCTCGAGGGAATTTATGAATCAGCAAAAACCGGTACACCGGTATATTTTAAAGATTAAGAGGTAACAAATATGAAATTTGCAGTTCAGTTATATTCAGTTCGTGACCATATCGAAAATGGTAACGATTTATTAGAAATTTTAGGCAAGGTTAAAGAGATAGGTTTTGATGGTGTTGAGTTTGCAGGTTATCAGGGCATTTCTGCAGAAGTTCTTAAAAATAAATGTGACGAATTAGGTCTTACAATAGTTGGTACACATTTAGGTCTTGATGCGTTTGAAGGCGATAATCTCAATAAAACTTTAGAATTTCACAAAACACTCGGCACAAAATATTTAGGTGTTGGTGGAGCGCCTCATTCTACTTTTGAAGAAGCAAAAAATACTGCAGATGTATTAGGTAACGCTAATAAAGAAGCAGAAAAAATCGGTATGAATACTTACTACCACAACCACACAGAAGAATTTGCAGATTTGAAAGATGGTAAAACCGCAATGGATATCATCGGCGAACAGTGTAAATTAGAAGTTGATACATACTGGAGCTTCTGTGCGGGTATTAAGAATTCAGAGTATCTTGTAGAGAAAAAAGACAAGATTGCTTTAATTCACATAAAAGATGGTAAAGACCATAAACCAATGGCATTAGGCGAAGGTGAAAATGATTTGCTTGATGTTGTAAAAGGTGTTAAAGCAATCGGACTCGATTGGGTAATTTTAGAAAACGATGACCCTGTACCAACAGGCCTCGAAGATATTACAAGAAGCTACAAATGGCTTAAAGAAAATTTTTAAGGGTGGTTAAATAATATGAAATTAGGTGTTCTTACAAATCTTTTAGGTAGCGTATCTTTAGAAGAAGCGTTAAAATATTTTTCTTCTTTAGGTCTTGAAATGGTTGAAATCGGTTGCGGTGGTTACCCGGGTAATGCGCACGCAAATCCTGATATTCTTTTAAATGACGACAAAGCATTAGAGGAATTCAAGGCACTTCTTAAAAAATATAATGTAGAAATCAGTGCTTTAAGCTGTCACGGTAACCCTGTGCATCCAAATAAAGAAATTGCAAAGAGCTTTGATGACGATTTAAGAAAAGCAGTTCTTTTAGCAGAAAAATTAGGTGTTCATCAAATCAATACTTTCTCAGGTTGCCCAGGTGACTGCGAAACTGCAAAATATCCTAACTGGGTTACTTGCCCTTGGCCAAATGATTTTGGTGAAATTTTAGAGTGGCAATGGAACGAAGTTCTTATTCCTTACTGGAAAGAATTTGTTAAATTCAGCACTGCTCACGGTGTAGATAAAATCGCACTTGAGCTTCACCCAGGTTTCTGCGTATATAATACAGAAAGTCTTTTAAAGCTCCGTAATGCAGTTGGTAAAGAAATCGGTGCAAACCTTGACTTGTCTCACCTTATCTGGCAGGGTATGGAACCAATTCCTGTAATTCGTGCATTAGGTGATGCTATATTCCATTTCCACGCAAAAGATACAAGAATTGATAAAGTGAACACAGCGGTAAATGGTGTTCTTGATACAAAATCTTATGCAGATGAAATCAATCGTTCATGGATTTTCCGTTCAGTAGGTTATGGTAACGATGAACTCTTCTGGAAAGATGTTATGAGCAATCTTCGTATGGTAGGCTATGATTACGCAATTTCTATTGAACACGAAGATTCGTTGATGAGCCAGAACGAAGGACTTGAAAAAGCGGTTGAACTTCTCAAAAAATGTATAATTAAAGAGGAACTCAAAGACGCTTGGTGGATATAAAACACTTCGTGTTTTAATTAAGAATTAAGAATGAAAAATGAAAAATTTCGGGACCTGCGGTCGGCATTATAGATTTTTTAAAATGTGAATGAAACGAGTAGTTTTCTGGATGGTTTTATAATCGGCTTTGCCCCTCAATTCTTAATTCTTAATTTTTAATTTTTAATTCAAGAAATGGGATAGGAAAAATGGAAAAAATCAATACCGTTGTTGTTGGTTATGGTGGAATGGGTAAATACCATGCTGACAACATAGCAAAATTTGAAAATTTTAATCTTGTTGGAATATATGATATTAAAGAAGATAGATGTAATTTAGCACGCGAAAACGGTGTCAAAGCATATGAAAGCTTTGAAGCTGTATTAGAGGATGGAAGTGTAGAGCTTATTGTTTGTGCTACATATAACGATTCTCATAAAGATATAGCAATCCGTGCTATGAAAGCAGGTAAAAATGTTATTTCAGAAAAGCCTGTTACTATGTGTTCAGAAGATTTAGCAGAAATGATTAAAGCATCCCAAGAAACAGGTAAGCTTTTCACAGTGCATCAGAACAGACGTTGGGATAACGACTACAGAACTATTAAAAACATAATTGATAAAAACGAGTTAGGTTCTGTTTTTTCAATTGATTCACGCGTTTATGGTTCACGTGGTATTCCTGGCGACTGGCGACAAGAAAAAGAACACGGTGGCGGAATGGTGTTTGACTGGGGTGTTCATCTTCTTGACCAGATTCTTATGATTAACGAGGGTAAAACAATTGAGTCGGTTTACGCTACTGTTACTCATATTACAAATGATGAATGTGATGACGGTTTCAGAACACTTATAAAATTCAAAGATGGACCTGACTGCGTGGTTGAAGTTCTTACAAATAACTTTATTGAAGCTCCACGTTGGTATGTTTGCGGTGAAAATGGTACTGCAATTATTACTGACTGGGATTTAAACGGAAAAATTGTGAAAATTAAAGATTGGGAAAAACTTGATGCAGTACCAATTCAGGCGGGTGCAGGTATTACAAAAACTATGGCACCAAGAACAGATGAAACAATAAAAGAATTCCCACTCGAAAAAATTGAAGTAAAATGGGCAGATTATTATAATAACATTTATGATTGCTTGAGAAATGGTGCTAAGCCACTTATTACTCACGCACAACAAATAAGACTTATGCGCCTTATGGAAGCAATTTTTGAATCAGCAGAGAAAAATACTGTAATAAGATTTGAATAAAATTTATTTTGATTGGAGTTTTTTGCTATGGCAACATTCAAACCATTTAAAGCATTACGCCCCACAAGTGAATATGCAAGTAGGGTAGCGGCATTACCTTACGATGTTATGAATAGTGAAGAAGCAAGGGAAATGGTAAAAGGTAACCCTTACTCATTTCTTCACGTTGACAAAGCGGAAATAGATTTAGAAAAAGGTATTGATATTTATTCCGATGAAGTCTATTTAAAAGCAAAAGAAAACTTAGAGAATCTTGAAAAAAATGGTGCTATGGCACAGGACGAAAAAGCACATTTTTATATTTATCGTCAGATTATGAATGGCAGAGAGCAGACAGGTCTTGTAGGCTGTGCTTCTATTGATGATTATATAAATAACCAGATTAAAAAGCACGAATTAACCCGTGCCGATAAAGAAGCAGACCGTATTCGTCATGTTGATACCTGTGATGCGAATACAGGCCCTATATTCCTCTGTTATAAAGAGTGTAACAGAGCAGATGAAATTATATGTAATTTCAAAAATAACAATAAGCCTGTTTACGATTTTGTTACCGAAGACGGTATTTCAAATACTGTCTGGGTGATTGATGATGAAAATATAAATAATGAACTTTCTGCACTTTTAGAAGATGCGGGTGCGTTTTATATTGCAGATGGTCATCATCGTTGTGCATCTGCGGTTAATGTAGGCAAAAAACGCAGAGAAGAAAATCCACAATACGACGGTACAGAAGAATTTAATTATTTTTTAGCAGTGTTGTTCCCGGCTAATACACTTTCTATTATGGATTATAACCGTGTAGTCAAAGATTTGAACGGTAATTCTGAAAGTGAATTTATCGAGAAGATAAAAGAAAAATTTGATGTTTCAGAATGTAATACTGACGAACCGTATTCACCAAAAGAAAAGCATACTTTTGGTATGTATCTCAAAAACAAATGGTATGTGTTAAAGGCGAAAAAAGGTACATTCAATGAAAATGACCCTGTCGAAAGACTTGATGTTTCAATTCTTCAAAGTAATCTTTTATCACCTGTTCTTAATATTGGTGACCCGAGAACCGATAAAAGAATTGACTTTATCGGCGGTATAAGAGGTCTTAAAGAATTAGAAATACGTGTTTCTGATGATATGACCGTTGCGTTTTCAATGTACCCAACAACACTTGATGATTTAATGGATATTGCAGATGCAAATAAAATTATGCCACCAAAATCTACTTGGTTTGAACCCAAACTTTTAAGTGGTTTATTTATACACAAATTAGGAGAATAAAATGTTAAAAATAGGTTGTCATTTATCGAGCTCAGGCGGTTATCTCAGTATGGGTAAAGAAGCAAAAAGAATTGGTGCAAACACATTTCAGTTCTTTACCCGTAATCCACGCGGAGGATCAGCAAAACCGCTTGATTTAGATGATATTAAAGCATTTGAGAAGTTCAGAAAAGAAAACGAAATTATTTCAGTTTTAGCACATGCTCCGTATACTATGAATGCTTGTGCAAAAGATGAGGGGCTTCGTGAGTTTGCTAAAAACACTATGCTTGACGATATTATGCGTCTTGATAATATAGATGGTGCTATGTATAATTTTCACCCGGGCAGTCACGTAAGTCAGGGTGCAGATGTCGGTATAGACTATATTTCTTCAATGCTCAATGAAGTAATAAAAAAAGACCAGAAAACTATTATTTTACTCGAAACAATGTCAGGTAAAGGTAGTGAGGTCGGCAGAAGCTTTGAAGAAATAAAATCTATTATTGATAAAGTTAAATTAAATGAAAAATTAGGTGTTTGTCTTGATACCTGTCATGTTTATGATGGTGGTTATGATATTGTAAACGATTTAGATAATGTACTTTTGGAATTTGACAGAATAATCGGGCTTGACAGATTGAAGGCAATTCATCTTAATGACACAAAAAATCCGTTTGCAAGTCACAAAGACCGACACGAAAAAATTGGTGACGGGCATTTAGGTCTGGAAGCAATTACAAGAATTATAAATCACGAAAAATTAAAGGATTTACCATTCTTTTTAGAAACACCTAATGATATAGATGGTTACGAAAAAGAGATTGCGCTTTTAAAAACTCTTTATAAATATTAACAAAAAGTGAAGAAAAAGCATTTTTATTGAAAAAATATCGGAACTATGATATTATGAAAATAGAGGTGAAAAATTATGAAGTTTTTAAATTCCAAAAAAGGTTTTTCTTTAGTTGAGATTTTGACTGTTGTTCTTATAATGGGTATTTTAGTAGCAGTTGCGATACCCGTATATACAGGCATTTCCAAACAAAAAAGATTAGATGAATGTACCGCTAACAGAATAGTTATTTCTACTGTTGTTCAGGAAGCTATGGTTGGTATGATTGATAACGGTAAAAAACAAGATGTAATTATTATGGAATATGCAGACCCTGCCCATGTTGTTTTTTCACCTTCAAATTTTCCGGATGGTTATGCTAATGTAAAATGCTTTATGCTTACAAAGGATGAACTCACAGGGTTTACATTAGGCGATATAAGAGGCGGTTACAGAACAACAGGTGACTATAATGTTGGTTGTGAATCCGGTCACTACTTAAAGCGCAAAAATTTAGAGGATGTTAAATTTTATACATATCTCGCAAATCAGGAAATTCCACAATGTGCTTTCCAGGAGCCACATAATAAAGATTATCACTATTACGTTTTTAATGATGCAACTGTTTTGTGTGATTGTCCTGAATGTATAGAGAATATTAAGTGATAGAAAGAAGATATTAAGCTATGGCAAAAAAAGAAAAAAAGTCTGGTAAAAAGAAATTATTGGTTGTACTTTCTTTAATACTTGTATTGGCAATTGCAACAAGTACAATTATTTTTGTTAAGTACAAGGATATGGTAACCCCGCCAGAGGTAGTTCCACAGGATACAAATGTTTACGATTTCGATGCAGATGAAACCGTTCCTGAAACTTTGGCGTCAGACCCTATATTCGATACTATTTACGAAGAAACTGCCGACAGCTACAAAGAAGCAGTCAGAAACTGGGCTACTAATGGTGGCGAAGTAATGTACAGTAACCACGTTATAAATATTTTGTGTTGCGGTGTCGATACAAGAAACCCTAATGCAATTGCAGGTCTTACTGATACAATTCTTATTATGTCAATCAACACAGAGTTAAAAACCCTGACTCTTACATCAATTATGCGTGACTCGTTCTGCTACATTCAGAATCCTGATGGTAGCGGTGGTACATTTAATAAAATAAATGCCGCATTCCCATTCTATGGTGTAGATGGTCTTATTCCTGCAATCGAGAATAACTTCAAAATCAGAATTGATGGTTATGCACTTATCAATTTCTCACTCTTTAAAGCGGCGATTGATAAGTTAGGCGGCGTTACAGTACCTGTTCAACAGTATGAAGCAAATTATATGAATAACAATTATCAGAATTGCAGTATTGAAGCAGGTGACGCGGTTACATTAACTGGTGACGAAGCACTTGCTTTCTGTCGTAGCCGTAAATGTGACAGCGATGGTGATGTCAGCAGAACTCGTCGTCAACGTCAGGTTATTCAGTCATTATTAGGTAAAGCGAAAGATATTAAGCTTTCTGAGCTTGATGATTATGTAAAAGATTTCTTGCCTTATGTACAAACAAGCTACACTACTAAGGATGTTTTAGAATTAGGTACAAGAGCTATTACAGAAGGATGGGCATCTTACGATTTTAAACAGGTTTTAGCACCAAGTGAAGATGCTATTAAAGGTGTAAGTGGTTCTGCTATGTGGTATTGGGCAGTTGACTACCCACTTGCTGCACAGAATGTTCAGAATGCTATTTACGGAAAAACAAATATTGAGTTAGCAGAAGACAGGGTTACTGCAATTCAATTGCTTACAAGATACGGTGAAAGATAATTTATGGAATTTATAGAAGAAATAAAAATCCAACTTAAAAAGTCTGCCGAAGAATTAGTTGAAAAAGCAAATCTTAAATGTGGCGATATAGTCGTTGTTGGTTGCTCTTCAAGCGAAATTTTAGGCGACAATATGGGAACTAATTCGAGTCCCGAATTAGGCGAACAAGTATTTTTAGCACTCAATGAAGTGTTTAAGGCAAAGGATATTTTTGTTGCGGCACAATGTTGTGAGCATTTAAACAGGGCAATAATTGTTGAAAAAGAAGCGGCAAAAAATCTTGAGTGGGTTAATGTAATTCCTGTACCAAAAGCAGGTGGTTCATTTGCAACCGCTGCTTATAAACACTTAAAAAATCCAGTTGCAGTAGAAGGCATTAAAGCAGACGCAGGACTTGATATTGGTGGAGTTTTAATAGGAATGCACTTAAAAAATGTTGCAGTACCTTTAAAGCTTTCAGAAAAAAGTATTGGTAACGCGTTGCTCCTTGCAGCACGAACAAGACCGAAGTTTATAGGTGGAGTCAGGGCGAACTACAACGAAAACTTAATATAAAAAAATCAGTTGCAGCAAAAACTGCAACTGATTTTTTTATATTGTTTAAATTTCCGGAATTTCAATTGTAACTTCTCTGCCTAAATCAGATGAACGAGCAATGCCATCAATGATTGCCTGATTGTAAATAATCTGACTTGTAGGAACAGGTGAAGGAAGATTAAATTCAATAGCATCAATGAATGAACGGATTTTCTTGTCGAAGTTGTCTTCGTCATTTGTGCATTCAGGAATAACTGTTTCAACACATTCACCAGCAATGTTGTGGTAAATTGTCATAGGTCCGCCGATTGAACCGTTCCAACATTCTGTAGAAGGAATGCGAAGACCACCTTCTGTACCCATAATGATTGTATCACCAGGAGTGTCGCAGTGCATAGCCCAAGCAATTCTGAAGTCGAGAACAATGTCGTTTTCAAGACGGATATATGCAGCAGCAAAGTCATCAACACCGAAAACCTCTGTGTATTCAGGTTTTTGGAGATATTCAGGCTTTTTGCCGAAAAGACCGGCTTTAAAGCCTGTAACTGTGAGTGGCTTTGGATAGCCGATTGCGTTAAGAACCATATCGAGAGAATAACAACCGATATCACCTAAAGCACCAAGACCAGCAGTATCTTCCTGAATGAAAGATGTACCAAAAGGTGTGGGAATACCCATTCTTCTACCGCCACCGGTCTGAATGTAATAAATTTTACCTAGAACACCGCTTTCGCAGATTTTCTTAACCATTTTCATATTCTCGTCAAAACGAGGTTGGAAACCGATTGAGAGAATTTTACCGCTTTTCTTTTCTGCTTTGCAGATTTCAACTGCTTCTTCTAAAGTAACGCACATTGGTTTTTCAAGAAGAACGTGAACACCGTGCTCAAGTGCATAAATAGCACAAGGTGCGTGTTGCTTGTTATATGTACAAATTGAAACAGCATCAAGGTCTTTTTCGTTGTCGATAAGTTCTCTGTCGCTATTGTAATATTTTGCACCCTCAACGCCGTATTGTTTAGCGAATGCTTCTGCTTTACCTGGAACAATATCAGCTAAAGCAACAATTTCAACGTCCTCACATTTCATGTAGCTTTTTGCGTGTGCTTCAGCAATCCAACCACAACCGATAATGCCGACTTTGATTTTTTTGCCTGTGTAAACTCTTTCTTCTGTTTGCTTTTCTTTGAAAGCATCTAAAATACTTGCCATAAATTTCCTCCTGTATCTGTAAGTACAGATATTAAATTAACATAATAAGATTACCACAGAAAGCAAATTCTTTCAATAGAAAAATGTGTTTTTGAATAGTGGTAAAATGCACAAATACACACTATATATTGTGTGATATTTAACTAAAAGTGAATTTTACGTGAAAAAATGGTGCAAAAAAAGTGTATTGTTAATAATTTGTTCACATTTTCGCAACAAATTAGTAGTAACCAATGGTTACTATATAGTTGCCAATACGAGTACGCAAGAGGTAACACTCTTCTATTCAAGAAAAACCCGTCGCAATGTGCGACGGGTTTTTCTTTTGTGTAAATACACTCACTTTTGAAAATTTAATTTAATTTTAATCTTTTATATATTGCAATTTATAATGTTTTATTATATTATTTATAGGCAATTGAAATTAAAATTTATTCATATAATAATATAGATGTATATAACAAAAAATACAGTAGGTGAAAATTTTGGTAATTTATCCGGATTCTTTCAGCATAAAGCCGGACTCTGAAGTTACGGTTGCTTTTAGTAACCTTTTAAATACAGCCTCTGAAAACGCAAAACCTAAAAGCCTTTTGTTAGAAAAAGGTAATTATGTGTTTTTGAGCAAATATGCAAATGAACGAGAGCTTTACATTTCAAATACTATTGGAGATAAGGAGTATTCTGAAACAGATAAAAAGCATACTCATAAAATTGCACTTGATTTAAAAGGTATAAACGATTTAGAAATAGATTTTAATAATTCAACATTTATTTTTGACGGTATTATGACAAATATCGTTATTGAAAACTGTGTTAATGTTACACTTAAAAATCTTAACATTGAAACAGTACAACCTAATGTTCACAAGATAACTATAATGCAGACGTCACCATTTTATGTTACATTTAAAATTGATGAGTCAAGCAATTACAAAGAAGAAGATGGCGAATATTTCTGGTATGGAACAGATTATAAATTAGGCTTTACAGAGCTTAAAAATTCCGGTAGCTGGACTCCGACCGCAAAGGCTTCAAACTATAATCACGTAAAAAGAAATGGTTCGCATCCGTTTTTTGGTGTTTCTACAATAAAAGAAGTTTCTCCGAGAGTGTTTAAAGCGAGGTATTTAATACCAAAGGATTTTGAAGCTGGGCAGGTTTTTTATGTATTCCCGAAAGCAAGAAAAAATGTTGGTATTTTAGTTGATGGTAGTAAAAATATTAAACTCGAAAATATAACACAACGCTTTAATTATTCTTTGGGGTTAGTCGCACAGAATTCTGAAGATATAACACTTGAAAATTCAGACTTTTCTCCGCGCGAAGCCGCAGAAGTTGATTTTTCATCACTTGCAGATTTCGTTGTATGTTCAATGTGTCGAGGTAATGTGAAAATTAAGAATTGCAATTTTAGTTCATCGGGTGATGACGGTTGCAACATTCACGGTATCTTCTTTAAGGTGGTTGACAGTACGGATGATACAATTGTAGTCCGCTATGGTCATAGAAGAACTTTTGGTTTTAATCCGTTAAGGGTAAACGATACAATTACATTTATTGACCCGAAAACTCTTACAGAGCACGGAAAAGCAAAAATTCTACAATCTGAAATGCTCGACAGATACCATATAAAATTAAAGCTTTCAACAAGAAATAATCCTGTGGGCGCAGTAATAGAAGATATAACTGCGTGTCCTGATGTTGAATTTTGTGAAAATACACTTAATAGAGTTGCTTCAAGAGGTTTGCTTGTTACAACCCGCGGTAAAGTTTTGATTGAAAATAATAAATTTTTAAATACAGGTAAAAGTGGTATTTATGTTTCTGATGATGCTCTTACCTGGTTTGAAAGCGGTGCTGTAAAATCTATGATGATAAGAGGCAACGCGTTTATGAATTGCGAAGAAAGTGCAATTCTTATAGCACCTGAAAACAGACGATTTGTAGGTTTTGTTCACGAGAATATTTATATTGAAAATAATCTTTTTATGTTAAATTCAATTCCTGCACTCAATGTGAGTTCAACAAAAAATATTCTTATGAAAGCAAATGTATATAAAGGTAAACCGTCTTTTGGTAAATACATTATTGCAAAAAATGTAGAAGGTGTAACTTACGATATACCTAACTAAAACAAAATCGGCAGACTGTAAAAATCTGCCGATTTTATTGTTTGTTGATTTACTTATTTTACTTCAAATGATTGACAGCAAGTGTTGTCACTTGTTTTTGCACAAGAACTGCAAGCAGTTACTTCAATAGCATTTTTTGTGCAGTAGTTAGCACTTTGTGCGTGGTATTTGCAAGTATCAACTGTGCAACCGATAGAATTGTTTTTCTGTTCCATAAAAAGTTACCTCCTTAATTTTTAGAGTGTTTAACACTCTTACAAGTTTATTATGTACAGAAAATATAAGAATAAACGAAAGGTTTTTTATTTATGAAAAAAGAAGATGTTATATTAACCTGTTATTCACTTTTAAGAAAAGAAACACCTTTAAGTTACGATTGTGGCAAAATCTGTAATGGCAAATGCTGTAAAGGTGACGAAAATACAGGAATGATTCTTTTTCCTGGTGAAGAAGAATTTTTAGATGAAAATATTAAAATAAAAGAAACTCAAAGCGGTGTTAAAATAGCAGTTTGTAATGGTAACTGTGACAGAAACAAAAGACCATTGTCTTGCAGAATTTATCCGTTGTTTCCGCTTATGTCAGAAAATGGAAAAGTTAAAACTATTATAGATATAAGAGCAGATTGTCCTTTGAAAAATGGTGATTATAAATTCAATAGGACATTTATAAGAAAAGTAAAAAGGGTAGGTAAATACTTATTATTAAATGAAGAAACCAAAAGATTTTATACGGAATTATCAGATGAAATAAATGAACAGATTGAGCTTTTAGAAAAACTTCAAAAAAATTTTCTAAAAAACTGTTGACAAATTTTAAAAAATAGTTTATAGTAATAACAGTAATCATTACTACTTATAAAAAGCGGGGGTGAGTGAATGAGAAAATCAAGGCAAAGAGATGCAATTCTTGATTATATTAAATGTTCAACTGAACATCCTACTGCCGATATGGTATATGAGTCAGTAAAACAGTCAATACCAAATATAAGTCTTGGTACAGTTTACAGAAACTTAAATCAATTAGTAGATGAAGGTTTTATTACGGTGGTTGAAACGAGTGATAAAAAAGTTCACTATGAAGGTAACTTAAACGAACACATTCACTTGCTTTGTAAAGAATGTTGTAATATTACCGATGTATTTAGAAAAACCGAAGTTCCTGATGTATATGAAGAAACAGGTTTTAAAATACAGTCACAAAAAACAGTTTATTATGGCATTTGTAAAAAATGCTTAAATACATAGGTGAAAACCTATAATATATTATTTACATGAAGGAGTTTTTGATTATGAAAAAATGGAAATGTTTAGTTTGCGGTCAGATTGTTGAAAGTGAAACAGCACCAGAGGCTTGCCCACTTTGCAAAGCACCAGCAGAAAAATTCGTAGAAGTAAAAGATGAAGAAATGACTTGGGCTGCAGAGCACGTTTTAGGCGTTGCTAAAGGCGTAAGTGAAGAAATTCTTGAAGGTCTTCGTGCAAACTTCAATGGCGAATGCACAGAAGTTGGTATGTACCTTGCAATGGCAAGAGTTGCTCACAGAGAAGGCTACCCTGAAATCGGTCTTTACTGGGAAAAAGCTGCTTACGAAGAAGCAGAACATGCAGCAAAATTTGCTGAACTCTTAGGTGAACTCGTTACAGATTCAACAAAGAAAAATCTCGAAATGAGAGTTGAAGCAGAAAACGGTGCAACTCTTGGTAAATTCGAACTTGCTAAAATGGCTAAAGAACAAAATCTTGACGCTATCCATGACACAGTTCACGAAATGGCTCGTGACGAAGCAAGACACGGTAAAGCATTCGAAGGTCTCTTAAAGAGATATTTTGGATAATAAATTAAATTTTCGTTAGCAATTTAAAAGCCGATAGGTGTTCCTATCGGCTTTTTTAGGAAGAAGGAGTGGAAAAATATGGATAATACTGCATTATTTAATTTATCTTATGGAGTTTATGTTATTACAACATGGGGTGAGGGTAGAGCAACCGGTTGCACAGCTAACTCTGCTATGCAGATAACTTCAACCCCTGCAACAATTGCTGTTTCAATAAATCACGATAACTATACAAATAAATGTATTAAAGATACCGGCATTTTTGCAGTGAATATTTTAGGGGAGAATGTTGACCCTGTTATAATAGGTTCTTTCGGTTTCAGAAGCGGTAAAGATGTTGATAAATTTGAAGGCATTGAACCACTCGTAAAGGAATTTACACCTGTGTTACCACAAGCAATTTCTTACATAACCTGTAAAGTTATTAACACTATGGAAACAGATACCCATACAATCTTTTTAGGTCAGGTAACAGATGCGGGGAATCTTTCAAAAGATATCCCAATGACATATAGTTATTATCATAAGGTTGTAAAGGGTACTACACCCAAAAATGCACCGACATATAAAGGTGACTAAGTTTGCCTTGCGGCAAGTGAAGTTGTTTCATAGTGAAGTTTTGTTTTCAAATTTATAAAAATTATCATTACCACTTGCACATTTATATAAATAGTGTTAGAATATTGTTAATTATTCAACATATTGTTCAGAGGTGTGAAAAATGGCAAATAACAGAAAAGATTTAAGAACAGAACTTCGTACAATGCGTTTTGAATTCGATTTGTTGCAACGAATTCCTTGTAGCGAAGAAGAAAACAGAGCGTTCAAACGTTATGTTGAAGATGGTCAGGATTTACCGCAAGGTGTTTTCCGTTACAGAAATTCTGACGGTAAAAATTCTGATTCTGAATTTTATACAGTTTATGAACCGGATTTAACCGAAAGAGAAATCAACGAATTTCTTACAATGAAGAAATTACAGATTTTAAAATCAATAAAAGGAGCAATTGCGTTATTCGGTTCTGTAATTTCAGGATTTCTTCTTGTATTTCTCGTGATTTTATTGATGGGAAGATAATAAATACAAATTATAATTCGGAATTCGTAAATGCGTAATTCGGAATTACAGAAACTGCGTTGACATTATAAAAATGCACAATTCACAATGCATAATTTAATAATGTCAAATGAAAAATTTACTCCCACTATGGTAGGGGCAGACCTGTGGTCGCCCGCAGTAGTGGGAGCGTTTTTTTATAATAATATACCAATCGAGTGTAATAAATTAAATTATCGCGAAGTCTTTCGGGATTTTTAATTTCTGTTTCCCTAAATATGAATAATCATCCTTTTCTTTGAGACAATAGTAAAAAAACGGAAAAGGTGATTTTATGAGTATAGCTTTAAATTTATATTACAAGGGCAAGAACGGTGCCGCAAAAATGTTTATGGAAGAAATGGAAAAAAGCGGTTTAGCAGACAAGATAAGGAATAAAGAGGATAACGAAAGTTACGAATATTTTTATTCAGTAAGAGATAAAGAAACGATTTTACTTGTTGACCGTTGGAAAAGTGGTGACGCTTTGCATTTTCACCATAATTCAGATGATATGAAAAAAATAGCAGAACTTAAAGATAAATATGAACTCGAACTCAAAGTTGAGAGGTATGTTACTGAAGGAATTAGGAATTAGGAACTAGGAATTAGGAAATAGGAAATAGAAAATTCTTATAAAAAATGCATTCTATCATTTGAAGTTTATTGTAAACTAAATATGATAGAATGCATATAGTTTATTCAATTCTAATTCCTAGTTCCTAATTCCTAGTCACTAGTCCCTGAATGTTACATTCGCAAACTCATCTTTAATAATGTTATCGTTTGTGAGTTTTTCTTCGTTTGCGGTAACATTTTCAATTGTAACATTGATTGTGTTTTGTTTGCCGTTAGAAGTGAATTTTGCAGGTAACTCTGCATTGTATTTAATATTCTTATATTGAATGTTATCTACAACGAAGTTTTCGATATCATCACTGTAAATAAGGCAACCGATTGCTCTGCCTGTATCTTTGTAAATTTCTATATTGTCGTAAGTAACATTGCTTATAGAACCGCCTGCCTGTTCAACTATAATACCGAGTGAGCAGACTCTGTCGTTATCCCATGTAGCATCACGGTAAATTACTGCAGAATCTTTGAATGTGATATCGCTTATAGGTGCGTGAACTTCACCGAAAATACCAAAGCATCTTGCCTTACCGCCCCAGCCGTAACATTCGCTGAATGTTACATTCTGACATTTAATTCCGTCGTAACCGCCAAGACCTTTTACACCAAACAAATCGTCACCGGTTCTTACAAAGCTTCTGCTTACATTAACATTTCTTGAACTGCAGATAGCGAAACCATCAGAGTTGATTCTGTAACCAAAAATATCAAGGTCAACAATATTTACATTTTCACAGTTGTAAGCTATAAATGACCATTCAGGTGAGTTGACAATTTTTGGACCAATAACTTCAACATTGTTACAATTTGTGAATACCATACCGCGTCTTTCTCTGCGGTCAAGTCTTGTCATATCTATAACGCCGCGACCATAAAATCTTACATTTGAACAGTTGCCAAAGTTAATAAATGGCATTCTTGTAAGACCGAGGCTGTTAGAAGAAAGTGCTTCTTCTTCAACATAAAGTGCTTCGTCTTCCAATGAATTGATTTCATATTTATGGTTTGCAACAAGGTACGCACCTTGTCTTAAATAAATAACTGAATTGTCTTTTGTTACATTTATATAATCAAGGTAATGAACACCGCTGTCATATACAGTAACATTTTCTTCACCGTAGGCAGCTTTTAAATTTTCAATTGTTGCATCTTCATCAAGACGGTCTTTTACGAAAAGAGTAAATGCCGCTTCCTGTGATTTGTTGAGTACAAATGTGTATGTGCCGGTGCCTTTAATAAATGCAGTAAGTGTGTTGTCGTTCATGTGTGAAACAACTTTTAATGAATCAGGTAAGCAAATGGCATTTTTAATTTTATAATCTTCAGAAGAAAGTGTAATTTTTAATGGTAACTCTGTAATTTCGTCAATGTAGATTTCAGCGAATGAATGTAATTCACCGGTTTCTGTATCACCTACGAATGTAACAGTTGAATAAACAGGAACAGAGTGTCCGTTTATTTTAAGTGAGTAGTAAGGTGAAATAATAACACCGTTTGCGTCTTCGTGACCACGGGCTTCACCATATTCGCCATCGCCTTCTGTAGCTCTGTTTTTGAAAGTTTCTAAAGTTATTCCGTTATCTTCTAATGTTTTTACCGCTTCATCAGGATATTTAAGAAAATCAAAATCCATTAACCCGATATCTGATGGTGGGATGGTGGAGTTTATGTCGTTACCCATTGGCGGTGTTGCTAAAAACGAACTTAATGCAGTTATAAGACTTAAAACCGCACTTATAACAACTTTTAAAATTGATTCCATAATTTAAAATACACCTCGCATTTTTTGTTATTTAGAGTATATCACTAAAATGATAAAAATAATAGTATAATTTTGAATAATTTACCAATAATTTAATTGGCGACAATCGCTAATTTTGGGAAAAGGTGATATTGATGGAAAAATATGTTTGTCCTTGTGGTTATGAGTATAAGGTTGCCGAGGGTGACCCCGATAATGGTGTAGCACCAAATACCCCTTGGGGAGAAGTTCCTGCAGATTGGGTTTGCCCTGTGTGCGGTCTTGGTAAAGAGGAGTTTACAAAAGAGTAAAAGAGACAGTGTCAATTTAAAATTGGCACTGTTTTTTCTTGACAAAAAGGTCTACATAGTGTAAACTATGGATAGTCTACAAAATGTAAACCCTAAGGAGTGGCTGAAATGAAAGATTTGCAATTAGGTGTTATTGAAACGAAATTTGCTGAAATAATCTGGGAAAATGAACCGGTAAGTTCAACCCAACTTGTAAAAATAGCAGAAAAACAACTGGAGTGGAAAAAGTCTACTACTTACACTGTTTTAAAAAGATTGTGTGAAAAAGGATTGTTTGAAAATAATCAAGGAGTAGTACAATCAAAAATAAAAAAAACTGAGTTCTACTCTTTGCAAAGTGAAAGATTTGTAGATGAGACATTTAAAGGTTCGTTACCTGCATTTTTTGCCGCATTTACTGGTAGAAGAAAATTAACAAAAACGGAAATTGATGAACTGAAACGAATGGTTAATGAGTACGAGGAGTAAGTTATGGGTAATATTTTTTTGAATTTGCTTAATGTAAGCATTACAGCAACATGGTTTATTCTGGCTATTATAATATTCAGAGTTGTTTTTAAAAAAGTTCCTAAATTTGTTAATTGTATTTTATGGTCTCTTGTAATTGTAAGGTTGATTTTGCCGTTTTCAATTGAAAGCCCGTTCAGTTTTATTGAAAATACAACACCAGTGAAAAGCGAACAGTTTTATATTGAAACAACTGAAAGTAATATTTCACAGAAATCTGAAAAGTCAGAAGTTACAGAAAATAGTGTGTCAGATGATTTGGTAGCGGTGAAACCTGAAAATAAAAAGACAATTGATTTAACTGAAATAATATATGTTATATGGATTTCAGGTTCGGGGGTAATGCTTTTATATGCATTATTAAGTTATATAAAAATAAGAAGTAAAGTTAAAGAACGGTTACCTTATCAGAAATCTGTATATTTGTGTGAAAATATAAGTACACCATTTATTTTGGGGGTTATAAAACCAGAAATTTACATACCTGTTTCAATAAGTGAAGAAGATGCAGTATTTGTAATTAAACACGAAAAGATACATTTGAAAAGATTAGATCACCTTTTGAAACCATTGGGGTTTATAGTGTTGTCTGTTTATTGGTTTAACCCTGCTATATGGGTTTTATATATTTTACTTTGTCGTGATATAGAACTTGCTTGTGACGAAAAAGTCATAAAAGAACTTGGTGAGGAAAACAAAAAAGCATATTCAAATACGCTTATAAATTGTAGCGCGGAAAGAAAAATTATAACTGCATGTCCTTTGGCTTTCGGTGAAACGAGTGTTAAAACACGAATTAAATCTATTCTGAATTATAAAAAACCTGCTATTTGGTTGATTATACTTTCTTTGATTGTGACACTTATATTAACCGTAGGTTTTTTGACAAACCCTGAAACAAAATTTGAAAATATAATAAACGAAAACGGCTACACAATTTTAAAACAGGAGGAGTCAGGTTTAAGTATTTCAATTCCCCACCATGAAATAACAGAAAGTGTATTCAATACAGAACGGGTATTTGAGAAAAATGAATTAATTGCCTATAGTGATGATTTTACCGTTGTGTATTTGAAATCAATAAGACCAGACCTTAACGCTTTAGAATTCTGTTACGAATTTTCTTACAATGATTTACCAAATGCAGGAAAGGTGAACACAAGTTTAACAAAAAATAAAAAGAACTGCCTGTATTTGTGGTACGATTGGATTGACACAAGTGACTCCGCTTTGGATGTGATACCGCGTTTAAGAACAAATGATGACGGTAGTTTCAGTATAACTATTCCAATGGATATCTGTAAGCAAATGGCAGATGCTGACGATAAGTTTTTTGTGCAGATAGGTTGCAATGCTGTATACTATAAAAAAGACAGTTTAAGTGAAGCAGAAGTCTCATATTTTGATGGTATGTTTAAACATGAGGAAAGTATATTTATGGCAACAGAGTTAATATACGATTGTGGAGTGTTTTCTTCTGTTCCTGCTGCGGAATGGCAACCTTATTATATTGTTTCGGGGGATAAGTATATAAGTAAAGTAAACTGCGATACAGAGATAGTTACACCAAGAGTAAAATTGGAAAAAACAAGTCTGGAAGATTATAAATCATTCTTTGTTGAATCAGTGTGGTGTATTGATGGTTATTCATTTGAAAAACTGGTTAAAGATAATGAAAATACCTGGGTGTATAAAGAGAAAAATAAAGGTGAAATAATTTTATTGTTGGAACAAAAAGATGGTTCTATGTATATTGCAAGCGGCGGTTATGGTGGTGACAGTACGCTTGAAAGTGGTGTTTTCAGAGCTCTTTTTGAACTCACCAAACTAACTACACCACCAAGTTTTAGTGAGTACCCGTTGCCAATTAATTATTATGGAATTGAGGAGTATGATATTGAAGGTAAAAGCAGAAAAATATGGGATGTTGATGGTGATGGCGAAAAAGAATTGTGTCTGATATATGTTGGTCCTACCTCAGGTGTTCTGACTTATACAATAGTGGTGCAGGAACTTGGCGTGAAATCATATTTAAAAGACGGTAATTATACAATTTGCAGTGCGTTGGTACTCCCATCTTTTATTGAGGGGGAAAATGGTGAGTTGTATGTAAAAAATGACACTGATGATGTATTGCTTAAAGTAACAGTTAATAAAGAATTAAATGAAGTTATTCTGTCAGGTAAAAATGGTGAGATTTATTCAACACAGTATTTATTGCGATGAATAACAAAAATACCTGCAGACTGTAGTTTTCAGTCTGTGGGTGTTTTTTAGTTATAGTAAAATTTGTTTGAATCTAATTACCAGTTTTTTACTTTTTTCACAAAAAACAGGTTGTAAATTTTATATACAAATTGTTGATAAAATATTATTTTTCCTTGACTAATGATACTATATCTATTATAATAGTATGGATAATGCAGAAGTGTTTTGTGTTATCTCATAGTAAAGATAGTTTTGTGTTTTAAATATAATTTACATAGATTTGTATTTTTTATATAAGGGCTTTAAGCTCTGCAAAACTTTATTACTATATTCGTGAGAGTGGCTTTTTGTCACTCGCCTTAAAATATATTTCAGAAAGGGGCATTCCGTTAATGGAACCTATCACAATTATCATTGCAGTCGCTTGTGCGGTTGTATTTGGTGTTGGTGGTTTTGTCATCGGTGGCGCTCACAGAAAAAAAGTTGCTGAATCTGCTATAGGCTCTGCTACTGAAGAAGCAGCACGCATTGTAAATAATGCTATGACTGAAGCAGAACAAAAAAAGAAAGAGGCAATTCTTGAAGCCAAGGATGAAATCCACAAGCAAAGAACAGAAACAGAACACGAACTCCGTGAAAGACGTGCTGAAGTACAACGTCAGGAAAAAAGAATGATTCAAAAAGAAGAAAGTCTTGACAAAAAAGTAGAAGCACAAGAAAAGAAAGAAGAATTACTTCAACAAAAGCTTAAAGAAGTTGATGAAAAAGCTCTCGAAATTGAAACAATCAAAAAGAGTCAGTTCGATATGCTCGAAAAAATTTCGGGTTACAGCAGAGAACAGGCAAAAGAAATTCTTCTTAAAAATCTCGATGAACAGTTGACTCACGAAAAAGCACTCAAAATTTATGAGTATGAGCAACAGACAAAAGACGAAATGGACAAAATGGCAAAAGAAATTATTTCCGGCGCTATTCAACGTTGCGCAGCAGACCACGCAGCAGAAGCTACCGTTTCAGTTGTTGCACTCCCTAATGATGAAATGAAAGGTCGTATAATTGGTCGTGAGGGTAGAAATATCCGTACAATCGAAACAATTACAGGCGTTGACCTTATCATTGACGATACTCCAGAAGCAATTACAGTTTCTTGCTTTGAACCTGTAAGACGTGAAATTGCACGTCAGACTCTTGAAAGACTTATTCAGGATGGTAGAATTCATCCTACAAGAGTTGAAGAGATGTACGAGAAATGCAAAAGAGATGTTGAACTCACAATCAAACAAACTGGTGAAAAAGCAGTTATTGATGCGGGTGTAAACGGTGTAAGTGGCGAGCTTGTTAAGCTTTTAGGTAAACTTAAATACCGTACAAGTTACGGTCAGAATGTGCTTAACCACTCTCTTGAGGTTGCTTACCTTTCAGGTCTCATGGCTGCTGAGGTTGGTGCAGATGTTAAAACTGCAAGACGTGCTGGTCTTCTTCACGATATTGGTAAGGCTCTTGACCACGAGTACGAAGGCTCTCACGTTGAGTTAGGTGTTGAAGCAGCTAAGAAAAACAGAGAAAGCGAACAGGTTGTTCACGCAATTCATGCTCACCATGGTGATGTTGAAGCAAAAACACTTATCGCTGCTATTGTTCAGGCTGCAGATGCTATTTCTGCTGCAAGACCTGGCGCAAGACGCGAAAATGTTGAAACATATATTAAAAGACTTCAGAAGCTTGAAGAAATTGCAACTTCATTTGAAGGTGTTGAAAAATCATTCGCAATTCAGGCAGGTAGAGAAGTCAGAATTATTGTTAAACCTGATGTTATTTCAGATGACCAGATGACAATTGTCGCAAGAGATATTGTAAACAAAATTGAAAATGAGCTTGAATATCCTGGTCAGATTAAAGTTAATATCATCAGAGAAAGTCGTGCAGTTGACTTTGCGAAATAATTAATTAAAAATAAAAACGGAACGCCTTCAAAAGTTGTTCCGTTTTTGTATTTTAGGCATATGCCATAGAAACGAGTATAAAAATGCGTTTATTATTTATTGGTGATGTAGTAGGTCAAGGCGGTTGTGAGTTCTTAATGAAAAAACTCCCTGCCTACAAAAAAGAAAATGGTGTAGATATTTGTATTGCAAATGGCGAAAATTCTGCACAAGGTAATGGTGTTACACCTTTTTCCTGTAAAATGCTTTATGACAGCGGTGTCGATTTTATAACTCTCGGCAATCATTCATTCAAAAGACCGGAGATTATGGAATATTTAGACAAAGACCCTACAATAATAAGGCCATATAATTTCCCGAACGGTGCACCAGGTAAGGGTGTTGGAATTATAGAAAAAGGTCGTTTTAGAATCGCAGTAATCAATTTAATGGGTACTGTTTATTTAGAGGCACTCGACAATCCGTTCACTGAAATTGATAAAGCTTTGAAAGAAACAGATGGTTGTAAAACTATAATTGTAGATTTTCACGCAGAAGCAACTGCAGAAAAACGTTCTTTGGGTTTTTACCTTGATGGAAGAGTTACTGCAGTTTTGGGTACTCATACCCACGTTCAGACAGCCGATACACAAATTTTACCAAAGGGTACTGCTTATATTACAGATGTAGGTATGACAGGTCCGGTGCAGTCAGTTTTAGGGATTGAACCCGAACTTGCAATTAAGAAAATTAAACAACATATTCCTGTAAGATTTTCTAATGCAGATGGTGCGTATTCTATGAATGCCTGTCTTCTTGATATTGACGAAAAAACAGGTAAAGCAACAAATATAAAAAGGGTGGTGCTTAAATGAAAAAAATAATTTCACTTTTACTTATTTTATCATTCTGCGTTACACTTTTTGCTTGCGATAATGGTAGTGAAATACCTGACGAAACTGATAATGGTGACTGGGAGTATGTTTTGCCTACACCTGTTGTCAATGCAGATGTATCTTTACCATTTACCTCCGCTGACAGTTTCAATCCTTATAAATCAAAAAGCAAGTTAAACAGAAAGCTTATACCACTTATATATGAAGCACTTTACAGTAAAACAGAAGATGGTTATGGTTACCCTCAATTAGCCTTAAGTGCTAATGAAAGTGGTAATACTGTTACAATTAAATTGAAACAGGGTATTGTATTTTCTGATGGTACACCATTTAATGCGGAAAATGTAAAGTATTCTTATGAATTTGCAAAGAAAAATGCTTATTACCAAAACAATCTTAAAAATATAACAGAATTTAAAGTCGTTGATAATTTCACTTTGAAAATCACTTTTAAAGGTGCAATGCTTTCACCACTCAACTGCCTTTCGTTCCCTATTGTTTTGAAAAGCGGGAATGTATTTTTAGGCACAGGTAAATATGTTTTGAAATATCTCGAAAGTACACCATATTTTGAAGTGAATAAAAACAACAGTAATTACAATCCTCAATGGAACAAGCAAATTGCACTTTACGATATGGCGGGTTCATCAAGCGAGGTATATGCTTTTAAATCGAATAAAGTAAGTGTTTACGAAAACGACCTTACAGATGGCGCTTATGAAAATTTATCGTCAAAAACTGTTTCAATCCCTACTAATAATTTAGTTTATGCGGGGCTTAATATGAAATGGGCAGGCTCGATTACCTCTGTTGCGTGGGTAAGACGAGTTATTAACATAGGTATAAATCGTGTTGATATTGGTGCGGCTTCTTTTTTAGGACAGACTGAGCCGACAACAACGCCATTCAAGCCTGCGTTTTATAAGCTTTCAGGGCAAGAACTTGTTGAAACAACAGGCGACCTTAACAGAGCAATAAATATTTTGGAAGAGAATGGGTACGATAAATTTACAAAAGATGGTTACAGAACTGACGGAGTAAATACTCTTAAGCTTTCAATATTGGTATGTAACGAAAACCCGTATAAAAAAAGTGTTGCAGAGGCTTTACAAAAATCTCTTGCAACATTAGGTATAAAAGCGACAATATCACTCAAAAACAAGGCAGACTATATAAAAGCGCTTGAGGCAGGTTATTACGAAATTTATATTGGCGAAATTGAATTGCCTGCAGATGGCGATTTAACTGAATTTTTTATAGCAGACGGACAGGTGAATTACGGAATAGCAGAAAAATCTTCTGTGCTTTATAATAATTTTAAAAATGGCGATGTCAATATGACAGAATTTATAGAAGGCTTTAACTTACAGGTTCCGTTTGCACCGTTATTTTACAGAAAAACGGTTATGTCAGTAAATCCGGATATAAGCGGAATTACAAAAAATGAAGGTGATATTTATTTATCTGCTTCAGATTGGCACGTAAAAAAATAGCACCTGTGTGTTAAAAAATAATTAAAGAAATAACACTTGTTTTTATTCTTTAAATAATATATAATCTATACATTGTGTGAAAACGTATTATTTTACTTTTTAGGAGGCTTTTTATGGACCCGATTAAAGTTGACTTTTCAGGTAAGGGCAGACCAACTGAGGTTATTATTCCACCAGAAAAGAAAGTTCTTAAAATTATTATTGCAATTCTCTTAACAATAATAGGTGGTGCAGTTGCTTACTACTTTATGTTGCCTGCACTTAATTTCAAATCACTTGATTTCTATTATTTTATAGGTGTTGTTATTGCAATTTATGTTGTTTCAACTTTTATTTTAAGTAAAGCATTTATAAAACCGGAGTATATTCCTTATGTTAAGAAAAGAGCAACAATTCCGGTTATCATCGGTCTTGTATTCGCTTTAGTTCTTGGTGTAGGTTACTTAACATCCTGCGAGCTTTTCAGAGCAAAGGCTTACAGCGAGATTATTGATGTAAAAACTGAAAACTTCGGTGAGAATGACAAGAGTATCACAACTATTACAAGTCTTAAAGATTTTTCAGCAGTTCCTATGATTGATAAGGAAGTTGCAGAAAACCTTGCAAACAAAAAATTGGGTGAACTTTCAGAATATGTTTCTCAGTTTGTTATTGATAGTGCTTACTCAACACAAATCAACTACAAGGGTAACCCTTATAGAATTTTCCCACTTAAATACGGTGATGTTTTCAAGTGGTTCAATAATACACGTGACGGTATCCCGGCATATATTGCGGTCAATATGTACACACAGGAAGCAAATACTGTGATATTAAAAGATGAAGGTCTTAACAATATTAAAGTTTCAACAAATGAATATTTCAACGAGAAGCTTAATCGTGTGCTTCGCTTTAACTTCCCGACATATATGTTTGGGACTCCATCACTTGAAATTGATGAGAGTGGTAAACCTTGGTGGGTATGTGAAGTAGTTGACAAAACTGTTGGTCTTATCGGTGGTACTGATGTAATCGGTGTTGTTTTGGTTGACGCAGCAGATAAAAACAACATTAAAGAATTCTCTCTTGAAGAGATAAGAACAAATAAAGATATTCAATGGATTGACCAGATTTATTCTGACGATTTACTTGTTAAACAATATAATTACTTCGGTAAATATAACGGTGGCTTTATCAATGCTTACATTGGTCAGTCAGGTGTTGTTTCTACAACTGAAGGTTCAAGCTATATTGCATCAGGAGATGACGTGTGGCTTTACACAGGTGTTACATCAGTAACCAGTGACGATTCTATTGTAGGCTTTGCAATTATCAACCAACGTACAAAAGAAGCAGTGTTCCAGAGAATTGCAGGTACTACCGAAAGCGGTGCGCAGAAATCCGCTGAAAGTATCGTTTCTGACAAGGGTTGGAAAGCAACATTCCCGGTTCTTCTTAATGTTGATGGTGAAGCAACATACTTTATGGCTCTTAAAGACAACAGTGTTGTAAAAAGTTTTGCAATGGTAAGTGTTGAAAGGGTTCAGGATGCCGTAAGAAGTGAAGATGACGCTAACCCTGATATTGAGGCTTGTCTTAAAGCGTATGTCAATAAGGTGAAATCAAGTGCAGGTCTTGTGCTTAACATTGACTACAACGCAGTTCTTCCGGATTCTATAAGCGGTGGTGACTCAACAAATAATAATGGCGATGCTACCGACAACACAGAATCAACAATTGAGAGTGTAACAGGTGTTATTACAGATATCCGTACCGCAGTAGAAAATGGTAACAGTGTTTATTACATTGCACTTGATGGCAAAGCAGTTTACTACTCAATGTCTGCAGTAAATAACAATAATGTTGTTATTCTTAACGTTGGCGATACAGTTACAATCACTTACAAAACACAAGAAGGTAAAATTATTCCTGCTAAAACAATTAAATAATTTATTATCCCCTATGCAATTTGAATTTGCATAGGGGATAAATTTTTTTAAATAATCAACATTTCTTCTTCTCTCAACTCACCATTCTCATAAACAACAGTTTTAACTTCATATTTGCCGAAATTAAGTGGTAGTGTAACAGAGTTAACTGAAAGTGAAGTTTTAATTGATTCACAACTGTTATTAAGAAGACGGAAAATTGTTGCGTTTTTACCATCTGCCTTTTTCATAGTAACGAGTGAAATTATATCGTCACCTAATGAAACTGAAAAATCTTGTTCTTTGTTAGAAGATGGCACAGGGAAAAGGTTAAGTGCATAAGGTTTTTGCGTGAATTCTTGTGATTTTCTTTCGAGTTTATTTGTATCAGTGACAGTTAATCTGAATGAAAAACTGTTTTCACCCTGGTCAATTTTCTTTGTAAAGCGGTCAGTTGGAATTAACTGACGGTCATTTATCGGGTGAGCACAGTAGGTAACACCACGAACAAGTGAAATGTACAAAGCATCATTTTCAAAATGACTGCCATAAGTACCGTTATTTATAAGTGCAAGACTCTTATTGTTATTGTCAAGTGCAATAAATCTTAAAGCAACATTTTCTCTTGCATCAGTAAATAATTCTTCAGTACCAAAAGCAGTTTGTCCAATTAAAGTACCATTTATAGCAACAGGTACTTTTAACTTGATGATTTTATCAATATCTCCCATAAAGAGAGTTACATCTATGTCGATATCATCATTGAGCTTGTAGATTTTATACTTTACTGTTGCTCTTGTATTTTCGTGCTCGAAAAATGCCTCTACACCAAGAAAAATATCACCATCTTCAATTACCTGAATGCTCTTCATGTTTTTGAAAACACCACTTGGATTTTTTGAAAGGTTAAAGGCTTTTTCGTCCGTGCCCATTCTTTTTTGTTGCTCGTCGCTCATCCCCCAAGGGTCAGAGTTATCTGTGAATGCAACCAATTCAAAACCGTTTTTTATGTAGTTAACACCATCAATACTATATCTTTTTAAAAGACCAGTTTCGCTATCAATTTCAACATATTTTCTGTCGTTTTTAAAGATAAGACTTTTATTTTTTTCTTTATCCTTGATTTTCTCGAATTCTACAAAAACAGAAAATCTGTTAAGCTCAAGTGGTTTTAATTTGGCTTCAAAAGCAATTCTTTTACGCCAGTCAAGATTTAGATTGCTTTCTTCTTTAATAACCTGATATTTAACTTCGTTTCCACCTTCGTCAAATACGGTAAGTTTTGAATACAATTCATCTGACCAGTTCTGGTCCTGTAACATGAATTCACACTCGACTGTATCTTCTAATTCATAAGGGTGTGGGTTGAACACAAAAATAGGGTATTCGCCCGGGCGTGATACATCTTTTACTGATGAAAGAGCAAAAATTGCTCTCGTTTTGAGCCTTTCTGCTTCTAAAAGACCGTGGTCTAAAAGCTTTAAGCCATTATCCTCACCACATTGAATTGAAGAACCTGGGAGTACATCGTGAAATTCTGTATTTAATAAGTCTTCTGTTATTTCGTGAATTTTTTCTTCAGGATATTCTTTTAAAAGTCCTTTGTTGTAAGCGGTAGTAAGAATTTTTTCAGTAAAGAAAAGTTCATTTTCAAGTAAAGCATGTTTTTTCTTTACTCTGTACATAGAAGTGTAACAACCGGGCATTGAAATTCTTAAAGATTTATTGAATGAATATGTAGGCTTGACCTCCTCAAAATATTTTTCAGGGGTTGAGTGTAAGTATTCATTTTCTGAAGTGTTTATTAAATCTGTAATGTCTGTTAAATCTTTATCTGATGGTCCGCCACCGTGATTGCCGACACCCCATAAAACAAGACAAGTCTCGTGTTTGTTATCATTAGCACGTCTTTCAATAACTTCTCTTGAATTACCAAGAGGTGAATTATATCCGTGTGCGCGTAATGCTTTTATTTTGCTTCCGTCAAGACCAACCCAATAAAATAAATCATCTTCTAAATCTAACTGACTGTCATAAGGACGAGTGAAAATATAACTATCCTGACCGCACTTTTTCATAATCTGCACAAGACCTACTGTATGCCCGAATGGGTCAAAGTTAATCGCAGTAGTAGGGTGAACCTGGAATTTTTCTGAAAAATACCTTTTTGCTTCTAAAATTTGTCTTACAAAGCTTTCACCCGAAGGCATATTACAGTCAGGTTGTAAATACCAGCCACCCATAATATGCCATTTGCCTTTTTTTACTAATTCTTGAATTTTAGAAAAAAGCTCAGGAGCATATTCTTCAACATATTTATAAACAGTCACTTCGTTATGACAAAATATGTAGTTGTGCTTTTCTGCTAAATTTACTGCGGATTGAAAAGTTGAAAGCACTGCACTCGCACCTTCTTGCCAGTCCCATTGCCATATCGGGTCTATATGTGCGTTGCATATTAAGTGAATCCTTTTCATTGTGCGTTCTCCTCTGCGAATCTTACAGTTTCCATAGCATCCTTTGCGTACTTGTCAGCACCTATTTTGTCAGCATATTCCTGTGTCAGAACAGCACCACCAACTACAACTTTACACCAAGGTGCTTTAGTTTTTAGAAGTTTAATTGTTTCTTCCATAGCGGGTACAGTAGTTGTCATAAGTGCGCTAAGACCTACAAGCTTAGCCTTTGTTTCAACTACTGCATTGACTACGGCTTCAGGTGGTACGTCTTTACCTAAATCTATTACATCAAAGCCATAATTTTCGAGTAAGAGCTTCACTATATTCTTACCTATATCGTGAATATCACCGTGAACAGTAGCAATTACAAAAGTGCCTTTTGACTTTGCTTTTTCACCATTCTGCATAAATTCTTTTATAACCTCAAAAGCACTTTTTGCAGACTCAGCACTCATTAAAAGTTGAGGTAAATAAATAGTTTTGTTCTCAAAACCACTACCTACTTCATTAAGTGCAGGAATTATTTCACTATTTACAATGTCAAGCGGCGCTTTAGTTTTTAAAAGCTCTTTTGTGATTTCGCTTGCCTTCTCTTTAAAGCCTTTTATAACAGAAAACATAAGCTCAGAAGAATAATTTTCAGAAACAGAAGCGGTATCTTTTTTATTATCAATTACAGTAGAAGTGAATTTATCTGCAACACTTATGTAGTCGGTACAGTTTTCATCAAGTCCTTTTAATGCCTTAAAGGTGTAATATGTTTTCATCATTTCGCTTGAGTATGGATTCATAATTGCACCTGAAAGACCATTCTCAAGTGCTAATGCAAAGAATACACTGTTTAAAACATCTCTGTTAGGAAGTCCGAAAGAAACATTAGAAACACCTAATGAGGTGTGACAACCGAGCTCGTTTTTAATAATATTAAGAGCTTTTAGTGTTTCGTTTGCAGCATTTGGGTCGGCGCTTATTGTCATAGCAAGGGTATCAAAAATAATGTTGTTCTTCGCTATTCCATATTCCTTTGCGATACTTAAAATATTTTTTGCAATTTCTACTCTGCCTTCTGCAGTTTCTGGAATACCATTTTCATCTAATGTGAGTGCAACAACTACACCACCGTATTTTTTTACAAGTGGGAATATTGCATTCATACTTTCTTTTTTACCGTTTACAGAATTTATAAGTGCTTTACCATTGTAAACACGAAGAGCATTTTCCATGGCACCAACATCAGCAGTATCAATTTGTAATGGTAAATCTATAACTGCCTGTAATTCTTCGACAGTCTTTTTTAGCATTTCATTTTCGTCAATATCAGGAAGACCGACATTGACATCAAGAATATGCACACCTTTTTCCTGCTGACTTACACCCTCGTTTAAAATATAAGCAATATCGTTTTCAATAAGTGCTTGCTTAAATCGTTTTTTACCAGTCGGGTTTATTCTTTCGCCAATAAGAATTGGTGTATTTAAAAATTCAACTGCCTTTGTGTATGATGATACAACAGTTAAATTCTTGTTTTTAATTTCAAGTGGTTTTAAATCTTTGGATTTTTCTGTAAGTGCTTTTATGTAGTCAGGGGTAGTACCACAACAACCACCAACAACACGAAGCCCTTTTTTTATAAGTTCAGTAACTTCTTCTGAGAATTCTTCAGGTGTTACATTAAATTGTGTTTTACCATTCTTTACTTCAGGTAGTCCTGCATTTGGTTTAAGAATTACGGGTACAGATGCATTTTCTAATAATTCCATTGCTACATTTGCAAGTTGTTTTGGACCTAATGAACAGTTTGCACCTATTGCAGTAGCACCCATTCCCTCAAGTAATGCAACCATTGCGGCAGGGGAAGCACCTGTCATGAGTTTTCCGTCTTCGTTATATGCATTTGAAACTAAAACAGGTAACCCACAGTTTTCTTTTACTGCAAGAAGTGCCGCTTTGGTTTCATAAGAATCATTCATTGTTTCTATTAAAACAAGGTCAACACCATATTTTGCACCAAGTTTTACGGTTTTTGAAAAAACTGTTACAGCTTCTTCAAAATCTAAATCACCTAATGGTTTTAGAAGTTTACCGGTAGGCCCGATATCAAGCGCTATGAATTTTTCGTGTGGTGTGCTTGAAAGCTCTCTTGCTTTTTTTGCATTACAAATAGCAGATTTTATTATTTCTTCTAATTCCTCATCACTAAACTTCAAAGAGTTTGCACCAAAAGTGTTAGTGCAAACTACATTACTACCGCTATTAAAATAACTTTTATGAATATCTGTGATAATTTCCGGGTGCGAAATATTCCACTTTTCAGGATGTTCACCAGGCTTTAAGCCTCCAGCCTGAAGCAACGTACCCATTCCACCGTCAAGGTAAACTATGTTATTTTTTAAATATTCTGAAAAATTCATTTTTTTCACCTTAATCATTTAATAATACCAACAAAAGCAGTAACAGATTTTGTTGGCGACATAAGAAGACTATCATTTAAAGTAAGTCCGATTTTCTTACTGCAATCAAGAACTTTAAAAATATCTTTTTGTGTTGTTAATTCCAAATCACCAAAACCCGGACTGAATCTTGGTTTTAAATTAACCTTTAAATCTTTCTTTATATCTTCTAAAAATTCATCGCAAAGAGCTTCAATCTGTGCAGCACCGATTGATTGGAAAAACAATGCTTTAGTAGGGGAAAGCTTGCCGTGTTTCATAATAAGTCTGTCAATTTCTGTACCAAGGGTTGCACCAAAAACAATAACTCTTTCACAATTTTTTAAATTTAAACTGAGTTTTTCTGAATTAACTCTGAAAGCATCAAAATCAATGCTTTTTTCAATGGCTTTCACAGGCAAAACACAGTAACAGACCTTATAAGATAGCTTTGATTTAACTTCTTCAATACATTCGTTTAAAAGCTTTTCTATTTCGGGTGTTACATCTTTGCAATCCCCATATCTTAATATTTCCTTTTTGTTAAAAGGCAAATTGTTATAAGTTTTAGTTAAAACTGCAGTATTCATTTTCCTATAATATCTGAAAGGTTGCTTTGTATTTTTTCTGCAACATCAGGTTTGTTCATTGAGTAAACGTGAATGTTGGTAAGACCATTTGCGTAAAGGTCTATAATCTGGTCAGTTGCATAAGCAATACCCGCTTGCTTCATAGCGTCAGGGTCGCTACCGAATTTATCTACAAGACTTTTAAAACGCTGTGGCATAAATGAGCCTGAAAGCTTAATTGCTCTTTCTACTTGTTTTGCGTTTGTAATTGGCATAATACCAGGGACAATAGGTACAGTAATTCCTGCTTCGCGGATTTTATAAAGGAAGTTGTAAAGGAGATTGTTGTCAAAAAACATCTGTGTTGTAAGAAAATCACAACCAGCCTCCACTTTTTCTTTTAATCTTTTAATATCATCTTTCTGATTAGTGCTTTCAGGGTGAATTTCGGGGTAACAAGCACCACCAATGCAGAAGTCAGGATTTATACTTTTAAGCTCCCTGATTAAATCTGTTGCGTAGTTATAGTCCCATTTGCTTCTGTCTGCGTTTTCAAGCTCCGTAGGAATATCTCCACGAAGAGCCATAACGTTTTCTATACCTGCGTTTTTAATATCCACGATTCTTTCACGTACAGTTTCTTTAGTAGAAGAAACACAGGTGAGATGTGCAAGAGTTGGCACATTGTACATTTTCTTAATATTTTTTGCTATTTCTAAAGTGTATTTACTTGTGCCTCCACCAGCACCATATGTAACACTCATAAATGCGGGGTTTAATTTAGCAATTTCTTCAGTTGCTGTTTTCACACTCTCAAAACTTGTTTCAGTTTTAGGGGGGAAAACTTCAAATGATAAGGATAATGTTTCTTTTTTTAATAAGTCGATGATTTTCATTAGTTTTTTCTCCTTTACAAAACTGCACCGAAAGATGCAACATCACTTGCCTTGAGGCAAACTTAGTTGTTGAAATTATATTAACCTTTCGGCAAACAAAACTCTATTTTCCATTCATCAATACTAATTGCGCCTATTGTTATTATTTCTACTTCATTCCATCTGTCTTTTATAGATTTTCCATCAAAAATGGGGGCTTCAAATAACTCTTTAGCGGTTTTAAACTCACAACCGCCTTCAATATCGCAATAACCTACCCAATAGGGTAATTCGTATTGGGGCAGATAACCTATAAAATGCTCAATTTGTTGAGGGTCATTTCTGAAATAAAACGATGTTTCATCTATATTGATAGCTTTTTTATCAAAAAGGTTGAATAGTTTTTCGTATTTCATAATAAAAATGCCCTTTCCTTGCTTATGATTGAATATAGTGATGTTTATAAGATGATTTGATTTGCATTTTAATGCCGTAAGGCAAATCATGCATCGTAAGATGCAAATTATGAACATCAGTTCAATTTATGCTTTGCAAATCATTGTTGAAACAAAGCTACACTTTCAACGTGACTCGTCCGCGGGAACATATCAACCGGTGTAACCTTTTTTACTTCATATCCCAGTTTCAACAACCTCTCTGCATCACGAGCTAATGTTGCCGGGTCGCAGGAAACATAAACAATTCGCTGGGGATTTATTTCTGAAACTGTTTTTAAAAGCTCTTCGTTACAGCCTTTTCGCGGAGGGTCGAGTATTACAACCTTTGGTGTGATGTTTCTTTGCTGCAATTCTTTTATTGCGTCTTTTGCGTCACCACAAATAAATTCTGCATTGTCTATATTGTTAAGTTTTGCGTTGAGCTTTGCATCTTCAATAGCATCAGGAATAATCTCAACACCAATTAAAGATTTGGCATCCTTTGCCATAGAAAGACCTATTGTGCCGGTACCACAGTAAAGGTCTAAAAAGTCATCATCTTTTGTAAGTGCGGCATATTCCTTTGCTTTGTTATAAAGTAATTCGGCGGTGTCGTGGTTAACCTGGTAAAAAGAGA
This sequence comes from Clostridia bacterium, assembly GCA_017521425.1. GTDB lineage: Bacteria > Bacillota > Clostridia > Oscillospirales > Acutalibacteraceae > DTU089. The sequence goes on from JAFXCQ010000032.1 coordinate 52,512, forward strand.
GGGGAGAAAGTTTGACTTTAACACCACAAAGAATATCTGTAATAAATCCGTCACCATAAAGAGTCTCGCATTCGTTACCTAAAACTACATTTGTTTTCTCTTCGTTTTTATTTAATAAAAGAGTTTTGAATCCGTTTACTTTTTTTAGATTTTCTAAAAGGATATCGCTGTGCTTTAATGTATCACCATTTATAACTACGCAAACCATAATTTCATTTGTGTTAAATGCTTTTCTCAAATAAATGTGGCGAATCAACCCAACGTGCAAAGCTTCACTGTAAACGGGAATATTGTTGTCATTTATAAAGCTTCTGAAAATTTCTATAATTTCACCGAACTCTGTTGGTTCTAAAAGACAGTCGTCACCGTCAATTACACGGTGGCTTTTTTTAGCGTAAAAACCAATTTTTAAAATACCATTTTCACGTCTTACAGGATATTGTGCCTTGTTTCTGTATCGTTCTGTATTTCTTGAAACAATAATATCTTCAAATTCAGGTTCTAAATGGGCAATTCTTAAAAACGCGTCTTTTACTTTTTCTGCTTTCACTTGAGCTTCTGCGGTATATTTAAGGTGTGAAAATGAACAACCGCCACAATATTTAAAATGTTCACAAAGAGGCTCTTGTCTGTCCTTTGAAGGCTTTATAATTTTCATTGCCTTACCAATTGCGTAATTTTTTTTCGCTTTTATAATGTGGCATTTTATGACATCATTTTTAGCGGTGTTCTCAACAAATACCGCAATTCCGTCTTTTTTACCAACACCGCTACCTTCGCTTGTGTAGCCTGTTATTGTTAAATCAAAATCATCATTTTTCTTAATCATATTTCTAAATCCAATACTGTTTGTTTATACTCGTCATAAGTCAAAAAAGTGTTTATTATAGGCAAAAGTTTATTCGATGAAAGCAACTCAGGTAAATCGAGTGACTTTAAAAACATTTTTCTTTTAATAGCGCTGTCATTTCTGCCCGAAAGCCCGTCTTCATATAAATCAGTTTTAGTTACTAATCTTCTTTCGGTTTCTTTTGTTTCTTCTGCGGTAACACCCGCTTTAGTGAGTGCTTCGATTATTTTTTCTTTTGGTACACCTTCAACACCCAATTTGCCTTCTTTACTACTTTCAGTTTTTCGTTTTTCTTTACCGAAAATATCAGGAATATAAGCGTGTTTTATTTGTTCTTCTGGTACCATCCCACCAATAAATGAACGGATTTTAAAACCTGCAGAATCACTGTCTGTAAGGATTAGTAATCCCTTTGTTTTTGCAAGTCGGCGGATAAGCTTCTGCTTTTCTTTATCGTTAAAAATTGCAAAACCATCTGTTTCAATTATAACTGCATCGAGTATAGATGATAATTTAATTTTATCATACTTACCCTCAACAATTACAACTCTGTCTGTTTTTATCATTATAAAAATCCCTTAAATTCTTAATAGTTTTAATATCAATTCTTCAAGAACTTGCTTTTTATCCTGGCTTGTGCTTTTTAATCTTTTGTCAGCATCTGCAAGTGCATCAATTGCTTTGTGGAATTGTTCTATTGAATACCTTGCACCATCTTTAGAAGCATTTGTAATTACAAATTCTTTGCCTTTATAAGATGATGGGAAAATTTCTGCAAGCTCGCGTGGGGGAATACCTTTTTCTTTTATAGTAGAAGCTCTGTACATATCAATGTATGCTTTTGCGAGTGTTGCTAAAATAACAACGGGTTCTTCACGAAGCTTGAAAAGATTATTAAGTGTAGCATATGACTTATCCGCTTCGCCATTAACAATATCTCTTGAAAGTGAAAATATTTTTGCTTCTGTTGAAATTATAACAGTTTTATCTATATGCTCTCTTGTGATTTTACCCGAGTTTACAAAAGAACAAACTTTGTCAAACTCATTTCGTAATGTACTGTAATCTGTACCGACAAGATTTATTAAATAAAGCGCATCTTCTTTTGATATTTCACAATTTTTCTTTGGCGCAGAGTCAACAAGTAGTTTTGTGAGGGATTGTGCAGTTCTCTTGTCAATTTTTACAGTAGCACCAATCTCTTCAAAAAGCTTGATTGTTTTAGACCAGCGCGACTCTTTTTCATCAACTTCAATTGTGTCACACCAGAATATTAAAATTGTTGTTTCCGGTATATCCTTTAAAATGCCATCCAAATCTTCATTGAATTTATAACGGTTGTTTTCTTGCTTGTAATAATAGTCTGTAAAGCGAAAATCCTTTACAAGTGTGCAGGAGTATTCACTCATCATAGGAAAGGTAGAAACACAATCGGCTAAAGTCTCTAAAGTGACATCTTTACCATCAAGGTCATGAAAGTTAAAGTCTTTAAAATCTTTTTCAACAGTTTTGTTTATAATTGAAGTAACATAGTGTTGTTTTAAATAATGCTCGTTACCATATATAAAGTAAGCATTTTTAAAATTCTTTTCTCTTATTTGTCTTTTTAAATCGTCTTCTGTAAGAATAGCCAAATGTGTCACCACCTAAGTGTTATATTGTTTTCGTCTGATGTTTTATAAAATTCATTTGCGTAAATGTAACCGAGATAATCGTTTTTGTGAATGCTTTCATCATTTGTACAAACAATCAGAGTGTGGGCAGTTGTACTGAAATTATCGGGAATATTTTCTGGTAAAACAAGAACATCTATTTCACCAACATCATTTTTAATTTCATTCAGTTTATTATGTTCTGAAAACGAAAGTACAACAATTTTTTCATTAAACTCTATTATAGCACAATTTTTACCGTATGTGTCAAAAATTCTTATATTTATTTCATTTTCTAAAGAATATGTAAATTCACCTGAAACTTGTGCGTTGTTAAATGAAGCTGTGTTGAAATTATAAAGTATACTGTTTACAAAAGGGGTTACCATTTTTGAGTTTATGTTAAATGATTCGTTTACAAGTTCAATGCTTTTAAGTAAGTCTTTGTTAAGATAAGTAACCGCAAATAAATCTATAGTATCATTTTTAGTTTTAGGTAAATGCTTGTAGGCTTCACTACTAAAAAATTCTGGTGTATTTATTACTGCGTAATGAGTGCCTGTTCTAATAATTATATTTGGTGTATTTGTGTTACTGAGAATTGTAAATTCTGTATTTTGTCTGAATGGAACGAGTGAAAGAATTAAAGAAAGCACCAAAGGCAAAATTATAGCGGTAACTGAGAGCTTTCTTATAATAGATTTTAATTTCAGTTTGTTTAAAATAAAAATGTATATAAGCAAAAGTGAAACTGTAATTATAATACCAATAAAAACGAAGCTTTCATCTGCAGAAATTGAAGCGTATTTTGCCGAACCAGTTGTGTTAATAATTGTAATAAGTAATTTTAAAATATAGTCGGTTACAGTAAAGCATATTTTTGCAATTGAATGGAAAATTTCAAAAGGTATAAAGCTTACTGTAAGTGAAATTAAAGTTGCAACCATTGACACGAAAGCAAGGTTAATAGTTAAAAGATTTGTAACAGGTGCAATTATGCTTACAGTACCAAAATAATAAACTGAAGCAGGTAAAGTAAAAATTGTAGCAGAAACACTTATTAAAATTGAGTCAAAAATAAATTGTATCACTCGTTTTACAATTTGTGGTGTGTTTTTTCTTGCGAGTAAACCATTTATTTTATAAGTGTATTTTGATGCTGTTACTACACCCAAGGTTGCTAAAAATGAAAGATAAAAAGACGGGGAGTATAATACAAAGGGATTGAAAAATAAAATAATACCCGCTGCAAGACCCAGTGAATTTATACTGTCAGATTGCTTTTTGAATATTGGTGCTATTAAGGTAAGTGCCATCATAAAAGAAGCTCTTATTACAGATGGCGTAAAACCAGAGATTATAACAAGGAGCAATAAGACGAAAACACCACAAAGATTTGCATACTTTTCTTTTAGTTTAAGGAATTTTAAAATGGTTATAAACAGACCACACCATAAAGATGTATGAAGTCCTGAAACTGCTAAAAGGTGAGCGACACCACTTGCTCGGAAATTGAAGGTTAGTTCATCACTTAAATCGCTTGTGCCACCAAAAAGCATACCAGATGCAATACCATAAGAATCATTAAAAAGATATTCTGAAAGCTTGTTTTCACAGGCGTATTTTAAAGATAATGCGTAGTAATAAAAATCCTTGTTTTTTTCACCAAGCTTGTCACTTGCATTGTATTCTTTTATACGTAAAAATAATTTATCGCTTGCATTTTTCTCAAAGTTGGTTTTTATAAGCTTTGCATCATCAATAAAAACCGTATCATAAATGTTATAAGCTTTTTCTTCAGTTGCAAAAAATATTTTAATGTCTGCTTCTTCACCATTTATAATTGAAGCTTTAAGAATATATTGATTGTCTTGATTTTCAACTACTGTTGCAACAATGTCACTTGAAGCACTTTCAAGTTTTATTGCTTTTTCGTAAACGAGAAAATTATTAAAGTGAAGTGAAGCAACAGAAATTAAAATACTTATTGCTATTGTGGGTATTATAAGAAGATTTTTGATTTTACTGTTTTTAGTTAAGAAATAAAACAATAAGACCGCCACCGCTATCAAAGAGAGTAGCACAAGCGGACTGTTCCCCATAAAGAAGAACAGTAGCGCTGTTAAGAAAACTACTAATCCGAAAGCGAGTGACGGTCTTTTCATAATTTGAATTAACCAGCAGGCCAGGTAAAGTTTCTACCTGAAAGTAAGTGGAAATGAATGTGTTTTACAGTTTGCCCTGCAGAGTCACCGCAGTTATTTACAACTCTGAAGCCATCTTCCATTTTTAATTCTTTTGAAAGCTTTGCTATTACCTCAAAAATGTGGGCAATAACCTTGCTGTTTTCTTCTGTAACATCTTTGGCAGAAGAAATATGCTCTTTAGGAATTACAAGAATGTGAGTTGGTGCTTGTGGCTCAAGGTCATTGAAAGCAATAACTGAATCATCTTCATAAACCTTTGTAGCAGGGATTTCACCGTTTGCTATTTTACAAAAAATACAATCCATAAAAATACTTCCTTTATCAAATTTAATTATGCCTTTAAAATTTCTTCTGCTTTTGCGAGAGCTTCGCTGATTTTTGAAATATCTTTACCCCCAGCCATTGCGGAGTCAGGCTTACCTCCACCTGAACCACCCGCAACCTGCGCTACTGCTCTTACAATGTTACCTGCGTGAGCACCATTAGCGATTGCGTTTTTACCACAGTAACAAGCGAATGAGCAAGTACCTTTTGCACTTTGTTCTGCAGCGAGTACAACAACAATATCGTCACCTTTATCTTTAGATGAGTCAAGCATTGAACGGAGTGCGTTTGCATCTGCTTCACCCAAAGAAGCAGTAATGAGCTTGTAAGCACCGATTTCTTTTACATTATCAAAGAGATTGCCGGCTTTTTGTTTTGCAATTTCTGCTTTTAATTCTTCTAATTCTTTTTCTTTTGCTTTAAGTTCCTGTGAAAGAGAAAGTGCTTTGTTTGCAAGGTCGTTTACGTTTGCAAGTTTCATATTCTGTGCCGCATTGGTTATGAGCTCTTCGCGGGAATTGAGGTAGTTCAATACACCAAGACCTGTAACACCTTCAATTCTTCTTACACCAGCAGCAACAGAGGATTCAGAAATGATTCTGAAAAGGCCAATGTTACCAGTGTTGCCTACGTGAGTACCACCGCAAAGCTCTGTTGAGAAACCGTTGCCTGCAGTAACAACTCTTACAGTATCGCCATATTTTTCACCGAAAAGTGCCATAGCACCTTTTTTCTTTGCATCTTCGATTGCCATTTCTTCCATTGTAACAGGAAGTGCAGAAAGTATGATTTCGTTAACTCTGTTTTCAATATTTGTGATTTCTTCACCTGAAAGAGCAGAGAAGTGTGAGAAGTCGAAACGAACTGCATTTTCGTTTACAAGCTGACCAGCCTGTTCAACGTGAGTGCCTAAAATTTCTCTTAATGCTGCCTGAAGAAGGTGAGCAGCGGTATGGTTTTTCATAATTGCTTCTCTACGTGCTTTGTTAACACTTACTGAAACCTTGTCGCCAACCTTAATTGTGTCGCCCTCAGTTAATGTACCATGGTGGAGGAATACACCCTCAGCAGTTTTTGTTGTGTTAGTAACTTCAAATGCGTTGTCATTTATTGAAATAACACCTGTGTCACCAACTTGACCACCGCCTTCACCATAAAGAGTGGTTGTATCAAGAACAATTACACCATCTTGTTCTGCACCGATAAAGTCTACCTTTTCGCCATTTACAGCAATTGCTTTAACTGTTGCTTCGCAATTAAATTCATTATAACCGAGGAATTTTGTAGCACCGATTTCTTTGAATGAAATATCAGAGCCCTTCCAACCTTCTGTGCCTGCAACTTTTCGTGCATCTTTAGCCATCTGTTTTGCTTTTTTAAGAAGGTCTTCAAATTCTTCGTTGTTAACACTCATTCCGTTTTCTTCAAGAATTTCGCGAGTCAAGTCAATTGGGAAGCCATAAGTATCCTGAAGTTTGAAGGCATCTGCACCTGAAAGAACTTTGCCTTCAGTATTTTTCATCATTTCATTAAGGAGCTCAAGACCACTGTCAATTGTTTTGTAGAAGCTACTTTCTTCCATAGCAATTACTTTTGTAATGTAATCTTGTTTTTCACGAAGAACAGGGTAAGCGTTTTCGTTTTCTTTAATAACTGTTTCGCAAACTTCTGCTAAGAATGGTCTGTCTATACCTAAAAGTCTTCCGTGACGAGCAGCTCTTCTTAAAAGTCTTCTTAAAACATAACCGCGACCAACATTTGAAGGAATAACACCATCACCTATCATAAATGTTGTTGAGCGGATGTGGTCAGTAATAACTCTTAATGAAACATCGTGCTTTTCATTTGCGTGGTATTCAATACCAGCAATTGAAATGATGTGCTTCATAATATTCTGAACAGTATCAACTTCAAAAAGATTGTTTACATCCTGACAGATAACCGCAAGTCTTTCAAGACCCATACCGGTGTCGATGTTAGGATTTTTGAGTGGAGTGTAGTTGTTGTTACCATCATTTTCAAATTGTGTGAAAACAAGGTTCCAGAATTCAACAAATCTGTCGCAATCGCAACCAACCTTACAGTCAGGTGAACCGCAACCATATTTTTCACCACGGTCATAGTAAAGCTCAGAGCAAGGACCGCAAGGACCTTGACCGTGTTCCCAGAAGTTATCTTCTTTACCAAAACGAACCATGTGGTCAGGTTTTACACCAATATCCTTAGTCCAGATATCATATGCCTCGTCATCATCAAGATAAACACTGCAATAAATTCTGTCAGGGTCCATTTTAACTACCTCTGTACAGAATTCCCAAGCCCACGGAATAACTTCTTTTTTAAAGTAATCACCAAATGAGAAGTTACCAAGCATTTCAAAGTAAGTACCATGACGAGCAGTAATACCAACTCTTTCAATATCAGGTGTTCTTATACACTTCTGACAGGTTGTAACTCTCTTTCTTGGTGGAGTTTCTTCACCTGTGAAATATTTCTTCATAGGTGTCATACCCGCATTGATAAGAAGAATACTCTTGTCACCTTGTGGTACTAAGGGGAAACTTGGTAATCTTAAATGATCTTTGCTTTCAAAGAATTTTAAGTACATTTCGCGTAATTCGTTAACGCCAGTCCATTCCATTTTTAACACTTCCTTATAATATAGAATCTGAATTTTGACAAAATAAAAAAGCACATTCTGCAACACGGGACGGAGTAACCGCGGTACCACCCGAATTGTGCAAAACGCACCACCTTAAATGCTTTTTAACGCAAAGCAACGTGCCTTTTGGGCAAGGCTCAACGGTAGCAGAAAAATAACACAATAAAGAATTTACACCAACCATTCTCTCTCTGCGTATTGTTATTATAAATCATTCCGCATCATAGCCGCATAATATTGAATTACAAATATTAGTATATATTCGTAAACTAAAAATGTCAAGAAAAATAAACATATTATAGGTATTATAGTTAAATATACATAAAACAAAAAGAAATGAAATGGTGTTTATTGTAAAAATAGTGCTTGACTTATTGATGTAAAGTTGTTATAATCTTTGTCGCTATAGGTATCTATGGCTATATCCTTGCTCTCAAATATGATGAGAGTCAAATGTCCAGAAGGAGGTGCGAACGATGGTAAAATACGAAACAATCATTGTTTATTCTTTAGCTAAAGGCGAAGAAGCAGCAAAAGAAGTTGCTGAAAAATTTAAAACTATGATTGAAGGCGCTGGTACTATTGAAAGCATTGATGAATGGGGCAAGAGAAGACTTGCTTACCCAATCAATGACGAAAACGATGGTTACTATGTACTTTACAACTACGAGTGCAATGCAGAATTCCCAAAAGAACTCGATCGTGTTGTTGGTATTACAGATGGCGTTCTTCGTTCACTTATTATTAAGAAGTAATTAAGAATTCATTTAAGGAGAAAGTGTGGCAGAAGACACACAGCGAAAAAATTATGCTTAACTGTGCAGTAGTTATGGGCAGACTTACAGCTGACCCTGAAGTTCGTCAGACACCATCAGGTGTTTCAGTTTGCAGATTTACAGTAGCGGTTGACCGTTCTTATGTAAAGCAGGGCGAACAAAGACAAGCAGATTTCATCAATGTTCTTGCTTGGCGTCAGACAGCTGAGTTTGTTGGCAAATATTTCCAGAAGGGCTCAATGATTGCAGTTCAAGGCTCAATCCAGACAGGCTCTTACGAAAAAGATGGTATTAAAAGAAACACATTTGAAATTGTTGCAGATAATGTAAGCTTCTGTGGCTCAAAGAGCGAGAGCGGTAGCACAGCACCAAGAGCAAATATGGACGCAGCTCCTGCTTTTTCAAATGGTAGTATTGATGATTTCTCAGCATCTGCTGATGATGACGAATTACCATTCTGATTTAATTTGAACTAATGCGTTTATACGCTAACCTAAAACTTTTAAGGAGGAAACTAAAATGGCATACGATAAAGCTGAAAGAGGCTCAGGTCGTCCTAACAAAAAGGGCAGAAAAAAAGTTTGCGCATTCTGTGTTGAAAAAGCTCAGACAATCGACTACAAAGATGCAGCAAAACTTCGTCGTTATACATCTGACAGAGCAAAGATTCTCCCTCGTCGTGTAACAGGCACATGTGCTTACCACCAGAGAGAGCTCACAACTGCAATTAAGAGAGCAAGACATATTGCTCTTCTCCCATACACAGCAGACTGATAAAACGACATATTTTGTGTAGAACAAAAAGCACCATTGAGAAATCAATGGTGCTTTTTTAATCGCCTTTTCACCCTCTCGCAGTATCTATATACAGCTTCGGGGTGAAAAAACGATTTCTACAGCAAAATCTGTTCGTTTCCTCTCGTTCTTTTTTATACAACTTCGAGGAGCAAAAATAACATCTGTATCAAAATCCACTCGAGCAATTATATAAAGCAAATATTCGGCGTATTAGATATACGCCTTCTGGGTAAAGAAAAAGCCTTCTACACGAAAACCCACTCGCCCAATTGTTTTACTAATTACTAATCGCTAACCGCTACTTGCAACTTGCACACTTGCAACTAAATTTAACATTTCTTTAAAAATTTTTTTATGAGTTTTCTTGACGAGAAAAATGCATTGTGATATATTCTTTTTTGTAAAAAATTAAGAATTATTAAGGATGTGGGAAAAATGTGGTTTTGGTTCTCAATTGCCGCGTTACTTTGTTGGAGTGGTTCTGATTTATTCTCTAAAATTGGTTGTGCCGATGCAAGAGATAAATACAGCCATTTTAAAATGGTTACAGCAGTCGGTGTTGTAATGGGGCTTCATGCATTTTATGAAATTTTTGTTTCAGGTGTTGATTTTAATTTTAATGCAATGCTTAAATATTTACCAGTGTCATTACTCTACATAGGCTCAATGACTTTAGGTTACTTAGGCTTAAGATACATAGAGCTTTCTGTATCTTCACCAATCTGCAATTCATCAGGTGCATTAGTGGCGCTTCTTTGCATTATAAGTGGTGATGTTTTAGCAGTACCACAATATGTTGCAATTGCTCTTGTTTGCCTTGGTGTTGTTGGTCTTGGTTTTGTAGAGATGAGCGAAGATGACGATTTAAGAAAGAAAAGACAAGATAAAGCAAATTACAAATATTCAAAAAGTGCTTTAGCAATTGTTTTGCCTCTTCTTTACTGTCTTTTAGATGCTTTGGGAACATTTGCAGATAGTCTCGTTTTAGAAACACTCGATGAAGATGTTGCTAATGTAGCTTATGAATTAACATTCTTGGTTTGCGGTGTTGCTTCATTTATTTATGTTAAATTCATAAAGAAACAAAAATACTTACCTAAAAAAGAGGGTCCGAAATATATCGGTGCTATCTTTGAAACAATCGGTCAGTTTGCTTACATTTATGCAATAGGCGATGCGGCACACGTTGCTATGTCTGCACCTATTATTTCTGCTTACTGTGCAGTATCTGTTCTTTGGGGAAGACTTTTCTTAAAAGAAAAGCTTTCCTGGAAACACTATGTAACAATTTTAGTTGCAGTTGCAGGTATTGTAATTCTCGGACTTTATGATGCATAATTAAAAAATCAGGAACAAGGGGTTTTAGCCTTGTTCCTGATTTTTTATTTGTATAATTCTGATATTTCTTGCGCTTTTTTCTTTATTTCATAAATCAAATCATTTGGTGATTTTACTTTTACTCTTGGGCCGAATTGTAAAATCCAGGCAATAAGTCCCTCGCTGACTGCGGCATTTGTTTTTAAGATAAAAGAATTTTCGTCGTTTTTTTGTATTTTGACAGATTTACCGAAACGGTCCATCATAACATCGAGCAACTCATTATTGCATATAAGCTGAATTGGCTTTGGTTCACCGCTGAACATATTGAAGGATTTGTTAGCATAATCTGCGGCATCAAATTTATTTGTGTAGTTTGAAACCTCTGAAAAATGACGGGATTTTTCAGTTGTAGTTGAAACGGATTTTATTCTGTCAATTCTTACGTGCATCAGGTTGTCATATTTTTCATTATTGCATATTAAATAATAACTGTCGTTTGACCATATAAGTGCATAGGGGCTAACCTTATGTGTTTTTTCTTCTGTTGCGGTTTTGAATTCTTCAGTTATCTTTCTTTTCTGGTAAACTATATTCACTTTAAGATTTTTGTTAATCGCTTTGTCTAATTCGCTTATAGTGTAATAAATTCTTTCGTTAGATGTTTTTGGCCTTTTTTCAACATATACTTGTGAATGAAGGATTTTAGATTGTTTTTCTGAAAGAAAGCTTTCAAGTTTCTCTACAAGCTCTGCGGTTTTGTTTGCAGAGATAAAATTAGCTGCCTGGATAGCGTCAGAAATAAGTCTTATTTCTGCTTCCTGAAATTTTCTTTCACCTAAAAAGTAACCTGCATTACCTTTTTCGGTAGATTTTATAATATCGTAACCAAATTCTCTTAAAACATCTATATCTTTATAAATGGATTTTCTCTCTGCAGAAATTCCCTCGTTCTGCAATTTGTCGCAGATTTCGTTTGCGTTTAAAGAATGTTCTTCATCGGTATATTTCTCTAAAATATTTGCAAGAACAAGTAATTTTAATTTTGAATTTTTTACACCAGCCATAATTTAACACCTCATCCCGTTTCATAATACCAAAAATATAAATTCAAGTCAATAAATTATAAAAGTTGTACAATTGACAACAGTTTAAATAATTGGTAAAATAAAGAAAAAGGGCAGAAAGGATGGTTTTTATGGTAAATGGCATTTTAGGTTATTCAACTTATTATAACAATAACGAGTCTTTAATACGCGGTGTTAATATGGCGAATGAAGCAGAAAAGGTAACACGTAATGCAATTCCTGTAAATAAGCCTACCGACACTGCTCAGAGTAATGCTGCAAATTATGGTGGGTTCAGTAAATCAAGTCATTTTGAGGGTAGTGTTAATGGTCTTGCTAACCAGACTAAAATGAAAGTTTTAGGGGAAGATGAATTAGCATTGCTTAAAAGACCTGATGACGTAAAAACTCCACAGGAAGTTATGGAAGACAGCGAGTGTAAAACTTGTGCAGAAAGAAAATATCAGGATGGTTCAGATGACCCAGGTGTTTCATTTAAAACTGCTGCACATATTTCACCCGAACAAGCAGCTGCAAAAGTGAGAAGCCACGAGTATGAGCATGTTGTAAGAGAACAATCGAAGGCAGAAAGAGAAAATAAAGAAGTTGTAAGTCAGAGTGTAAGACTGCATACAGATATTTGTCCTGAATGTGGCAGAACCTATGTTTCAGGTGGTGTTACAGATACAGTAACAAGAGGCAAGACAGAACAACCTGCTGAGGTGCAAAAATCAGAAAAAGCAGACATAACTGAATAACACTTAAAAAACACTTAAAAACTGTTAATTGGTAAGTCCGATTAACAGTTTTCTTATTTACAAATTTTAAAAATAGGTGTATAATTATACCTATATGTCCAGAAAACAACAAAAAGAATTTTGAAAGTGTGGTGTTACTTGTGGTAGGTCTTAAAATTGGTCTTGATATTGGTACAGGCAATGTTACTGCGGCAATTGAGGGTAAAGGTGTTGTTTTGTGCGAGCCTGCAGTTTTAGCCCTTGAAAGAGATACTGGTAAAGTGCTTGCGGCAGGTAAAGAGGCACTTAATATGACGGGCAGATGCCCTGATGCAATTAAGCTTGTTCGCCCACTTCTTTCGGGTGGTATTTCAAACCTCGAAAACAGTAAATTGCTTTTAAGAAATTTTATTGAAAGAATTTGTAAAAACAAAATTTTTAAGCCAACCGTTGCTGCTACAATGCCGGCAGGTCTTACAAATCTTGAAAAAAGAAATATTCTTGAATGTGTTTTAAATGCGGGGGCTGGTAGAGCGGTTTTAATTGAAGAGCCACTCGCTGCGGCACTTGGTACGGGTGTTATGTTAGATAAGCCTTATGGCACTATGATTGTGAATGTTGGTGCAGGTACAACAAGTGTTGCGGTTGTTACTATGGGTAGTGTTGCAGTTGCTAAAAGTGCTAAAATCGGCGGCAACGATATGGATAAAAAAATCAAAGCTCATTTAAAAAACGACCGTGGTGTTGCAGTAGGTAAATTGACTGCCGAAGAATTGAAAATTATTTTAGGCGGTGCAGAAATCCGTGATGAAAGTATAGTTGCCATTTCAAAAGGTAAAGATATGACTGATGGAATGCCTATGTTTTTTGAAGTTACCGCAGAAGAAATTCACTTTGCAATAAGAGAATGTATTGAAGAAATCTGCAAGGCGATTACAGAGGTTTTAGAGGTTACACCACCTGAATTAGTCAACGATATAACTGATGATGGTATTTTCCTTTGTGGTGGTGTTGCAAGTATGTACGGACTTGACAAATTCATTGAAAAGCAAACGGGCATTAAGGTGAAAATTCCAGGCAGAGAAACAGAAATTGCCGCTTTGGGTGCTTTAAGAACATTGGTTGAAGAAGATTATCTTTCGCAAAATGGATATCATTTTGTAACATTAGAAATTTTAGAGTGAGTGTGCTTGATTATGAAATTACTTGTTATTGACGGAAACTCAATATTAAACAGAGCATATTACGGTGTAAGATTGCTTTCTACAAAAGATGGCAGATTTACAAACGGTATTTATGGTTTTTTAAATATTTTTCTTTCACTACTTTCAAACTATGAGCCTGATTCAGTTGCAATAGCATTTGACTTAAAAGCACCGACTTTCCGTCATAAAATGTATTCTGATTATAAAGCAGGCAGAAAACCTGCACCAAGAGAATTAGTTGAACAGTTTGCACCTTTAAAAGAGTTGCTCACAACATTAGGTTATACAGTTGTTGAAAAAGAAGGTTATGAAGCGGATGATATTTTAGGTACACTTTCTGCTTCTTGTAAAGATAATGATTTTTGTTATATTGCAACAGGTGACAGAGATTCTTTGCAGTTAGTCAAAGAAAATGTAAATGTAGTTTTAGCATCAACTAAAGCAGGTCAGCCTGTTTCAACTGTTTATGATATAGAAAAAATTAAAGAAGAATATCTTGTTACACCAAAACAACTCATAGATATTAAAGCGATTCAGGGCGATTCATCTGACAATATCCCGGGTGTTGCAGGTATTGGTCCAAAAGGTGCAATAGAGTTAATAAGTAAATTCCAGTCTATTGAAAACATTTATGATAATTTAGAAAAACTCGATATTAAAGCAGGTACAAAGGTCAAGCTTGAAACATCAAAAGAGAGTGCAATTCTTAGTAAAGAGTTAGGTACAATTTGTCTCGAAGCACCAATCAGCACAAATTTAGAAGATTATAAAATAAAATCACCCGACAAAGAAAAAGCGAAAAGACTTTTTGCATCTTTAGAGATGTTCAAGCATATAAAACGATTTAATTTAGATGAAGAAGATAATAAATCGGATATGGCAACACCCTCAAAAGAAATAGATGTGTTTGTTGTAGATGATTATGTTGCTTTTTTAGATGACCTTAAAAATATTGGCAAGGCATATTTCATTACAAAGTACAATGATGGTGGAATTGAATATATCTTTTTTATGACCACAAAGGGTGTTGCCATAGCAGAGAATAATGACTTTATGTTTATGTCATTCGCACAGGAATTTTTACGGAATGAAAAAATAGAAAAATATACCGACAACGCAAAGCATTTGTTTGCATTTTGTGAAGTTAATGGCTTCAATGCAGAAAACATAAAGCTTGACACATCATTGGCGGGTTACCTTCTTAATCCTAATTCTTCAGATTATAGCATTTCTGCTTTGAGTGAGGTTTATGGTCTTGAAAAAATCAAGGTTAAGGCAAATGACGATATTATCTCTATTTACGAAGATGAAAAAGAGTATATAAAAAGTGCCGCAGTAATTGAATCGCTTTCACTAAAGCTTATGAGCGCAATTACTGAAAACAGTCAGGAAAAATTGCTTTACGAAATAGAAATTCCGCTTGCAAGAGTGCTGGCATCAATGGAGCGCGAAGGCTTTTCAGTTGATAAAGAGGGAATTGTTTCTTATGGTGAAAAATTAGCGGATGTTATTTCGGTTAAGTTAGGTAATATTTACGCTCTTGCAGGGTGCGAATTTAATGTTAATTCACCAAAGCAATTGGGTGAGGTGCTTTTCTCAGAAGACAAACTTAACTTGCCACACCAGAAGAAAACAAAAAGCGGTTATTCAACAAATGCAGAGGTTCTTGAGTTCTTAAAGGATAAACACCCTATAATTCCTGAGATTTTAGAGTACAGAACACTTGCAAAATTAAAGTCAACATATTGTGACGGACTTTTAAAGGTTATTGATAATGATGGCAGAATTCATTCTACATTAAATCAGACAGAAACAAGAACCGGCAGAATTTCTTCAACAGAGCCCAATCTTCAGAATATTCCAGTAAGAACTGAATTGGGCAGAGAGTTGAGAAGATTTTTCAATGCAAAAGACGGTTTTGTTTTGGTTGATGCCGACTATTCGCAAATTGAACTTCGTGTGCTTGCTGCTATGGCTGAAGATGAAATGATGAAAAAGGCATTCTTAGAAAATCTTGATATTCATACTGCTACTGCGTCACAGGTTTTCTCTGTGCCAATGGACGAAGTCACAAGTGATGACAGAAGAAAAGCAAAAGCTGTAAATTTCGGTATTGTTTACGGAATTGGTGCTTTCAGTCTTTCTAATGATATTGGTACTTCGGTGCAGGAAGCAGACAGATATATAAAAGGGTACCTTGCAAATTATTCCGGTGTTGCCGCATTTATGGAAAAATGTAAGAGCGATGCTAAGAGTAAAGGCTACGCAGAAACTGTCTTTGGCAGAAGGCGATATTTACCGGAATTAACCTCTTCAAATGCAAATCTTCGTAATTTCGGCGAGAGAGTCTCAATGAATATGCCAATTCAGGGTACTGCGGCAGATATTATTAAAATAGCAATGATAAAAGTGTGGGAAAGACTAAAAAAAGAAGTTCCCGAAGCACATTTGATTATGCAGGTGCACGACGAATTGATTATTGAAGCACCTGAGAACAAAAAAGAGGAAGTTTCACTTCTTTTAAAACATGAGATGGAAAATGCGGTAACAATGAGCGTTCCTTTTATAGCGGATGTTAATTGTGGTAAAACTTGGTATGATGCAAAATGATTGATGATATTACAATTGAAAAAATGAACGAAACTCACCTGAAAGATTTAGTACTGCTTGAAAAACAATGTTTTTCTACACCGTGGAGCGAAAGTGCTTTAAGAACAGAGTTAGAAAAAGAAAATGCCCGTTTTTTTGTGGCAATAACTAAAAATGAAGTTTCAGGTTATATTGGTGCAAATAATGTTTTGGGGGAAGTTTACGTTGATAATATTGCAGTTTTCTATAACTACCGTGGTTTTGGTATAGGAGAGTCACTTTTAAGACATCTTATAAAAGTATCGGAAGAAGAAAAATGTGATTTAGTTACATTGGAAGTAAGGGTAAGCAATACCCCTGCAAGAAAACTTTATGAAAAATTAGGTTTTCAGAATAAAGGTGTACGTAAGAATTTTTACGACAAACCCAAAGAAGATGCAATAATATACACATTGACTTTAGGAGAAAGCAAATGAAAGTTTTAAGTATAGAGAGTTCTTGTGATGAAACTGCAGCAGCAGTAGTTGAAGATGGAAGAAAAGTTCTTTCAAATATTGTTGCAAGTCAGGTTGAAGAACATAAAATTTATGGTGGTGTTGTTCCTGAAATAGCATCGCGACGTCACGTTGAAGCAATAAGTGGCGTTGTAAAAAATGCTTTAACAGAAGCGAACTGTACATTGAATGATATTGATGCTATTGCAGTAACTTATGCACCGGGGCTTATTGGAGCACTTTTAGTTGGAGTCAATTATGCAAAAGGTATTTCTTTTGCAACAGGTAAACCGCTTGTGCCTGTTCACCATTTAAGGTCGCATATAGCGGCTAACTACCTTACTGATGAAGAATTGAAACCACCATTTTTAGCACTTGTAGTGTCGGGTGGTCACAGTCATATTGTTAATGTTAAAAGCTATACAGAATTTGAGGTTATAGGCAGAACTCGCGATGATGCCGCAGGCGAAGCAATGGATAAAGCCGCAAGAACTGTCGGGCTTCCATATCCTGGTGGTGTTAATCTTGATAAGATTTCTGTTAAAGGTGATGAAAATAAATATAAATTCCCTGTGCCACAGCTTTCGACTGGTAAATACGACTTCAGCTTTTCAGGGCTTAAAACATTTGCAGTTAATTTGGTACATAACGCATCACAAAAGGGTGAAGAAGTAAAGCCTGAGGATTTGGGTGCATCATTTATAAAAACTGTTACAGATATACTTACAAAAAATACTATTTCTGCGGCTAAAGATAATAATGTAAAACAAATTGTTTTAGCGGGCGGTGTTTCTGCTAACTCAAGGCTTCGTAAAAAAATGGCGGAAGAGTGCGAGAAAAATGGCTTTAGACTTTATATGCCAGAGCTTAAATATTGTGGTGATAATGCCGCGATGGTAGGCGCACAGGGGTACTACGAGTTTTTGAGTGGAAAAAGAGCAGACCTCGACCTTAACGCAGTTGCGTCAATGCCGATTACGGAGGAGTAGGATTCCTGTTCACTGTTTTTGCTTTGTGTATTATAAAATAAATACACTTTTAGTTTAATAAAATCAAAAGAAAGTGCAAAAAAATGTCATTTTTAGTCAAAAATACATCATTTAACTAAAAGTACTTTTCAAAAATATTATTTGTGATAAAATATAAATCGTTGGAACGATTATCACACCAATTGTTTCAATGGGGTTTGAGAAACCTATAGGGGGAGGAATATTAGTTTTTATTAATATTCCTGAAAAAACACAGAATCAGGTTTTGCAGTTTATACTGCGTTCGCTTCTTTCCTGATTCTGTATTTTTTTATTCTTTTTTAGTGTTGAAATTTGTCGGAAAGTAAAGTATTATAATATTCATAAAAATATTTAAAAGGTAGCATTTATGAAGATAAAAACTATTGTTTGCATAATACTTTGCTTTTCGTTTTTTGTTTCTTCGTGTACAAAAGATGGTAGTGAAGTTGAGTTAAAAGAAAAAAGTATTGCAGTTGAAATTGATTCATTAGCTTATGATGCGGCGCAGACTATTAAAAATGAAGTTAAAGAGATAAGAACATTTTCAACAGAAGACGGTGCAATAAGTGCTGTTGAAACCCAAAATGCAGATTTAGTTGTGTTAGATGAATTTTCTCTTGCGTTATATAATTCAAATGAAAGAGCTTTAAAAGCTGTAAAGGTGTTGCCGTTTACAATTGAGTATTCAATTTATTTTCATAATAGCACAGAGTTAATGCAGAAGTTTAATGTGGAAATATTAGAGCTTTTAGAAAACGGGACAATAAATAAAATCAAAGAAGCTTATAAGACCAATGGTAGCTACTACACTGATATAACCAAGCTTCCTGATACTGCACCAACACTTACTATGGCAATCAGTGTTGGTGGTGCACCATACGCAGATTTGACAGAAAGTGGTTATGTTGTAGGGATAGATGTTGATATTGCCAATATAATCGCGAATTCACTTGGATACAATTTAGAAATAGTTGTAACAAGTGTTGATGAGATGTTTAATATGTTAAGCGAAGATAAAGTTGATTTTATAATATCGGGTCTTGTATACGAACCTGAACGCGAACCAACTTACAATGCTTCTCTCTCGTATCTGAGCGTGGAATATTATCTTGTTGAAGTAGATTAAATATATTTGATGTAGTAATTTTGCACAACATAACAAGGCAAAATTCGCCATTTTTAACAAGGTTCTTTTTTGATAATTTATTTTACTCTTTTTTGTTGCAAACTTTTAATTGCTATGCTATAATTATCAAGATATGTAACCGTGGAGGTGTCTTTTTTGGAAAACGAAAATTTAGAAGTCCAAGAAAGCGTTGCGGTTGGTACTGATTCGACAGGTGAATTAAACAGAGAATATGTTTATGAAAATCGTCGTTATGTAGGTCTTAAAGAAACTGTTTGGTATGTTATTTATGATATGTGCCAAAGTTTTAATATTGACTCTTTTAGCGACCGTTTCGTTACTAATATTCTTCAGATTGACCTCGATTATCAAACCATCGTGCGCATTGTAAACGGATTTTGGGATGTTATCAACGACGTATTTACAGCGGCAATCGTTGAAAGAACCCGTACTCGTTGGGGTAAATTTAAACCGTATCTTGTTGCTCTTGGTATTCCTGGTACAATAGGTACTTGTTTCTATTGGTTAATGCCTATGATATTCAAAGGCAAAGGCGCCAGAGATTTAAGTAAATTTATTACTTACTTTATTCTTACGATTGTGCGTGAGGGTGCCGGAACGTTCAGGGCTATCGCGCGAACCGGTATGTTAGCAACAATTACGCCTCACCCTGTAGACAGAACAAGGCTTATTACTGTTGCCGAGTTCGTTTCGGGTCTTTTGGGTGAAAAATTGCCGCAACAGATTCTTACAGTTCTTCTTGACCTTATAGGTAACAAGGTTATTAACCTTTCATACACAAGTACATTTATGGTTATGGGTAACTTTACCTCAATTGTAAGTGGCTTTGCGGCTCTTGCGTTCTGTGTTATGACACGTGAGAGAGTTATGCAGTCCATAGAAACACCAAGTGTTATTCAGGGACTTAAATCAGTTATCAACAATAAGCCAATCTTGTTATTGACTCTTTCAGAAACACTTTCCAACTTCAGTGTTGGCGGTAGTATAAACGACTACTACATAGATGTTTTGAACTTCGCTTCTATGACAATGGTTGCAGGTATTCCAGGTGCTATCATTAACCCATTCTCATTCTACTTTGTACCATGGTTCAGAAGAAGATTCTCAACAAAAACTCTTTATCTTGTTTCAACAAAGATTCAACCACTTCTTGATATTCCTGTATATCTCGTTGGTATGATAGGTGGTAAGCATAACGGCCTTTATAAGAAGGTTCTGCCGATGTTCTTTGTTATGGCAATAAAAGAAGCTATTTACATGGTATTCTGGGGTGTTCGTCGTGTTATTCCAAGCGAAATGTACAATGAATCCATGGACTACTGTGAATGGAAGAATGGTTATCGTACAGAGGCTATGACTTCTGTTGCAAGAGAGCTTACCAAGAAGCTTGCAAGTATTTTGAACTCTGCAGTTTCATTACAACTTAAGAAGATGATTGGTTACGACATCAGTTCTTATACTCGTGGTCAGGCTCAGACAGACGAAACAAAGCATGGTCTTTTCGCTATTGCGACAATTATTCCTACACTTACAGGTCTCTTAGGTATCATTCCAATTCTCTTCTACGATTTAAGTGGTGAGAAGAGAGAGCGTATGTACGCTGAACTTCTTGTTCGCCGTGAAGAAATGGCTGCAAAGCTTGCAGATGCTACAACTGAAGAAATTCAGGCAATAGGTAAAGAACAGATGGAAATCGGTTCTAAAAAACAAGATTTATAATTTAACAATACGGCGACATAGGTTATACTTATGTCGCCTGCTTTTTTGAAAGTGATATTATGTTAAAACAAAGATTTTTAAAAAATTCAGCAAGAGTGTTGACAGTTTCTACTGTATTACTTTTTATAAGTAATGCAATTGTGTGGGCAACTGCAGAAAATCCATCGCTTGAAACAAAGTTGGGTTTCTTAATTAAGTTACCTGATTTGTCAGTTTATATATTTACTTTTCTTTCTTACCTTGCGTTAAATGATGAAAAGGCGGCACACAGAAAAATCAAAGATATAAAAAGTCAGAAAAAACTTAAATGCTTAAAAGGCTTTTTAATATTTGTATTTGTTTCGTATTTTTTCAAGAGTATAATTCAAAGTGGGTTATCAAGTCTCAATACACCTTTCTTTAGTATTGTTTCTGATTTATTTATGACAGTAGCATCATTCAGCTTCTTCTTAATGCTTTTGTCATTATGGTATTTTTTCAGAGATAAAAATGAAGGTAAATTAAAACTTGTAACAGGTCTTTCAGTAGTGGTTTCTATTTTATATACTGTATGCAAATTTTCTTTAAGCAGAAAAGTTTTTCCGTTACATTCGTTTTCGGGTGCAGAGGATAATGGATATATTATTGCTCAAAGAGTTCAGTATGCTGCTTGTCTTATTCAATATGCTGTAAATATAGTAATGCTTATTGTGGTAAAAAAGCATTACGAGGAAAAAGAAATTGAATCAGAAGAAGCGGAGAAAAATATACCAAAACAAGAGCGGCCGCAGGTAGTTACTATTGAATTTGAGGGTTCTTTCGGAATAGATAATATTGACGATTACGACTTTGCTTATGAAAATACAGAAGCAGAAATGGAAGAATAATTGAATAATTTTTTATTACCGCTTGTATAATTTATACAGGCGGTGATTTTTTTGAAAAAATTGGCAGTTTTATTTGTGGCTATTTTTATATTGAGCTTAACCTCGTGTGTTAGTTCTTCGCCGGAAAAAAACTTAGAAACTGATATACAGGCAGAGGTTAAAGTAAAGAGAGAAGAAATGCGTGGTGTGTGGCTCAGCTTCTACGAAATTTCTGATATGTGTAAAGGAAAAACAGAAGAAGAATTCACAGAGAATGTAAAAGCGGTAATGGTGAATTTAAGCAACAGTAAATTCAATACAGTTTTTTATCAGGCGAGATGCTTCAGTGATGCTTTATATAAATCTTCTGTTTTCCCGACTTCAAAATATATAGTGGAGACAGAAGGGGACGAAATAGCTTATGACCCTTTAGAAATTTTTATTGAGATTGCAAGTGAGTACAATATAGATGTTCACGCGTGGGTAAATCCTTTAAGAATCTCTTATGAAAATAATATAAGCAAGCTCTGTAAAAGTAATCCTGCGAAAATTCTTTATAACGAAGATGAAGATTTGAGTAGCCTTATAATTTGTGAAAAAGGTTTGTTTTATAACCCCGCAGATGAAGAGGCGAGAAAAGTAATTCTTTCGGGTGTACGCGAATTATTAGAAAATTATGATATTAAGGGTGTGCAGTTTGATGATTACTTTTACCCCGAATGTGACGATATAAATGATGGTGTCCTTTATAATGTGTATAAAGCTAATAATGGTGAAATGTCTTTAGAGGAGTGGCGTAGAAGCAATGTTTCCTCACTTGTTTCATCAGTTTATAATCTTGTGAAAAGCTATGATGAAAAGCTTTTGTTTGGTGTAAGTCCATCTGCAAGCTTTAAGAAAAACGAAAAAATATATGCCGATGTAAGCTTATGGTGTAAAGAAGAAGGATTTGTGGATTATGTGATGCCGCAGGTTTATTATGGCTTTGAAAATGAAACTATGCCATTTGAAAAAACAGTTAATGAGTGGTTGAGTGTAGAGAAAAATGAAAATGTTAAGCTTTATTTTGGGCTTGCGTTTTATAAATGTGGTGCCATAGATGAAAATGCGGGTAGTGGTAAAAACGAGTGGAAAGAAAATAATGATATTATATTAAGGCAATATAATTATCTTAAACTAAGTGATTCATTTTCTGGTGTTTCGTTGTATTCGTACTCTTACTGCTTTGGAAACAATGTGACAGAAAACGCAAAAATCGAAATTGAAAATCTTATAGAAGAATAATAAAAAGGATTGTTGCATTAGTTGTAACAATCCTTTTACATTTTATAAACAGTTTGTTAATTTGACTTGAAAGGCAAAATATGATATTATATGCGTATATATTGTATTTTTTTGTCGAAGTAAGGTGATAATATGAACAAAAGAATAATAAGAGTTTTATGCTTGTTGTTGGTTACAGCAACTTGTGTTTCAGTATGTCCAGCCTTTACACCATTAACCGCTTATGCATTGGAATTAAAAAATGGTGATATAAATGGTGATGGCGAAATTACAACAAAGGACGCACTTTTAACAATGCGTTATGTAGCTAAGCTTGAAAGCCTTACAGATGCACAGGTAGAGGTTGCCGATTTTGATAAAAATGGTTCTATTGATTTAGAGGATGCACGCGCAATTCTTCGTTATGTTACATTGGGTGAAGGCTATGAGGATAGTCTTTACAATGCAGGTTTCCCTGCATCTTATGTAGAATTACTTTTAGACCTTCACAAAAAATATCCTGATTGGGAATTCAAAGCAATGAAAACAGGTCTTAATTGGGCAGATGCTGTAAATGGTGAGCATACACCGCATAATAAACAACTTATCGAGAAAAATGTTGACGCATCTTTAAAATGCAATTGCTCGAAATGTGATGGTGTTATTCAGGAAGCGTCTTCATGGGTAAGTGCTTCAAAGACTGCAATTGAATATTACCTTGACCCAAGAAACTTCTTGAATGAACAATATATTTTCCAATTTGAAAGCACCGCTTATTCAGAAAATCAGACAAAAGCGGGTGTAGAAGCAATTCTTGACGGTACATGGATGGAAAATAGTTACATTACTTATTATGATGCACTCGGTAACTCAAAAACTTACCTTAATTCTAAAGGTAATAAAGTTAAATATTCTGATGCTATTATGCAAGCTGCGAAGGATAGCGGAATGAGTGCTTATTATCTCGCATCTAAAATTGTTCAGGAGGTTGGCTCTTCAAAGGCATCTTATGCAGGTGGCTCTTGTGGTACAAATGCACCTTACAACGGTATTTATAACTATTATAATATCGGTGCATACACAGGCGCAGTTGATGGTCTTGAGTGGGCTAATGGTTATCTTAATACAAAGAGAGCAACTGCAAAATTATTAAAAGAACCAACAGCAGACGCAGAGGTAATAGTAACAATTCCGCAGAATAGCTCATCTATATATTATATATCCGAAAAAGATGGTTATTATTATGTTTCAACAGTTGTAAGTGGTAAGAGCTATAAGGGTTATGTACTTAAAAGTTCAGTTAACCCGACTACTACTTATGGAAGACCATGGAGCAACCCTTACAAATCAATTTACTATGGTGCACAGTATATTTATGCATCGTTCTCAAAATATCAATATACAGGTTATTTACAGAAGTTTAATGTAAATAAAGAGTCGGGCAGTCTTTATAGTCACGAATATATGGCAAATGTAAGGGCGGCTGCAAGTGAAGCAAAGCACACTTATAATGCTTATGTTGATGCGGGTATTTTATCAACTGCAAAAACTTTTGTTATTCCTGTATTTAATAATATGCCAAATGCTGATATGACAAGAGATGACGCATTTAAAGCATCAAGACCTACAGTTAAATGTACTTCTTGTAATACAACATCAATCAATTTAGTGTGGACAGAGGTTAAAAATGCTTCTGGTTACCAGATTTATAAATTAGATGAAAGTGGCAAATCGGTTAAAATTGCAACTGTTGGTGCAGATACTTTAACCTATAAAGATACTATAGGTACACCCGCAACAAAAGTAACCTATAGAGTCCGGGCATACACAACTGCTAAGGATGGTACAACAATTGTTTCAAAATATCATCAGTTTGATGCTTCAACCTCAACTGCTCCACCTACAAATCTTAAACTTACAGGTGTTACAGATGAATCAGTTTCATTGAGTTGGACAGGTGTTGATAACTGTGACGGATACAGAATTTACAGATACGATGCAATTTCAGGTTCGTATGCACCAATTGGCAAAACATCTGAAACCAAGTTTACAGATACTACTGCGTTAAGTGGTACAAGCTATAAATATAAAGTGTGCGCTTATATTTATTACACACAGCATTTCCAATCATCCTACACAAACGAGATTACCGCAAAAACAACAGGTGAAGCGGCAACTCAATTAGGTAAAGTAAATGTTGATGATGTTCTTAATATGAGAGCAGAGCCAAGCACATCGGGTACAGTTATTATACAGTTGAAAGCGGGCTCACAGGTTTATATTATAAAACGCGAGGGTGAATGGTATAAGGTAAGGGCAGTTCTTGATGGGACAACCTATACAGGATATGTGCATACAGATTATATCATTATTACAAACAGTGATTTGACCCGTGAGCAATGCCCATATGCAGAACCTACTGCAACCTTAAGAAGTGGTAGCACAGGTGATGGTGTTAAATGGATACAGTGGCATCTTTATAAATTAGGTTATTTAAAACAGACTGATATTGACGGTGATTTTGGTCCGACAACACTCGCGGCAGTTAAAAAGTATCAGACAGATAAAAAATTAGATGTTGACGGAGTTGTAGGTTCAGGTACACGCAGTCAGTTGAAGATAGACTACAATAATTCATAAATAAAAGCGATAAAGGTTTTTCCTTTATCGCTTTTCGTTTTATATTATATTACCATTTGTTATAACTGTCTTTATATTTATATCATCATCAAACAAAACAAAATCTGCATCATAGCCTTTTTCTATTTTGCCTTTTGTTTTGTGGTAACCAATTACTTCTGCAGGTGTGAGTGATGCCATTCGCACCGCTTCGTAAAGTGGTACATTAACTGTTTTGTACATATTTTTAACACAGTCTTTAAGCGTTGCTACTGAACCTGCAAGTGCAGAGCGGTCAGAAAGCTTCATAGCACCATCTTCGAAAATAACACCCATACCATTTTCTTGCGTGTAAACAGTATTTTCTTTAATATCAATTGCAGCGAATTCAAGACCATCAGTTATTAAGTACATTTTTTCTACACCTTTTGTTTTGTAGATGAGATTTAAAAGACCTTTTGGTAAATGTCTTAAATCACCAATAACCTGAGTGGTTATTTCGTCAATCGCAAGTCCCGCTTCAACTACACCTGCAACTCTGAAAATGCCCTCTTTGAAGCACGAGGTACAAGCATTGTAAATATGCGTAACATCACTGTAACCGTGCTTTACGGCTTCTTCAACTTTTTCATAACTTGCAGCAGAATGGGCAATTGATGCTACAATATTTCTCTTTTTTAATTTGTCACCTAATTCTAAACATCCGTCTTCTTCAGGTGCTGCACCCATAATTAAAATTTTATCCCAAAGAGTGAATAATTCGTCTGGTGGATTTTTTACAGGATTTAAAATGTTTTCAGGACTTTGTGCTCCTTTGTATTTCAATGAAATGTATGGTCCTTCATAGTGAAGACCTAAAATATTTGCTTTTTTGGATTTTTCACTTGCTTCTTTTATAGAAAGAGTAACATTTTTCAGTTGCTCTATCGGTGCGGCTAATGTTGTAGGTACAATTGATGTAGTACCATATTTAAGATGGGCTTCAGCCATCTCGATTATGTCGTTGTAATTTGTGCTCATTGCACTTTTGTTTCCGCCACCGTGAACATGGATATCAATAAATCCAGGTGAAAGATAAAGCCCATTTGCGTCAATCACATTATCGTCAGCAGACTCGGTGTAATGTTCAACAATATCTTTTATTTTGCCATTGTCACAAAGTACAATGGCTTTTCTTATTTTATCAGTAAAAACAACATTCGCATTTTTTATAACAAGCATTTTGGAAACTCCTTTTTTAAGATGGTTTTATTTTATTATTATTTTTAATAACTGTCAATGAAAAAATTTTTACCGACTTATTTCTACAAATTAGTCAGGTGTTTTAATTTATAATTCAGATGGTGGTTTTATGGTAATGGTGATTTATCTCGATGTTTTAATAGCGGTCAATATTTTCGTTACATATATTCTAATTGTTTGTACACGTGTTATTGTAAAACAGGATACGAAAAAGTGGGGGATGATGTTTGCGACAATTTTTGGCGGAGCAGCTTCTCTTATTATATTCTGGGAAGAAATGCCTTTAGCATTTTCGATTATATATAAAATTCTTGTTGGTGTAATTATTTCATATTCTGCATTTTTACCGAGAGAGAAAAAAATGTTTTTAAAAACCACACTCGCTTTCTTTTTTGTGAATTTTATATTCGGCGGTGTTATGTATTTTGTTGAGATTACGATAGGTACAAATAACCTTATGTATATAAACGGTACAGTATATTTTGATGTAAGTGTATTGTTTTTAGTTTCAATGACTTTAATCTGTTATGGCTTGTTACTTGTTGGTGATTATTTTTTTAAAAAACGAGCAAGCGAAAATACACTTTACGATGTTCTTTTATATTTTAGAAATGAAAGCGTAAGTTTAAAAGCACTTTACGATACAGGCAATCACCTCACAGACGGGCTTGACTCGAAACCAGTTATAATCGTTGAATTGAAAGAACTTTTGAAATTTTTAAATAGTAATGAAATCGAATTTTTTATGAGTGGTAATTTAAGTGATAATGTACCGGAGACTATTAAAAGTGCTTTCAGGGTTATTCCTTGCAGCTCGGTAACAGGTAATTGTGTTTTAAAAGGCTTTATTCCTGAAAAGATTGAAATTATAACAAAAGACTATAAATACGAAACAACATTTTTAGTTGTTGCAGTTTCGCGTGAAGGCATACAGAGTGGAGAATACAACTGTATTCTTAATGCCGATATTTTTGAAAGGGGTAAAAGAATTGATAAAATTAAGGTTAACAGATAAACTAAAAAAATTTTTTAAGAGAATAAAACTTGGATTTGGTGGAGGTAAAGTATATTACATAAATAGTCCGCAGACCTTGCCACCACCTCTGAAAAAAGCCGAGGAAGCAGAGCTTGCCCAAAGAATTGCTGATGGTGATGAAAAAGCGAGAGAGCCTTTAATAGTTCACAATTTGAGACTTGTTGTTTATATAGCAAAAAAGTTCGAAAGCTCGGGTGTAAATATTGAAGATTTAGTTTCAATAGGCACTATTGGTTTAATAAAATCGGTAAATACCTTTTGCCCACAAAAAAATATAAAGCTTGCAACCTATGCTTCAAGATGTATTGAAAATGAAATTTTGATGCATTTAAGAAAAGTGAATCAGCAAAAAGGTGATGTTTCATTAGATGAGCCACTTAATACAGACTGGGAGGGTAACGAGCTTTTACTTTCGGATGTTTTAGGTAGTGATGGCTATGAAATAAACAATAATATGGAGGATGAAGATGAAAGAAGGATTCTTCATCTTTGTATGGAAAATTTAGGTGACAGAGAAAGACTTATTATGAATATGCGTTTCGGTCTTTGTGGCTATAAAGAGCATACACAAAAAGAGGTTGCTGATATTCTCGGGATTTCTCAGAGTTATATTTCTCGTCTTGAAAAACGTATTATCACTCAACTGAAAAAGGATATAGAAAAAATAACAACTGATTGAATATAGAAAAATCAAGGAGAATCCTCCTTGATTTTTTTCCATTTATGTAATAAAATGGAAATAGGGTTTATTTTATAGGAGTGGTTTAAATGAATAAGGCGGAATTAGTTTTTAAGGCAATAGATGTTTTTGGTCACGCACCACAGAACGCTAAAAGCTTCCAAGGTATAACCTGTATCAAAGACATTTCTTATGGTACAGAAGCTTTACAAAAAGGTGACCTTTATTTTAAAGACGGAATAAATAAAGATGAGGCTAAAAAACCGATTGTTTTATATATTCACGGCGGTGGATTTATTAAAGGGGATAAAAAGCATCGCGTTACTGTTAGTGAATACTATGCAAATGAAGAGTGTTATGTTTTCAGTATAAATTATCGTTTGCCACCTGAAGTAGATATTTTCGGGCAGATAAGTGACTGTGTTACTGCACTCAATTACATAAAAACACTTGCAGAAAGTTATAACATTGATTTAGATAATATATTTATAACAGGTGACTCTTCAGGCTCTTGTCAGACCACATTTTTAGCGGCGATAAAATATGATAAAGAATTGAGAATTAAGCTTGGTTGCCCTGAAGTAGAGGTTGACATAAAAGGTTTAATGTTGATGTCAGGTATTTATGATGTTGAAGCATTGGTAAAACATATAAAGCTTTTTGGTGTTATTCCACAAGCGGCGGAAATGATTTTGAACTTTAAATTGAAAAGTGATTTATCAAATCTTACTGAGTACGAATTTTATGACTGTATGTCACCAAGTAAATTTGTGAATAGCAGGTGGTGTCCTGTATTTATAAGCTGGGCGGAGGATGACATTTTCTGCAAGGGTCAGGGCGAAGCAATGGGTCTTGCTTTAAAGAAGTGTATTGATGATGTAACTACATATAGTGTAAAAGGTATTCTTAATAATCACTGCTATCATCTTTTCTTGAAATCAAATAAATATGCAGAAGAATGTATGAGAAAATCAGTCGATTTTATAAATGTACAAAAAGTAAAAGTATTACAGACAAAATAAATTTTAATAATACCTACTAAAGTATAGTAAATTTATTGACTTTATAAGAAAATATTGTTAAAATAAAGTGGTAGAAAAAGTACAATCTTTCATTATAAGGAGGATGTTTATGGGTATAAATGAAATCGCAGCGGTAGCAGTTAGAAAAATTGGTATTGCTGCAGGTAAAAAAATGAGAAGAAAGGGCATTAAAGCAGACCCTCTTCCAAAAACAGAGCCTACAATTATTAAAGGTGAATCTTTTGTTTCAGGTTATGCAGTTAAAGAAGTAATGCCAAAAAGTATAACAGAGAAAAAATACTGGATTGCAGGTCACGGTATGGGTAATACTATTGACCGTGTTCATGACCCTATTACAGTAAGTGCTATGTGGCTCGGTACAGGTGATAGCGGTATTGTTCAGATTTGTGCAGATATTATCGGTCTTACAAACTTTGAAGTTAATATTGTAAGAGATTCATTAAAAGAATTTTCAGAAAAAGCAAACTGCAAGAGCATAAATATTTCCTGCTCACATACTCACGCAGGTTTTGATACTGTTGGTTATTGGGGGCAGCTTTATAAACTCCAGACAGGTAAAGATCAGGAGTATATGGATTTACTCTTGAAATCACTTAAAGAAGTTGCAATTGAAGCTTACGAAAACAGAAAGTCTGGTAAGCTTTATGTAGGTTCGATTTCTGTTCCTGAAGCACAACTTGACAAGCGTGAGCCTGTTAATCTTCACGATACATTAACAAGAATAAGATTTGTACCCGATGATGGTTCAACTGAAACATGGCTTATGAATTTTGGCGCTCATCCTAATACATTAGGTGGCAGTAATCACGATTGTAGTGCAGACTATCCTTATTGGTTAAGAAAAACAATCAACGATTCAAAGACAACAAATGTAATGTTTTCAGTAAGCGCTATCGGGGCTGTTGACCCGGGCGATTTCTGCGAAGACAAACTGGAAAGAACTCGTATTCAGGGTGAAACTTTAGCTAAAGCAGCTTTAGAAATTTCTAATGATAGAGAGTTAAAACCAGAAATTACGGTTTTATGTCAGAAATATTATGCACCTGTTGACAACGGACTTCTTGCGTTGATGGTAACTATTGGTGCTTGTAGTGCGCAGAGATACCCTTGCGACAGAGGTGACTTGGGTATTGCTCTTCAGACAGAGATTACATATATCAGAATTGATGACTTACAGATTTTACTTCTTCCCGGCGAACCATTCCCTGAAGTTGTTTATGGTGGTGCGGTAGAAGCTGATAAATCTGCAACAGGTAAAGGAACTGAAATTAACCCACCTGCATTAGTTGATGTTGTAGGTGACAAAAATCTTGTTGTATTCTGTGTTACTAACGATATGACAGGTTACTGCGTTGTTCCTAACGACTACACTCTTCACGAAACACAGGCGTATATTGAGCAAGGTACAGATGTTAACGGTAGAAGACATTACCACGAAACTAACTCTTTAGGTTACTTGACAAACGAAGTTATTGTTGAAACAGTTAAAGATATTATGACTCGTGTAAAATAAGAAAGAAAAAGGGAGTTTTTAACTCCCTTTTTTTAGGTGATATTTATGAAAAAAGAAACACAGATTAAAATTATTGAAACTGCAATAAATGGTGCTATAAACGGTCTTTTTGGTAAACTTAATGACGGACCGAATTTTGACTTGCTTGAAAATTATAAAACCGAGAATTTTTTCGAGGGTACAAAAGAGTTTTTAAAAGAGCCATCCGAAAATGCTGTGTGGCAGTTAGGTTATGCAAATGTTGACTTAACACCAAAGGATTATAAAGAAAAAGATTATTATATGGGTGGCTATATTTCACCTGATAATAAATTCAAAAACCTTATTGAAAATGTCGTAGATAAAATGCAGGGCAGAGCAATTGCAATTTCCGATAATTCAGGTAGGGGTATTTCACTTTTTTGTACAGTTGACTGCATCGGTATTACAAACGGTGATATTCGTGAAATAAGAGCAATTTTTACAGAAGAGTTCAATAAAAGATACCCAGATAAAACATTAGCTTCTGTCAATGTATGCTCGACACACACTCATAGCTGTGTAGATACAGAAGGTTTATGGACTGATTTTCCCGGTAAAATTTTAAGAAACAGAAAAAAGAATCTTAAAAAGAATTTTGATTTAGAGCAGGGTACAGATAAAGAATATATGATGTTCTTGAAAAAATCAGTTGTAGAGGCATTCTTTAATGCCATTGAAAATATGTGCGATGGTGAGCTTTACTTTGCACAAAAGGATATAGGCGAAGATTACTTCAGAAACACAAACAGACCGTCTGCAACAGGTCTTGTTACTGATGTTACAAGATTCAGATTTGTACCATTTGATAAAACAAGGAAACAGACTCTTATTGTCAATTTTCCTGCTCACCCCGATGTTGCAGGTCTTCCTACATCAGATAAAAATGGTACTGGTAGAGAGCTTTCTGGTGACTATGTTTATTATATGGGCGAAACTATAAATAAAGCGGGCTTTAACTTTATGTTCTTTAATGGTGCAATCTGTGCTATTTATTCCAATCGTGACAAAGCACTTGATGGTCATACATTCGCTCATCGTTACGAGCAGTCAATCCGTTATGGTGTTGAGGTTGGTAAAATTACATTAGCACTCACAAAGTCAATTGAAGAAATTAAAAATGATGCATTACTTTACGATGAAGAAGAAATAAAGAAAGATATTGAAAAATCAAAGGCAAACAATGCAGAGTACACCTTGTGGTGTGAGGAGTGGGAGCCTGTTACTGAAACAAAGATTGAACCAATATTCAATATAAGATTAAGAGAGGTTAATGTGCCTGTTACAAGTACGCTTATGGTTGGTGTAGGCAAGCTTAATATTGCTAACTATAAAATGTTTAAAGATGAAAATGGTTACAGTATGTTTACTGAAATTGGTGTTATTGAATTTGGTAAGGATATTAAAATTGCTATGGTGCCAGGTGAATTTTGTGCAGATCTTTTAACAGGTGGTGCGTCACTTAAAGCAGACGGTGCTGTTTTAAAAGCGGATTTTAACTATCCTACTGTAAGAGAACTTTTTGGTGAAGGAACGATTGCTTTTGGTTTAAGTAATGACGAAATCGGTTATATTGTGCCAGATAATGACTTTACAATGGGTGACCCAGGCAATCATTATCACGAACTTGTTTCATTAGGTCAGTTTGTAGGTTCTTCAATTATGAAAGGCTTTGTAGAAATTAAAAAGGAATTGTAATAAACTATGTATATAAATGAAAAAGTTTTTGATATACACCCTGAAACAACAAAAACACAAAAGGAAATGGATGCCTACTTGTTTTTAGAAGAAAATGGCGTAGAGTATATTCGTGCGGAGCACGACGAGGCGGCAACTATTGAACTTTGTGAAGATGTTGAAAAAATAATAGATGCAAAAATCTGTAAAAACCTTCTTTTAACAAACAGACAACAAACTGTATTTTATTTGTTGCTCATAAAAGGAAATATGGTTTTTAAAACAAAGTATCTTTCTTCACAGATAAATTCTGCAAGGCTTTCTTTTGCGAATGCAGAACAGATGGAAACACTTTTAGATGTAACACCAGGTTCACTTACTGTATTAGCGTTGATGAAAGACAAAGAAAAGAAAGTCCATCTTTTAATAGAAGAAAATGTGTTGAAGGAAGAGTTTTTTGCGTGTCATCCTATGGTGAATACTGCAACTGTAAAGTTTAAAACAGAAGATTTGACTAAAAAAATCCTTCCTGCTTTAAATCGTGAATATACACTTGTAAATTTGGAGTGTCCCGATGATGAACAATAAAAAATGTATTATTTTTGACCTCGATGGCACGCTTCTTTATACTCTTGAAGATTTAAAAAACAGTGTGAATTTTGCTTTGAATAAGTCGGGTTTTAAAGAGCGTTCTTTAGATGAAATAAGAATGTTTGTCGGTAACGGAATTGAAATTTTGGTGAGAAAATCTGTGCCTGATAATATAACTGAAGAAGAATTTAAAACTTGTTTTGAAAATTTTAAAAGTCATTACAAAATTCATTCAGAAGATAATACAAAAGAGTATAATGGAATTACTGAATTGCTTAAAATTTTAAAGTGTAAAGGCTTTTTACTTGCGGTGGTTTCAAATAAAGCAGACTTTGCGGTAAATACCTTGTGTGCCAAATATTTTGATGGTTTGTTGGATATTGCTTTTGGTGAAAGAGAGGGCATAAAACGAAAGCCTTGCCCCGATTCAGTAAACGAAGTTGTAAAAATTCTCGGTGTAGAAAAAGAAAATTGCTATTATGTCGGGGATTCTGAGGTTGATGTAAAAACTGCTCATAATGCTGAAATTAAGTGCATAGCGTGTACATGGGGCTTCAGAAGTAAAAATGTATTAGAAAACGAAAAACCTGAATATATTATAGATAGTCCTGAAGAAATATTAAGAATAGTAGGTGTAAATGAATGAAAGTTTTACTTGTAAATGGTAGTCCGCACGAAAAGGGTTGTAC
The DNA here is from genome assembly GCA_017521425.1 of Clostridia bacterium. GTDB lineage: Bacteria > Bacillota > Clostridia > Oscillospirales > Acutalibacteraceae > DTU089. The sequence continues at coordinate 86,281 of JAFXCQ010000032.1, forward strand.
TTTTACCGCTTTGAGTGAAATAAAAAAGACTCTTGAAAGTGAAAATATCGAAGCGGAAATTTTCCATATCGGCACAAATCCTGTCCGTGGTTGTATAGGTTGTGGCGGGTGTGCTAAAAATAATGGCAAATGTGTTTTTGATGACGATGTTGTAAATGAAATAATTGAAAAAGCAAAAACAAGCGATGCTTTTGTGTTTGGTTCACCTGTGCATTACGCTGCACCTGCTGGTGCTTTGTGTGCCGTGCTTGACAGAGTTTTTTATGCGGGTAGCGCTAATTTTAAATTTAAACCGGGTGCAGCAATTGTGAGTTGTCGCCGTTCAGGTACTACTGCAGCGGTAGATTGCCTTAACAAGTATTTCACAATAAGTAATATGCCGGTTGTATCTTCTTGTTATTGGAATATGGTTCACGGTTCAAAAGCAGAAGATGTTTTGAAGGATGAAGAGGGGCTTCAGATTATGCGTGGAATAGGTCACAATATGGCTTGGCTTTTAAAATGTATCGAGTTCGGTAAAAATAACGGGCTCCAGCATCCCGTTCCTGAAGTAAAAATCAGAACTAATTTTATTAAATAATTTCTAATAAATACTATCAATATTTTATTGATTTTGGTTTCTTAAAGTTGTATAATTAAAATGTTGATATTTTTTGAAAGGGTGTTCAATATGAATGATATTCATGCTCTTTACGATTTGTGGTGTGAAAAAGCGGTTTTAGATGCAGATTTAATTGACGAATTAAAATCTGTAAAAGGTGATGAAGAGGCAATTCTTGACCGTTTTTATAAAGATTTGGAATTTGGTACAGGTGGACTTCGTGGTGTTATAGGTGCCGGTACTAACCGTATAAATGTTTATACAGTAGGTCAGGCAACACAAGGTCTTGCTGATTATCTTAATGAAGCATTCGAAAATCCATCAGTAGCTATTGCTTACGACTCAAGAATAAAGTCAGATGTTTTAGCAAAGACTGCGGCAGGTGTTTTAGCGGCTAATGGTATTAAGGTTTATATTTACCCTGAGCTTATGCCAACACCAATGCTTTCATTTGCAGTAAGAAGACTTCATTGCTCTTCAGGTATTGTTCTTACTGCGAGTCATAACCCTGCAAAATATAATGGTTATAAATGCTATGATTCAAAAGGTTACCAGATGACTGATGAAGCTGCTGCTAAAACTTATGAGTATATGAAAAAGGTTGATATGTTCACAGGTGTTAAGCGTATGGATTTTGAAGACGCATTAGCAGAAGATATGGTTGATTTTATTGAAGATTGGGTAAAAGATGAATTTATTGAATGCGTTTTAGCACAATCAATAAATAAAGATGCAGTTAAAAAATCAGGCTTAAAGGTTCTTTATGCTCCGCTTAATGGTACAGGTAATAAGCCTGTAAGACGAATTCTTAAAAAATTAGGTGTTAAAGAGTTAGAGGTTGTTAAAACTCAGGAAAAGCCAGATGGTAACTTCCCGACTTGTCCTTACCCGAATCCTGAAATCCGTCAGGTGTTCGAAGAAGGTCTTGCTTTAACAAAAGAATTCCCTGCAGATTTAATGATTGCAACTGACCCTGACTGCGACAGAGTTGGTATTGCAGTAAGAGTTGGTAACGAATATAAGCTTATGACAGGTAACGAAGTAGGTGCTATGTTCTGTGAATATATTCTTTCAACACTCAAAGAAAGAAATGAGTTACCTGAAAATCCTGTTGTTGTAAAAACAATTGTTACAACTCCGCTTATTGCTGCTATTGCTAAAGAATACGGTGCAGAAATGCGTGACTTGTTGACTGGCTTCAAATATATCGGTGAATGTATTACTGAGCTTGAAGAACAAGGCGAAGAAGACCGTTATGTAATCGGTATGGAAGAAAGCTATGGTTATCTCCGTGGCACTTATGCGAGAGATAAAGATGCAGTTGTTGCCGCAATGCTTGTAGCAGAGCTTGCTGCAGTTTGTAAATTAAAAGGCGAAACTTTATGGGATTATATGAACGCAATCTACGAAAAATATGGTTATTATTTCAATCGTCTTGATAACTATGCTTTTGAGGGTGCTTCAGGTATGCAGAAAATGGCAGACATGATGGAAAACACCAGAAAAAATATCCCACAAGAAATTGCGGGTAGTAAGGTTATCTGGGTAGCAGATTACAAAACTGGTAAAATCAAAGATTTAGTAACAGGTGAAGAAAGTGAAACAGGACTTCCAATATCAAATGTTCTTTCTTACAGATGTGAAAATGGTAATACTGCAATTGTAAGACCGTCAGGCACAGAGCCAAAAATCAAAATTTATATTACAGTTAAATCAGATTCAAGAGAAAATGCAGAGCTTGCATTGGATGTTGTATCAGACGGAATGAAAGGTCTTTTAGGTATAGAATAATGTTTTTTTCAAAGAAGTTTATAAAAGCGGTATGCTTAGGTCTTGCGGTACTTATGGGACTCGGTGTATTTGCAGTAGTGTTTAATGTAATGTTTTAAAAGTGAAGCGCTGTCAAGGTATTAACCTTGACAGCGCTTTTGCATTGTCAAACACTTCGTGTTTCTTAGCAGCAGCCACAACCGCAGTTATTGTTGTTATAGTTGTTGTCGCAACCACAACCGCAACCGTTATTTGTACCGAAAAGAAGAACGATGATTATAAGAATGATAATCCAAGAACTTGAATTGTTGAAAAAGCAGCCCACAAAATTTCCCCCTTTCTTTGTTCTACACTGTATATTATGACAAATTTTAAAAAGTGTTACATAAAATTATATTAAGTTGACAAAATAGTAAAAACAAAGAAAGGGGTTTGTTTATGGGTTTTATATTTAACTTCGACAATTTCAAAAAAGGTAAAAAGAAGGTTAATCCCTTCGATTTAATCGATGATTTTGACTATGATTTCGCAGAAAGCTTTGAAATGGATGATTACGAAGCAGGCGATGAATATGACGAGTTTACAGATGCAGGTCTTTACAGAGATGATGAGATGGATTAGTCACGATATGCTTTAATACAATAACTCTGATAATTGTTAAAATAGACAAATATAAAGGCAGTATTTCTATAATATGGAATACTGTTTTTTCTTTTATTGCATTGACAATTTGTGCTCTTATAGAGTATAATCTACTATGTATTGTAGTGTGTTTACACATTGAAAGGATGGACAAAAATGAAAAGAGTTTTATCGACAATTCTTGCAATTGTAATGGTGCTTTCTGTTTGCTCTTCACTTACCTTTACCGCAAGTGCTACAGTGACCGAGCAAGAAGCGAAGGTTAATTACGAAGTTAAAACAAATGGTTTGAAAAATGGAGAACTTGCTTTTGATGTTTATCTTGTTCCAAATCAGACAATAAATACAGCAATACTCAGTGTTAAGTTCGATAGTAATGTTTTTGATGTTGTAACTTCAAAAACAGGTCCTGCAACTGCTGTTAATTCTGATGGTGATGAGTACGAGGTAGTAGCTGGTACTTATGAACACGGTGTTCCTGCTTCTGATAAAGGTTGTTATACATTTGCTTATATGACAAGCAATGACTATAAAATCGGTTCTACTGCAAAGAAATTTGTTACAATTACACTTAAATTAAAGAGTGGTAAAGCAGGCACAAGAACAAATATCAATTTCTACAAAGGCAACTGTGAAGATTGTGTTGCTGAAAACTTATTTAAAAGCTATAACAAATTTCTTGCACTCGAAACACCTGTAGTTAAAAGCTATTGGTTAGAAGATGGTGCAATTGGCTTTAACTGGAATGCAGTTGATGGTGCTAAGGGTGGTTATTTCGTTTACAAAAAATCAGGTAACGAATTTACAACTCTTGCTGCGGGAACATCTGCTACATCTTATAGGGATTCTAAAAATTTAGTTAATGGTACAACATATACTTATGCTATTGCTTCAAGAGATGGTGTTTATGGTGAAGCAAGTATGAAATATGAGTTCAGTATTACTTATGTTGCACCACCAACAGTTACAATCAGCAATGCTTCAAATGGTGTGAATGTAAAATGGACAAAGGTTTTATCTGCTGACAAATATATTATTTATCGTTCAACAAAGGTAAATAATGCTTTCTCATCATGGGAAACACTCGGTAATGTTAATTCGACAAAATTAACTTATATAGATGCAACTGCAAAAAAAGGTGTTACTTATAGGTATGCTGTTTCTGCGGTAATTGATGACGTTGCAACTGGTTATAAAGCATCTGCTGAACTTCAGTTTATTCCGTTGATTACAAGCCTTGCAGCTCCAACTGTAAAAATAGCAAAATCTGCAAAAGGTATAACAGCTACCTGGAATGAAATAGAAAATGCAGAATCCTACATTGTTTACAGAAGAACATATAATACTTCAACTAAAAAGTATTCAGGTTGGACTGTATTAAAGAGTGGCTACACAGGAACAAGCTATACAGATACAACAGTAAAAATCGGTACAACCTACAACTACGCAGTAAAGGCAGTAAATGGTAGTGTTAAAAGTAAATATATAGCAACAAATAACTTGAAATATGATATAATCCCAACAGTAAAAATAGCAAATGCTTCAAATGGTGTAAAGGTTAGCTGGACAACAGTAGCAAATGCAACAGGCTACAGAGTGTATTCTTCAACCTACAACACAAAAACAAAGAAATGGTCAGGTTGGACCAACAGAGGTACTACAGCAGAAAACAGAACAACCTGGACCGATACAAAGGCAAAGAGCGGCACATATTATAAATACACAGTCCGTGCAATGAATGGTTCAGTAGGCAGTAGCTACAAAGCATCTGCACAAACTCTTTTCCTTGCACAACCAACAGTAAAAATTGCAAATAATGCAAGTGGTGTAAAAGTTACCTGGAATAAGATTGCGGGTTCAAAGGGCTACACAGTTTACAGAAGTGAATATGTAAATGGTGCTTGGACATCATGGAAAAATATGGGCACAATTAAAAATGGCTCAACAGTTTCATGGGTAGATAAATCTGTAAAGAGTGGTACACAATACCGTTACACAGTAAGAGCAATAAATGGTAACTACAAGAGCACATATAAGGCTTCAACAGGTCTTTTATACCTTGCACAACCAAAAACAACAGTAAAAGCTGTTTCAAATGGTGTAAATGTTGCCTGGACACAAAGCACAGGTGCACAAGGTTACACAATTTACAGAATGGAGTACAATGCAAAGACTAAAAAATGGTCAGGTTGGAAAAAGATGGGCACAGCTGCTGCATCAAAAACAAACTGGACAGATAAATCTGCAAAGAAAGGTGTAACATATCGCTATACTGTAAAGGCTGTTAATGGTAAGGTAGCAAGTACCTATAAAGCAAGCGGTAATGTTAAAAGATAACTTTTGACAAATGCAGAATTCTATTTTGAATTGAAAATGGAAAGTTGAAAATTGTGGGACCTGCGGTCGGCAATTATAATAGTTATCCATAAAAACAACAAGTTCTATCATTTTAGGTTTATAATAAACTTTAAATGATAGAACTTATCTTTTTGTTGTTGGATTATAATGCAACGCAGTTCCGAAATTTTTAATTTTCAATTTTTCATTTTTAATTCACCTTGTCACTTGCACACTTGCAACTTGCAACTAATTTGTGGTATAATGAATATGTATATCGGCAAAACGGAGGTGCAGTATGGATAAGTTTATTTTACACAGTAATTATAAGCCGACAGGTGACCAGCCTGAAGCTATAAAAGCATTGACAGATGGTGTAAATGCAGGACTTAAAGAACAAACACTTTTAGGAGTTACGGGTTCAGGTAAAACTTTTACAATGGCTAATATTATTGCGAATGTTAATAAACCAACACTTGTTCTCGCTCACAATAAAACACTTGCTGCACAACTTTGCACCGAGTTCAAGGAGTTCTTTCCCGAAAACGCGGTGGAATATTTTGTTTCATATTATGATTATTATCAACCAGAAGCTTATATTCCTACAACAGACACTTACATTGAAAAGGATAGCGCAGTAAATGACGAAATTGATAAACTCAGGCACTCTGCAACATCCGCGCTTTCTGAAAGACGAGATGTAATAATTGTTGCATCCGTTTCTTGTATTTATACATTAGGTGACCCTATTGATTACAGAAGTATGGTTATATCTTTAAGAACGGGGATGCAAAAAGAACGTGATGCACTTCTTAATAAATTAGTTGCAATCCAATATGAAAGAAATGACGTTGCTTTTGAAAGAAATAAATTCAGAGTAAAAGGTGATACAGTAGAAATTTTTCCTGTTTATTCATCTGAAAATGCAATAAGAGTTGAGTTTTTTGGCGATGAAATAGACAGAATTTCAGAGTTTAATCCGCTTACAGGTGAAATAAAGTGCAATCTTTCTCATGTTGCTATTTATCCCGCTTCTCATTATGTTGTTGAGCATGAAAAAATGGAAAGAGCGTTAGAAGAAATTTATAATGAAATGACAGAAACTGCCGAGAATTTCAAAAAGCAAGGCAAACTTCTTGAAGCACAAAGAATTATGCAACGAACACAATATGATATCGAAATGCTTCGTGAAACCGGTTTTTGTAAAGGTATTGAAAACTATTCACGCGTCATGTCGGGCAGAGAACCAGGTACTGCCCCATTTACCTTGCTTGACTATTTTCCTGATGATTATTTGTTGTTCGTTGACGAATCTCACGTGACACTACCGCAAGTGCGTGGTATGTTTGGTGGCGATTTTTCAAGAAAAGAAAGTCTTGTTAATTTCGGTTTCAGACTTCCGTCTGCGTTTGATAACAGACCGCTTAAATTCGACGAGTTTTATGAGAAAACAAATCAAAGAATTTTCGTGAGTGCTACACCAGGTGAATTTGAAAAATCAAAGAGCGCAAAAATAGCAGAACAGGTTATAAGACCAACAGGTCTTTTAGACCCTGAAATTTTTGTAAGAAGCACAGACGGTCAAATTGATGATTTAATCTCTGAAATAAATATAAGAGTTGATAAAAAAGAACGCGTTTTAGTTACAACACTCACAAGAAAAATGGCAGAGGATTTAACAGAATATCTTGAGGGTTGTAAAATTAAAGTCCGTTATATGCATTACGATATTGACACAATCGAAAGAATGCAGATTATCAGAGATTTAAGACTTGGTGAGTTTGATGTTTTAGTCGGCATCAACTTGCTTCGTGAGGGACTTGATATCCCGGAGGTGTCACTTGTAGCAATTCTTGATGCAGACAAAGAGGGCTTTTTAAGAAGCGAAACATCACTAATACAGACAATAGGTAGAGCGGCACGTAACGCCAACGGTCAGGTTATTATGTATGCTGACGAGGTTACCCGCTCTATGGAAAATGCTATAACAGAAACCTACAGAAGACGCGAAAAGCAAATGAAATATAACGAAGAAAATGGCATTGTTCCTGAAACTATCAAAAAAGATGTCCGTGAAATTCTTGAGATTTCTTCAAAGGATAATGTTCAGGAAAAAATTGCTAAAAAGCGTCTTTCACAGAATGATAAAAATCAGATAATAGAAAGATTAACTAAAGAAATGAGAGCAGCCGCAAAGCTTCTCGAATTTGAACACGCGGCATATTTAAGAGATCAGATAGAAAAAATCAAAAATAGTTAAAGGTACAGAAAATGGAAAAGAATTTAAAAGTTAAAGGTGCAAAGGTTCATAACTTGAAAAATGTAAATGTCGAAATACCGAGAGACAAGCTTGTAGTTTTTACAGGCCTTTCGGGTTCTGGTAAATCTTCACTTGCATTTGATACAATATACGCAGAGGGACAGAGAAGATATATGGAAAGTCTTTCTTCTTATGCCCGTCAGTTTTTAGGACAGATGGATAAGCCTGATGTTGAAAGCATCGAAGGACTTTCACCTGCAATTTCAATTGACCAGAAAACAACATCTAAAAATCCGCGTTCAACAGTCGGTACAGTAACAGAAATTTATGACTATCTCCGTCTTTTGTACGCAAGAGTAGGTGTGCCACATTGTCCTGTTTGTGGTAAAGAAATTAAAACCCAGACAGTTGACCAGATTGTAGATAAAGTAATGGAACTCCCTGATGGTACAAAGTTTCAGGTTTTAGCACCTATTGCAAAAGGAAAAAAAGGTGAGTTTAAAAAAGAACTTGAACAAGCATCAAAATCTGGTTATGTAAGAGTAAGAATTGACGGGATAATTTACGATTTATCTGAAAATATCAAGTTAGAAAAGAATATAAAGCATAATATAGAAATCATTGTTGACCGTCTTGTTATGAAGAGAGATATTTCATCGCGTCTTGCAGATTCTTTAGAAACTGCTTTTTCAATTACCGACGGAACTGTTTTAATTGCAATTCTTGATGGTGAAGAATTTTTGTATTCACAAAACTTTGCTTGTCCTGAACACGGTTCTTTTATGGATGAATTAGAACCAAGAATGTTTTCATTCAATAATCCTTTCGGTGCGTGTCCTACTTGTTCAGGTCTTAGTATGTTTTTAAGAGTATCTGAGGATTTAATGGTGCCTAACAGAAATCTTTCTATTAACGAAGGTGCAATCAAAGGTTGTGGTTGGGGTCAAAGTGACAGAAGCACAATCGCGGGTATGTATTACGCAGCACTTGCCGAAAAATACAACTTCACTCTCGATACACCTTTTAAAGATATTTCAAAAGAGGGGCAGGATGCAATCTTTTATGGTACAAAGGGTGAAAGAATGCCTGTTACAAGAGTAAATGAGTATGGTAGCGGTACTTATATGACCGACTTTGAAGGTATAATAAATAATCTTGAACGCCGTCACAAAGAAACTACAAGTGACTGGTCAAGAAATGAAATTGAACAGTATATGACAGAATCGCCTTGCCCTGCTTGTAAGGGTAAAAGGCTTAAGCCCGCTTCATTAGCGGTAACAGTCGGCGGTAAAAATATTATAGAATTTACCGATATGTCTGTAAGAGCCGAGCTTGAATTTATAGACAAGGTAGAAGAAACCCTTTCAGAAAAGGATAAAAAAATAGGTAAACAGATTTTTAAAGAAATCCGTTCACGACTTTCATTCCTTTGTGATGTTGGTCTTGATTATTTAACACTTTCCCGTTCTGCTGGTACACTTTCAGGTGGCGAAAGTCAAAGAATAAGACTTGCTACACAAATAGGGTCTTCTTTAATGGGTGTTTTATATATCCTTGACGAGCCAAGCATCGGCTTGCATCAGAGAGATAACGACAAGCTCTTGCAATCCCTTAAAAATTTAAGAGATTTAGGTAATACTTTAATTGTTGTTGAACACGATGAAGATACTATGAATTCTGCAGACTATATTGTCGATGTAGGTCCGGGTGCAGGTGTTCATGGTGGTGAAATTGTCTTTCAGGGTACAGTTAAGGATATTAAAAAATGCAAAGAGTCCATTACTGGTCAGTACCTTTCAGGTAAAAGAAAAATTGCAATACCTGAAAGCAGAAGAAAAGGCAATGGTAAAGCTTTAGTTATTAAAGGTGCTGCTGAAAATAATCTTAAAGATATTGATGTGGAAATACCGCTTGGTAAATTTGTTGCAGTAACAGGTGTTTCGGGTTCGGGTAAATCTTCTTTAATCAATGAAATTTTATTTAAAAAGTTAGCCGCAGAGCTTAATGGTGCAAGAAAATTTCCTGGTAAGCACAAAGAAATTACAGGACTCCAGCATTTAGATAAGGTAATTGATATTGACCAATCACCAATCGGCAGAACTCCGCGTTCAAACCCTGCAACTTATACAGGAGTGTTTACAGATATACGCGAACTTTTTGCACAGACACAAGACGCTAAAATGAAAGGCTACTCTGCAGGTAGATTTTCATTTAATGTTAAAGGTGGTCGTTGTGAAGCTTGTGAGGGTGACGGTATTATAAAAATAGAAATGAATTTCTTATCTGATGTATATGTACCTTGTGAGGTTTGTCACGGTGCAAGATATAACCGCGAAACATTAGAGGTTCTTTATAAGGGTAAAAGTATTTCAGATGTTCTTAATATGACAGTAGAGGAAGCAACTGAATTCTTTAAAAATCACCCTAAAATTCACAGAAAATTAGAAACACTTAACGATGTTGGTTTGGGCTACATTACTTTAGGTCAATCTGCAACAACACTCTCAGGTGGTGAAGCACAAAGAGTTAAGCTTGCAACTGAACTTTCAAAGCGTTCAACAGGCAGAACAATTTATATTTTAGATGAACCTACAACAGGTCTTCACTCTGCTGATGTAAGCAAACTTTTAGAGGTTCTAAATCGCCTTGTAGATGGTGAAAACAGTATTGTTGTAATCGAACATAATTTAGATGTTATTAAAACTGCCGACTATATTATAGATTTAGGTCCTGAGGGTGGTAATGGTGGTGGTACTATTGTTGCAACAGGTACCCCTGAAGAAGTGGCGAAAAATAAAAAATCTTACACAGGTCAGTATTTAAAAAGAATTTTATCAGAATAAATATTGATATTTAACTGACTTATATGTATAATATGGAAGATATTTTTAAAAGGAGTAATTCATTTATGAAAGCAAGCGAAAGTATCGCAAATTATGATATTAAAGTAAGAGAATACACAAACTATGCTATAAAAAGCATTAAGAATTGTTGTAAGAATTTTGGTCCGAGACCAACAGGTAGCGAAGCAGAAAAAAATGCACAGGAATATATGATGAATGATCTTAACAATTTCTGTGACGAGGTTTCACGCGAAGAATTTAAAGTTAGTGACAAAGCATTTATGTCCTGGATTAAAATAGGTGTTGTTTTAGCCGTAATAGCTATTGCAATGTTTACATTAGGATTTTATATAGTTTCAGCAGTTATGTTCTTTGCAATTATTTTAATGATTGCACTTGAATTTGGTTTTTATAAGCCTGTTTTAGATGTTTTCTTCAAAAAGAAAACTGCCGGTAATGTTTATGGTGTAAGAAAATCAGAAGAAGAAACTAAAAAGAGAATTATTCTCTGTGCTCATACTGACTCCGCATACGAATGGAAATATACATACAAAACAGGCAGAAAAGGTGTTGCTTTTAATATTTATGGTGCGGCAATCTGTCTTTTATTAGGTTTGGGATTTTCTGTTTATGGTGTAGTTATAAATGGTGCATTTTCTGACGTTGTATGGCTTTCAGACAGTCTGGTTGCTAAAATTCTTGCAGTTGTACTTTACCTTACAATTATTGTTTATTTCTTCAATTTCAGTTTTATTAACTATAAAAATCCTGTTACAGGTTGTATTGATAATTTAAGTGGTGTGTTTATTTCAAACGCAGTTGCAAAATATCTTAAAGATAATGACATCCGTTTCAAAAATACAGAAGTATGTGTACTTTTAACAGGAGCAGAAGAAGCGGGACTTCGTGGTTCAAAATCATTCGTTAAAAATCACCCTGAATTACAGAATAAAGATATTGAAACAGTTGTTGTCGGTGTGGATACAATCTGTGAAATGGAATTTATGAAAATTTACAGTAAAGATATGAATGGTCTTATTAAAAATGACGAAAGAGTTGCAAAGCTCATTCAGGATGGTGCAAAAAATGCAGGGTATGACGTACCTACAGGCACTATTGAATTAGGTGCAACAGATTCTGCAGCATTCTCACAAAAAGGCATTTCGGCGGCTACTTTTGTTGCTATGAATCCAGAACCATCAAGATATTATCACACAAGACTCGACACAGTTGAAATGATAAAGCCACAGGCAATTGATGCAGGTGTTAAAATAGCTCTTGAAACAGTATTTTTATACGATGAAAAGGGTATATGATTATGAATCAAAAAAATCTTAATCATAAGCTTTCAGGTAGTGGTAATTTACTCGATGAAAAAGGTGTTCTGCGTGAAGCTGGTTGGGCTAATAACTTGGTTTATGATTATTCACGTTCAATGGTAAAATCAAACAAAGCAAGACTTAAGGAATGGGACTATTACCACGTGATTGACAGTGAGGGTAAATATGCTGTTTCTTTCACCTTTGCCGATAATGGGTATATGGGTCTTATAGATTGCTCTGTTTTTGATTTTATAACAAAAGAAAAATTTTCTGCGACTGAAATACCGATTATGCCAATGGGTAAACTTAATTTACCCGCTACAAGTGAAAAAGGAGATATTTCTTTTAAAAATAAGTCATGTGAATTTCGCATTGACAGAACTGACACAGGCAGACACTTTTATTGTGATTTTAAAAGAACCTTTAACCACACAGCGATTGTTGCTGATATTTATTTAGAACAACCGCCAATGGATACAATGGTTATTGCAACCCCTTGGAAGAATAATAAAAAGGCATTTTATTATAATCAGAAAATTACTTGTATGAAGGCGAAAGGCTCTGTAACAGTAAAGGGCAGAACTTATACTTTTAATGATAGTAAAGATTATGGTATTCTTGACTGGGGTAGGGGTGTCTGGACTTACGATAACACTTGGTTCTGGGGTGTTGGTAGCGGTACAGTAAATGGCAAGCCATTCGGCTATAATATCGGTTACGGATTCGGCGATACTTCTGCGGCTTCTGAAAATATGCTTTTTTATGATGGCAAATGTCATAAATTAGATTTGGTTGATTTCTGTATTCCTGAAAATGTGATGATTCCTTGGAATATGACCTCAAGCGACAATCGTTTCAGAATGCAGTTCACACCATTTTTTAATGACAGAACGGATATTTCTGTAGGTGTTATGTCACAACACGCAGATAAGTTATTTGGTATGCTTAACGGCATAGCAGTCCTTGACGATGGTACAGAATTAAAAATAGAAAATTTACCTGTATTTCACGAAAGAGTGCATAATAAGTGGTGAGTCAGGGACTAGGAATTAGGGACTAGGGACTAGAGACTATAGTAATAATAAAAAATACATCCTATCATTTTTTGTTGATGTAAAAACCAACTTTAAATGATAGGATGATTTTGTTTATTGCGAAACTACTAATTCCTGTTTCCTGATTTCTGGTCCTTGAACTATGGATTACAATTCTTGCACGGTGAATAACCGTTGGAAATTAACTCGCTTCTGTTACCGTTAAATTCTTTTTTGTTCTTTTCGGACATTCTTCCGACAGAAGAACAGTCGGGGTAGTGGAATTTTTTAGAATTTGTGTTAAGAATATATGTTGCTTCGTTTTTCTCACTATCTGATGTAGTTACTTCGGTAGGCTTTACAATAAGACAACTTTCACCGGTTTCATAATCAATTTTGACTGATGGTTGTGCGTTATAGCAAAACACATTGAAGCATACCCCTTTACCATTATCTTCAACAGAATAACCCTCCATTTTTACACCTTTACAAAGTAAATTCTCACCCTCAAAAATAGGTGTAACCCTGTACATAACATGGTTGTTAGTTTCTTTAATATAGTCTGCAACCATATTTTCAAAAGGTAGCATTCCCTGAATGTTTAAATATCTTGTACCGGTTATAAGATTTTTGTCGTTTGCATTTTCGGCGGATAATTGAAAACCGATTAAATGGCATCTGTTATATAAATATTTGCCATCAACACAATCATATTTTTTGAGGTGCCAACCACTGGGTTTAATCATTCCAATTTCACCACGTTCTTCTGTTGGCATTGTTTCTCTGCCAAGACATGCAAAAGCAACACCGCATCTTCCGCGACTATCTAAATTTGTGTAACTTTCAAATGCTTTTTCTGTGATTTCAGCACTTGTGAATTCTGGTTTATTGTTGTTGAGTGTAATATACGCTTCGCCTGAATATTCAGGGATATTACTCACAGAAAAAATCTGTTCTGTAGTTGTTGTAACTATCGTTTCTGCATTTGTAACTGTTTCTGTTGTTTTATTTATGGTAGTTAATTCTGTAACTAATTCAATAGTTGTATCTGTAACAGTCGCTTCTGAATTGCCACCACAAGCAGTACACAACAAAATAACTAACAAAATTGTCAATAACTTAATATTTTTCATAAAACGAATTCACCCTTCTTTCTGTTTCCGATTTTCTGGTTCCTAACGAGTATGTTTAAAATCTGTTTTATAAAGCTCGTAGTTTAGCGCTTTCAATTCTCTCAAAAGGTCATCGTTTGATTTTATTTCATTTTCAAAAATAACACCGCCGTGCGCTAAATCTTCAACTTCGTGGAAATCCGAACCTGCAACTACAATGTCTTTGTTGTGATATTTTGCCCAAGCTTCGGCAATAGGATTTGAAGAATAGTGACGAGGGTTTCCATTAAATACTTCATAACCATCAAGAATTTCCCAATCCTCAACAGTAAGACCGCGTCTGAAAGGATGTGCCTGTAAGAATAAAAGACCGTTTCTTTTAGCAAGTTCAGAGAAATCTTCAGGCGAATATGCCATTAAATCACCGTTGTTTCTTAAAAATTCTTCTGTTACACCATAAACGAGGTAATCATTTTCACTTTCGTAAAAATTGATTTCCATACCTAAAAGAAGAACCATTTTACCATCTAATTCTTCTTTTAATATGTTATATCCCTCTAAAAAGTGTGTAACCTTTTCATCCCAGGAGGCATCTTTGTATTTTTTATTGTTGAATGCCGAACTGTTCATATGGTCTGTTACAACAATTCCGTTATAATTTGTTGTAAGATATAATTCTGCAATCTGTTTTGCAGGAATACTGGCACATCTGCTTACTTCGTCTGTGTGCAAATGCATCTCAAATAGGTAACTCATAATAATATTCTCCTGAAAAGAATTTTTACATAATTATATTCTTTTTTTTATTTATTGTCTATACACCTATTGAAAAAAATAGAGAAAAATGATACTATTTAACTATGTAAAATTCTTTTCAGGAGGACTGGGTTATGTCAAAGTTAAAAGCAGCGATTATTGGTACAGGTGGTATAAGTAACGAGCATATAAGTGCTTATTTAAAAAATGAAAATGTTGAACTTTATGCTTTTTGTGATATTAACGAAAAACAACTTAATTCAATGGCAGAAAAGTATGGTGTTCCGAAAGAAAGATGTTTTTTAGATAAAGATGAAATGTTAAAAGCATTGCCAGAGATTGACATTGTAAGTGTCTGCACATGGAATAGTGCTCACGCAGAATGTACTATTGCAGCACTTAATGCCGGTAAAAATGTTCTTTGCGAAAAACCAATGGCTATGAATACCAAGCAAGCGGAAGAAATGCTTGAAGCAGCAAAGAAAAATAATAAACTTCTTCAGATTGGTTTTGTAAGAAGATATGGTAACGATGCTGATGTAATGAAAGATTTTATAGATGCAGGTTACTTTGGTGATATTTATTACGCAAAGGCTACATATTTAAGAAGAAATGGTAACCCTGGTGGTTGGTTTGGTGATAAATCCCGTTCAGGCGGCGGTCCACTTATAGATTTAGGTGTTCACGTTATAGATTTAGTTCGTTACCTCTGCGGTAACCCAAAACCGGTTTCAGTTTATGGTGCTACATTCCAGAAGCTCTTTAACCGTCCTGACATTAAAGGTGGTAAGGGTTATAACTCGGTTTCAGCAGGTAAAAATGATATTTGCGATGTTGAAGATTTAGCAAGTGCTATGATTCGTTTCGATAACGGTCTTGTTCTTTCTGTTGAAGCTTCATTTTCACTCAATATTAAAGAACCAAAAGGTGATATTGAATTTTTCGGCACAAAAGCGGGTGCAAAACTTTCTCCCGAAGTTGAAATTTTTACAGATGAACAAGGTTATTTAGTAAATGTTTCATTTGATAAAGAAACATCTTTGAGTTTTGATGGACTCTTTGCAGGTGAAATCAATCACTTTGTGGATTGTTCGCTTAACAATGTTCCTTGCAGAGCACCGGCAGAAGATGGTGTTGAGCTTATGAAAATTTTAGATGCTGTTTATGAATCTGCAAGAACTGGTCACGAAG
The DNA here is from genome assembly GCA_017521425.1 of Clostridia bacterium. Taxonomy (GTDB): domain Bacteria; phylum Bacillota; class Clostridia; order Oscillospirales; family Acutalibacteraceae; genus DTU089. Next base: position 102,149 of record JAFXCQ010000032.1, read on the forward strand.
TAATTTTAAAATAATTCAGAGTTAAATCTGAAAGGGTGGGAAAATAATGCATAAATGTGATAGTTGCGGTAAAGTTGTTGTAAACGAACAAGACTATATGTGTCCGCATTGCGGTGCGGTTTCAAATAAGCATTGTGACCATAACACACATTTGCCTGATGATAAGTATAACAGAGCAAATGATTACAGAACTACTGCCGCAGAACATAATAGCAAAACTTATAATTATGAAAAAGTGCCAAGAACAGATGCAAACCAGAAATTTGATATTAACGATTTAGCAAATATAAAAAATGCAGAAGATGCCAAAAGAATTGCTAAAAAAGCATTTATAGAGCAGGACCAAAATGGCAGGAAAAAGTTTAAACCACTTGCAATCGTTCTTATAGTTATTTTTGCAGTTAATATATTTGGTAATCTTTTAAGTGCTGTTGGTGATGGAATAGACAATGTTTTTGACGAACTTGAGTACGCGTTTGAAGATATCGGAAATGCCGATTATACATTCGGTGAAGAGAAATTAACTCACCTTATTGATGTATCGCCAATAGTAACAGGTGGTAGGTATGATAAAGAAAATGACTGCCTTGAAATTACTTGTTCTGATTTTTATTTCGGGTTTAATGTTACTCAAAACGAAGATTATGAAGTTGTTACTGAAGATTGGTCAGATGAATTTACATTTCCTTCTGTGTATTTCGGCGAAGGTGATGTAAGAGTATCTTTTGAAGCACTTAATGAAAAACAGGTTGAAGATAGAGAAGTGCTTTATGATGTAGATAGTGAAGATATGACCGTTTACGGCGAAATAACCGAAGATGGTATTATAAAAATTTACGGTCTTGCACCATCAATGAAGCGTTTATCAGGTAACGAAATATATATACGTGTTTCCCATATCAGGGTTCTTTCCGAAAACGAAGAAACAAATGAAAAATTTGATTACTTGGTTTCATTACCGGCTGAATTTGTAAAAATCAATGATGATAATTCAATTGAGTTCTACGATATTTATGCAGATTTTGATATAGTTATCAATGAAAAATTAGATTTCAATGACCAGTATGTACCTGATGAATATGTAGAGTGTATTGAATTTAATGATACAGATAAATATAGTGACAATATATTTGAAAGTGTTCCTGCCTCTGTAGAGTACACAGAAGTGGTTACTTTAGTTGACTGATATGAAAAAAACAAGATATACAACTATTTCAGGTATGGTTTCTGCATTGTCGGTGGTTATAATGCTACTTACAAATATAATGCCGTCTATGATGTATGTAATTCCTATTATAACCGGCGCAATAGTTTTTGCGGTTAATGAAATAATTGGTAAAAAATGGGCTTTGGGCGTGTTCTTTGTAACAAGCTTTATTTCATTTATACTTTTAACCGACAAAGAAGCGGCACTCAACTATACTTTGTTTTTTGGTTATTACCCGCTATTAAAACCATTATATGAAAAACTACCAAAAGCACTTTCGTGGAGCGTAAAGGTTTTGACCTTTAATGTTGCTCTTGTTGTAATTGGTCTTATAGTGACATTCATTTTCAAATTACCGTTTTTAGATGAAGATATAGGTAAACTTACTATTCCTGTATTTGCTGTTCTCTTTAATGTAGTTTTCGTAATGTACGATATTATGTTTAATGTGTTTAAAACAAGGTTGGCACCATTATTCAGTAAATTAAAGAATAAACTCTCTTGACTTTTTGTATTGTAAAGTGTAATATATTTTTATATTCTTTTAGGAGGAAAAATTATGGATATTTTTTCAGCATTTACCAGTTTCGATTGGGCTGTATTCCAATTAGTTGAAAAACTCTGGAATCCTGTTCTCGACGCGATTATGATTTTTATCACTCACTTAGGTGATGACGGTATTTTTTGGATTGCTTTAGGTTTAATACTTTGCATTTTCAAGAAAACAAGAAAATACGGTGTGCTTGTTCTTTTGGGATTAGGTATTGCAAGTTGCATCAATAACCTTGTACTTAAACAAATCTTTGAAAGACCGAGACCATTTAATTTTGAAGGTTGGCCGGCAGAGTTTATTTATCCTAACCTTGTAGAAAAACCGCACAGCTTCTCATTCCCATCAGGTCACACTTCATCTTCATTAGGTGCAGCAACACCACTCCTTATTAAAGCAAACAAAAAACTCGGTATTCCAATGTTTATTCTTGCTTTACTTATTGGTTTCTCAAGAGTTTACATCCATGTTCACTACCCAACAGATGTTATCGTTGGTACAATAGTTGGTATCATAGGCGGTATCTTAGCAGTTGTAGCATTCAAATATGGTATGCCACTTGCAAAGAAGATTCTTGGTGAGAAGATTATAACAAAAATATTTGGCGAAATCTGATGACCGTTTATTTTGGCGTAGAACAAACCCCTGAAGTTAAGGCTTCAGGGGTTTTAGTCATTTTTGATTTAAAAATACCCAACACCTGACACCTGATTATTAAATCCCTTTTTCGACTTGAAATACTTACCGATATATGGTAATATAATATAAGTAATGAATTTAGGTGAGAAAATTTGCGAAAGAAAATTACTTTAAACATATTTTCAATAGCATTTGTGTTAGGTGTTCATGCCTTGCTTTGCTTTGTTTATCATAAAATATGTTTTTTAGATGGTGTTTACCTTTGGGGTGACCTTAAAGGTGTTTTATATATAATAGTATTAGTGTTTATGTTTTTACTTGCCCCTTTGTGTTATTATATTTCAGGTCGCATATTCACACGCTTTGCAAACAAAAAGTTTTATATAACTACTGTATGGGTTATATTTTCAATACTTTCTGTTCTGGGGGTTATTGCTATTTTTAAACCTGAATTACAGAATTTTTACCTTCTTGTAAATTCACCGTCTTATATGTATTATTTGTTGTTTAAAGACAGTGTAATTTACATTTCTGTTCCTGCTATGGCAATTACAGGGCTTTTTCCTGCTATGTTTTCAAGAAATGGTTATGTCAGAAAGAAAAGGCAGAAAAACGAAATAACAATGGATGAACTAAATGAAAGAATAAACTCTGCAAACGAAGAAACAGACGAGCTTGAGGGCTATGACGAAATTGTAGAGGTTGAAAAATCAGAAGAAAATGAAGAGAGCTAAGACTTACAAGGTCTTAGCTCTTTCTTTTTTCATACCTTTATTAGTTATAAAGTTCAGGACAAAATTCAAAGTGAAAAGAATTATTCCTACGAAAATTCCAAAGTGGACATTGCCGGTGAAAAGTTCTGTTCCGTTAGTAGTGAAATTATTTATTGCTATACTGTAAAGAACAGGGGAGAGTGTAAAGCAAAGTGCAGAACCTGCACAAAGCACACAGTTTATAGTCGCTTTAAGTCGTGACGCACAAGCTAAAATGCAGATGAAATTCAATACACCAAATACAACAGCAAGGTAAAGGAGTAATAATGCAATAAATATCAATGCAAAGCTTATACCCATTTCATCAAGCTTTATAAGATTTATAAGTGAACCCCAGTTGAGATTTAAAAGTTTGTTGAGTGTAAAATCTAAAAGAGTGACTTTGCTTGTACTATCCGACAAAAAAGGTAAATGGAATATGTAAGAAGCAACAGGTAAAATAAGAACAATCAACGGAACAAATGTAAAAATAAATCTTACAATTCTTAATTTATTTCCGAATAAGGAACTTTTGAAGTTTCCGGTGAAAATTCTGAATTTTGCCCAGGCGGCCTCTGCCTTTTTTGCATCTTTTTCGAGCATATTTTCCCAGTCGTAGTTTGGTATATTTACACCACAATGCGGACATTCCGCTTTAATATCCCAGAAATGCAATTGTTTAAAACAATGTGGACAGTATGACATAAAGTGCACCTCCTATCAGAAATCACGATTAGAATTAAGAATTAAAAATTAAAAAATTAAAAATTGTGGGACCTGCGGTCGGCTATTATATTTAATTCTTAATATAATTCAGTTTTCTTTTTCATTTTTAGATTTTGATGTTTTTATGATACTTGCTAAAAGATTACCTATTTCTTCACAATCTCTTAGCATTGAAATTCCTTGTTGTTCTGTTAAATAGTCTGTTGCTACGAGTAATTCTAACCAGTATTTTGTTTCTAATGCTTCCTTGAATGCTATATGCAGTTTCGCTATAAAATCCGAGTTGCTTTGGGCAGCCTGAGATTCAGAAACATTTGCACCTATACTCGTGCCGCTTTTTAATAACTGCTTTGATAAAATATATTCAGCTTTTTCTTCTGTCAAATACTTGTACAAATTAACTATTCTTATAGAGAAATTGAAGCTTTTTTCTTTTACCGGGTTACTCATTTCTTTCTCCTCTACCAGAATTAATTATTAAAAGTTGAGATTTAGAGGCACAATAAATGAAACTATAAGTTGACTTATACAATTAAGTAATATAATTACGGCGTAGCCCCTCAATTTTTAATTCTTAATTTTTAATTTTTAGTAGTCTAACACTCTAAGAATATTTTTAATTTCTAAACCAAGTGACTCAATTTTAGTTCTTGCATCCTTTTCACACATCAATGGTGTAACGAAAGCAATTTCGTTTTTGTTATCAGATTCAAGAATCTGAACATCATTAAATAATGCTTTAACTTTTTCTGCTACCATATTGTAGTCAGTAACAGCTGCTCTTATGTAAAGAGATGAACTTTGCTCGAAAGGGTTAATAACATAATCATTTTCAGCATCGTCCCAGCCAATAAGCTTTCTCTTGTCGGTATGCTTTGCACAGTCAATAACATCAGCAACAACCGCACTTGCAGTTGGGAATTTACCTGCGCCTCTGCCGTAGAATACTGTATCGCCAACAGCGTCACCTCTTACGAGAATCGCGTTGAATACATCTGATACAGATGCTAACTGGCAACCATTCTTTATAAGGCAAGGGCCAACTGTTGCAGAAATTTTACCTGAAGAAAGCTTCTTTGCTCTGCCTATGAGTTTTATTACACCGCCCCATACTTTTGCGTATTCAACATCTTGTGATGCGATATTTGTAATGCCTTCAGTCTGAACCTCGTCAGGGTAAACGTGTTTGCCGAAGCAAAGGGAAGCTAAAATACAAATCTTTCTTGCGGCATCGTGACCTAAAATATCAGCAGATGGGTCTCTTTCAGCGTACCCATTTGCCTGAGCAATTTTAAGTGCTTCATCGAAATCCATACCATCATCAATCATCTTTGTAAGAATGAAGTTAGTAGTACCGTTAAGAATACCGGCAACTTCAAGGAATTCATTTGCAGCAAGACACTGGTTAATAGGTCTTATAATAGGAATACCGCCACCAACACTTGCTTCAAATAAGAAATTAACATTGTTCTTTTTAGCTAACTCTAAAAGCTCATAGCCTTTAGCAGCAACAAGCTCTTTGTTAGATGTTACAACACTTTTACCTGCTTCTAAACATTTTGAAACAAAATCAAAAGCTGGATTCAAACCGCCCATAGTTTCAACAACTATCTCTACATCTTTATCATTTAAAATGTCATTAAAATCTTTTGTAAAGAGATTTGCTAACTGATGTGATGAAAAATCACGAATATCAAGAATGTGCTTAACATCAAGTGATTTCTGACCGCATCTTTCTTCAATGCTTTTTTTGTTTTTCAGGATTAACTCGACAACACCAGAACCAACTGTGCCGAAACCCATAACAGCAACCTGCATTTTTTACACCCCTAAATTTACTATAAATTACATTTATATAACATAATACCATATATTAGTAAGAGAATAAAGAGTTTTTTCGAAAAAAAATAAAAAAGTTTTAGAATGTAAAAAAAATATGTCAAATATGTAATTATCATTGTAATTTTGACAAAAAAGGTATAATATATAGTAGTGAATTTAGCACTTGGCTTACTCGGGAGTGAAAATAATGGAAAACGTTGTTGAAAAAAGACGGGCTTTTATAATAAATTTTGTTTACGCAGTTATTTGTATTGGCTTGTTTTTTGTTTTTATGAAATATTGTTTAGGTGTTTTGGCACCGTTTATAATTGCATTCATTTTAGCATTTGCTTTGCAAAGACCAATTAAATTTGTACAAAGAAAACTACATCTCAAATCTCACGGTATAATATCGTTTTTACTTGTGCTGCTCGTTGTTCTTTTAGTAGCGGGTGTTCTTGCAATAGGTGTGCTTCTTCTCTTTAACGAGCTTAAAGATTTTGCACACTATCTGACAACGCAGTTTTCTTCATTTGATGAAGTTATTACCACAGTAGAAAATTATCTTATGAGTGTAGTTGTTCGTTTGCCTGAAGGTATAAGAACTACAGTAAGTGAATATTTAACAAATGCATTTAATTCTTTAGGTGAAGGGCAGTCACAGATAGATTTATCTATGCTTTCAGCACCATTAAGCGGCGCGTGGAGCGTAGTTAAAAGCTTGCCATCAGTAATATTAGCTTGTGTTGTAGCAATTGTTTCATGTTTCTTTGTTACAAGTGATTACGACAAAATTAAAGAATTGTTTTTAGGTTTCTTCAGCGATGAAAAAAGAAATTATATTATAAAAACCAAAAGAACTGCAACAAAAGCAATAGGCAAGCTCTTAAAAGCTTATATCACAATTATGGCAATCACCTTTGCTGAAATGTTTTTAGGTCTTTTCCTCTTAAAGCTTATTGGCGTTTACGATGGAAGCTATATAACAATCATTTCTTTTGTTACCTGTATAATTGATATCATCCCTGTTTTAGGTACAGGTACAGTTCTCATTCCTTGGGCAATTTACAATCTTATATTCGGTAACTTCGGTATGGGTATAGGGCTTTTAGTGATTTATGCAGTTGTTACTGTTATAAGACAAATTGTTGAACCAAAGCTTGTAGCAAACCAGGCGGGACTCCCTGCAATAATAACTATTATGGCAATGTTCCTTGGTGTAAGAATTTTTGGTGCATTCGGAATTATTCTTCTTCCGTTTACAGTTATTATTTTAAAATTACTTTATGATGAAGGCATTTTTTCATCTAAGAAAGCAAATCATAAGGCTGAGAGCACAGCGAAAACAAAAAAATCGGCCAAGGAGAAGAAAAATGATTGATTACGGTTATGTTGATTTGCATTCACATTCTTTGTGGGGGATAGATGATGGTGCTCCTGATTTAGATACTTCACTCGAAATGTGCAGATTAGCACACGAAACAGGTACAGACTACCTTTTCTTAACACCACATCTTATTCACTGGTCAGATGCAGGTGTTCTTTACGATATAAGAGAAGAACGTACTGAGTATTTACAGAATATTCTGCATAGTGAGGGTAGGGAACTGACTCTTGTTAAGGGATTTGAAATTCTTTGTGGTGACGATATTTTTGAGATTAAATACTTTGAACCTTATACACTCAATAAATCAAGATACATTCTCATTGAATTCAGTTTTAATCGTACAACTGAAGAGGATGTAAATGCTTGGTGTGATTATATTATTTCTTATGGACTTGTTCCTGTTATCGCACACCCGGAAAGATATGAGTTTGTAAAAAGTGATATTAGTGTAATAGAACGTCTTAGCGATAAAGGTTGTCTTTTTCAGGTGAATTGCGGTTCGGTGGTTGGTATCTTCGGTGAAAGAGAAGCAAATATTGCACTTAAGATGTTGTATTCAGGATACGTTGATTTTATCGGTTCAGACGCACACGATTTAAGATGGCGTACTACGGATATGTATGCTTTTTTAAGAGATTATCCGGATAATCTTCCTGAAGGTGTTCTTGATAATGCTTTGTTCAAAAATCCACAAAAAGTGATGAATAATGAGGGTATAACACCAAAAAGGCTCAATTCTTTGTTAATTTTTTGAAAAATTTTTAAAAAATATCGTTTTAATTCTTTAAAAGAAAAATAAACCAAGTAATATGTGATATTATTACCACGTAGATAAGAATAAAGGAGGAAATATTGATGGGTGATATGTTAGTTTCTTTATGGTCAATTATGGCAAACTTCGGTTTTGATACGGGTGACCTTGCTAATAAGATTGGAAACATTATTGCAAAGGACAAAGATGAAAATTATACAGGCATTCTTGCACCAATTGCAGAAATTCCACTTATTGGTGATATCATTGGTCTCTTCGCAGATATCGGTAGTTCAGCAGGTCAAGCAACACCTACAACTATTTCTTAATGCGGAAAAGAATTTAGTTAATTTAGAGAGTGTGGTTTACTGCACTCTCTTTATATTTTTGTATTTTGTTATTTAACGAAGTTAAGATATACTATATATAATAGTACGTTTTAATATATAATTTGAATGAGGTGTTTCAGTGAGTAGCAATAAAAACAAACTCGATGCTAAAAGTAAACAGTTGATTATAGGTATATTTGCAATTTTAATTCTTCTTACATTTTCTGCTGTTATGTTAATAGCTGCATTTAATTATGATGATGCAAAAGAAGAGCTTACAACTACTACTGAAACAACTACAATTATCGAAGGTCCATCAACTACCTTATCACAGAATACGAGTAACAATGTTTCAACCAATAACAATTCAACAACAAACAATCTGATTACAAGTGGAGCCGAAACACAGAAGCATCAGGAGCCGATTTCTGTCGAAGGTCTCGAGGAATTTACAAAAACTGGTGATAATCAGATTTCTGACTCGCCAGACAATGAATTTATAAGTCTTGTGGTAAAAGAAAAGGGCGCAGAGGCAGAAAGACTTGTTTCGATTTACGCTGTTCCGGATTTGGGTAACAATTTTGTTTTGGAATTTGATAACAAATATGACGATAATGGTAATATAATAAGAAGTCCCAAAACTTTAAAAAAGATATACCATATAAATAAAGAGCGTAAAATTACAGTGGCAACAGGTAAACCTACCGGTAATGAAGGTGTTGATTATGGTACAAGTCTTATGACATACTATCTTGTAACTGATGTTGTTATGCCTGAATTCCCCGATTATTTTACTGATGTAGGTTGATTTGTACAAATGAATGGTGTTTAAAATTTGCTGATTTAGTAAAAAACACCTACTATACAACATTCACAAAAAAATATTAAAAAATTCTCAAAAAATGCTAAAAAAACTATTGCATTTATGAAAGTTATATGTTATTATGTTAGGGCACGTAAAAAGGGCGTGTCCTATTTTCATGCTCTTTTAAGCGTAAATGATATGCGTTGATGCGGGAGGTGGCTGCCTTTAAGGCAGGGAATTTCCGCGGAGTATGTCCGATTTTAAACCGGGCGATTAAAAATACTATGCAAGTCGTATTGCCTGCCTTAACTGAGGCTTTCGGCATTGTGTAGAGCGTGAATTTTTCCCGGAAGTTCATTCCGGTTTTTAAATGGACCGAGCGAACACCCCGGGCGAGTTGTTGAAAAATTTACGAAGCCCGCCAAAATTATTAGGAGGCGTTAAAAATGGCAGTTAAGGAAAAAATCAGAATCAGACTTAAAGGTTACGACCACAACGTTGTTGACAAGGCAGCAGAAAAGATTGTTGAAACAGCAAAGCGTACAGGCGCACAGGTTTCAGGTCCTATTCCGCTCCCAACTGAGAAAGAAGTTGTTACAATTCTCAGAGCTGTTCACAAGTACAAAGATTCTCGTGAGCAATTCGAACAACGTACACACAAGAGACTCATCGACATTCTCAGACCTTCAAACAAAACTGTTGAAGCTCTTACAGGTCTTGAGCTCCCAGCTGGTGTTGATTTTGAAATCAAACTTTAATCCGATAAAAGTTTGATTTTAAATATACCTATTATATATAGGTGTTGCAGGTCATGTTGGCGAAAAGTCAACCAATAATCTGACAGGAGGAAAAAATTATGAAAAAAGGCATTATCGGAAAGAAAATCGGCATGACTCAGATTTTCGACGAAAAAGGTAACATGATTCCTGTTACTGTTGTCGAAGCAGGTCCATGCGCAGTTGTTCAGAAGAAAACAACTGAAAATGACGGCTATGAAGCTGTTCAGCTTGGTTACGGCGATATGAAAGCTAACAAAGTGAACAAACCTATGAAAGGTCACTTCTCAAAAGCAGACGTTGCGCCAAAGAAAGTTCTTAAAGAATTCAGACTCGCTGATACTTCAAGCATTAACGTTGGTGATATCATCAAAGCAGACATCTTTGCTGCAGGTGAATTCGTTGACGTTGTAGGTACAAGCAAGGGTAAAGGTACAGCCGGTGTTATCAAACGTTGGAACTTCGGCAGACTCAGAGAATCTCACGGTACAGGTCCTGTTGCAAGACACGGTGGTTCTTTAGGTGTTATCGACCCAGCTCGTATTTTCAAGGGCAAGAAGATGGCAGGTCACCTCGGTTCAGAGCGTGTAACTGTTCAGAATCTCAGTGTAGTAAAAGTTGACAGTGAAAACAATCTTATTGCTATCAAGGGTTCAATTCCTGGACCTAAAGGCGGCATTGTTGTTATTGCTGACAGCGTAAAGAAAGCGTAAGGAAGGAGTGTAACAGATGAGTAAGTTATCAGTACTTGATATGACAGGCAAGAAAGTTTCTGACATCGAGCTTAAAGATTCTATCTTCTCAATCGAGCCAAATATGTCAGCTATGCATCTTGTTGTTGTTAGCTATTTAGCAAATCAGCGTCAGGGCACTCAGTCCACAAAAACTCGTTCAGAGGTTAGTGGTGGCGGTAAAAAGCCATGGAGACAAAAGGGTACAGGTCGTGCAAGACAGGGTTCTACAAGATCTCCTCAATGGTATCACGGTGGTATCGCTCTTGGTCCAAAGCCTCGCACATACGGCATTGACGTTAACAAAAAGGTTAGAAGACTTGCAATGAAGTCTGCTCTTTCTTCAAAGGTTGCAGCAGATGAAATGATAGTTCTCGATTCAGTTAACCTTGATGCAATCAAAACAAAAGAAATTGCTAAAATGTTTGAAGCTATTAAAGCTCAGAAGAAAGTTCTCGTAGTTCTTCCTGAAAACAACGAAGTTATCTACAAGAGCACAAGAAACATTGAGGGTGCAAAGGTTTCTACTGTAAATACTCTTAATGTATATGACATTCTTAACTGCGATACAATCGTTGTTCTTAAGGATGCTGTTACAAAAATCGAGGAGGTATATGCATAATGAAAATGGCACAAGACATTATCATTAAACCTATCATCACAGAAGATTCTATGATGGGTATTGCCTCAAAGAAGTACACATTTAAAGTTGCTAACGATGCTAACAAACTCGAAATTGCTAAAGCAGTTGAAGAGCTTTTCGGCGTAAAGGTAGCAAAGGTAAATACAATCAATGTCAACGGTAAGTACAGAAGATACGGCATTCACGAAGGCTACAAAGCTTCTTGGAAGAAAGCTGTTGTAACACTTACTGAAGATTCAAAGACAATTGAGTTCTTTGACGGCTTGATGTAATCTGTAAAACAAAAACTATAATAAATTATACCCAATGGTATAGTATGGAGTTGACATTCTCCGCAAAGCCATATTAGGAGTGTGAATAAAATGTCTATTAAAGTTTACAACCCGACAACAAATGCTCGTCGTGGTATGTCAGTTACAGATTATTCAGAACTTTCAAAAGTTGCTCCAGAAAAAAGTCTTTTAAGACCTCTTAAAAAGAATTCTGGTCGTAACAACTACGGTAGAATCACAGTTCGTCACCACGGTGGCGGAAACCGCAGAAAGTACAGAGTAATCGATTTCAAGAGAACAAAGTTTGATGTTGAAGCAACAGTTAAAACTCTTGAATATGATCCAAACCGTTCAGCTCACATCGCTCTCATTGAATATGCAGACGGCGTAAAGAGCTATATCCTTGCACCTGTTGGTCTTAAAGTTGGCGACAAGGTTCTTGCAGGTCCAAATGCAGATATTAAACCAGGTAACGCATTACCTCTTACAAATATCCCAGTTGGTACTTTCATCCACAACGTTGAACTTTATCCAGGTAAAGGCGGTCAGCTTGCAAGAGCTGCAGGTAATGCTGCTCAGCTTATGGCTAAAGAAGGCGTTTACGCTCTTCTTCGTCTTCCATCAGGTGAACTTAGAAATGTTCCTGTAAATTGTATGGCAACTGTTGGTCAGGTTGGCAATACAGACCACGAAAACGTTAAAATCGGTAAAGCTGGTCGTACACGTCACCTTGGTATCAGACCTACAGTTCGTGGTTCTGTAATGAACCCTAACGACCACCCTCACGGTGGTGGTGAAGGTAAATCACCTATCGGTCGTCCAGGTCCTGTTACTCCTTGGGGTAAACCAGCTCTTGGTTATAAGACTCGTAAAAAGAAAAAGCATTCAGATAAGCTTATTGTAAAGCGTATCAATGACAGATAACCGGAAAGGAGCATAATTAATGAGCAGAAGCGTTAAAAAAGGACCTTTCGTGCAACCTAAGTTACTCGAAAGAGTTCAGAAAATGAATGAAAACGGCGAGAAAATCGTGCTCAAAACATGGAGCAGAAGTTCAACAATCTTCCCAGATTTCGTTGGTCACACTTTTGCAGTTCATGATGGTCGTAAGCATGTTCCGGTTTATGTAACTGAAGATATGGTTGGCCATAAGCTCGGTGAATTCGCACCAACAAGAACCTATAAAGGTCATGCAGGTTCAAAAACTACTAAAGGTAGATAATCGGTTGAAAGGAGTGTGTAACAATGGAGGCAAATGAAATGATGGTTGAAGCTACTGCGAAAGCAACTTATTTAAGAATTGCTCCTCGTAAAGTTCAGATAGTTTTAGACCTTATTAGAAATAAGCCTACTGATGAAGCATTAGCAATTCTCAAGCACACACCGAAGGCCGCTTGTGAGCCGCTTGAGAAGCTTCTTAAATCTGCTATCGCAAATGCAGAAAATAAAAATATGGATGTTACAAGACTTTATGTAGCAAAGTGCTGGGTTTGCCAGGGTCCTACTCTTAAGAGAATCAGACCACGTGCAAGAGGTAGCGCTAACCGCATAAACAAGAAAACATCTCACATTACCCTTGTTGTAAGGGAAGCAGAATAAGCGAGAGGAGGAAATTAAGATGGGACAAAAAATTAATCCTACCGGTTTAAGAATCGGTGTTATCAAAGATTGGGAATCTCGCTGGTATGCTAAGAAGGGTGAATTCGGCGATAATCTTGTTCAAGACAATATGATTCGTGAATACCTTCTCGAAACACTTGCACCTGCAGGTGTTCCAAAAGTAGAAATCGAAAGAGACCCAAAAAGAATTCGTATCAACATCTTCTGTGCTAAACCAGGTATCGTAATTGGCCGTGGTGGTGCAGAAATCGATAAACTCAAAGAAACAGTTAAGAAAAAGCTTAAAACTGATAAAGATGTTTACATCAACATCACAGAAATTAAGCAACCAGACCTTAACGCACAACTCGTAGCTGAAAATATTGCTCTTCAACTTGAAAAGCGTGTTTCATTCCGTCGTGCTCTTAAGCAATCAATCGGCAGAGCTATGAAATTAGGTGCAAAAGGTATCAAAACACAAGTTTCTGGTAGAGTTGGCGGTGCTGAAATTGCTCGTACAGAGAGCTATCATGAAGGTACTATTCCGCTCCAGACAATCCGTGCTGACATCGACTACGGTTTTGCAGAAGCAAAAACAACTTATGGTCGTCTTGGTGTTAAGGTTTGGATTTACAATGGCGAAATTCTTCATGAATCCCGCAGAAACAAGAGGGAAGGAGGAGCCAAGTAATGTTATTACCAAAAAGAGTTAAATACCGTCGCGTTCAGAGAGGCCGTCTTAAAGGCGTTGCTCACAGAGGTAACACAGTTAACTACGGTGATTTCGGTCTTCAGGCTCTCGAACCCGCATGGATTACATCAAATCAAATCGAAGCTGCCCGTATCGCGATGACAAGATACATCAAACGTGGTGGTAAGGTTTGGATAAAAATCTTTCCTGATAAGCCGATTACAGAAAAACCGGCTGAAACTCGAATGGGTTCAGGTAAAGGTTCACCCGAATATTGGGTAGCAGTCGTAAAACCGGGCAGAATTATGTTCGAAATCGGCGGCGTTAGTGAAGAGCTTGCGAGAGAAGCTATGCGTCTCGCAGCCAACAAACTTCCAATTAAATGTAAGTTTGTTGTAAAGGCAGAACAGGATGGTGACAAGCAATGAAGGCAAGTGAATTAAGAAAACTCTCTCAAGCGGAGTTGGATGCTAAACTCCTTGAACTTAAGAAAGAACTCTTTAATCTTCGTTTTCAACAAGCCATCAATCAGCTTGACAACCCGATGAGAATAAGCGCAGTTAAGAAAGACATCGCAAGAGTTATGACTCTTATCCGCGAAGCTCAACTTAACGGCCAGAATTCTTGATTACGGAGGGCAATTAAATGAGTGAAAGAAATTTAAGAAAAACCCGCGTTGGTATCGTTACAAGCGATAAAATGGATAAAACAGTAGTTGTATCTGTTAAAGACAGGGTTAAACATCCACTTTACGGCAAAATTGTCAACAACACACTCAAACTTAAAGCTCACGATGAGAATAACGAGTGCGGAATTGGCGACCGTGTTATGATTATGGAAACACGTCCACTTTCAAAAGATAAGAGATGGCGTGTAGCTGAAATTATTGAAAAGGCTAAATAATTTAGTCAATTAAAGGAGGCATTCACTGTGATACAGCAGCAGAGTTACCTCAAGGTTGCCGACAACACGGGCGCAAAAGAAATTATGTGCATTCGTGTATTAGGTGGCTCAGGTAAGAGGTATGCCAATATCGGTGATGTTATCGTGGCAAGTGTCAAGAAAGCAGCACCCGGTGGCGTTGTAAAAAAAGGTGATGTGGTAAAAGCTGTAGTAGTTCGTTCAAAGAGCGGTGTTCGTCGTAACGACGGTACTTACATCCGTTTTGATGAAAATGCAGCAGTTATCATTAAAGAAGATAAAAACCCAAAGGGTACCCGTATTTTCGGGCCTGTAGCAAGAGAGCTTCGTGAGAAAGAATATCTCAAGATTCTTTCACTTGCTCCGGAAGTACTTTAATTGGAGGTACACAAATGAGTAATAAAGTTCACGTTAAAACAGGTGATGAAGTTATTGTTATTCAGGGTAAAGACCGTGGCGCTAAAGGTAAGGTACTTCAGGTATCTCCTTCAGAAGGCAAGGTTATCGTTGAAGGCATTAACATCGTTTCAAAACACGTTAAACCTCGCAAGATGGGTGAAGCAGGTGGCATTATTAAAGCTGAAAGTGCTCTTTATGCTGATAAAGTTCAACTTATCTGCCCTAAATGCTCACAACCTACAAGAGTAGGTCACGCTATCGAAGGCGACAAAAAAGTAAGAGTTTGCAAAAAATGCAATGCTCAATTTTAATAAGGGAGGGACATGACTAATGGCAGCAAGACTTAAAGAAATGTATAAAAACGAAGTAGCTCCACAGCTTATGAAGAAATTCAATTATAAGAGTGTCATGGAAATCCCAAAGCTTGATAAAATCGTTATCAACGTAACATCAGGCGAGATTAAGGATAACTCAAAAATTCTTGATTCTATTATAAGCGACTTAAAACAAATCACAGGTCAGACACCTGTAGTTTGTAAAGCAAAGAAATCTGTTGCTAACTTCAAACTTCGTGAAGGTATGGATATCGGTGCAAAAGTTACTCTTCGTGGTGACAGAATGTACGAATTCCTTGACAGATTCTTCAACTTAGCTCTTCCAAGAGTTCGTGACTTCAGAGGTATCAATCCGAACTCATTCGATGGTAGAGGTAACTATTCAGTGGGCGTTAAGGAACAACTTATCTTCCCTGAAATCGAATACGATAAAATCGACAAGGTTCGTGGTATGGATATCAGCTTTATCACAACCGCAAAAACAGACGAAGAAGGCCGCGAACTTTTAACACTTCTCGGCGCTCCATTCGCTAAGTAAGGAGGGTAATCATGGCTAAGACATCTATGAAAGTTAAACAGGCAAGACCTGCTAAATATTCAACAAGAGCTTACAACAGATGCAAGATTTGTGGCAGACCACACGCATATCTTCGTAAATACGGTGTATGTCGTATCTGCTTCAGAGAACTTGCTCATGCGGGCCAGATACCCGGCGTTAAAAAGGCAAGCTGGTAATAGAGCAGTTGCAAAAGGAGGAAATACGGCATGCAGATTACTGATTCAATTGCTGATATGCTTACAAGAATCCGTAATGCGAATTCAGCAAAGCACGACACAGTGCAAATTCCGGCATCTAACATCAAGAAGGCAATTGCTCAGATTCTTGTAGATGAAGGTTATATAAAGAGCTTTAAAGTAATCGAAGACGGTAAACAAGGTGTTATTGAGATTGCTCTCAAATACGGTCCTAACAAGTCTCAGGTTATTACAGGCCTTCGCAGAGTTTCTAAGCCCGGACTCCGCATTTATTCAAATTGTGAGGATATGCCAAAGGTTCAAAATGGTCTTGGTATCGTTATCCTTTCAACATCAAAGGGCATTATGACAGACAAGGACGCTCGTAAAGCTAATGTTGGCGGCGAGGTTCTCGCATACATCTGGTAAGGAGGTACAGTACTATGTCAAGAATAGGCAGAGCACCAATAGCTGTTCCAGCTGGTGTAGAAGTTAAGATTGACGGCAGCACTGTTACCGTAAAAGGTGCAAAAGGCACTCTTTCCAGAACAGTTAACAGCAACATGAACGTCACTCTTGCAGACGGCGTAATTACAGTTACCCGTCCTAACGATTCAAAAGAAAATCGTTCACTTCATGGTCTTACACGTACACTTATCAACAATATGGTTGTTGGTGTAAGCGAAGGCTACTCAAAGGAACTCGAAATCAATGGTATCGGTTACCGTGCTGCAAAACAAGGTAAAGACCTCGTTTTAAACATCGGTTACTCACATCAGGTTATTATACCTGAAATCGATGGTATCACAATTGATGTTCCAGCTCCAAACAAAATTATAATTTCCGGTCCTGACAAGCAAAAGGTAGGTCAGTTTGCTGCTGAAGTTAGGGGCAAGAGACCTCCGGAACCTTACAAGGGTAAAGGTATCAAGTACATTGATGAAGTTATCCGTCGTAAGGAAGGTAAAGCAGGTAAGGGCAAATAATCCCCGAAATCATAAAGAGGTGAAGAAAAAATGGTACAAAGACCGAACACCAAACAAGCAAGGGTTCAGCGTCATAAAAGAGTTCGTGGCAAGATTGTTGGTACAGCAGAATGCCCACGTCTCAATGTATTCCGTTCTCTTCAGCATATCTATGCTCAGTTGATTGACGACGTAGCAGGTGTTACACTTGTTTCAGCTTCAACTGTTGAGAAAGACTTCAAAGATTACGGCGGAAACAAAGACGCAGCCTTTACTGTAGGTAAGTTATTAGCAGAACGCGCAGCGGCAAAAAACATCAAAGACGTTGTTTTTGACCGTGGCGGATACATTTATCACGGCCGTGTTGAGAGCTTGGCCGAAGGCGCTCGTGAGGGCGGCCTCAACTTCTAAGAGAATGGGAGGAATTACTTTTGGCTAAATTCGAAACAGCTCAAAAAGAAAACGAACTTCAAGAAAGAGTTGTCGCTATTAACCGTGTTTCAAAAACAGTTAAGGGCGGTCGTATCTTCAAGTTTGCTGCTCTCGTAGTTGTTGGTGACGGCAACGGAACAGTAGGCTTCGGTCTCGGTAAATCTGGTGAGGTTCCAGATGCTATCCGTAAGGGTATCGAAGACGCAAAGAAAAATCTTGTTAAGGTTTCTCTTAAAGGTACAACAATTCCACACGAAGTTATTGGTAAATTTGGCGCAGGTGTAGTACTTCTTAAGCCTGCAGCACCAGGTACTGGTGTTATCGCTGGTGGTCCTGTTCGTGCAGTTGTTGAAACAGTTGGTATTAAGGATATTCGTGCGAAGGCTCTTCGTTCAAACAATCCTTGCAACGTTGTTCGTGCAACTATGGACGGTCTCAAACAGCTTCGTAATGCAGAAGAAGTTGCTAACATCCGTGGCAAATCAGTTAAACATTTTAAAGATTAAGGAGGGTGGCTTAAATGGCTAACGTTAATGTAAAACTTGTAAAAAGTCTTATCGGCAGCAAAAAAGACCAAATTGCCACCGCTCATGCATTAGGTCTTCGCAAAATCGGGGATGTATCTTCTCAACCAGATAATCCTCAGACTCAAGGCAAAATTAGAAAAATTGCCCACCTTATTAAGGTGACAGAAGAATAAGCAAGGAGGTGCTCACAATGAAGCTTCACGAGCTTTCACCCGCAGCTGGCTCTAAAAAGTCAGTGAAACGTATCGGTAGAGGTCCTGCTTCTGGTCAGGGTAAAACTGCTGGTAAGGGTCACAAAGGTCAAAAGGCGCGTGCAGGTCGCGGTATTCGCCCTGGTTTTGAAGGCGGTCAAATGCCTTTACAAAGACGCCTTCCAAAAAGAGGTTTTGTTAATATTTTTGGTAAAGAGTTCGCTATCGTTAATTTAGCTGCTCTTGAAAACAAGTTTGAAGATGGTGCTGTAATCGATATCGAAGCACTCAAAAATGCTGGACTTGTCAATAAAACACTTGACGGTGTTAAGGTACTCGCTCACGGCGATATCACAAAGAAATTTACAGTCAAGGTAAATGCTTATTCTGATGCAGCAAAGGCAAAAATTGAAGCTGCTGGAGGAAAGGCAGAGGTGATTTGAAGTGTTTCAGACTCTTGTTAACGCATGGAAAATCCCTGATTTAAGAAAAAAACTTATTTTCACAGCAATTATTATACTTATTTATAGAGTTGGTTCAAATATCCCTGTTCCATTCATCGATATGCCTGCAACCGGTCTTATTGACCCGGCAGGCGGAACCACATTCTTAAACTACTTAAGTATGATGACTGGTGATGCATTTAACTACGGTACAATTTTCGCTCTTTCAATCACACCTTATATCAACAGTTCAATTATTATTCAATTGTTAACAGTTGCTATTCCTTACCTTGAAAGACTTTCAAAGGAAGGCGAAGAAGGCAGAAAGAAGATTGCAAAAATTACCCGTTATGTAACAATCGCACTCGGTTTTCTTCAAAGTACAGCTTACTTTATTTACCTTAATGCTAAAGACTATGTTCTTTATCAGGGTACAAGCAAAGCTATTGAAGTATTCCAGGCACTCGTTATTATATTTGTTCTTTCCGCAGGTACAGCACTTGTTATGTGGCTCGGTGAACAAATCAACGATAAAGGTATCGGTAACGGTATCTCAATAATCCTCTTCGCAGGTATTATTTCAAGAATTCCTACTGAGGCTTCAATGCTCTTCAGCACAAACCCACAAGTAGGTAGTTATATTTCAAGAGGTGGTATTTACTACTTCCTCGCTCCATTCGTTGTTGTATGCTACATTCTTATGATTGCTTACATCGTTTGGATGGATAACGCAGAAAGAAAAATTCCAGTCCAATATGCAAAAAGAGTTGTAGGTCGTAAAATGTATGGCGGTCAAAGCACACATATTCCGATTAAGGTTAATATGAGCGGTGTTATGCCAATCATTTTCGCAAGCTCAATTCTTTCATTGCCACCAACAATCAATCTTTTCGTTGCAGATAAGATTAAGAGTGTTGAAGGTAAACTTGACTGGGGCGATTTCTTCAGTTGGTTTGAACCAACATCTGTAGTTTACGG
This sequence comes from Clostridia bacterium, assembly GCA_017521425.1. Lineage (GTDB taxonomy): Bacteria > Bacillota > Clostridia > Oscillospirales > Acutalibacteraceae > DTU089. The sequence continues at coordinate 121,754 of JAFXCQ010000032.1, forward strand.
TGTTCTTTATTTCTTAATGATTATATTCTTTGCTTACTTCTATGCAGCAATTCAATATAACCCTGTAGAAATGGCTAACAATATCCGTAAAAACAGCGGTATGATTCCTGGTATTCGTCCAGGTAAACCAACTTCCGATTACATCGGTAAAATTATTTCAAGAATTATACTTTTAGGAGCATTACTTCTCAGTGTAGTTGCATTGTTCCCAACAGTATTCACTCAAGTTACAACATTACTTAATGCTCCTATGAACATTACACTCGGTGGTACTTCAATCATTATTATGGTTGGTGTTGCTCTCGAAACAGTTAAACAACTTGAGAGTCAGATGATGCTCCGTCACTACAAGGGATTCCTTGATTAATAAAGAAAGGAATAAAAGCTATGAAACTTATATTTCTCGGCGCACCCGGTGCTGGTAAAGGCACTCAGGCGGAAGTTATTTCAGAAAAATTAAGTATCCCAACTATTTCAACAGGCAACATTATTCGTGCTGCTTTAAAGAATGGTACTGAAATGGGACTTAAAGCTAAAGAGTTTATTGAGGCTGGTAAGCTTGTTCCAGATGATGTTGTTATCGGCATTATTAAAGAAAGATTAGCAGAAAGTGATTGTGCAAACGGATTTATCCTTGACGGTTTCCCACGCACAATTCCTCAGGCTGAAGCTCTTGACAATATGGGAATTATTATTGACAAAGTTGTTGATATTGAAGTTCCTGATGAAGATGTAGTAAACAGAATGTCAGGCAGACGTACATGTAAAGCTTGTGGTAATTCTTACCACATTCAGAACAAGCCATCAAAGGTTGAAGGCGTTTGTGACAGCTGTGGTGGTGAGCTTACAATCCGTAAGGATGACGCTCCTGAAACAGTTCTTGACAGATTAAATGTTTACCACGAACAAACCGAACCATTAAAGGATTATTATGAAAAATGCGGTAAGCTTCGCATAGTAGAGGGTACAAAGCCAATTACTGAAATTACTGCAGAAATCCTTAAGGTATTGGAGGATTAAGCATGATAGTGCTAAAGAATGAACGCGAAATCAAGTTAATGCTTGAGGCTTGCAAAATTTCTGCTGAAGCACTAAAGATTGCAGGTGAAGCGGTCCAGCCGGGTGTTTCAACACACGAGATTGACCAGTTAGTTAAAAAGTTCATATTAAGTAAAGGTGCAAAACCAACTTTCTTGAATTATAACGGATTCCCTGCATCTGCATGCATTTCCATAAATGATGAAGTTATTCATGGTATTCCGAGTAAATCCCGCATTATTAAATCAGGCGATATAGTAAGTATCGACCTCGGAGCCTGTATCAATGGTTTTACCGGAGATACTGCCGCCACTTTCGGAGCGGGTGATGTTTCACCTGAAGCGAAGCGGCTGATGGAAACTACTGAAGAAAGTCTTTATGTAGGCATTAAAAAAGCGGTTTCCGGCGGCAGATTAGGAGATGTAGGTGCTGCGATTCAGAACTATTGTGAAGAACGTGGCTACGGAGTGGTAAGGGAATATACCGGTCACGGTATAGGAGCTAACCTCCATGAAGAACCTTCTGTACCAAACTACGGCACTGCCGGAAGAGGAATTCGTTTGGTACCCGGCATGACAATTGCCATTGAGCCCATGATAAATCAGGGCAAAGCATCTGTAAAAAATATGCCTGACGGTTGGACAGTTAAAACATCCGATGGTAAGCTTTCTGCTCACTTTGAGCATACAATTGCTATTACAAGTGACGGACCGTTAATTATGACGAGGCTTTAAAGATGTTTGAGCGTGGCAACATAGTTCGTTCAATAAAAGGACGAGATAAAGGCAAAATATCGGTTGTTTTGAGTTGTGAAATCAATAAAGTTTATATAGCAGATGGTAAGGAACATAAATTAACTGAACCCAAGTTAAAAAATCCAAAGCATCTTGAAAACTTAAACGTAAGTATTGATGAAGATTTCTTAATAGGAAACGAAAGACTCAGAAAGAAACTGAACAGATTGAAAAACGAGATTTAATCAACGGAGGTATTTGTTATGTCTAAAGACGATATGATTGAAGTTGAAGGTAAAGTTTTAGAAGCATTACCAAACACAACATTTCAAGTTGAACTTGAAAACGGTCATAAAATAATTGCTCACATTTCTGGAAAACTCAGAATGAATTACATTCGTATTCTTCCAGGTGATAAGGTTACAGTAGAAATGTCGCCATACGACCTTACACGTGGGCGTATCACATGGCGTTCAAAATGATTTAAAAGCGAAAGCTGAATTTTAGGAGGTATTCAAATGAAAGTCAGACCTTCTGTTAAGAAAATTTGCGAAAAATGCAAGGTAATTAAACGCAAGGGAAAAATCATGGTTATCTGTGAAAATCCTAAGCACAAACAACGTCAAGGTTAATTGACGTAAACCATATTTGGAGGTGCAACTGACAAATGGCGCGTATTTCAGGTGTTGATTTACCAAGAGACAAAAGAATTGAAATCGGTCTTACTTACATCTACGGTATAGGTGCAAAGACTGCAAGCGACATTATTGCTGCTACAGGCATTAATCCTGACACAAGAGTTAAGGATCTTTCTGAAGATGATGTAGCAAAATTACGTGAATATATCGACCACAACGTTAAGGTTGAAGGTGACCTTCGTCGTGAAACAGCATTCGATATCAAAAGACTTGTTGAAATCGGTTGCTATCGTGGTGTTCGCCATCGTAAAGGTCTCCCTGTAAGAGGTCAGCGTTCAAAAACAAACGCTCGTACTCGTAAGGGTCCAAAGAAAACGATAGCTAACAAGAAGAAATAAGTCGGGGAGGTATTAGAATGGCTACAAAAGCTACAGGCAAAAAAGGTGCCGGAACACGTAAGCGTCGTGAACGCAAAAATATTGAACGCGGTGCGGCTCATATCCAATCCACTTTCAATAACACGATAGTTACAATTACTGACACTCAAGGCAACGCAGTTTCTTGGGCAAGTGCAGGCGAAATGGGCTTCAGAGGTTCTCGTAAATCTACTCCATTCGCAGCACAGACAGCTGCAGAAACAGCTGCAAAGGTTGCTGTTGATCACGGTATGAAAACTATTGAAGTTTATGTAAAAGGCCCAGGTGCGGGTAGAGAGGCTGCAATCAGAGCATTACAAGTTGCAGGACTTGAAGTTACTCTTATTAAAGACGTTACTCCTATTCCTCACAATGGTTGCCGTCCACCAAAAAGAAGACGTGTATAACATATAGGAGGAACGAATTATGGCAAGATATACAGGTGCCGTATGTAAACTCTGCCGCCGTGAAGGTCAGAAACTCTTCTTAAAGGGTAGCAGATGTTATACAGGCAAATGCGCATTAGAGCGTCGTTCATACGCTCCTGGTCAACATGGTCAGGCTCGTAAAAAGATTTCTGGTTACGGTCTTCAGCTTCGTGAAAAACAAAAAGCAAGACGTTACTACGGAATCCTTGAAGGACAATTCCACAAATATTTCCTTATGGCTGAAAAGAAGCCAGGTCAAGCAGGTGAAAACCTTCTTAGAATTTGTGAAAGCCGTTTAGATAACATTGTTTATCTTCTTGGTTGGGCAGATTCTCGTGCAGAAGCAAGACAACTTGTTACTCACGGCCACTTCTGCGTAAATGGCTCTAAGGTAGACATCCCTTCTTACCTCTGTAAGCCAGGCGATGCAATTTCAATCAAAGAAAAATCTGCTTCAACAGATTCTTTCAAAAACATTCTCGAAGCAAATGGTTCACGTCCTGTTCCAACTTGGCTTGAGAGAAATAGTGATGCTAATACAGCAAAGGTTATCAACCTTCCTGATAGAGAGCAAATCGAAGCTCCTATCGAAGAGCACCTTATCGTTGAGTTCTACTCAAAATAATAAAGCTCTTTAGCCTTATCTTTTGCTTTGGCAAAAAACTAACAAAAACATAGTTAAACTGTGTAAAATTTAGGAGGGTTTGGTATGAAGGTATTGAGAAACCAAGAATTGAGTTCTCTGATTCAATGGAAGAAACAGCACATGGTGTGTTTGTAGTAGAACCACTTGAAAGAGGCTTTGGTACTACTTTAGGTAACAGCCTTCGTCGTGTACTTCTTTCTTCATTACCGGGTTATGCAATTACATCTGTAAAAATTGATGGTATTCTTCACGAATTCTCAACAATTCCTAACGTTAAAGAAGACGTTACAGAAATAGTTCTTAACCTTAAGGGCGTTATTCTTAAAATTCACGGAGACGGTCCAAAGATTATGTATATCGAGGCTAACGGCTCTGGTGAAATCACTGCTGGTGATATTAAAACAGACTCTGAGGTTGAAATTCTTAACCCAGACCACCATATAGCTACACTTGACAATGGTGCTCATGTTTCAATGGAACTTACTGCTGATAAGGGCAGAGGATATGTTTCTTCAGACAGAAACAAACAACTTCTCGCTCCTGAAATCGGTGTAATTGCTATTGACTCAATTTACTCACCAGTATTAAAAGTTAACTATACAGTTAACAATACTCGTGTTGGTCAAATCACTGACTACGACAAGCTTTCAATTGAAGTTTGGACAGATGGTACAATTTCTGCAAAAGAAGCTGTTTCTTTCGCTGCTAAAATTCTTACAGAACATCTTAATCTCTTTGTTGACCTTTCTGATGAAGTTTCAAATACAGAGATTATGGTTACAACAGATAACAGTGCAAAAGAAAAAGTTCTTGAAATGACAATTGAAGAACTCGACCTTTCAGTTCGTTCATTTAACTGTCTCAAGAGAGCAGGTATCAATACTGTTGAAGATTTGATCAACAAAACAGAAGACGATATGATGAAAGTTAGAAACCTTGGTAGAAAATCTCTTGATGAGGTTGTAAACAAGTTAGCTTCTCTCGGATTTACTCTTAAAGACGAGGACGAATAAGTCCATATTTTCGGCAAAGGAGTGTTATAGATGCCCGGAACAAGAAAGCTTGGCAGAACAAGTGATCATAGAAATGCTATGCTCCGTAACATGGTTACAGCTCTTATCGAAAACGGTAAGATGACAACTACTGTTACTCGTGCTAAAGAAGTACGTGCAATGGCTGAAAAGATGATTACTATTGCTAAGGAAGATAATCTTCACAACAGAAGACAAGTAGCATCTTATATTACTAAGAGTGATGTTGTTAAAAAGCTCTTTAACGAAGTAGCTCCAAAATATAAAGATGTAAACGGCGGTTATTGCCGTATTATCAAGACTGAAGCTCGCCGCGGTGACGCTGCTGAGATGTGCATTCTTGAATTAATCTAATTTTGTTTTAAAATCCCGTTCGTTTTCTGCGAATGGGATTTTTAAATTTGAGAGGTTAAGATGTATAAGAAAAAAATTAAAATTATTTCAATTATTCTTGTTATTGCAATTGTTATTTCCGGCGGGGTGTATGTAGCAGATTTGTTTTTGGGCTACGATGCACCTGAAATTAAGAAATTAAGCGATAGCAATATTAAATATACAGAAGATATTAAACTTACAGCACATCGTGGGTTTTCAGGTGTTGCACCAGAAAATACAATTGCCGCATTTGAAAAAGCGGCAGAGTATAACTTTTTTGCAGCTGAATGTGATGTTCATTTAACAAGCGATGGTGTATGGGTGATTTATCACGATGACAATATTTTCAGATTGACAAATGGTTATAAAAATATTGCGGAAGCAACTTATGATGAATTGCAGGAATATGTAATTGATAATGGTGTGAATGTTGAAAAGTATCCTAATCAGAAAATACCGACATTAGAAGAGTTTTTGGTAGTTTGTAAGGATATGAGTATTACTCCACAGATTGAAATTAAAAAAGGAAGCAAAGATAAATTACTTGAGATTTTAAATCTGCTCGACAAATATGGCTTAAGAGAGCAGGCGATGATTATTTCGTTTAATATAGAGGCAATAAAAACTATAAGAGAGCTTGATGAAAAAATTGAAATCTGGTATTTAGTAGAAGAAATTACCGAGATTGAAATGAATGAATGTGTAAATAATAATTTTGCATTAGCATTCAATCATAAAAAGAATGATGAAGAAATAATTAAAAAAGCAAGCGGAAAAAATATTAAGCTTTGCGCGTGGACAGTTGATGAATTAGAAAAAATTGAACAGCTCTACAATATGGGTGTTAAATACATAACAACAAATGCAGTAATTTACTGATATTTTCTAAAAATGAAAATATCGGTAAATTTTGTGTAATATTACAAAAAAATACATAAATTTTATAACATTTACTACTTTTAGATGTTTAATTTGCTCTTTTATTTTGTACTGAAAAGTGTTATAATATTAAAAGTGATTTTATGCGCATTTGCATACAATATTTGAACTCTACTTAATTAATATATATAAAATAAAAAAGTTAGGGGTGCCGCATGTGGAAAGATTTGTAATCCGTGGTGGTAATAAGCTTCACGGCGAAATTAAAATCAGCGGTGCAAAGAATGCAGTTTTAGGAATTATGCCTGCTGCAATTCTTGCTGATGGTCCTTGTAGAATTGAAAATATTCCTGATATCAGTGATGTCAGAATGATGATAAAAATATTGCGTCACATTGGTGCAGAGGTTGAAACACCAGAAGATGGTGTAGTTATAATTGATGGTAAAAATGTTAATGCAGAAATAAATATACCAGATAAAATGACTCGTAAATTAAGAGCGTCTTATTATCTTTTAGGTGCTCTTTTGGGTAAATATGGTAATGCAAGTGTTTCAATGCCTGGCGGTTGTTACTTTGGAGAAAGACCAATTGACCAGCACATTAAAGGCTTTGAGGCTTTAGGCGCAACGGTAAGCACAGAGGGTGCAATTGTTGTTGCAAATGCAGACGAGCTTATGGGCTCTTCTGTTTATATGGACGTTGTTTCAGTAGGTGCTACAATAAATGTAATGCTTGCAGCAGTAAGAGCAAAAGGTCTTACGGTAATTGAAAATGCCGCAAGAGAACCACATATTGTTGACCTTGCAAACTTCCTTAACTCTATGGGTGCCGATGTTCGTGGTGCCGGTACAGATGTAATTAAAATTCGTGGCACACAGAATATGCATAGCTGCACTTATTCTATAATTCCTGACCAGATTGAAGCAGGTACTTATATGGTAGCGGCTGCTGCAGTTGGTGGCGATGTTATAATTCAGGATGTTATTCCAAAACATCTTGAGTCAATCACAAATAAGTTAGAAGAGTGTGGAGTTACTGTTATTGAAGGTGACGACAGTATTCGTGTTGTTTCAAATATTGAAAGACCAAATGCTTGCAGAGTAAAAACAAGACCTCATCCGGGTTTTCCTACAGATATGCAACCACAAATGGCAGTTTTACTTACAACTTGTAAAGGGACGAGCCATGTTGTAGAAAGTGTGTGGGATAATCGTTTTAAATATACCCAACAGTTAAAGAGAATGGGTGCTAATATAATTGTTGATGGTAAAACTGCTATTATTACAGGTGTAAATAATCTTAATGGCGCACCGGTTGAAGCAGATGACTTAAGAGCGGGTGCGGCAATGGTTATCGCCGGTATGATGGCTAAAGGCACAACAACAGTTACAAATGTAAACCTTATTGACCGCGGTTATGAAAAAATTGTTGATAAACTCACCGCTATTGGTGTAGATATTACCCGTGAATCATTTGACGAGGAGTAATTTAATATGATAAGATTTTGTCCGCTATTTTCATCAAGTAGCGGCAATTCTGTTTACATAGGCGAAAATAACGCAGGAATTTTAGTGGATGTGGGCAGAAGTGCCAAGCAAATAAGAGAAAAGCTTGATTCAATAGGTGTTGAAGAATCAGCAATTAAAGCTGTGTTTCTCACCCATGAACACGTGGACCATATAAAAGGTCTTTCGGTGTTTTTGAAAAGAAATAAAATTCCTGTTTATGCGTCAGCCGGTACTATTTTAGAACTTAAGGAAAAAGGTGTTTTAACTGATTGCCATATAGATTTTACCGTTAATGATGATGGTGTTGAAATTGGTGATATGCTTATAAAACCTTTTAAAACTTCACACGACTGTGCAGATGGCAGAGGGTATGTAATTACTGGTAATGATGGTAGCACAAAGGTTGCGGTTGCAACAGATACAGGCATTGTAACACCTGAAATTATGAACTCAATTACAGGCTGTAAATTAGTTTATATAGAGTCGAATCACGATGTGAATATGTTAAAAACAGGTCCGTATTATTATGAATTGAAAAAGAGAATTCTTTCTGATAAAGGGCATCTTTCAAATGATGCGTGTGCGAGTGTTTTAAAAGCACTCGTAAACAATGGCACAACACAGTTTATATTAGCACATTTGAGTCCTGAAAATAATACACCGCATTTAGCGTATGAAACATCAACCAATGCACTTTTAAATATGGGTGCACTCGTCAACAGAGATTACCAGTTAAAAGTTGCAGAAGCAGAAAATAATAGTAAGGTAGTTTTAGTTTAATTATGTTAAAAGTCAATTTCGTTTGTCACGGAAATATATGCAGAAGTCCTATGGCAGAGTTTATATTTAAAGATATGTTAAAAAAACAGGGTAGAGAAAATGAGTTTTCTGTCTGCTCAATGGCTACAAGCAGTGAAGAAATTTTTATGGGTGTAGGTAATCCTGTTTACCCACCAGCAAAGAAGATTTTAAATGAACACGGTATTTCTTGTGACGGAAAAAGAGCCACTCAGGTGAAAAAGAGTGACTACGAAAATTATGATTTGTTCATTTGTATGGATAGTAATAACATAAGAAACATTTTAAGAATTTTCGGTTCTGACCCGGAGAATAAAGTTAAAAAGCTTATGGATTATACTGACAGAAAAACTGATGTAGCAGACCCGTGGTACACAGGTGATTTTACAGTTACATATAACGACATCTGTGAAGGGTTAGAAGGATTTTTAAATAGTTTATAAAAATGAAAACAGTTGATTGATATTAACCAATCAACTGTTTTTTTGTTTAGTTTTTCTTTTTTAAATATATTATAAGTGAAATTATTGTAGCACCAAAGGCGAAAAATGTACTTATAATAAAAATCTCTATAAAAGCATCAAAGAAGCTATCCCAAAAACTCTCTATAGTAGCGTGTTTTGTTACTTTAAGTTCATCGTCATCAAAAGTGATATATTCATCCGGAGAACAAATTGAGTTAATATAGAAGGCTTTTGATTCGTTGAAGGTGTTTTCATAAATGAATTTATCGGCTTCTTCCTTTGATTTAAAGGTGTAATCATAATCTAATGCTTCAAAGTAATCAGAAACAAAATAATGCTCATTTTCTACTTTTGATATGTCGAAGGTAACATCAGAAACATTTACAACAATATTGTCGGTAGCAAGCTCATCTACATAATTAAAAATGTAAAACGGTTCTTTGTTAATAATAGCATTTTTAAGCTTGTAGTAATCATTTTCAGCTTGCTCTCTTGTTTCATATTGGTAATTTATAGCATCTTCAAATCCAAAAGAGGTTTTGGTCATTGTTTCTGTATAAGTAATGCAACCATGAACAAAAAGAAAGGCTACAACAATAAAAATATCAGCTATTACAGTTAGTTTTACGAATTTCTTTGTTCGGACAATATCTTTCTTGCTTTTTACTATTTCTATATTTTCTTTCTTTAACCTGTTTTTGTAGGACGGATAACAAATAGCAGTGGCAATCACTAAGGATAATGGTAAAAGCAAAAATGCGGAATAACCATAACCTGTTAATATGGTTATTAACCCTATAAGTGAAATAATGGGGAAGAAGATTATAAGCGAGATAAATTTAATAGATGTTTGTTTTACATCTTTTAAAGTTTCTTCATCTACAATATCATTTGTATATAAATTTGATTTGAGATTGTTTGTAGCAATAGCCATAATTATTGCAGAGGCAGCAATTAGTGCAATTGTAAGAATTATAGGAATAAAAATATAATTCGAATAGAAAATCAAACCACCAAGATATGGGAGAACAGCACCGATAACAGAAAGTGTAATAGCAATTATTGATTTGTTTTTGTATTGCGTTAATACTCTTTCTACTAAATATTTCGCTCGCTTTTCTGTGTTTTCTTTTTTCTCTTTTTGTGATTCAGGTTCGTTAGTTGACTTTTGAATTCTTTCGCCCTTTAAAATTTCATCTACAGTAACGGAATAAAGCTCTGCAATTGCAGGTAACATCATAATTTCGGGGCACCCGTCATCACATTCCCATTTGCTTACTGTTTTATTAGATACATTTAATTTGTCAGCAACCTCTTGCTGAGTGTAGCCATTGGCTTTTCTTAATGCAGCAAGAAAAGAGCCCATTGTCTTTTTCTCCATATATATTCTTTCTCCTTTTTAGGAATTGCAGTTTTCAGCGCTTATCTGTAATTAAATTCTCCTATAAATGGACACAAAATGCAACTCATTTAAAGTGGAATTTCTCCACGAATCGTGGAATTGTGGTTTTACAAAGATTTTCAAATGAAAATTTGTGTTGAAATATAATTAACAATACGATATAATAATTCATGGAATAAGGTAAGCCATAACGGATAGGCGGTTAGCCCTCTCATTTTAGGGGGCACTTTTAGCCCTCTTGAAAGGGGGCGGTGCTGATGGTTACATATAGCGAGTTGTTTTTATTATTAACTCTTATAGTTTCGATTCTTGCACTTGTTATAGATATTATAAATATAACAAAAAAGAAATAACCGCCCACACGCCAATGTAACGGTTATTTCAAACTAAATACACGGGCTAACCGTCTATCGGTTTGCCTTATTTCATTTATATTATAATATCACTAAGAATATTTGTCAAGTCGAATTTATTTTATGGTTCTGAAAGAGGATTATTATTTCAGATGAAATCATCTGAATGATAATATAAATTTTAATTTTGGGGTGTTTTAAAATGTACAAAATCAGCAATTTCACAAACAATGACGATGTTACAATTATCGCAGAAAAAGGACCTTTCCAGGTTATTCAGTACAAAAGAGATTTAAGTGTTTCTCCATCTACTGCAATGACTGCTTACTTCTGTGATGAAATGAACATCAGAAAAAGACAGGTTATCTGTGACCTTTCAAAGTCAAATGGTATTACTTGTCAGGCTGGTGCAATGCAATGGACTGTTGGTAATGTTAATGCTACAACAGGTGTTAAAGGTGCGGGAGATTTTCTTGGTAAACTTGTTAAAGGCAAGGTAACAGGTGAAAGTGCTATTAAACCTGAATATGTGGGTGATGGTACTTTAGTTTTAGAACCTACATACAGACACATTGTTTTACTTGATACAACAGAATGGAATGGAAAAGTTGTTCTTGATGATGGTTTATTTTTAGCGTGTGATGCTTCAATAAAACAAAAATTAGTTGCTCGTTCTAATGTTTCTTCAGCAGTTCTCGGCGGTGAAGGTTTATTTAATTTAGCACTTCAGGGTAATGGTATTGCAGTTCTCGAATGTCGTTGCCCACAAGAAGAACTTATTGAGATTACATTAGAAAATGATGTTCTTAAGGTTGATGGTAGCTTTGCAATTGCGTGGAGTGATTCATTAGATTTTACAGTTGAACGCTCTGGCAAAACTCTTGTAGGTTCTGCAGCTTCAGGTGAAGGATTTGTTAATGTTTACCGCGGCACAGGTAAGGTGCTTCTTGCTCCTGTTGACAGTACAATCGGCGGTTTCCCTGTGTCAAGCACAGCGCCATCTGCTCCGGCTTCTGCTGGTTCAAAAACTGCAGGTGCTTTAGGTTCACTTTTAGGTGGCATAGCAGACGCACTTGATTGATATAAATAATTTTCACCCACAAAGTGTTTTACTTTGTGGGTGAATTTTTATAATCTCTCTTCATCTTTCTTTCGTTGTTTATTTGAATTTATAAAGAAGGGAATACCAAATCCGAGAGAGCCACCGACTAAAAGACCGCCTAAAAGGAACAACCACCATAGCGGGTTTTTCTTTTCTTTTTCTTCTTGCTTTTCGGCTTTTATAACTTTCTTTTCAATTTTAGTTTCAACATCTTTTTTAATTTCAAACTTTTCACCGAAAGAGTCTTCGAAAGTTATAATAATTGTGCCTGTAACCTTACCAATTAACTCGGAATCAACTCTTAAATTGGCACTTGCAGTTGCACTTTCCTGTGGAGCGATTTCACCCACAAAGCTACTACCACCTGAGTCAAGACCATCAATTTTAAAATCGACCTTGCAGTTATAAAGCGGAGCTTTACCTGTGTTCATAAGATTTATGTTTAATGTAACAGTATCTTCCTGAACTACTTTAATAGGTAGCTTTGCACCGTCAAATTCTAAAAGTGCAGGTTGTCTTACTTCAATTCTTAAAGTATCATCTGCATTGTAGCCTGAGCCATTCCGGTCTTCGTACTCACAACTGAAACTCAATTTATGCTCACCGATAGTTGCAGTGTGTACTGCTTTTAATTCAACCGACCAGGTGTAATATTTGTTTGCTCCAATAGAGTCAACATACTTTGTACCCATTCCTGTTGGTCTTATTTCGTCAGAGTCTTCGGAAACAGAGAGCTTTATATTACTTACTTGCTTTTTAGAATGCATATTCTTTAAAGTTATAGTAAGTATTTTTGTTTCTTCAGGACTTATAAATCCATCTTCTATTTCGTAGCTTACTACCATAAGACGAGGTTGAGAATTGTCTTCTATGACTTCTTCAACTTCATCTTCTTTTTCTACAACAGGAGCAGTTTTTTCTGTTGTGGATTCAGCTTTCTGAGTAGTGGGTTCCGTAGTTGGTTCAGTTGTTTTTTCAGTAGGTACTGTAATAGTACTCTGTGTTACTGCTTCGGTTATTTCAAAAGTATCATTTTCAGCAAAGCACGGGAGCACCACAACAGAAAGGCACATTAAAAATATTAAAATTCGTTTCATTTATCACAACTCCCTGATGTTTTCTACTATGCTGTTTTTTGTTTCTTTTTTAATTTTAAACCAGAGATTTAAAGAACAGAAAACAAAAACAAATAAACCAATTATAATTGTAAACCAAGGACTGAATATCATATAAAAGTCGTTGTCGTTTGATTTAACAAATAAATAATAAGTGATATAAGAAATTAAAAATCCTCCAAAACCTAAAATGTAACCCCATTTAAACATTGAAAGCAATTGCTTGATATAGCAAGAAAATATTACTTTGTTATCAGCACCAACAGCACGAAGCGTTCCAATTTTCTTTTTGTCATTTCTTATATTGGTAGTTAATGTGTTGTTAATAATACTCGAACAAATTGTAAAAATAAGAATTACTATAGCAAGAACAATGAAAGTAAGGTTAGTGTACATTTCTTTTTGTTCTTTGTTAAAAGCATAATATGAAATGTAATGTGAGTCATAAACTGATTTTTCAATTGCTTCAAGAGTTTTAGTGATGTCTTCATCAATCTCATCAGTACAAGGTTTGTTAAGATTAAAAACTAAATCTTTGTATCGTACATTTTTTGCAAAATTATTCAAACCATCAATTGTTGTGATAACGTAAATTCCGGGGAAAGAGTGTAATAAAAGTTCATCATCTGTAAAGAATTCTGCTATTGCACCTATTTTTGTAGTTTTTCTTGTTTCACTGATTTTTTCGTTGTAGGTGAAATTATATAAATCAGCTTCACTTTCGGTTGTTAAAACACTTATGTCTATTGTGTCACCGGCTTTTAAAGTGCGCTTTTCTGAAATTATGTAATCACTTTCCATATATTCTACAGGTGTTTCAAAAACATTGAAACCGGCATTAGAGTAATCTTCCCATTCGTCTATATAACTTATATATAAATAAGCATTTTCAGGTGCTAACAATATTACTTCTTCACCGCTATTGAGTTTATCAATATCTATTTTCCCATCACAAATGCTTTTTTCATATTTTTTTAAATAATCTTCATCTAATGCAATTATTTTGCTATGGAAAAATTCATCGTAATTGGCACCGCGTTTTATTTCTTTGGAATAATCATTTAATTCGTTGAAAAAAGTACGATTTTTTAAATTTGTTTCTAACGAATCAAATGTGGAAAAGTTATCCTCATACATATCGCAGTTATATGTTTTTAAGTAGTCAGTCATTTTATCAACTATAATGTTAGCATATACTTCTTTTGTTCCATAAGCAGTACCTATATACTCTTTTTGCACAACCTCATTCTTTTGGTTTTCGGTGAAGCCGGTATTGTTATCAAGTGGATTTATACCATCATAAACCCTACCACCTGACAGGCTTAAAGTATAATCATACTTATTTTCATAAGTGTAACTTTTTTCGTATGCTAAATATGAAAAAAGGTAACAAGAAAATATAATACTTATAACTAAAAAAATACTGACAAATATCTGCTTACCTTTAGAAATGGCAATATTTCTTTTAGCAATAAGGTCAGATGCTATAAAGTTTTTCTTTGTTTTTATTTTAGAATTTTTGATTTTTCTGGTTGCGTCAATCTTTCTTATTGCTTGCATAGGTGAAATTTTACTTGCACTTACAAGAGGAATGAGTGAAGCAAAAATAATACAGATAAAACTGAAAAAACCACAACATAAAAGAACCCAGATATTTGGTTTGAAAATAGCATCTTTATCAACAAACGGAAGAATGATTTTTACTAATAAAAATGAAATCAAAAGACTTACTGGTGTACAAATTAAACTTAAAATAATTGTTTCTCTGCCAAAGAGTTTAATAATTTGTCTTTTTGTTGCACCAACTGCACGGTACATACCAATTTGTTTTTTTCTCTCTTTTAAATTACTTGTAAAAGCATTTACTATTCCGACAGCAGAAGCAAATAAAAGTATAACAATAATAATAAAAATATAAATTAGATTTGCCAGAAAGCCTTGCATATCAGGCAACACATAATATGCGTTGGTAAGTGTTGCAAAGGATGGTGTTTCATCACTTGAAAATGTATAGCAAACGTCTATAAATTTAGTGAAAATACGATTATCTGTTGCAAAAAAATCGAAAATAATTTTAGTATCAATTTCGGGGTTGAAAGTATAATAACCTATAAGCGCTTCTTTACCACCGGCTTCTATTATTTCAGATTCGTGAACGAAAGCCGCAGGGAAAAGTGTGTCTGATGAATAGCCTGAAATGTCACTCAATAAGTTTTCACGCTTGTTTGCTAAAACACCACATAAGATGTAATTTTTTTCAATAACTTTATCAAGTGTTTTTTCAGAGTTTTGCGGTGCAAATTTTAAAGTTATTGTGTCACCGATTTTTGCATTTAAACCAAGTCGCATTAGTGCAGATTGTTCAATTGCAATTTCACCTGTTTTTTGCGGATAACTGCCCTCAATAATAACAGGATTTGCAAGTGGTACAGCTTCGTTTTCTAAATATGCAACAGAAGTACCGTCAATTTTATTTTCTTCTTCTACATAAGCAAAACCTAAAATATGACCATAACCTATTTTGTCAATAAAGTCTTTTTCTATTGCGTCGTTTAATATTTCTTTGTCAGCATTGATCATAATGCAGTCCTGCTTACCAAGATTAAGATGCGATTTTTCAACAATAGAAGAATAAGCACTAAAAGCAAAATAAATTATACTTGAAGAAAAAATTGTTGAAAGTATAATAGCAATTATCATTAAAATATATTGCTTCTTACGGTTTTTTAAATTGCTAAATGCAAGGGAATTATATGTTAACTTTTTCTTTTTCATTTTTACAACTCCCTTATATTTTCTACAATGCTGTGCTTCATTTCTTTTCTGACTTTTAAGTAAACATTAAGAACACAAGCGATTACTAATACAATTAAACCTACAAGTGTCTCCCAAAATGTCAGAATAAAATCGTCTTGAGTCTGGTTATAGCTTAAAGCAATAAGGCAATAAATGCTAAAAAACAAGCCGAAAGCAACGACACCCGTAATTGTACCAATACCTAAAACAGAAAGCACCTGACGGATGTAAGAACTTGAAATCTCTTTGGTAGAAGCACCAACAGCACGTAGCGTACCAATTTCTTTTTTGCTTTCTCGTATTCTTGCAGTAAGTGCATTGTTAATCATACTGCAACACAATGTGAAAAGCAGAATTACAATCGCTGTAACAATTATATACAAAGTTTTAATTGAGAGCATATTTTGTTTTTCAATTTCATATAACGAACTTGTAATTGTGTCTTGACCGGCAAAGAGTCTGTCAAAAGAATTTGTTATTTTTTTGTTTATTTCTTCTGTGCATTCTGTGTTAAGATTTACTTCAATTCTTTCATAAGGCACATTTTTTGTGAAAGTGTTTAAACCATCAATAGTTGTTAACACACAAGGCTCACAATATCTGTTGAATAGCGTTTCTAAAATACCTGAGTATTCATAAATGATTGCACCAACAGTAACCTCTTTTTCAATTTTTTCGTGGTCAAAAGTACCTTTTGTTATGGTTGGTTTTGTACCTGTACCTTCTTCAGGGTAGTCTAATGGTATTTTACCATCATTTGACATTATCCAACCCAATTTAATTTTATCGCCAACTTTGAATTCACTTGTTAATTCAGCAGAGTTCAATACTGTTATTTTTTCGTCCGGAATTTCAACAGGAACATCGTTTACCGAAAGGTCAGAAAAACCGTATTTTTCTTCTTCAAATATATAATGATATGTTGTGAGTTGAAGCGTTTTAGGCAAAACGAGTATTACTTCTTCACCGGAGTTTAATTTATCTATGTTTATTTTACCTTCTAAAACAGTTTTGCCTTCATTTTTAAAATCATCTTCCGATAATGCTAAAAAATCTAATGGTAGAATAGGCGAGGTAATATTTGCTTTTTCTATAACAGCGGTGTTTTCTATAGGTATTTCCTGATATTTTTCGTAGTTTTCTTTTGTTATTACAACTCCGTCAACGGTTGTAGGGTAAACACCTGTTGCATAATTACATAACTTTAAATAATCGGTGAGTTTCTCTACTTCAATATATCCGTTAGTTTCTTTTCTGCCTTTAACGCTTTCTACGTAACTATTGGAAAGTATATCCTCTACATCATTTTCAGAAATTCCATAACGGAACCAATCGTAATTGCCAATTCTTTTTGAAGCGTACTCCATATCTGAAATAACCTCATAATCGGAATTAAGTGAAGTGTTCTGTTCTTTCATTCCTTTAGCAAAAGAAAAACCAAACAGTGAACCGAAAATTGCAATAGCAAGAATTATGCTTGTTAAAACTTGCTTACTCTTATAGAGCTTAATGTTTCTTGAAGATAGAAGTTTTGAAGTATCAAATTCTTTTTGTGTTTTGATTTTTTTAGTTTTAATCTTTCTGTTAAGCGAGATGTTTCTTATTGCTTGCATAGGCGTAATTCTTGAAGCAGAAAATAACGGAATAAATGATGAAAGTGTGACAATTAAAATGCTTATTATTGCACTTAAAGGTAACACCCACCAACTTGGTTTGAAAATAAAGTTTTCGCCAAATGCACTGACACTCAGAGTAACTGCACCAATAGAAATTAAAATACTTACAGGTGTACATATAAGGCATAAAATAAATGTTTCTTTACCATAAATTTTTATAATCTGTCGTTTTGTAGCACCAACGCTTCTTAAAAGACCTATTTGCCTTTTTCGTTCTTTTAAGTTTGTTGAAAAAGCATTGACAATACCGATGTTAGAAGCAACTGCCAATACCGCAACAAATACAAGAATAAGCAAATAAGGTGCATTAACACCAAAAGTGTCTGCTACGGTGTACATAATTTCATAACCGCCTGTAAGATACCAACCTAAACCATCATTAGCACCATAATAATTTTTTCGTAAAGGTCTTGTTAACTCAACATAATCGCTTATGAATTCATCATCGGGACTTGAAATGAAGAGGTGCAATGCTTCCTTGCCACCAATTTCTACCTGTGCGTTATCCATAACAAAAGCTGCAGGAATACGAATGTCTGTTGCCCAACTTTGCTTTTCAATATTTGCTCTTTTATCATTTAAAATGCCTACAAGAATGAACTCTTTTTTTATTGGTTTTTCTTTTTGCTTTTCTGCATCCTGAATATAAAAATCAAAGGTGATCTTATCATTTAATTTGTAGTCAATACCAAGCCTTGTTAAAGCACTTTTTTCAATAGCAATTTCGTTTTCAGCAGTAGGCATTCTGCCTTCAATAAGACTTTGAAAATAAAGTTCTTTTGCTTGTGGTTCTAACCACGCAACACCGGCACCTGTGGTTGGTTCACTATCTGGTGCAGTTATTTTTCCTAAAATGTGTGCATATCCGCGAGTTGTTGTATTTGATTTTAAAAATTCTTCCGTATCTTCATTTCTTATGGTGTTAAGTATAATATGCGACTGTTTACCGTAAAGAAAATTATGAGTTTCTAAAGCAGAGGAAACAGCACTCGAAACGAAAAATGTAAAACTTGACGAAAGCGTCATTGAAAGAATTATACCAATAATAAGAAGTGTGTATTGTTTCTTGCGATTTTTTAAATTACCTAATGCAAGGGAATTATAAGTAAGCTTTTTCTTTTTCATTATTTTCACCCACTTATTCAGCATTATTTTTACTGTCTTTAATTACTGCACCGTCTTCGATAGTAATAACTCTGTCTGCCTGCTCGGCAACATTTAAGTCGTGAGTTACAAGAATGAGTGTTACACCTAATTCTTTGCTTACATATTTAAGGAGTGAAAGCACTTCTCTACCACTTTTGCCGTCAAGGTTACCGGTTGGCTCATCGGCAAAAAGAATTGTTGGTTTGTTAGCTAAAGCACGGGCTATTGCAATTCTTTGTTGCTGACCACCTGAAAGGGCAGAGGGTAGGTGAGAGAGTCTGTCTTCAATTCCTAAAATATCTATAATCTTTTTAAGGTATTCTTCGTCTGGCTTTTTCTTGTCGAGCATAATAGGTAAAAGAATATTTTCATAGCCTGTTAATTCCTCAACCAAGTTATAAGCCTGAAAAACAAAACCAAAACGTCTTCTTCTTAAAATAGAAAGCTGGTTATCGTTATAGCTTTTTAAACTCTCATTATTGTAAATAACCTCGCCATTTGTAGCATTCTCAAGGCTACTGAGGCAATGTAAAAATGTAGATTTACCAGAACCAGAAGGGCCAGTAATTGCTACAAATTCACCTTTTTCAAAGCTTACTGTAACGTCGTTTAAAGCGACTACTACATTTTCACCACTTAAATATTCCTTTGTTAAATTTTTACATTCAATAATACTCATAAAAATTCTCCTTATAATTTTACTGTAGCTCTATTGTAAAACACTAACATTAAATTTAAGTGACTTTAATCTTACATTTTTGTAAGATTAAAGCCACTTTCTTAATTTTTTAATAAGTAATATACCCATCTAAATGTGGAAAGCACATAATAATATTAAGACCTTTTTCTGTGTTTTCTGCACTTATAGTTCCGTGGTGCTTTTCAACAATTGCCTTTGTAATTGCAAGACCAATACCTGCACTTTGAGGCTTTGCATTTTTAGTTCTGTGAAAGCGGTTAAAAATTTTAGAAATTTCTTGCGTTTCAACTCCACCGCCATTGTCAGAAACAGTTACAATAGTTGACTGTTCACTGTCTTCAATTATTACATCAATTTTCCCATCATCTTTAGTATGCTCACACGCATTTTTAATTACGTTACCAATCGCTTCAAACAGCCACGATTTATCGCAACGCATTTTACTGCTACCTGTAACAGTGAATTCCTTTTCTTTAAAAATTGGCTTAAAGTCAGTTACAATGCTACTAACAATTTCTCTTACCTCACAAGTTGCAAAATCCATTGTGTAAGCATCAGTTTTAATCTTTTCAAGGTGCAAGAGTTTCCCAATTAGCTCTTCCATTTTTTCAATCAGCTGTAATTCTTTTTCTGTATGGTCAGTTGGATTTAATTCGTTATCCATTTCGATATATAGTTTAAGCCCAGCAATAGGGGTTTTGAACTGATGAGAAATATCTGCAATAAAATCTGAATTTCTTTGTGTTTCTGCTTTAGTATTATGCTTTTGTAATTCTAAAGCATTCTCTAAATCGCAAACTGCATTTTTTAGAGTAGAAAAATTATTATCCTCTGTACTGAATTTTGTTAAATCACCATTTTCTAAATACTTTTCTATACTCTCAGTCAAAGCATTTATTTGCTTTTTTACTTTTATTGTTTTTATAATGAATGCTAAAAGTAAAAGGCACAAAAAAGCTACAATTAAGATTAAAATAATTTCAAGAGTTGTCATTTTAATTCTCCCATCTGTAGCCGATACCACGAACTGTTTTAATATGCTCTGCGCCGATTTTTTCACGAAGTCTGCTTATGTGAACAGAGAGTGTGTTGTCATCAATAAAAGCTCCGTCACTGTCCCATATATTTTCTAAAAGTACGTTTCTTGTGACTATAACGCCGTTGTTACGCACAAGTGTAGAAAGAATCTGAAATTCAATAGGCGTTACAAAAACAGTATGCCCTTTACACTTTACGGTCATATTGCTTATATCAATTGTAATGTCACTTGAATTAAGAATTGTGTTATTACTTCTTCTTAAAATTGCTCTTATTCTTGAAAGCAACTCGAGTAATTTAAAAGGCTTCGTAACATAATCATCTGCACCAGAGTCAAGTCCACGCACAATCTGAACTTCATCATCACAGGCGGTTAAGAAAAGAATAGGCACATTTTTATTGAGCGACCTGAAAAGTGTGCAAAGGTCAAACCCGTTGCCATCAGGGAGCATAACGTCAAGAATTAAAAGGTCGGGGTTTTCCTTTACAAACTCTGCTTTTGCAGTTTTGCAGTCTTCTGCAGTGAATACAGAATAACCTTCCTTTTTCAATGCTTCTTTTATTCCGTCACGAAGAAATATATCATCCTCAACCAAAAGTATTTTTGCTGACAAACTACCACCGCCTTTGTATTTTAATATATCATATACAGGGTTTAAAATCAAATTAAGATTTCGTAAGAAAAGAAAAACAACCCACAAAGTCCAAAACTACTTTGTGGGTGAATTTCATTTTATTCAATTGTATTTTTACTTTCTCTGCTATCATCACAAATTGCAATGTAGGTTCTGCCTGTATTGAGTTTTAATTCTTCGCCCTCTGTATCATAGAGTTTTAACATATCGGTACTGTCGCCCTTTTCCCATTTTATAGCTTCGTAAGAGCCATTGGAAATATAAGTACCATGACCTTTGCTTAAATCAAAGTCAACTCTGTTTTTGGTATCGCCTGAAATTGCAGAAATGTCAGTGTAAAGAATGACAATATTCTGGAAGTTCTGTTGAGTTCCGTCACTGCTTACAAACGGATTACCATTGAGTGAACTATAATAAACATTTTCTTGCTTGTCATAATTTAATGTGTATGTGAAGCTGCTTGAGAATGAAACTGTTGCAGTAACACAAGAACCGTCTGCTAAAACCCTGTTTCCATCAACATTGAAGCTGAATGCGTTATCGTAACCATCTTTAAGAGTTGTTCTGTATTCTTTGTTTTCAATTGCTTTTGTAACCCATTCTTTAGTTGTGTATGCAGTATGTTCAGAGTCAACATTTCTTGACCTGTCACGGGAGAAATAACTACCATCGACATAACCATTGATATTATCAATATCGTGATTTGCAAGTTGTGTTTTTGCATAAGTACTCTGACCGAAATGTGTAAAAATTGCATCATAACCTTCGGCTAAATCTAAAAAGTAGTGTCTTGCACTTCTTACAGGACCAATTTTGTCAGGAAGACGTGAAGAGTCTGCAAACATTAAAATCATTCTTGTAATGCCACCCTCGGCAACCATTTCAAAAACGATGTCTGATGAAGTGAGTCCCCATTGTGGTCTTGCCTGCGGATGATTTTCAACAACTACCATAACAGGTCTGTTGCCTAAAAGTGTTTCGTCGTAACCACCTTCGCCAGTTAAGGGGTTTCTGTAAATAACTGGTGGTTCGGTTGTAATAATTGTTGTAGGTTCTGTAGTGGTGGTTGGTTCCTCTTTTTTTCCACCACATCCTGTAAATGCTGTAATTGTTAATACAATTGCGATTGTTAATGAAAGTACTTTCATTAAATTAGATTTTTTGAAATTTGCCATAATAATTTTCTCTTCCCTTGTTTTAAGTTTATAACCAGAATTGAACTGTTTCAGAAAGGTAAGTAAACAGTCCCGGATTCATAGTATCTATTGTAACATCTGACACAGAAAATGCAAGTGCAAATGAGTAAAAAATGCTTAAAAATGATGAACTGAATGTTAATTTATCTAAAAGATTTTTTTCGCTTTCGGTTTTTGTATTTTCATACAGTGCAAATATTATGAGTACAGCAGCACCAAAGAATATGAAACCGAAGTCGCTTACATATCTCTGTAAAAGTCCGCCTGCCTGTGCGTCAAAAAATACAAGTATAAAACCAAAGAGGATTAAAAGTAAAGTATAGCTTAAAAGCTTCTTTTCTTTAAGTGTATTTTTTGCTTTACCAAGAAGTGCTAAAAACAAAAGAATTGGTGTTGATGTTATAAGTCCGCCAAAGCAATTTTCATAAATAGTTTTACCAACATAATTTGTTCTTATTGTGACTTTTTCTAAAAATGGAAATTCGGCGGTGAATACAGGTGGTTGGAATAAATAAGTGAAAAAGCCAAGACCTGTTCTGCCCATGTTCATTCCACGATTTGTAACATCATTTGTTGTAAGTTGGTAGTTTGAGCCAAAGTCAAAGGGTGAAGAAAATCTTATAAAATTATAATACATAAGACCTGCCGCAACTACTACATAAGGTGATAACAACAAAATCAGTTCCACAATGCCTTTTTTTGTTTTTATCTCTTTGTTAATTAAATATTTTTTAAAGAATAACGGGATTGCAAGGAATGTTAAAAGTAACATCTGCGGTCTGCAACCTGCAACAAGTGCCATACATAAAGAACCAATAAAAAATCTTAAGTTGCATTTGTTTTCATTGTAAAGCCCATAAACCCAGTTGTAAATTCCGAAAACGGAAAAAGTCATTCCTGTAATAATCGGTATAGAATAAAAATCGGGACGTTTTACTAAAAATATAAGTCCGCAAGAAATTACTGTTGTAATGAATATTAAAAGTACATCTCTTATGGTAAGATTTTTAAATTTCTTTTCTGCTAAAAGTGTTATAAGCTTGTAAACACCAATTGTGAAAAGGATTGCAAATATTATTATTCCCACTGCGGTAGGGAATGGTGAAGAAGTTATTAACCTGAAAGGTAGATACATTAAAAGTAAAGGAACAATTCCGAAATATACATAATAATGACCCTCAAAGTAAGCTACATCCCAACGGTATTTGTCACCGGTCTGTTCGGATTTTATTGCTCTCAAAGCTGTGTCGTAAGGGTTTGAGAGTTCTTTTAACGAGTCAGGTACATCGTTATTGTCAATATATGTTTTACCATCAAGAATTGCACAAGCCAATTCATCATACATATTATGATTCTGCATATTAAGTGGTACAAATTCTATTCCATTGTTTGTAATATCGATTCCTAAAAACAAAGGATTTATTACTGCCAATATAGTAAAAATACCACTTAAAACACAAATAAAAAACGTTGCTAAAACAGAATAAGTTTCTTTGTTAGCAGTTAATTTCATTTTGTTAAGTTCTGATTTTCCAGAGAATAAATAAACAAAACCACAAACTAAAACAACTATTAAAATTCTGAATATTGAAAAATTGAATGGTCTTTTTGTGTTGAGAGAAATGCCATTTAAAGTAATAACATCTTTTTCTTCTAAATCAAAAGAAACACTCATTCCTGAAACATTTCCGTAAGGGTGAATGTTTATAAAGTGACTTTTTTTCACATCACGTGAAATATCTCTTTCTGGTGTTTCGTATGTTACAAGGTTTCCGTCATCGCTTAATTTAATAGTGACAGGAATGTTTTTCTCAGTGTTTATATCTGCAATGTCAAAATGAATGTTTTTAATATCGTTATCTATTTCAGGGAAAAAAACAGTGTTATTTTCGTAAGTTAAAACATATTTATTATTAAGTTCAAAATAATCAAGATAGTGGTTAAGTGAAATTTCTTCATTTTTAGCATTGCTATAAAAATTAACATTGAAAACTGTCACTTCAAGACCAACTGCAAAAACTAAAAAACTTAAAAGAATTGCAAGCAGTTTTTTGTTGTCTTTAAAATCTTTATTTGCTTTTTTATAAATAAAAAGGGCGAGAAGGGAAAAAATCACAACACCCATAAGCATCAGTATAATCATAAGTTACCTCATATAAAATATTTAATATAGTATATTAAACCATAATTTAACTTAAATGTAAATCATTACAGACGATTGTAATAATTTTTTTGTAAAAAACACTTTACACAGAACAAATGTTTTGATATAATAACACAAACAAATGTTTGGTAGGTGTAATTGGTGGAGAAGGTTATATTGCATTGTGATTGCAATAATTTTTTTGCGTCTGTTGAAGCGAGTATGTTTCCTGAACTAAATAATTATGCATTTGCAGTTTGTGGGGACCCGGAGTACAGACACGGAATTATTTTAGCCAAAAATGAAAAAGCAAAAAAATATGGTGTGCAGACTGCGGAGCCTATATGGAAAGCGAAATCAAAATGCAAAAATCTTGTGCTTGTTAAACCACATTATGAAAAGTATAGAGAATATTCTAAAAAAATATTCGAAATTTACTGTCGTTATACAGATTTGGTTGAGCCTTTTGGTATGGATGAATGTTGGCTTGATGTAACCGGTTCACAAAAGCTTTTTGGTTCGGGTGAAAAAATAGCGAATGAATTACGAGAAGTAATAAAAAGAGAAGTTGGGGTTACAATATCGGTGGGAGTATCTTTTAATAAAATCTTCGCTAAAATGGGGAGCGACTATAAAAAGCCTGACGCGGTAACGGTAATTACAAAAGATAATTTTAAAGCTTTGTTATATCCGTTACCTGCAGGCGAGCTTTTTACTGTTGGCAAAAAAGCAAGTAATAAGCTCAAAAATGTCGGTATAAATACAATAGGTGATATTGCCGAAATAGGCGAAGGTATTTTAGAAAATCTTTTAGGTGTTCAGGGCAAGGTTATTTTTCAGTATGCAAATGGTTACGACTACAGCAAGGTTAATCATTTTCAGTACAGAGATGCTTATAAATCAATCGGTAACGGAATGACCTTTAAAACTGACCTTAAAACATGGGCGGATGTACGCACCTGTGTTTTCTTTCTTTCAGATAAAGTTTCAGCGAGACTCAGAAAACACGACGTGGCGTGTGCAGGGTTACAGGTGGGTATAAGAGATACTTCGTTAAAAACAATAATGCGGTCGTGCAGTCTTGATTCCCCGACAGATTTAGCCTACGATTTAGCAGAGATTGCGTTGAAACTCATTGAAGAAAATGTGGATGTGGAAGAAAATCCTATAAGAGCGTTAAGCATTACAGGTACAAAGCTTCTTGATTCATATTCTTTGTTCAGTCAGGTTTCTTTTTTTGATATAGAAGAACATCAAAAACACGAAAAAGAAGAAAGACTTGAACTGGCAAGGGATAAAATAAGGAAAAAATACGGACTTGAGAAACTCAAAAGATGTTCACTTATGGAGAATAATTTTGGTATATAGGTGATGATTACTTTGAAGTGCTCAATTACAGATTTGCGTTCAAAAGAAGTTATAAATGTAGATGATGGATGCCGACTTGGTTGTGTAAGTGATGTTGAAATAGATACCTGTACAGGTTGCCTTGTGAGTATAATTGTATTTTGTGGTCACGGTGTATGCGGATTTTTAGGTCGTGGAGAAGAAATTACTATTTGCTGGAAAGATATTATAGTAATAGGTGACGATACGATTCTTGTTCGTAAAGGCGGGAGAGGACTGTCATAGAATTGAGAATGGAAAATTGAAAATTGCGGAACAGCGTTGCATTATAAGTTCATAACAAAAAATGCATCTTATTATTTATACAAGTTGCAAGTGTGCAAGTGGCAAGTATCTTAAATATAACATCATCCTATCATTTTTAGTTTACAAAAAACTTCAAATGAAAGGATGATTTTTATTGTATTCCTGACCACTAACTACTGACTCACTGACCACTGGTGTAAATGATAGAATGTAGTTTTTGTTATTCAATTCTCAATTCGCAAGAAACACCTCAGGCTTCTGCCTGAGGTGTTTCTTGCATTATCGCTTTTCTTAAAATAATTCGTGCGTCGTTACTGTCGCAAATACCATCTAAATTAACATCAATGTAAAATGCTCTTGTTTCGTCTAATTCACCTAATTTTGCGTGTGCTCTTAAAACTATTCGCGCGTCTTCAGTTGTGACCTTGTCGTCATCGTTTACATCACCGAATTTAACAGTCTTTTTTAAATCTATAAGGTAAGGGTCAACACCAGCTTCAGAAGCATAAACTACTGCAGAAGAACAGTTTGAATAACAAGAGAATGTAAAGCCTGGTGCGTGAGAAAATGTTTTTAAGTCTCTCAAAGCAAAAGCATATCTTCCGACGGAAACAGTATTTTCAGGAATTGTAACATTAAGAAGTAATGGACAGTTTTCAAAAGCATATCTGCCAATTGTTAAAGCACCGCGTGGGAATGTAACGCTTTCAAGAGCAGCATTATTTGAAAAGGCACTAAGCCCAATTGATTTTACTGAGTTCGGAAATGAAAGTGAAGTAATGCTTATGCAGTTGGAAAAAGCATAGTCACCAATAGATGCTAAAGATAATTTCGGGAAAGTAATACTGCTTAAAAGCTCGCAGTCTGAAAATGCTCTTTCAGGAATTTCTTTAAGTGAATTACCACAATTGAGAGTGGTGAGTTTTTCACAACCAAAAAAAGCAAGCTCGCCGATTGTTTCAATATTATTAAGGTGAATGCTTTCTAATGACTCGCAAAGACTGAAACAGTTAGCACCTAAAGCTTTGACACCATTACCAAGAGTTACAGTTTTTAAGTTTTTACAACTATAAAAGGCATAATTGCCAATAGATGTAACACTATTTGGTATTTTGACTGTTTTTAATGAGGATTTACCTTTAAAAACATTGTCACCAATTCGGGTAACTGTTTTTCCATCAATAGTTTCAGGAATAGTAACAGAATTAAGGTGCAGATTATTGTAGCCTGTAATGGTTACTGTATTATCACTATTTATTTCAAATTCAAAATTTTCATAAACCGCAGCAAAGCAAAGTGGTGCGGAAATTACAGCTATAACAACTGCAAGTAATATAGAAATAAGCTTCTTCATTTTGTACCTCTTAAAAATTTATTCTGAAGATATTATACTACAAAAATCTTAAAATGTATATTAAATTTTTAAAATTTTAATATTGTGTATAAAATTACATATTTTACAAAAAACTATTGCATTTTTAATGAATATAGTGTATAATCCGTACACAACTAAAAAATACATAGTGAGGTTTTAAAGATGAAAAAGTTTTTAAAAATTACTTCAATCGTACTCGTTATTGCTTTAGTAGCAGTTTTTGCTGCTTGTGGCGGTAAAGGTGACACAGACACAGATGAAAAAACAACTCTTGTTATGGCAACAAATGCAGCTTTCCCTCCATATGAGTATAAAGAGGGCGACAACTTTGCTGGTATCGACATTGAAATTGCACAGGCAATTGCAGACAAACTTGGTATGACACTTGAAATCAAAGACGTTGAATTCGGTTCAATCGTTGGTGGTGTTCAGACTGGTAAATTCGATATGGGTATTGCTGGTATGACTGTTACTGATGAAAGATTAGAAAGCGTTAATTTCTCAACATCATACGCAACAGGTATTCAGGTTGTTATTGTTACTGAGGATTCAGCAATCAAATCTCTTGATGACCTTAAAGGTGACGGTTCAATGAAATTTGGTGTTCAACAGGATACAACCGGTGATATTTATGCATCAGCTTCAGTAGAAGAAGACGGTTATGGTGAAGAAAATGTTATCCGTTACAAAACAGGTGCAGATGCTGTTCAGGCTCTTAAAACAGGTAAAGTTCAGGCAGTTATCATTGATAATGAACCTGCAAAATCATTCGTAGCAGCTAACGAAGGTCTTAAAATTCTTGATGGTACTTGGGTAGAAGAAAACTACGCAATTGCTATTGCGAAAGAAAACACAGAACTTCTTGAAGATGTTAACAATGCTCTTGCTGAATTAAAGTCAGAAGGCAAACTTGATAGCATTATTTCAAAATATATCCCTGCAGAATAAGTCATTTTAAAACATTTTGGTACGAGGACGGTACTACCGTCCTCGTATTTTGTGGTATATAAGGAGGGAAAGCTTTGGAATCTTTTAAAATGTTATTTCTTGAATTAAAAGAGTTATTTTTTGAATTAAAAGATGTATTTATCCTTTGTTTTATTGATGATAACCGTTGGGAATGGCTTGTAGAAGGCTTTGTTAATTCTATTTTAATAACAGTACTTGCTATTGTAATAGGTTTATTCTTTGGTATTGTGTTAGCGGCAATCCGTTCTTCTTATGATAAAAATGAAGAATCATTGAAACTTAGGGGCGGTGCAGGTTATATTCTTTTAAAAATACTTAATGGTGTTGCAAAAGTTTATATAACAGTAATACGTGGTATTCCTGTAGTTGTTCAACTTATGATATGGTACTTTGTAATTCTTGTTACTCAGGATAATGATATTGTAGTAGCGGTTGTCGCATTCGGATTTAACTCTGCGGCTTATGTAGCAGAAATATTCCGTGGCGGTATTATGTCAATTGACAATGGTCAGTTTGAAGCGGGTAGAAGCTTAGGCTTTAACTATGTGCAGACTATGATATATATAGTTATTCCACAAACAATTAAAGCGACACTCCCGACTCTTCTTAACGAGATTATTGCACTTCTTAAAGAAACTTCTGTTGCCGGTTATGTTGGTATTATGGATCTCACAAAAGCGGGTGACCTCATCAGAGGTCGTACATTTGAGGCTTTTATGCCACTCATAGCAGTTGCTATAATTTATCTTATAACAGTTGTTGTTCTTACAAAGGTGTTCAGCATAATCGAAAGGAGGCTTCGTAAGAGTGAGCGATAATGCATTGATTAAAGTAACAAATCTTAAAAAACACTATAACGGTGGTAAGGTTAAGGCTCTTGACGGAGTCGATTGTGAAATTGAAAAAGGTGAAGTTGTAGTTGTTATTGGTCCTTCTGGTAGCGGTAAATCTACGTTCTTGCGTTCTTTAAATCTTTTAGAAATTCCAACTGATGGACAGATTGTATTTAACGGTGCAGATATTACAGCACCAAAAACAAATATAAATAAACATCGTCAGAAAATGGGTATGGTGTTCCAGCACTTTAATCTTTTCCCAAATATGACTATATTGGGCAATATGACTTGTGCCCCTGTAAAAATTCTTAAAAAATCAAAGAAAGAAGCAGAAGAAAAAGCACTTGAGCTTCTTGACAGAGTTGGTCTTAAAGACAGAGCTAATGCGTACCCGAGTCAACTTTCAGGTGGTCAGAAACAAAGGGTTGCTATTGTAAGAGCGCTTTGTATGGAACCTGAAGTTATGCTTTTCGATGAACCTACATCTGCACTTGACCCCGAAATGGTTGGTGAAGTTCTTGAGGTTATGAAAAATCTTGCTTCACAAGGTATGACAATGGTTGTTGTAACTCACGAAATGGGCTTTGCTAAAGAAGTTGGTTCAAGAGTTATTTTCTTTGATGAAGGTGTAATTCAGGAAGAAGGTACTCCTGAAGAAATATTCCAGAATCCAAAAAGCGAAAGACTTAAAAGTTTCTTGAGTAAGGTGCTCATTTAAAAACGCGAAGCGTTTTTTAATGAATTAAGAATTAAAAATTGAAAATTAAAAATTTCGGAAGGCTTCGCCTTGATTTATAATTAAATATGAATAAAAAAGACTACATTCTCTCATTTTAGTTAGCTTTAGCACTAACTAAAAATAATAGAATGTAGTTGTTTTTATAATATTAATTGCTAACGCAGTTCCGACAATTCCGAATTACGAATTAAAATAGCGTCGCAGACCCTTAATTTTCAATTCTCAATTTTCCATTTTCAATTAGCTTGCTATTCCGCCAATGGCATAACAGGAGTTCCTGTTGAATCGGTGTTAGCATGATCAGGACAATCGCAAACACATTGGATTTTCGGAATACCACTTGGTTGCGGAATTACTGTAAATGTATAAGTACCACCTGACGGACAACAAGCAATATTAGGGTGAATATCTGTTTCGAGTAATACAATCTGGTCTTGTGAAAGTGGAGTGCCATATTCTATAACTTTTGGTTTTTTGCCATCGTCAGTAGCAATAGCGTAACTGAAGTCTGCATTAAAACTATTACGAACGCACCAGTTCTGTGCCTGAACAGCTAAATCTTTCTGTTGCAACTTGCACACTCTTTCATTGGCATTTTTTACCAGGGATGTAGAGGCGGGTATTGCAACAGCGGTTAAAATGCCAATAACAAAAACAATGATTAACAATTCAACCAACGAAAAGCCTTTGTTTGTTTTAACAAATTTTAACATATTAAAGCCCCCTTTAATCCTCCTTAACGAGAGTGTTAAGAAACTAAAACGAAACTTTTCCGTAACTCTCTAATATCATATTAGCATATTTATCAGTTTTTGTAAATAAAAAAATTGAGAGGCTGAAAAATTTTGTGTTATTTTTACAAGATAATATCAAACACATTGTAGTAAATGTACATAGATTGTTAAAGAAACATTAAAAGCCAACCCGTAATATTACGAATTGGCTTTTCATTAAGTTGAAAGCGATTATTCAAAAAGTGTATAAGTGCCAGCTTCAAAATCCCAATATTCAAAACCTGTATCTAATGCAGGGGAGTTTTTAGAGATTGTGAAATCTCTGTTTTCCACATCTTTAAATAATGGGTCAGCAAAAACTGCGTTGTTGTAGTAACCGCGGCGCTGCATTTTGTTTACAGAAACTCTGTCACCTATATTCATAGAATCACCGGAGAAAACTTTTTCACCGTTGGTGTAGTCCCAATAGAGATTGTTGTTGTCAATAAACCAGTCTTCTTCTACCGCTGTTTTATACATAAGAGCATTATCAGAAATTAAAATGTTGTTGTAAAGGAAAAGTGAATTGTGTTCTTCGTGACGTGTAATAAGCATCTGACCGCCATCACTTAATGCAAGAATGTTATTTTGAATTAGATTATCTTTACCATAGTGTTGATGTAAAGCATTTGAAGAGCAATCATAAGCAAGATTATTCTTTACAGTAATGTAACTTGAACCTTCGTCGAGGTAAATGCCCCAACCACCATAACCTGTACTACCTTCATAGCAACCAACGTTATGAATTATATTACCGGTTAATTCAGTATCCGGTTGAATACCTAAAGTGTAAATACCACCCATATCAGAGAGCCAACCGTTACCTATGTTGTAAATCAAGTTGTTTCGAATTTTAATATTATTAGTAGGGTTGTCAGTATAACCCCAGTTCCAACCGACAGAAACAGCAGTGTACCAACCGTCGTGAATTTCGTTGTGTGTAATGTTACAGTCAGTAGCGTGGGTAAGTAATACACCGATAGAATTGTTGTAAATTCTTCCGTAATACCTTATATGACAGTCAGTAACTGTAATACCACTTGTTTGTGCAGGAATTGTGAAAGGTCCGTTTATAAAGATTGCGTTACCACCAATTTCATCAAATAAGCAACTTTTTACGGTTGAGTTTTTAGAACCTGTATCATACTTGATAGCAGTATTTGAAATGTTTTTGAATTTACAGTTTGTGAAGTTTATTTCAGATGAGTTTGAGATGTTGATAGTACCAGGTGTTTCATACGCTGCCTGTGGATGAGTAGGGTTATATTCAATATTTTCATAAAGTGGATGAGTATTGTCTAAATTTGTATTCCACACACTACCAGAAACAAAATCCCAGTCAGTATTTATAAAATTGATACCGCTAAACTGGATTCCTGAAGCTCCATTTATGCTTATAAGCTTTTCTGTAACAGGGGCATAAAGTGTAAGATTATCTTTTGTTTCGTTTTCAAATGGAATGTAGTAAAGCTTGCCCTCGCTTCTGTCAAGATACCATTCACCGGCTCTGCTTACTGCTTCTTTAACATTTTCATAAACGAAGTTGTCACCCTCTACAATAGACATAGCGGCAGGCTTTTTTAACTCTATTCTGCCGTTAGTGACGTTTACAGAGTGTAAAGGCAAAATATCATCGCACCACTTGTGCATAATTCTTACGTTGACATCCTCAAGATTTTCAAAATTCTTTATTTGATTTTTCTTTGCATAAAATGCAGCGTGAAGTGCGAAAAATCCAGTGCTTTCATTGGGGGCAAACGCATCTTCTGAAAGAGAGTTTTCAACTGTGAAACAGCCTTTTTTAGGCCACTTGCTTATATCAAGTCTTTTTTCACCATTAAATAATGAACGGAAATATAAATTTTCGGTGTCTATATCAGTAACAAAAACATCGAGATTGTTGAGTTTTCCGTCACTCCATTCGGTGAGCGCAACAGAACCTGAAAAATTAACTTCTTCATCAGGGTAAGAACGATAAACAACATTTTGGCAGTCATCAGCGTTAAAAATAAGTTCATTTTCTAAAGTGTATGTACCTTCACGGAACCATACAGTAATTGTGCCGCAGTCAGTATTTTTTAATTCTTTTAATTTTTCTTTTGCCGCTTCAGGTGTCTTTAACGGAGATGAAAGTGTACCGCTGTTTTCATCGTTGCCATCAGGTGAAACAACTAAATCGTATTCGCCCATATTAAAACTCCCTTCATCATAAACCACTTGTTCTTGTTTTGTGTCTTCAAAATATCCTTCCGGTGTAGGAATTACACTACCGGAATTAAGCAAAACAATAAGCGCACTTATAAGAGATATCAGATTTTTTATAATTGCAGTTATGGACATTTATAACACCCCTTTTAATTTATATTGTATATACTATTACAAAAGTGCGTAAAAATCAAGAAAATACAAATAAATTCTTTACTTTACGTGAAAATGTGTTAAAATATTATATGTTATAACAAAACTTGAAAGGAGTTGCTTGTTATGAGCGATATTAAATTAGGTGTTCAACTTTTTACTTTAAGAGATAAGTGTCAGAATGCTGAAGATTTTGAGGAAACTTTAAAATTTTTGCAAGGTATCGGTTGTAATGTAGTGCAGATTTCTGCAATAGGACCTATAGACCCGCAAAAAGTGGGCGAACTTATAAAAAAATATAATATGGAAGTTTGTGTTACTCATAAACCTTATGAGCGTTTTAAAAATGATTTGGAAAATTTAGCCAAAGAGCATGATTTAATCAATTGTAAAAATATGGGTATAGGTGCTATGCCATTTAATCTTCACGATTCTTACGAGGGTGTGTGGGGCTTTATAAACAAATGTAACGAAATCGGCGGTAAATTGCACAGTATGGGCAAACAACTCTGTTACCACAATCACGCGTTTGAATTTGAATATTATGATGGTAAAAGAACATTTGAAAGACTTATTGAAGAAACTACACCCGAAACACTTCACTTTATACCGGATACATACTGGATGCAGGTTGGCGGTGTAACACCTGCAGATTATCTGAAAAAGCTCAAAGGCAGAGTTGAGGTCTGCCATTTTAAAGATATGAGAGTAGTAAATAACGAGCAACGATTTGCAGAGTGTGGCACTGGTAACCTTGATCTTTCCGCTTGTTACAGAACTTGTCAGGAAATTGGTGTAAAATATATTGTAATAGAGCAGGATTTATGTTACGATATGGATGTATTTGAATCTGTAAAAATCGGTTTTGACGGTTTACAAAGAATTGCAAAGGAGAATGAATAATGACAAAACCTAAAATTGCTTTATTTGTACTTATTTTCGTTTTAGCTACAATGGTAGTTCCATTGGTTTTATTACTTGCATTTGTAGATGCTAACAATATAAGTGTTTATATTGTTGTTTATGGTATAATGTTCTTCGGTAGCATTGGTTTTATGATTGCTATGCTCTTTAAAACAAAAAGTGATATTCAGGAGCAGATTGAAGAATTAAAAGTTCAGAATGCCGCAATCGCCTTCAGACTTACAGAAATGAAAAAACAAGGTGGTATTGCACAAACTGCATCTACTGCAAAACCAGAAGTTAAAGAAGAACCAAAAGAGAAGTTTGATGATTTTAATTAATTCAGGGATCAGAAATAAAACATCCTATCATTTTTAGTTGATTGTAACACCAACTTTTAATGATAGGATGTTTTTATATAGCGAAGCACTGATTTCTGGTTTCTTTTTTCTGGTCCCTTAACAATACAAATCAATTGATTTGTATTGTTAAGTCACTCATCGCATACGAAACACACGGGTGAATAATTCCGTGTTTTGTGTCTGCAAGTTTTCTGGAATCTACACCATTCGGAATGAATACATTACCTTTAGTAAGTCTTGCTCTGCAATAACCGCAAGAACCGACACGACAATGTGAAAGTGCAGGGATACCCGCTCTTTCAAGTGCTACTAAAATTGTTTCATCAGCAGGGCAGTTAATAGTTGCAATTACCTTGCCGTCTTTTTTTACTTTACATTCAAAAGATTTACCAATGCTTTCAACAGGAAAATCAGGAATGGTTTTTATATCCTTAACCTGTGAGCCAATGTTAAGTCTTACTGCTTTTCTTTCTAAATTCAATTCTGCAATCTGTGTAGAAATAAGCTTTAAAAGCTGTGAAGAACCATCAATGAAAATACTGTAATTTTCAGGTGGTGCGTAAGCTTCAATAAGTTGTTTTGTAATGAAACCGCGTTCATAATTTTCAACTTTTTCATCGCTGAATACAAAAATTACTTTGAAGTTTCTTGTTCTTTTTTGTATTTCTAAAAGCTCCTCCATAAAAATAGCCGAGCTTTTTTCACGGCAACTATAAAACAATGTAAGGTTAACATCAAGACTTTTTTCTTCAATTGCCCTTGCCATAGATAAAAATGTGGGAATACCGTCATTATCGGTAATACCAATTAAAAACGGATAATCTCTCAATGGTTGATAATAAAAATTACCGAGCGGAGCAGAGGCAACAATTTCTGTGCCTTTTTGCCAGGTGTTGAAAATATGATTTGTAGCAAATCCGTGAATTACTCTTTTAACCTTTATCATATAAAAATCTTTATCGCTTGAATCGTAAGGTGAAGAGCATATTGTAAAAGGTCTTGTAACAACAGAACTACCAATGTTTAAAGTTATGCTTAAATATTGTCCAGGTCTGAAAAAAGCGAGTTTACCTGTACCGTGAGCGGTGTCTGGTACTAAAATATAGCATCGCTCATCAGCACCTGACTCTATAACCTCTTTTACCCTTAAATATTGAACATCAGGGTGAAGAAAGTTTGCATTTGAGTTGACTACATAATTTTTCTTTGTTGGTGTAGAGAGCGCCTGATTTATAACAGATTTTCTGTGTTCAGGTATTCTTACAAAGTTAGAAAAATCCTTTAAAGTGGAGTTAACAGTTAATTTGTCTTTCAATTGTTTCCCTCCTTACAAGATTTTTCAATATCGTAAAGTGTAGCGAAAGCTGTGTTTCTGCCTGAAGAAATAGCAGAATTAAAACCAATATGCTGAGTGCCCCAGCCACCACAGAAACGAAGTCCCTTTGTGTCGGAGTCACTTGCTTCAGTCATAAAACGAGAAAGCATACTATCCCAATCATCGCAGGAATAACCATAAATTGTACCCTGTGGTGTGTTTATATATCTTGCGAAGGTAAGCGGTGTTGCAATTTCAATTTCTTCAATATAATCAGAAATTTTAATGCCTGTTGACTCTTCGTAGAAGCTTATAATTCTTTTTGCAAAGTTGTCTTTTTCGTTAAAGTAATTTTCAGGTTCGACATTTCCCCAACAGTTATCTGTAAAAAGGGTAGTGAATGTAAGAATGCAAGTACCTTTTGGTGAGCAACCAGGATTTGCATTATTAAGACAGCTTACAATGCACATTTTATTACTGTTTAAAGTTCTCATTAAATTGTACTGAACAGATGTGTCAGATGTTTCAGTAAGAATAGTCGTATAATCTTCAATACCTAAATCACTTGCAGAGCGGTTAAGACCTAAATAAATTGTCGCACCTCTTGCGCCGAAGCTTCTCGCATTTGTTCTTTTTACAGCGGTTACAGGTACATCATTTATTTTCATCATTTTTGAGAAAGCATCAGTAGGTGAGCAGTTCGCAATAATATGGTCGCAAAAAATCTTTTCACCATTTTTAAGTATAACGCCCTTTGCTTGTCCCTTTTCAAAAATAATTCTTGTTACAGGCGAATTATACCTTATCTGACTTCTGTTATCTTCAATAAATCCTGCAAGAGCAAGGCTTATTTCGTTACTTCGTTCTTTAGGCACAAATGAACCAAACTGAATATATGAATAAAGTAATGTAATATACTGTGTAAAGCTTAAACGGTCGCAATCAACACCGAGTAAGCACCATATACCAGACAAAATTTCAATCGCTCTTTGTGGAATACCGAGTGTTTTGAAAACCTGATTTACAGAGTAGGGTGCAGTTCTTACAAAGTCACCATAATCCTTTAAAAGACCTTTAGCAAAGGTCATATTGATTTTTTCATCTACTGAACAAAGATAATTCAAAGCATTTACAGAATTTTCTGCTAATTCAAAAAGCTTTGTAAGTGACTCTTTACTGTTAGGAACATATTCTTCTATTGCGTTTATAAATTTTTCAATTCCAAAAGGAAGTGTTGCGTCAATTCTTTCGCCATTTTTAGATTTGGTTATTATTCTGAAAGCATTTTTTGGCTGACACCACTCAATTTTTTCGGTAATACCAAGCTCGTCAAAAATAATGCGCACATCACCAACACCCTGCGATTTAGAGTAACCACAAAGTGCGTGTAAAGATGCTTCAAATTCAAATCTGCCACGGGTAAAGCTTGTTGCACTACCACCGGGTGCAAGACCTTTTTCTAAAACTAAAACCCGTTTACCTTCTTTTGTGGCACAAGCGGCAGCAGTAAGACCGCCAAGACCTGCACCAATTACAATAATATCAAAATCCATAGAACTCTCTCTTTAAATTAAACAATTTTGTCGTCAGTTGCTTCACCAGGTGAAGAAATAGGAATAACCTCGCCTAAATATGTAGGCGCTGGTTTTATTATGCACCAGAAGAAATCCTTGACTCTTGCTAAAAATTCTCTCGAATCGTTATAAAGCTCTTTAGTAAATGCAAAATTAAAGTAACCATCGGCACAAACACCATAGGCTTCAAGACCTAATCGTCTTGCATTGTAAATTGATCTGTATATATGAAACTCTTGAGTTACAATAATTAAACTATCAACCTCAAATATTTCTTTTGCTCTGTACATAGATTCATAAGTTGAAAAGCCTGCGTGGTCCATTAAAATATTTGTAGCAACAACTTCGCTATTGTTTATAGCAAATTGTTTCATAGTATTAACTTCGTCGTAGTCTTCTCTGCCATGGTCGCCGCTCATTAAAATTCTGTCGGTGCAACCAGTAGCAAAAACCTCTGTGCTTCTTAAAATTCGTTCTTGTAATATCGGGGTAGGTACACCGTTTCTTACACCAGCACCTAAAACTAAAACGCAATCCACATTATAATCTTTTGTTTCTTCTACTGTTAATATGTACTTGCTTGCATACTCATAAATATATGCATTGATAAGAATAGGAATCTGTGCCAAAATAACACCAATAATAAGCACTAAAGATATAAAATTTTTGAGTTTGCTCTCTTTGTTCTTAACTCTTTTAAATTCCATAACAAAAAATCCTTTATATGTTTTTTGTGATAATAATATTATGGTGAAATTTTACAACAATATAAAAGATAAATCAATAGAATAATACTATAAATTGGAAAATTTAATTTGTTCTTAATAATTATGATTGATTTTTGCATATCTATATGGTAAAATTGAGTAAACACTCACTATGAGTAGAAAAGGGGATTATTGCAATGTTGTTTTACATTTGTTTGGCATTAGGTTTAATCAGTACGGTAGTATTTTTATGTCAGCGAAAGCCCGAGGTTACTATAAAGGTGTTGCTCTTTAAAACAGTAGCAAGTCTATTCTTTATTTTAACTTCATTTTCTGCATTTTATGTAAATGAAACTTGCAACAAAGCTTTAGCACTTTTGTTTTTTGCGGGTGCGGTCTGTGGTCTTTTAGGCGATATATGGCTCGATGCAAAATATATCTTTAAAGGTGAAGAAAGAAGTCTTTTATATTCAGGATTCATCAGTTTTCTTATAGGACACCTTTTCTTTATTGCAGGTATGTTTATAACCTATGGTGTTTCAAAACTTTCTCTAATTTGTGGTGTGGTAGGTGCTTTAATTGCCCCGGTTTCTTGTGTTTTAACAGAAAAAGTTTTAAAGGCAGATTTTGGAAAAGATAAGTTGATAAGCATGGTATATACAGGCGTTTTAATGCTTACAACAGGTATTTCTTTAGCTATTGCTATTGAAAATAATTTTGATGCTTCATCACTTGTAAGATTTATAGGTATGGTTTTATTCTTAGGTTCAGACGCAGTTCTTGCAAAAGTATATTTCTGCGAAGGACAGAACACAAGAGTAAATGTTGTTATTAATCATGCACTTTATTACTCAGCACAATTTGCACTCGCGACATCATTATTCTTATTTTAGGAAGTATTAAAAATGCAGACTCAGAGATTATATTATGATGACAGTTATATAAAAGAATTTTTAGCTAAAGCTATCTCTTGTGAAAAAAGAGATGGCTTTTATGCCGTAATATTAGAGAAAACAGCCTTTTTCCCGGAGGGTGGCGGTCAAAAATCTGACTCGGGTTATATAGGCGATATTTTTGTTTTTGATGTTCGGGAAGAAAATGGAGAAATTATACATAAAACAAAAGAACCAATACGTGAGGGTGAAGAATATTCCTGTAAAATAGACTGGGAAACAAGATTTTCAAGAATGCAAAATCATTCTGGTGAGCACATTGTTTCAGGTTTAGTACATAAAAAATATGGCTATGACAATGTAGGCTTCCATATGGATGAAGAATATGTTACAATAGATTTTAACGGTGAGTTAACCCGTGAGCAGTTAGATGAAATAGAAGACGAAGCAAACGAAGCGGTTTACAAAAATCTTGATTTTAAAACATATTTTCCAAATGAAGATGAACTTAAAATTCTCGATTACCGTAGCAAATTAGAACTTACTGAGGATGTAAGAATAGTAGAAATAGATGGTGTTGATGTTTGTGCTTGTTGTGCACCACACGTGAAAAAATCGGGCGAAGTCGGTATTATAAAATTACTCGATTTTATGAAGCATCGTGGCGGTGTAAGAATAGTTATGAAGGCGGGTAGTCTCGCTTTAAAGGATTACAGAGAAAAGTATAGAAATGCTTTGGGTATTTCAAATCTGCTTTCTGTAAAGCAACACGATATTTTTACTGCAACAGAAAAGTTCTATAATGATTTAGGCGATGAGCGTCGTAAATTTTATGAATACAGATTATCTGTTGCAAACAGAGATAAAGAAAATTTAAGAGATATAAATGGCTCACTTGTTTTAATAACTGCTGGGTTTGATGCAGATATGATGCGCGAAGTGGTGAATTTCGGCACAGAAAAAACTGAAAAATACAGTGCAGTATTTTCAGGTGATGACAATAATGGTTATTCATTTGTGATAGCATCAAAAACACAGGATATGAACATCTTGAGAAACGAACTCGGTTCAAAGCTTAATGGTCGTGGCGGTGGCAGGGACGGAATGATTCAGGGAAAAGCCACAACAACTAAACAGAATATAATTGATTTCTTTAAGGAAGTGTAAATATGAGCGAATTTAAAATAAAACCAGCAAGGGGAAGTACACCTCAACCCGACCATATTTTTATAAGCATTAAAGGGGACGCTAAAACATCTATGACTGTTACTTGGCGTACATCAGTTGATGTTGCAAGTGGTTATGCTTTAGTCAGAGAAGACGGTAAAACCGATTTGGTGAAATTTGAAGCAACAACAGATTACTTCAAAAGTGATATAGATGAAAGTAATATGTTCTGGGCGGATATGGTGAACTTAAAACCAGGCACAAAATACTTTTATACTGTTGGTAATGAGAATCATAGAAGTGAAGAATATTTCTTCACAACTGAAGAAGAAAATGCAGAAAGCTTCAAATTTATGTGCGTTTCAGACCAGCAAAGTGGTCAACCACATGATTTGCCTGATTACAGTAGTTTCAATGCAGTTTTAAATAAAGTTTTAGAAGAAAATCCTGATATTAAATTTATCCTTACTGCAGGTGATAACACAGACTGCGGTCAGCACGAGGTTCAATGGAATGGCGCATTCTCAGGTCTTAAAGGTGTTGTTGAATATATACCATTTATGATGACTTTAGGTAATCATGATAACCGCGGTTTTGCAGATTACAGAAATGGTATAGGCAGATATTATTCTGAACCTGCAGAATTTTTCGGTAAGCAATTCAGAGGTTCTTACCCATTCAATGGTCCAAAGGGCTGGGAAACAGAAAACTATTCATTTAATTATGGTAATGCACACTTTA
Organism: Clostridia bacterium; assembly: GCA_017521425.1. Classification (GTDB taxonomy): domain Bacteria; phylum Bacillota; class Clostridia; order Oscillospirales; family Acutalibacteraceae; genus DTU089. Next base: position 162,378 of record JAFXCQ010000032.1, read on the forward strand.
ATGTTATTGGTGTGAATGAGCCTGAAAAGGTAAATGACTGGTTGATTGAAGATATTGGTGCAACCGACAGAGTATGGAAATTCGGATCTTACCATTTCCCGATGTATTATGCAGGTCCTGAACTCAGTAACGATGATGGCTACCCTATGATGCGTGAGGGTATTGAAATGCTCGACGTTCTTTTTGCAGGTCACGAGCATAACTTTGCAAGAACATTCCCTATAAAAAATGAGCAATTATTTGATAAACCGTCTCAAGGTACAATCCACTATGAATTAGGTAACAGTAACTCTAACCCACCTGGGACAATGTCTTGCCATAAGGTGTGGCACGCAGCACATTACCCTTGTGAAGAACAGATTTCTACTGTTGCAATAGTTGAAGTATTCAAAGATAAAGTGATTCTCACTTCAAAAGTAGTTGAAGATGGTAGAATTATTGACCAATGTATTATAGATAAAAAGAATGACACTATTTACCCGATAGCATTAGCACCTATTTTTAAAAGACGAACAAGAACTTTCTATAAAGGCTTAGGTTTAGGTCTTAGCGAAAGAGAACAGATTCCTGAGTTTAAAGATGGTATGTGGTTCTCACCACTCGCAGTTATGTTTACTGCAATTGGTGCCGATGTAAAAAAAGAAGAAGGTAAAGTAACTTTAGGCATCTACGGAAAAAGTGCTACATTTACCGAGGGTAGTGATATCGCGATAACCAACGATGGCGAAGTAAAACTTCCGGCAAAGGTTTACCGTGGTGAAAATACTCAGCTTTACATACCACTTGATGCGATTATACCTTGCTTTAATATGAAATGGGCTTATGCTGAAAGAAACAATTATCTTACTATTGAACACGTAAATGAAGCAATCCCAATGACAAAACAACCGTAAATTTTAAGGACTATTATTATGATTCCGTTAATAAAAAATAAGACTGTATCAGAATATGATTCTGCATATTCATCAAAGCTTTGGCTTTTTGAAAATGTAGAAAAAGAAGAGTATCTTTCTCACTTGGAAGATATAAAATCAAAAGGGTATAAAGAAGTTTATAAAACAGATATTGAAGATAATCTTACAACTGTTCTTGAAAACGGAGAAGCGCTTGTTTTTAGTTCTTATTACCCTTGCGACAAAACTGTAAGAACAGTTTTAGAAAACAATAAAAATCTTCCTGAATACAAAATGAGAGAAAATATAGAAAGAAAAACCAAAACTACTCTCTGGCAGTTTGAGGTTGACCACTCTTTAATAGATTGCGGTATGTGTTATATTATCCGTGCTCAGGATGGCTCATTCTTTATTATAGACAGTGCCCACACATACTCTTGCCGTGATGATGAAAGAATACACGAATTTTTAAGAGAACGTACACCTGAGGGTGAAAAAATAAGAATTGCGGGTTGGTTTTTCAGTCACGGTCACGATGACCATATTGCACAGTTTACAAACTTCTTAAAATACTGTTCAAATGATGTAATAATTGAAGGCCTTTACTTCAATTTCCCGACCTTCGACCACAGGGATGCACATAACTGGATGGGTGCGGGTGAGGGGTATGTAAAGCAGTTCAGAGAAGCAATCTCTAAAAGACCGGATATACCGGTTTACACTCTTCATTCGGGCGAAGTTTTCTATATAAGAAACTTAAAATTTGATGTTCTTTGCTCTCACGAAGATGTATTCCCGAAATCAAATGAAAATTATAACGATTCTTCAGTTGTTTTAATGATGACTGCAGAAAATACAAAGGTGTGTTTCCCAGGCGACGCAGGTCACGAAGAAAGTTATATTTTAGAAGAACGATATAAAAACGGATATTTAAAGTGCGAAATTATGCAGTCAGCACACCACGCTCATTTTGGTACAACCCCTGACTTTTACAGAATGACAAATTCTGAAGTTGCTTTAGTGCCATCAACACAAATTATGTACGATGGTGATTTGCCAAGGTATGAAGCAACGCGCGTAATGACAGATATTGCAAAATATCTCTTTATCGCTTCAAATGGTACGGTGGAAATTGACCTGCCTTATAAATCTGGTGAAATTAAAGTTCATCCCGATGAAACCTTTGAAAATTTTCAGGGGATAAACAACCTCTGGAACTACGAGTACACAGACGAGAGAAAGGCTCAGCTTTATAAAGAATATTTAGCTCGTGGGGGTAAACCGATTGAAGTGTATAGCAAGTGGAATTGAAAATTGAGAATTGAAAATTGAAAATTCCGGAAGGCTTCGCCTTGATTGTATTTAAAATGAATAAAAAATAGTTCATCTTATCATTTAAAGTTGATTTTAGTACCAACTAAAAATGATAGGATGTTTTCGTTTTTATTGATATTTAATTATAATAGCGTCGCAGACCCTCAATTCTCAACTCTCAATTTTCAATTATAAGTACTGCTGGTATTCCGCCACTGCAAGTTTATCACACCGCTCATTCTCCGGATGCTCATTATGACCTTTCACCCACTTAAAAGTAACTTTGTTTTTCTCTAAAAGAGGTAAAAGTTCTTCCCATAAATCAACATTTAAAGCAGGTTTTTTGTCTGCCTTTCTCCAATTATTTTTCTGCCATGAATACACCCAACCTTTTGTTATTGAGTCGCAGACATATTTAGAGTCAGTTGTAAGAATAACTTCGCAAGGTTCTTTTAAAGCGGAGAGAGCTTTAATAACCGCTGTTAATTCCATTCGGTTATTTGTGGTGTCTTTTTCGCCACCCGAAAGTTCTTTTTCTGTGCCGTTAAATCTTAAAATTGCACCCCAACCACCAGGGCCAGGGTTGCCTGAACAAGCACCATCTGTAAAAATTTCAATTTTTTTCATAAGTTTATCCCTTTTTTTGTTTGCTTCATTTTACCACAATCCATATAAAATATAAATACTTTTTTAAAAAATATGTTTAATTTCATTTTAATTGTAAATACTTTATAAAAATACTTTATTGGATGTGTATTGAAATGAAAGCAGTTGTTATGGCGTGTGATGAAGGTGCTATGCTTCGTCCTTTAACCTGTACTTTACCTGTCAGCAAATTAGAAATAACAGGAAAACCAATTCTTTTTTACGTTTTGGATAATTTGTTGGATTTAGAGGTTTCTGAAATTATACTTATTTTAAAGTACAAATCATCACAAATTGAAATAATGTTCCCCGAATTTCAGTACAAAGGAATACCTGTAACAACTGTAATAGAAGAAGATTTCAGGGGTACTGCGGGAAGTGTAAAAAATGCCATAAGTGACTTTAATGAAACAGTATTAGTTCTTAATGGTAATGCTTTTTTTGAATTTGATTTAAAGCTTGCAAAAAATCGACATATTTCAAATAGTAACGATGCTACAATTATATGCAAATCTGTAGACGACCCGCGTGAATACGGGGTAGTAAATGTTGACGAAAATAACAAAATAATTGAGTTTATAGAAAAACCAGGCTGGAGTGAAGCTTATAGCGATATTGTCAATTGTGGTATTTACTTTTTAGAGCCAGCTATTTTAAAAAGTATTCCTGAAAATAAAGTCTGCGATTTCAAAAAAGATTTATTTCCAAAGCTACTTTCTGGAAATTTTAAGTTTCAGGCATTTATATGTGACGATTACTGGTGTGAAATTGAAACAATTGAGAGCTTCAGGAAAGTTCAATTTGATATAATCGGCGGTAAAATAAATAAAAAACCGCCATTTATAGCAGAAAATGTATTTACCGAATCAAGCATTCCTACAGGTAATTTTGTTATAGTTCCACCTGTGTATTTCGGTAAAAATGTGCAGATAGAAAGTGGTGCGGTTATAGGTCCTTTTGCTATAATAGGTGAGGGCTCACTTGTTTCAAAAGGGAGCAAAATAAGAGAAAGTATTCTTTTAAAAAATGTTTATGTTTCTTCAGGTTGTAGCATAAATGGTGCACTTCTTGGTGACGGTGTTTCTGTTAAAAAAGGTGCCTCTGTTTTCGAAAATAGTGTTTTGGGTCGGGATGTAATAATCGGCGAAGAGTCTGTTGTTGCAAGTGGTGTTATGGTGTGGCCTAATAAAACTATTGAAAATGGTGTGACTGTTACTGAAAATGTCAGGTATTCTCAACCTGTAAATACTACTTTACAGATAAATAATATCATTTTTGGTGATTTCGGTGTTGAACTTACACCCGAAAAAACTGCCCGTTTAGGCTCTGCAGTTGGTACACTTTTTGACGGAATAAGAGTGGGTATTGGTATTGATGGCGAAACTAATTCATTAGCATTAAAATGTGGTATGCTCGGTGGTCTTATAAGTGTAGGCGCTAAAACCTTTGATTTTGGCGAGTGCTTCTTTTCCCAGATTTTTTATTATTCTGCATTTTGCGATACAGATATTGCAATATTTATAAGTGGCGGTGAAAATGGTGTTTCGCTTTCTCTTTGTGAAAAGGGCGGGGTAGCACTTTCTCGTGATAAAACAAGAAAAATCGAAACGATTTTAAATCGTGGTGAATTTAATCGTTCATCCTGTGCTGATTGCCAGAGTGTCAGTGTAATGAATAGCCTGTGTGAAATGTATCTTAATGAAATTATAAGACAATTTGATGAAACTAAAATTTCTATAAACGGAGTTTTATTTTTTTGTGGTAATGAAGAGGTTTCTTTCTGTGTGAAAAAAGCACTTGAGAGATTGGGTATTGCAGGTGATAAAGAAGAACTTATAGTGAAAATAAATAATACAGGTACAAAAATCACAGTTATTGAAAATGCTCAGAGCTTCTCTCACGAAAAAATATTGACAGTAGTAGCTCATAACGAAATGCAAAATGGTAACGACGTTGCTCTGCCGTGGGATGCACCGCAGATTATAACTACACTTGGAAATTCCTTAGGCAGAAAAACTTACAGAATTTCAGAAATGTCAAACCAGCTTGAAAACAGTAAAAATAGTAATGCTTCCATAAATCAGTTGTGGTCGCGTGACGCAGTATTTTTAATGTTCAGATTATTAAAAATAATGAACGATAGTAAAAAATCGCTTTGTACACTTGTAAGTGAATTACCGGAATTTTATGTTGCTAAAAAGGTTATGGAAGTTGATGTTTCACCCGCACTTATTTCAAAGGAATTACTTTGTAACGATTTTAAAACAGATGAAAGTGGCGGAGTTACCTTAAAAAATGAAAAGGGTGTAGCAAAGGTGCGTAGCGAGAGTAATGGTAAAAGTCTTAAAATTATAACAGAAGCAGTTACTATGGAGCTTGCAGAAGAGCTTTGTGTTGATATAGAAAATCTTATCAGTATTGACATTGACTCTTAAAAAAAGTATAATAATATAGTTATAATGTAATATTATGCCGTATTATAACTTTTTTGAAATTTTGGTAGTGGTGTTACCCCACTATCTACATATAAAATCAGATTATAAATTTACTAAATAAGAAACGGAGAGATTATGGGAAACGAAAAAAACAAAGAATTTACCACTAATGAAAATCATAGCAAAAAGAGTGGTAAACAGAACAAGAAAAATAAGAAACAGAATAATAAAACTGAAAATAAAAATCAAAATAAAACACAAAAGAAACAACGCAAACAAAAAGGCTTTAAAAGTAAAAAGCAGGGCGGTGGTAAAATGCCGAAAGAAAAAACAGTTGATACAAAAAACAACCAGACAAGTAAAGCAACAAGAAAAACTGAACAGAACAAAAAAAGTAACCGTTACGGAAAAATAAAACCACCAGTTAAAGCTAATCCAATAAAAATTTCATTTTTGGGTGGTCTTAACGAGGTCGGTAAAAATATGACCGTATATGAGTATGAAAAAAGTATGCTCATAGTAGATTGTGGTTTAGCATTCCCAGAGTCTGACCAGTTAGGTGTTGACTTTGTCATTCCTGATTTTTCATTCGTTGAAAGAAATGCAGATAAAATCAAAGGTATTTTAATTACTCACGGTCACGAAGACCATATAGGTGCTCTTTGCTATCTTCTCAAAAAAATAAATGTACCAGTTTATGCAACACTTCTTACTGCGGGTCTTATTATGGGTAAGCTTTCTGAACATAAGTTAGATAAAACAGTAGATGTTAAGGTTATAAATCCAGGGGAAGAAATCTATTTAGGCGATTTTAATGTTGAGTTCATTCATGTGAATCACTCAATTCCTGGTGCGGTAGCACTTGCTATTAAATGTGATGCGGGTACAATTATTCAGACAGGTGACTTCAAAATTGATACTACACCTATAGATGGTGAAATTATAAATCTTTCACGTTTTGCAGAGCTTGGTAATGAGGGCGTTCTTTGTCTTCTTTCAGACTCAACAAACGCAGAACAACCAGGCTACACACAAAGCGAAAGTAAGGTTGGCGAAACCTTCCAGAGTCTTTTCTCAAAAGCGGGTAACAGAAGAATTATAATTGCAACCTTTGCTTCAAACATTCACCGTGTTCAACAGATTATAGATATTGCATCCAAAACAGGAAGAAAAGTTGCACTTTCTGGCAGAAGCCTTGAAAATGTTACTGCAATTGCAAGTGAACTCGGTTATGTTCATATTCCTGAAGGTACTTTAATCGGTATTGATGAAATTAAACGCTACAATGACGAACAGCTTGTTATTATTACAACTGGTAGTCAGGGCGAAGCAATGTCTGCACTTTCAAGAATGGCATCTAAAAATCACAGAAAAGTTGAAATTGGTTACAATGACTGTGTTATTATTTCAGCAAGACCTATTCCAGGAAATGAAAAGACAGTTTATAAAGTAATTAACGATTTACTTTGTCTTGGTGCACAGGTTGTTTATGAAAAAATGTATGATGTTCATGTTTCAGGTCACGCTTGTCAGGAAGAACTTAAAATTATGCTTTCTCTTGTTAAGCCGAAGTATTTTATTCCTGTTCACGGTGAGCAAAAGCATTTAAGATACCACGCAAAGCTTGCTGAAAGCATCGGTATTCCACATAACAACATTATTATTGGCGACAATGGCTACGAGATTGCTGTAAGCGAAGCAAATATTGCAGTTTCGGGCACAGTAACTCACGGTAAGGTTTATGTTGATGGTTATGGTGTTGGGGATGTTGGTACAAGAGTTATGCGTGAAAGACAACATCTTGGTACAGATGGTATTATAATTATTGCTGCAACTATTGATGCGGCATCAGGTGAGCTTGTTACGGGGCCGGATATTGTTTCGAAAGGCTTTGTTTATGTTAAAGAAGCTGAGCTTTTAATGAGTGAGGCAGTATCACTTTCAATGAATGTAATTAACAGTTTCCCACCATATAATTTCGATTTAAACCAGATGACAAATAAACTTCGTGATGAAGTTTCAAGACTTATGTACGAAAGAACAAAACGAAATCCGATGATTTTACCTATCATTATGGAAGTTTATTAAAAAACTCTAATCAAGGAGAAGGATTATGAGATTTAAAAGTTGGTTGTATCAGAATCCGATAGGCTTTTTGTCAGCGGCAGTATTTTTACTTGTCGGTGTCGGCTTTATCTTTATAGACAAAATGGGTGCAGTTGCTTCTTTTTTAGGCTTTGCGGTTGTGCTCATGTTAAGTGTGATTTATTCTGCTTACAGTATATCTTCTACTAAAAAGCTTGTTAAACAGATAAATAAATCTTTAAGAGGCGAAATTAAGAATATAGATTCATTTCCGCTTCCTGCAGTTGTTTGCAATTCTTATGGTGGAATTGTGTGGTATAACAAGCTTTTTCTTTCAGATATATTATCAGATGACGATTCAGGCAAGTTTAAAATAACAGATGTTTTCAAGAATTTCTCATTTGATGATTTTGGGGAAGAGGAGTCTGTTTCTGCACAGTATAATGACCGTTTTTACACAGTATTCACAACAAAGGTACACGATAAAAACACACCTCTTATTGCTTTGTATTTTCTCGACGATACATACTTTAAAACAATTGAAAAAGAGTATCTTATAACAAGACCTTATGCTATGCATATTCTTGTTGATAATATAGATGAGCTTTACAGAAAATATTCTGACAGTAAATTTGCTCTTATCACAAGTGGTATAGAAAGTATATTGGAAAAATGGCTTGACGGTCACAAGGTTATTTTCAAAAAGACTGCAAATGGCAGATTTTTAGTAATCGGTGAAAAACGCAGTCTTGATAAATTGTGTAAAGAAAAATTTGAAGTTTTAAACGATATAAGAGCATATAAGTACGAAAATAAAGAAATAAATGCAACTCTTTCAATCGGTGTCGGTACTGGCGAGAATGTGTCAGAATGTGAAAATCAGGCGAAACGCTCACTCGAATTGGCATTAGGTCGCGGTGGTGACCAGTGTGCAGTATTTATGAATGAGGGTTACACATTCTTCGGTGGTATGGCAAACCTTCTTAACGATAACTCAAAGGTTTCACCACGACAGACCTCTGCAAATATTTTAAATGAAATCAAAAAACATAATAAGGTACTTATTATGGGACATAGATTTTCAGATAATGATTCTGTTGGTGCAGCAGTTGGTATGGAATATTTCTGCCGACAGAATGGGGTGAATGCAAAGGTAGTTGTTGATGAAAAGAAATCTCTTGCAAAGCCACTTATAAATTATCTTGAAAAAAATGGCTACGATAAATTTATTGACCACGATGAAGGTAAACGCTTCTGTGACAGTAAGACTTTAGTTATTGTTGTAGATACCCATGTTGTTTCTCTTTTGGAAAGTGAAGCGGTGTATAACGATGGTGGCAGTAAAATTATTATAGACCATCACAGACGTACTGCAGATTATATTGACAATGCAACGATTTTCTATCATTTGCCGCTTTCTTCTTCTACTTGTGAAATGGTTTCTGAGCTTTTAGAATATTCAACAACTCAAATTACTATACCACCGGAAATTGCAACTGCACTATTATCTGGTATAGTGCTTGATACAAAAGATTATGTTTTAAAAACATCCAGAAGAACATTTGAAGCGGCGGCATATTTAAAACAGAATGGTGCAAATACAGTTGAAGTCAAAAAGCTTTTTGCGGTTAATCAGGAACAGATAAACGGTGAAAATGAAATTATAAAAAATGCTGTAAGTTACAGAGATTGTATGATTTCGGTTGCAGATAAAAATATTGAGAATTTAAGAGTTGTAACCGCAAAAGCGGCAGACGATATGCTCAATATAAGCGGTGTTAAAGCATCATTTGTAATTTCAAAAATCAAAAATGATTTAGTTAATATTTCGGCACGTTCTTTAGGTGAAGAAAATGTTCAGCTCATCACCGAAAAATTGGGCGGTGGCGGTCATAGTACAATGGCGGCTTGCCAACTCGAGGATGTGTCATTAGAATTAGCACTCGAAAAATTAAAGAGTGCAATAGATGAATATTACGAAGAAAGGTAGAATTAAAAATGGACGTAGTATTAAACAGTGACGTAAAAGGACTTGGTAAGAAAGGTGAAAAGGTGAGTGTTTCTGAAGGTTACGCAAGAAATTTCCTTTTTCCAAGAAAATTAGCGAGTGAAATCAATGCTCAGCTTATTTCTGAACTTAAAAACAAAGAATCTTCAGAAAAATTCAAAGCAGATGAAGAATTAAAGGCTGCAAAGGCAAATGCCCAGAAAATTAATGGACAAACTGTCGCTCTTAAAGCAAAGGGTGGTGCTAACGGTAAGCTTTTCGGCTCAATTACTGCAAAAGAAATTGCAGTTGAGGTTAATAAGAAATTTAATATTACTGCAGACAAAAGAAAAATCATAGTTGATGATATCAAAGCATTTGGTACATACAATGCACAGGTTAAGCTTCATCCGAAAGTAACTGCAGATTTTAAAGTTCAGGTAACAGAGTTATAAGAATAATAATTAAAATTTTCAAATGGTGAAAAAGATATGGCAGAAAAAGATTTAACAACTACTAATGCTGATATTCATAAAGAAAAATCCAATTTTACAGCAGAACAGGCAATTTTAGGCTCAGTGCTTATAGACCCTGAATGTTTAAGCCGTGTTATTTCATGTGTTACACCAGAGGCGTTTTATTACCCGCAACATAAAGAAATTTTTAATGTTATGGTAACTCTTGACACATTAGGATCAAGAATAGATGCTCTTGTGATTTTAGAAAGATTAAAAGAAAAAGGTGTTTTTGACGAAGGAACAGGCAAAAACTATTTAGCACAGTTAGCACAAGCAGTGCCTTCAACCGCCAATGTTGAGAGCTATTGCAAAATTGTTCAGGATAATTTCTACATAAGAAGACTTGTTGATATTTCGCAGGATACAATTGATTCTGCTGCTACAGGTGTAGATGCAGATGTGCTGTTAGAGTCAGCAGAACAAAGCATTTATAACCTTCGTAAAGGTAAATCTACAAGCTCAATTCAAAGACTCAGTGATGTTATTACAAATGAAGTTTATCCTACACTTTCAAATATTACTTCAGAAAATGCTGATGAATTCAAGGGTATTCCGACTGGATTTTCAAAGCTTGATGAAATTATTTCGGGTCTCAACCGTTCTGACCTTGTGCTTATAGGTGCCCGTCCTGCTATGGGTAAAACAAGCTTTGCGCTTAACATTGCCCGTAATGTTGGTATGACTGGTAAAAAAGTTATTTTCTTCTCGCTCGAAATGTCAAATGAGCAGTTGGCTTCTCGTGTTCTTTCAACAGAAGCACGTGTTGAGAGTAATAAGCTCCGTTCAGGTAATATTACTCAGGCAGAGTGGCAAAGACTTGCAGAAGCAACTAACCTTTTAGCTTCAAGATGTGAGCTTTATTTTGATGATACATCTACAATTACAGTACCTGAAATCAAAGCGAAAATAAGAAGAATGAAAGATGTTGACTGTATAATTATTGACTATTTAGGTCTTATGCAGACTGCAGACAAAAACATTAAGGGTAACCGTGTTCAGGAAATTACTGAAATTACACGAAGCTTAAAGCTTCTTGCTAAAGACCTTAAAATTCCCGTTGTTGTTTGTTGTCAGCTTTCACGTGGACCTGAAAAGAATGGTAAGGCTTCAAACAGACCTATGCTTTCTGACCTTCGTGACTCAGGTTCTATTGAGCAGGACGCAGACATCGTTATGATGCTTTACAGAGAAGGTTATTATAAAAACGACAAACAGAATGCAGAAGAAGTAGATATGTCACAAGCAGATGTTGATGTTGCTAAAAACCGTCATGGTCCTACTGAAAGAATAAAGCTTCACTGGGATGGTCAGTTTACTCTCTTCTCAACACTGGAGTATCGTGATGAATACTAATACTTTATTGGTAAATGAAAAAGCAAAAAAGGCAATAGAGAAATACGCAATGCTAAAAAAAGGTGACAGGGTTATTGTCGGTCTTTCGGGTGGTGCAGATTCAGTTTGCCTTTTGCATTTTCTCAATTCAATAAAAAGTGAATATGATTTGACAATTGTTTCTGCTCATATAAATCACGGAATCCGTGGCGAAGAAGCAGAAAAAGATGCGTTGTTTTCAAAGGAATTTTCAGAAAAGCTTAATGTTCAATTTAAGTGTCTTAATGCCGATTGTATTAAGGAATCAAACGAAACAGGCGAGAGTGTAGAAGAGGCAGGGCGAAGAATCCGCTACGACTTTTTTTCTTCTCTTGCAACCACAGAAAATTCAGTTATTGCTACTGCTCATAACAGTAATGATAATATGGAAACAATCATTTTCAATATTACACGTGGTTCTTCTTTAAATGGTGCAAAAGGAATCCCTCCAAAGCGAGAAAATATAATAAGACCGCTTATTCTTTGTACTCGTGAAGAGATTGAGGGCTATTGTAAAGAAAATTCATTATCGTTTGTTACAGACAGTACAAATTTAAGCGATGACTACACAAGAAATAAAATTCGTCATCTTGTTATTCCTGAATTAAAAAGAATAAACAGTAATGTCGAAGAAGCATTTTCGCGTTTTTCTGAAAGTGTAAGAGACGACGCGGATTTTCTTGAAAAGTCTACACTCAGTGCTTTTAAACAAGCGGAAATTGACAAGAATACTTATAGTGTGAAAATTCTTGACTCTTTTCATAAATCAATAAAAAGCCGCGTAATTTTTAAAGCAATAAAAGATTTTTGTGGTGAAATGCCTGACAGTAAAAGAATTGAAGCTGTGTCAGAATGTATTAAAAATAGCACAAAAATTCAACTTTACAAAAATTGCTATGCACAAACAAAAGATGGTGTTTTAAAAATTTTTGATTCTGAAAAAAAAGTTGTTAAAAACCAGGAAAGAATAGTTTTTGATTCATTAGAATTTAATTGTCAGTTCGGACAATATACAATTGAAACCGAAATATTGGAAAATATTTCACAAAAAATTAAAGATTTACTATTGGATAATTTAATAGATTGTGATACAATATGTGGTAATTTGGTTTTAAGAACTCGTCAGGAAGGCGATAAAATAACTCTTAATAAAAGGAATGTTACTAAAACACTAAAAAAACTTTTTATTGAAGATAATGTTTCTAAAGAAAAAAGAGATGTAATTCCCGTTATCGCTGATGATAACGGAGTCGTGTGGGTTTTTGGTTTTGGTGTAAATAAGAAAAACGCAAAAACCAAAGAAAGTAAAAATATTTTATCTGTAAGAGTGAGTGAGAAAAATGGTTTCACAAAAAATGAATGATGATATAAAAAAAGTTCTTATTGATGAAACTGAACTTAAATCAATTGTTAAAAGATTAGGCGCAGAAATTACTGCCGATTATAGAGATAAAAATGTTCTTTTAATTGGTATCTTAAAAGGTTCTGTTATTTTTATGGCAGACCTTATGAGAGAAATTGATGTACCTTGCAATATTGATTTTATGGCAGTTTCAAGTTATGGGAACGGTACAGAAAGTTCAGGCAGAGTTAAAATCAATAAAGACCTTGATAACGATATTCAGGGTAAAGATATAATTATTATCGAAGATATTTTGGATAGCGGTAAAACTCTCTATTACATAAGAGATATTTTATCTGCAAGAAAACCATCTTCAATAAAAATTTGCACTCTTTTTGACAAACCAGAAAGACGTGAGGCAGATATTAAAGCAGATTATGTCGGCTCTTTAGTACCAAACGAATTTATTGTTGGTTATGGTCTTGATTATTCTGAATATTACAGAAATTTGCCATTTATAGGTGTACTTAAAGAAGAGGTTTATGCTAATAATAACTAATATATAGTGTTAGTTTTATTTATATTTATCAAACAATATTTATCAAACAAAAAGCAGGTGAATTACTATTAAAATCAATGACAAAATGAAGGCATTTTTGCCTTACATTCTTATTCCGTTAATGGTTATCGGTTTGATTCTTGTTTATTCAGGTTCAGAATCAAACGAAAAATTAGAGTATTATCAGGTAATTGAATTATTTGATAAGGGTGAAGTAAGTGAATACGAATTAAACATTGGTACAGGTGCTCTTACCTATACACTCAAAGACAGTAGTACAGGCAGATACTCTGTTCCTAATGTCAATATGTTTGTAAACGATATTCACGAGGATGTCGTAGAATACAACCGTGCTAACCCTGATGCACCAATTAAATATAACTATGTTTCAGGTGCGTCTTACTCATTCTGGCTCCAGATAATTCCTGTTATTTTCTGCGCTATTCTTGTAATTGCCGGTGGCTTTATATTTATGAAGCGAATGGGTAATTCAATTTCAAGCGAAAATAACAGAGCAATGGGCTTTGGTAAAGCAAGAGTAAAATTCGGTGCCGATGAAAAAAGAAAAACAACCTTTGATAAGGTTGCAGGTGCCGATGAAGAAAAAGCAGAATTAGAAGAAATTGTTGAATTCTTAAAAGACCCACAGAAGTTTACAGACCTTGGTGCAAGAATTCCAAAGGGTGTGCTTTTAGTGGGCCCTCCGGGTACTGGTAAAACTCTCTTGGCTCGTGCGGTTGCTGGTGAAGCAGATGTACCATTCTTCTCAATTTCAGGTTCAGACTTCGTTGAAATGTATGTTGGTGTCGGTGCTTCACGTGTTCGTGACCTTTTTGACCAAGCAAAGAAAAGCTCTCCATCAATAGTTTTCATCGATGAAATTGATGCTGTTGGTCGTCACAGAGGCGCAGGTATGGGTGGTGGCCACGATGAAAGAGAACAAACTCTTAACCAATTACTTGTTGAAATGGACGGTTTCGGCAACAACGAGGGTGTAATTATTATTGCCGCTACTAACCGTGCAGATATTTTAGACCCTGCACTTTTAAGACCGGGTCGTTTTGACAGACGCGTTACAGTTGGTCGCCCTGACTTAAAGGGCAGAGAAGAAATTTTAAAGGTTCACGCAAAGAACAAGCCATTAGGCCCTGACGTTGACCTCAAAAGCATTGCTCACGCAACAATCGGTTTCGTTGGTGCAGATCTTGAAAATCTTCTTAATGAAGCAGCACTTCTTGCGGCAAAACGCAACAAGAAAGCTATTACAATGGTTGAAATTGACGAAGCAACTATTAAAGTTGAAGTCGGTGCAGAAAAGAAATCTCATAGAATTACAGAAAAAGATAAAAGAATTACTGCATACCACGAAGCAGGTCACGCAGTTTCCGCATTTTATCTTGAAAACTGTGAACCTGTGTATGAAATTTCTATTATACCACGCGGTATGGCGGGTGGTTACACTCTTTACAGACAACAGGAAGACAGAGCACATATGTTGAAGTCTGCAATGCTTGACAGAATTGTTACTTCAATGGGTGGTAGAGTTGCAGAGCAAATCACTTTTGGGGATATTTCAACAGGTGCTTCACAGGATATTTCAACTTCAACAGAAATTGCTCGTTCAATGGTTACCCGTTATGGTATGAGCGAAAAGCTCGGTCCTGTACTTTATGGTAAGGATAATGATGAAGTATTCTTGGGTATGGATTACAGCCACACAAAGAACTATTCAGAAGCTTATGCAAACACTATTGATGATGAGGTTAAAAGAATTCTTACAGATTGCTACGCATTGTGCGAAAAAATTCTTACAGAACACAATGATAAATTAGTTCTTATTGCAGAAACACTTATTAAAAATGAAAAAATCAGTGGCGCTCGCTTCCTTGAACTTATGGATGAAAACTATGACCCTGAAAATGATAAGGGAAATGATGAAGTTACTACTGAACAAACAACAGAAACTGTTGAAACAAAAACAGAAGAAACTGTTAGTGAAACAACAGACGATGCTGTGAATGTAACAGAAAATCCTGTTCCATCAGTTACAGAGGATGTAATTGAACCAAACGATAAAACAGAAGAATAAAAGTAAAACTCCCATTAACAAAGTCGTTTGTTAATGGGAGAATTTTTATTTTATAAGATTGTGAGTGCCTTCGAAAATTATAGTTAAAACGCCATCTGTTACAGTTATTTCACTTTCTTTACCTATGAATTCATTGCTCACACCAATGGGGAATGAAGGGGTGATTTCAGCATCATTCAATTCATATAAAAGACCGTTTATTGTAACACCTTTTGCAATGCCTGAAAGAGCGAAAACTGAAATGTATCCTTTTGCAGTATCTTTGAATTTTATAGATGAATTTTTAATAGCAGTTACAGTGTAATTGCCATCGTAAATATAAGCAATACCGCCATTTTCAGCAACAAAAGCTGCAGTCTGAATTGTCGCGAGTGTATGGTCTAATCTGCCACCAATAGCACCATAAATTATAAAGGTTTTGTAGCCTTTTTCTAAACCGATTTTTACTGCTAAAAGCGTGTCGGTATCATCTTTTTTTACAGGATGTTTTACAACATTTTCATTTTCTGGAATACTACCTAAAGAATCAAAATCACCAACAACTAAATCGGGTTTTATATTAAGCTTTTTTAAGGTGCTATAACCACCGTCAGCCGCAATAATCAAGTCATTTTCTTGGGGATTAAAATCAGCGACGGAACACTCCAAAGCACCAAAAATATAACAAGTTTTCATTTTAAAATCACCTTTTAATTCTAAAAAACTCGGCATTATGCCGAGTTTTTTAGAATATTCCGTATGTCACAAGCGACATTATAAGTCCTGCAATGAATACACCAAGTGCGATAATTGGTAAGCATTTTTTAAAGCGTAAATCCATAAGTGCCGCAATTAAAGCACCTGTCCAACCACCTGTACCAGGTAACGGGATTGCTACAAAAATTAAAAGTCCCCATTCTTTGTACTTTTGCATTGTGCCTTTTTTCTTGTCTGAACGTGCTTCTAATTTTTCTACTATTTTTTCTAAGTGTTTGTTTTTTCTCATAAAAGCAAAGATTTTTCTTATGAAAAGTAATATGAAGGGAATAGGAATCATATTACCGATATAACAGATTAAAAATGCTTTTAAAAAGTCAATTTCTAAAAGAAGTGAAGCAATCATACCGCCACGGATTTCTAATACAGGAAAAAGTGAAATCACAAAAGCAATGAGCTCTGGCGGGATTTCATTCTTTAAGAAATCTACAACAGCGGTTACTATTTCTTGTACCATTTTATACCTCTTCTGATGTTATTAACCCTTTTGAAATTAAGTGTTCTCTTGCGTCGTGGAGAATAGTTTTATCATTCTCAAATTTTAAGTTTTTATAAGCATTTTCGTAAGTGAGCCAGATGTAATCCTCAATTTCTTCTTTTTGAATAATTGTCTGTGTATCATCTGTTTTAGCCACATACACATAAACAGTTTTATGAATTCTGTTCTGAATTGTGTATTCTGATTTTGAAACGAAATCAGGAATAATGTCAATGTGAATACCTGTTTCTTCTAAAACTTCACGCTTTGCAGTTTCTTCTGCAGTTTCGCCATCTTCCATATGCCCTTTAGGGAATCCCCAGTTAGAGCTACGGTTGTTTTTTATAAGTAAATAGCGAATCTGTCCGTTTATGTTTCTGTAAATAACTGCACCACAAGAACGCTCATATCTGCATTCAAGATTGTATTTTCTGCCTTCGGTAAGGAATGAAATTGCGTTTCTTATTTCGCAATCAATAAATCTTTTTGATTTTGGTGCCGCAATAAGCTTAACATCACCTGTATCAAGAAAACGAACAGAAGCGATAATTCTGCCATCAAAATGCTTTACGGGATTGTCGATTCCCATTACAAGAACGCCGCTAATGGGAGAGTAGGGCTTGAACTTACCAATAGGCTGACCGTGATTGAGCTTGTAAACTCTGCCGGTGTCACCTAAAGGTGTACCTACTTGCTCAGTTATACTGAGTCGTATTAATTTGCCTAACATTGAAATAAACCTCACAAATAACAGGGTAATATCCACAAATTAAATTACCCTAACAAAATCTACCAAATATTATAACTCTAAATACTTTATCTTGCAATATAAAAATGCAGATATTTTAAGAATTTTTAAGAAAATTATTAAAATATCATAAAATTATCAAGGCAATATGTTTCAATGAAGAAACATATTGCCTTGATATTAAAGTTCTTTGAAAGTTTTCTTGATTTCTGCTGCCTGACCGCAAGTCATAGCACCCTCTGTGCATTTGTTTACATAACAGCTTGGACCATAGAAATTAAATATAGTCGGGTCTGCTTTACGAAGCTTTTTGAGCATATCAACAGCAAAATCTCTTATTTCCCATTGAGCGCGATTGCAAGAACGCAGCTTCATGAATAAAAGCAATTCTCTACCATTGATAGTTGTAACAAAATCAACTGTATTACCACTTAATTGAATGTAAGCTAAAAGACCATCACTTATACCTTGTTCTTTTAAATTGTCATAAAGGTCTGCGGTTTTCTGGAATGCAGTTTTATAACGCTCTAAAAGTTCAGGCTTCTTAACAATTGTTTCAGGTAAAATAAATCTTCTTCTGTTAGTAAGTGTAAGTGAAGGGATTCCTATTGACTGAATTCTGTGACGGGCAAAGTGTGTAAGACAAGAGAGTGAAACATTGTTGATTCTGAATGTGAATGTAACTGCTTCAAGAGGTCTTTGTCTTTTTGAATTTATAACCTCTTTAATAATTTTTGCACATTCTTTTTCATCACTTATGATATTTTCAATCTGCGCAGTAGGCAAGCCTAAAGACTCAATAAGAGCTGCTCTTGCAACACATTTAGAAGCATCTGGTGTGTAGTTGAGAAGCTCAACTGCTTCTTCGCTTTCAACAAGAGAGTCATCTCTTTTATAAGAGAAACGAGGAACATCCTGAACATCAGGGCGACGAGTTTCGAAATCTGTGAAAATACCAGGTGTTAATTTTTTAGCCTGCTCATAAAGTGAAAGACCTAAATTTTTGAGTTCAGGGAATGAAGAACCTCTGCCATAAATCATTGCGTAAAGCATATTAACGAGCTCTCTTGCATTAAGTGTGCAATAGAAGTTACTGTAAAGTGAATATGGAAGAATAAAACGAGCATCTTCTTTAGGAATACCTGCATCAATAAACTGACGATATTCCTCATAAAGATAGTTCATATGCTCTAAATATTTATCCTGAACTGATTTTGACTCAAACTTAGGAATAAAGTAACCAAGCTCACCAAAATCAACATATCTTCTTGATTTTACTGTGAAAGATGCAAGTCTGAATTCTATTACAAACTGTTCAACAAGAACTGAAACATTCTGGAAAGCTAAATTGAAAACTGTGTGTTCAATAGTTGATGTGTGACCAGAACGAGTTACTTTTGAAATAAGATTAGCATTCTTTTCGGCATCTTTTGAAAGCTCAAGAATTTCGAGTGCAGTACCAGGCTGTGTTGAGATTCTGCCAGAAGCAGCAGGGATTTGTTCGCCTGTGTCAGTAAGTCCGACAATAACCGCTTTTGAGTTCAAATTGAATTCGGTAGTAGTCATAGGTTACCTCCGTTTTGGTGTGTGAAAACACCATTCTTAAAAACAATCTTTTCCCATTTTATCACAATTTGTCAGATTCTGCAAGTGTAATTTGGATTTCTAAAAAATTACCCTGCAATATCTTGTAGAAATAAGTGAAAAAAATTATAAAAATGTACAAATATATAGTGTTTTAATATTGAAATTTAATTGCATATATGGTATTATATTTTTAATTGTGGGATTGTGCGTTTTTTTGTGTTTTTGGAATAAAAAACATACGTTAATACACAACTTTATTGTGGAATTATGTTTTCGCACACTCACTCTGACAATATCTGAAAGGGGTAACAAACTATGGCAATTATCAAAAAGGAAGCATATTATAATTCTTCAACAGGTGTTAATAAAATCCGCGCTTTAATCTGGGCAGATGACAGTGTTGAGCCAGTTGGTATTTTTCAGATTGCTCACGGGGTAAGTGAACATATTGACCGTTACGACCATTTTGCAAGATTTTTAGCAGAAAAGGGTTACATAGTTTGTGGTAACGACCATTTAGGTCACGGTAAATCTGTTTCTTCACCTGAAGATTTAGGCTTTACTGCAGAGGAGGATGGCTTCAGGCGATTTGTTGACGATATGCATATTCTCTATAACATTATGCACAAGCGTTACCCTGATTTGAAATATTACTTATTTGGTCACAGTATGGGTTCATTCTGTGCAAGAGTTTATGCAGGTACTTTCTCAGAAGATTTATCTGGTCTTATTATCTGTGGTACAGGTCAGGCACCTTCAGGACTCGAGTTTGGCATAAACACTTTAAGAGAGTTAACTCAAAAATTTGGCCCAAGAACAAGGAACAAAATTATGGCGGGTGCTTTAAATAAAATTTCTTCTATGGGCATTAAAGATAAAACTTCAGATTTAGACTGGTTAAGCTACAACAAAAAGAATGTTGAAGAGTACAGCAAAGACCCACTTTGCGGAATAGAATTAACAGTCGCAGGTATGAGAGATTTAGGTTCAATTACACTTCTTGCAAGTGATAAGTTGTGGCCTGCATCTGTAAGAGTAGGACTTCCTATTCTCATTATTTCAGGTGGCGAAGACCCGATTGGTATGAACGGTAAAGCACCTGTTGCTTGTGCAGACAGTCTTATTGCTTGTGGTCACGAGCCTGAGGTTGTAATTTACCCTGCTATGCGTCACGAAATTTTAAATGAAGAAGCAAATGAAAAGGTTTACCTTGACATTTTAGGTTTTCTTAATACTGCATCATTCTGAAAGGTAGTTAATAAATTTGCAGAAAAATAAATTTTTCGTTCCCGAAACAGAGCTTGCGGAACAAAACGAATATAAGAAAAAAGTTAAAAATATAGTTAAATCAAGATTTCAACAGGAAACCCCGAAAGCATTTGTTCACACTTATGGTTGTCAGGGCAATGTTGCTGACAGTGAGCACATAAAGGGTCAGCTTATTGAAATGGGTTATTCAATGACCGAAGAACTCCAGAGTGCCGACATAATTATCTATAACACCTGTGCAATCCGTGAACACGCGGAAGACAGAGTTTTCGGTAATGTCGGTGCATTAAAAACTCTGAAGAAGAAAAATCCAAATTTAGTAATCGGTCTTTGTGGTTGTATGATGCAACAAGACCATATCGCAGAAAAAATCAAAAACAGCTACCCTTATGTCAATCTTGTTTTTGGTACACATGCACTTCACAAATTACCAGAATTACTCTTTAAGGTTTTCAAAACTAAAAAACGAGTTTTCTCTATTGAAGAGTGTGATGGTGTAATTGCAGAGGGAATGCCTAATGAACGCGATAGCGGTGAAAACGCGTGGCTTCCTATTATGTATGGTTGTGATAACTTCTGTTCTTATTGTGTTGTGCCTTATGTAAGAGGCAGAGAGCGTAGTCGCGAAGCAGATGTTGTTTTAAAAGAGGCAGAGGCTTTAATAAAAGAGGGCTACAAAAAAATAACTCTTTTAGGTCAGAATGTTAATTCTTATGGCAAAAGCTTAGAAAATGGAATTAACTTTTCAGAGCTCGTAAGAAGATTAGATAAAATAGAGGGTGACTACACCTTTGATTTTATGACATCTCACCCGAAGGATTGTACAAAAGAGCTTATTGATGTTTTAGCATCTTCAGAACATTTCTGTGGTCACTTGCATTTACCGGTTCAATCCGGAAACAATAGAGTTTTAAAAGAGATGAACAGAAAATATACAAGAGAGCATTATCTCGATTTGGTAAACTATGCAAAAGAAAAAATTCCTCAGGTAGATATTACTACTGATATCATTGTAGGTTTCCCTGGTGAAACTTATGAGGAATTTTTAGATACAGTTTCTCTTGTCAAAGAAGTGAAATATGGTTCAATGTTCACATTTATTTACTCAAAGCGTAAAGGAACAAAGGCGGCAGATTTCCCTGATGAAATAACAAAAGAAGAAAAAACAAAATGGTTTATGGAGCTTCTTAAAGTACAGGAAGAAATTACGAAAGAACAATGACCTCTCTTGCGAAGAGAGGGGGCCACGCGTAAGTGTGGTGGAGAGTTCTGACGAAGTGTACAATAAGATTTTTCTACCTTATAAACAATGTTTCATTGTGAAATTTTTTATAAAAGAAAGGAAGTATAACAATGAGTGTTATCGAACTTACAAGACAATTAGGCGCAGCTATCCAGGCTGACGAACGCTACAAAGCTTTTGACGAAGCAAAAAAAGCAAATGATGCAGACAAGGAATTAAACGACCTTATCGGTAAAATTAACCTTGTTCAGCTCAACTATCAGCAAGAAGCTGCAAAAGGCGAAGAGGCTGACGAAAAAGTAATGGAAAATTACGGCAAAGAATTTGAAGAACTCTATCGTGCAGTAATGCTTAACGGTAATATGGTTAAGTTTGAAGCAGCAAAAACTGCTATTGACGATATGATGAACGAAATTATGGGTATCCTTGCTCTTTGTATTGATGGACAAGACCCTGCAACTTGCGAACCAGCACACGAACATTCTTGTGGCGGTAGTTGCGATAGCTGCGGCGGTTGCCACTAATAATTATTTTTAAATTTATTCAGAATTTGGTTGAGGTGTAGTATGGCTGGTCTCTCTCCTATGATGGAGCAATATTTTCAGATAAAAAAAGAATATGCCGATACTCTGTTGTTTTTCAGATTAGGTGACTTTTATGAAATGTTCTTTGATGATGCTAAAATTGCATCTAAAGAGCTTGAGTTGGTCCTTACAGGCAGAGATTGTGGTCAGGAGGAAAGGGCGCCAATGTGTGGTGTTCCTTTCCACAGCGCCGATACTTACATAGCAAAACTCGTGTCACGTGGCTACAAGGTAGCAATCTGCGAGCAGGTTGAAGACCCGGCAACTGCTAAAGGCATTGTAAAAAGAGATGTTGTAAGAATTGTAACACCCGGTACAGTAATTGAAAGCAGTATGCTTGACGAGGGTAAAAATAACTTCTTAGCATCTGTTTATATTACAGACAAATCCTGCGGTGCAGCATTTGTCGATGTTTCAACAGGTGAAGTTCATCTTGATTCTTTTAACGATACTTCAGATGCGGCTCGTCTTATGAACCAGTTAGGCTGCTTTGACCCAAGCGAGGTTTTGCTTAACAAATATGCGTCATCAATTAAAGAAATTGTGAATTTTGTTAAAGACAGATTGTCTGCAAGATATCAGATTTTAAGTGATGACGACTATAATGAAACACTCTGTAAAAATGCAGTTGTTTCACACATAGATGAAAATTCAGAAGATTTTGCAGAGTTCAACAGAAACAATGCTTTGCTTTTAGCATTCGGCTCTGCACTTAACTATTTAGAAAACGCACAAAAAACAAAGCTTGAAAATATCAATGAAGTTGAATTTTTCGGCGCAGATAAATTTCTTAATTTAGATTTAACTGCAAGAAGAAATTTAGAACTAACAGAAACGCAGATAAGACGTGAAAAGAAAGGTAGTCTTTTATGGGTACTTGACCACACCAAAACTGCTATGGGTAAACGTCTTATAAGAAATTGGGTTGAACAACCACTTCTTAATTACTCTCTTATTTCTGCAAGACAGAATGCAGTAGAGGAACTTACAAACAACACTATTCTTTTAGATACTGAAATGTCACTTCTTTCTGATATGTACGATTTGGAAAGAATTATGACAAGAATAGTTTATGGTACAGCTAATGCTAAAGAACTCCGTACATTAAGCCTTACTATTGATAAACTTCAGGGTATTAAAGCATCTCTTATGGGTGTGAAATCCAAAATGCTCAATGAAATTTATGACGAAATAGATTTATTGGAGGATGTAAATTCTCTTATAAATTCTGCAATAGTTGACGAACCACCGCTTACTGTAAGAGAGGGTGGAATGATAAGAAAAGGCTATAACGAAGAACTTGATTCTCTTCACGATATTGTTGAAAACGGTAAGGGTTACTTAACTGCAGTTGAACAATCCGAACAAGAGAAGACAGGTATCAAAAAACTTAAAATAGGCTATAACCGAGTATTCGGATATTATATAGAGGTTACTAATTCATTCAAGGATTTAGTACCGGAGCATTATATAAGAAAACAGACTCTCGCAAACTGTGAAAGATATATAACTCAGGAATTAAAAGAGCTTGAGTCAAAGGTGTTAGGCGCACAGGAAAGAATTGTAAGAATTGAATTTGAATTATTCTCACAAATACGTTCAAAAATTGCAAACGAGCTTGAAAGAGTACGCGTAACTGGTAAAGCGGTTGCAAGACTTGATGTTCTTTGTTCACTTGCTTACACAGCAGTTACAAATAACTATGTAAGACCAACTGTTGACACATCTGACGATGTTATTATTAAAGATGGCAGACACCCTGTAGTTGAGCTTATGCTCGGTGGTGCACCTTTTGTGCCAAATGATACACATCTTGATTGTGGCGATTACAGAAGTGCAATTATTACTGGTCCTAATATGGCAGGTAAATCTACATATATGCGACAAGTTGCTTTAATTGTGTTAATGGCACAAATTGGTAGCTTTGTTCCTGCAAGTAGTGCAAAAATCGGTATTGTAGATAAAATCTTCACCCGTGTAGGTGCATCAGATGACTTGTCACAAGGTCAGTCAACATTTATGCTTGAAATGACCGAAGTTGCAGATATTTTAAAGAATGCAACTGCGAAAAGCTTAATAGTGTTTGATGAAATTGGTCGTGGTACTTCTACTTTTGATGGTATGAGTATTGCAAGAGCAGTTTTAGAGTACACTGCCGATAAAAAGAAAATAGGTGCAAAAACTCTTTTTGCTACTCACTATCACGAATTAACAGAGCTTGAAAATTCAGTTGATGGTGTCAAGAATTACAATACATCAGTTAAAAAACGCGGTGACGATATTACATTCTTAAGACGAATTGTAAAAGGTGCCGCAGACGGAAGTTACGGTGTAGAGGTTGCAAAGCTTGCGGGTATTCCAAAAACTGTTGTTGAAAATGCAAAGGTTATTTTAAAATCTTTAGAAGAACAGCAAAGAGTTAATTTAGGTGTTGCACCTAAAGTTGTTGTGGAAGAAGAGCCTGAAGAGCTTCAGCTTTCATTCTCTTCAAGCGGTAAAGAAAGCTTTATTGAAAAAGTAAAAAATATAGATGTAAACACACTTACACCTATTGAAGCATTAACAAAATTATTCGAGCTTCAGAAAGAAGCAGAAAATATATAATCTGATATATTATTTATTATGAAGGGGGGCGTTCACAATGCCGAGAATAAATGTGTTACCAAAAAATATCGCAGATTTAATTGCGGCAGGTGAAGTAGTTGAGCGCCCGTCTTCCGTAATAAAAGAATTTTTAGAAAACTCGATTGATGCAGGTGCTAAAAATATTACTGTTGAAATTAAAAATGGTGGAAAAACTTACATAAGAGTAACCGATAATGGTTGTGGTATTGATAAAGACGATGTAAGAAAAGCATTTTTAAGTCACGCAACAAGCAAAATAAATTCGGCGGATGATTTAGATAGTATAAGTACATTAGGTTTTCGTGGTGAAGCATTACCATCAATTTCTGCGGTAGCAAAGGTTGAGCTTCTCACAAGAACAGAAAATGAAGAAATCGGTACATCTTATAAAATCTTTGGTGGCGAAGAGGTTGAGCTTACAGAAGCAGGCTGTCCTGTTGGTACAACGCTTATAGTAAGAGATTTATTTTTCAACATCCCTGCAAGAATGAAGTTTTTGAAAAAAGATGTTCAGGAAGGTAACTACATTGCGGCAATTTTAGAAAAAATTGCGGTATCTTATCCAAATATATCCTTTAAATTTATAAGAGACGGCAAACTTATTTTCTCTACACCGGGTGATGGTGATTTGAAATCTGCAGTTTATGCAGTGTTTGGTAAAGAATATACAGATGGTTTGCTTTCTGCGGAATATGAGGGTAACGGTATAAAGGTTACAGGCTTTGCAGGTAAACCAACTGCAGGCAGAGGTAGCAGAACCGGTCAACACTTTTTTGTAAATGGCAGGTATGTTAAAAGTCCTATGTGTATTACCGCATTAGAAACTGCTTACAAAAACTCGATTATGTCAGGTAAATTTCCGACTTGCGTTATTTTTATAAAACTCCCGTTTTCTGCAGTAGATGTCAATGTACATCCAGCAAAAACAGAGGTAAGATTTTTCGAGGAAAAGAAAGTGTTTGATGCAGTTTATGGAGCTGCACTCAATGCTTTAACACGAGATACAAGACCAAAAGCAACTTTTTCTACTGCCAAGGTGTTTATGCCCGAAGCAATAAAAGGTGAGCAGTTGAAAATAACTGAAACAGAAGTTAAAGAAGATAAGGTGCAAGAAGAAACCGAGAAAATCAAAGATTCACCAAAAGAAAAAACTTTTACAATAGTTGGTAATTCGTTTATGAAAGAACACTCTTTCGTAACTCCTGCACCGGAAACTGTTGTAAAAGAAGAACCCAAAACAAAAATCAAATTAAATTCAAGAGAAGCAGAAACACTCGATTTTCTCGAAGGTGAATATGTAAATAAAAACGAAAAACAAATTAACATTTCTATAAATAATATAAGCGTTACCGCTTCAGTTGAAGAAGAAAAAACTGCTATTGCAGAAACCGTAGAAGTAGTAACCGAAGAAAAAGAGCAACAAGTTATTGATGAACCTGTTGTGCAAGAAAAGTCAACAATCATTCCCGATTTCAGAATTGTTGGTGAAGCATTTAAAACCTATATATTTGTAGAGCTCGAAAACCAACTTCTTATGATAGACAAGCACGCGGCACACGAAAGAATGTTGTTTGAAAAATTCAAAGAACAACGCGAGTCTTTCCAACAGATGCTTTTAGTGCCTGTAACAGTTTCATTGTCACCTGACGAATATAATGCAGTTCTTGAAAATACAGAGCTTTTATATAAAGCGGGTTACGAGGTTTCTGATTTTGGTGACAGGTGTGTAAAGGTGAGTGCGTGTCCAACTGAGCTTGTAGACGAAGATATTACTGCGATTATAACTGAAATTGCTGGATATCTTTCATCGAATGTAAAAACAGTGATACCTGAAAAGTTGGATTGGATTTATCATTCAATGGCTTGCAGAGCTGCAATAAAAGCGGGTCATACAACAACAGATATTGAAATTGAAAAATTTGTAAAGGAATTACTTTCAAGAGAAGATATCCGCTACTGTCCACATGGCAGACCTGTTATGGTAGAAATCAGTAAAAGAGAGCTTGAAAAACAATTTAAAAGGATAGTTTAATGAAAAAAACAAAAATAATAGTAGTCGTTGGTCCTACTGCTTCAGGTAAAACTTCACTCGGTATTCACCTTGCTCAAAAATTTAATGGTGAAGTTGTGTCGGGCGATTCTATGCAGATTTACAAGGATATGAATATTGCAACTGCAAAGCCTACCGAAGAAGAAATGCAAGGCATAAAACACCATTTAATAGGCTTTGTTAATCCTGAAGATGAGTACAGTGTGGCTTCATTTTGCGGTGATGCAAAAAAGGTAGTCGAAGATATTGTATCAAGAGGCAAAACACCTGTATTGGTGGGGGGCACAGGACTTTATATAGATTCTTTTATAAATAACACAGAGTTTTTTGATAACGCAAATTCAAAAACAGTAAGAGATGAGCTTTATAAAGAGTTAAATGAAAACGGAATAGAAAAGCTTTACAACGAATTGCTTTCTGTTGATAGCGAGGCGGCGAAAAAAATTCACCCTAACAATGAGGTAAGAGTTATAAGAGCGTTAGAAATTTATCGTCTTACAGGTAAAAATTTAACAGAGCAGAATAAATGCTCTCACGAAAACGAAAGTCCTTATGAACCTTTATATATAGGTATCAGCTACAAAGACCGCGAAAAGCTCTACGAAAGAATAAACAAGCGAGTAGATTTAATGTGTGATACAGGTCTTTTAGAAGAAACAAAAGAATTTTACAAAAAGCATCCATCGCAGACTGCAGTTAATGCAATTGGTTATAAAGAATTGAAACCGTATTTAGATGGAGAAAAAACTTTGGAGGAGTGTCTTGAGCATTTAAAGCAATCAACAAGAAGATATGCAAAAAGACAGCTTACCTGGTTTAACAGAAATGAAAAAATAAATTGGTTTTACCCTGATTTATATAATGACACAAATGAACTTTACTTAAAAACAGATACACTAACAGAAAATTTTTTGAAAGGAGAATAAAATATGCGTGATAAACGAGTAAAATTAGTTATAGCAGGACTCGTGGCAGTTTTTTTCCTTTCTTATCTTATAAGCCAGTTGGTTTCAGTATCAAAAGCAGAAATCGAAACGCAAATAGCAATGAGTGAAACAGTTTACAAAACAATAAATACAAAGTGTTTTGTGGTGCGTGATGAAAAGTATATAGAGAATACTGCAAAGGGTACAACAATTTCATTTGCAGCTAATGCTCAACGCGTTGCAAAAGGTGATACTGTTTCAATGATTTTTAAAACAGACGAAGACGCAAAAACATATTTAAGAATTACAGAAATAACAGAAGAGCTTGAACATTATAATACCTTAGCAGGTCAGGCAAATATACAAGCTGTAGATGTTTATTCGCTTTCTTCCAAAATTGAAACAAAGCTTTCAGATTATCTCGATAGCATTGATAAAGGTGACTTCAAAAAAGCAAGTGAAAGCATAAATGCTTTCGGGAACTTTATAACAAGTAAACAAATTTCAACTGGTGAGGTACTTAACTTAACCGAGAAAATAAATGCTCTTACAAATGAATTGCAGACCTTACAAGCAAAGAAAACCGCATACAGCGAGGTTAAAAGTGACAGAGCGGGTTACTACTTAAAGGGTGCCGATGGTTACGAAAATACAATAGATTTTACTAAGATAAATGAGCTTACAACAAAGGATATTGAAAATGCAATCAACTCAAAACCCCAGGAGGTTAAAGGCGAGGTCGTTGGTAGAACAGTTGGTAACTTTGATTGGTATATACTTTGTTCTATAGATACAGAAGAAACAATTGACTTAAAGGATGACGCGGATATATTTATTAATTTCCCATATTCCGGTGTTGAAAAATTAAAGGGCAAAATTTACAAAATAGGCGACCGCACTGAAAACAAAACACTTGTGATTATCAAATGTAATCTTATGAATGATGCTTTAGCGGATTTCAGAATAGAAGATATTCAGTTGATAACAGAAGAATACACAGGCTATAAAATAAAAAATTCAGCTATAAGAACAGTTGATGGTCAGACTGGTGTTTATGTAGTAAGCGGTAATCTTATAGATTTCAGAAAAGTTCACATCGCTTATAACGATGGCGATTACTCAATAGTTGATAACCCTGAGGGCGAATGGGGTTACATAAAACTTTACGATGAGGTCGTTACTAAGGGGGTTGAGATGTATGACAATAAGCTCGTTTGATGATGACAGATGCAAATCAATATCTGAAAATCTCAAACTTATACGCGAGAAAATTTCTGAGTCAGCGGTTAAATCAGGCAGAAGTTATGAAGATATAAAACTTATGGCGGTTACAAAAACTGTTCCTGTAGAGTATATCAATTATTCCATTGACAATTGCGAAATTGATTTAATAGGTGAAAATAAAGTTCAGGAATTTATTTCTAAAAAAGATGAACTTCATCTTTCAGGTGTTGAAAAGCATTTAATCGGTCATCTTCAAACCAACAAGGTAAAAAGAATAGTGCCTTTAGTGGATATGATTCAATCAGTTGACAGCGTTCATTTAGCAGAAGAAATATCAAAGCAAGCAGCAAATAATTCTATTACTATGGATATTCTTCTCGAGGTGAATATAGGTAGCGAAGAAAGTAAAACAGGTTTTGACAAGGTAGCATTTCTTGAGTCGCTCAGCAAGATTTCAGAGCTACCAAATCTTAATGTAAAAGGAATTATGACAATTCCGCCTATTTGCGATAACGAAAAAGAATTAAAAGAATACTTTACCACAATGTCGCAGTATTTTAACGATATTAAAGAGAAAGGCTATAAAAACTTTAATATGGAAATACTTTCAATGGGGATGTCAGGTGACTATGAAACCGCAATTGAATGTGGTGCAAATTTAGTAAGAATTGGCTCTTTAATCTACGGAGCAAGAATTTATAAATAATTGAAAGCGGAGGAAACTAAAATGGATTTTAAAAACATTTTCGGCAAAATTTTTGGAGAAGACGAATACGAATTTGAAGATGAAGAAATGGTTGAGGAGGAGGCTGTGCCTTCTTACCAGAGCCCAAGGGCTACAAGCAGAACAGAGGATACTTACCGTCAGGAAAGACAAAGTTTAAGATCTCAGAGACGCATTCAACCAGTAGAGGCGGAAGACCCTTCAAAAATCGTAAACATTCACACAACTGCAAAATTACAGGTTGTTTTATCAAAGCCTGAGAGATTTGACGATGCATCAGGTATCGCAGACAATCTCAACGATAAAAGAACAGTTGTGTTAAATCTTGAGGGTACAAACCGTGACACCGCAAGAAGACTTATCGACTTCCTTTCAGGTGTTGCTTATGCAAACGGTGGTCAGATTAAAAAGGTTGCTAATAATACATATATTATTACACCTTACAATGTGGATATTTCTGGCGATTTAATTGACGAGCTTGAAAATACAGGAATGTATTTCGGTAATAACTAAAATTATTTTGGGTAGAGTGGTTGATATACCACTATGAATGTGAATAGAAAATATGGAAGCAGGTAAATAAATTATGATGACACCATCACAATTAAAGGAATATGAATTTAAAACTGCGGGTCGTAATGCTTATAAAGCAGATGATGTCGATGAGTTTTTTGCTGAAGTTGCGGCAAACTATACAAAGATGTTTCACGAAAATGGTGAACTCGTAAGACGTGTAGGTCTTCTTGCAGACCGTCTTGAAAAATATAAGATGGAAGAAGACCAGATTAAAAGTGCAGTTGTAAGTGCTCAGAGAGCGGCAGATATTATTGTTCGTGATGCAAAAAATTCTGTTGCAGATGCAGAAAGTGAAGCAGAGGCGGTTTTAGCAGCTGCCAAGAGTGAAGCAGAGCTTATTAAAAGTGACGCAGAAAAACAAGCAATTGCAGACTCTGAGCTTCTTCTTTCAATGACAAGAGATAAAGCACAGGATATTATAAGAAAAGCAAAGGAAGAAGCACAAAGCATTTTGTTAGCAGCTAATGCAGATGCAAAGGATGCTATGGGTGTTGCTACAAGAACAATGACAAGCGAGTCGCTTCATTACGATATGCTCAAAAAAGAAGTGGCACAATTCAAGTCAGATATTCTTAGCCAATATAAAGCACACATTGAGTTAATATCAAAACTTCCTGATTTAGCAGATGAAGAAGCAAAGAAACTTGAAGACGAAATAGTAGAAGAAATTCCTGAACCAATTGCAGTACCTGAAATTGAAGATGATATTAAAATTTTCACTCAGGAAGATGTAAAAGACGAGGTTTTGGAATTAAGAGCAGAAGTAAATGCAATTAAAGAAGAAGTAAAAGAAGAAATAAAAGAAAATCCACAAGAAGCAGTAAATTCTGTAACCTTTATTAAAGAATCAGATGTTTTTGAAATTGATTCTGATGTAGTAACAGACCTTGATGCTTTAGTTGAAGATAAAATCGAAATAAACCCATTGGACTCAGATGCCATTTCTGCAACTGATTTTGAAGAAGCGGATGATATTAAAATCACAAAAGGACAAACTGAAGAAGAGGAAAGAATAGCAGCTTTAGAATACTTCTCAAGTGAAAACAAAGATGATTTAATGGAAGTTGACGAAGAAATGCTTACACAGGATGGCGAGTTAGTTGTTAAAACAGACCTTCCTTTAAGCTTCTTTGATGAAGCTGACAGCTTAGAATTTGTTGATGATTTTGAAGGTATGGAAACAGAAGCTGATGTTGGTGCGTTTTCATTTTCATCTGTTCAATCAAATCCTGATGCTAAAAAAAGACCAAGTGAAAGAGTAACAGTTGACTCTGCTTATCTTGACTTTTTAGCATCAGAAAACGATGAAAAAGTAAACACAAATGAAAATACAGACGATGATGACGATGAAGATGAATCTGGTGAAGCACCAAGAAGAGGATTTTTCAGAAGAAGATAGGAGTAAAAAAATGTCAATTATATTAAGTGTTATCTTTGTCCTGTCACTTGTTGGTATAGACCAGATAATAAAATATTTTGTAATTGAATATTTAAAGCCTTTGGGTGTTGCTGAATTTATTGAGGGCTTTATCCGTTTTCGCTATGTTGAAAATACAGGTGCGGTTTTCGGTTCATTCTCAACACACACAGCACTTCTTACCGTTATTTCAATTATTCTTTTAGGTGTTACAATTTATTTCCTCGTTTCACAGAAGAATAAATCAAAATTAGTGACCTTTACACTTCTTTTGATGATAGCAGGTGGCATTGGCAATATAATTGACAGAATAAGACTCCATTATGTAGTTGACTATATAGAGCCAACCTTTATGAATTTTGCAGTTTTCAATTTTGCGGATTGTCTTATTACAGTTGGTGCATTTGTTTTAATGATATATCTTATTGTAGATATTATAAAAGACAGTAAAAATTCAAAATCTGTAAACGAAAATGAATTTTTAACGGAAGAAACGGTGGCTGAAAATGAAACAGATTGAACTTATTGCCACCGATGAAGTACAGGGCTTCAGGGTAGATAAGGCAATTGCTCTGCTTTATAGCGATTTATCAAGAAGTGCGGTACAGAATCTTTTAGAAGAAAAAAAGATTTTGCTGAATGGTAAAATTGCCAAAAAAAGCGAAAGCATTAAAACAGGTGATGTATTAAATGTTGAAATACCTGACCCTAAAACACTCTCATTAGAGCCACAGAACATACCACTCGAAATCCCTTATGAGGATGAGTATTTATTAGTCGTAAATAAACCCAAAGGAATGGTTGTGCATCCTGCGGCAGGCAACTACGACAAAACACTCGTTAATGCTTTACTTTACCATTGTGGCGATTCACTTTCAGGTATAAATGGTGTAATACGTCCTGGTATTGTACATAGAATTGATAAAGATACAAGCGGACTTTTAGTTGTTGCAAAAACTGATGCGGCACACGTTGGTTTAGCAGACCAAATAAAAGACCATTCTTTTAAACGCGAATACCGTACAGTTATAGTCGGTAATATTAAAGATGATAAAGGTACAATAAATCTTCCTATAGGAAGACATCCCATAGACAGAAAAAAACAGACTGTTACAGATAAAAATTCAAGAGAAGCAATTACCCATTACGAAGTAATTGAACGCTTTAATGGTTTCACATTTTTAAGAGTTATATTGGAAACAGGCAGAACTCACCAGATAAGAGTTCATTTCTCACACAGAGGAACACCTGTTGCGGGGGATGCCGTTTATGGTAATCCTAAAAAAACTTATGGATTAGAGGGGCAGTGTCTTCACGCCGCAGTTTTAGGATTTGTACATCCAATAACAAACGAGTATCTTGAATTTTCATCAGATTTACCAGAATACTTTGAGGATTTTTTAAGGAGAATTAAGTAATGTCGGCAGATTATTCAAAATGGCTTCTCGTTTCAGATATTGACGGTACACTCAATAACAAGTTAAGAAGATTGCCACAAATAAATAAAACAAAAATTAAAGAATATGTCGACAATGGCGGTTACTTTACTCTTTGTTCAGGTAGAAACCTACAGTCGCTGACACCGCATTACAAAAAGTTAGGTATTGAAACTCCCGCTTTGTTTTTAAATGGTGCAGGTATTTACGATTTTAAAACTAATAAAATGCTGAGCTTTACTGGTGTAAGTGAAGAAGCTGAGGAGAAAATTAAAGAGTGTGCATCATTAGTAAAACAAGCAGAAGTTTCTGTTTTTACAGATGATATGATTTATCATATCAAACCCAAACTTTTTGGTTACATAATGTCATGGGCAGATAATTTAGATAATATTGTATGTAAAGATTTAAACGAGGTGCCAAAGGGAAAATGGGGTAAAATCATTTTCTTTGGTCTCCCACATACACTTAAAAAGGTTCTTGAATTTTTCAATAAAGACGAAATAAGACCACTTTGCAATACATTCAGAAGCTCGCTTTTAACTGTTGAGGTTGTAGCAAAGGATGTTGACAAGGGGAAAGGCGTTATGCGTCTTGCAGATATTTTAGGAATAGACAAAGAAAATATCGGTGCAATAGGTGATTATTACAATGATGTTCCAATGCTCAAAACTGTAAGTCACCCCGCGTGCTGCGGTCAGGCACCCAGCGAGATAAAAAAACTTTCAGAGTATGTTACTTGTCACTGCAACAAAGGTGCAGTAGCAGATTTTATAAATTATTTAGAAGATAAATATATATTAAACGGAGGGAAAAACAATGGATAATACATCCAAAAAAGAACTTTCTGTAATTGCTACAAAAGTTCGTAAAGGTATTATTGAAGGTACATTCAATGCAAAATCAGGTCATCCGGGTGGTTCTTTATCAATAGTAGAAACACTTACATATCTCTATTTCAAAGAGATGAATATTGACCCAACTAAACCTGTAATGGAAGAAAGAGACCGTTTCGTTCTTTCAAAGGGTCATGCAGCACCTGCACTTTATTCTGTTATGGCACACAGAGGATTTTTCCCTGTAGAAGATTTAAAAACATTAAGAAAAGTTGGTTCTAAATTACAGGGTCATCCAAGTATGCGCTATTTAGAGGGTGTTGATATAAGCACAGGCTCACTCGGTCAGGGTATTTCTGCTGCTTGTGGTATGGCTTTAGGCTCAAAGCTTAAAGGTGATGCTTTCAGAGTTTACACTATTTTAGGTGATGGTGAAATTCAGGAGGGTCAGGTTTGGGAAGCTGCTATGTACGCAGCTGCTAAAAAGCTTGACAATTTAGTTGCTGTTGTAGATAACAACAATTTACAGATAGATGGTAGTGTTGAGGAAGTTAACTCACCATATCCAATTCCAGAAAAATTTAAGGCTTTCGGTTGGAATGTAATTGAAATTGATGCTCATAATTTCGATGAGATTGAAGACGCATTCCAAAAAGCTCGTGAATGTAAAGGCAAACCAACTGCTATTATTCAGAAGAGCACAAAGGGTAAAGGTGTTTCGTTTATGGAAAACCAGGTTAGCTGGCACGGTTCTGCACCAAATGCTGAACAGTATGAAGATGCAATGGCAGAGCTCAATTTGAAATTAAAGGAATTGGAGGCATAAGAAATGGCTGAAGTAATTAAAACCGCAACTCGTGATGCTTATGGTAAAGCGTTAGTTGAGCTTGGTGAAAAAAATAAAAATGTTGTAGTGCTTGATGCTGACCTCGCAGCCGCAACAAAAACAGGTGCCTTCAAAAAGGCATTCCCTGAAAGATTTTTTGATACTGGTATTGCAGAATCAAATATGATGAGCCTTGCAGGTGGTCTTGCAACAACTGGTTTTACAGTATTTGCAAGTACATTCGCAATGTTCGCAGCTGGCAGAGCATTCGAGCAAGTAAGAAATACTATTTGTTACCCTCATCTCAATGTTAAAATCGGTGCAACTCACGCAGGTATTTCTGTTGGTGAAGACGGTGCAAGCCACCAGTGTTGTGAAGATATTGCTTTAATGCGTTCAATTCCCGGTATGGTTATTATTAACCCTGCAGATGATATTGAAGCAAGAGCGGCAGTTTTTGCAGCGGCAGAGCACGATGGTCCTGTATATATGCGTTTTGGTCGTCTTGCAGTGCCAAGAGTATTCGATGAAAACTACAAATTTGAAATCGGTAAAGCAGTTACATTAAAAGAGGGTACAGATGTTACAATTATTGCTACAGGACTTATGGTTAATGAAGCAATTGAAGCAGCAAAAACTCTCGAAAAAGAAGGCATTTCTGTAGAACTTATAAATATGCACACAATTAAACCACTTGATAACGAAGCAGTTATTAAAGCGGCAAAGAAAACAGGATGTATTGTTACTGCAGAAGAGCACAATATTATTGGTGGTCTTGGCAGTGCAGTTTCTGAAGTTGTATCAGAAGAATGTCCAGTACCTGTTGTTCGTGTTGGTGTTAACGATGAATTTGGTAAGTCAGGTCCTGCAGTTGAGCTTTTACATCTCTACGGACTTGATGCAGAAAATATAGTGGAAAAAGCAAAACTTGCAATTTCTAAAAAGTAAGGGGAAATCGTGATGGCAAAATCAAGATATGAAAGTGCAAAAGAGATTTATGCTTCTTTTGGTGTTGATACTGAAAAAGCAATTGAAACACTTGGTAATACAAAGATTTCAATGCATTGCTGGCAAGGTGACGATATTAACGGCTTCGAAAGTAATGACGCTCTTTCAGGTGGTATTCAGGCAACGGGTAATTATCCGGGTAAAGCAAGAACACCCGAAGAACTTATGAGTGATATTGATATGGCGTTAAAACTCATACCGGGTACTCATAAAATAAATCTTCACGCAATTTATGCAATTACAGATGAAAAAGTTTCGCGTGATAAATTAAAACCTGAACATTTCCAAAAGTGGATTGATTTTGCAAAAAAACGTGGCTTAGGTATTGACGTTAATCCGACTCTTTTCTCTCACCCGATGGCAGCAGATGGTCTTACACTTTCTCATCCTGATGAAAAAATAAGACGTTTCTGGATTGACCATTGTAAAGCAATGCGTGAAATAGGTGCTTATATAGGTAAAGAATTAGGTGTGACTTGCCTTAATAATATTTGGATTCCTGACGGATATAAGGAAGTACCAGCAGACAGATTAGGTCCGCGTATGCGTCTTAAAGAATCACTTGATGAAATTCTTTCTGTTAAGTACGATAAAAAATATCTCGTGGATTCAGTTGAATCAAAGGTATTTGGTATAGGTGTTGAATCTTACACAGTAGGTTCTCACGAGTTTTATATGAATTATGCGGCTAAAAATGGTGTTATGTGTCTTCTTGATAATGGTCATTTCCATCCGACAGAGGTTTGTTCAGATAAAATTCCGTCAATGCTTTTATTCTCTGAAAATCTTGCACTTCATATAACACGCGGTGTCCGTTGGGATAGTGACCACGTTGTTGCATTCGAAGATGAATTAAAAGAAATGGCAAAAGAACTTGTACGTTGTGATGCGCTCGAAAGAACATTTATTGGTCTTGATTTCTTTGATGCATCTATAAATCGTGTTGCGGCTTGGGTAATAGGAACAAGAAATCTTCAAAAAGCACTTTTATTTGCACTTCTTACACCGTTTGGTACATTAAAAGAATGTCAGGATAAAGGCGACTTTACAAAGATGTTTGCTCTTTCAGAAGAACTTAAAACTCTCCCACTTTTCGATGTATGGGAAGAATTTTGTAATCGTAATAATGTGCCGGGAAAAAATGACTGGTTTGAAGAAATTTTAAAATATGAAAAAGATATATTAAGCTCAAGAGGTTGATTTGAATGTATAAATGTGTAACAGAAGCTCCATTTGTTAAAAATTATGCCAAAATGGCAAATGAGGGATATTTAAGGGGTTGGCACGAAAGAAATGGTGGTAATCTTTCATACAGAATAAAAACAGAAGAAATTGAAAGTGTGAAAGCATTACTTGATTTTTCAAAAGAGTTTGTGCCAATTGGTGCTACTGTTAAAAATCTAAAAAATGAATACTTTTTAGTTTCGGGTAGTGGCAAATATTTTGCAAATATAAAAGGCGATGAAATAAATAATATCGCTATCATAGAAATCGATGATTCTGGTGAAAAATACAGAGTTTTATGGGGACTCCAGAGTGGCGGCAGACCTACAAGTGAATTACCTGCACACCTTATGAATCATTCTGTTAAAAAGGATGCAACAAACGGTGAGCATCGCGTAATTTACCATGCTCACCCTGTAAATTCTATTGCGATAACATTTGTTTTACCACTTGATTCTAAAGTTATTTCACACTTGCTTTGGGAAATGATGACAGAGTGTCCTATAATTTTCCCACAAGGTATTGGTGTGGTAGAGTGGATGGTACCAGGCGGAGAGGAAATTGCAATTGCTTCATCAGAGCTTATGAAAAAATTTGACGCAATTCTCTGGGCACACCATGGTGTATTCTGTTCAGGTATTGACTTTGATTTAACATTCGGTCTTATGGATACAATTGAAAAAGCTGCTGAAATTCTTGTGAAAGTCTACTCAATGGGTGGAATTAAACAGACTATTTCAGATGATGGTTTCAGAAAACTTGGTAAGGCTTTTAACGTCAACATAAACGAAGATTATCTTGGTTGATTTAATTATTGTTTAAAAAATCTGAAAAAAGATTACAAATTTTATTGAAAATGTAAAATTACTGTGTTATAATAATCAAGATAATATAGTATTTTAATTAGATAGGGGATAAAGTTATGGCTAACTGTCCTAAATGTGGTTATAAACTTAAATTTACAGATTTCAGACCGGAGTGTCCCGGTTGTGGCGTAAACCTTATGTATTATAACCATCAGGAAAGACTCGCAGAAGATGCTGATAAGGCTGAAGCAGAGCATGTACAGATGCAACCGAAAATCGACAGAATTAAGTTTGCTTTTATCGGTACAAAACTTTCAATAATTCGTTTGGTACTTCTCTTCCTTCCAATCGGTATGCTCTTCTTACCACTTGTTCATGTTGAAGCAAGTTTACCATTCAAAAACATTGATATGAATGTTTCAATTCTCAATGTTGTTATGGATGTTGTTATGAAGCTTAATTTTGAAGCGCTCATAGATATGATTATTGGCTCACAAGTTACAAGAGTAGCATTTATATTCTATGTACTCGCTATAATCTACATATTCTTGGCTGCGGTTATTGCCATTGCGAGAATTCCTGTTGTTGCAACATCTTGTTCAATCAAGTCAAATGGTGGCGACAGAAACATTACACTTTCAACATTAGGTATTATCTTTACTGTTATCAGTATGATTTCATTCGTGATTTTTACAACTTTGATGTCAGGCGCATTTGGTGAGATGTATCACGGTTCACTCTCAATTGGTGGATTCTTGGTTGTTTTAGGATTTGTAGCAGGTATTGTAGTCGATGCTTTAATCAAAAAAGCAGACGCACCTGTTAAGTACAAAGATATTTCTGAATTCGTTGAAAGAGTTGAAGCAAGAAAAATTGAAAAAGAAACTGCTTTAGAAGAAGCAAGAAGAATTGTTGAAGAATACGAAAACGCGAAAGCATAATTAAAAAAAATCCGTTGCGAAAGCAACGGATTTTTTAGTGGGCAAGAGAGGAATACTTGTAACTTGCATACTTGCAACTGAATAAAAAAGCTCCCGATTTGGGGCACCCTCCGTAAGGAAGGTGCCCCAAGGTGGCTCTTGTATCTAAACTGAATAATTGGTTTCGTTAAGCGGTGTAGCCATTGGCTATGCCGTTTTTTGTTAAACACCTTTTCAAAGTGTGTAACCCA
The DNA here is from genome assembly GCA_017521425.1 of Clostridia bacterium. Taxonomy (GTDB): domain Bacteria; phylum Bacillota; class Clostridia; order Oscillospirales; family Acutalibacteraceae; genus DTU089. The sequence continues at coordinate 201,130 of JAFXCQ010000032.1, forward strand.
CTATGACACTTTCTCAGATACTCTGGGCAAAGCTGTTAGTGGGCTCTCTGATGGTGGTCTTACTAAGTTGTCAAATATGACTGTATGATTTTTAACCTGTTTTTTACGCTACGTCAAAAAGGACAACAAAAGTTGTCTAATATGACTATCATTTCTTAAAATGATGTGTTATAATGTAGAAAAAAGGGGCTGAGACTGTGAATGATTTAAAGAAAAACATCGACCATTATATGAATTTAAAGGGAATAAAAAAGTATAGTCATTTGTTGGTGGATATTGCACGCGAATTAGGTATTAAAGGTCAAGATAAATACGAATTTGCAAATAGAGAAAAATCTAATTTTTCAAAAATGTTAAAGGGTGAGCGTCCGCTTAAATATGAATTTATTATTCCTTTAGAAAAAATATTTGGTGTGTCATTGGCACGATTAATGGATGAAAACGCATATAAACTACCTGTAGAAAAAGAAAACGTGCCATTTAACAAAGGGTTTAGATATTATGCGTATTTAGACGATCCGCAATTATACAAAAATGAATTTGATCTGTTGCTGGCATGCGACGGAAAACCTATCATTACTCAAACAGATGAATTTGGCAAAACCTTTCTTGATTATGTTGTTGAATACCATTCGGCCAATGGAGTGAGATATCTTTACGAAGAGTATGGAATAAAACTAAAAATGTATCATAATCAATTTGAATTCAGAAAAGACAAGGGAGTAACTTGGATTAATTTTGAAAATAGTGTAGAATTCGCACGTCTTGTAGCGAGTATGAACGATGTTGAATTGTTTAATAGTATCTATGATTCCTATTATATGTTTTTTGCTTGCGGTTACTATGATGTTGGTAGTTGTATTTTCGCCAACAATGATTTTTTAGAATTAATATTAGATAATAATGAAATATTCAATTCAATATTTGAAGAAAAACAATATGTATTTGAATTAAGTAATTTTGCTAAAAGAAAAAAACAGATCGAGACAATTACATATAATTCAATCAATCCGATAATAAATAACTGTTTAAGTTATGCATTAAAAAATTTAGATAGATATAAACAACAAGCAATAAAAATATTAAAATTTGGAATCGACTACAACCGAAAGAAAGCTACTAATATAGATTTTAGTAGTTGTTATATTTGTAATGATCTTGGTGCTTTGAAAAACATTAAGGATGCGGATTTTTATGAATTGATTATTTTGGCTGATGTAGAAACAAGTGACCCTGAAATAAAAGCATTAATTTCTAAATTGCCACGTTTTAAAAAATACTAACAGGAGAAAATAAAATGTATTGTAAAAACTGCGGAAAGATCATAGATGACTCAGCAATATACTGTATCAACTGTGGAACAAGATTTGATAACAAAGAGGTTGATGATCAATCAAGTTTTGGGTTTGCTATCTTGGGATTTTTTATTCCGATTGTTGGTTTAATCCTCTTTCTCATATATGAAGGAAAGAAACCTAAACGAGCCAAGTCGGCAGGTAAAGGCGCCTTGATTGGCTTTATAACTAAAATCGTTTTATCTATTATTCTTGTAATTCTGTATGTCGTTTTTGCCGCTTCACTTTTTAGTAATATATCAGATGATATTGAATCTAATATACCTGCAATTGGAGATGTGTTTAGAGAAGAAACGACAGATGAAATTTTAGAAAAATATGTTGATGTTTCTTTTGGGGAATTCAAAGTAACTAATAATGGATACTTCTCTGAAACATCCCTTGATATTACAGTAAAAAACAAAGCTGAAAAACAATGCAGCTATTACATAACGATTGAAGCAGTAGATGCAAATGGTGCAAGAATTGAAACAGATATGATTTACGCTGATAGATTAGGTTCTGGACAAGAGATATATTTGAAAGCTTTTGAATATGTAGATCAAGAAAAATTAAATCAATTCAAAAATGCAACCTTCAGAGTTTTAGAAATAAACAAATATGATTATTAAATTTTCAAGCGAGGTGCTATATGAGTAAGCATTTTTTTGATTTCGAGGACGGCGATTTTGCTCATTCTATCTCTGAAAATATGGCAATAGATTCTGACGGAGATTTATTGATGAGAATGGGAGATAATATGGCAATGGATTTGGATTCGGGCGAATTGCATATTATATCCGGTTGGTCTAACGATGAAGACGAAAATTAAACCAACGGCGGCAAGGAAAATTGCTTTTCCTGCCGCCGCTTTTTGCTTACAAAAGTTCAAGAGAGACAACTTCCTTACGGAGTGTCTCTCTTCTCGGGAGTTTTTTTATTCTTCAGCATCTAAATCTAAAACTTCATCATCTCTGAATAAGTCTACATATTCTTCTTCTGGTTCAGGGAGGTTGTTATATGCATTAAAAGCATTTGCTATCATATTATAGTTTTTAATAATAATAAAACTTGAAATTGGAATGCCAGCACCGAGAGCGATAAGACCTAATGTACTGAAAAGAGCGATTTCTGTTCCGCCTTCAGGAATCATAAGCTCATAGCGTTCAGCATTAACCTTAAGTCTTTCAGCGAGTTTTACTTTCCATATAATTCCGTAAACACCAAATGTAATAACACTTAAGAAGAATGCAAAACCATATTTCATAGTTTTCTTACCGTCACCCTCGCAAAGCGAATTAACATTTTTGCCTAACTTATGCCAGAAAACAATAGCATAAATACCGAGTGTTATAATTGATAATAAAAAGAATTTAAATACACTTTTTTTAGGAATTCTTGCGTCCATAATAAAACCCCTTTTAAATACATTTTACAATATTTAGTAACTAAAAAACATTATATATCATAATTTCAAAAAAATCAAGGTGTATTAGAATTATCCTGAATAAATTTTATTATGTTAAGTGTAAAACTATGCCTGTAATGAGATTGACAAAGTAATTGCTTTGTGTTACTATTTCGTTAGACAAAAAATGTGGTGGGGGATTTATGAAACCTTTTTTAGCAGTTGACAAAACAAATGATAAAAATAATCTTGAATTAACCGGTGATAACTTTAAAGTTGAAGAGCTTCCTGAAGACGCATTTGATTCACTTGATGAAGCTGAAGCTGTTGTTGCAGAGCTTATTAAAAAGAAAAGGCTTCCTCGTGCAATTCCATACATATTTATCATAAATTTGGTTTTAACCTGGGGTTCTTTTTTGAGTTTGTTTAAGATATCTACATTCAAGTATTTGGGAAACAGCAGAACAGAAATACTTGTGAATTTATTTAACGAACACCCTTGGCTTTATTTGGTGTGTTTTGCATCTGTTGCTTTTACATTTTTTTCTATTAAATACTTGTTTCCAAAAAAGAAAAAGGAAATTGAAAGTGATGAAGAAATTAAATTGGCAAATGACAGAGTTGCTGCAATAGAAAACTCGTTAGAATCAAGACTCGGTGTCAGTATGGATGCTGTAAAGGTCGATATTTTTTCTTTCAACTACAAAACAAAGGATAATGTTTTTAAACCTTTTGTAAATGGTAGAGCAACTAATTGTGAATTTAAAATGTTTTTGGAAAATGGTAAATTATGTTTAGTTGAAATATCATCTGGTAAGTATGTTATACCCTACACTTCAATAAAAAGTATTCGTGAAGAAAAAGGGAATATCGCATTTTATATGTGGAACAAAGAAGAAAAATATAACGATGAAAAATATAAAAAGTACAAAATAGCTTATGATACACATTTACGGATGTATAGTGTTAAAAAATATTATGTTGTTGAGTTAGATGTGAATGGAGAAGCTTGGGGAATTTTCGTACCACCTTATGAAGCTGAAACATTTAAAAGAGTTTTAGGTTGTTGATTAAGTTTTGAAATGAATGAGAAATATCGTTTTAGCGTAATTTGTTTACACTAAAACGATATTTTTTATTGACAATTCTTGCTTAATATGGGATAATTAAGAGAATTTTAAATACTATTATATTTAATAAGGAGGAGTTTCTTTTGAAAAAAGAACTCGCAAAACAATATGACCCGAAAAATGTTGAGGATCGTATTTATAAAACCTGGCTTGATGGTAAATACTTCCATGCAAAGCGCGAAGAAGGTAAAGAAACTTATACAATAGTTATTCCACCACCGAACATCACAGGTCAGCTTCATATGGGACATGCTCTCGATAATACTTTGCAAGATATTCTTATCCGTTGGAAGAGAATGTCTGGCTACGATACATTATGGCTTCCTGGTACTGACCATGCTTCAATCGCAACTGAAGCAAAAATTGTTGAAGCAATGCGTAAAGAAGGTATCACTAAAGAAGATTTAGGCAGAGAAAAGTTCCTTGAAAGAGCTTGGGACTGGAAAGCACAATACGGTGGCAGAATTGTTGAACAGTTAAAGAAAATGGGTTCTTCCTGCGACTGGGACAGAGAACGCTTTACTCTTGATGAAGGCTGTAACAAAGCGGTTAACGAGGTTTTCTGTCGTCTTTACGAAAAAGACCTTATCTATCGTGGTAACCGTATGGTTAACTGGTGTCCTTGCTGTAATACATCAATTTCTGATGCAGAGGTCGAGTACGAAGAAAAAGATGGTAGCTTCTGGCATCTTTTATATACAGTTAAAGAAACAGGCGAAAAGTTAGAACTTGCAACAACTCGTCCTGAAACAATGCTTGGCGATACCGCAGTAGCAATAAATGCAGAAGATGAGCGTTATAAACACCTTCATGGTTGTCACGTTATTCTTCCGTTATTAAATAAAGAAATTCCTATTGTTTGCGATGAACACGCAGATATGACAAAGGGTACAGGTGTAGTTAAAATTACCCCTGCTCACGACCCTAACGACTTTGAGGTTGGTAAACGTAACAACTTGCCTGTAGTTCGTACCTTCACATACGATGGTCATCTCACAGGTGCAGAAGACAAGCGTATTGCAGACGAGCTTATTAAGAGCGGTAAAGCTGCAGCCGATGAGCCTGAAGTTCTTGATTGCGGTAAATATGCCGGTATGACAACTTTAGAAGCTCGTAAGGCTATTCTTGAAGATTTAAAGGCTGGCGGATATATAAAAGAAATAGAACCATTAAAGCACGAGGTTGGTACTTGTTACCGTTGTCACTCAACAATTGAGCCAATGGTTTCTAAGCAATGGTTTGTTCGTATGGTTCCACTTGCAGAGCCTGCAATTGAATCTGTAGAAAAAGGTGAAATTACTTTCGTTCCTGAAAGATTTACTAAAAACTACCTTAACTGGATGCGTGGTACTCGTGACTGGTGTATTTCCCGTCAGTTATGGTGGGGTCACAGAATTCCTGCGTGGTACTGTGAAGATTGTGGCAATATGGATGTTTCAAGAGAAGCAGTAGAGAAATGTTCAAAGTGCGGTAGCACAAATCTTAAACAGGATGAAGATACACTTGATACATGGTTCAGCTCTGCTCTCTGGCCATTCTCAACACTTGGTTGGCCTGAAGATACAGAAGATTTACGCCATTATTATCCAACAAATACACTCGTTACTGGTTACGATATTATCGGTTTCTGGGTTAGCCGTATGATTTTCTCAGCATTAGAATATACAGGCAAACCACCTTTCGATACTGTTCTTATTCACGGTCTTGTTCGTGATGCACAGGGTAGAAAAATGTCAAAATCATTAGGTAATGGTATTGACCCACTTGAGATTATTGACACTTACGGTGCAGATGCTTTGAGATTTGCACTTGCAACAGGTAACAGCCCTGGTAACGATATGCGTTTCTCAGATGAAAAGATTGAAGCAAGCCGAAACTTTGCTAATAAGCTCTGGAATGCTAACCGTTTCATTCTTATGAACCTTGATGATGAAGAACCAGCACCACATATTCCGGAAAATCTTGCAACAGAAGATAAATGGATTTTAAGCACATTCAATAACCTTGTTAAAACAGTTACAAACTCACTCAATAACTTTGAGTTAGGTATTGCAGTTCAGAATCTTTATGACTTTATCTGGGATGTATTCTGTGACTGGTATATTGAAATTGCAAAAATCCGTCTTAACGGTGAAGACCAGGAAGCTAAAAAGACAGCTAAAGCAGTTTTAGTTTACGTTATGTCAAATACTCTTAAATTACTTCACCCATTTATGCCATTCATTACAGAAGAAATCTGGCAGGCACTCCCTCACGAAGGTGAAACAATTATGCTCTCACCTTGGTGTAAATATGATGAAGCACTTAACTTCACAGTAGAAGTTGAAGCTATGGAACGCATTATGACTGCTATTAAAGCTATTCGTAACCGACGTGCAGAAATGAATGTTCCACCATCAAAGAAAGCAAAACTTTATATCGAGACAAAATATACAGAAGATTTCAAAAACGGTTCTGCATTCTTTACAAGACTTGCATCTGCTTCAGAAGTAGAAGTAGAAGAAAAATATGACCACGAAATTGAGGGTGCAGTTTCAGTTATTACAGAAGCAGCAAGAATTTATATTCCACTTAATGAACTTGTTGACTTTGAAGCAGAAAAAGCAAGACTTAATAAAGAATTAGAAGCAGTTAAAAAGGATTTAGAGTTTGTTGAAAATAAACTCAATAACCCTGGCTTTATGGCTAAAGCACCTGAAAAAGTTGTTGCAGCACAACGCGAATCTCAGGAAAAATATAAAGCAAAAATTGCCATGCTTCAGGAAAGTCTTTCTAAACTTCAATGACATTTAATAATGCATTAGAGTATATTCATTCTCTACTAAAATTTGGTATCCATCCGGGACTTTCAAGGATGGATACCTTGTTGCAAATTTTAGGAAATCCACATAAAAACATAAAATGTGTGCACGTTGCAGGTACTAATGGTAAAGGTTCAACTTCTACCGCTATTTCAAATATTTTAATTGAAGCAGGGTACAATGTCGGTTTGTACACTTCACCTTATGTAACACACTTTTTAGAAAGAGTGCAATATAATGGTCAACCTGTAAATGAAAACTTATTCGCAGAATGTGTTGAAATTATAAAGCCTGAAATAGAGAAAATGTCAGTAGCAGGCTTACAAATTACAGAATTTGAGGCACTCACCGCAACTGCATTTTTATGTTTTTCTAAACTTAATGTAGATGTACTTGTTTTAGAGGTAGGTTTAGGTGGCAGACTCGATGCCACAAATGTAATAGATACACCACTTGTAAATGTGATAACATCACTTTCTTTGGACCACACTGCTGTTTTAGGTGACAAAATAGAACAAATTGCGTATGAAAAGTGTGGTACAATTAAGTCGGGTGGTACGCTTGTTTCGGCATACAATCAACCCGAAAATGCTTTGCGAGTAATTAAGGATATTTGCAAAGAACGAAATAACATACTTATAATTCCGGAACAGAGTGAGGTTGAAGTAACTGAACAAAGCATTTTTGGAATGCAATTCAATTATAAAAAACAAGTGTACCGAACAGCATTATCAGGCATACATCAGGTGCAGAATATGACTATCGTAATTGAAGCGGTAAATGTTTTAAAAGAAAAAGGCTATAATATTACAACAGAGAATATTATAGCCGGTATTTCTAAAACTATTTTACCTGCAAGGGTAGAGGTTATTTCAAAAAAGCCTTTAGTAATTCTTGATGGTGGTCATAATGAGGATGGTGCAAGGGCTTTCTATAATGCAGTTAAAGCTTGTTTTGACAGTAATAAAAAGTTGTTTGTCATTGCAGGTATGATGAATGATAAGGAAGTTGAAAATTCTTTAAAGCCTCTGATTTCAAAGGCAGATACATTTATAGCAGTAACACCCGAAAATCCAAGAGCAATGAAAGCGGAAGAATTAGGTGGAATTGCAAAAAAATATTGTCACAATATTATAGTTTGTGACAATGCAAATTCTGCGGTTGATACTGTTAAAAATAAGCTTACGGACAATGATATGTTATTTGTAGTTGGCTCACTATATTTAGCAGGCGAAGTAAGAGCTAAGCTTCTTGAAAATTTTAAAAACATTGACTGAATGACATATTTATGATAAAATCAATACTATAAATTTTGGTAGAAAGGGGCGTTCATAATGGTTGAATTTGATGCGTTTGCGGGTGATATTGCTCTTGGCGGTCTTCGTAATATGTTAGAGATAAAAATTCTTGTTTGTTATATGCTTTCAAGAGTTAAAGAACCAATGTCAAGAAAGCAACTCTGTGACTGTCTTCAGGAAAACGGGCTTGTTAATTTCTTCGATACCAATGCGGCAATAGACGATTTATTAAATCAGAAAATGCTTAAGGAAGAAGATTATCAGAACGAGACTTGTCTTACTACAACAGAAGCGGGTAAAGATAATGCTCAGACTCTTGAAACAACATTAGCGCCATCAATAAGAGAACGCTCTGTAAATGCTGCTTTAAAAGTTCTTGCAAGAGCAAAAGCAGAAAGAGAAGTAAAGGTAGATATAACAAAAACTGAAACAGGTGGTTACACAGTAACATTCAGAATAGATGGTCTTGGCGAAAATCTTTTAACACTTTCATTATATGCTGCCGATATTTTACAGGCTGAACAATTAAGAGAGAACTTCCTTAATAGTCCGGCGGAGGTTTATTCGGAAATTATTGGATTGTTGACAACCAACAGGGGTTAATAATTGAAAATTGAGAATTTTGGAACGCTACGCGTTGATTGTAATTGTTTATGAATAAAAAAACATCCTATCGTTTTTAGTTTACAAGACTTTAAATGATAGGATGTACTTTTTTATGAAATTATAATGCCAACGCAGTTCCGAAATTATTCACTATTCACTTGAGCGTAGCGAATTAATTTTGCTTTCTTACAATACTGTACTCGTCTCCATTCTTAAAGTACGGGCAATTTGTTTCAGTTACCGTGCTTAAAAAACGCATATATTCATCTTCATCAAGATTAATGTCGCAGTAATATTCTTCAAATTCTTCGTCATAGCAATAATTCTGACACATATCACAAATCATACTCTTTACAACCTCTTTACTGACTTACTGACCACTGACCACTGACCACTGATTATTTATGATACTTTCCATTATTATTTATCTGAAATGCTCTGTAAATCTGTTCTAAAAGCATAACCCTCATAAGCTGGTGCGGGGAAAGTCATTTTAGAAAATGAAAGCTTTAAATCACTTTGTTTTTTTACTCTGTCAGAAAGCCCGAAAGAACTGCCGATAATAAAAACAATATTGCTTTTACCTGAGAGTGAAATTTCATTGAATTTACTTGCTAATTCTTCGCTTGATTTTAAAGTTCCTTCAACACAAAGTGGAATTATAAAAGAGTTAGAGGGAATTTTTTTGGAAATTTCTTCTGCCTCTTTTTCTAATGCACTGTTAATTTGTGTATCAGATGGGTTTTCAGGCAATTTAACAGGGGATAGTTCAATTATATTAAGTTTACCATAAGCAGAAATTCTTTTTGAATATTCCTGTATTGCATCCTTTAAATAGCTTTCTTTAAGCTTTCCTAAACAAATTACTGTTATATTCATTGTTCAAGTCCTATATACCACGCAGGGTTTACCCTTGTACCATTTATTCTTACTTCAAAGTGTAAGTGGGCGCCGAATGAGTAACCGGTGTTACCAACTCTACCTATTGCCTGGCCTTTTGTCACTTGCTCACCTGCACTTACCATGAGTGAATTGTCAAGCATGTGAGCGTAAAGTGTTTCCATACCATTACCATGGTCTATCATAACATAGTTACCGTAACCGCCTGTGCTCCAACCCGCTTCTGTAACAACGCCCGAAGCACCTGCAACAACAAGTGAACCAGATGCGTTTGCACCAGAAATATCAATACCTTTATGGTTACCAAGACTACGCCAACCAAAAGGAGAAGTAACTACATGAAGTCCTACAACAGGCCAGCAGAAATAACCACTTGTCTGAGTAACTGTGTAACCACCCATTGAAATGCTTTCTGCTCTCATACCTCTTTCAACCACCTGAGAAACAGGAGCTTTAATAGAAAGACTTGTAAGATTCTGTGACATAACTTTTTTATCGTTTATATAAGTAACAAGGTCAATTACATACTCGGAACCGTTCTGACCTTTTCTTCTGACTCTTGAGTCACCAATGAAAAGAGTGTTTGTTTCAATATCTACTGTTTCAAATTCAACCTTAGAAATTTTAGTTTCACATTCAACGTGTTGTGGAGTAAGAAGCTCAAAGCCTCTTATTGCAAGCTCGAGTCTGTCTTTTGTCCAGATGTTTTCGTCGCTGCTTTTATAATAAGCATATCTATATGTGATTTTTTCATTGAACGAAACAGCTGCTTTAGGAAATTTTGCTTTTTCGTTTTCAAGCACAGCATTTATAGCGTTGTGTGCAGTTAATTGGTCGCTTACCGCACAAATGAATTTATCATCAAAATAAACTTCGCAGACTTTTATGTAGTCAGGTGCAATTACTTTAACTAAATTATCACTTAATTCTTCATTTGAAATAATGTTGTATGGTTCAGTTCTTGCGTTTTTGAATTTTATTTCAAGGTCTTTATTTGTATTGAGTTTTTTTAGTGTTGTTTCTTTGATTTTTTCTGCATCGTCACTATTCTTTATATAGCCGACAGTTTCTCCATCAAAAACAACTTCAGTTGCAGAAATTTTTGTGCTTGTCCTGTTAGCGATAACAACTACACTTGTTATAACAGAAGCAATAAGTAAAAATACAACTGCTCTTTTTATGAATGTCTTTGCGGATTTAAAAGACTCTTTGTTATAAATTATAAACTTGGCGATTGTGTTTTTTATACCGAATAAAATATATCTTCTGTAAAAGCGTATAGCACCTGTTACTAAATTTGTAACAAGTGTACCAAGTGCTGATATTGAATTGTAAATCGGGTTATTCATAAAATCACCTGACAACAAAATAATACATTATGAATTATATCATATTATAATTGTTTTAACAAGATGAAAAAATGCAGAGTTTTATTAAATTTGTGTAAACTATTGTTTATTCAGGTAAAATGTGTTAAAATAAACTGATAAATTTTATATTAGAGAGATGTTTGAATATTTTGGAAACACAAAAATATTACAGAACTTATGCGTCAGTAGATTTATCTGCTATTGAAAATAATATAAACGAGTTAAAGAAAAAACTTAAAAAAGGTGTGCTTACTCTCGCTACCGTAAAAGCAGATGCTTACGGTCATGGGGCAGTAGGTGTGGCAGTCCATATTCAAAATATGGTAGATTACTTTGGTATAGCAGAGCTTGGTGAAGCGGTAGAGTTAAGAGAAGCAGGTGTCGAAAAACCTATTTTAGTTCTTTCTTATACTTCACCTTATCAATACGAAACGCTTATTGAAAATGAACTCACACAAACAATTTTTAACTATGATGATGCGGTTGCACTTTCATCTGCCGCAGTTAAACTCAACAAAATTGCAAGAGTTCATATTGCGATTGATACAGGTATGTCACGAATCGGTTTCTTCTGTAATGATGAAAGTGTAGAAATCGTTAAAAGAATAAACGATTTACCAAATATTTATATTGAGGGTATTTTCAGTCACTATGCGTGTGCCGATTGTCCTGATAAATCAACAACTGAAAAACAGACAAAGCTTTTTAAAGAATTTAACGAGAAGCTTTTAAACAGGGGTATGAAGATTCCTATAAAGCATATTTGCAACAGCGCAGGTTCATTAACACTTGAAGAGCAATTTGATATGGTGCGTTTAGGTCTTGTTATGTATGGTCTTTACCCTGACGATTGTGTAAAAGATGGTACAGTGAATTTAAAGCCTGCTATGAAAATTGTAAGTCATGTTATCCACGTAAAAGAAGTGCCTGAAGGCAGTGGTGTCAGTTATGGTCACACATTCTTTTCAGAAAGACCAACTAAAATTGCTACTGTCTGTATAGGTTATGCCGATGGTTATTCAAGACTTTTCTCTAACAAGGGCAGAGTGCTTATAAATGGTGAATTTGCAAATGTAATCGGTAGAGTTTGTATGGACCAGTTAATGGTGGATGTAACAGACTTAAAAAATGTAAATGTCGGTGATGAAGTGGTAATTTTAGGCTGTGATGGCGAAAACGAAATTACTGCCGAAGAATTAGCAGAAATGACAGGAACAATAAATTACGAGATTATTTGTCAGTTCCAGAAAAGAGTGACAATAGTACAACATAAATAATTTAAAAAGGAAATATATTATGAGTTATTTTGGACTTTTAAAAGAAAATTTAAAAGAACATAAAGACAATTATGTTCAGGTTTTAAGGCTTTCTATTGCCGATTTAAAAAAGACTTACCACGGTGCTGCGCTCGGTTGGTTCTGGGCAATAGTAAAACCTGTTGTTTCAATATTTGTTTACTGGTTTGCTATTGAAATAGGCTTAAGAAAAGGCGGGGATGTAGAAGGTGTTCCGTTTGTTCTTTGGCTTATTGCAGGTATGGTTCCTTGGTTTTATATGAATGAACTTATTGTCGGCGGTACAGAGTGCATAAGAAAATATAGCTATCTTGTTACAAAAATGAAGTACCCTGTAATGACAATACCTACACACACCAATATTTCAAAATTTTTAGTAAATGCAATTTTAGTTGCAGTTGTTATAGTGATTTTCTGGATTTGTGGTTACCCACCAACAATTTATCTTTTACAGTTGCCTATTTATATGTTAATGATGTTCTTGTTCTTTAACGCGTGGGGACTTTTTGCCGGTATGATTTCTGCAATTGGCAAAGACTTTTCAAATCTTGTAAAATCTTTTGTTACAGCAGTTTTCTGGCTTTCAGGTGTTTTATGGGATGTTGATAAATTAGTAGAAACAAACCTTTTCTTTAAAATTTTCTTTATGATAAATCCGGTTACATATTTTAGCTATGGTTTCAGAAATTGTTTTGTTTATCATAAATGGTTTTTTGAAGAACCTGAAAAATTATGTTGTTTCTTAGGGCTTTATGTAGTTTTAGCCTTCCTTTCACTTTGGGCATACAAAAAGTTAAGAAAAGAAATTCCTGATGTATTATAAGAGGTTGATATGAAAGACGAAGTAGTAATTAGCTTTGATAAGGTATCAAAGGTTTATAAATTATACTCAAGCAATAAAGCAAGACTTTTGGGTATATTTATAAAAAAAGTTCCGTACAAAAAGAAAAAAGCGGTTAATGATGTAAGTTTTTCGATAAAACGTGGCGAATCTGTTGCGTTGTTTGGTAAAAATGGCGCGGGTAAATCCACTATTCTTAAAATGATTACAGGCGTTACGTTCCCGACTTCTGGCGATATTAAAGTAGAGGGTAGGGTAAGTGCATTGTTAGAGCTTACGAGTGGCTTTGACCAGGAATTTTCAGGTAGAGAAAATATTTATTTGAAAGGTCACATTTTAGGCCTTAAAGATAGTGAAATTAAAGCACTCGAAAGCACAATTATTGAATTTTCAGAACTTGAAGATTACATAGACCAGCCTGTAAGAACTTACTCAAGTGGTATGAAATCACGTTTAGGCTTTGCAATAAATGTTAATATCAAACCCGAAATTCTTATTGTTGACGAAGCATTAAGTGTTGGTGATGCTGCATTTAAAAATAAGTGTAAAGAAAAAGTCAACGAAATCATTAAAAATGACAATGTAACACTTCTTTTTGTTACTCACCAGACTGCAGTTGCAGAAGAATTCTGCAAACGAGGTATTGTAATGAAAGACGGTAAATTAGTTTTTGACGGTGAAGTAGCAGACGCGTCTAAAAAATATGACGAGCTTTATAAGAAGAAAAAGAAGTAGAGTTTCGCTATGCGAAAATGCAGAATGCAGAATTTTATAATTGAAAATTGAAAGTTGAAAATTGAAAATTTCGGAACTGCGTTGCACTATAAATAAAATAAAAAATTAACTTCCACTATGGTAGGGGCAGACCTGTGGTCGCCCGCCACAATAAAGTTGAATACAACAGCAAACTTCAAATGATAGAACTTGTTGTTTTTAGCAAAACTATACCTCCTTTGAAAAGGTGGACCAAGCTCTGCTTGGTGGAGAATTGATTATTCTGAAGTTCCAAATAAACCTTTCAAAAAAAGCGATAAATTAAAAGTTCTATCATTTAGTTTGCAAAAAACATTAAATGATAGAACTTTGTTTTTTCTTCTAATTCCTAATTCCTATTTCCTATTTCCTGTTCCTTAATTCCTGATACTTGAATTACTCAACTACATTTGCTATACTAAAAAACAAGGAGCTGATTTTATGAAAAAGATTATTTTAATTATAACAAGCATTGTTTTGTCACTCGCTTTAGTTGTGGTAATTGCTTTAGCCGGCAACACATTTTTCTATTATCCCCACTACAAAGAAAACAAAAAAGCAGTGGATATTAAAATTGAAGAAACAAACCAAATAAAAATGATGAGCTACAATCTTCGTTGTATCAGTCCTACTGATTTCGGTAAAAAAGCTTGGTTTTACAGAGCGGATTTAGTAGTTAAAGATATTGAAGAGCAAAAACCTGGGATTATCGGCTTTCAGGAAGCAACAAAATGGCATTATTCATATCTTGTAGATTGTTTAAAAGGTTACGACTCAATTATCACTTATCGTGATGAAGCCTTTAACTCTGAGGGTTGTCCGATTTTTTACAATACAGAACTTTATACTTTAGTAGATAAAGGTTCATTCTGGCTTTCAGAAACTCCTGATGTTATGAGCAAATCGTGGGGAGCACAATTTAACCGTGTTTGTGGTTATGTAATATTAACCGACAAAGCAACAAATAAAAATTTTGTTGTGTTCAATACACATTTAAGCCACGTAAGCGACGAGGCAAGAATTAACGGTATAAAAGTAGTACTCGATAAAATCAAAGAATTTGGCGGTTATCCTGCTGTAATTATGGGCGACTTTAATGCACTTGAGGGCTCTGAAACCTACAACAGTGTTACAGAAAATTTCCTTGACGCACAAAAGGTTGCTACTATTACAAGTGATTCACACACCTATCAGAACTGGGGTAATAAAGAAAGTTTTAAACGAATTGACTACTTTATGGTTTCAAAAACGGGCTTTAAAATAAATAAATATAATGTACTTTCAGGTGAGCGAAATGGTGTTTACACAAGTGACCATTGTCCTATTATTTTAGAGGTTGAGTTAGAAAAGTAAATGCACAAAATACTTTAGCAAGGTACGGTAGCTACAGTAGTTATATAAATAGTTTGTAATCTGAAAAACGCAACCACTCGATTGCGTTTTTTCTTTTGCTTTCCCATTGACAAATATAATAACTGTTGTATAATCATACACCAGAATATTTTCTTGAGGTGTTTATAGTGGCAACAATACTTATTGTTATAATATACATTGCATTTATAGGTCTTGGTGTTCCTGATTCTCTTATCGGCTCTGCCTGGCCTGCAATTCATTTGGAATTGGGTATCCCCGTTGAAATGGTGAGTATTCTCACATTTTTAATTTCTGGTTGTACTGTGTTATCAAGTATGTTCAGCACAAGAATTCTCAATAAATTGGGTACAGCTAAGGTTACTGCTTTAAGTACAGCTATGACGGCACTTTCTTTGTTCGGTTTCTCTATAGCTCCATCCTTCTTTTTTTTGGTACCTTTAGCGATTGTCCTCGGATTTGGTGCTGGTGCAATTGATTCCGGACTCAACAATTATGTTGCACTTCACTTTAAAGCAAGTCATATGAATTTTTTACATTGCTTTTATGGTGTGGGTGTATCGCTCAGTCCTTATCTTATGTCACAAGCGTTAAAATTAGTAGACTGGCGTGCTGGCTATCGCTATGCTTTTTATGTTCAGTTTGCTATTGCTTTGTTACTTATTATTTCAATTCCTTTATGGAAAAAGACTTCTTCAGAAGAAAGTGAGAAAGAAAACGAAAGAACGCTTTCAATTTCTGAAATGATTAAAAAATCAGAAGTGAGACTCGTGTGGGTAATTATGCTTACGACAAATGCTATTGAGTACGCTTGTGGAGTCTGGGGAAGCACATATTTAGTAGAAGAAAAAGGCTTCAGCATAGAAAAGGGTGCACTTGCGCTTACTGTATATTATATCGGAATGTCTATAGGTCGTTTTCTCTCTGGTTTACTTGCAAATAAAATAAAAACATGGAAACGCATTTTTATAGGTACTCTTATACTTGCACCGGCAATTGTTATTATGCTTCTTCCGATAAATAGTGTTTTTGCAGTTGTGGGGTTATTCCTTATAGGTCTTGGTAACGGTTCTATTTACCCTAATATGATACACTTAACACCACACAATTTTGGCAAAGAAGTGTCACAATCAATTATGGGCTCACAAATTGCCTTTGCTTACATAGGTGTTATGTTAGCACCACCTATGGTAAGTCTTATAAGCGGTGTGTTCGGAATAGAGGTTTACCCAGTTTTACTTGCACTACTTTATGTTATAATGGTTATAACTCTTAAATGCTTTATAAATCGTTTGAAAAAACAAGGCAGATACCAAAGGGATGTTTAAAAATGAAGAATAGTGATAAATTTCAGGTGAATAATTTTTTCTCTCCTGATGTTTCCCATGCGCCTGTATATGTATGGGTGTGGAATGACGTATGCACTAAAGAAATAATAGATGCTCAAATTGAAGAAATGCAAAACCTTGGTATAAGAGCATTTTATATTCTACCTGAACCAAAAGATTTCCGTCCGGACAGTATGCCTACAAATCTTACCCCGGACTATCTCACAGAAGAGTTTTTTGATCTTTGTGCTTATGCAATTAAAAAGGGAAAAGCACATAATATGAATTGCTGGATTTATGATGAGGGTGGTTGGCCGTCTGGTAGTGCTTGCGGTAAAGTTACTGCAGTTCATCCTGAATATGCAGTGAAAAATTCCAGTTACCCTGATTTACTCAATAAAAAAGCAACGGAATATTTCATTGAACTCACTCACGAAAAATATTTTTGGGCAATAGGTAAAGATTTCAAAAACTTTGTTAGTGCTGTGTTTACTGATGAACCCAAAGCACCCTTTGCTACCTCCAATAAAGAGCTACAGCAAAGATATGAAGAACTGTATGGTGCATCAATATTACCATATCTTCCGTTAATAAAAGGTGAAATTGCTCCGACAGAAGAAAATGTTCATATATTGCACCGCTGGTATGATTTATGCAGTCGTGCATTCTGTGAGAATTTTCTTTTACCTTGCAAAGAATGGGCAAATGAAAAGGGGATTGCTTTTACAGGTCACCTTGATGTTGACCACAAGGCTGATGGTTGTATGAATGGTTGCAACTTCAATCTTATGCGAGCTCTCAGGTGTTTTGATATTCCTGGTGTTGATATTATATGGCGTCAGCTTTACCCTGAAAATAAAATAGCTGATAAGAATGATTTTAACGCATATAATGGATTTTTTCCGCGTTACGCTTCGTCTGCTGCTGCACAGAATGGTACAAAGCTTTCATTAAGTGAAATTTTTGGTGTAGCGGGTGCGGGTATTTCTTACGATATAATGCGTTACACAGTCGGTTTTCAGGCGGTACGCGGAATAAATATTTTTAATCCGTTTAATTTCCCACTCGGAAGAAGCGGTCAGCTTTTAGCACAGGAGCTACCTGTATTCACAGAAAAACAACCCTTTTGTCAGTATCTTAGTCACTTTAATCAATATACAGAGCGATTATCTTACATAGCCTCTCTTGGTGAGCGTGTTTATGACACAGCACTTTATTATCCTGTATCTGATTTTCAGGGTGGCTTGAAAGCAGCTGAACAGGCAAAAGAGTTTGACTCTCTTGGCAGAGCACTTGAAGATATGCTGGTCGATTTCGATATTGTAGATGATGATGTTATACAGGTTGCGGAAATCACCGATGAAGCTTATATGTGTATGGGTAATGCGAAATATAAACATATAATTATTCCAAAAGGCGCATATATTCCTGAAGCCACACAAAAAGCGTTGGAAAACTTTGAAAAACACGGTGGCAGAGTTTCACACGAGCTTTTAAATCTTACGCCGGTAGTAAAAGTTGATGGTATTGGTCTACGCGCTATGCACAAAAAAGTGGAAAACGGGGAGCTGTTAATTCTTTTCAGAGAAACTGGTGAAAATGGCGATTATCGTATTCACTTACCATCGACAAAAGGTTATTTACTTGACTTAATAAATGGTGAGTTGCAACACATAGAAACTGAAAATGGTGTTTTGAAGCTTTCTCTTGCAATAGGTGAAACAGCTGTTGTTTTACTAACAGATGAGGTTCTGAAAGCAGAAAACAAAAAACATTTCAAAGAAGAATGTAATATTACAAGTAATTTTACATTTCACAAAGAAAGAGAGCTTGTTTGTGGCGAAAACGGATTTGATAATATAAGACATTCCAAAAACTCAGTTTCTATAAAGCTTGGTGATTGGTCTCAAGTTGTTGGTAGTGATTATTCTGGTAGTGGTGTTTATGAAACTTGCTTTTCACTTTCAAAAGAAAAAATAGGAAAAGAAGGCGAACTCAATTTAGGCGAAGTTCATTTTGTGGCATCTGTGGTTTTAAATGAACATTCTTTAGGTACAGTAATAGCACCACCATACAAGTTTAGAATACCTGCCGGTGTGCTTAAAGAAAATAACACTCTTAAAATAGTCGTGACAAATACATCTGCTAACTGGTATGTACATACAGATTATTTTAAAAAGTGGAAAACAGAAGAATTATCCGAATATTTCGCTGGGGAAATAGAATATGCAAAAGATTTTCTTTCAGGTGGGTTGTACGGACCTGTTATAATTTGTACCGAATAAAACCAGATATAGCAAGGGGTTCTGTAGGTTTATTAAACCTACAGAACCCTTTTAAAATATATAAGTAATGCTTCAGTTAATAAGCTCTATTGTTTCACCTTTAGAAAGCTCAACTTTCAGAAGGTCATCTTTAATAGTATAAGGCTTATTTGCTTTAAGATTTTTTGTTTTATCATTTAATTTGATTCTTAATGTGCAGTCGTTGGTTGCAGTAACTTTAGCATTTTTTAGAATTGAATTTTCCCAAACAATATCAAATGTGAAATTTCCTCTTGCTCTTATACCCTTAACAGAACCCTTTTTCCAGTCATCTGGTAGTGCTGGTAAAAGCTCGGTAATTCTGTTATCAGGTGAACCAAGATGGCTTTGAAGAAGCATTTCTGTAATAGCCGCAACACCACCGAAGTTACCGTCAATCTGGAATGGTGGATGAATGTCAAAAAGGTTATTTGCAGTGCATTTTTTAAGTAAATATTTAAGGTGATTGTAAGCATTTTCACTATCTTTAAGTCTGGTATAAAAGCAGATTGTCCACGCTCTTGACCAACCTGTTGAACCGCCACCATTTTCAATTCTTCTGGCAATAGTTCTTTTGGCCGCTTCATATATTTCAGGTGTGCTTTCGTTAATCTGGTCACCGGGGAAAAGTCCGAAAAGGTGTGAAATATGTCTGTGACCAGGGTCAGTTTCTTCATAATCCTTAATCCATTCGCGGATTGTACCGTAACGCTCACTTATTTCCATAGGTGGAAGCTTCGCTAAAACTCCTGAAAGAGTTTTTGAGAAATTCTCATCCTTGTTAAGAACCTTGCAAGCATGAATGGTACGTGTAAAGAGTGCATAAATAATCTGAAAATCTATTGTTGCACCCTCTGTAAACATACTTTCCTGTCTTTCATCATTAGCATCAATATAATAAAATTCATTTTCAGGGGAGTTTGAAGGTGAGGTAATAAGCTGACCTTTTTCATTCTCCGTCAAATAATCTTGAACAAATTCGCAAGAGCCTTTTAAAATTGGGTGAATATCCTCTAAATACTCTTTGCTGTTAGTGTATTCATAATGCTCCCAGAGATTAAGGCAAAGCCAGGGTCCAGCCATTGGGAAAAATCCGCAGTCAACACTGTCGTGAACACCGGTTCTTCCAAAGGCATCGGTAGTGTGGTTAATAACCCAACCTCTCGCACCGAAAAGCTCTTTTGCAGTTTCGCTACCGAAAGAACTCACCATTTTCATAAAATGAATGAAAGGTGCAGTTGTATTTGAAAGGTTCGCACTTTCACTCGGCCAGTAATTCATCTGAAGATTTATATTGGTGTGGAAATCACTTCCCCAAGGTGGGTTGAAATCGTGACACCATATACCCTGAAGATTAGCAGGAAGTTTTGCTCTTTTGCCTGAACTTTCAATCAAAAGATATCTGCCGAAATTATAGTAAAGAGCGAATAAATCAGGGTCGTATTCATCCCAGTTAAGCTCTTTGAGTCTTTTATTTGTGGGGAGCGAACTGAATTCAGTTTCTTCTAAATTTAATTCAACATTACAGAACCATTTTTGATGAGTCGAAATGTGAGTTTCTTTAATTTTTTCGTAGTCTGTATTTTGAAGATTTTCGATTGTTTTATTTAATTTAGTATTAAAATCTAAAACTTCATCAATATCAAATTTATTAACATCATAATTTGTTTCAAATGCAGAGTAAACAATAACGTATGTGGCATCAGTAACAGTTATTGTGCTGTGGTCGTGGGTCAATTCGCCATCTGTTTTAATGCGAAGCTTTGCCCCAAATGACATACCTTCACCACCCTCGCCATAGTAATGATGGGTGCAGTATGTAACTCTGCCGTTCATAATAATTGTATCATCATTTATGCAGGAGCTGTATGCATCCTGCTTTCTTTTTATGCTCACATTACAGGAGAATGGTTTGTTATCGCTTTCTACCTTATAAACGAATCCATCATAATCCTCACTTATAAAGCATTCACTTTTAAAGTTGATTTTGCTCTTTGTCCAAAAAATTCGAGTAATAGCCTCGCTTAATTCCAATTCCTTGTGGTAGTTTGAGTATGGGGATTTGTCGAAGAAATCTATGAAAATCTCCCCAAAACTTTCATAAGAACGTACAACAGGCGGGTCAGATAAAAATGTTTCACGGGCAAGTGCGGCTGCTTCTTTAAGCTTTTCCTCTCTTACAAGTCTACGGATTTCCTCCAGCGCTTCAGGTGAAGCGTGATATTTCTCACGAATCTGTCTGCCACACCAGAGAGATTCTTCATTTATTTCAATTTGTTCGCAATGAGGGTTACCATATTGCATTGCACCGATTCTGCCATTGCCTAAAGGCAATGCCCACATCCAATCATTTATAAATTCATCATACCAGAGTTTTGTTGACATTTTTTCACAACCTAAAAAATTTTTTATTTATTATACCACTTAAGAAAATCAGTTTCAATATTATTACAAAGAACTATTCTGCTATTAATAGTTTAAACATCCACAAACGTTCTCAAATGTGCGTGCTGAGCAAACTGCAAAACACTTGCCAAATAGTGAGCATTTCTGGTAGTTAAAAGAAAGTGTCGGCGATTTTTCAAAGCTTTCATGATTGTGACACCACACACCTGAGAGGCCCCTCCTTTAAAAACACGCAAGTGCGAATACCATAACCATCGTGTATGCAGAATTTTTGTATGGTAAATACAATTCCTGTTTCCGTTTTGCTCACAAACTTTCTTGTGTGGAATTCTTGTTTAATTATATCACTCAAGCGATACAAAAAGCAATATTTTAAATCAATCTTGTAAAAGCTATTTTATTAGGGTATAATCATATCAAGGAGCGTGACACTATGCTAAAATTTATTTGCTATCCAAAATGCACACGTTCTTGTCAGTTTCAAAGAAATTGAGTGGAACGAAAAATTAAAATAATAACCAAACAATTAGTTCAGGAATCAGTTACAATATATACAGAAAAAATTAAAAGAGGTGCTTTTATGAAAAGTTCAGGTAAAATTATGAAAAGAATACTCTGTATGACTCTTGCAATAGCAATGTTGTTTGTTATCTCGTTTGAGGTTGTGGCAACAGGCGAACCTGAAAGTGCTCCTAAAACGGATGAATTTGAGGTTTTAGCAGAAAAAACAAATGAACCTACTAAACTCAGAACACGCAAAAAGGTTGACGGTCTTCGTCTTTATGTAGATGAAGAAAATCCGCTGTTTATGATAAGAAATTGCCCTATATGGAACGGGCCGCAGACAGGCGAAGCATTTGCAGAATATGCAATTAAAACATATAATGCGTTACCGGAAGATATAAGAAACTTTGCAGTTATATACATAGACGAAGGTACAACCGATATGACACCGGCAAGACAGCTCGAATTCTGGGATGAACTTCTCACAATTACAGATAAAGAGGGCGTGCCGATTGTCTGCCAGTCAGAGTGCTACAGTACAAACAAAAAGCGTGACCCATTCACACAAGAAGAGCTTTCCGAAGTTTTCAAAGAGCATAAATCTCTTATGGGCTTTGTTCAGGTTGAACTTTCAACAAATGGCGTAACAAACGAAAAGCTTGCCTACGATACTGTCACGGTAGATGAAGGCGTAAACAAAAATATTCTTAAAAGACTTAAATCCTGTATAAAAGCGTGTGCTGAAAACGGTGGTTTGTTTATCTGGCAGGATATGGAATATATCTATTACAAAAAAGCAAACTACATAAATCAGATTTTGAAAGACGAAGAACTTTATAATCTTCTCAAAAGCAATACTGAAAATATTGTGATTATGGATAAACACAACGGTCACGGCAGACACTTTGCAAGTCAGTCAAATATTCTCGGTTGTTGGCTTGATGATGTTTGTGGAAACTGGGGTGTAAATTTAGAAAACTTCTTATGGTATGAAGAAGGCTTTATTGATTATGATGATTTAGGTGTTCACCCAACTGAACCCGACCCACTTACAACCGTTAAATATCCACCAGCACTTTTCGGTATTGATATGATTGCAGATATGGTTGGCGGTGCTACTGTTTATGCAATTGAAGGTATGTATTCAAGAGGTGGACTTTATCACTTTGTAGATGGTGAGGTTATTCTCACACCTACTTTTTATGATGTTCTTTATCCTATTTATCAGATGATTTTAAATGGTTCAGTGCCATCTAAAGACGAAGTAAAAGAAAATATTAAGGTCGCATACAAAATGACTCGCCCTACTCGTTCACCGGCATTAAGCGGTAACGATGCACACCTTCTCCAAGGACTGTATTGTGATACTTACACTTTGTTCCAGGAAAAGATAAATAATATCTATTTCGACTGCACGAAGACTTGGGTACCATCAACAGGCAGATACTTTATAATTCCTATTTTACCGCTTTATTCAGACCCTGGAAAAATTCTCCCTGAAAGTGAAATTATAAACGATTATTCTTATTTATATAAATTCCTTTTCATCAACTCTAAAAAGGTGGAATTTTTTAACGAGCATTACGAAGAAAAATACCAGGGTGATGGCGTTTTGTTTGACATAAATGATTACGTTTATATTTTCAATAGTAATGAAAATAAGACGATTGACAGTGAACAGACTGTAAGCTATACACTTAAAGACAGCGGTAAGAAAATCAACACAAAATTCGTTGCTCATACCTATGCAATTATAAATGAAGATAAAGATATAATTGAAATTGATATGTGCAATCTTCGCCTTAATGGTGATTTAATTATGTCAGGTCAGGAAAATGAAGACCAGTTTATGCGAGCTTATGCAAGAGGCGAAAGAATGGATAACCCGAAAGATTTCAGAACTTCCGTTATTGAGCTTTCCGGCTTCGAAACAGAACCAACCGTAACCGCAACTGGCTCCAATGGTGCAAAAATGAACACACAATGGAGCTCTGACGGTACACTTACTCTTACTATCATCTCAAATGGCGAAGTAAGAATTACGATTGAAGGATAAAAACCAAAGCACTCCCATTTTTATGGGAGTGCTTATTTATGTCAACATAGTTTGAAATTACATCACTTTCACTAATAAACACCCTCGCCATATATGCAAAATGTAGAAATTCCTCGAAAACTGCAAAAAGTTATGTAGCTTTTCGCACTTTTTGTCATATATAAGTAGAGGGTGTTTTTTTACCTTCTTTGAAAAGAAGGGGGACCGCTTGCGTTGGTGGAAAATTGATTTTCTTGTAACTCGCATACTTTAATAAAGTCCGTTTCATAGTATCGATTTTTATTGAAAAAAAGAAAAATTTGTATTATAATGTAATTTGTATAATTGTAATTTGATATATTAGGTTTAATTTGGTTAAGGAGGTTTTACAGTGATTTTAGATAAAAAACAAATGACTGAAGAAGATATAAAATTAAACTATATAACTCCTGCAATCCAATCTAAATGGGCTAATCATATAACTATGGAAACAAGGATTACTGACGGTCGAGTTAACATAAAAGGTAATCTTGTAGCAAGAGAAAAACCTAAAAAGGCAGACTATGTTTTATATCTTAATCAATATAAACCTATTGCTATTGTTGAAGCAAAGGATAATAATCATTCAGTATCTTATGGTTTACAGCAGGCTAAATTATACGCTGTAATGCTTGATGTTCCATTTGCTTACAGTTCAAATGGTGATGGCTTTCAAGAATATGATTTCCTTACTGGAAAAGAAAGAACATTAGCTTTGAATGAGTTTCCCACAGTTGAAGAGTTGACTGCTCGTTGGGAGGTTGGAGCTAATGAGGGTGAAGGTATTTCCGACAATGAAAGAAAAGTTATTGCACAGCCTTATTATTCCAGTCAGAATACTTATGCACCTCGCTATTATCAGCGTAATGCAATCAACCGTACTGTAGAAGCTATTGCTAAGGGACAAGACCGTCTGTTGCTTGTAATGGCAACCGGTACAGGTAAAACATATACTGCATTTCAGATTGTTTACCGTTTGCTCAAAAGTGGCTTGAAGAAAAAGGTTTTATATCTTGCTGATAGAAACATTCTTGTTGACCAGTCTATTCAGCAGGACTTTTCACCACTTGAAAAAACGATTCATAAAATCAATTTTGCAAAAGATGACCCTGTTACAATAACCTCGCACGAAGTGTATTTTTCACTCTATCAACAGCTTGCAGGTAACAGTGCTGATGAAGATGATGAAACATCAGACGAAGATGCAGTAGAGCGTTTTGCACAGTTGTTTAGTAAAGATTTCTTTGACCTTATCATCGTAGATGAGTGTCATAGAGGCTCTGCTAAAAAAGATAGCAACTGGCGTAAAATTCTTGAATACTTTTCTTCTGCAACTCAGATAGGTATGACTGCGACACCAAAAGAAACAAAGTATATTTCAAATATTGATTACTTCGGTGAGCCTGTATATACATATAGCCTTCGTGAAGGTATTGAAGACGGTTTCCTTGCACCTTTTAAAGTTATAAATATCAAAACGGACATCGGTGAAGGTTGGCGCCCGTGTTACGGTCAGAGAGATAAATTCGGTAATGAAATTGAAGACCGAATTTACACTAACAGTGACTTTGATTACAACATTATTCTTGAAGACCGAACTTTTGAGGTTGCAAAAGAGATAACAGAATATCTTAAAAGTACTGACAGAATGCAGAAAACTATCGTGTTCTGTGCCAATGAAGACCATGCAGACAGAATGAGAACTGCTCTTACCAATCTTAACGCTGATATGTGTAAAGATAATCCTGACTATGTAGTCAGAATTACTGGTTCAGACCCTTATGGTAAGAGCAAATTGAAATATTTTATTTCGGTTAATCCTGAAGGGCCTGTTATTGCTACTACTTCAAAACTTCTTTCAACAGGTGCAGACTGTAAAATGACAAAGTTAATTGTACTCGATGAAATGATCAGTTCAATGACTGAGTTTAAGCAGATTATCGGCCGTGGCACTCGTCTTAGAGAAAAAGATGGTAAGAGTCACTTTGTTGTTATGGATTTCCGTAATGTTACAAGACTGTTCTCTGACCCTGATTGGGACGGACCTATTGAGATGGTAGACGGATATGATCCAAACCCGAAGAAGAAAGGTGGAACAGGCCCTGACAATCCCGGAGGCGGAACAGGTCCTATTGATCCACCTCTACCAAGAGTAAAGCCTATTGTGGATGAAAACGGTTGCGATGTTCATATCATCGGTAAACGTGTAGAGGTATATGATTCTGATGGAAAACTTCTTCGTCAGGAAAGCATTGTTGACTATACAAAGTCAAACATTCTCGGCAAATACGCGTCTCTTGATAACTTCATTCTTAAATGGACAGGTGAAGAAAAGAAAGAAGCAATTCGTGAATTGCTGAGAGAACAAGGTATTGATCTTGAGCAGATGAAAGCAGATCAAGGAATGAGCGATGTTGATGATTTCGACTTCATTTGCCATGTTGCTTATGATCAGAAGCCACTAACCCGCCGAGAGAGAGCAAACAATGTTAAAAAGCGTGATTTCTTGAGCAAATACAGCGGCGTTGCAAGAGAAGTGCTTGAAGCTTTACTTGATAAATATATGAACACCGGTATTTATGAAATTGAAAAGACTGAAATACTTCAGCTTGATCCGTTCAATAAGTTCGGCAAACCTTCAAAAATCGCTACTTATTTCGGCGGTAAAGATGGTTATTTTAAAGCTATAAAAGAATTAGAAGAAGAATTATATAAGGTAGGTTAAAAATGAGCAATCTTTCAGGATTTATAAAAAGACTTCGTGATATTATGCGTAATGATGCAGGTATCAATGGTGATGCACAGCGTATCGAGCAGATTGCATGGATGCTCTTTTTAAAAGTATATGATGCAAAGGAACAGGATTGGGAATTTGATGATACAGATTATAAGTCAATTATTCCTGAACCCTGTCGTTGGAGTAACTGGGCTCACGATGATAAATCAGGTTCAGCTATGACAGGTGATACTTTGCTGAACTTTGTCAACAACACTCTTTTCCCGGTTCTTAAAGGTACTGATATCAAGGATTCATCAGGCAATGTTCTGATTGAAGGTGTTAAAGTAACTGCAGATACACCTATCAAAAAAGCTATTGTTCAGACAACATTTGCCGATGCTAACCAGTATATGAAAGACGGTGTGCTTCTTCGTCAGGTTATCAACGTTATTGATGAACTTGAACTCGATGACTATGAAGAAAGCCATGCTTTCGGTGAGATTTATGAATCTATACTTAAGGAATTACAAAGTGCAGGTTCTGCAGGTGAATTTTATACTCCTCGTGCTGTAACTGATTTTATGGCACAGATGATTCAGCCTAAAATCGGTGAAAAAATGGCTGACTTTGCTTGCGGTACAGGTGGATTTATCACAAGCTGGCTTAAAGTTTTACAGAAGCAAGTTAACAGTACTGCAGATGCAAAAAAATATAGTGAATCAGTTTATGGTATCGAGAAAAAACAGTTTCCGTATATGCTCTGCGTGACCAACCTCTTGTTACACGGTTTGGATATTCCTCAGGTTTTTCACGACAACACCCTTTTAAGAGATGTTCTTGACTATACAGTTGACGACCAGTTTGATGTTATTCTTATGAACCCTCCTTATGGCGGAAGTGAAAAAGCTGATGTTAAAAATCACTTCCCTGATGACCTTGCAAGCAGTGAAACAGCCGATTTGTTTATGGCGGTAATTATGTATCGTTTGAAGAAAGATGGTCGTGCTGCTGTTATTCTGCCTGATGGTTTCCTTTTCGGTACAGATAACGCAAAGGTAAATCT
Organism: Clostridia bacterium; assembly: GCA_017521425.1. Taxonomy (GTDB): domain Bacteria; phylum Bacillota; class Clostridia; order Oscillospirales; family Acutalibacteraceae; genus DTU089. Next base: position 228,634 of record JAFXCQ010000032.1, read on the forward strand.
TAAAAAGAAACTTTTATCAGAATTCAATCTGCATACAGTTATTCGTATGCCGGGTAGTGTCTTTGCACCCTATACATCAATTACCACCAATATTTTGTTCTTTGATCATACCAAATCCACAGAAGAAACTTGGTTTTATCGTATGGATATGCCGGAAGGTTATAAGCATTTCTCAAAGACCAAGCCTATGAAACTTGAGCATTTTGCACCTGTTATTGAATGGTGGAATAATCGTCAGGAAATTGTTGTTGATGGTTTTGATAAATCAAAGAAATTTACGGCTCAGCAGTTGGCTGAAGAATTGGGCTATAATTTTGACCAGTGCGGCTATCCCCATGTGGAAGAAGAAATTCTTGCTCCTATGGATTTAATTCAAAGATATCAGGAACAGCGTTCTTCTCTTAATGCGGAGATTGACCGTGTGCTGGCTGATATTACTGCTATTCTTGGAGGTGGTCAGGAATGACACCTCAAGCGTTAAAGAATAGCATTTTGCAGTTAGCAATTCAGGGTAAATTGGTAGAACAGCGTCCCGAAGAAGGCACCGGTAAAGATCTGTTCCAGCAGATTCAAGAGGAAAAGCGGGAGCTGGTTAAAGCAGGTAAAATCAAAAAAGAAAAGCCTCTGCTCGAAATCACAGAGGATGAAATCCCGTTTGATATTCCTGAGAATTGGATATGGGCGAGATTTGGGGATATTTGTACAATTGACGCCGGCGGAACACCTGATCGTAATACTACAGAATACTGGGGCGGAAATATTCCATGGGTGAAAATTGGAGATATTCGTGGGAAATATGTTACAACTACTTCTGAATGTATTTCGCAAAAAGGATTAGATAATTCGTCTGCTAAAATTTTCCCCGCTGGAACTTTGCTATACACTATTTTTGCTACAATCGGAACGGTTGGAATTCTGAGCATTGATGCCGCAACCAATCAAGCTATTGCTGGAATTACGCTGTTATCAGGTGTAGATACTGACTATATGTATCATGTATCTGTTGGGCTAAAATACTTGTTAGTGGCACAGGCTCATGGTATGGCACAAATGAATATCAATCAAAAAATACTTAAAAGCACACCCATACCGCTCCCACCGCTTGCAGAACAGAAGCGCATTGTGGCGAAGATCGAGGAATTGCTCCCCTTAATTGACCGCTACGAGCAGGCGTGGAGTAAGCTGGAGGAATTCAACAAACGTTTCCCCGTGGATATGCAGAAATCCATTCTCCAAATGGCTATCCAAGGCAAACTAGTTCCGCAACTTCTCGAAGAAGGCACCGGAGAAGAACTGTTCCAGCAGATTCAGGCAGAAAAGCAGGCTCTAATCAAATCTGGCAAGATCAAAAAAGAAAAGCCCCTGTCCGAAATTGCAGAGGATGAAATCCCGTTTGATATTCCAGATAGTTGGCGCTGGTGCAGACTTTCTGAATTGGCAGTGTTGGAAAATGGAGATCGCAGTAGCAGATATCCAGTAGATACTGACTACGTAACTTTCGGCATACCGTTTTTGGGGGCAAAAGATATGAGTGGACGGTACATGTCTTTTGATAATGTGAGATACATTAGTGAAACCAAGTTTAAAGAATTAGGGAACGGAAAGTTGCAGGACAAAGATTTCATTTGTTTGCTCAGAGGATCGGTTGGAAAGATATCACAGTTCAAAAAGAATAGAAATCATGAAACTGGTTTCATCTGTGCGCAGATGGTTATTGTTCGTTCTGTTAGTTCAGCCATTGTTGACTACCTCTATACCGTGATGACTTCTCCATATTATTTTAGATTTATCGAAAGTAAAACGACGGGCACAGCAGTGCGTCAGCTCCCCGCAAAGGAATTAGGAAATGTTCTTATTCCTCTTCCGCCACTTGCCGAGCAAAAACGCATTGTTGCTAAACTTGAAGAAATTCTTCCACTGTGCGAAAGGTTGAAATGAGGTGAAAATATGCCTACCAATTCTTATCCATTTAGTTCTTTACTAAAAGAGACAAACGCAAAAACTCAAGATCGTTGGTATCCAACTTCCGTTAACACATATAAATTGTCATTTGATTTGGATATGAGTATTGAGAATAGTGAAGCACTAAGAAGTAATCTCGCATACAGTATGCAATATCTGGAGTTTATAGAAAAAGAAATAGAGGAATTAAAACTATCCGATGTAATATATACGATGCTGGTAAAATCGTACGTTGTAACAGGTATGTCTGTGCTTGAAGGGCTATTTGTCAATATTGTCAAATCAAATGGATGGTGGAAAACCTCCAACCTTGAAAGCTTGGGAACTACTCAAGCAAACGAAACAAGATTTGGCGCGGAAAAAATAGTAGTAAAGACCGAATTATTAAAAAAGGTAGATGAATATCCACTCCAAATGAATCTTGATGAATTAATCAAAATACTCGAAAGACACCATCAAGCATTACAAGTAAATCATTTGGTATATCCGGCTTTAAAAAGGTTAAAAGATTTAAGAAACAGAGTACATCTGCAAAAAGTCGAAGATCGATTGGATCACGATTACAACGCATTTAATTTTTCTGTGAAAAAGGAAATGGGTAGTATATTATTTGAGATTCTTTCATCTCCAATGGTCACAAGACTTCCACACAATTTTGAATTTTTGAAGAAAAATACAGATGAAGCATATACACATGATTGAGTGTGTTTCTTCGTTTTGAGAATTACTGAAATGAGGTAAGAAAATGAGATTTGAAAAATTTACGGATGTGCCTAAAGGAGATTGATATGAATGTATTATTAATTGGAAATGGATTTGATTTGTATTATAATCTACCTACTAAGTACGCAAATTTTTTGCATACAGTAGATTTTTTAATAAATAATTATTCTAACGAAATGAAGTCTGTGGGAGATGTTTTTTCACAAGAAGTTTTGCAAAATGAAGATAGTTTTATTAAAGAGTGTTATTCAATCCACAAATCCGCTTTTGATGCAACAGTTTTGGATGCAAAAAGAATTGAATATTTAATTGAAATAGTAAAAGACAATGAATGGTTTACGTATTTATTGAAATCTTACAATAAAGATGTTGGGTGGATTGATTTTGAGAAAGAAATAGCGTTTGTTATAGAACGTTTTGACCAAATGATTTTACCTGATAGCAAAACATTACACTATGGCTCTAAGTATAGTAAGGTTAATAAGAATATTCTATCTATATTCAATTATTTCGTGGAACTTATTAGAAAAAGTAATTATGTAACCGTAGGTTCTACTGAAGTTAAGCAAGAGTTTCTTGTAGAAGAACATCTTGGTTCGGGTGAGTTGGTTGTAGATAAAAAGAAGGTTATTGATTATTTGGTTGACAAATTAGAAACTCTATCACGAGCACTTGCTATATATTTGGAGTGTTTTATTGAAAGTGTTTGCGATTTGATTAGTAGGGAACATAATTATAGAAGAATAGGCTTGTTTTCGCTCATTGATTATGTTGTGAATTTTAATTATACTAATACATATGAAAAGTTGTATTCAAAATCAAGTATTTTTCATATTCATGGAAATATTAATGATAGTATTGTTTTAGGTATTAATCCTAATGTATCAGACGAATTGGTTTCTGTTGATACTTCGTTTATAAAGTTTAAAAAGTATTTTCAAAGAACTTTTTATGAAACAGATTATGAATATATAAGATGGATGAGCGAATTAAAACATAATAATGAAGATTTTCGATTGGTAACCATGGGACATTCTTTGGATGTTACAGATAAAGATATAATTTTAGAACTTTTTGAAAATGCAAATGAAATAATAATTTTATATCATGATAAACAAGCGAAATTTAGTTACATTAGTAGATTGGTTGAACTTTTTGGTAAGGATGGTTTTGATAGTTTAAGAAAAGAAAAACAACTAACATTCTTGCCACTCAATAAAGAATTTTATGAACTTGAAAAGAAAATTGAAAACGAAAATTGGAATAAAATTTTAGAACCAATTGTTGCTCAATGTATATAATAAAAATCAAATGAAAGACAAGAGTATATATTTTTTCTTGTCTTTCTTGCTTTTATTAATAGTGTTTAAATTGATAAAAAATTTATTTTATTTATCAAAAATAGGTTTATATTATGAAATATAATACACTCACACTAAGTTGTTAGTGATATTAAAAAAGGAGTGTTTATTATGCTTAATATTTTAGAAAAAGAAAAATTTGAAAAGGTTATTGCTCTCGTAGATGAAAATATTTATGAGGATGATGACGGATTATTATTCAAAGAAAAGAAAGAGATTGAAAAGATAGTTCTGGATTATGCTGAAGCTGATGCTAATAAATTCAATACAGTTTTCAGGTTGTTGTCAAAAGATATTACTTTGTTGCAGTATATCAGTAAACGATTTGATTATAAGCAATACAGAGAGTTAATTGATACAAATAAAGAGATTAGAATGATTAGTGAATTGATTTATGATAATCAAGAACAGTTTTCGAGAAAAATGAAAGAGTCATTTGGTTATTCACCAAGCGAAATACGAGCAAAGCGAATTTTTGTGGAAGATAATAAATTAGAATTTCCTTTTTCCGTATCTGACGTTGAACACCCACTTTTTAGAGCGATGAAATCAGTCGCCATTGATATTGACGATGATGAAGCGGCATGTTATATTGAAGAATATGCAGAATGTAGTAATACCTTTTCGTTTACAAGTGAACAAATTTATTCAATAGCTAAAACTGCCGATGTGTTAGGCATAGAACTTACAGGGCTTGTAGAAGCATGCTTTGATTTGTATTGTGATGAAATGATGGCAAGAGAGAGTAATTCATAAAGTTTAAGCAATATTCCTCTGGACTTCCTAAAACTTCTGTGGTATATGTTTGTGTTGCAGAAAAGGTGCAACACATTAAACGTAAGAAGATTTATACTTAGTCAAGATAGAACCATTAAACAAATCCCAAACTACACCTTCTGCCCAGCAGATAAGGATATATTAAAATTGATAACAGAGGTTTCAAATGAAAATAATAATTGATGCCGATGCGTGTCCAGTTGTAGATATTACCGTGGGTATAGCTAAAGAGCATGGGCTTCCTTGTATCATTGTCTGTGACAACACCCACTCCATTGAAAAAGACGGAGCAAAAACTATTGTCGTTGATAAGGGCGCAGATTCTGCCGATTGCAAAATTGCCAATCTCACCGAAAAAGGTGATGTTGTAGTTACTCAGGATTACGGACTCGCCGCGTTGATACTTGGCAAAGGCGGTAAAGCACTTAATCAGAATGGTTTGATTTACACCGAGAGTAATATTGATAATTTGCTTTTCACTCGTCATATCAGCAAAAAAGAACGAATGGCAGGCAATAGAACTAAAGGTCCCCAAAAACGAACCCACCAGAATGATTTGGATTTTATAGAGTCGTTTGTTATGTGTATAGAGCAGAAACTAAAATAACCAACACCACCCACCAATTCTGGCGGGTGGTGTTTTATCATATTATCTCTTATTACAATGCTTATCAAAACTCGGGTTGAAGGCATAGAAGTTCTTAGCATCCAACTTGTCAGTGGCAATTCTCAATCCTTCGCCACGACAACAATCCTGTAAACAAAAATGGTCAAACACTAAAAAAATGTAAAAATTCTATACGCATACAAATAAAAGGAGCAGAGATTTAAAAATTCTCTGCTCTGTATTTTTCTGCGCCATTTATTATCGTTTTAAGTGTCTGTGGTCGGTAGTTCATATAACTGAGCATACAACCACAGTTATAAATCTGTGCTGTATAATCTTCGTTTTCAGCTTTTCGTTTTGCAATTTGTCGTTCGTTTTCTTCTGTTCCGTAATTTTTATGTAAATGACCGTGGAGCATAACAACGCTTTTATCGGTATCACCATCGAAATCTAAAACAGGGTAGTGCGAGAGTAAAACAGTCTTGTCACCATCGGTAATAGTCATCTGCTTTTGAATGTCCACAAAAAGCTTTCTTATATCGGCTGTGTAATGCTCTGAATCGTGGTTACCAATAATTAAAACCTTGTTGCCGTTAAGCTCTGAAATAAGTCTTTTTGTTTCACGTCTGTCCCAGCAAAAATCACCTAAAATATATACAGTGTCATTTTCTGTAACAACTTCGTTCCAGTTGTCAATCAACGCCCATTCCATTTCGGTAACGTCATTAAACGGACGCTCATCTAAATCAATAATCGCCCTGTGCCCAAAATGTAAATCTGAAATATAATAGTTCATAGTATTCTCCTTGTTTCTAAACAAAAGAACAATAAAAGCCTGCCAATTCTGGTAGGCTTTTTTGAATTAAGAATCAGTAGAAAGTGTGCAAGTTGCAAGTAACCTCTTCACTATTCACTCTTACTTCTTCACTGGTGCACAGCACCGATGTCCCCTATAAGGGGTAAGGTAAGTTTAGTTGTCAGTTGTCAGAAATCAGTTTGCTTCGCGATAGGTTAGAAGTGAATAGTAACCTAACACACAATGATTTTCAATTTTCAACTTTCAATTTTCAATTGACGCAAAGCGTCATGTCCCCTATAAGGGGTAAGGTAGAAGTTAAAAGCGGAGACGTTATTCGCATTACAATGTTTCAATCCCCTATAAGGGGTAAGGTAGCTACAACAAGCAAACCTACTCCAGCTCCTACAGAGTTTCAATCCCCTATAAGGGGTAAGGTAGCACTGAAGAAGAATATCAGATTTCGGAAGCAGATATCGAGTATCAATCTCCTATAAGGGGTAAGGTAGTGTGTGTTGTTCGACTTCATAAATAGTTACGAAGAATTGTATCAATCCCCTATAAGGTGTAAGGTAGGACACAATGAATGCCACTCAAGTCGACATTACTAAGTATCAATCCCCTATAAGGGGTAAGGTAGTAAAAAGAATGAGAAAGTATTTCGGTGATGACTTGTCTCATATGTATCAATCCCCTATAAGGTGTAAGGTAGAACAACATTTTGTGTTCTCTAAAATTATATCATCTACCTTTTGTATTGTCAAGTTTGTTGTTTTACAAAAATGCTCATAAAATTTAGTTAATGTGTAAAAATTCTGCTTGAAACAAACTATTTGAAAATTGGTAATGAACAGTGTTTTAGCAGTGTACTATTACTGATAACCTTGACAATTAAACTAATACTTGATATAATCAAATAAATAATTTTTGGTTACTTTACTAAAAAATTGTTTCAAATATCTAACCTCTTGCGAAGCAAACTGATTTCTGTTTCCTGACAACTGACAACTAAATTTACCTTACCCCTTATAGGGGATTGAAACATCAAGTTGGCCTTGAAGAAGATCGAACCAGTTAAGGCTACCTTACCCCTTATAGGGGATTGAAACTTTCGTTGCTCTTTGATGATTGGTATTAATTCTTTTCTACCTTACCCCTTATAGGGGACAGTGGTGCCGTGCACCAGTGAAGAAGTAAGAGTGAATAGTGAAGAGGTTACTTTGTGTTGGTTAGTATTCACTTCTAACCCAACGCGAAGCAAACTGATTTCTGATCCCTGACAACTGACAACTAAACTTACCTTACCCCTTATAGGGGACATGACGCTTTGCGTCAATTGAAAGTTGAAAATTGAAAATTATTGTGTGTTAGGTTACTATTCACTTCTAACCTATCGCGAAGCAAACTGATTTCTGATCCCTGACAACTGACAACTAAATTTACCTTACCCCTTATAGGGGAAAATACGCTTGCGCGTTAATGAATAGAGAATAGAGAATAAATAATAGATAATGGAAATTTTTTCTGTAAGTTCTCTGTTCTAACCACACGCGAAGCAAACTGATTTCTGATCCCTGACAACTGACAACTGACAACTAAATTCACCTTACACCTTATAGGGGACATGACGCTTTGCGTCAATTGAAAATTGAAAGTTGAAAATTATTGTGTGTTAGGTTACTATTCATTTCTAACCTATCGCGAAGCAAACTGATTTCTGATCCCTGACAACTGACAACTAAACTTACCTTACAACAAAAACCATCCCAGTCATTGACCGGGATGGTTTTTATATCAATAAATAAAAAAGCCACTTGCAAAGCAAGGGCGGTTGTGGTTGTTATATAAGTAGCTGACAGGTGTTCTGTGTGCTGTGTGGTCGTCTGGTTGCCCAGGGCATATTACTTACAGAACCATATTTGTCAAAAAGCTTACTTTCGAGTTCGTTGCATTGGTCACTATTACAGGTCTGAAAGGTTACTGTTATGTTGTCGCGATTATTTTCATTTATGTGTTGATTGAGTCCGCAGTAACTGTTTAAACCGTAATATTGTTGCATTCGCTTCTGCACACCGATTTCTGCACTACCAACCTTCATAATCTGCCCATTAAGATAAAGGATATATACACCTGGGGTATTCGGGTTGGTAAATGCATCGGCAGCAGATTTTAAGCTTATTTTAGTTTTTATCATATATATTACTCCTTTTATTATTTTTTGATTGTTGCTTCTACAATTATACGAATGATTTCGCCACCGGCGATAAGAACTGAACCAAGAATAGCCCACATAATTAACACCTCCTTTATTACTTCAATTCAATTTAGTTTATATCAGTTGTTTTTTTGTTGTGTGTAGTTATGAATTGCGATACAGACTGGTGCTGCCGCTGCTGCGATTTTTGCTATAGATAATAAAGTGCTTGCGGTTGCTACTGTAAGAAATAACATAATTTTCACCTCACTTTAAATAGTTTTGTTTTTTGAAATTTGGATTTTTGCGAAAATGCTTGCAAAAATTCCCTACTTTTATCTCGTTGCTTACGCGTTGTTTTTCTGCTTTCACTACTATAATAAGGCGTTTCGAAAAAAGTTAACCAAAATTTTCAAAAAAAATTAAAAATTTACTCAACTTGACAATAAAAATAGCAGATTGTATAATTTGAATGAACATAATAGGTGTTCTACCTTAACAAAATGGAGTTGTTACAATGCAGATACAATTACAATTAAAACCCAAAACTACCTTAGAGATACCTCTCAATTACAATTATCAATTACAAAGTGCTATTTACTCTAAATTAAGAGAAATCGGTGTTTCTGATTTCTGGCATGATTTAGGCTTTGGTGATAAAGAAGCATTTAAGCTGTTTGTTTTCGGACCGCTTAAGGGCAATTATAAAATAGAAGATAAAAAAATTATTTTTGATGATACTGTATCTTTAGAAATAAGAAGCTCTATTTTTGATTTTTGTGATGATTTTCAGAGAAGTATAGAAAAAAATACAACCTTTAAATTTTTCGATGAAGCACTCTCAGTATGCAGTGCAAGTATTACAAACCGTCATATAAATTCTAAGAGGGTAGTTTTTAAAACTGCTTCACCAATCGTATTACATACTATATCGGGTGACGGAAAGACCGTTTATCTTAAGCCTGAATCAGATGAATTTTTAGAAAGACTACACGAGAATTTTTATAAGAAATACTACGCTTGTTACGAAACAGAACCACCAGAAATAAAAATTTATTTGTTGGATATAGGTAAAAAGGTTGTTACTAAATATAAAGAAATATGGGTAACTGCTTATAACTGCACTTTAGAGGTTGAAGGTCCTTATGATGCACTCGAATTTTTATATAATTCTGGTTTTGGCGAAAGAAACAGTCAGGGCTTCGGTATGGTAGATATAATTTAATAACAACAAAAAACTCTGTATCCTGTTAAGGGTACAGAGTTTTTTGTTGAAATGTTATAAAAAAACATTGATTTTTTCTGCAAAGAAATATTCTTATTTAATTGACGAAAAATGGGGAATAGTGTATTATATAAAAATAACATAAATTTTGTGTTTTGGGGTGGTTTTTTGTCTAAAAGCATCAAATCTTTTGTGGGTGGACACTCTGTGAAAATCTTCAGAAATTGTGAATACGATGAGAAAATACGAAAATATCGTGGCGGAGAGTTAGTGTTAGAAATTCCGTATAGCGGCAAGCTTTTAAATGCAACAGTTGTGCAGTCAGAAGCAGAAAGCATTGAGTATAATGGTGTTCCAATACCAACAAAATCACCACAAAAATTTACTGATGTAGATGATATACCAAGTGAAGAAGAGTGTGACTTTTGTGTCGTTTCAGCACTTTATGTTACGGCGTGCAAAGAGTTGGGTGTTGATACTTCAAGACTTCTTACAATCGGCGCACCAGTCGTAAATGAAGAGGGTTACGTCGTCGGCACAGTAGCTTTAAACCGAAACTAAAAATCAGAGGAGAGAAAAAATATGGCAGTAATTATATCATTTTTAAGTGATTATAAAAAAGATGCGAAAGAGCAGGAGTATGTATTACCAGACCCGGTAAATGAAAAATATCGAGGGGTACATACTAATCAGGCACCATTAAAATACTTAACTGAATGTGCAAAGAATTTAAAAGAAAACGAAACTATAAAGTATCTGTTAATAGTTTCAGAAAAAGTTTATAACAATAAAGTACATAATGATACCTTTACATCGGCAGATAACCCAACAAAATCACAGTACGATTACTATGAGTATTTTTGTAAAAAATTGAGTAAAGAATTGAGTAAAGAATGTGAAGTCTTTCCAATTCCGTATGATTTCAAGGGAAATGTACAAGAAAATTCAGAGCCTTTAGAAAGTAAGGTTATTGCAAATAATATATATCAAAAAATAAATGAGCAAATAAATGACAATGAGAAGGTGTATATTGACTACACAGGTGGATTTCGAGATATAAGTTATCTTTTAGTCACACTTATTCAGTACTTAGAGATAAAAAATGTTACTTGTGAGTCTATTGTTTATAGTCAGCTTAGTTATAATGAAGAACCAAATAAAATTCGCAGAATAAAGTTTATTTACAAAATAAATACTATTATTCAGGGTGCCCATGACTTTATTGCAACCGGTGATATTACAAAACTAAAAGAGTTTTTTAATGATGAGAAAAAATATCCTACAATAAACAATTTGATAAGTAAGTTAGATGACTTTGTAAAAGCAGTCAGTATAGGTCAGATATCCGAACTTGAGGATATAAAAAACAAAATAAATGCTGATATCAATAAATTTGAACCTAAAGTTACCTCTGATGATGAAGCTGACCTTTATAGGAATATTTTTACATTGTTATTCCCTAAAATAAAAGAAAGCTTGTATATTGAAGATAATGCAAAAAATGAGTTTGGTTATATAGAAATTGTCAGATGGTGTATTGCTCATCGCTTTATTCAACAGGCATTTACCATTTATGTTGAAAAATTCCCTGAAATTTATCTAAAACACGGAATTAACGGTTTGATAGATGATTCTGAAGTTAAACCTACAATGGGTGCAAGTCATGAATATACAAAGTTTTATACGAATTTTTGGGATTCTTTATTAGATAAATCAGAAGAGGCGCAGTTTGGCAAAAGATTTATCGATGAGTTTAAAGGTGATGCTCAATATTTTGTTTGGTCTAATGTACCTCATAGTGATTTTACAAAAAAGTTTAAAAAACAAGAGGAAAAGGATGCAATTAAAAATTTGCGAGAAGCTTTGTTTTCTTATAAGCAAGATTGTAATGCTGTATTTTATGGTTTTAAAAAAGAAGCTGGAGATGCTAAGGGCTTTTTTAACACGATGTGTAATAGTAGTCCTGAGAAACTTGGTTACTATCTTCTTGGGCGCGGCGCAGAATATGAAACAAGCAAACAAAATTCAAATTCGCAAGATGCTTCTGAATCATATAAGAAAAAGAAAGCTGTTATTGATAGGTTAGATAGGTTAGATAGTAATAAATATGAAGATTTAATTAGTGTAATGCAAGCATATTTATGCGTTAAAATTATAAGAAATAATATGAACCATGCAGCAGCTACTGATACGGAAAAAGATGAAACTTTACTTCTTCATGAAGTTTCAAAAGAATTTCTGAAAGATAGTGAAATCGCTCTTTCTGATGTGTTCAGCTACGATGTAGCCAAAAGCATAATAGACAATGGCGTAGAGATTACTGAAAAAATTGTAAAAGAAAATAAAACATTATTGACAAAAAAACAATATGAAGAATTGACAGGAGCATAATAAATAAGAGGAGGATAAATATGATACTTTCAATATTTGATTTATCAGGAATACAAAAATTTATTTTTTCTACCAATAAATTAAAGGATATTATAGGTGCATCCGCTGTAGTTAATAATGCACTTTTTAAAAATATTCCTGAAATGTGTAGTGACTCAAATAATAGCTGGAAAACAGATGCTTTCACTTTTTCTGGTAATGATACACAAAAAATTGTTTACATTGGCGGTGGTAATGCTCTCGTTATGTTTGATTGTCTGGAGCGATATACTACTTTTTGTAAAGAACTTAATAAAAAAGTTTTTCTACAATCTGGTGGAGCAATAAGACTTTTTTCTGCAGCGATTGAGTTAGATGAAACAAAAAGCTTGGCAGAAAACCAGAAATTGTTAATGGAAAAGCTCGATTCGGCAAAAAAAGCAGGTGGTAGTGTAATGCCATCACTTTGTTTACCAATTACTGCTTATGACAACAATAATTTTGAACCACTCGTAGTAAAAGACAATGTTTACGCGTCACGAAGCAAGTTTGCAAAAATGGAAGGTCTTAAAGCAAGCAAGGATATTTTTAACGAAGTTAAATATAAGGCAGATTTAGAGTTTATGACTGAATTTGAAAATTCAGAAAAAAGCAAAGACTTTGTTTCAATTATACACATTGACGGAAATACAATGGGAATTAAAATCCGTGAATTCGTTCAGAATCTGAGTTGCGATGTTATAACAGCGCTTAATGAAATGAAAAAGCTTTCTGTTGAAATTGGTGATTGCTATAAAAAGGTTTTGAAAACAACGCTTGAGCAAATGTATGATAAAGCTTCAAAAGAAATTCCTTTCAGACCTATTGTTGCAGACGGTGATGATATAACAGTAATTTTAGAAAGTGAAAAAGCATTTGAGTTTACTGAAAAATTCATGGATAATCTTGAAAATACAAAGCTTAATTGCTTTGTTGGATATACACCAACTGCAGCAGCAGGTATTGCATTTGTAAAAAGCGGTTTTCCATTCTCAACAGGTTACGATATTGCTGAACAATGCTGTAAAAATGCTAAAAAGAAAACTCTTGAAAGAGTTACAGAGGGTTCAAGAAGCAGTATGGATTATCAACTTTGTTACTCTAATATGTCAACAAAAATCAGCGATTTCAGAAAAAATAATTATATTGTTGATGGCGTAAGTTTAATAAGACGACCATATATCTTTGATGACGATACAGAATATTCATATAATGAATTTAAAAATCTTTGCGAAATGTTAAGAAAAAATATCGCTGGTAAAAATATTGCGAGAACCAAATTAAAAGGTTTGAGAAATGCATACGCAGTAAGTAAATTAGAAGCAGAAAACTATGGCAGATACATAAAAGCTCATGCAAATGGCGAAGAAGAAATTGCTGTTGCCAATGAGCTCGAAAGGCCATTCAACGATATGAGTGAGGCTATGTTCTTTGATTATCTTGACGTTATGGATGTTGCTTGGGAAGGAGAAAGAAAATGAATTGCAATATAAGTTTTGATATAAAATTGCTTTCAGATACCTGTTGTTCTGATGGAATGGGTAATGGTAGCAGTGTTGACGTATGTGCATATTTTGATGAAAATGGTTTACCAGTAATTCCTGGCAGACGTTTTAAAGGTCTTTTAAAAGAAAAGGCACAGTTGTTAGCGGCTAATAACTTCTCGGTAAAAGATAGTGGCGTTGTTACTAATGAAGATGTTGAAGCTCTATTCGGTGCAGACGGTGGAGTAATATCTAAAATACAGGTTAACGATGCATATTTAAAAAATGCTGTTAAAATAACTGAGGAGCTTGCTTCAAAATATAATGCAAAAGAAATAGCAAGTGTGTTTTCTCAGGAACGTTATCAGACAGCTATAGGCGAAAATGGTGTTGCAAAAGACCATTCACTCAGAAACATTGAAACAGTTGTCAAAGGTACTGAGTTTGAAGGCTCAATTAAAATAAATAATTCTACAACTAAAGATGTTGAAATAATTAAAGCTGCTTTAAAGCTTCTTCGTAATATTGGTCTTAATAAGAGTCGTGGCTTGGGCGAGATTGTTTGCGGTAATATAACAGCTCAGGAATACGAAGCGAAAAGCATAAATTACAACAAAACTAATGATAAGGTTGAATATGAATATACCATAACACTTTTGCAGGATGTTTCATTAATGCAGAATTCACCTATGAATAATCCTGACTACATTCAGGGTTCTACTTTACAAGGTGCTTTTGCTAAATATCTTGCAAATATTACAGATTTTAATGAAATGTTCTTTAATGATGTTTTGTTTGGTAACGCTTATATTTCAAATGGAAATAAAAGATTTATACCAGCTCCGATTTCATTAGTTGCTGTAAAAAACAAAGACGAAAAGGCTTTTAGTCTTGCTGATGGTTTTACAAAAGATGAAAAATGTCAATATGTGTCTGTGAATGGATATACTTGCATTGATGGTGAAAAATTAAGCAAATTATCAGTAAATAAAAAGACAGAATCACACATAAATAAAAAACTTGATTTGTTATACACAACAACACAGATTGCAAAAGGACAAGTTTTTAAAGGCTCAGTTTTTTGTAGTGATGGGGCTATTTCTGCATTAAAACAGGTTGTAGAAAATAATAATGGTATTTTTACGTTAGGTGCTTCTGGTACTGCTCAATATGGTAAATGTAAAATCGAAATAGCAGAAAATAAAGAAGAAAACAAAAATGTAGAGAAATCCGAAAATCTTGTGGTGCATTTAGTTTCTAATGCAATTATAGTTGATGAATTTTCAAATAATTCAGTTTTAGCTGAGGATTTAATAAATGAGCTTAAAAAATATGTGGAATTTGACTCTTGCGATACATATTTAAAAACTGAGTTAACAGGCGGTTATAACGCAAAATGGGGAATGCCAAAGGGTCAATTTGAGTCATTCTCTAAAGGTAGTACAATAGTCCTCAAAAATTGTTCTTTTGAGACTTTAAATGAAACAATGTTTATTGGTATAAATAATGATGAAGGCTACGGGCAAATTCTTATAAGACCAATTTATAATGTTAATGAATATATCGTTTCTGAAGAAAAAGTGGATAATAGCACTTCAGTTGAAATAAAAAGTACTGAAGCAAAAGAAATTGAAAGCAAAATAATATTGAAACGACAAAAGAGCGAAGTCACATTAGCGGCGCTTGACCTTGCTGAAAATCAATACGAAGAAAAGAATGAAGTGTTATCTAACTCTGCGGCTATGCGAATTCTTACTTTATATCAGGGCTTGAAGTCAGGTGAGAATATGCTTGAAGTATTCGAGAAAGACTCTGAAAAAAGCTTTGAAAAGAATAAGAATTTATTAGCGGTAGCAAAAGAGCTTGTAAAAGAGTTTAATAAACTGGAAATAACAACAGAAAAAAATTCAATGTTTGATTTGTATCTCAGAACATTTACTGGTAGATACAAAGAACTTTATCAGACAAACAAAAGGAATGAGGGGTGAGTGTTGATGAATAAAGCATTTTTTAAAGGTACTTTAAAATGTGTTACACCAATAGCAATTGGTTCAGGTAAAAGTGATTTTACAGATAATGATTTATTATATGATTGTAATGGAGTGCCATTTATTCCTGGAACAACACTCGCCGGTGTTTCAAGGCATTATCTTGAGAATTGCGGTTTTAAAACTAATGATTTATTCGGCTTTATTAGTCTTGAACCCGAAAAAAAGAATGGCGAAGTGTATTACCCGAGAGAAGAAAGCAGAATTATTTTTTACGAATCATTTTTAAGTGGTAGTTTCATAAAAAATTTCAGAGACGGTGTTGCAATAACTGAAGATGGTGTTGCAGCAGACGGCGCGAAATTTGACTATGAGATAGTTGAAGCAGGTTGTAAGTTTGATTTCAAAATAGAAATAGATAATTTTGTCGAAATTGATAAAAAAATGATTTCTTGCTTACTTGATGGCTTAAATAAAGGCTTTGTAAGACTTGGTCATAATTCAAACAGAGGCTTGGGCAAAGTTGAAGTTGAAGAGTTAAAATTCAAAAAAATAAGCAATATAGATGAACTTGTTTCATTTGATTGGTCACAAGTTAATGATGATTTTAATTTAACTGAAATCTCATCAGACTATATTGAAAAAAGTTATAAATTCAATGTGAAATCTTTTGTTATGATAGCCGATAATGCTACTCTTGAGAAAAAAGATGATAAGCTCATAAATGCCGAAATGCTGAAAAATGCAGACGGTAAGTCGGTTGTACCGGGCACTTCCTGGGCAGGTGTTTTCAGAAATCATTTTAACAAAATTCTTACTTTGGTTGGTTATGAAAACAAAACAGCATTTTTAAATAAACTCTTTGGTAGTACCGAACAAGCATCAAAAATTGTTTTTGATGAGAGTGTAATAGAGGATGCGACAAGAATTCAACAAACAAGAAATGCAATAGACCGATTTACTGGTGGTGCAAGTGATAAAAAGCTCTTTACAAATATGTTATCATTCGGCGGAAATGTAGAGCTTAAAATTCATATAAAAGCTAATTCCGACAAGAATTTATTAACAGAAGATGAAATGAAATTAAGTGAAAGTCTTATTGCACAGACAATAGCTGACCTTAATGATGGCTACCTTAATATAGGCGGACTCGGTTCTGTTGGTGGCGGTCTTTTAACACAGGTGAAAGAGGGTGACACAAATGCTTGAAAAAATAAATTCTATTGTAAAAAAGGTTGAATATAGTTTAAATAACCTTACTGAGTTGCAAAGTGAATTAAAAAACTATCAGTATATTTTGCTTATTAAAACAGATGGTGTTGAGCTTGTGTTGTCATCTGAAGTCCCCGACTTAACTAATATTAAAGATTTAAGAGCATTTTCTGAAAGTAAAGAATTGCATTTAGTAAAACAGGGCGAAAGTCTTGTTGGTAGGGTAAGAGATGATTCACAAGGCGAAACTTGTGAGGTTTACGACGAAATTCAGTTGATGTGGGGTAAGGCTACTAAAACTGAAAATGGGGTTACAGAGTTTTTTGAAGACCGAGGCATTAAGCTTCAGTTACCAGTAACAGTATCAGAAGGTGGAAGAGTTGCTCTTAAAATAAGAAGCTACTTAAAAGCAGAAAAATTTGAGTTTACAGATTTCAGAATAGTTTCAATAGAAACAAATTTAGGGGAGGTGGAAGAGTATGGCTTATCAAGGTAATTATAACCACGGTTACAAAAATAAAGGTGGAAATAACTGGAACCATAATGGCAATAGAAATGGCGGTAATAATAAATTCAACCAGAATAAACCACAGGCACCACAAGAACCATTTGTTAACCCATATTCGTTTATTCAATTAAGTAAAAATGAACCATCTCGTAAAGCTGTTGAAAAAGGTGAATACACAGGTAAAATTTCTTGTAAGCTTGAAGTAAAGTCACCTGTGTTTATACCAAACACCTCTTTTGATTACAAAGAGAGTGAGCATAAACATAACGTGTTTTATTCTTACAGCGATTTATCAAATGAAAAATCACTTACAGATGAAATAAGAAAACCACAAAATCCTGTTATTCCAGGTAGTGAAATAAGAGGTATGATAAGAAACGTTTACGAACAACTTACAAACTCTTGTTTTTCTGAAGTAGATGAATTTAATTTGCCGTACAAGCGCACCAACGAACCCAAAGAGCTTTGTATTATGTGCTGGGATGAAGCAGAAAAGGTATGGAAATTGTATTATAATGTAAAAAGGAATAAAGATTACTACCGTGGTGTTGTTAACGGATCAAAATTCGACAAGGATTGGAATACACAGAATATAGGTGGTTTATATAATAATATCTGTACGAATTTTAACTACGGTTTAATTAACAGGGTAGATTATACACCTGCAACAAATGAAGTAAGAAAAAATGAGAATGGTGGATGGTATTTACATATACCAACATTGATGAAAACCAAAGATAAAGCCAACAAACAAATAATTTATACTATACCAAGTAGAGATAGTGATAATATTATTGTTGACGAAAAAACTCTTGACCGTTTTGAAAAAGTTTTAGGTGTAAACGAAAATGTTAAAGGCGGTTATTCTGATGATGTGATAAATCAGAATAAAGATGCAAAAAAGATTTATGGAAATTACATTAAGCATTTTAGAAACAAAGAACCACTTATTGTTTATGTCGATAAAGCAAGTAAGGAAAAAGGCTTTAATGATTGTGTAATTTATCTTTCACCTGCGTGTATGGGTAAAGAGTTTTTTGAAAATAAAATTCCGGATATTCTCAAAGAGAATGCAGAGCACGATAAATGTACCGATATAAATAACGCTTGTCCTGCTTGCAGACTTTTCGGTATGATTGGAGAAAAAAGTGCCGTTAAAGGTCGTTTAAGGTTTTCAGATTCATACGAAGCAAATGGCGTAAAATATTCAGAAAAAGAAATTACACTACCTATTCTTGCAACGCCAAGAATTTCTGCAACAGAGTTTTATTTGCGTGCACCTGCTAAGTTAGGAAAAGAAACTGACGAAAAACGTGGCGAAACTTTTTCTGGAACGTGGAATTACGACTATTACACGACTTACAAAAAAGTGAATATAAATGGTAAAAAGCAAACCTTGTTTATTCGTAACAATTACATACCAGAGCTTGCTGGTAGAAAGGTTTACTGGAACAGAACCTTTAAAATTACGAATGAAGAAAAAGGCAAAATGAATAATACAATTACACCTATTGAAAAGGGCGATTTTTCTTTCGACGTTTATTTTGATAAACTTACAAAAGACGAACTTGAAAACCTCTTGTTCTGCCTCGAGTTAAATGATAATAACAGTGAAAAACCAAGCGTTCATAAAATAGGTCACGGAAAACCTTTGGGTATGGGTCAGGTTAAACTTACGGTTGAAAATGTTGAGTGTATTGAATATAAGCTTGTTGGCTCAACAGTTACTCGTGAAAGAAAAGAATATCAATCTGATTTAGAAAAGAGAACTGAACTTGCAAAAACAGAAGAGGGTAAATGCATATTAAGATATTCGACAGATATTGCTGATAAGTCAAAAATAAGTTACCCGATAGGTTATAAATGGAAAGATGGTGCTTGGGTGAAATCCCCACCGTTCCAATGGTTCTCTGGTAACAGAGGTTCAGTAAGTGCACCAAAAATTAAAGATGTTTTACCAGACCTCAAGAAAAATGACCAGACCTTAAAATCAAATTAAAACAGAATAAATAAAAAA
The DNA here is from genome assembly GCA_017521425.1 of Clostridia bacterium. Lineage (GTDB taxonomy): Bacteria > Bacillota > Clostridia > Oscillospirales > Acutalibacteraceae > DTU089. The sequence continues at coordinate 247,897 of JAFXCQ010000032.1, forward strand.
ACCATCAAATACCGATGTGGTATTTGATGGTTTTTTGTTTTGTAAGGTAAGTTTAGTTGTTAGCCATTAGCTATTAGTTGTTAGTTATTAGCTACTGGCTAATTGTTGATGACGACGTTGTCGCGAAAGACGATGTGCTTCAATTCACTATAAGGTGGTAAGGTAAATTTAGTTGTCAGTTGTCAGTTGTCAGAAATCAGTTAGCTTCGCGATGGATTAGAAGTGAATACTAACCAACACAAAATTACATCTTCACTATTCACTCTTACTTTTTCACTGGTGCACAGCACCAGTGTCCCCTATAAGGTGTAAGGTAGAATTTAATGCCGAACTTGAAAGTCTTAATCTCAAGGGTTTCAATCCCCTATAAGGCGGTAATGTAGTGAGCCAACAACAAAAGCTCCGGAGACAACAAAGCCTGCACCATTTCAATCCCCTAAATGGGGTAAGGTAGGCTTCGAATTAAGAATTAAAAATTAAGAATTAAGAATTGCTTCGCGA
>JAFXCQ010000005.1 GCA_017521425.1 Clostridia bacterium
CTGTTCAGTAGCACCTTGTGAAAGTGCCTGAGCACCACTTGCTACCTGATCAGCACCATTTGCAACTTGTTCTGAACCCTGATAAATCTGATACATTGTATCTGTAAGATCAACAACAATTTTATTAAGAGATTCGAGAAGTGGCTTAAAGTCACCGCCGTATGCTTCAGGATGTTCTGAACCAACATTAAGATTTCCGTTTGCAATCTCTGCGAGAATGCTTCCCTGATCTTTAACTATGTACTCAAGTCGCCACTTAATATTTGCAGTAGCGTCAATCAATTCGCCAACTTCATCTTTAAGGTTAGTTGAAGGAACGTCTGATGTTAAATCACCGTCAGCCAATGCTTTAAGACGATCAGAACATTCTTTAACAGGCTTTGAAATTTTGCCGGAAATTACTGCACCAATAATAATGCCGATAACTGCAATAAAACCGATCAAACCTGCAAGTGCAATACCGGTTATGTTTGCATTAGAAAGCATTGCCTCTGCTTTAACATCACCTGTTGTTTGTTTTAACTCAACAAACTCTTCCATATCTGCATAAACTTTCTCATAAACAGGTGCAGCTTCGTTGTTAAAACGAGCTTCTGCTGCCGCAATCGCTTGTGCAGAGCCACCGCCCTGATGTAAACCTGTTAAAATTTCTGTTAACAAATTTCTGTATATATCATGTTGAGCAACTATATCGTCGTATAATGCTCTTTCTTCTTCGGTTACTATGTAAGGTTCAAGTTCAGCCATATGTTCTTTATAAAGGTTCATATGTGCCTGCATTTGTTCACCAGCAGTTTGTTTTTGCTGTGGATCTGTTGAAGAAATAGAAATTCTTGCAAATTCTTCAACACGGGTAAGTTCTGTAAGTGCTTGCCCGCCATAACCTTGCGAAAAGCCATACTCGTGAACAAGTGTGTTCCAATTATTCGTAATAGTAGTCATCCCTACCGCAGTAACGGCACTACAAAGAAAAGTTAACACACCAACAAGAATGAACACCGTAAGGAGTTTTTTACGAATACTTAATTTTGCGTAAAAGTTTTTCATAACATTCGCCTTCTTTTAAGTTTTGGATTTTTCTTTTAGGTTTACGCATTACCCAAAAGCACTAATATGCCACAATGTGCATTATAGATAAATTTATTATAACAATTCTTTTTTCATTAGTCAACATATACAGTGAATTTTGTTGAATATTTTGAAAAAACATAGAATAAAAATAGCACATTACACAATTTTCAGAGTATAATGTGCTATTTTTTAATTATTCGTGGTAGCTTTCTTCTCCTATTCTTCTTATTACAACTTCAACATTTACATTTATATTGCTTTTTTTAAAATTGTTTTGCCAATCATTTTTCATTTGGTTATATGAATTTTTATCATTCTGCAAAAGTCTTCTGCCAAAATGAAGTATATCGAAAGAATTGTTCTCCTGAATTGCTTTATAGGTATTCTGCAAACGTCTTTCAGTATCAGATTCAATATTCTTTTTGAAGATATCAACCGTTTCATTTTCTATTGATTGAAACCTGTCGCCTTCATACGCATTCAAATCGCAATACATTTTTATTTTCACATTATAATTTACAATACCATTATTCACTTCTGCTTTATACCTTGTTTTGCCATCTACAATTATAAATGTAGCTTTGGCACCCTTTTCGTCTTCTGTTACCAAAGTTCCGTTTTTTAACTCACCAAGTAATTTAACAAAATTTTCAGAACTCTCACGACCTAAATAGTATGAAATTTCATTGTTGTAATTAAATACCGCAATATTCTCCACAAAGAAAGTTTTTGTTTCACCATTTTTTTGTAGTGTTACTGTAGGCAAAGCGATACAGGCAGTTTCATCGAGAACGGTGTTTATTACATCTATAAGCCTTGTTTCAGGGGTAATTGAGCTTATAGCACTCTGGTTTAGTATTTTTTCGAGAACTTCACTTTTTGAAATATCCTTACCAATATTTGCTTTTAACACATCTCCAGCCTTAACATCTTTTGCAATACAAACAAGAGTTATAGGTTGAGTTGTATAATCTCTTTCAAAAATATCAAGTACTTTTGTAATATCACTTTTTGCAACATCTTCACTTAAAATTATTACCTTGTTATGAGTGTATGTCGGCACATTACCTGTTTTATTTATTATAAGTCGCAAAGCTTCGGCAACTGTTTCGCCATTCCCCGAATAACATAGTGTCATTTCTTCACCGACATTACTTGAATCGGCAGACGCACTCTGCTTATTATTAAGCATTTCAATTGTTACTTCGTAACCCTCTTTATCTTTATCTACTGCAATACCCTGAATTATCATCATATCTTCAATTTCAGTTCCGTATCTTTCACAGGAGCAAAAGCAAGAAAGTGTAACCACTATAAAAAAGAGAAGTGTGATTTTTTTAAGCAAGCTTTTCTCCCCTTTTCTTTTTTAATATTGAGAGCAAAGATATAACTGGCAAAACAACAACCAATAAAATATAAGTTACTGTAACCCAGATTTGTGATGACATAAAAGAAAAACGCGTAACCCCATTTGAAATATATATTATAAAAGCTGTTGCAATAATTCCCGTAAGGGCATTTGGTGTCCACCACTTTATTTTAGGAAACAAATGACGAATGCAATTTGATATTATCATAATCTGCAAAGTTGTTTTTGCAATTATGCAGACTGTCCAAACTGAACTTTGTATTGATTCAAATCGTTCAAGCACTCTGAATTCACCTACTGAAGAAATAGCAAACGCAGGAAAAAGTTGCGTGTTTGAAAACTCGCCTAATGCACCTACAACTGTAAAAGCAACAATAGTGAGTGATAATACAAGAAACAATATATATAAATAGTACCCTTTTTTTATATTTCCTTTTATATTTGAAAGAAATAATATAAGGCAGGCAGATTCTGGAAAAAACACTGAATAGGAAAATGCTTGTTTTACAAACTCGGTTTCTCCATTCATAAAAAACGGAACAATATTCACACTCTCAATATTGCTGAACGCAGAAAATACAACAACAGAAACAGAAAGTGTAACCATAATTAAAAATATTGTTGATGCTCTTGATAAAGCCCCTATATCAAGCAATGACAAAAATACTGATACTATCACTATAGAAACAATTAAGAATGTCATAGTATTTTCAGGAAACACTTCTGAACTTACAAATAAATCAAGTCTTGCAAGTGTTCTTAATAGTAATATAAAAACTAAAACAATATAAAAAAACGCAACAACATCAGAAAAAATTTTATTTCGTTTACTTATTGCACTTAAGACACTTTCACCGTTGGATTTTTTATTAAAAATAAAAGTCGGGATTATTGTTATAAGGCTCAAAACACCAAAAACACTCGGGAAAAGAATTGCGTCAGTTGTGCCTAAATCAATTACAGTTGTTGAAACAAACATAAATGCCGCTACAACAGAGCATATATACAAAAGAGAATAAAACTGGAAAGTTGTTACTTTCTTTTCAGTCATTTCTGCTCACCTACTTTGTTTATATCAAATATATTTTTGCCCAATTTTTCCATACTTAATCGACTTATTGTATCTCTGAAAAGAGATTTATTATATGGCGCAAGTGGTGACAAGAAGTAAACACCGAAGTTTTCAACAGATGAAAGATTTACTATTAAAATTGCAACACCTACCATAATACCAAAAAATCCACTTGTTCCGCCGATAATAATAAATACAATTCTTAAAACTGCTATTGCGTGGTAAAGGTCAGTTTCTACAAGAGAAGTTATTGCGGTCATAGCTACAACTATAAGCATAGGTGCATCTATAAGTCCTGCGGTAACTGCGGCATCACCAATTACTAATGCACCAACTATACTAACCGCGTGACCAATAGATTTCGGTACACGAAGACCTGCTTCGCGGACAATTTCATAGATAAAATGGATAATAAGCGCTTCAACTGTCAAGGTAAACAAAGTATTGCTCTCCATAACCACAACATTATAGAGCATTTTTTCGGGTAACAGTTCCTGATGAAACAAACCTATTGCTACAAATATACCCGGCAAGAATATGCTTATTATAAATGAAATCAATCTTATAGAACGCATAAAGGTCGCATAATATGGTCTGTTAAGATAATCATCAAAGGTCTGAAAGTTTTCTATAAAAAGTCTTGGCACAATTAACGCGTAAGGTGTGCCATCAATCAAAATTGCAATTTTACCTTCATTGATTTTTGCACACAATGTGTCTGGTCTTTCGGTTTTACCTACCATTGTAAACATTGTTCTGCGTTTTGTGTCGAGTGCTTTTCTCAAATAAGTTTCACCTAATACTGTATCCATATTAACCGAATTAAGTCTGTCTTTTACTTCTTGTAAAACCTCTTTTTTGACTTTTCCATTCATATAACAAACTGCGACTTTTGTTTTTGTAGAAACACCGACTTCTAAAACTTCTATTTTAAAGTTGACATTTACAAGTCTTTTTCTGACTAAAGTCATATTTGTTTTTAAAATTTCAACAAACCCTTCACGCGAACCATTCTCCTGCACTTCGTAATTGGGTTCGTCTATTGAACGACCTGGAATATTTTGCATTCCCACAACTATGCATTCTTCTACACCATCAACAAAAACAATAACACACCCACGCAGAAGGTTTTCTATTGCCAAATCGAGATTTTTTTCAGTTTTTACCTCTGTACCACAAATTATTTCCGAGGAAATAAACTGTAAAACATCTTTTTTCGGCAAATCACCACTAAAATGCAACATTGGTTTTGTAATACCTTCAATTATCTTTTCTGAAGATGTAAGCCCGTCACATTTTGCAAAAACTACTCTGCGATCACCACAAACACCATTTTTTACCACAATATCAAAACAATTGAGAAAAACTTCTTTAATAATTTTCCCATTATCTTCTGCATAAAACTTAACATTACCAAGTTCTGATTTTGGTAAATCGTCAACATTTATAAAAGGGCTGTTATTTTCTTTCATAAAAATCACCATTTTTATAATCACCTGAAATTTTGTGGATATACTACAAATGGTGATTTTATGTTAACTACAATTATAAGAGTTGTCATTCTTTATTTATTTGTTTCTGCTGCAATCAGAATTATGGGCAAAAGAAATATAGGTGAATTACAACCAACAGAATTAGTTATAACGCTTTTGCTTTCTGAATTTGCCTCAATACCAATTGAAGACAATTCGATACCTTTAATAAATAGTTTGATTCCTGTTATGATTTTAATAAGTCTTGAAATTATAAATTCAGTAATATCTATGAAAAGCACAAAATTCCGTAACATTAGTGACGGTAATGCGTTGCTGATTATTAAAGACGGTAAATTAGACCAGAAGCAACTTAAGAAATTGCGTTTTACTGTTGACGATGTTCTTTCCGCATTAAGACAAAAAGATGTTTTTGATATAAACGAGGTTGCATACGCAATAATTGAAACTAACGGAACACTTTCTGTTTTATTAAAACCCAAATTTCAGAATGCGACAAAGCAGGATGTAAAAGTAAAAACAAAAAATGACGGTTACACCTGCCCTGTTATAATAGATGGTGTTGTATTAAAAAAGAATTTAGATGTTTTAGAAATCAATAAAGAAGATATAGAAAAGATTTTAGAAAAGAAACAAGTTAACAAGAAACAAGTTTTTCTTATGAATATAGATAAAAATAAAAATACTGAAATTATATTAAAAGAGTGATAATAATGAAAAGAGTAATAATTGCAATAGTTTTAATTTCTGTTTCAGTTTATACAGGTATTTATTCACTTAATGAAACTAAAAGAATTTGCAACAATATGATTTCACGAATTGACACTATAACCGAATATAACACTGATATACTTGAAAACGACAATCACGACAAACGAGTTGAATTTTATAAAAAAACACAAAATCTGCACGATGTCTGGGAAGAAAACTCGAAATTCTTTTACTTTTTCTTTAATAATGATGATATAAAACAACTTGAATTGAATATAGAAAAACTACCCGAACACGCAAAAAATGGTGATTTAGAAACGACCTACCTTTGCCTTGTTGAATGCAAAGAAGAATTAGAATATATAAAAAATAGTGTTAAGCTTAACTTTGATAATGTTTTTTAAATACCAAAACAAAAGCTATTGCAATTGACAATCAAGTGACGGCGCAACAATCAGGGGACGGATGATTGAGGTAAGAAGTAAGAGTGAAAAGTTAAGAAGTAAAATTCTGATTAAAATTACTAAAAAAGTTAATAAAACTAAACAAAACCCGGTTAATGATTTTGGTCAGTTAATCGGGTTTGTATCTTCTCCCCTTTTAAATATTTATAATTCCAAAATTTAATATTGAAATTTTTAATAAACAGTTGTATAATTATATTGATGAAATAAATTGGGAATTATAATTTATAAAGGAGTGATTTCTATGATGGTTTGGGTATGGCTCGGACTTTTAGCATTTTTTGTTATTGTTGAAGCCTGTACCGCAAATCTCCTTACAATCTGGTTTGCAGCAGGTGCTCTTGTTGCACTCATTTCGAGTTTCTTTATTGAGAACCCGATGATTCAGGTTGTAATTTTCGTTATTGTTTCTTTAATTGTCCTTGTGGCTTTAAGACCGATTGCAAAAAAGTACACAAGAACAAGAAAGCAACCTACTAATGCAGATATGTACATAAATGCAGAGGGTGTTGTTACAGAAGCAATATCTAACCTTAATGCAAAAGGTACAGTTAAGGTTCGCGGTTCAGTCTGGACTGCAAGGTCTTTTAGTGACGAAGTTGAAATTCCCGAAAATACGACAATTGTTGTTGAGCGTATTGAGGGTGTAAAACTTATTGTAAGACCGAAAAATTAAACTAATTTATATTAAAAGGAGAAATTTATTATGGAAGCTATTATTGCTGCTATTGTAGTAATCGTACTTGTTACTTTACTCGTTGTTGCGAACATTAAAATTGTTCCACAATCTAAAGCTTATGTTATTGAACGTTTGGGAACTTATCACGGCACTTGGGATACAGGTTTTCACATTAAATGGCCATTTTTAGAAAAAATTTCTAAAATCGTTTCTTTAAAAGAACAAGTTGTTGACTTTCCACCACAGCCTGTTATTACAAAAGATAACGTTACAATGCAGATTGACACAGTTGTTTTCTTCCAGATTACAGACCCTAAGCTCTTCACTTACGGTGTTGAATACCCTATTGCAGCGATTGAAAATTTAACTGCAACTACACTTCGTAACATCATTGGTGAGCTTGAACTCGACCACACACTCACCTCTCGTGATACTATCAATGCAAAAATCCGTGGTATTCTTGATGAAGCTACTGACCCTTGGGGTATTAAAGTTAACAGAGTTGAACTTAAAAACATTCTTCCTCCAAAAGAAATTCAGGAAGCAATGGAAAAACAAATGAAAGCAGAACGTGAACGTCGTGAAGCAATTCTTCGTGCAGAAGGTGAAAAAGAATCACAAGTTCTCGTAGCACAAGGTCAGAAAGAAGCACAAATTCTTGCCGCTGAAGCTGACAAAGAAGCTAAAATTCTCGCTGCTGATGCTGTTAAAGAAGCAAAAATCCGTGAAGCAGAAGGTGAAGCAAGTGCTATTATTGCTGTGCAGACAGCTCAGGCAGAAGGTATCAGACTTATTAACGAAGCAGCACCTTCAAAATCATACCTTTCACTTAAAGGTATGGAAGCATTTGAGAAGGCTGCAGACGGTAAAGCAACAAAAATTATTGTTCCGTCAGACTTACAAAACCTTGCAGGTGTTACAGGTAGCGTAAAAGAATTTTTAAAAGACTGAGTCTTTTAAAAAATTAAGAATTAAGAATGAAAAATTAAGAATTGTGGGACCTGCGGTCGGCAATTATAATTGAATAACAAAAAAAGATAAGTTCTATCATTTGAAGTTAGTGTTAACTAAAAATGATAGAACTTGTTTTAATTTATTGACTAATAATTATAATCAAGGCGAAGCCTTCCGAAATTCTTAATTCTTA
>JAFXCQ010000033.1 GCA_017521425.1 Clostridia bacterium
CCTAATTCTTAATTCTTCATTCATTTTACGCTGACGCTCTTCGCAAATCTCTGCCCAGGTCGGCATTGTTTTTAAGAGTTCTGAAAGATTTTCTAATTCTTTCGGAACTGATATTTTTTGTGGGCAATTAGCTTCACATAAACCACAACCAATACAGGCAGTAGATTGTTTTTCTTCAGGTAATCCATCAAGTCTCATTCTTACACTAATAGCCTTCTGGATTTTCAATTCATTATAAATTGAAAGCATAAAGGGAATATTAAGACCTTGAGGACAGTCTTTAAGGCAATAACCACAACCTGTACAAGGAACCGAATCTTTCATTTCTTCTGCAATTTCTAAAAGTGTATTTACTTCATTATCGTTTAGCGGATTGTAGTTTTTAAAAATCTCTATATTTTCTTTTACCTGACTGAATTCAGACATACCACTTAAAATCATTTTAATGTTTGGTAAATCAAGAAGAAAACTGAATGCCCACTCTACGGGTTTTGCATTTTTTCTTAAAACAGACAATTTTGTTTTTTGACTTTCAGAGAGTGTTGCTAACTTACCACCTCTTAAAGGCTCCATAATATAAATTGGTATATTTCTTTCTGTCAATAACTCATACTTTGCTTTACCATCCTGCAAAGTCCAGTCGAGGTAATTGAGCTGAATCTGGCAGAACTCCATACTGTCACCACAGTAATCTAAAAACTCTTTTAAAAGTTCAACAGAACAATGACAAGAGAAACCTAAACATTTAATTTTGCCAAGTCTTTTCTGCTCTTTGAAATAATCTAAAATCCCCCACTTTTCATCCATATAAACTTTTACAGAATTTTCATTTATATTGTGGAGTAAATAGTAATCGAAATAGTCCACCTGACATCTTTCTAACTGTTCTTTGAACGTTTCTTCCGGTGTATATATATCACAAATCTGATGCCCCGGGTATTTATCTGCAAGTAAAAAACTGTTGCGTGGATATTTTTTGAGAATATCACCTAAAACTATTTCGGATTTACCTGCGTGATAAACATAAGCAGTATCAAAATAATTAACACCATTTTTTATTGCGTAATCAATCATTTTTTCGGTTTCTTCATAGTTTACACTATCATCCGAATTCACAGGAAAACGCATACAACCGAACCCAAATCTTTTCAATTCGTTCACTTTAATCACCTAAATACATTTTACTGATTTGTCTTGCGCGCTCTTTTATATCATGTCTTAAAAACTCCGGTGAAATGACCTCTACCCTGTCACTGTAATGCAATGCCCAGTTAATCATTTCACTCGGCGAACATTCAACCGTCACAAACTCGTCACCAGACTTTGTTTCTCTGTAAGTATATCGACTACCAAATGTATCAAAAAGGAAAGTGTGTGAATATTTATCACTTCTTGAAATATCATCCACACGGGGTAACTCAAGTAATTTTAACGTTACTTCTACAGGTGCATCACTTGCCATATTAAGATGCGAAAAATGGAAATCGTCAGACCATTTCAAAGGAAGATTCTGCACTTCTTCTTTTTTAGTTGCTTTTTCGCTTTCTTTGTCTGATGAATTTGTGTAAATTCTCACTTCAGTCATTAAATCTACTCTCCAGAGAGACATAACCTTTTTGTAGTTTTTACCCATAAAGCTATCTTTACAAGCAACTACATAGTATTTACCTTTATTCGCAACAAGATAATACGGACTTATAATTTCCTTTGAAAGACTTTCTCGTTCTAATTTTTTCTCATTATCAATTCCGTTATAATAAAAAGTGATTTTTACATTTTTCTCAATGGCTTCTTCAATTGTTTTTATATTTTTGCGATAATACTCTGAATCAACAATCATTTCCGGTTCAATTTTTGAAATACCAGATGATTTTTCTTCATAAAAAACAGTACCTAATTCTTCTTTAATTTTCTTTATAAGCTTCTTTGCAGTTTTATTGTCAAGAGTATCTGAAAGAGAAATACACTCAATAATTTTATCTAACTCCTCGTATGAAAACTCCTGATTATAATAAAGGTTTCTTATTGGCAATTTTTCAATATTAGTGTACTCAACATCTGCACTTTTCTTTTTCTTACTACCGTGTACTTCGGTAAATGCATCAAATATAACTTTCCAGTCTTTTTCCTTTGCTAATGCACCATCTTCACCGCTGTTAAGGGCGAGTGCAATCTGATTTATATAACTGTTAGATGTTTCTTTAGCACCAAGAAAATCTACAACACTATTATCTTTACGCATTGCTGCTTGTGTTGTAGGATGGTCTTTGTCTGTATTCTTTTTTAAATATTCTGCTATTTTGTAACAACTTTCAAAAATTGGTACTTGTTTTCTTTCGGCCATAAAATCACCTTTATTCATAAGATAGGTTTATTTTACCATACTTGATTTGTTTTTTCAATGCTTTCAGAAAAAGTGATGAATGCCGTAAATAAGCACTCATCACTTTTTTATTAAGATGCTAATTTCAATTCATTCAATCCATCCGCTACATCGAGCATTGTTTCTGCAAATATACCATAACCACCTGTCGGGTCATTTAAAAAGACGTGAGTTACTGCACCTATCAATTTACCATTCTGTATAATAGGACTACCACTCATTCCCTGAATAATACCACCTGTTTTTGCAATTAAATTTTCATCTACCACTTTAATTATAAGGTTTTTATTTTCATCTGAAATATAGTCAATTCTCTCTATTTCAATATTAAATGCTTCTTGTTTTCCCTCTTCTACTGTTGTTACAATCTGAGCCGCACCCATTTTAATTTCATTCTTTCTGCATAATGGATAAAGTGTTTTTGTTGTATCTACTTTATTAAAAACACCATAAATACCTTTATTTTCATTCACCATAATTTTACCTGTAGCTTTACTTTCTAACATACCGCAAAGCTCACCCGCGGCACCTGATTTTCCTTTATAGCAACCTGTAATTTTTGCATCAGTTGTTTCACCTGAAGAAATTGGTAACCTTTCACCTGTATCCACATCACAAACCGCGTGACCTAAAGAAGCAAATTCACCATCTTGAGTATAAAATGTTACAGTACCAATACCAGCAGAGCTGTCTCTTATCCAAAGACCAGCTTTATAACCACCTGAAACAGTTGAATAAACAGAAGAAAAGACAACATTTTTAATTTCACCATTTCGTGAAATTTGCATTTTTAATTCTCTACCGTTACTTTCTTCGATTATTTTTGAAACCTCGCTGTTTGTTGTGACTTTTACACCATCTATTGATTTAATTATATCTCCTTTTAAAATACCTGCTTTTTGTGCAGGATTAAGAAATGCCCCTGATGTTTCTACATTCTGTGTATCTACAACTACTACACCATCACAGTAAAGCTTAATACCAATTGGAAATCCGCCTAAATAAACTAAAGTTTCTGCATTATTTTGATTTTTTGTGACAGAATTATTATCAGAAGGTTCTTCGTTACCATTTTTGAAATAACTTTCAATTAAACTAAAACTAAAATCAGAAAGCTTACCCTTTACATCTGCTTCAACAGAACTACTTGTATCCACTTGTGAAACAGAGCCATTTCCTACTATTGTTATTAAAATCAAAAATGATGAAAAAATTGCAACAAATGATTTAAAAACTTTTTTTGCCATATTTTCACCCCCGAAAACAAATTGCAGATTTAAAAAAATCTACAATATTACTTTTCCTTTTATTTCGGGAAATATGTTATGAAAAATGAGACCATATCAAAAAAATTTTAGAATTTCTTTGATATGGTCTCAAAAAAAGAAAATCCTGAAAAACTTCCAGGATTTTCAAAATTTTATATTGAAATTGCGTTTGCGATTTTGTAAAGTTCAGGGTCGATTGTCTTTTTCATATTGAGTGCCTCAATAATATCGTAATCAACAATCTCTGCATGGTCAATAGCAACAACTCTGTTACCAATATCTTGTTTAAGAAGTTGAACTGCGTGATAACCCATTTTACTTGCAAGAACTCTGTCACGAACTGATGGTGAACCACCGCGTTGAACGTGACCTAAAACTGTCGCACGGCTTTCAACACCTGTTTTTTCTTCAATATATTTTGCAAGTGAACTAACTTCAATACCTTTAACGCCTTCGGCAACAATTATAATAAAGTGGTGTTTACCTGTTGTCATTGTGCGTTTCATTCTTTCAATTATGTAAGAATCAATATCATAATCAATTTCCGGAACAAGAATACAAGTCGCACCAACTGCAATACCTGCATTAAGTGCAAGAAAACCTGCGTTTCTACCCATAACTTCAATTACAGAGCAACGGTCGTGTGATTCTGTTGTATCACGAACACGGTCAACCATATCCATAATAGTATTAAGAGCTGTATCGTAACCGATAGTGTGTGAGGTAGATGCAATATCGTTATCAATTGTACCCGGAATACCAATACAAGGAACGCCTTTAAGAGTTAAAGCGCGTGCACCCATAAATGTACCGTCACCGCCGATAGTAACAATACCATCAAGACCAAATTCTTTACAAACTTCAACTGCCTTATCCTGAACATCTGACTGACTGAACTCAGGGCAACGAGCAGAGTAAAGCATTGTACCGCCTCTGTGAATAATATCTGAAACAGAACGAAGATTCATTTCATACATATCGCCTTCAATAAGACCTTTATAGCCACGACGAATACCCATAACCTTCATACCTGATTCGCAACCTGTTCTAACAACTGCACGGATTGCAGCGTTCATACCTGGCGCGTCACCGCCACTTGTTAATACACCGATAGTTTTCATAATATAAGAACCTCCAAATTCTTAATAGACAATTAGGTAGTATAACATAAATTTTTCCAACTTACAATAGAAATTTGTCTGAAAAAAGCGAATTTATGACTTTAATTTTGTACAACTACATTATCTTTGCCTAAAATCCCTGCTAATTCGCTCTTTAAAGGGTCGTTTATCCATATTAAGTTATCTGTCCCTAAAAATTCATATTCTTTGCTTTCTTCGTGATACAAATAAACCGGCATATCACCCTGAAAGATTGACAAAAGATTTTTAATACGTTCTATTTCCACTTCATTTTCTTTTGAAATTTTTAAAAACAATCCTCGTTTTTTCTTCTTACCTGTTGTAGATGTACTTTTAGTAACAGATGGAGTAACACTCTGAAGTTTTTCTTTATCTGCAACTTCTATTGAGTCAGGAATAAGCTTTATTTGCTCATCTTTTGTAGAAATTCTACCTTTTACAAAAACAACTTTACCAACCGAAAGAATATCTAAATACTTTTCAAGTGTTTTTGGAAATACAATCATTTCAAGTGAGCCGTATAAATCTTCAAGTTCGACAAAAACCATAACAGTATCACTTTTGGTAACCTTCTTTTTCATATATGAAATAATACCTAAAAACTGTACAGACATTGAGTCAATTTCTTTTTCAAGACCTGTTTCAAGTTTTTCGTAAAGTTCATTTGTTTTAACACACTTAATACTTTCACTTATTTCTCTGTATTCTTCTAACGGATGACCCGAAAAGTAAAGACCTGAAACTTCTTTTTCAAAGCCTAATTGTTCGCTTTTTGAAAAATCTTCACATTTTTTTAAATCAGGCTCTGAAGATAAATCACTATCTGTGCCAAGTGATGAAAACAAATCTAACTGACCTCCGGAATACAAGTCACTTTCTTTAGATGCACAAGCCATCACGGTATCTATATTCACAAGCATCTCACGACGGTTAAGACCTAAACCATCTAAAGCACCTGCCTTAATAAGACATTCTAATGCACGACGATTGAGCTCTGTACTATAAACGCGTTTACAGAAATCCCAATAGCTTTTAAATGCACCATTTTCGTTTCGTTCATTCTGTATTCTACGAATTAAACCTCTACCTATATTTTTGATACCTAAAAGAGAGAACACAACGCTATTTTCTGTAACAGTATAGCTTTCACTACTCTTATTAACGTGTGGTGGTATTACAGGTATATTAAGTCGATTACATTCATTAACATAAATGTTAGTTTTACCTTCTTCACCAATTACACTTGTAAGAATTGCCGCCATAAATTCTTTAGGGTATTTTACTTTCAAATATGCAGTTCTGTATGCTACAAGACCATACGCAGCAGTATGACTTTTGTTAAAGCCATAAGAAGCAAAAGAAGTCATATCCTGAAAAATATCGTTTGCAACTTCTTTAGTAAGTCCCCTTTTAACTGCACCTTCTATAATGGTGTTACCATTTTCATCAGTTAAACCATTTATGAAAATAGCACGTTCATTCTCCATTACATCATGCTTCTTTTTACTCATAGCACGTCTTACAATATCCGCTCTGCCATAAGAGTAACCAGCAAGAGTTCTGAACACCTGCATTACCTGTTCCTGATAAACCATACAACCGTTTGTTTCATCAAGAATATCCTTTAATAATGGTGACTTATATTGTACCAAATCGGGATTTTTTCTATTTCTTAAATAATCATCAATAAAGAACATTGGTCCCGGACGGTAAAGTGCAATTGCAGTGGCGATATCAAAAAATCGTTCAGGCTGCATTTTTTCTATTAAACTTGTCATACCCGCAGACTCGCATTGGAATACACCGACAGTATTACCTTTGCACATTTCTGTATACACAGCTATGTCATCAAGTGGTATTTTCGAAACCTCAAAATCCGGGTGCGATTTTCTTACAAGTTTTTCACAATCACTTATAACTGTTAAGGTACGAAGTCCTAAAAAGTCCATTTTTAAAAGACCTAATTGCTCAATTTCGGTCATAGTGAACTGTGTTACAGTCTGGTCGCCATTTTTGGCAAGTGGTACATAGTTTGAAACATCTTCTCTTGTAATAACTACACCTGCCGCGTGAGTTGATGCGTGTCGTGGCATACCCTCTATTTTTAAAGCGGTATCTAAAAGAGTTTTTATATCCTTGTCACTTTCATACATTTTTTTGAGTTCATTGTTTTTTGAAAGTGCAGTTTTTATATCAGGAAAATCGCGTGTAATCTGTTTTGCAACAACATCGCCTGTGCTATAAGGAAGTCCTAATGCTCTTGCAACATCACGAATTGCCGCCTTTGCCTGTAAAGTACCAAAAGTTACTATTTGCGCAACCTTATTTACACCATATTTTTTTATAACATAGTCAATAACCTCGCCACGACGTTCATAGCAGAAGTCAATATCTATATCGGGCATACTAACTCTTTCGGGGTTTAAAAATCTTTCAAAGAGTAGCTTGTTTCTTATAGGGTCAATACCCGTAATTCCTAATGCAAATGCGGCGAGACTACCAGCCGCAGAACCACGACCAGGGCCTACAGGAATACCATTTTTTATTGCAAACGAAATAAAGTCTGAAACGATTAAGAAATAATCGTCGAAGCCCATTTCGTGAATTACCGAAAGCTCATATAAAAGACGTTCTTCGTATTCTTCTGGAATTGTTCCAAAAAGCTCTTGTAACCCTTTAAGACATTGATTCTTTAAATATAACGCGTGGTCACTTTCCGGAACATCGAAAAGCGGTAATTTTGATACACCAAATTCAAAATCAAAATTACATTGGTCTGCAATAATCTGTGTATTTGTGATTGCTTCTTCACAGAAAGAGAATGCTTCACGCATTTCTTCTTCGTTTTTTAAATAAAATTCATCATTCGGGAAAGAAAGTGCATTTTCTTCATTAATTGTTTTGTTTGTACCAATAGCAATTAACACTCGCTGAATATCGGCGTCTTCTTTTCTTGTGTAGTGAACATCGTTAGTAGCAACAACGGGTATATTTAACTTCTGACTGATTTTCATTACACCGTTTATTACTTCACGTTCTTCTACCATATCGTGATTTTGCATCTCTAAATAGTAGTTGCCGTCACCGAATGTATTTTTATACCAGAGAGCTGTTTTTTCTGCATTTTCAAAATCACGAGCGAGTATTGACTTTGCAACCTCACCAAAAAGACAACCTGAAAGTGCAATTAACCCCTCTGAATATTGTTTTAAAATTTCGTGGTCAACACGTGGCTTTGTGTAAAAACCATCTGTCCACGCAAGTGACACAAGCTTAATAAGATTTTTATAACCAGTTTCATTTTTACAAAGTAATATTAAGTGACTTCGTTCACTGTCTAAAGCATGGTTTTTGTCAAAACGGGAACGGGGCGCGACATAAACTTCGCACCCTATAATTGGTTTTATACCTTTTTCTTTTGCTTTTTTGTAAAATTCAACCGCACCAAACATAACACCATGGTCAGTTATAGCAAGGCTTTTCATACCCTGTTCACTTGCAAAATCTAAAACATCATTTATTCTGCAAGCACCGTCAAGAAGACTATATTCGGTATGAACGTGAAGATGTGTGAACGTAGTAAATTCAACTCCTATTTTTGCTTTTAAGTAATTATATATTAAAAATATTTGGGTGTCAATAAATTCAGTTGCAAGAGTGCAAATAGATGTAAGATATTACTCACTGAACTGAAAATGTTAAACAAATATTATTTTCTCAAAAACTAATGACAAACAAGGAAATTTGTGGTATTATAGTTTGGTATATGATTTTAAACACAATTTATGGAGAGAAAGACATGAAAAAATACACTAATTTTTTAAGATTAACTGCTCTTTTAGTTATGGTTATCGTAACTTGTTCTGGTTGTGGGCTTCTTAATATTGCAGGCACACTCAACAATGGTACTGTAGTGCCTACTAACCCTCCTGCTGGTGATGTATATTACACAGAACCTTATTATGGAGAAGATTTTACATATTCTGCAGTTATTTCAAACCCTGACAACACAACAACTACTGTAGTTAATACACCGACTACACAAAACAGCAATCAGACTCAATCCTCAGAAGTTGCTACTACAAGTGACAGTTCACCTGTAAATCCTACTACTGCACCGACTGAAACAACTACAATAAACACATTTGAAGATGGCGATTATTTAGCAAATGTTCAGGATGTACTTTTCAATACACAAGATGAATCTACTGCAAGAAAAATTCTTGTAGCGGCAGGTTTTGACTATGACCCTGTACAAGATGTATATTTCACTCAATTGGATTCATGGCAAAGAAACTTTGGTTTTAACAGTGTTTACGATACCGCCGCACCAATGGTTGGTATGATTTACTCAACTGCTAAAATTTACTTTACTTACGATGACAAAGACTGGATGATGGAAATTTGGAAAGGTCAGTACGGTATAACAGCAGGTGGAGAAATTGGTTTTTATAACAAGCCTACTGACAGGGTTATGAAACACTTTGACTGTGTTACTGACGAAGAAATGCTCGAAGTATCTTTCGACTTTTATAATATGGATGAACTCGTATTTACCCGTGGACCAGAGAAACACTGGTGGCTCACAGGATTCAAGTTCTTACATGTTGGTATTCCTTCATTTATTACACTTGATATGACAATTGAGTTCCCTAACAGAAAAATGGCAAATGCTTTTGAAAAAGGCTTAAAAGACGAACAAAAGAAACAAATCACCGACCCAATTAAATACACAAGAAGCGGTGACACATTTAACATAGAGTGGTAAAAAATATGAATAATCATGTTAAATTTGCAATTATAGCAGACCCGCATTACTATTCAGAAAAGTTGGGCAATTCAGGTATTGCTTATACTTTAAGAGCGAACTCTGACCAGAAGATGCTCGCTCATTCCAAAGGTGTAATTTCGGCTGCACTTGAGAAAATAAAAAATTCAGATGCAGAATTTTTGCTTATTGCAGGTGACCTTTCTAATGACGGTGAGCGTGTTTCCCACGAGGAAATGCGCCACTTACTTTATGAGTTCAAAAAAAGCAAACCAGTTTATGTAGTTACCGCTACTCATGACTGGTGTTGTGATGGTAACCCAAGAAGATTTGAAGGAGCAAAAGTTTACCACGATGTAGAAACTTTAAAACCCGAAGAACTTCGTGATTTTTATAAAGATTTTGGTCCAGAAGAAGCAGTAAGCGAATATTTTACACATCAGAAGAAATCTTCTTATGTTGTAAGACCAGCAGAAGGACTTTCTGTTTTTTGTTTAGATGACGACCAAGATGGTAATGGTGGTTCTGGTTATAGCGAAGAACATTTTGAGTGGATAAAAAATGAAGTTGAAAAAGCAAAAGTGCGTGGCGATGTAATTTTCGGTATGCAACACCACCACGTTTTTCTTACCGAGTTTGACAGAGCAATAAATGGTAAAGGTGCTGTAGAAAGAAAAGAAAAAATGTGCCGTAATTTTGCAGATATTGGTCTTTCTATAATGTTTACAGGTCACTCACATATGCACCACATAAAAAAACTCGAAAATAAAAACGGTAACCATTTTTACGAATTCAATTTAGGGTCAATTGGTGGCTACCCCGCTCCGATTGTTTACTGTACTATTACAAATGAAGGTATTGACACCAAAACAGAACTTTTAGAACAATATGAATACAACGGTAAAACATACACAAATGATTATTTAAAAAACCACGCTACATTTCTTTTTAAAAATGTATTTGATGCCGCAAGAGAAAACAGAAAATTAGAGTTTGTTACACTTCTCGTTTCAATTGGTATTTCAAATAAGAAAGCAAAAAATCTTTGGTTGTTTTTAGGTGAATTACTTAAAATAATTTCTGAAATTTCTGTTTACAGAGCAGCTTTTATAATAAACCTTTTAACATTTGGTAAAGCAATCCCTAAAAAAGATGCAAAGCAATTAAAAAATGTTCAGTTAACTGATATGATTTTCTCCGCTTTCCACTCCATTTTAGATGGTTCAATGGAAAAACACGAAGTTGGTTCACCTTACTACAATGTTTTTACTGCCGCTCTTTCTTTACCATTAAGAATCGTTAATAAGTTACGAATCAAGAATAAAAACATTTTAAGAATTCTTACACATATAAGTAATGCTTCGCATGAAATTATGACCGGTGGAGAGATTGATGCACATAATGCATTTCTTGAGTTTTAATAAAAAATGACACCCGAAAAATTCGGGTGTCATTTTTTTATAAGCTTTCTGCAATATCGTAAATAAGTCTTTCTGTTTTTTCCCAACCAAGACAAGGGTCTGTGATTGATTTACCATAGATGTTTTCACCGATTTTCTGTGCACCATCTTCAATATAGCTTTCTATCATAAGACCTTTGACAAGTTTTTTGATATCATTATTATGATTGATGCTATAAAGAATATCCTTTGAAATTCTTATTTGCTCAAGATATTTTTTACCGGAGTTTGCGTGGTTTACATCTATGATAGCTGAAGGATTCGTAAGTCCTGAAGCAGCATATAAATCGCTTAACCTCTGTAAATCTTCATAGTGGTAATTTGAAATTGAGTGACCATCTCTGTCAACAAATCCACGCATAATTGCGTGTGCATAAGGGTTACCATCGCTTGTTACTTCCCAACCGCGATAAATAAATGTGTGGCTATGTTGTGCGGCAGTAATTGCATTCATCATAATTGATAAATCACCGCTTGTCGGATTTTTCATACCAACCGGTACTTCAAGACCACTTGCAGCAAGTCTGTGTTGTTGGTTTTCAACACTTCTCGCACCAATTGCAACATAAGAGAGAATATCAGAAAGATAACGATAATTGTCAGGGTAAAGCATTTCATCAGCACAAGAAAATCCTGTTTCTTTTAAAGCAGACATATGAATATCACGGATTGCAACAATACCTTCATACATATCAGGTTCTTTGTCAGGGTTGGGCTGGTGTACCATCCCCTTGTAGCCATCGCCTGTTGTTCTCGGTTTGTTTGTATAAATTCTTGGTACAATAAAAATTTTATCCTGTACCTTTTCCTGCACCTTACGGAGACGATGTATGTAATCTAAAACTGCATCCTTATAGTCTGCAGAGCAAGGACCGATAACAAGCAAAAATTTATCGGACTCACCAGAAAAAATCTTTTTGATTTCTGCATCATTTCTTGCTTTTTGTTCTGTCATTTCTTTTGTTAAAGGGAATCTCTCTTTAACCTCTTTCGGAATTGGTAATTTTCCTTTGAAATTCATACTCATTTTAAAACACTTCCATTTTTAAAGATTTTTATACCAAGTTGCTCGCAATCTTTAAAAAATAACGGGTAACTTTTATTAACACATTCTGCATTTTCGATTTTGCCACCAAATACACTTGAAATAACTGCAAGTGACATTGCAATTCTGTGGTCGTTATTTCCACAAAGAATTTCATCTGGTGGTGTTAAATCGGATTTTTTTATTATAATTTCATTCTCGAGAACAGTAATATCAGCAGAGAATTTTGAAAGCTCTTTTTTCATTACTTCCCCACGGTCGCTCTCTTTGATTTTCAAACGACTTGTTCCTTTTAACATAGCACCATTAAGCATCGAAGCCAAAGTCATTAAAATTGGTGCTAAGTCGGGACAATCGGTTATATCTAATGTTGGTGAACCTTGTTTTAAAAGTTCAAAATATTCTTCATATATTTTGTCGCCCTGTCTACTGTTTTTATTAAGACCTGTAACCTTAACACTACCGCCGATTAAATTAAACGCATCTAAAAATGCTGCGTTTGACCAGTCACCTTCACAATAAAGATTGGTTGGTTTAAATTTCTGGTTACCTTCAATTTTAAAAGTTCTTTCGTCAGGTCTTTGTATATTAACACCAAACTCATTAAGAATTTCTAATGTTAAATCAATATAAGGCGAGCTTTGTAAATCGGTAGTAAGCCTAATTTCACTATCTTCATTTAATAGTGGCAAGGTAAATAAAAGCCCTGTTAAAAACTGACTGCTTATATCACCTTTAAATTTGAACAAACCACCTTTTAAATCACCGCCGACAGTTATTTTTTCATTTTCTCGATTTATAAAGCAATTTTTATCTGGTAAAATATCCTCATAAACTGTTTGCGGTCTTTCTAAAAGTCTTTTGCTACCAGTAAATTCGATATTATTACCAAAAAGTAATGAAACCGGAATTAGAAATCGTAAGGTGCTACCACTTTCATTTGCAAAAAGCTTAATTTTTTTAAATTTATCTTTCTGCTTTATACCTTTTATTTTTACACTATCTTCGTAAAAAGTAAATTCTGCACCTAACTGTTTTAAACATTCAACCGTTGCGGTAATATCCTCTGAATCAGCAATATTTTTTATTACTGTTTCTCCGTCACAAAGTGCGGCGCCTATTAAAGCTCGGTGCATATAACTTTTTGAGCCTCTTGCTTTTATTTCGCCATTAGCAGTGCTTTTTAAAACCTCAACTACCATTTAACGCACCTTCTCAAGCAGAGCATCTATTGCTTCTAAATAACCATCAGTACCGTGACCTGTAATAGTTTTAAAAGCATATTCACGAACAAAGCTTATTTGTCTGAAGCTTTCGCGCTCTGAAACCTCTGAAATATGCACTTCTACTGTCGGTATACCTACCGATTTCAAAGCATCTAAAATAGCAACACTTGTGTGGGTGTAGGCTGCGGGGTTAATTACAATACCATCAAAGTTTTTATATGCTTTCTGTATTTCATCTACAATATCACCCTCGTGGTTTGACTGAAAGCACTTTACCTCTACCCAATTTTCCTTTGCATATTTCGCAATTTTCTCAACTAAATTTATGTATGTTTCTTGACCATAAATTTCAGGCTCACGAATACCTAACATATTTATATTTGGTCCGTTCACTACAAGAATTTTCATTCTGTCACCTTCATAATCTGATTAACTGTTTCTTCTATACTACCACTTGCATCAATTACAAAATCTGCATATTCTCTGTAAAGATTATAGCGCTCATTGTAACGCTTTTCTAAAGCTTCACGATTTGAAGAAAGTGGTCTGTCAGAAGTAGTTATAAGCTTTTCTAATGGTCTATCCAAAAAGAAAACCTTACCATTTTCTTTTAATAAATCTATATTCTTTTTATTAAGAATAACACCGCCACCAGTTGAAATAACTGAAGAATTATTTTTACTGAGTGTAAATATTGCTTCTGTTTCTTTATTTCTGAAATATTCTTCTCCTCTGTTTTTGAATATTTCTGGAATTGTTGTTTTTTCAGTTACTTCTATAAGTATGTCACTATCAAAAAATTCACGATTTAATTTTTCTGCAACAATAGTACCAACTGTTGTTTTGCCACAGGATGGCATACCAATTAAAACAATATTCTCTTTACTTTTAAAAAGTGAATTATAAACACTTTCAATATCTTTTCTGCTTACAGTCTTTTCTATAAATCTTTCTACCGCTGCAGCCGCTTGTGCTACGAGCATATAAAGACCACCAACTGCTTTAATATCTAAGCTTAAAGCATCAAAAACAAGCTTTGAGCGAAGTGGATTATATACTGCATCTACTACACCTGAAAGGTTTTTAAACCTTTTAACATCTACCGCCGAATTATAAATATTGGGATACATACCAACTGGTGTTGTATTTATAATAATATCTATATTATCACTTATATTATAAAGCTCATCGTATGAAATAAAATCGTCCTGGGCATTTCTTGACACTTTATAAACTGCCCTTGCGCCAAGAGAATTTACAACCGCATTTGCAGTTTTAGATGTACCACCACTACCTAAAATTGCAACCGTTTTATTTTTTATTTCTATATCTGCTTTTTCAATAAGCATTTTCATACCGTAAAAATCGGTATTGTATCCATATAACACACCATTTTTATTTACTATTGTATTAACTGCACCTATTGTCTTTGCTTCATCTGAAATAAAATCAAGATACGGAATTACCCTTTCTTTATAAGGAATAGTGACATTTATCGCTTTAAAGTCACTTTGTTTCATAAATTCAGCAATTCCCTCTTCAGGTATTTCGCAAAGTTCATAGGTGTAATCGGTTAAAGCATTGTGTATTTCCTTTGAAAAGCTATGCCCTAACTTTTTACCGATACAACCATACTCCATTATTTTTCACCGAGCCAATCTGTACCGAATTTCTGTGAAAGTAAGTCACAAAGTGCTATTGCGGTTATGCTATCTACAACAACTCTTGCTCTGTGAACAATGCAAGGGTCGTGTCTGCCGTGGATTTCTGTTTTAATATTTTCATTTGTAATGAAATTCACTGTATCCTGCTCTTTGCTAATTGTAGGTGTCGGCTTAACCGCACATTTGAATATAACTGGCATTCCATTTGTTATACCACCGTTTATACCACCGTTATTATTTGTTTTAGTTTTAATAACACCATTGTCTACAAAAAAGGCATCATTCATCTGACTACCAAGCATATCGCTACACTCAAAGCCACAACCAAATTCAACACCCTTAATTGCAGGAATAGAGAAAAGCGCATGAGAAATTACACTTTCGAGAGAATCAAACCACGGTTCGCCTACACCCACCGGAATACCTGTAACAACTGTTTCGAGTACCCCACCAACACTATCTTTCTCTTTTGCTACATTTTCTATGTTCTTTATCATTTCTTCGCCCTTTTTATTGTTTAAAACAGCAAAGATTTTTGAATTAAGATTTTTAATTTCGTTTTCGTAATCTGTAAAGGAGTTATCTTCAACACCAGCGCATTTTTTAATGTGAGTACCGATTAAGATACCTTTATTCTTTAAAGTTTCAATTGCAATAGCACCACCTGCAACAATGCCAGCGGTTATTCTCCCGCTGAAATGACCTCCACCACGATAATCTTCATTACCTTTAAATTTCATAAAGCCTGTAAAATCTGCGTGCCCCGGTCGTGCTACCCCGTAATTGTAATCCTTTGATTTTGTATTTTCATTAGGGATTGTGATACAAATTGGTGTACCTGTTGTTTTACCATTATAAACACCACTTTGTATTGTGAATTTATCAGTTTCTTGTCTGGGGGTAGAAATTTTACCGTAAGGTCTTCTTAAATCAAGCTGATGACAGATAAATTCTTCGCTTACTTCAACTCCTGATGGTAAACCATCAATAACCACACCAACAGAATTACCGTGACTTTCGCCAAAAACAGTAATTGAAACATTGTTGCCGAATGTGTTTTTCATATTTCTTCCCCTTTCAATATATTTTCTATTTTTTGATATTTCATAAACTCAAATCTGAAGCTACCAACACTATCTACTACCACAACATTTACACCGTCACCTACAGATTTTTTATCGTGGCGTAAAACTTCAAAAACTTTTTCACAATCAAAATCAAATTTTATTGGTAAATTATTTTTAGAGAGTAAATTCTTTATTTGTTCTTTCGCTTTACCTGTTGACATAAACATCATACCGAGTGCAACACATTCACCGTGATAAAGTGTGTCAAGCCCTGTTACGCTCTCAATTGCGTGACCAACTGTATGACCAAAATTAAGCACCTTACGAAGTCCTGTTTCTTTTTCGTCTTCTTCGACTACTGCTTTTTTTATAAGAAGTGATTTTTCGATTACTACATCAATGATATCTTTTGCATCATTGTTTTCTAAAAGCTCGAATAAATCACTATCAGATGTAGCCGACATTTTAATAACCTCTGCAAGACCGTTATTAAACTGCCGGTCAGTTAATGTATCTAACACATCAGGGTCAATAATTACCGCTTTGGGTTGATAAAATGCTCCAACTAAATTTTTGTAGCCTGCAAAATCAATTGCGGTTTTACCACCGATTGAAGAATCAACCTGAGAAAGAAGTGTTGTGGGTATATTGTAAAAATCAATACCACGCATATAGGTAGCGGCAGTAAAGCCTGCCATATCACCAGTAACGCCACCGCCAACCGCAATAACACAGTCTTTACGGTCAAACTTATTTTCTGCAAGAGTTTTTAAAAGTGCTGAATAAGTTTCAAAATTCTTGCTTTTCTCACCTTGTGGGAACGTATAAACAATACTGTTTTCAATCTGGTTTTTAACTATTTCTACATATATTCCCGGAACTCCGCTATCGGTTACAATTAAAGCCTTACCCTTGATATCTAAAATTTTATTAACTTCATTAAGTGCATTTCTTTTAAGAGTGATATTATAACTACCACCCGATGTTTTAACATTTATAATCATAAAATAATCAGATTCTCATTTCTTTACTGAATTTACCAACAAGTCTTACATTGGTACACACATCTGAAAGCGATGTAATTAGTTCGTCCTCAGCTTCTTTTGTGAGTTTACCTTCACCTTCAACAAAGAAGTAATAATTCCATATAACATCTTTTGAAGGTCGGCTTTTAAGTGTTTTCAAGTTATAGCCAGACTCACCAAAAACAGAAATTGCTTTACCAAGCGAACCTGCCTCATCTTTAACTGTAAACAAGAGTATAAAGTTTGTGTCACTCTTTGGTGAAACATCACGTTGAACTCTTGAAAATACTGCAAAACGAGTTGTATTTGTACTGTTTTTATTAATTTTTCTGTCGAGCAATTTAAGACCGTACTCGTCACCCGCTTCAATACTACAAATAACCGCCTGGGTTTTGTCATTCATTTCAAATACTTTTTTAGCGGCAACTGCAGTATTAACTTCTTCAACAGTTTCAAAACCATGTTCGTTTATATATTCTGCACATTGACCTAAAGCTTGTTTATGACTTATTACAGTTTTTATTTCTTTAATATCGGCATCTTTTGTACCAAAAAGATTTTGCTCAACTGGTAAATCAAAAATTCCGTTGATATAAAGTGAACCGAAATATGTTAAGTCCATAACCTGACCAACATCACCTTCGTAACTGTTTTCAATAGGTAAAACTGCACAGTCACATTCACCATTTTCAACTGCCTTATATGCCGCTTTGAAGTTTTTGTAAGAAACTCTTTCAGCATAAGGGAAAATTCTTTTTACCGCAATATCTGCAAAAGCACCTTTTACTCCCGAAAATGCAACTTTCATACCATCTAAAAGTCTTCTCTGATATGCTTTTGAAAGTTCCATTGTATTGTTCATAAAACCAATATAATAAGTTTTAAGGTCTTCATTTTCTATGTAATCAAGCATTTTTTCAACTAATGCTTTTTCACGGTCTTTGTCTTCAACAGGAAGTCCATTTTTCTTTTTGTAATCAGCAACCATTTTTGCGGCATTCATTCGTTTTTCAAATAATACTGCAATCTGCTTGTCAACTTCATTTATAATCTCTCTTGCCTGTTGTAATTCGTTTTTGTTGCTCATTATTTATATTCCTCTATAAGTTTCTTAAATGCCGGTAATGAATTTTTAATTTGTTCAGGTGAAACACAGTAAGAAATTCTTACAAAGCCTTTAACACCGAAATCATCACTTGGAACTAATAATAATTCGTATTTTTTTGCAGTTTCACAGAATTTATTTGCATCTTCTTCAGGTGATTTTACAAACATATAAAACGCACCATCAGGTTTTATTACTGTGTAACCATACTCTGTAAGTGCATCGTAAAGCACTTTTCTGTTTTTTTCATAAATGGAAACATCTGCGGTTTTGTCAAGACATTTTGCAATAGTGTACTGCATAAGACTTGGTGCACAAACATAACCTAATGCTCTACCCGCACCGCATACTGCAGCGAAAACATCACTACAATCCTTTAATTCTGGTGAAACGAAAATATAACCGATTCTTTCACCAGGTAATGAAAGCGCTTTACTGTACGAATAACAAACAATTGTATTCTTGTAATATTTTGGGATATATGGAACTTCTTCGCCAGTGAAAACAAGCTCTCTGTATGGTTCATCTGCTAAAAGATAAATATCTGTGCCATATTCATTTTGTTTGCTATTTAAAAGCTCAGCGAGTTTTATAATATCACATTCAGGAATAATTACACCTGAAGGATTATTTGGTGAATTTACAATAATTGCTTTCGTTTTATTTGTTATTGCTTTTTTTAATTCGCAGAAATCAATCTGTAAATCTTCAGTTTTACAAGGCACTACCTTTAAAGTTGCACCCGCTTGCTCTGCAAACACTCTGTATTCAGGAAAAAATGGTGCTAAAGCAATAACCTCATCACCTGAATTTACAAGCGCATTTAATGATATTGTAAGTGAAGCGGCTGCACCGCAAGTCATATAAATAAGGTTAGGTGTAGCTTCAACATTAAATTTATTTTTTATGTAGGCTGCAATTTCAGTTCTTACACCAATATCACCAGGGCCAGAAGTGTAACCATGAAGTACCTCTGCAGGTACAGTTTCTAAAAATTCTTTCATAATTTCTGTAACTTCTTTCGGTGCAGGAACACTCGGGTTACCTAAACTGAAATCAAATACATTTTCTGCTCCAATTTCTGCTTTTCTTTTTTTTCCGTACTCAAAAATCTCTCTGATTACTGAGCTTTTTTTGCCAAGACCCATCATTTTTTCTGAAATCATATTCATATCTCCTAAAAATTATTTATAAAATAAAAAGTCTGCACACCTACTATGAAAAAACACACAGCAGAAATGCAGACTGACTATATACTCGAAAAGCAAAAGTTTTTACTCAGCACATAGACAATCCGCGTTTATAAAGTAAAAAAATCGATAAGAAAAATTACGAATCATCTATATTACCTCCTAAAAAATTATGTAAGAATTATATACCTACAAAAAAAGTTTGTCAAGTACTTTATTATATAAATTGACTAAAATATTCCTTTTGCTTTAAAAGTTCATAGTATTTAACCATCACGCCATCTAAACTACCAATTCTTAAAGGCTCAACTATATCGCATACAGTTTCAAAAAGTGGGGTTAAACCCATATTGCCTATTATACCCTTCAATGTATGAGCATATTCAAATGCATCGCTTATTCTACGTTCTTCTAAAGCAAGACCTAATTTACCGAATGCTTCGTCATTTAAAAGCTCGCCATAAAATTGCTCATATAATTCTTCATCATCAAGGAAACGAGCTAACGCTCCCTCAACATCACATTCAGCTTCCTTAAGCTTTACGAATAACTCCTTCATTTTTCAACCCCCAAAATTTATTTTTCGTGTTTTTCAACTATTTCTGCAAAACCGTAAATTAAAGCAGAGATAAGTCTTGCTATAATCACAAAAATTGCTACTACAGAAATAATCGGAACTGCAAGTAATGCCACAATTTGTACTCCGTAGTATGCACTCAAAACGAATGCACCTACTACAACACCAATTACAATAAAGAACAAGTTAATTACAAACATCGCAAGGGAAAGTTTTTTTAATGTAGCAGAGCAATTTTTAAAGAATTTAAAAGATTCTGCTTCTTCTTTTAAAGACATTTGTTTTTCTGTTGTTACAGGAGCTTCTTCAATAATTTTAATTTCTTCTGACATATTCTTACCTCTTAATACCATTCATTTTCATAAAGGTCTGGTGAATAATTAACACCATTGCCAGTACCAGAACCGCTACCAGATGGAGTTGTTATTTCTGGTTGTGGTGTAATAATATTTGGTGCAGTAGTATCTTTTACTGTATTATTGTTGTTCTTTGTAGTTTCAGGTTCTCTTGAAGCAGTTGAATCTGAGCTTGTTGAACCAAGAATTGTATTTGTAACTGTTTCCGGCAATTCATTTTTAGTTGCTACCTTTTTAAGCTCGCCATTAACCCATTCGTAAATCACATAAGATGTATTATCTCCATTTTTCTCATTAACAACAACCTGCTTATTTACTGAATCTAAAGACATAGATGTAAAGCCTGAAAGTGTTTCATTATAAACGAACTCACCTTTTGTACTGTCGAAAATCCAGCAGCAATAATTAAACACACCATTGTTTGCAGAAATTGTAAGACAGATGTCGTCATTACCATCAAAGTTCATATCCTGAAAAGCAATATGATTTTGTGCAAAGCCTAAAACGAAAACATCCATTTTATTTGCAGGATAAGTAAGCTCCTGAACAAAAACATCGTCCTTATAAACCTTTAATGAAGCAGATGTAACCTCTGCAGAATAGCCATAACGGATAGCATCTGTTGTAATAATATTGTCAGTTGTTGGTTCTTCGTTTTTGTTATCTTTACAAGCAGTAAAGCATAACAACACCGAAGTAACAGTAAATAATGAGACAAATAATGTAATAATTTTTTTCATAAGTAGTACCCCTTTTTAAATATTAACACCGGCTTCTCTCAAAGCCATTTTTAACGAATCTGTATCTGGTGCAGAAAAAACGAAGCCACTCATTCCGTACTCCTTTGCACCTTTTATATTTGCTTCTAAATCATCAATAAAGAAACATTCCCGAGGTTCTAATGAAAACTTGTTGCAAAAAGCTTCATAAATCTCTCTATTGGGTTTTAAAAGCCTGTAACACGACGAAATAAAAAAGCCATCGAAAAACTCAAATGCAGGAACATCTAAATATCTGTCAAAAAAACGTGGTGTAGCATTCGAAAGAAGATATATTGGATACCCGTTATTCTTCAACTCTTTTATGAGCTCATAAGTCTCCTTAAATGGTGGCATATAGTCGTAAAAATCGGTTACCATATCAGTAATTTTTTCATGTATTTCTTCAGGTAGCTTTTCTAATATACCAGGAATAACCTGGTCAAAGGTATAAATACCCTCATCAAGCAATTTCCAAACACTGTTTTCCCCAAACACATGCTCATATATAACATCGTGATACTGGGGGCTAAATTCTGCTTCAACCGTTTTCTTCAAATTAAAGTCTAAAATAACTCCACCCATATCAAAAACGATATTTTTAATCATTGTAACACCTCAAAATGAACACATTATCTCTAATATTATAACATTTTATTAAAATTTTTCAATATTTCTTTTAAAAAAACCAAAAATCCCCTTTTATTATTTATTTTTTGTGGTATAATTTTTATGTAAAACTTAAAAAAGGGTGATATATATGGAAATTAAGATTTTTAAAACTGCTGAAGAAATCGGCGTAGAGGCAGCTAAAATTTTTACTGACACAGTAAAAGCAAATCCAAGCGCAGTTCTTGGTCTTGCTACCGGTGCATCTCCGATTCCTACTTACAAAAACATTATAAAAACTTATAATGATGGTGGTATTTCATTCAAAGATGTAAAAACTTACAATCTTGATGAATACTGTGATTTACCAAAAAATGACAAAAACAGCTACTATACATTTATGCACGAGCAGCTCTTTAACTCAATAGACATTAAAGAGGAAAATGTTCACTTCCTTGATGGCAATGCAGAAGATACTGAAAAGGAATGTGCAAGATACGATGCAGAAATCAACAACGCCGGCGGAATTGATGTTCAGCTTTTAGGTATCGGTAATAATGCTCACATTGGTTTTAACGAACCTGCAGATGAATTTACAGTTGGTTCATTTAAGGTTAAGCTTACAGATAGCACAATAAATGCTAACAAAATTTATTTTGATGAAGGTGCAATGCCTCACTATGCTCTTACAATGGGTATTGAACAAATTATGAGAGCTAAGAAGATTGTGCTTATCGCAACCGGTGAGAAAAAAGCAGAAGCAATCAAAAATATGGTTGAAGGCGAAGTTACACCTCAGGTACCTGCTTCTATTTTGCAGAACCACAAAGATGTTGTTATATTCCTCGATGAAGCAGCTGCATCTCTCTTAAAAAAATAATTTGACATAAAAATAAACTTCTGACATTCAAGTCAGAAGTTTTTATTTTTTTTATTCTTCTTCGTAGTAGTTACCACCATATAACGAAGATTTACTCATTTTAGAAAATCTTTTAGCAACTTTACGAATTTTTCTCATATCTTTTTCTGCTTCGTTTATAAGCAAGTCAACATCTTCCATACTGTTGATTGTTTCTGCACCTGCAAGACCAATTGAAACATTAAGATCATACGCTTTAAAATCCTGTTTCCCTAATTCTTCAAACTTTTTAGCGTAAGTTGTTCTTGTTATATCTGCCGCAGGTTCACTTGGACGCTGTGCCACAATAACAAAACGGTCAGTACCAATTCTGCAAAGAAAATCGTGTGAACCTGAAACAATCTTTTTAAGTCTTGTTGCCGCTTCAACTACAGCTTCATTACCCGCTTCTCTGCCATAAGACCTTACTATTGAACGATAATTGTCAATATCTACAAACATAACAAAAAGCATCATTTGAGGAGAGAGTGTTTTACCAATTCTTTCCAAGTATCTGTTAAGTTGCCATTTATTATTAGTGATTGTAAGCGGGTCGATTGAAATGAGTCTGTTTTGTGCTTCATTATAAACTATAAGTGATGATACAACTAAAGAAATTGCAAGAACTTCCATTCCATAGAAAAGAATCTGAACTACACCGGCAATCAAAGGTAAGACAGAGAATGATGCAAGATATAAAAACTCCGGTTTTTTAGTTAAGTTAATTTGCTTTTTAGATGTCATAAATGTTGTTACAGCCGAATAAATCAGATACGCAAACAATATAACAAAAGGAATTGAGAAAAGAGGCCCACGAACATATTTACCATTAACAATATCAAAATATGTACCCGAGAACACGCTTAATAATGAAACAACCGTATTCAGAATTGCAGGAATCATAAATACATATTTTTTTGTTCTTGAAACTTGATTTTCGGGAGACATTCTGCATTCGCAATAGAAAACATAAAACATACCGATAGAAGGTAAAACCATACTATAAACAAAAGAAAATATTCTGTTAAGAAAAATAACAAACGGTGCTTCTGAACATTCGCAGAACCAAAGCATTGAACCAACAAACAAGAAAATCGCTATTGAAATAAGTGTATTGTCAAAATACATTTTTTCAGAATTCTTCAAAGAAACGTTTCTTCTGCTGATTACCATAATAATTATAATTGCTATACCCATAAAATTAGGCATTGCATAAAGTAAAGCCCTCTCTAATGCTTCCATAATCATGCTCCTTTTCCCGCAGAGTGAGTACATTCACACATTTTTAACAATTATAACATATTTATTTTTATTTTTCAATAAAAATAAAAAATAAAAAAGTTAAAACACACAAACAACAATAACCGTTTTTTGTGTTTTAACTCATTTTATTTCTATCATATAGCTCTGCGATAATTCATCGAGTGAAACACTGACTGTAAATACAACAGTTTTTCCAAACACAGTTTTTTCTAAAAAAAATGAATTATCCGCACTATTAAATTTGAATTGTTCGTTTTCAAAATCTGTCCCGAGCAAAAATTTATATATTATAATCGGTAAAAATTCATTATTAAAATTATTGATACTGGTAGAATAGTTAATATCATCACTTTTCAACTCGCAGACATCGCCAAAAATCTTAACATTCATATTAAGAAGTGTAACGGGTGCTTCTTCGAGAAAACTTATATTGACACACCCGTTTTCGTTTTTTGATAAAAGAATATTGAAAACTTCATCTTTTGTTACTAATTGAACCTTTTGAACTTCACTGAAATCTATCGTCTTAAGCTTGTCGTTTTTTAAAAGTTCTGCTTTACAGGAAAAAAATGTAAGAGAAAACAAAATGCACAACAAAAGAAGTGAAATTCGTTTTACAATACTCACTCACTTTCAATGATAGCTTTAATTATATAACCTATATTATCTGCGCAATCACTTGGCAATGTTGAATACTCTGAAAATCTGCTACTTGCAAGCTCGGCAGTTAAACCGTGAATATAAGCACCAAGACATGCTGCCTGATATAAATCACCATTTAGAGCCGGGGTAAAGCCTGCAATAATACCTGAAAGCAAATCGCCAGACCCACCCTTTGCAAGCCCAGTATTACCAGATTTATTTTCGCAGAGTAATGTGCCATCATCTTTACAGATAAGTGTATTATGACCTTTTAATAACACATTAACATTATACTGTTTAGAAAATGCAGTTATAACCTTTTCTCTGTTATTTTCAATAAAGCTAATATCTTTTTTTATAAGTCTTGACATCTCGCCAGGATGTGGTGTAAGTAAAATTTTACACTTCGCAAATTTCAAGACTTCTGTATTATCTGCCAACGCATTAAGTCCATCTGCATCTAAAATCAAAGGTTTGTTGCATTTAAGCACTAATCTCGCAACCAACTCGCGTATATCATCGCTTATACCAACACCGCACCCGAATACAACAGTATCACACTTTTTGATTTCATTCAGTATCACTGGGAGTGCCTCGATAGAAATCTTACCGTTTTTAGAAGGTAGTGGTAAAAATGTATTTTCTGTAAGTCGTGAAGCTAATGGTACATAAATGCAATCCGGAAAAGCAAGAGTTACTAACCCCGCACCACATCTTAATGCACCTTTTACTGCTAAATCACAGCAACCAATCATTTTTGCACTACCGGCAATTATTAACACTCTGCCAAAAGTACCTTTATTACCGTCTACTGGTCGCTTAGGTAATAAATCTTTTGCTTTTGGATAATCAAGAATAAATCGTGTTCCCATTTCAACACCACCTAAAAAGCAATAACAATAACTGTTGCAAGTAAATCTGTGTGAGTAACACTCACATCAAACGAAAGTCCTTTTTCATTAACAATTGATAAAGCATTCCCCGAAAACTTTAAATATGGCTTACCGTTTTCAAGATGAAGCAAAGAAATCTCTTTTAATTTAAAACCTGAAATACCCGTACCGAGTGCTTTTGAAAATGCTTCTTTACCGGCAAATGCCGCCGCAATATGTTCTGGCTTATTATTCCTTAAGGTAAACTCTTTAATTTCATCCTCTGAAAACACACGTTCTAAAAAACGTTCTTTATTTATTAACTCTTTTATACGCTTTATTTCAACTGAATCTATTCCGACTGTCATTTATAACACCTGCTCAAAAAAAGTGTACTCGGATTTAGCATCCGATATCTATCTAAGATAAATTGTATAACTATTGATGGTGTTAGTCAACTCTTTTTATTATTTTTATTTACTTTATGTTATTTAACCAACGTTTTCGAGCAAGTACTCATAGTGAGCCTCTGAATCATCATTTGGTTTTAATTCAATGATGTTATTAACAGTTGTTTCTCTTTTTGCTTTTTGGGTTTCGCGCATTTCTTCAGCGATTATTCTTTTAGCGCGTTTTAAAAAGCGGATTGCTTTTCTTTCAAAACGGTTAATATCCTCTTCGTGATAAATGCAGTAACCGATTGCTAAAACTGCAAGTGTCTCTAAAACGAATCTTAAAAATGTTATACCTGTCATAAAAATTACCTCCTGAAAATCAAACGAACATTCAACGAACATTTGTTTATGATTCAATTATATCATCTTTTCGACAAATGTCAACACAAATGTTCTTTGTTTTTTCTTCTTTGTGTACTTTAAATAGTACTTTAACCACAAAAAACGCAAAAATTCGATAAAAAACTTTGTTTTTTTACTCAAAATGTTCTTTTTCTGTTCGTATAATGTTCGCTCACAAAATGTTTTTGCGTTTTTAAATTTATATTTTTTCAGAAAAACTATTTATATTTTTATAATATTATAGTATAATAGTCGATGTATGTATTAAAAAACAAAAGGAAGAAATACTATGTTTGTAGATAAAGCGAAAATTAAAATAATCGCAGGCAATGGGGGTAATGGTGCTGTTGCCTTTCATAGAGAGAAATTCGTAAATGCTGGCGGCCCTGACGGTGGCGACGGTGGTAAGGGTGGTAACATTGTCTTTCAGGTTGATGACAACCTCTCTACCCTCTCTGACTTCCGTTACAAAAGAAAATACAAAGCACAAAGTGGCGAAAATGGTCGCGGTGGCAGATGTAGCGGTAAGCGTGGTCAGGATTTAATAATTAAAGTTCCAAGGGGAACAGTAATAAGAGAAGAGTCAACTGGTGCTGTTATGGCAGATATGAGTAAAGATGAAACCTTTATTGCTGCTAAAGGTGGTAATGGTGGTTGGGGTAACTCTCACTTTGCCACACCAACAAGACAGGTTCCGCGTTTTGCAAAAGACGGTATGCCCGGCGAAGAATGGGATGTTACTCTTGAGCTTAAGCTTTTGGCAGATGTTGGTCTCATTGGTTTCCCTAATGTTGGTAAGAGTACACTTATATCTGTTGTAAGTGAAGCAAAGCCTATTATTGCAGACTACCACTTCACTACACTTATACCTGTTCCCGGTGTTGTAAGAATGGGACCTGAAAGCAGTTTTGTTATGGCTGATATTCCTGGCATTATAGAAGGTGCATCTGACGGTATCGGACTTGGACACGAATTTTTAAGACACATTGAAAGGTGTCGCGTACTTGTTCATGTTGTTGATGTTGCAGGTAGCGAAGGCAGAGATCCATTTACAGATTTTGAAACAATCAATGAAGAATTAAAAAAATATAACGAAGAGCTCGCAAATTACCCACAGATTGTTGCAGGTAATAAAATTGACCTTGCAACAGATGAGCAACGCGAAAACTTCAAAAAATTCATTGAAGATAAAGGTTATGAATATTTTGAGATTTGTGCACCAATTTTAGAAGGTACACAGGATTTAATAAATGCAATTGCGAAGAAGCTTTCTACCTTGCCACCTATTAAAATTTACGAGCGCGAAGAAATTACTGTAAGTGATATTTATAAAAATGCTAACAAACGCGACTTTAAAATCCGTGTTGAAGATAATATTTATATTATTGAAGCAGAATGGCTTGCAAAAATTCTTTCTAAAACTGATTTAGAAGATTATGAATCCTTACAATATTTCCAGAATGTTTTACAATCAAGTGGTATTATTTCTGCACTGATTGAGCGTGGCATTACTGAAGGTGATACTGTAAGTATTTATGATTTGGAGTTTGACTATGTGCCTTAATGAAAAAGAACTTTTAAATTCCACTTTATTTTCTTCATCACCACTTACAAAAACTGAAGCAAAACAATTTAGTCCCTTAACTCTCGCCTTTTTAGGTGACGCAGTTTACAGTCTTTTAGTCCGTGAAATGCTTGTAAAAGCCGCTAACAGACCAACAAACGCACTTCATAAAGAGTCTATAAAATTAGTTAATGCCAATTGTCAGGCAGAAATGATAAAAAAAGTGTTAAACGAACTGACAGAAGACGAAGAAGCAATTTTTAAACGTGGCAGAAATGCTCACAGTGGGCACGTACCAAAAAACCAGAGTGACAGTGATTACCGCTACGCAACAGGGCTTGAAGCTCTTTACGGATACCTTTACTTAATTGGTGATTTTAAAAGAATTCTGTACATATTCAATATAAGTACAGGTGAAGAGTATCTTGAAAAATCAACAAATATGGAATAATATTAAACAAACTATTATTGATTACATTGTAATAGCTATTGGTGCTTTAATTTTTTCGCTTGGAATAGTAATGTTCTCTGCACCGAATAACATAGCACCCGGTGGCGTGTCTGGTATAGGCACAATGTTAAACCATCTTTTTAACATACCAATAGGTAGTGTTATTATAGCTTTTAACATTCCATTATTTATTTTTTCATTCAAAAAATTTGGCAAAAAGTTTTTTTACAAATCACTTTACGCCACTTTTCTTACATCAACTTTAATTGATATTTTGCCTTTTATTTTAGAAAAGCATTATATTTACTCCCCGCTCTTAGCCTCAATTTTTGGTGGAGTTTCTATTGGTGTAGGTGTGGGAATTATATTTCTACGTGGTGGCACTACCGGTGGTGCAGATATTTTAGCAAAGCTTATAAAGCTTAAGCACCCACATCTTTCTTTAGGTACACTTGTTTTTATAATAGATGCAGTTATTGTTGTCTCTACCCTTTTTGTCTATAGAAGCATTGAAGCACTTCTTTATTCAACCATTCTGTTTTTTGTAACATCAAGAGCAGTTGATGCTATTATTTTTGGTGCGGCAAGAAGTAAAATGCTTTTAATTATAACCTCACACCCCCAAGAAATTTCAAAAAGAATTATGGATGAAATTGGTCATGGTGTTACACTTATCCCCGCTTCCGGTGGCTACACAGATAGTGAAAAAACGATTATACTTTCAGTTGTAAGACCCAACGAGGTTGCTGAAATCAATAAATTTGTAAAAGAAATTGACCGAGGTGCTTTTACTGTTATTACAGAATCGAATGAAGTATTAGGCTACGGTTTTCAAAATAATTAATATAAAATCATTTTAGGAAAGGAACAAAAATATGTCCCTTGTAACAAAAGAAAATATAAGAAACTTTTCAATTATTGCCCATATCGACCACGGCAAATCCACCCTTGCAGACAGACTTTTAGAGTTAACTCAGTCTGTTGCAAAAAGAGATATGTCTGCGCAATTACTTGACGATATGGACCTTGAGCGGGAAAGAGGAATTACAATTAAGGCTCACGCAGTTAAACTTGATTACAAAGCAAATGATGGCAAAACCTACCAATTAAACTTAATTGACACTCCTGGTCACGTTGACTTTAACTACGAGGTTTCGCGTTCACTCGCTGCTTGTGAAGGCGCAATTTTAATAATTGATGCTTCACAAGGTATTGAGGCTCAGACACTGGGCAATACATATTTAGCCCTTGACCACAACCTTGAGTTAGTGCCTGTTATAAATAAAATTGACTTACCTTCTGCAGACCCTGAAAGAGTAAGTTTGGAAGTTGAAGATATTATTGGCCTCCCTTGTGAGGATGCACCAAGAGTATCTGCTAAAACAGGTCAGAATGTAGAACAGGTTTTAGAAAGAATTGTAAAAGATATTCCAGCGCCACAAGGTGATGACGATGCACCTTTAAGAGCACTCATTTTTGACTCAGTTTACGATAACTACAAAGGTGTTATTGTTTACACAAGAATTGTTGACGGTACAATTAAGCCCGGTGACACAATGAGAATGATGGCAACTGGTGCAGAATTTACTGTTGTTGAAACAGGTTATATGAGAGCGACATCACTTGAGCCAAGAGATAAACTCTGTGCGGGTGAAGTTGGTTATATTACTGCTTCAATAAAAACTGTAAGTGATGCCCGTGTTGGTGATACTGTTACTTTGGCTTCTAATCCGGCAAAAGAAGCATTACCCGGTTACAGACAAGCAACACCAATGGTTTACTGCGGTATTTACCCAGCAGACGGTGCAGACTACGAAAATCTTCACGAAGCACTTGAAAAATTACAACTTAATGACGCGGCACTTTCTTACGAGCCTGAAACCTCAGGTGCGTTAGGTTTTGGTTTCAGATGTGGTTTCTTAGGTCTTTTACATCTCGAAATTATTCAGGAAAGACTCGAAAGAGAATACAATTTAGACCTTGTTACAACAATTCCGAGTGTTGTTTATAAAATCCACTTAACAAACGGTGATGTAATAGAAATTGACAACCCTACCCACTACCCTGACCCTGCAACAATTGATTTTTCGGAAGAGCCTGTTGCAGATGCACATATCTATTCACCACCTGAATATGTTGGTGCGATAATGGATTTATGCCAGGAAAGACGTGGTACCTTTAAAAATATGGACTACATTTCTTCTGACAGGGTTGAATTAAAATACGATTTACCGCTTAATGAAATTATTTACGACTTCTTTGATGCGTTAAAATCAAGAACTCGTGGTTACGCTTCACTTGACTATGAAATCTCTGAATACAGAAAGTCAAATCTTGTAAAACTTGACGTCCTTCTTAATGGTAATATAGTCGATGCTCTTTCATTTATGGTACACTCTGACAAAGCTTATGGCAGAGCAAGAAAGATTGCTGAAAAGCTTAAGGACAATATTCCAAGACAGATGTTTGAAATACCGATTCAGATTGCTATCGGTGGCAAGGTTATAGCAAGAGAAACTGTTAAGGCTATGCGCAAAGACGTTCTTGCGAAGTGTTACGGTGGTGACATTACCAGAAAGAAAAAACTTCTTGAAAAGCAAAAAGAAGGTAAAAAGAGAATGCGTTCATTCGGTACAGTTGAAGTACCACAAGAAGCATTTATGTCGATACTTAAACTTGATGAAGATTGATGAAAACGCTGAAGCGTTTTCATCAGCGATATAAATCCTTACGGATTTGCGATATATTTCTAAAGAAATGCGATATATCTTCGATGCGATATGCCTTCGGCACAACTTGAGAATTTATATCATATCGCAACTGTGTTTATGCAGTTATATCGCGTTTTCGTAAGCAAACACATCGCAATATTAAAACTATAAAAGCAGAAAAAGTTCTATCATTTTCAGTTCACGAAAACTTTAAATGATAGAACTTGTTATTTTATTGACTGACAATTACAATCAAGTCCGCAGGACTTCCGAAATTTTCAATTCTCAATTTTCAATTATAATCATGAAATTCTGCATTACTCTGCGTACTTCTCAAGCACAGCTTTGAGTTCATCAAGCCCGTCACCTTTTTCAGATGAAAACGGAATGATTGTAAGGTCTTCTCCGAATTCCTTAAGTTCCTCACGAAGTCCCTCTACGCGTTCTTTGTACTGTGTTTTATTGAGCTTGTCGCTTTTTGTTGCGGCAACAATGAATGGAATTTCACAATCCTGTAAGAATTGCATCATAATATAATCATCTTCAGATGGTTTGTGACGCATATCCACAAGCTGAACAACGAGTTTTAAATTTCGTTCATTCTGAAAGTAGCCCTCCATCATTTCTGCCCAACGGCGTTTTTCGCCTTTTGCAACTTTAGCGTAGCCATAACCCGGTAAATCAACAATTCTTACATCTTCTGTTCTGTAAAAGTTAATTGTAATAGTTTTACCCGGTACAGAAGAAACACGTGCTAAATTCTTTCTGTTAAAGAGTTTATTAAGCATTGATGATTTACCAACATTCGACCTGCCGGCAAATGCAATTTCTGTTACAGTTGATTCGGGAATTTGTGAAAGCGTACCGAATGCCGCTTCAAATTCTACCTTATTAAAATTCACTTAAAAATCCCCTTTCAACAACAAACTGTAGTCTGTGATTCTTCGCTTGTTTCCTGAATTTTCACGGTAGTTTTTTTACTCTGTTGTGATTTCTTAGGTTTAGTCAACGCTAAATTCAAAACCTCATCAAGAGTAGAAACCGCAATGAATTCAATATTTTCTTTAACGACATCGTCAACCTTTTCTAAATCAGGAAGATTGTCTTTTGGAATTAAAACCGTTTTCATTTTGTTTTTATATGCCGCCATTGATTTTTCTTTTAAACCACCAATTGCGAGAACATTACCACGTAATGAAATTTCACCAGTCATTGCAACATCCGGCTTTACAGGGCGATTTGTGAGTGCAGAAACAAGTGCAGTTGTCATTGTAACACCTGCAGATGGGCCATCTTTTGGCACTGCACCCTCCGGTGCGTGAATATGAATATCTTTAGTCTTATAGAAGTCAGGGTCAATACCTAATTCATTTGCTCTGCTTCTTACAAAGCTAACCGCAATTTTTGCAGACTCTTTCATAACATCGCCTAAAGAACCCGTAAGCTCAATTTTACCTGTTCCTTCTAAAATTGATGCTTCAATCTGCATAATTTCGCCACCGACTTTAGTCCACGCAAGACCATTTACTGCACCAATCATATTTTCGAGTGAAAGGTCGGTGTCTTTATAT
The DNA here is from genome assembly GCA_017521425.1 of Clostridia bacterium. Classification (GTDB taxonomy): domain Bacteria; phylum Bacillota; class Clostridia; order Oscillospirales; family Acutalibacteraceae; genus DTU089. Next base: position 32,413 of record JAFXCQ010000033.1, read on the forward strand.
TTTCTTGCACCTAAAAATTCTTCTAAATTGTCAGGTGTAACTGTGATTTTACCACTGAAACCATCAGCAAATTTAACCGCAGCTTTTCTTAAAATTTTAGTTATAACTCTTTCTAATGTTCTGACACCTGCTTCTTTTGTGTAACCGTCTATTATAAGACGCAAAGCAGAATCTGTAATAGAGAGCATTTTTGTAGTTATATTAAAGTTTTTAAGTTGTTTTGGTACAAGATGCTTTTTAGCAATCCTGAATTTTTCTTCAGCGGTGTAACTGTAAAGCTCGATAATTTCCATTCTGTCGTAAAGCGGACCAGGAATAGAAGAAGCATCGTTTGCAGTAGTAATGAACAACACTTTACTTAAATCAAACGGTACATCTAAATAATGGTCTTGGAATGTACTGTTCTGCTCACCGTCAAGCACCTCTAAAAGTGCAGAAGATGGGTCACCTTTATAATCGTTACCCAATTTGTCAATTTCATCGAGCAAAATGAGTGGATTAGTAGAACCCGCCTGTTCAACAGCAGAAATAATTCTACCCGGCATAGCACCTATATAAGTTCTTCTGTGACCACGAATTTCTGCTTCATCGTGAACACCACCAAGAGAAATTCTTGCATAGTTTTTATTCATTGCTTTAGCAAGTGACTTTGCAATAGATGTTTTACCGACACCCGGAGGGCCTACAAGACAAAGGATTTGTGAATTAACATTTTCTGAAAGTTTTTTAACTGCAATAAGCTCTACAATTCTTTCTTTTACCTCAGTCAAACCGTAATGGTCTTTATCTAAAACTTTTCTCGCTTTATCAAGATGTAATGAATCTTTTGTTTCATTATTCCAAGGAAGTGCTAAAACTCTATCTAAATATGTACGGGTAACATTTGCTTCTGCACTACTGCTTGAAAGTTTTAAAAGACGGTCACTTTCATCAAGAAGCTTTTTCTTGTACTTGTCTTCGAGTGGCAAAGCATTTATTTGTGCTTTGTATTTCTCGGATTCTTCTTCAGGCGACTCTTCATCATTGAGTTCTTGTGAAATAACCTTAAGTTGTTCACGAAGGAAATAGTCGCGTTGGTTTTTATCCATCTTCTCGTGAACTTCCTCGTGAATACTATGTTGAAGCCCGAGAATTTCAGTTTCTTTTATTAAAACACTGCAAAGTCTTTCTGCCCTTTTTAACGGGTTTAATTCACTTAAAAGTGCTTGTTTGTCTTCGAACATTAAAAGAGTGTTACTTACAATGTAATCAGTTAATGTACCAATATTATCTTCAGTATAAACAGTCATTTCAACATCCGGTGAAAGTCTTGGTAAAAGTTCTGCGTAATCATCAAACAAATCTCTTAATGTTCTGACTAACGCTTCGCTGTAAGGCGCATCAACTTTTCTTACAGCTTTTTGGAAAACTTCTGTAACAACTGCTTTTAAAATAGGTTTTGTTTTAATTGGTTCTGTTATAGTTGCTCTGTATTTACCTTCAACAACAACTCTTAAAACTTCTGTATTTGGAAGTTTAATAACTTGTTTGACTTCTGCTACAACACCAATTTTATTCAAATCTTTGAATTCGGGATTTTCAACATCTGCATCTATTTGCGCAGTAAGGAAAATTTCACCCGTTGTATTTAAAGCGGCTCTTATTGCCGAAATTGATTTTTGTCTTCCCACATCAAAATGAAGTGTCATTTGTGGGAAAACAACCACGCCTCTCATAGCAAGAACGGGAAGCGTAGTTGTAATTGCATTTTTCTTAATCATATTATAATCCTTTATGATGCCTGATTTTTGCCTTTGGTTTTTCTTATAACAATTGGCTCTTCTTTACCGTCAACTACGTCAGCGGTAATTTTAACAACCTCTGCTGTTTCGTCTGATGGTACAGAGTACATTACAGGAACTAATATTTTTTCCATCAATGCACGAAGACCTCTGGCACCTGTTTCTTTTTCAATGGTTAATTCTGCAACACGTTTTACTGCATCAGGAGTAAATTCAAGAGTTACATCATCCATTTTGAAAAGACTCTGATACTGTTTTAAAAGTGCATTTTTAGGTTCTGTAATAATTTTTATAAGGGCATCCACATCTAAATCTTTTAATGAAGTAATAACAGGTATTCTGCCGACTAATTCAGGTATAAGTCCGAATTTTACAAGGTCTTGTGTTACAACCTTTGACATAATATCCATTTTCTTTAAGTCTGTTTTTGAACGTATTTCGCTACCGAAACCGAGTACATTTTTGCCAAGTCTTTCTTCAACCAACTTTTCGATTCCTGCAAAAGCACCACCACAGATAAAGAGTATTTTTGAAGTATCTATCTGAATAAATTCCTGTTGAGGATGCTTTCTACCACCTTGTGGTGGAACATTTGCAACTGTACCCTCAATAATCTTTAAAAGTGCTTGTTGAACACCCTCACCACTTACATCACGGGTAATAGATGTGTTTTCACTTTTTCTTGTAATTTTGTCGATTTCGTCGATATAAATAATACCTTTTTCTGCTTTTTGGGTATCAAAATCTGCCGCCTGAATAAGTCTTAAAAGTATATTTTCAACATCTTCACCAACATAACCTGCTTCTGTTAAGGTGGTAGCATCTGCAATAGCAAATGGAACATCGAGAATTTTTGCAAGAGTTGAAGCAAGTAATGTTTTACCTACACCGGTAGGACCTAATAAAAGCACATTACTTTTTCCGATTTCAACATCATCAGTTTTTTCACAATAAACACGTTTATAGTGGTTATAAACTGCAACTGATAAAACCTTTTTTGCTTCTTCCTGACCAATTACATATTCATCGAGTTTTTCTTTGATTTCCATTGGTTTTGGAAGATTTGCCGCTTTCTCTGTTCCTCTTGTTGCTTCTTCTATTGCTCTCTCAACTTCTTCAGGGTCAATACCTTCCATTACCTGTAAACAGAGTTCAACACATTCATCACAAATATAAACTCCAGGACCTGCTACAAGACGGTGCACCGCTTCCTGTGGCTTACCACAAAAAGAGCAACGTGGTCCGTTTGGTTTTGAGTTATTTTTATTGTTATCTTCTCGTGCCAAAAAGAGCACCTCCGATTATTCGCTATTTAAAATCTATTATGATTATCTCTTATCGAGAATTTTATCTACAATTCCGTACTGGAGAGCATCTTCTGCTGTAAGCCAGTTGTCGCGCTCTGTATCAATTGCAACCTGTTCAATCGGTTTGCCTGTATTTTCAGAAAGAATTCTGTTTAATCTTTGTTTTGTTCTCTGAATGTGGTCTGCTGCAATAAGAATCTCTGTTGCCTGACCTTGTGCACCACCTGACGGCTGGTGAATCATAACTTCTGCATTAGGGAGAATGTAACGTTTACCCTTTGCACCTGATGAGAGAAGGAATGCACCCATAGATGCAGCCATACCCATACAGATAGTTGAAACATCACATTTTATATATTGCATTGTATCGTAAATAGCAAGACCAGCTGAAACACTACCGCCAGGGCTGTTGATATAAAAACTGATATCTTTTTCAGGGTCCTGTGCTTCAAGGAAAAGAAGCTGAGCAACAACAACAGATGCAGTTGCGTCATTAACCTCGTCTGAAAGAACGATAATTCTGTCATTTAAAAGTCTTGAATAAATATCGTATGAGCGTTCTCCGCGATTTGTTTGTTCTACAACATAAGGAATAAGTGGCATGATAATTTCCTCCTAAACTTAAGAATATATGAAAAATTATTGGATAGAAATAGCAGAAATATACAATTATTTACTATTCTATTATAAAACTCAACCGCCACAGCACTCTAACGGACTGTGGCGGAAATAGGGTGAAGGAAGGCTGTCGCCTTTCAAAACCGAAACACCGAAAAGACTTAAAAAGACTCGCTTTTAGGCAGATTCGGATGATTTATTTCACCCTTATTCAGCCTTAGCTTCTTCTGTCTTTTTCTTAGATGTTGTTTTCTTTGCAGCAGGTTTCTTTTCTGTAGCTGCTTTCTTTGTAGCAGTTTTCTTTGCAGTTTTTTCGTCTGCTGTTTCTTCTGCTTTTGGTTCAGCCTTTTTCTTTGCTGCGCCTGCTTTAGCATTGTCTTTAACAACATCCATAGCTTTTCTGCAACCAAGGTCTGCTTTAACATCTTCAACTGGTACATACTTTTTAACTTCTTCAAGCTTCATACCATAAGAATCTGCATATGTTTTAAGTTCTGTTTCAACATCTTCGTCAGAAATTTCAATCTTTTCAAGCTCTATAATCTTTTCAAGAGCAAGTCGAAGTTTAACTTGTTTTTCTGCGCCTTCTTTGTAGTTAGCACGTAATGTAGCAATATCCATACCTGTGTATTGCATATACATATCAAGGCTCATGCCCTGCATCTGAAGTCTGTAATTGTATTCGTTAATCTGATTGTCAATTTCTCTTTCAATCATAGCTTCCGGAATTTCAACTACTGTATTTTCAATAAGCTTTTCCATTATACCGCTTTCAAATACACGGTCTGCTTCAGCTTCTTTTCTTGCTTTAATTTCTTCTTCAAGATTTTTTTCGTAATCTGCAATTGTGTCAAACTCACTAACATCTTTAACGAATTCATCGTCATATTTAGGAAGTTCTTTTTTCATAATTTTATTAAGTTTTACTTTGAATACTGCAGGTTTACCAGCAAGTTCCTCTGCACCATAAGCTTCAGGGAATGTAACATTAACATCGAATTCATCGCCTGTTTTCTTACCAACAATCTGGTCTTCAAAACCATCAATAAACTGACCTGAACCAAGTTCAAGGTTGTGGTTTTCGCCTTTACCACCATCAAAAGCTTTACCATCCATAAAGCCTTCAAAGTCGATAACTGCTGTGTCACCTTTTTTAGCTGCTCTGTCTTCAACAGTAACCATTTTAGCATCTCTTTCGAGTGCAGCATTAACAGCATCTTTAACTTCTGATTTTTTAACTGTTACTTTTTCTTTTTCTGCTGTAAGACCTTTATATTTTTTAACCTCTGCTGAAGGCTTAACAACAACTTTAAGTTTTACTGTGAAACCATTTTCATCAAGTGAAACGATTTCATCATCAAAAGGAGCAGCAACTGGTGTAATACCTGCTTCTTTTGCAGCCGCATCAAAAAGCTCAGGATATTCTGCATCAATAGCATCATACCAAAAAACTTCTTTACCATAATAAGTTTCAATAATGTGTTTTGGAGCTTTACCTTTACGGAAGCCTGGTACATTATATCTACCTTTGTTTTTGTTGTAAGCATTAGAAACTGCTTTTTTGAATTCTTCGCCCTCAAGAGCAATTTCAAGAGCGTAAACGTTTGTTTCTGCCTTTTCGCAAGACTTTAAACTCATTTGAAACATCCTTTCTAAATGTATACCATTTATTAACTTGTAGATTATAGCACAAGTTATAAATAATTTCTACTATTTTTTTACAATTTCTTTTATTTTAAGTAAAGATTTTGAAATTTTTACCTTTTTTATAAACTCTTTCAGATTTTTTCGATAATTTTAGGACAAAAGTTCAATTTATCGGCTGAAACAAGTGTAAATTTCACACCCTCGTACTGGATATTGGTATTTTCTGGTGGCACAAATCCGTGTAAGTGTCCAAAATAACAACGTTTTATATCATTCTCTAAAATGACATTTAAAATTTCATCACACTTCTGTGTAGCAGAAATTGGTGGGTAATGCAAGAAAACAATTACTTCACCGCCGAGTTTTTTCGCTTCATCAATTGAAATTTGTAACCTACCCGCTTCACGAAGCAGAACCTTTTTATCTGCTTCACAAGTATCATCGTAAAACCAGCCACGAGTTCCGGCAACAGCGAAATCACCGATTTTATAAGAATTATTGTGAAGAATTTTTATAGTATCAAATTTATTTTCCAATAAAAATGAATTCATTTTAGTCATTGTATTCCACCAATAATCGTGGTTGCCTTTTGAAATAATTTTTGTGCCATTGAGATTATTTAAAAATTCGAAATCTTTTTTAGCAGCAGAAAGACCCATTGCCCAGGAAATATCACCGGGTACTACAACAGTATCATCTTCTGTTACAACACTGTTCCAGTTTTTCTCGAGTCTTGCAACATAATCGTCCCAGCCTTTAAAAATATCCATTGGTTTATCACATGAAAATGATAAATGTGGGTCACCGATTGCAAAAAGTGACATAATTAAATACCTAACATATCGAATACAACCTTTGCCATATCATTTTTGTCAGCAGTAAGGTCGAAACGTACTTTTTTATTTTTAAGTTCCGCTAATTGTGATGGTGCCTGAGTTCCTGAAACATCTTCTAATGCACCTACAGTACTGAACTCGTCACTATACTCTTTACCACTTTCATCTACCGCAGAAAGAACCGCTTTTGAGAATTTGAATGGTGAAGCAGTTGAAGCAATAACAACAGGTGTTTTGTCGCCGGTTGTTTTTATGTATTCATCGCATACACTTATAGCAACTGCAGTATGAGTATCTGAAAGATAGTTATATTTACTGAAGGTTTCTTTAATTGCAGCTTTAGTACCGCAATCGTCACAAGTACCCGCAGCGAAAAGTGATTGCACTTTGTTTTTTACCTCTTCTGAAACAGTATATTTACCATCTTTGTTAAGTGCAGAGAACCATTCGTTGATTGTGTCTGAATTTCTACCACAAAGAAGATATAAAAGTCTTTCCAAGTTACTTGAAATGAGAATATCCATTGATGGTGAATCTGTTGTGAAGAATTCGCGGTTTCTGTCATAAGTACCAGTAGTAATAAAGTCTGTAAGAACTTTATTTTTGTTTGAAGCACAAATAAGCTTATTTACAGGAAGACCCATTTCTTTTGCAAAGTAAGCCGCTAAAATATTACCAAAGTTACCTGTTGGAACCACAATATTTATTTCTTTACCAAATTCAACAGAGCCTTGATTTACCATATCGCAGTATGTAGAGAAATAGTAAACAATCTGTGGTGCTAAACGACCCCAGTTGATTGAGTTAGCAGATGAGAAAACAAGGTTATTTTCTTCGAATTTCTTTAAAATTTCTGCATTTGTGAAGATTGACTTAACACCTGTTTGTGCATCATCAAAGTTACCATGAATAGCACAAACACCAACATTGTTACCTTCTTGTGTTGTCATTTGTAATTTTTGCATAGGGCTTACACCATCGTTTGGATAGAACACTAAAATTTTAGTACCCTCAACATCCTTAAAGCCCTCAAGTGCTGCTTTACCTGTATCACCTGATGTAGCAACTAAAATGACAATTTCTTTATTTTCTAAATTCTTCTTTGCGGAAACTGTTAAAAGATAAGGCAAAATCTGTAAAGCCATATCTTTGAATGCACAAGTAGGACCTTTGAATAATTCAAGAATACTTACATTGTCGTGCAATTTAACTGTTGGTGCTGTATCTTTTGATGAGAATTTACCATCTTTGTAAGCACCTTCTACACAAGAGTCAAGCTCCTCTTTTGTAAAATCTGTAAGGTAAAGACCTAAAATTCTCTTTGCTCTTTCTTTGTAATCTACTGAACAGAGTGATTTTAATTCATCTAAAGAAACTGCAGGAATCTCAGTAGGGATATATAAACCACCATCTTTTGAAATACCATCTGTAATTGCTTTAGATGCAGTTACCTTAACACTGTTATCTCTTGTTGATGTGTAAAACATTTTAACACTTCCTATTTATTTTAAAATAAAATTCCATAATCTAAAGTATTGTATAACAAAACACTTATAAAATCAAGTATTATAAGCATTTTTTAACCAATTTTTTCACCACAGGCTAAAAAGTTCAATATTCTTTTTAACGATGTACTGAAAGTAAGTTTTTTTACTTCATTTTTTGCTAAAAGTGGAAATTCGGCAACACATTCGCCTGCTAATGTGAATTTCACACTACCTAATTTCTGATTTTTGTCTACTGGTGACTGAACATTTTCTGTTAATGTAACAGTCTGCTCTAATTTTTCTGCATCGCCTTTTTTCAGTAAAATTGTTGTGTCACCTTTGATATAAGGCATAACAGATTTTGCTTCACCACCGATAACCTCAACATCCTTAAAGGCTATTTCATCTATTTTTAGTTCGACAACTGTAAAATTTGCAAAACCGTAATTAAGCATTGTTTTTGCAGTTTCAAAGCGTTCATTACTGTTGCCACTACCCATTACAACTGCAACGAGGTGGAGATTGACGCGTTTTGCAGATGCAGAAACACAACACCCCGCTTTATTTGTTGTACCTGTTTTTATACCAGTAGTACCACTATAAAAACGGACGAGTTTATTTGTGTTTACAAGCTCTGTTTCACCGTTTCTCAAGGAATCCATCCAGACCGTTGTATAGTCAGTAATTAAATCGTGCTTCATAAGTTCTACTGACATAATACCAATATCTCTTGCGGTAGTTAAATGTGTGTCAGTTGTATCATCAAGACCTGTTGCGTTTTCAAAATGGGTGTTATTCATTCCCAGCTCTTTTGCTCTTTCATTCATTAAAGAGATAAATGCTTCTTCACTACCTGAAATATATTCACCTAAAAGTGTGGCGGCATCATTAGCACTACCAATAGCGGTAGCTTTTAATAAATCATTAACTGTCATTTCTTCGCCTGGTTCAAGCCAGATTTGTGAACCGCCTTTTTTTGATGCATTTTCACTGCACACGACAACATCGGTAAGTGAAATTTTCCCCTCCTGAATTGCCTCAACAACAAGAAGCATTGTCATTATTTTTGTAACTGATGCGGGAAATAGTTTTTCATCGGCATTATATTCTAACAGCACCTTACCTGTTGTAACATCCATTAAAATAGCTGATTTTGCCTTGATTTCTATTGGTAATTTTGGTTTCGTAGCATTTGTTTTTGAAGTGGTTGTTGCACTGAAAACAGGTGTAACATCTTCATTTTCTTTTGTCACGGTTTTTGCATTTGCGGTTATTATGAGTTGTAATATAAAAATTGTTGATAAAAATAAAGAAAAGCATTTTTTCATAAAGTTCACTCCTTTAGGTAAACTATATGAAAAATGCTTTTTGTTTATTCAATATTAAAGGAAACAGGAAGCAGGAAACAGAAATTAGGGCTTCGCTATCATTTTACGCATTACACTCGATTGGTTTTTTCTTTATAAAATCTGATTATCACTACTACGGGCGACCAAAGGTCTGCCCCTACGATTATGGAAGTTAGTTTTCTGTTTCATTTTAAATGCCAATGCAGTTCCGACAATTCTGAATTACGCATTACGCATTCCGAATTAGTCTTATTTCATCACAAGACAATTCCAACCGTTTTGCTCAAAGCGTTCAACTATAGTAAATCCGTTGCCTTCAAGACAAGCAATTACTTCATCTGCTCTGGTGTCAATAATACCTGAAGCTATGAAAACTCCGTCGGGTGCCATATATTTTCGTACATTCGGTGCAAACATCATAATTACATCTGCGACTATATTTGCAACAACTACTGAATATTTGCCCTTAACATTTTCGTCAAGGTCGCCACACACGAATGTGAGTTCAGGCTCTTTAAAGTTATTCATAAGACCATTTTCTTTTGCGGTTTTAACTGCAAGTGGGTCAATATCTACACCAAAGGCAGTTTTAGCCCCTAAAAGAAGTGAGGATACTGCTAAAATACCGCTACCGCAACCCATATCTAAAACGGTGTCGCCGTCTTTGATTATTTTATCAAGTGTTTCAAGGCAAAGGCGGGTTGTGTCGTGTGCGCCTGTACCAAAAGCGGCACCAGGCTCAATATTTAAAACCACTCTGTTTTCTGCATCAAAATTTTCTTCCCATATAGGTCTTACAAAAAGTCGTTTACCTATTTTAATCGGTTTAAAATACTTTTTCCAGTTATTAAGCCAGTCTTCTTCCTTACAAGCAGAAGTATCTATTTCGTAAGGGATTTTTTCCGCATCCAATCTTGATGACACAAAAGAAACTGCTTCCTGTGGGTTATCGTTTTCGCCTATGTAGATATGAATAATTGACTTTGTTCTGTCCTTTTGTAAAAGTTCTTCGTCAATTAAATCTATGTGAGCAATATCCCAAGCTTCTTGTTCTAATGTACTGTAATCTTCTGTATAAATCCCGTAAGGTACTGCCATTACTGCAATATTACTTGCTCTTTCGGTATCTTCTGAATTAACTGATATTTTTATTTCCTGCCATTCCATATATCAAAAATCACCCTATTAAATCCGCTTTTGGTTCAACTACTTTTCTTCCGTGGTTAAACATTTTTCTATTGTCGAGCATCCAGAGTCTGCCTGTAAATTCTCCTGATTTAACACCGCCGACTGCTTCTGCCATTTCATACATATTAGCATCAAACAAGTCAAGCTGTGAAAGAATTTCTGCTTCAATAAATGATGGTCTTACTGCAGCACCAAATTCCAATTTACCGTGGTGAGAAATAAGCATATGCTGAAGAAGAACTTTAGTTTCTTCTGAAATACCGAGTTCATCACACTTTCTGCCGACTTCTTCGCTACCCATTACAAGATGACCTAAAAGCATACCGCTTACTGTGTGACCATCTACAAGACCTGTGTTATTTACTGTGTATTCTTTAAGCTTTGCGATATCGTGAAGAATTGCACCTGACAAAAGAAGCTCTTTATCTATTGACGGATAAACAGAGCATACACATTCTGCTAAACGGACAATTGAAAGTGTGTGATAAAGAAGCCCACCATTCATTGCGTGGTGAAGTTTTTCTGCCGCAGGGAAAAACACTAATTCTTCTTTATGTTCTTCTAAAATTGCAGTTACTACTGTTTTTAAATCGGTGTCGGTAAATGTATTTACTAAAGACATAATAACACCATACATTTCTTCACCCGAAAAATCAGCAGATTTCACGAAATCTGAAACAGATACATTATCCCCTGCAACTGATGGTCTGATTCTTTGAATTATCAACTGGTCGTTACCATTGTACTGTTGTAAATTACCACGCACTTTCACTACGGTATTAACTTCCGGCATTGGGGTTATATCTTCCTTAAAATCCCACATTTTTGCATAAATTTCGCTATCCTTATCAGCTAAAAGCATATCTAAATATGTACTGCCATTTTTGGCACTTTTCTTATCGCAACTTTTTACAAGTGCAAAGCACTCAACTACGCCCGGTTTGTCACATTGTGTAAAATTCATAACTTAAACTCCTAAATATATTATTACTTAATTTCTAAAATATCCTGTACTACCTTTGTTGCTATTAAAACACCCGCAGTAATTGGCACAAAGGTTGAAGATGCAGGTGTTCTGTCACCATCAATATTTTGTGGCTCTTCTTTTGAGTAAACTACTGTTAAGTGATTTATCCCTTTATTTCGCAATTCTCTGCGAATTACCCTTGCAAGTGGGCAGACACTTGTTTTACTTATATCTGCAATTCCAAGCATTTCAGGGTGTATTTTATTACCTGTACCCATTGAAGAAATGATATTTACATTCTCTTCTTTTGCTCTTTTTATAAGCTCTAATTTTGCAGTTACATTGTCAATTGCATCTACGATATAATCATATTCTGAAAGATTTACTGCATCAGCAGTTTCGGGAAGATAAAACAAATCGTATTTATTCAAATTTATTCGGGGATTTATTTCTAACATTCGCTTTTCACAAGCTTCTGTTTTTTTCATTCCCACAGTACTTTCAGTTGCTATAAGCTGACGATTGATATTTGTTATATCAACTATATCTTTATCTACTAACCCTAAAGTACCTACACCGCTTCGTGCAAGTGCTTCACACACTGCACCACCGACACCACCTAAGCCAAAAACAAGGACTTTTGCGCTATTTAATTTTTCCTGGTTTTCTGTACCAAAAATTCTTGCAGAACGAGAAAAGCGTTCATCCATTGTTTTTTGCTCCTTTCAAAAATATATATAATAATTATATAAAATTAAGATTTTTTGTCAACAATAAATCTTGGTGATAAAATGAAAAAAAGAATTATATCTTTAACACTTATTTTGTTTCTTACTTTTTCGTCTTTAAGCCTGAGACTTTATTTATTAGGTGTAAAAAATATTTACTCTGTAAGCACTACTAACACATTGAAAACGAATACAATTGCTAAAACGCGTGGTAATGTTTACGACAGAAATTTAAACAAAATAACAAATAGTGAAGAAAAATATATAGCATGTATTAAACCTACCGCAAAAGGATTTTTAGAAAGCGAAAAACTCACAAATAGAAATACAATAAACGAAGAACTAAAAAAAGGACATTTAGTTACTACCCCTGTGCCCTCTTATAATTTTTTTGAAAAGTCAAATGATATTCTGACACTTACTACCTTTGAGCGATACGATAAAAATTCGCTTTGTCATATATTAGGTTATTGTAGTAACGATAAAGGAATGTACGGAATTGAAAAATATTACAATGATATTTTAGAAAGAACGAGTGGCTCGCTTTCTTTAAGATATCATTGTGATGCTTTAGGCAGAGTGCTTAACGGTGAAGCTGTTGAAGTATATAATGATAATTACAATAACAAATCAGGAATTGTGCTTACGATTGACAAAGACATTCAGAAAATCGTTGAAAATGCGTTGATAAATCACAATATAGACGTTGGGTGTAGCATTGTTTTAGATTCAAATACAAGTGAAATTTTAGCATGCGCATCAACACCTGTAATTGACAGAAGTAATTTAAATAATTCTTTACAAAATGAAAACTCGCCATTTATAAACAGAGCATTTTCTGGGTATGCTGCGGGGTCTGTTTTTAAAGTAGTTACCGCTATTTCTGCCATTGAAAACAATAAAGATAATCTGATTTATGAATGCAAAGGAAACATCACAAAAAGCGATAATATTTTTAATTGCAGTAAAAAAGAGGGACACGGTGAAATGGATTTAAAAAGTGCCACAACCTTTTCTTGCAACCCATATTTTATAGAATTGAGTTCTATTGTTGGTGCGGAAGATTTAGTGAAAACCGCAACCGAATTGGGTTTTAATAAAGCTACTGATTTTGGTAACGGATATTTTACAGATAAAGGCAATTTACCCGATATAAAAGAACTCAACAGTAGTGCCGCTTTAGGGAATTTAGGCTTCGGTCAAGGTTCGCTACTTGCTACACCTCTACAGATGGCGAATTGTTACGCAGTAATTGCAAATGGTGGTTATTATAACGAGCCCACTTTAATTAAAGGCTATATTGATGAAAATGAAAAATTCACAAGCGGCAGTAAACAGACAAGTAAAAAGATACTGAAAACTGAAACCTGTGATATTTTAAAAGAATGTCTTCTTAATGTAGTTAAAGAAGGTACCGGTAAATCTGCTTTCACTTCACTTTTTCTTTCTTGTGGCAAAACCGCTACTGCCGAGAGTGGTCAATATGATAAAAATGGTGTAGAAATTAAACACTCGTGGTATGTCGGATTTTTTCCTTACGAAAACCCACAATATGTTATTTGTATAATGAAAGAAAATGGTATTTCAGGCGGAATTGATTGTGCACCGGCATTTAAAGAGGTTGCTGAGGGGATTTATATTCATAATAGAATAAAAAATTGAAAATGGAGAATTGAGAATTTCATCGGAAACGTTATGTGTTTAATTGTAATTGAATATGAATAAAAATAACTACATTCTATTATTTAAAGATTTTCCGTAAATCTAAAATAATTGAATGTAGTTTTTATTATAACTTTTTAATTGCCGACCGCCGAAATTTTCAATTTTCAACTCTCAATTTTCAAAACCCGTTCCGCTCCAAGCATTACGCCAATTTTTGCACTATGGAAGTTAAGACCACCCTGAAGCCACACTGCAAATGGTTCACGTAATGGTGCATCGGCAGAAAGCTCAATAGAAGAACCGTTTGTAAAAGCACCTGCCGCCATAATAACATCACTGTCATAACCTGGCATTGCCCAAGGTTCAGGCACAACAAAACTATCTATTGCAGAGCCACTCTGAAGCCCTTGACAAAACGCAATAAGCTTTTCAGGTGTCTGAAGCTTTATACTCTGAATTATATCTGCTCTTGTTTCGTCATATTCTGGTGATACTTTATAGCCCATTTCCTGGAATAATGCAGCGGTGAAAACTGCAGTTTTAAGCGCTTCACCTGTTACGTGAGGGGCAGAAAAAAGTCCCATAAAAATATCACGTGTGTTACCGAGTGTAGCACCCACTTCACGACCGATACCTGGTGTAGTCATTCTGTATGAGCAAAGCTCAATTAAATCTTTTCTACCCGCTATATAGCCACCGCTTTTTGCTATACCGCCACCAGGGTTTTTAATTAAAGAGCCTGCGAACACATCAACACCTATTTCACCCGGCATTACTTTTTCTGTGAATTCACCGTAGCAGTTATCGAGTACTGTAATTGCTTTACTGTTCTGTTTTGTGATATCAACAATTCTTTTTATTTCATTTGAAGTCAAAGTTGGTCTTAAAGAATAACCTCGTGAGCGTTGAATATAAACAGCTTTATAGTTTTCTTGTTTTAACCTTTCTTTTAAACCATTGAAATCAACAGTACCATCTTCAAGCAAATCGAGAATTTCAAATTCAATACCGAAGTCTTTTAATGAGCCCATACCTTCGCCACTAAGACCTATTACAGAATGAATTGTATCGTAAGGCACACCAGTTGCAGAAAGCACCTTGTCTCCTGATCTTAAAACACCGAAAAGCATAACAGCAAGTGTATGAGTACCACTTGCAAAACTATGTCTTATAAGTGCATCTTCAGCACCAAAAATTTCAGCAGTTACTTCGTCTAAAACCTCACGACCTCTGTCACCATAACCATAACCGGTTGACGCAACAAAGTGAGATTCACAAACACCGTGATTTATAAATGCTTTTAACACTCTTTGCTGGTTATATTCTGTTATTTCATCAATAATTTCAAACTGTTGCTTTGCTTTCTTAAGCGCAATTTCTGAAAGTTCGTTTGTCTTTTCGTTAAACTCAAAAAAACTCATTTTATAACTCCATTTCTATATAGACTTTTCCTATTATTTTAAATCCTAATTTATTATAAAATTTTTCAAGGTGTTTTTCGCACCACAAATAAATATCTGTTATATTTTCTTTTTTTAATATTTCAACAAGTTTATAAATTGTCGCTTTTGAACAACCTTTATTTCTGTAACTTTCCAAAGTATAAACTCCAGAGATTATTGCGGTGTTTTTGTAAATCATTGGTGCAGTAGCAATCGAAACTAATGTTTCTGATTGTTTTAAGCAGATTGCTTTTGCATCATTATTTACTATTTTCTTTGAAAAATCACAGTACCAAGAGTCAAAATCGTTAACGCTATCTGCAAAAAGCAACGAATAAAAATTTTTGTATTCATTCATAGTCGAATGTTTGCTTAAGCTCATAAACTCCTGTGCAATTTCTGTATCTTCATTTCCACAAAACTTAAAAAGTGCATAGCTTTTCGCAGATGAACTCAACGGCACATCTGAAACAATAGAATTACAACCCATAAAACTTACAAATTCTTTTATTTCGCAGAAATCTGTATTTTCAGTTGTGACTAAAGTAAAATTGCCATCAACCGCCGACAACAATGCTGTCATATTACCATTTTCATCAACTTGTTGCCAGGCATTATCACTACCCGATTTATACTTAAAAGCAGCAAAAATGCGAGAGAATAGCGGTGAAGATTCACCGCTTATTTTCTCGAAATATTCAATTTCTTTAATCATATTATATTTCGCAACCACCGTGGCTTCTTACTGAAAGAATATAGCAAGAATTTTCACCAAACACTTTTTTCATAGCGGTTGTATAATTTTCAATTTCTGATTTTGGTAAGAACACCTGAATTGTACCTGCAAATCCGCCACCGTGTACTCTGTAAGCCGCTTTACCCTTTAATAATTCTTCTGTTAAGCAAAGAGCGAGTGCAACTGGTTGACTTTCAGGATTTTTTACTGTAAAGCAGTTCTGGTTATACATATAAGAGGATTTACCACTTTCAATAATAGTTGATTTGAACTCGTCAAAATCTTTCTTATCTAAAGCGGCTGCAAGTCTTTCTACACGACTGTTTTCATTATAGAAGTGAATTGCTCTTTCTATTGCTCTGTCGCCTGTTTTCTTTCTGATTTCACCCATTTTTTCGAATACTTCAGAAGGTTCTACTTCTCTTAAAACAGATTTACCCAAATACTCTGCAACAGAGTTCATTTCTAATCTTATAGCAGCATAATCATCTGTTAAATCTGCGTGGTTTCCGCCTGTATCCACAATGCAAAGAGCATGGTCGAATTCGTCTAAATTGAAATCAACTTTATTTATAACAGGATTTTTAGTATCTTTAAAATCAATCTGAACAAATCCACCTACTGAGCAAGCAGTCTGATCCATAAGTCCGCAAGGCTTTTTGAAGTAAACATTTTCAGCATATTGTGAAATACAAGCAATTTCTACTGCACTTATTTTACCATCGTTATATAAGTAGTTGAGAATTGTACCAATAAGTACTTCGTAAGCAGCAGATGAAGAAAGACCTGAACCTGAAAGAACTTCTGAAGTTATACTTGCATTAAAGCCACCGTAATTGTAGCCGAGCTCTTTAAATCTTGCACAGATACCACGAATAAGTGCATTTGATTTACCTGCTTCTTCGTCTTTAATCTCAATGTCACCTGCATCTACTGTAAGTGGTGAATAACCTTGTGAATTTACATTGATTATTAAGTCATCTCTTTTTTCTGCTATTGCTACTGCATCAAGATTTATAGCGGCAGCTAAAACCTTACCATTGTTATGGTCAGTATGGTTACCGCCCACTTCAGTTCTACCTGGTGCTGAGAAAAATCTTACATCGGCATTATCGCCAAAATCTTTTTTGAAACTTTCTGCAAGTGACAAATATCTTTCTTGCTGTCTTTCGGCATCAGTGCCATAAACAACCTCTAATCTTTTTAAAAATTCTTGAGTATTAATTTCCTGAATTTTCATAATTTTAACTCTCTTTCTTTTTGTTTTTGTCTATATAATTTAACATTGTTCGTAATACCAAAACGGAAATTCCGCTTATTGTAAGAAGTATAATAATAGGTGCCATAAAGCTTACTGTGAATGGGTCAGTAATATTTACACCGATAATACTCCACATAACAATTCTTGGTAAAAAGCCTAAAACTGAGAAAAGACAGAAGCGCCAATAGTCCATTGAGGTTGCGCCATAAATTCTGCTTACTGTGTTTATAGGAATAAATGGTACAAAACGTAAAATTACAAGCATCCACCAGTTACCCTTGCCACCTAAATCCATAAAATCGTAAACAACCTCTGACTTTACTAAAACCTTGTGAGCACCACCACCACCGAGTTTTTTGCCCCAGCCATATTTTATAGATACAAGTATAGCAAAGCCTAAAATGTTGATAAGTGCCGCTAATGGTGCGGAAAAAACAAGACCAGTGCTTATAAACAATACCGAAAGCGGTAAAAACGGAATAACCCCTTTTACAGCAAAAAGTACCATAACTACCAAAAACGCACCGAGTTTGTTAAGACTGCCTATAAACAACTCTAATTTATTAAACCAATCCTCTATTTCTATAATGCGGGATTGTATTTGTGGTAAAGTTACAAAATAAGTTAAAGCAACAAGGAACAAAGCAACTGAAAAGCAAACTATACTCACTATTTTTAAAATTAGTGAACGTTTTTCTTCCTTGGTGCGTTTTTTGAATTTCTTCAAGCAATTACCTACCTATCATTAGTACCAATCTCTAATATTTTATAACATTTTATGGTTTTGGTCAAGTACAATAACAAGAAATCATACTATTGAAAAACATATATATTTTTGTTATTATATCTTTTAGTACTAAAAAGTGAGTTGATATTATGAATACTAAGTTAAATGCAGTTATTCTTGATGGGTACACAGAAAACCCCGGTGATTTAAACTGGGATTATCTTAAAAGTGTTTTTAATCTTACAGTTTTCGACAGAACACCACCCGAATTGGTTATAGAAAGAGCTAAGAATGCAGAGGTTGTTATTGTAAACAAGGTTGCAATTACAAGAGATATTTTAAAAGAATTACCAAAATTACAATTTGTGGCAACTCTTGCAACAGGTTTTAATCAACTTGATACAGTGGCATTAAAGGAGAGAAACATTCCTGTTTCAAATATTCCTGCCTACTCAACAAATGCCGTAGCACAGACTGTATTTTCTTTTATACTTGAATTTACTAACAGAATTGGTCACTACACCGACTCGGTAAAAAGCGGTGAATGGTCAGAGTGTAAAGACTTCTGCTACTGGAACACTCCTCTTAATGAATTAAGTGGCAAAACATTAGGAATTATCGGGTTTGGTAAAATAGGCAGACGTGTTTCTGAAATCGCATTGGCATTTAATATGAACATTTTAGTTTACACACCATCCGGCAAAAAAGAGGCAGATGAAAGAGTTAAATTTACAACACTTGAAGAAGTGCAAAAAAATTCTGACTATATTACTCTGCATTGCCCGTTGACAGATAAAACAAATGAACTTGTAAACGAAGAATTTATAAGTAATATGAAAAATGGTGCCGCACTTATAAACACTGCAAGAGGTGCGGTTATAAATGAAAGAGATGTTGCTGACGCGTTAAACAGTGGTAAGCTTTCATATTTTGGTGCAGATGTGCTTTCAACTGAACCGCCAAAAAAAGATAACCCGCTTTTAAATAGCAAAAACACATTTATAACCCCACATATTGCGTGGGCAGCGTATGAAACAAGATTGAGACTTTTAGAAATTCTTAACGGTAATGTAAAAGCATTTTTAGAAGGTAAACCAATAAATGTTGTTAACTAAGGTAACGGTAGTCGAACACCGCACGGTTTTATTAAGATAAAAATCTCCACTAACATCGTCAAAACTTTTGAAATACAACAGTATTCCTGCAAGTTTTTCCTTGTTATTGAAAATTTTTCGTCTTATAAAACTGCAAGCACCTAAAATTGTAAAGATTTTGGTGCAGTAAGGTGTTTTTTTGGCGAAGTCATACTGGCGTATAACGAGACAAAAAACGGCTTAATGTGCCGAAAAATTTAAATTTTAGGCGTACGGGGTTTAACTCTCGTTACCTTGTGTAAATTTACACAAAAAAGCAGTTTAATTTTTTGATTTTTTCGCATTTTGCTAAAACTTGAAATTTTTTAGTTAAATTTATGTCAAAGTCCTTGCAATTATTCTGTTTTGTGGTAAAATATTTACTGTTGAAAAAATTATAATATATTTGGAGGTTTTTCAAATGTCAGTTAAAGTTGCAATTAACGGTTTCGGTCGTATCGGCCGTCTCGCATTCCGTCAAATGTTTGGTGCTGAAGGTTACGATGTAGTAGCAATCAACGACCTTACAAAACCATCAATGCTCGCTCATCTTTTAAAGTATGATACAGCACAAGGTGGCTACTGTGGTAAAATGGGTGAAAATCTTCACACTGTTACTGCTGATGATGAAGCAGGTACAATTACAGTTGACGGCAAAACACTTAAAATCTATGCTAAAGCAGATGCAAAAGAACTTCCTTGGGGCGAAATCGGTGTTGACGTAGTTCTCGAATGCACAGGTTTCTACTGTTCAAAAGATAAGAGCCAGGCTCACATTGATGCTGGTGCTAAAAAAGTTGTTATTTCTGCTCCTGCAGGTAACGACCTCAAAACAATCGTTTACAGCGTTAACGAAGATACTCTTACAGCTGATGATACAATCATCTCTGCTGCATCTTGCACAACAAACTGCCTTGCACCTATGGCAAAAGCTCTTAACGATTATGCTCCTATCCAGAGCGGTATCATGAGCACAATCCACGCTTACACAGGTGACCAGATGATTCTTGACGGCCCACACAGAAAGGGTGACTTAAGAAGAGCAAGAGCAGGTGCTGCTAACATCGTTCCTAACTCAACAGGTGCTGCTAAAGCTATTGGTCTTGTTATTCCAGAACTTAACGGCAAACTTATCGGTTCTGCACAGAGAGTTCCTGTTCCAACAGGTTCAACAACAATCCTTACAGCTGTTGTTAAAGGCGCAGACGTAACTAAAGAAGGCATCAACGCTGCTATGAAAGCTGCTGCTTCTGAAAGCTACGGCTACAATGAAGACCAAATCGTTTCTTCAGACGTTATCGGTATGAAATACGGTTCACTCTTCGACGCAACACAAACAATGGTTTCAAAAATCTGTGATGACCTTTACGAAGTTCAGGTTGTTTCATGGTATGACAATGAAAACAGCTACACAAGCCAGATGGTTAGAACAATTAAATACTTCGCAGAACTTTAATTTTAATAAAAAGCCTTGCAGTGAAAACTGCAAGGCTTTTTTAGTTTTAAGTTGTAAGTACGCAAGTTACAAGTATTTATAAAAATATACTTGTAACTTGCAACTTGCACACTATTAACCAACTTGTAACATTCCTAAAACTCCTTCATATACTGTTAATGAAGTTTTGGGTGTAATCACCCCCTTCAAGCATATTAAGGAGGAAAATTTATGGCTGATAACAACAGAAATTGTTGCACAGAAACAAACCTTAATCACATCAAAGAAGCTATCTGCATTGATACTAACAGAGTTTATGATTCCTGTGCAGATAAGGAA
Source organism: Clostridia bacterium (assembly GCA_017521425.1). Classification (GTDB taxonomy): domain Bacteria; phylum Bacillota; class Clostridia; order Oscillospirales; family Acutalibacteraceae; genus DTU089. The sequence continues at coordinate 53,059 of JAFXCQ010000033.1, forward strand.
TGTCTTAAAGATTTAAGAGTTTACTTAACTGACCGTGGTCAATGTATTCTTGACAATGCATCTTCTGTAAAATGCAGAGGCGCAGAAATTCTCAATTGTCTTGTAGAAGTTGAAAAAGTACCATTTAACAAGGGCTTTTATTCAGTAGATTTAACATTCTTTGTTAAGGTTACAGTTGACGCATACACCTGCCCTACTGCACAACCTAATTTACTTGAAGGTCTTGTTACTTTCTCTAAAAAATGTATTCTTTATGGTAGTGACGGTAATGTAAAAATATTCTCATCTAACTACATTGAAAATGGTTTTGATGAACAAAATGCAATTTGTAACGCAAACCCAAGAGCAAAGGTACAAACAGTTGAGCCTATTTGCCTTGATGCAGCAATCTGCAGAGAATGTGACTGCTGTAACACAATTGCAGATTGCTGTGAGGGTAGCATTCCAAAGCATATCTGCTGTTGCTTTGATGGTAGCTTCAATAATAACTGCAACTGCGAAAAAGCGCTTAAGGTTACTCTTGGTGTATTTACAATTATTCAACTTGAACGTGATGTACAAATGCTTATTCCTGCTTATGACTTCTGCGTACCAACTAAAGAATGTCAATGCCAGACTGAAGACCCTTGTGATATTTTCAGAAAAATCTCATTCCCTGTTGATGAATTCTTCCCACCTAACCAAAAAGAGTGTAACCCTTGTAATGAGCAAATCCCTTACACAAAAGGTTCTTGCGGTTGCGGTAAATAAACAAAAAGAGAGTCTATGTTTAAAAACATAGACTCTTTATTTTATCCTTCGTAAACTAATTTACTTTCAATCATTTCATCAATATTCTCTAAATCGTACCATTTACCAAGAACTGGTACATTCTCCGCAACCTTTTCGCCCTCAATAGCTAAAATACATTGCTCAACTGCATCGTAACCAATTTTGTATGAATCCTGTGCAACTGCACCAATAAGTTCAGGATTTTTATTAGATTTCATCCATTGGATTTGCTTTGTACCTGCATCAAATCCGCAGAATTTAATATCTTCATATTTACCTGTATTAGCGGCAATTGCGTCGCTCACCTGTTTTACAACACCCTCGTTTGACATAAACACAGCATCTACGTTCTTCTCAACAAGTGCATTAAGTGCATCAACATAAGCATTGTTACTGTCGCCATCTTTTACTTCTTTTATAATTTCGTACTTACCCTTTGTCATCATATCGCTATCGGCAAGAGAAATAAACTCATCAATAAAGCCTTTTGTTCTATCCATACCAGTACCTGTCTGGTCATGTTGAATAATACCTACAACATACAAATCACCACTTGCGGCAATATCTGTTTTGATTGCGTTGAACAAGTTGCAGGCTGCAGTTGCTGCCGCGTTTGAATTTGAGGTTGAAACTGTTGAAACAATCGGGTTTTTACCTTTGTCATTCAATGCTTTAATATCTGCTTCCCAAATACCGCTATCAAACTGAATAACTGGTATTTTCTGGTCATAGGCTTGTTCTAACATATCGGTAAAGCCCTCGCCAATAGTAGCAATAACAAGACCTGAAACATTGTTTGAAAGTGCAGTCTGTACCATTTCTTTCTGTGATGGTAATTCTGATGCTGTTTCAGAAGTTGGTCCACGGAATGATATTTTATATCCACCATATTTTTTAGCCGCATCCTCTGCACCACGTTTTACATTTTGCCAAAAAGCGTGTGACTCCCCTTTTGCAATAACTGCAATTGTTTTCATTTCATCGTTTCCGTCATTTTCGTCTGAAGTATCAGCACAACCGCTAAAGCTTAAAACTATCAATAAAGCCGAAAGCACAATAGCCAACATTTTTTTTAATTTCACAATTAACGCCCCTTAAATTTAAACTATTATCTTTATTCTACTATTTTATTTTGGAAATTTCAACCTTTTTAGCGATTTTGTCTTTTATTCTATCGAACAGAACTGCTAAAACCACTATAACACCCGTAAGAACATAGGTTACATAAGTTGAATTTACATTTACATTGAATAGTGCAAGAACGAAATTGAGACCCGACCGGATAACTACAAGCATTAATGCACCGGTAACAGAGCCACCGACAGATGCTACACCACCAGTAGCAGAAGTACCACCTATATAGACTCCTGCGATTGCGTCAAGCTCCATTCCGTTACCGGTTGCGGTAGCAACTGTTACAAAAGCGGCTGACCAGAAAATTGCGGCAATTCCCGCAAAGCAACCTGAAATAATATAGGCAATTATTTTATATTTGTCAGTATCCACACCCGAAAGTCTTGTCGCCTCTTCATTTGAGCCAATTGCAAGAATATAACGACCTGTTTTATTTTTATACATAAGATACATACAAAAAATCATAAATATAAAAACCCACACGAGCCCTACAGGAAAGCCATTATAATTTGAAAATGCTTTATTAAACCATAAGCCTGTCGGGTAAAAGATATTTGGAACACCCGCTAAAATTGCAGATAATCCACGCGACACCATCATTGTGCCGAGTGTAGCAATAAATGCAGGCAGTTTGAATTTTGCAATTAAAATACCATTTATCAACCCGAAAAATGTTCCGATAAGAATCATTACGGGAATTGTTGCCCACAGAGAAATTAAACCTATTGTATATAACTTACCCGCGACAACTGAAGAAGCAATACACACAGTACCTATTGATAAATCTATACCACCGGTTGCGATTGCAAAAGTTACACCAAGTCCCATAATCGCATATGGTGTAAAACTTTGCGCCATACTTATGATATTGTATTTATTAAGAAAATTGGGATTTAAAACATAAAAAAGCAACACAAGAACAAATAGTGCGATAATTATAATTGCATTCTGCCCGAATTTCTTATTTATATTTTTTAAAGTATTCATAAATTTTCACTTCCACGCATCATAGCAAATTTCATTATATTTTCCTGATTAGCCTCCCCTATGGGAATTTCTTTTGTTATTCTCCCCTCGCACATTACTAAAATTCTGTCTGAAACGTGCAGAATCTCTGAAAGTTCAGAAGAAATTATAATTACAGATTTACCTTTTTCTGACAGTTGTTCTATTAAATCATACATTTCGCTTTTTGCACCTATATCTATTCCTCGAGTAGGCTCATCAAATATAAAAATTTCGCTATCCTTCAAAAGCCATCGTGCAATTATGACCTTTTGTTGATTGCCACCCGAAAGATTGTTTACACTCACACTTAAAGACGGTGCTTTTGTTTTTAATTTGTCGTTTTGTTCTTTTGCATCTTTATTTGCTTTTTTATCGTTTACAAAACCGTAGTTCGAATATTTTTCTAAAGAAGAAAGCAATGAATTTTCTAAGACAGATTTATTTAATAAAAGCCCATGGTGTTTTCTGTCTTCTGAAAGGTAACAAATTCCTTTTTTTACTGCATCGGCAGGATTTTTAATAGAAACCTTTTTTCCATTTATAAAAATCTCGCCTTTTGAGAAACTATCTGCACCCGAAATTACTCGGGCAAGCTCTGTGCGTCCTGCCCCCATAAGACCTGAAAGTCCAAGAATTTCACCTTTATAAAGACGAAAGCTTATATTCTTTAATTTTTCGCCATTATTAAGGTTTTTTACTTCTAATACAACCGGCGAATTATTTTTAACCCTACTTTTTTCCTTTTTAGTTGTTGTAATTTTACGACCAACCATCATTTTTACAATTTCTTCATCTGTTACTTCTTCAGTTTTTACTGTGCCTATATATTCCCCATCGCGCATTACTGTGACTCTGTCAGAAACTTTTTTGATTTCATCCATTCTGTGTGAAATGTAAATCATTCCAATACCTTTACTTTTAAGTTCTTTCATAATTTTAAAAAGTTCTTTTGTTTCAGGCTCGGTAAGTGCGGTAGTCGGTTCATCTAATATGAGTATTTTCGAATCAAAAGAAATGGCTTTTGCTATTTCTACCATTTGTTGCTGACCAACAGTAAGATTTGATATTTTTTCATTCGGATTTATATTTACACCAACATAATCTAAAAGTTTTTTAGATTCTATCTGCATCTTTTTATCATCTATAAAACAACCAAATCTCAATTTTTCGCGGCCTAAAAATATGTTCTTTGCAACAGTCAAATCGTTCACCTGATTAAGTTCCTGATGAATAATTGATATTCCTAAAGCCTGACTATCCTTAACTGAATTAAAATCACATTTTTTATTAAAACAGATAATTTCACCACTATCTGCTTTATAAATCCCTGTAAGAATTTTCATTAAAGTAGATTTACCGGCACCATTTTCCCCCATTAAAGCATGTACTTCACCTGAACGCAAAGCGAAGTCCACACCCTTTAAAGCGTGAACACCCGAAAAGTGTTTTTCAATTTTTTTCATTTCTAAAATTGTTTTATTCATAATGTTAGTAGTTTAACCGATTTTTTTCGTTTTATTTAGCAAGGAAGCAGGAAACAGGAAATAGGAAATAGGAAATAGGAATTAGGTATTAGAACAAAGAAAAAACTCAGTTAACTGACCGAAATCAATTACCTGAGTTTTGTTTGATTTTATTAAATTTTAAAGTAATACGAATTTCACTTCTTAACTATTCACTCTTACTTCTTACCTCAATTATCCGTCCTACTGTCTTAACTTCTAATTGCCGACCGCAGGTCCCAAAATTTTCAATTTTCAACTTTCAATTTTCAATTTATTTACTACTTTTTTATAAAAAGTAAAAGATAGCACCACCGCTAAAAGCCAACCAATTGGCCAGGATATCCAGATGCCAACAGCACCGAAGAAGTGCGAGAAAATAAATGCTAAAATTACTCTTAACACCAAATCGGCAAATGTAGCGGTCATAAAATAATTCATATTGCCTGTACCACGAAGAACACCGTCGCACACAACTTTAAAACCTATTGCACACAAAAATGGTTCAACAATAATCAAAAACTGCTTACCAGTTGTGAGTGCCAATGTACTTTTGTCACCTTCCATAAAAAAGCCTATGAGCATTTCTGAAAACACGACATAGACAAATGTAAAAACACAAGCAGTTATTATAGAAAGTACCGCACCGCTTTTAAACCCCTCTTTTATTCTCTCGTATTTTTGGGCACCAACATTTTGTGCAGTAAAGCTTGAAACTGAATTACCAAAGGTAACAAGTGAATTAACTGCAAATGTGTTTAGCTTTATTGCGGCAGAGTAGCCCGCAATTACCGCAGAACCATAGCTATTGATTTCACCTTGTATGAAAACATTACCTACAGAAACAAAGCTTTGCTGCAACACACTCGGGATTGATATTTTTGAAATTCTTTTTAACATATCAAATGAAAAAATTTCAGATTTACCCTCAGTTTTCAATGATTTCAAATGATAAATCAGCGTAACTACTGATAAAACCCCTGCAACACCTTGTGCTATGAATGTTGCCCAGGCAACACCACCAACACCCATATTGAATATTGCAACAAACACATAATCTAAAATCACATTTGCAACAGATGAGAATATCAAAAAATAAAGTGGAATTTTTGAATTACCTAATGACGCAAAAACGCCATTTGCAATATTATACAAAAATAAAAATATAAATCCCCCTATATATATTTCGAGATACAATGAAGAATCTCTGAATATATCATCTGGTGTATTAATAAGTTTCATAAGAGTTGGTGTTAATAAAATTCCGCTTACTGTAAGTATTGCAGAAATTACAACTGAAGCTATAAGTGAAGTCGAAACCGCAGTTTTAACCTTTTTATATTTATTGGCACCAAAAAGTTGTGAAATGACAACACCACAACCAATATTGCAACCAACCGCAATAGCATTAAAAATATTAGTAATCGGGTAAGATGCACCAACTGCCGCTAAAGCCGCCTCACCTGCGAAGCGACCTGCAATTACACTGTCTGCAATGTTGTACATCTGTTGAAATACAACACTTATAAACAGAGGAATACTGAAATTAATTATTACTTTACTTGTCTTTCCTTTTGTTAAGTCATTTACCATTTTTTACACCTTGTTATATTAAGGATTTTAAAACTATATAATTATACAGCAACATTTTTCATTTTTCAAGGGTGATTAAAATGAGTGGATTTATAGAGGCAGTCAGCGGTGTTATCTGGGGCGCTCCAATGCTTACTTTTTTCTTATTTATTGGTATTTACTTCACTTTTAAAAGTGGCTTTTTCCAGATTCGGGGTATCAAAAAGATTTACAACACAACATTAAAAACAATCTTTAAAAACAATGAAGTGACAGAAAATGGTATTTCGCAATTTGGTGCTTTTTGCTCTGTTCTTGCTGCATGTATTGGTACAGGCAATATTGTAGGTGTTGCTACCGCTATTTACTCTGGCGGTCCAGGTAGTGTTTTCTGGATGTGTATCTCTGCATTTATTTCTATGATGACTGCATATAGTGAGAATTACCTTGGTATGAAATATCGCTTCCGTAATAAATATGGCAAAATCTCGGGTGGTGCTTTTCAGTACATTGAAAAAGGTGTAAAAATGAAAGGACTCGCTAAGATGTATGCGGTATTTTGTCTGTTATCTACTTTAGGTATGGGCAATATGGCTCAGGCTAACTCTGTTGGCACATCTATAAAAACAGGCTTTGATATACCGACTTTTATCACAGGAATTATTGCGGTTATAATCTGCTTTTTCGTCATAAGAAAAGGTGTTAAAGGAATTTCAAAGTTAAGTGAATTTTTAGTACCGATAATGTCAATTTCATATTTATTTTTATCATTCGGTGTTCTTTTCATTTTCAAAGACAGAATAATTCCTATGATAACTCTGATTTTTAAAGAAGCATTTTCTTTAAAATCATTGAATGGGTTCGGGATGTTTAAATGTATGCGTTACGGAATTTCACGCGGAGTATTTTCTAACGAAGCAGGTCTTGGCTCATCTACCATTATTCACGCAGAAGCAGAAAACACAACCCCTGAAAAACAAGGTATGTGGGCAATGTTCGAGGTGTTTTTCGACACGGTATTTTTATGCACAATAATGGCTCTTGTTATATTAGTGAGTGGTTCCTTTATACCTGATGGTGGATTATATGGTGCAGAGCTTTCTGTTGCTTCTTACGGTGTTTTAGGTGAATTAGGTAAAAAAGGGATTGCTATTCTTACTGCAGTTTTTTCTTTTGCTTCTCTTATAAGCTGTTCCTTTTATGGAGAGAAAAGTGCTGAATATCTTTTTACACACAGAGCGATTAAACCATATAAAGCACTCTATTTAATTCTTGCTTTAATAGGATTCATAGCTTCACCACAAATAATATGGTCAATAGCAGATATTTTCAACGGGCTTATGGCAGTGCCGAACTTATTTGCATTGTTTCTGTTGAGGAAGGAAGTTGAGTTTCCTGAAAATATATATCACAAAAAAAGAAATGCCTTGCCACTTTCGTGACAAGGCAGGCAAAATATTTTCATTAAATCAAATTTTATGTAAAACTTATGCCTCTTCTTTCATTTTTGCAAAACATGCACTGCAATAAACAGGTCTGTCTTCGCGTGGCTTGAAAGGAACTTCTGCTTCGCCACCGCAAGCTGCACAAGTTGCTTTAAACTTTTCGCGTTCTCCCTTAATTGCTTGTTTACGAGCATCACGGCACTCTTTGCAACGTTGTGGTTCGTTCACAAATCCTTTTTCAGCATAGAATTCTTGTTCGCCTGCTGTGAAAGTGAATTCTTTACCACATTCTTTGCAGATGAGAGTTTTGTCTTCGTACATTTTTAGCTTCCTCGCTTTTTATAATGATGTGTCCTCCGACGGAATTGCACCGCCACCTTTAAAATAACGCTCTCCTTTTTAAGCTAAAAGGACATATATAAATAGTGCTGAACACTATTTTTCTGTGAATACACTTTTCAGTTTTTTTCTTGCTCGTTGAAGTGCATTGTCAACCTGTTTTGGTGTAATACCTAATTTTTCTGATGTTTCATTGTAAGAAAGACCACTCATCTGACAATAAACAACTGACTTTTCAATGTCTGAAAGAACATTTTCACAATGAACTAAAACAGAAGATAAATTTTCACTTGCTACAATTGAATCAAGCGGATTTTTAAATTCTAAATTGACTTTTACAGGGTCAACATCGTGGTCTATTTGTAAATCATCTTTAGTTTTTCTCACTGCAGAAAAAATACGATTATTCATACACACAGAAGCATACGCAGAAAAAGGAACCCCTTTTTCGCTATCATAAGTTCTTACGGCAGAAAGGAAGCTAATCATCCCCTCCTGAAGTAAATCGTCTGCATCTAAATAACCTGCAGAAGAAACTTTAGGTTTGCGTAACAAGAACCTACGAGTAAGAGTATCTAAAGCAAGACTGTTACCCTCTTGTGAAAGTTTTACTAATTCTTCATCGGTAAAACTATCGAAAGAAGATGTTAAATTCTCGCTCAAAATACCACCCCAATATAATGAAATATGAATTCACGTATATAATAATATCACATTTATTTAAAATTGTCAAATATTATTTTTTATACCAAGTTTTTTTGTGCAAAACCTAAAAAATGATAAATTTTGACAAAAAAATAAAAGGCTGATTTTTCTAAAAATCAACCTTTAGTTTTTTCAGTTAAATACCATTTACCACCAATACGGATTGCATAAATATCGTTATATATACTCTGATATTCGCCCAAATCCCCTTTTGCATCAATTGTAAAAGAAAGTTTTGCACCTTTATTTGCAGTTTTTTCATACAGATAAGTTTCTGTAAGCAACTCGTTTATTTCCTCTAACTCATCATCTGTTATATATTGAACAGAATCAACGGTGTATTTCAGTTTAAATTCTTCACCACAACGAAGCTTATAAAACTCGTTACTGCGTCGCATTGCGTGAGTCATCTCAGTCAGAACAACCTCATCATCAAAGTAAAGATATTCTCTGTTGTATGACTTTATCTGCTCATCAAAAAGTGTAAAGAATAATTCTTCATCATTTGCTTCAATTGCGTGGGTAAATGTTTTTACAAGAGTGTCAGGCTTACTACCTGTAAGCAAACCGGTAACAATTGCGGCAATACTTAAAACTATTGCTACAGTTATAAGGCTTAACACTCTGCTCTTCATAGTCGGCATTCTGTATGCCTTTATTTTGTTTATCAAAGCATTTTCTCTATGCTCTTTTTTCTTTTTGTGGAAAGTAGCACCACAATAAGCGCAGTGCTTGAAATTTTCAGGACTTTGTTTATTACACTTTTCGCAGTACATACCTTTTCACTCCATTCTAATAAAATACTACCCGAAAAAGTGTTTTTTCGGGTAGTATTAATTTTTTATTCTTCTGTTGTTTCAGTAGCTTCCTCTGCAACCTCTTCAACTGTTTCTTCTGCTGGTTCTTCAGGAAGAAGAGCACGAATTGAAAGACCAACTCTCTTAAGGTCAAAGTCAATTTCAGTAATTTTTGCCTGAACAACTTCGCCTACCTTAAGTACATCTGCAGGATTTGCAATATGTTTATTTGCAATCTGTGAAATATGTATAAGTCCATCTACACCAGGGATAATCTGAGCAAATGCACCAAATGATGTAAAACTTACAATTTTAACATCTGCAACAGAATCTACTGGATAATCTCTTCTGAGAATTTCCCATGGATTGTCTTCAACTTTTTTAAAGCCTAAAGAGATTTTTCTCTTTTCAGTATCGAGAGCTTTGATTGTAACCTCTACCTGGTCGCCAACCTTTACAACTTCTGATGGATGTTTAATTCTGCTCCATGAAAGCTCAGAAATGTGAATCATACCATCAACGCCACCGATATCTACGAATGCACCATAGTTTGTAAGTGACTTAACTGTACCTGTAACTGTTTCGCCTTCTTTAACTTCAGCCCAGAACTTATCTTCAGCTTCTTTTTTAGCACCCTTAAGTACAGCTTTGATTGAGCCAACTGCACGTTTTCTTTGTTTATTGATTTCAATAATTTTGAACTGAACAGTTGTCTTTAATAAATCTTCTAATTTTTCGTTACGATTCATTGTAGCAAGAGAAGCTGGAATGAATACTTTAACATTTTCTGAAAGTACAAGAATACCGCCGCGAATAACATCTGTTACTACGCCTTCGAATACTTTGTCTGTACCTTCTGAAGCAAGAACGTTATCCCATGCTTTAATAGCATCATAACGTTTTTTAGAAAGCATAATTACGCCTTCAGCATTGTTTGTTTTCATGATTATGAGGTCTAACTGGTCGCCAGGTTTTAACTCTGTCTGCGGATTAGCATTAGGGTCGTTGCTGTATTCACTATATGGAATAAAGCCGGTTTCTTTCCTGCCGATATCAACTTGTATCTCATTAGACTTAACACTTATAACAGTACCCTTTACTTTCTGGTTGCTGTTAAGGTTGTTAAGTGATTCTTCTAATGCCTGAGCAAAATCAAAATCATCTGCTGATACAGAGTCCAGCACTTTTTCCTCCTCAATCATTTTGTTTTCGTTTACAATTTCGGACATGGTTTGAAGTACCTCCTTTATAATACCGGCGGGAGTGGATGCACCCGCAGTAAGACCGATTGAGTTAAAACCTGAAAGTGAGATACCATAAAGCTCACTTTTAGTTTCAACAAGAAATGACGGGCAATTCTTTTCACAGACACTTTTTAATTTCTGGGTGTTAGAGCTATGCTTACCACCTACAATTACCATAGCATCATTCTTGAGTGAAAGAGAAACTGCTTCTTTCTGCCTTTCTTCAGTCGCACTACATATTGTATCAAATATTTTTGCATTTGTACATAGTAAATTTACTTTTTTTAAACTTTTTTGCCATTCTTTGACACTAAATGTGGTCTGTGCGACCAAAATTATTTCTTTTTTAGAAAATAAATTATTTTTTTGTAGAATTTCTTCTAATTCAGTTGAATCCTTCACGACATAAGACTCGCCCTTTGCACAGCTTTTTATACCGTGAACTTCAGGATGGTCAGGGTCACCGACAATTAAGGTGACAACATTTTCGCCTGAATTATCTCTTACTATTTTATGAATTTTATTTACAAACGGACAAGCAGCATCTATATATTCTACACCACTATTTTTAACTTCCTCTAAAACCTCTTCAGTAACACCGTGTGTACGCAATACTAAAACAGTATCCATTTCCACCTCTGACGGATGCTCTACAATATATACACCACGATTTTTAAAATCCTCAATAACCTGTGTGTTATGAATTATAGGACCAAGTGTTGCAACGCGTTTGCCTTCACTTAAAAGTTTTTCGATAAGTTTAATTGCTCTGTCAACACCAAAGCAAAAGCCTGCAGTTTCAGCAAGGGTTATTTTTGCCATTAAAGACGCTCCTTTATTGTGTTTATCATAAGCTTAATTGACTCTTCTAAACCAATTTCAGTTGTATCTACCAAAACTGCATCCTCTGCTTGCTTTAATGGTGCAGTTTCTCTATTCATATCCTGATAATCACGTTCTTTAATTTCTTTTAAAATTACATCGTAAGAAACATCCTGACCTTTTTCCTGTAATTCTTTAAAGCGTCTGTCTGCTCTTGCTTCTGCAGATGCGGTTAAGAAAATTTTGATTTTAGCATCTGGTAAAACTACTGTACCTATATCTCTGCCATCCATAATACAATCATTATTTTTTGCAATATTTCTTTGTAAATCGAAGAGGAATGCTCTTACCTCAGGAATTGAAGAAACATTTGAAGCTGCCATTGAAACCTCGTTTTGTCTTATTGCAGTTGAAACATCCTCATCCTTCAAAAATACGTGTTGTTCACCATCAATGAATTTAAGTGAAACTTCTGCTGAAGAAAGTGTTGGAATAACATCTTCAGGATTTTTTGTGTCTTTAACACCATTTCTTAAAGCGTTTAATGCTACTGTTCTGTATAAAGCACCTGTATCTACATAAATAAAACCGAGCTCTGCCGCTGCCTTTCTTGCTATTGTGCTTTTACCTGCACCTGCAGGTCCGTCAATTGCTACGTTAATCATTGTTTATACCCCTTTATATTTTTTCTATTGAGTCACCTGCGAGATGACCTGTTGAAAATGCAATTTGTAAATTGAAGCCACCAGTATAGGCATCGACGTCTAAAACTTCACCCGCAAAGTAAAGACCTTTAAGCAATTTACTTTCCATTGTTTTTGGGTTGATTTCGGAAATATCCACACCACCAGATGTAATAACAGCTTCATCAATCGGTCTGAAATCTGTTACTGTGAGTGTTATATCCTTTAAGAAGTCGACTAATTCGCTTCGCATTTCTTTAGTTACCTGATTTGATTTTAAATTGCCGTTGAGCTTTGTAAGCTTTACAGTAATCGGAATCATTTTTCTTGGTAAAAGTAAAGACAATGTGTTATACAAATTTTTGTTTGAACATTCAAGTAAATCTCTCTGGATTCGTTTGTCTAATTGCTCATAAGTAAGTGCAGGTTTAAAATCAATATGAATTTTGTATCTGCCCTTTTCCATACTACGCATATGCGACGAAGCAGAAAGCACCATAGGACCAGAAATTCCATAATGAGTAAAAATCATTTCGCCCATATCTTCGTAAATATCACGGTGTTTTACTGTATCTTCAACAGTGATTTTTACATTTCTTAATGAAAGCCCCTGTGCTTCAGTACACCAGCCCTCGTGACATTCCAAAGGAACTAATGATGGTTTTAAGTCTGTAATTTTGTGACCGGCTTGCTTTGCTAATTCGTAACCATCACCGGTTGAACCCGTCTTCGGATAAGATAATCCACCAGTTGCAACAATTACATTGTCGGCAAAATACTTTTTACCATCTTCTGTTATACAACCCGCCACTTTACCATCTTCAATTATAAGTTCCTGGGCTCTGCCCTGTTTTCTTGTAACACCATTTATTGTTATGTATTTGTTTAATGCATCAACAATATCAAGTGCTTTATCCGAAACAGGGAAAACTCTGTTACCACGTTCTATTTTAAGTGGTACACCCAATTCCTCAAAAAAGTCCATTGTATCAGCGGTATCAAATCGTGAAAACGCACCGAATAAAAACCTGCCGTTTACGGGAATATTGGCAATTAAATCATTAAGAAGTGGACAGTCGTTTGTAACATTACATCTGCCCTTGCCAGTTATAGCAACCTTTCTTGCCAATTTATCATTTCTTTCAAGAAGTGTTACTTTTAAGCCTTTTTTTGCCGCAGTACCTGCCGCCATTAAGCCTGCAGCACCACCACCTATTACGAGTACATCCATTAGATTAAATACCTCATTTAACAATTATAATTTTTTCTGTCATTTCCTTACCACAAACGTCGGGATTTTTAAGACACAAGGAATATAAATCTCTTGCTTTACATTCAAGTTCATATATTCTTTTTGCATCTTCTGCAAGATTTTTTAAATCTGCCGGGCGTGTAACGATTGGTAATTTTGATTTTTCTTTGCAAATTTTTAAAAGCGAAGCACCTTTTTCGTTAAAACCTAATACTCTTACATAAGGTACAGGTGTTTCAAGAATTTCTTTTGTTATATCTAAATAAGCAAAAAGAAGAATTCGCCTTATCCTTGATAAAGTATATCTTTTTGTCTTGATTTTTTCAAGTAGTTCATTATAACTATTTGAATTTCTTACTGCATCGTAAATTCTGTATTCAAGTCCCTCAGAGACATCGGGAAGCTTCTTAAAATCTTCGGGAGTTAATGTACGCAACTTAAACATTAAAGACATTTCGTATTTACTATAATCTATAGTCTTTCCATTTTTAGTTGCATTTTCTAATATTTCAAAAGACTCATTTGGCACAAAGTTTTTCACTTCGTTTAAATCGTCTATAAAAGTACGGATAAGTGATGCAGAACGAATATTTTTCGTTCCCTCTGTTGAATCGTGCCTTGCCCCCGTTCTTTTTATAGTTGTAACATCTAAATCTGAATTTATTGACATTAAGCCTTTTACATATTCGACACCTAAAATATCGTTTGAATTCTTAATAAGTTCTGCTTGTGTTTCACCAAAAAGCTCTCTTACTGCCTGTTCTCGTGCAGTAGGAAAAGACACACCACTTTCTATTAGTTCTGAAACTAACTGATTAAAATCAAGTGATTTTAAATTCATTGCACATTCTCTCAGAAGTTCAGGCGAATTACTTTCAGAACCAAAAGCAACCCTATCAAGACAATGTAAAGAGTCAAGTACGGTAACACCTGAAAGGGCGAATTTTTCAGCGGTAGAAATACAATAAGGCAAAGGTAAAGAAAGAACTAAATCAACACCACAGTTAAGTGCCATTTTTGTTCTCAGATTAACATCCATTACAGCGGGTTCTCCACGTTGCACAAAGTTACCTGACATCACTGCGGTTACCAGAGAATTTTCAACTGATTTTAAAGAGTCAACGAGATATTTATGACCATTGTGAAACGGATTAAATTCTGCAACGATTCCATAATTCATTTTTCGCCCACCTTTCTTTTTAAAATGTACATTTCTACTTGAAAAAAGTTTTAAAAGTGATATAATAAATAATGTTATTATTTTACACAAAAAATATGTAAATAAAATTCTTAAAAAGAATTAAAACTATTTTGGAGGTTCAAAAATGAAAATTCTCGTAATTAACTGCGGTAGCTCTTCACTTAAATATCAGCTTTTTGATATGGAAAGTGAAAAATGGCTTGCAAAAGGTATTTGTGAAGCAATTGGCACAAGCACAAGTGCTGCTAAAGGTTCAACACCAGATGGCAAAGAATTTAAAATGACTGTTGATATTCCGGACCACAAGGTTGCATTTAATATTGTTAAAGATGCTCTTACAAGTGGCGAATGCAAAGTTATTGACGACCTTAAAGAAATTGATGCAGTAGGTCACAGAGTTGTTCAGGGTGGTGACCGTTACACAGAAAGCATTCTTATTGATGACTCTGTTGTTAAAGGTATTGCAGACCTCGGTACACTCGCTCCTCTCCACAACCCTGCTCACGTTATCGGTATCAATGCTTGCACAGAAGTTTTCGGCGAAAACCTCCCACAGGTTGCTGTATTTGATAATGCATTCCACAGCACAATGCCTGAAACATCTTATATGTTCGGACTTCCTTACGAATATTATGAAAAATACCACGTTCGTCGTTATGGTGCTCACGGTACTTCCCACCGTTTTGTTGCATACAGAACTGCAGAAATCGTTGGTAAAGATTTAAAAGACTTCAAGCTTATTACTTGTCACCTTGGTAACGGTTGCTCAATTACAGCTATTAAGGATGGTAAGGTTCTTGATACAAGTATGGGTCTTACTCCACTTGATGGCTTCGTAATGGGTACTCGTTGCGGTGCTGTTGACCCATCTGCTATTACATACATTATGGATAAAGAAAACATTTCACCAAAAGATATGGACACTATTATGAATAAGAAAAGTGGTGTTCTTGGTATTTCAGGTGTTCACTCTGATGACCGTGAAGTTAAAAAGGCTGCTACTGAAGGCAACAAAAGAGCAAAGCTTGCAAGAGATATGCAATGGTATCAGATAAGAAAAGTTATTGGTTCTTATATTGCCGCTATGGACGGTGTTGATGTTATTGCTTTCACTGGTGGTATTGGTGAAAACTGCACAGATTTAAGAGAAGATGTTTTATCTAACCTTTCTTATCTTGGCATTAAACTCAACAAAGAAGTTAATGATGCAACTCATGGTGATGAAGTTGAACTTACACTCCCTGGTTGCCCTGTCAGAGCATTTGTTGTTCCGACAAACGAAGAACTTGCTATTGCGAGAGACACTAAGGAGATTGTTGAGAAGCTTTAATTTCAATTGAGAATTGAAAATTGATATTGAAAATTTCGGAAACGCTTCGCGTTTGATTTTATTTTAATTGAATAAAAATAAATAAGTTCTATCATTTTTAGTTACGAAAACTTTGAATGATAGAACTTATTTTTATATTGATTCATTTTAACGAAGTTAAAATGAAAACGCATTCCTCTCGTTTTTACACCATCTGTACGGAGTTCCCATTTTGATTTTTTCACCGTTTCTTGAGAGTAATTCATCTACCCTTACAAATTCATAGCCTTGTTCTTGTAATTCAGGAATTGCACGTAAGACTGCTTCGACAGTTTCTTTGTTTGTATCGTGAAGAAGAATTATGTCGCCATCGCTTGCTTTTTTCATTATTCTCTCATAAATATAATCGGCATCCTTATCTTTCCAATCATAGCTTGAAAAGCTCCAGCTTACAAACACAACATCTAACTCTTTTAACTGATACGCAGAAACATCTCCGTAAGGTGCACGGAGATACATTGTTCTGTCACCTGTTATATTTTCAATAATATTAAATGTTTTACCTATGCTTGTTTCACATTCTTTAAGTGAATGAAGTGGTAAACGGATATGGTCATAGGTGTGATTACCTATTAAATGACCTTCTTCGTATGCTCTTTTTACAATTTCGGGATTTTTTTCTGCTTTACTACCGATTACAAAAAACGATGCTTTGGCATTACACTCTTTCAAACCATCAAGTAATTCTTCAGTATATCCGCTTGGTCCATCGTCAAAAGTGAGTGCAATTGCTTTTTCTCCGACATTACTGTCAGGCAACTGATAACGAAGTGTACCGTCAGGAATGCTTCGTGACATTATAACTATAAGAATTAACATCGGGATTAAAACAAGCATATCGCGGAATGTTTTCTTCTCATATTTGTTAAGTTTTATTTTCTTCATATTAAAAAACACAAATGCCGATTGAGAAATCTATCTCAACCGGCATTATTCTTTCGTTAAATTATCTGTTTTTGAAAAGGTCGAGAATATCACCAATATCGTCATCATCACTTGATGAAGAATATACAGAATCTGACTCAACACTTGAAGATGTAGTAGTTGTTGTTGCTGCACCTGCTTTATTTGGGAAGCCATTAGCATCTGTACCGAAACCAGTAGCAATAACTGTAACGATTAATTCATCATCAAGAGATTCATTGAATGTAACACCAAAGATGATGTTTGCATCAACATCTGCAGCACTTGAAACGATTGTTGAAGCATCTGTAACTTCTTCAAGAGTAATATCAGGTGAAGCAGTAATGCTTATAATAAGACCCTTTGCACCCTGAATTGTTGTTTCAAGAAGTGGACTTGAAATAGCTGCGTGTGCTGCCTGAGAAGCCTTTTCTTTACCAGAGGCACGACCAACACCCATATGAGCATGACCAGCATCTTTCATAACTGCACTGATATCTGCAAAGTCTAAGTTAATAAGACCATCAACTTTAATAAGGTCAGAAATACTCTTAACACCCTGACGAAGAACATCATCTGCAATTGCGAATGCGTTCTGGAATGTAATTTTTTGTTCTGTAACTAATTTAAGTCTTTCGTTAGGGATAACAATAAGACTGTCTACGTGTTGTGCAAGCTCTGCAATACCTGCTTCTGCTTGTTGCATTCTTCTTCTTCCTTCAAATTCAAAAGGCTTTGTAACAATACCAACTGTAAGAATACCGCGTTCTTTTGCAATTTGTGCAATTGCAGGAGCAGCACCTGTACCAGTACCGCCGCCCATACCAGCAGTAATAAATACCATATTTGTATCATTTAATGTATCTACGATAATATCACGGCTTTCTTCAGCTGCTTTAAGACCCATTTCTGGACGAGCACCCGCACCACGACCGCCTGTAACCTTGTCACCAATTGCGATTTTGTGAGTAGCCTTTGATGATTCGAGTGCTTGTCTATCAGTATTGATAGCAACAAATTCAACACCCTGAACACCTGCAGATACCATTCGGTTAATAGCGTTACCGCCGCCACCACCGACACCTATAACTTTAATTTGAGTATTTTCTTCGAATTCAGTTGTAACATTTTCAAATGCCATTTGAACTTCCTCCTAATATCAAGTATCACGGGCAGAATTACCCCGAATACAAAAATTCTTAATAAAAATTTATAAATTATCCATATAATGTTACCACACAAACGTAATAATAGCAAGAGATTTTTTTCATTTTTATTACAATTTTGTAATTTTATTGAAAAATAACCAAATTATTACTGTTCATTGGTAGTTTTTTCTTGTGTTTTGTTTAATTTCTCAGTAGTTTCTTCCGTTACGGCAGTTGTTGTTTCATAGTCCCCTGCTTTAAAATACACCTTTGGCTCTGTTCTTAAATCAAGAACCCCTATTTCATATTGATTTATTTCATTTTCTCTTTCAATTGCTGCAGCAGCTCTTAAAATCTTTGTTTCAAGATTTACAGATGAGCCTACAAGGATTTTTATTCTATCGTTATATATCATAAAGATATCTGATGTATCAGTAACATCTATTTCTGTTAAACCGGTTATGCCAGCTTTTGTAACCGCTTTTAATAACTCTATTAAAATATCCCCATTTTCTTTTGTTTTAAAAGTAATTGTTTCACTTTCTTTAAAACTTTCTGTTTCAATGCCTGTTACAACCGGTACACCTTCACTTAAAATAGCGGCGTCAGAATCAAGCACCTTACCATTTTCATTTAACAAAATAAAATTACCTTTATATGATATTGCTGCTGCGCTATATGTATCTGTCACATTGATTACAAGTGTTGACGGCAAATCTCTCTCTATTGTTACAGAGCCAACAAATGGTAATGATGCTGTGAGAGTTTTTGCAATCTGTTCTTCGTTTGCAAGTAAAAGACTATCGCCTGTTTCGACACCACAATTTTCTAAAATTATTTTTTGTGGATAAGCTTTTGAGCCTTTTACTTTAATTGTATCCACCTTAAAGAAAACCGTTAAAGCAAGCACTAAACCTATTATACCCACAACTAATAACAAAACAAAAGAAAGCAATGCTTTTCTTATTGCTCTGCGTCTTTTTAAACGTTTTTTCTTTCTTGAGCGAACCTCATCGCGAGACAACTGTTGCCCACCGGCACCTGTAAAGCCGGTAGGCAATTTTATGATATTGGATGTGTTATTTTTCTTTCCATTTGCCATAACTTTTTTTCGTCCTAACTATATCAGCATTTAACATACAAAGATTTTCTTCAAAATTTTCATAACCACGGTCTATATGTTTAATATCACTCACTTCTGTTACACCCGTTGCTGCTATACCCGCTAAAACTAATGCAGAGCCACCACGCAAATCGGGTGAAACAACACTTGCACCATACAAACGGTCAACTCCATCGACAACCGCTACCCTACCCTCGGTGCGTATTCTCGCGCCCATTCTCACAAGTTCGGGAACGTGTTTAAACCGACTTTCAAAAATATTCTCTACAATAACACTTGTTCCTTTAGCTATTGTAGCAAGTGTCATTACAGGAGCCTGTGCATCTGTCGGAAAGCCTGGATAAGGTTGAGTGATAAGCTTATCAATTCTATTCAGCTTAATAGGTGCTTTAAGTCTTATTTCATCACATCTTACTGATATTTCACAGCCTGTTTCTTCTAACACAGGTAAAATAGCACCAAGATGTGCGGGAACAGTATTTTTAAGAGCAATATCGCCACCCGTTATAGCACCCGCAAAAAGATATGTTGCAGCAGCAATTCTATCACAAATTACAGAATGCTCTGTCGCCGAGAGTTTTTTTACACCCTCAATAACTATTATGCTTTCTCCACCACCATGAATTTTTGCACCGCATTTATTAAGGAAATTACATAAATCTATTATTTCAGGCTCTCGTGCTGCATTTATTATTGTAGTTGTACCCTCTGCAATGCTTGAAGCTAAAATTGCATTTTCGGTTGCACCAACACTTGGAAAAGTAAGCGTGATTTTAGTACCTTTAAGCTTTTTGCTTACAGAGCACTCAAGTCTTCCGTGCTCCTCACAAATTGTTACACCTAATTTTCTCATTGCAAAAAGATGTAAATCAATAGGTCTTAAACCTATTTCACACCCACCTGGTGTTGAAATAACTGCTCTGCCTGTTTTTGCAAGAATTGCACCTAAAAAAATAACTGAAGAGCGCATTTCTCTCATTAAGCCTTCAGGAATTTCAAAACCATAAGCAGAGCTACTGTCAATAACTAAATCCTTGCCACATCTTTCTACCTTGCACCCTAAATTTTCTAAAATTTTAATAGTGCTTTCCACATCTGAAAGACGGGGGCAATTATGTATTACTGATTTACCATTTACTAAATATGTTGCAGCAAGAATTGGTAAGGCACTATTTTTCGAACCCTGTGCCACCAGACTCCCGCTTAATCTTCTACCACCGTTTATTACCAATGAAGCCATACAGCCGCCCCTTTCAAAAGTGCAGTCACGCTTCATACTATGTAATAAACTGGTTTTTGGTTACAAATTATTTAATAAGACCTAAAACGATATCTGTAATTTGCTCTTTTGCGTTTAATGTTGCCATTTTTTTAGCATTTGCGCCAATTTCGTTTAATTTCGTTTTATCGCTTATAAGTTTATTTATTTCTTCTAAAAGTCTGTCACCTGTTAAATCTTTTTCTTCAATAATAACTGCGGCATTGTTATTAACAAGTGCCATAGCATTATGATACTGATGATTTTCAGTAACATTTGGTGAAGGAATCAAAATTGATGCTTTACCTAACGCCTGAAATTCCGAAAGAGAGGATGCACCTGCACGACAAATTACAAGGTCACAAGCAGAAAGGCAACGAGCCATATCGTTTATATATTCTCTTATTTCAATATTGTTAGCATTATCTAAATCTACACCTTTTTCTTTCATTAAATCAGGCACCCAAAGACCATATTGACCAGTAGCAATAAGGAAGTTACAGGTATTATCCTTCCAGATTTTTGAAACGACATCTGTAACAGCTTCATTTATTGCTCTTGCACCTAATGAGCCACCCATTGAAAGAATAAGCGGTTTACTGTCAAATCCTAATTCTTCTCTCGATTTTTGCGAGTCTGCCTCTAACAGCTCTCCTCTCACAGGAAGTCCTGTAACAACCATTTTATTTTTTATGTTCATATGCTTTTTTGCTTCTTCTGCAGTAAGCATTACAACATCTACTTTTTCTGCTAATGCTTTATTTGTTATACCTGGGTAAGCATTCTGTTCGTGAATAGCAGTAGGAATACCCATTTTTGCAGCCATTCTTACAACAGGGCCACTTACATATCCACCAAAACCGACTACTACATCAGGTTTGAAGTCATTTATTATCTTTTTTACTGCACCAGAGCTTTTTAAAAGTCTTGTAACAGTTTTCACATTTGCTTTAATTGCATCAGGTGAAAAGCTTCTTTTAAAACCGCTGATTTCAATTGTTTTTAATGAAAACCCTGCTTCGGGTACTATTTTTGCTTCAATTCTGTCAGGTGTACCCACAAAGCAGATTTCTGCTTCTGGGTGTCTTTTTCTTATTTCACCTGCAACTGCTAATGCAGGGTTTACGTGACCACCTGTGCCACCTGCTGCTATTAAAACTTTCATCTTACTCACCACTGTTTATTTTTCTTGAAGGAGATCTTTTTTTAGCATTTCTGAATGTATATACCTTTGGCATATTTGCCTGTCGCGAAACAGACAAAACAACACCCATTTCTACAAGACAGATAATCATTGAAGAACCACCATAACTGAAGAACGGTAAACCAATACCTGTATTAGGAAGTGTATCGGTAACAACCGCGACATTAAGTGCAACCTGAAGTGCTAAGTGTAACACCATACCAAAAGCAATAAGTGCTCCAAAACGGTCTCTTGCACGCATACCGATAATTACACCGCGCCATATAAGTGCACAGAACAAGAGAAGTATTCCTGTTGCACCAACAAAGCCTAATTCTTCACATACGATTGCAAAAATAAAGTCGTTCTGCGGCTCTGAAACATAAAGATATTTTTCTTTGGAATTACCAAGACCTGCACCAAAGAAGCCACCAGAACCAATTGCGTATAACGACTGGTTAGTCTGCCAACGTGCACCCGTTGGTTCGTACTCCTTGTCTAACCATGCTTTAATTCTCTCCGCCATATAATCACGAAGAAGAGGAATATTTTCATATTCTAAAACAACAACGACAATTAAAATTATTGCCAATATACCACCGAAAATGAACCATCTTGCCCTACCCTCGCCAAGCCAGAGCATTATGACACCAATACCTAAAATAAGAATTGTACCTGACAAATGGCTTTCAAGAGCAACAAGTCCTGCTATTGCAATAACTATAAAGAGATAATAAAACAAGGTTGTTGTGCCTTGTGTTATTAAAATCTTTTTACCAGACATTTCATAAAGATTTCGTGCAAACGGAACTTTTGAAAGCTTGCTGCTTGTAAGCTTTTTATAATCCTTATCAAGTCCTCTTGCTAAATACAATATAAGAACAAACTTTGCTATTTCTGATGGTTGGAACGAAAAAGAACCGATATAAATCCATCTTTTAATACCATCCTCTGATGGAAAACAAAGAACTGCAATAAGACAAACCAAAGCAATTAACATACCAAATGAGCTTAAATCTCTTAATTGATGATAATCGAACTTTGAAACGACATATAAAACACCGATACCTGCAACAGCAAAAATTAACTGTCGGGTAAAAAAGTAGAGTGGATTGTCGCTGTCTACATTATAATACGCGTAAAAATAACTTGAAGAAAGCAACATTACAAGCCCTATTGAGAGAACGAGTAAAAGAATTAAAAAGAATGGTAAATCCATACTGTTTTTAATCCAGGAATCTTTCAATATAGTTTTTAATTTATTAAGATTCATTTACTTTCCTCCTTTATAATGAATTTATTTTTATGTTTATTTCAGATTACCAAAATAGAAAAGTGCGATTGCTATTGCACCACCAATAAATGTTACAAGTGTGAAAATTTTACAGATTTTTGTTTCTTTCCAGCCACAAAGCTCAAAATGGTGATGAATTGGTGCCATTTTGAAGAATCTTTTACCGTGTGTCATTTTGAAGTAACCAATCTGAATAATATCTGAACCGAATTCTGCCACATAAATAATACCAACTAAAAGTATTATGAACGGGCAATCTACTGCGTATGCAAGAGCGACAATCATACCACCTAAAAACATTGAGCCTAAGTCACCCATCATAACTTTTGCAGGGTGCCAGTTCCAGATAACATAACCAACAAGACCACCCATTAAAGAAGCAGATAAAAGACTTGCACCAAAGCAATTGCGAAGCCCTGCAACAACTATAAAGCAAGCTGCTGCCGCTGCAGTTACAGATGCACAAAGTCCGTCAACACCATCAGTAAAGTTTACTGCGTTTGTTGTGCAATAAATAACAATAATACCAATAACCCAGAAGAAAATTTTTGTTTCTACCATACCAATAAATGGAATAAACATAGCACCTGTCGGGTTATCTAAATAAAGTGTCAACAAATAACCAAGCATTACGATTATCTGAAGAACTGATTTTTGTTTTATAGAAAGTCCCATATTACGCTTTTTGACTGCTTTTATGTAGTCATCAAGAAAACCGATAAAAGCAAAGCCAAGAGCCATTATAACACCTGCAAATATTTTTACCTTCATTGAGTCAGACACTATATCATTAACCACAATAATTTTACCACCACAAAGATGGTCAATTAAAGCGATAAGTCCAAAAGAAATAAGTGTTGAAATGATAAACATAGTACCACCCATAATTGGTGTACCCTGTTTGTCTTTGTGCCATTTAGGTCCAATATCAAGAATAGTCTGACCAAAGCTTAATTTATGTAGAAAAGGAATAACTACATAACCTAAACCAAACGCGATACCAAAGCTTAAAGCTGCCGCTAAAGCTAATGCTAAATATAAATTCATACTTCCCACTCCTTGTATAACTTATGGAAAATTTCTTCCATTTTCATTGAACGACTACCTTTAAAAAGAATGGTATCGTCTTCTTTAAGAATTGATTTTAAATATTCTGCCAAATCATCTTTATCGGTGAATGATTTTGCAAAAGTGCCACTCTCCTCAGCACCTTTTTTAGTAAGCTCTGAAAGTTCGCCAAAAGTAAGAACAATATCTGTCTTTTGTTCTGCCGCAAACTTACCGACCTCGTAATGAGCCTCATCTGAGAAAGAGCCAAGCTCGAGCATATCACCGAGAACTGCAATACTTCTTTTTCTCTTGATTGTATTGAGTGTTACAAGTGACGCTTTCATGCTGTCAGGATTTGCATTGTAGCAATCTTCTATAAAAGTATAATTCAACACATTGCGCACATTTTGTCGCATTCCCTCAGGAGCGAAATTTTTCAAGGCATCTGCACTCTCCTGCAAGGTAAAGCCCAATTTTTTACCTACACACATAGCACAGAGTGCATTGTAAACATTATGTACACCAACTGCAGGCACAAATGCTTTTACACTTTCGTTTTCACAAACTGCTGTAAACTGACTACCATCTGGCAAGAACTCAATATCTTCCGCTTTCATATAAAGGTCGTTTTGTTCTATACCGAATTTTATAATCTCAAAATCTTCAGTATTTATAGTCATAAGCATATCGTTATCACCATTTATAATAAGCGGTGAACCTTTTTTCATACCTTCGGTAATTTCATATTTCGCCTTTAAAATACCCTCACGAGAGCCTAAATTTTCAATATGAGCAGTACCGACATTTGTTATTATACCAATATCGGGCTTTACAGTATTTGTAAGGCGGGATATTTCATTAAAATGATTCATACCCATTTCAATTACAGCTGCTTCGTGACTCTTCTCAAGACAGAACAATGTTTTAGGAACCCCTATTTCATTGTTTAAATTACCTTGTGTTTTTAAAGTATTATACTTTTCAGAAAGCACTGCGTGAACCATACCCTTAGTAGTTGTTTTACCAACACTACCTGTAAGTGCAACAAAAGGAATTTTAAATTTTTCTCTGTATCCTTTTGCAATATCCAACAATGCTTTGCCCGTATCACTAACAAGAATAACTCTGTCGCTATTACCATTATAACGACTGCACACTACCGCTTTTGCATTTTTTTCTAAAACCTCGTCTACAAAATCATTTGCATCAAAGCGTTCACCCTTTAAAGCGATAAAAAGTGTATTTTCATCAATTACCCTGCTATCTGTCGAAATTGTTCTGATTGACCCTTGTAAAGATGTTTCAGCATTACACCACAAGGCAATCTCTTTTAAAAATATTTCTTCCAAAAAATCACCTTTTCAAAATCAAATCAAGCCAAGTGCTTTTTTTACTATTTCTCTTTCATCGTAATGGATACGCTCTCTACCAATAACCTGATAAGTTTCGTGACCTTTACCTGCAAGAAGAACTGTATCGCCTTTTTTTGCTATTTTCAAAGCTTCTCTGATAGCTTCACTTCTGTCTGTAATTGTTATAACCTCTGCTTTTGAACCGACTGTACCGATTAAAATATCTTTAATAATATCTTCTGGCTCTTCTGTTCTTGGGTTATCAGTTGTAACAATAACAATATCTGAAAGCTCTGTTGCCATTCTACCCATTTTAGGGCGCTTTGTTTTATCACGGTCACCACCACAACCAAAAAGAGTAATTACTCTGCCTTTTGTGAAGCTTCTTATAGCTTTTATTGCCTTTTCAAGCCCATCTGGTGTATGTGCATAGTCAATTATAATGCCAAACGGTGTGTTAGTTTCTACTAATTCCAATCTACCCTTTACCGACTTTGCACTACTGATTGCATTTATAGTCTCATCTAACGAATAACCTAACGCAGTAACTGCACCAATTGCAGATAATGAGTTATACACTGAAAAATCGCCAGGGATATTAAAATCAACCTTAAAAGTATCATTTACAGTATAAACAACTTTATTATCGTAAAGCTCAATTTCACTCGCTTTCAAGTCTGCACAGGAATTGATAGCATAGCTTATTTTTTCACACTCTACACCATCAACCATAAATGCACCTGTTTCATCATCTGCATTTATAACTGCAATATCGCAAGCCTTGAACAGCTCTTTTTTACACTTCTTATATTCTTCAATAGTACCATGATAATCAAGATGGTCCTGTGTAAGGTTTGTAAACACACCCACCTTAAAGTGAATACCTGCAAGACGCATCTGATGAAATGCCTGTGAGGATGTTTCCATAACACAATGCTTTATACCGTCATCTGCCATCATTTTGAAAAGCTTGTGGATATCGTAAGGGTCTGGTGTTGTGAGTTCTGTATGAAACTCTTTTTCACCAACCATATTTTTAACTGTACCTATAAGACCTGACGCAACATTAAATTCTTTAAGAATATCTTTTATAATAAATGCAGTTGTTGTTTTACCATTAGTACCAGTTATACCAATAAGTGTCATTTTGTCACACTCTGCGCCAAAAAGATTTTTACACATTATTGCATACGCTTCGCGGGTATTATCAACAAGCACCTGCTCTTTAAGACCTAAATCCTTTGAAACAATTACTGTTACTGCACCATTTTCCATAACTTCTTTTGCAAAATTATGACCATCAAATCTTGCACCGCATACACACACGAATGCACAATTTTGTGACACTTTTTTGGTGTTATCAGTAACATCACTAATTTCTCTGTCAATATATTCAGATTTTACATTTATGCCTTTTAATAATTCTGATAAAAGCATTAGTCTTCAACACCTTTATTTGTTTTAAAATATACTGTAATTGTCGCACCAAGTTCAGTTTGTGTTCCCGCGTCAATACTCTGACGATATGAAACAACCTCACTGTCGAGTGATGCACCCGAAATTTTAATATTAAAGCCTGCATTTACTGCTCTTTCGTTAGCAGAACTTATGCTCAAGCCTTTTAAATCAGGAACAGTAGCTGTAGTATTTGAAATTTCTTTTTCTGTGTAAAGAATAACAACACCATCAAGTGGAATGTTCTGCCCTTTTAACGGATATTGTGAAACTACTGAATCACCATTACCGATAATTCTTGCAGTAAAACCTTTATTTTTAAGGGTTGCTTTTGCTTTTTCTACACTCATAGAGTTCACATCAGGTGTAACACCATTGAGCTGTGACAACTCTTTTGCAGAATAAACAGGGTCAATATTCATATATTTAAGTGTTTCTTCAATTACTCTACCTGCAACAGGTGCAGCAATTGCACCACCACCATGAACATAACCTTGTGGTTCATCTATAACAATAAGAACTGCAATTTTAGGGTCATCTGCAGGCGCACAACCTACAAACGATGCGATGTACTCGCCATCTACTGTAAGCTTTTCAGAAGTACCCGTTTTACCCGCAACACGATAGCCTGGTACATAAGCGTTTTTACCCGTACCCTCTGCTACAACCTTTTCCATCATAGCTAAAACTGCTTCACTTGTAGTTTGGGAAACAACACTTCTTTTTACTGTTGGCTCCGCTTCAAAAACTGTGTTACCATCTTCATCAAGCATTGATTTAACTATATATGGTTGCATTAAGCTACCACCATTAGCAATAGCAGAAACACCTGTAATCATCTGCATAGCGCTGACCTGGAAGGTCTGACCGAATGAAGATGAAGAAACCTGTGAAATACCCATATTTTCGAGTGAGTGATATGTAACATCCTTAACAGGAGTTGCTTCACCAGGTAAATCAACATCAGTTTCTTGCGTAAAACCAAATGCTTCAAAATATTTATAAAATCTTTCAGTACCTAACTTCTGACCTATTGTAACGAAGAACGGGTTACAGGAATTCATTAAGCCCTCTGCTAATGTCTGGTTACCATGACCACCCGCTTTGTGACAGTGAAGAACATTGTCTGCAACTTTTATAGCACCTGAACAATTGAAGCAATAATCAGGTGTAACAAGACCCTCTTCGAGTGCCGCTGCTGCAACGAAAACTTTGAAAACCGAACCTGGCTCGTAAGTATCGCTGACAGCTTTATTACGCCACATTGAATAGATTTTCGCGTTATATGCCAAATCATATTCTTCTTCGTCTTTAATTTTTGAAAGTTCTTTTAAAACCTCTTCATCAGTTATAACCGTAGGTAAATTCAAGTCATAATCAGGAAGTGTAGCCATAGCAAGAATTGCGCCTGTTTCTACTTCCATAACAATTCCGTAAGCAGATGCAGCATCATTATCTATAACAGCCTGACTAAGACCTTTCTCTAAATAGTGCTGAATAGTTTTATCTAAAGTGAGAACAAGACTTGTGCCTTGCTTCGGGTCATAAGTAGTTTCATAATTGCTTGACATTGCGCTATCCCACGCATCTTTTGCAGTAATCACCCTACCCGCAACACCTGACAATTTATCATTATACATAAGCTCAAGACCTGCTCTGCCTGAATCCTCAGAGCCTGTAAAGCCTATAATAGTTGAAGCAAAGTTTGAGTATGGGTAATA
Source organism: Clostridia bacterium (assembly GCA_017521425.1). Lineage (GTDB taxonomy): Bacteria > Bacillota > Clostridia > Oscillospirales > Acutalibacteraceae > DTU089. The sequence goes on from JAFXCQ010000033.1 coordinate 81,390, forward strand.
TCTTTTTGTATCAGGGTCTATATTAACTATATCGTATAAATCTGACTCTTTTATAAATGTTGATATGAGAGTTTTTTCTGTATACTCAATTTTACCTTGTATTTTTACATAGCTATAATCAGAATTTGATATTTTTTTATAAATTCTTTCTTCGTCAAGCTTTAAAATTTTAGCAAGTGTTGTTGATATAAGCTTTCTTTGTGAATCATCTTTAATTTTTGATGGATTAACATAAACAAGCCACGCAGAAGCACTTTCTGCAAGAACATTAAAATTGCAATCATATATAATACCACGGTCTGCAGCAATTTCTGTATCACTTAATTGCTGTGACTCGGCTTTTGTTTTAAGCTCTTCACCTTTAAAAACCTGTAAATAGAACAATCTTACTATATCTGTACCGAAGCCAAAAACGAAAAGAAGAAGTACCGCAATCAATGCACGGACTTTAAGTTTATTGGTTGATTTTGCCAACTTAAATAACCTCCCAAAACTAATATAAGACACATATCAGGATACTTATTACATAATTATGATTAGTATACCATATATAATGCAATATGTAAAGAAATCGACTGTATTTTTTCACAAAAAAAGGAGTCGAGTAAGCTCAACTCCCTAATAATATTTTAAAATCAGAAGATATATGCAAATAATGATTTTATTTCTGCGCCAAATTCGCCTTTGCCATCTACTTCTTTATCACCTGCAACAACAAATTCGTCACCCTCAGATAAATCAATATAGGTTATCTGGTAATTTTCAGCTTTTACCATCCCCAACTTTGTTTCTGCATATTCAATTGCTTTTTGAGAGTCGATCATACCATTAAGTTCTGCGCTGAGTCTTACTGTTTCACCCTCCTGAATAGCAATTTCGTTCTGAACATCTGCAATCTGTGCATCGAGCTTGTCGCTTTCAACAAACATAAAAAGTCTGACAACAACTGCAGAAAGAAGACATAATACAATTGCCATAGTTTTTATAAGCAATGGTGAAACTGCCGCTCTTTTACTGTTTCTTACAACAGTATGTTGATATGAATCAACAGATTCTACCGCTCTTCTTACAGTACTATTTGCTGTTCTTGTATAATCAACACTTTGTGGTCTGTTTTGTTTTTTTACTGTTTTGTTACTGCTTGTCTTTTTAGCAGGAGTTCTCTTAACCTGTTGTTTTCTTACAGACTCTGTTTCGCGAACTCTTTTAGTTTCTACAACTTGTGGCTCAAACAATGATAAATCGTAAGCCGAAGTTTCTCTGTAATTAGTCATTTTAATAACCCCTTATATCTTTAACGCGGTGCGAAGCTTTGCACTGCGACTTCTTTTATTGTTGTCTAATTCCTTTTTCCCTGCTTTTACACCACCGCTTTTAACTATTGCCTTTGGTGTTTTTCCGCATACGCAAACAGGAAAATCTTTAGGACAGGTGCAACCTTGTTTAAGAGTTGCAAAATAATCTTTCACAATTTTATCTTCTAATGAATGGAATGTAATTATTGCAAGCACGCCATCTTTGTTAAGTAAACCGAACATATCCGGCAAAACATCTTTTAATCCATCCAATTCATTATTAACTTCAATTCTTATTGCCTGAAAAGTTTTTCGTGCGGGATGCCCGTCGCGTTTGAACTTTGCAGGAATTGAATCTGAAATAATATCACTCAACTGAAATGTTGTTGTAATTTCTTGTTTTTCTCTCGCTTTGACAATGTTCGAAGCAATTTTTTTTGCAAATTTTTCCTCACCGTAATTTGTAATTATACGACAAAGCTCATTTTCAGAGTATGTATTAACTACATCCTTTGCACTAAGACCTGTTTTACTCATTCTCATATCAAGCAAAGCATCATTATGGAATGAGAAGCCTCTTTCAGCAGTATCAAGCTGAAAACTACTGACACCTAAATCAGCAACTATACCATCAACTTTGAAAACGTCAAGTGCTTCAAGACAAAACTTAATGTTACTGTAATTATCGTGGATAATTGTTACTCTTTCATCACCCTTGAATCTCTCTGTTAAAACAGAGATTGCATCAGGGTCACGGTCAAACAAATACATTTTTCCGTTCTCGTTAAGATGTGAAAGAATTTCAGCTGAATGTCCACCGCCACCTGCGGTACAGTCAACATAAACACCATCCGGTTTAATATTAAGTGCATCAACAGATTCTTGAAGAAGAACCGAAATATGATTAAATTCCATATCAATTCTCCTTATAAATTAAAATCTGATTTCAATTTCAGTTTCGTTAAGGCAATCTTTAAAAGTTTCTTCCTCTTTATCCCACTCTTCTTGTGCCCAAACTTCAATTCTGCTTGAAACACCAACTATAACAACATCTTTAATAATGTTTGCATATTCTTTGAAGTTCTGGTTGAGAGTAATTCTACCTGTTTTATCAAGCTCAACAGGAATAGCTGCGTGAAGAAGCGCTCTTTGTAAATGTCTTGATTTTGGTGATGGCGGAAGATTATCTATCTCACGGCAAATTTCTTCCCAACGTTCTTCTGTATAAATATAAATACATTTTGCTTCATCAGGTGAACGAAAAAGAATTATTCTGTCGCCAAGTTCAGAACGAAGCTGTGCCGGAATAATAAAACGATTCTTTGCATCTATGCTATGAAAATATGTACCAAAGCTCATTTCCGACACCTACCTTTCTGAATTTGAAAATTCCCCACTTTCTGGGTTTTCGAGTCACTTTATGGGAATTTGCCCCACCGTGTTCCCATTATACTCCCCATCACCCCCATTTGTCAATACATTTTCAAAACTTTTTCAATAAAAAATGACCGAATTGAACTTATAAAAGTCCAATTCGGTCAAAAACGACAAAAGTGTTGATTTTATTAAGTTTTCGTGATTAGATTTGTTTCAGAAGAGAAACAAAACAGTTAAGTAAATTTTGGATTTTTTCATCTGAAAAAACACTCTTTTCCCACTCTATATACAGCGTGTTTTTCTCGCCCATAACGAGTGAAAAAGTTACACATTGATTTGATTTGTGGGGTTCATTTACTAAAATGTGGGTGAAAGTGGAGAGCTTCTCCCAAGTCTTCTGCTTGAGATTATATGAAGAAAATCCCAAAAGAAATTTTTGCTCACAACCATAAAGAGTTGCAAGTTTTTTTGTAGGCTTGCCCTTAAACAAACCCGCTTTGTACATAAACATTGAATCAAGAAAAGCAGGCTCTAACTTACCAAGGAACATTTCATTATAAAATGCACTGAAGCATTCAGAAAACTTCTTATAATATGTTTTATGAAACTCTTTTGCCTGTTCAGTTAAATTACCCTGCTTGCCCGACAATTCAAGTGCCGTTGTTCCGTTGAATGCACCAACTGAATAAGAAGCCCTGTCAACAAAATAAGGTCTTCTATCAAGTGTCATATTCATTTTGATTGATTTATCTTTCGGCTTATTTTCATTCGAAAAAGCCTTAAACAAGGCAAACGCAACAAGTGATGAAGCATCAACCTTTAACTCTTTACTTTTCTCGGTAAGCAAGGCGGTCAATTCATCCGAGAAAACAAAATCTGTATTTTTAAATCCAGTATAATTCTGCCAAAACTTTTCTTTCGCCCTTTTGTAATCCTCAACAGTAAACCTATTACTCTTTATAAGCCAGTCGTTATTAAGGACCTCTGTTACCTTATCGGCAACAAAGGATTCTGCTTCAAGTGGAATTTCTGCTTCTGTTTTAAAAAGCTTTATTTTTTCAGGCTCAACAGAAACAGTTTCTTTATTATAGTATGCCAAAAGCTGCTTTACTAAAACAAGAAGAGATTTAGCATCAGAAACAACAGTATGAGAAAACACAACAAGTGTATTTTTATTAAGTACATAAAACTCGAATAATTTCTCCCAGAAATTAAGACCTTGCGTTTTTTTGTCATCCACAAGCTCATCCACATCAGCTTCTGCGAAAATAAATTCGGGCTCTACCCTTTCAGGATGAAGAATTGCTTCTGAATTTTCTGAAAGTTCTATTTGCGAAGTAATTAAAGGTTGTTTCACAGAAAGCATCTTGAGAGCTTTCTGTAATTCTTTTTCATTAAATTCTTCTTTATATTCACCAACAAATGTCACTACATTCTGAAAATCAAAAAGACGACATCTTGAAAGACCAATTTTATAATTTGTAGTCATCAGTTCACCCTTTAAAATTTTGAATTTTTCTCAATTAAGCTTTGCTTGATACCCCAGAGCTTACCAGAGAAATCAACATAATATTTATGTGGATTTTCAAATCTTGTAACCTCATCCCAGAGAGTTGATACCTGTTCAATACAATATGAACGAATTTCTTCAAGAGATGGTGAAGTGTACACGCAACCACCATCTTTAAAAATAGTAACAAGTAATTCTCTTGCAACAAAGTTATCAACGGTTTTTCTTTTCCATGTAAAGTCAGGGTCGAAAAGAGAATATGTTTTTTCGTTATCAATACTCTCATCAGAAAGTGTAAGAACATCTGCTATCGCTTTACCAGATTCCATATCAAAAAGACGCCACACGCGTTTAGAACAAGGTGTAGTAATTTTGTTTACATTATTACTTACCATAATCGCAGGTATTCTCTCACCATTTTTTTCAGTTTCACAAAGCTTATAAACACCATCTAATACCGGTGATGATTCTGAGGTTATAAGCTTTTCACCAACAATGAAACCATCAATTTTAGCCCCTTGGTTAATCATATCCTTAATGAGAATTTCATCAAGTGAGTTTGAAGCATAAATATCACAATCCGGGAAGCCTGCTTCATCTAAAATTCTTCTTGCTCTTTTAGAGAGATATGTCATATCACCACTATCTATTATAATACCCGCCGGGCGTAAGCCTTTTGGTACAAGGACAGAATTAAAGGCTTCAACTGCGTTTTTCACACCACTATCTAATGTGTCATAAGTGTCAACCAAAAGCATTCCATCTTCACCGTGCTCTTCAAGATATATTTTAAATGCTTCTAATTCATCGTCGAAAAGCTGTACCCAACTATGACTCATTGGTGACGCAGATGGTATTTTAAATTGTTTAGTTGCATTATAAAGAGTCGTTGCAGAAACACCACCAATGTAAGCTGCTCTTGCACCAAGAATTGCTGAATCAAAGCCATGAGCACGTCTTGCGCCCATTTCAATAACCCTTTTTCCTTGTGCCGCTCTAACAACACGGTTAGCTTTTGTAGCAACAAGTGTCTGGTGATTTATTATATTTAAAACTAAGGTTTCAATTATCTGTGCTTCAATTACAGGTCCGCAGATTTTAACGATAGGTTCATTAGGAAAAACAGGTGTACCTTCAGGAACCGCGTAAACATCGCAAGAAAATTTAAAATTACTCAAATAATCAATAAGTGCTTGTGAAAAACCATTTTCTTTTAATTCTTCGAGCGTTTCATTTGAAAAACTGATTCTTTTAAGTTCTTCAATAAGACACTCAAGACCTGACATAATAACAAAACCGCCATTGTCGGGGATTTCTCTGAAAAACACATCATACACAACATGCGTATTATGAGCATTTGCAGAAAGTAACCCCTCTGCCATTGTAAGACAACTATAATCCACAAAAAAATCTTTTTTATTGTTCAATTCTTTTCACCGTCACCTTTTTGAAAGTTATATTATATATATTATAGTATTCTCTGCCATTTATTTTAACATACTATTTTGTTGTTATCAAACATTTTAACTTTCCAAACAGTAAAAAATATGCACTATTTTTTGTTTTATTTTCACAATATTCATAAATTTATTTTTTCTCATTAAAATATCTTTACAGAAATAAAATAGTATGATACTATTAAACCAAGATGAGAGATTTGATTTATATTTGATGATTATTTCTTCGTAAAACTTTATATTTTTTTACGAAGTTGTGAGTGTTTGCTCACTCACTATTTTTACCCACGCACTCTACAGAAATACAAAAGTGAAAGTGAGGAAATCTCAATGAGAATCAGGAAACAGCCCCTCGGTGACCGTAATATTTGCGGTAAAAAGGTAGAAGCAAGACGCAAAGAAATTGGTATGAAACAAAAAGATTTACTTACTCAATTACAAATTCGTGGCGTTGACCTTAATGCTTCGGGTCTTTCAAAATTAGAAGGTCAGCTTCGTTCAGTTTCAGATTTTGAAATTGTTGCTTTAGCAGAAGTACTTAACACAAATGTCAGCTGGCTTTTAGATGTTGAATAAATTTGCTATTTCTCCCCCTTTAATATAACCCCCTTAAAAAGAACTTGTCTGCCTCCCCGGCAGGCTTGTTCTTTTTTTGTAACCATCATTTCCTTTCTGAATACTATATAACGAGAGGATTGATATTTTATGAAAGAAAATATTTTTTTGATATTAGGCGGAGATGAACGCTCGCTCTATTTAGGCGAATATCTTGAAAAACAAAAATTACAGGTTTGTTATTACGCATTTTCAGATACTAACTGTTTTGAGAATTTAAGCGAAGCTATAAACAGTACAGAATACATTATATTGCCATTACCTTTTACAAAAGACAGGTTAACCCTTAACGCACCACTGTATGATGAAAAGGTTGAAATAAAAGATATTTGTACACTTTTAAAGAAAGGGAATATTGTAATAGGCGGACAATTGCCGGAAAGCTTTAAAGAAACACTTACCGATATGGAAATAGAATTTTATGACTATTTTCTTTTAGATGAGCTTGCGATTTTTAATGCTATTCCAACCGCAGAAGGCGTTGTTGAAATACTTATAAAAAATTTACCTATTACAATTCATTCAATGAAATGTGCAATTTTAGGTTATGGCAAAGTCGGTAAGGTTCTTGCAGAAACATTGAAATCCCTCGGTGCAGAGGTTACGATTTTTGCAAGAAAGGAACGCGACAAAGCTGATGCTTTCACAAAAGGATATAAATTTGCTTCTTTCCCCTCTCTTAAAAACACCGAATATAAATTTGATGCTCTTATAAATACAGTACCACAAAAGGTTTTAGGCAGAGACGAAATGAAAAACATATCCTCTGACTGTTTATTTATTGAAATTGCCTCTGCACCCTTTGGTATAGATTTCCAGGCAGCAAAAGAGTTTGCTTTTGATGTAATAAAAGCAAACTCACTCCCTGGCAAGGTAGCACCTAAAACCGCAGGTGAAATTATAGGGCGCTCAATTTTACCCATTTTAGAGAACAAAGGACTGATTTTATGACGACAATCGGTTTTGCAATTTGTGGTTCGTTCTGCACATTTAAAAGTGTATTTAAAGAAATTGAAAATCTTACATCGCTCGGATATGATGTCGTACCGATTATGTCAGAAAACGCTTTTTCTTTTGACACAAGATTTGGTGAAGCAAAATACTGGCAGGACGAATTCAGAAGAATAACAAAAAAGGATATAATCCACACAATAAAAGATGCCGAGCCAATAGGTCCTAAAAAGCTTTTAGACCTTCTTGTAATTGCCCCATGCACAGGTAATACATTAGCAAAGCTTGCAAACGGAATTTCAGACACATCGGTAACCCTTGCTACAAAGGCACATTTAAGAAATGCACGACCCCTGGTAATTGCAGTTTCTACAAACGATGCACTTTCAGGCGCAGGTAAAAATATAGGTAATCTTTTAAATTATAAAAACACCTATTTTGTACCTTTCAGACAAGACAGCTTTAAAAATAAACCCTGCTCATGTGTTGCAGATTTCACACTTTTACCGAAGACAATTGAAAATGCACTGAACGGAATTCAACTTCAACCAATTTTAGATATTCCTATTGAATAAAATATTCACTCCCTGACAAACATATATATTGAAAGAATATATATCTTGGGCAATTTATGTATTTTGTGTAAATTTTGAGAATTTGCTATTTACAAATTCTGGAAATTACTATATAATATGCTTAAACAAAAGGGAGTAACTCGTGCAAAACGTTGTTTTGTATGGTATGGGCGTCACGACGGTTAAAACCCGCTTATATCTTAAAGAGTGAGACTTTTACCCAAGGGGTAAAAGTCTTTTTTGTTGCTTTCTTAAGTAAAAAATGAAAAGAGGGAAAAAAATGAAGTATTATCTTGAAACCGCCGAAGCAGTTTTTGAAGAAGTGAAATCTTCAGAGCAAGGTCTTACAAGCGAAGAAGCAGAAAAAAGACTTGAAGCTAATGGCAAAAACAAGCTTGCTGAAGCAAAAAAAGACTCCACATTTAAAAAGTTTCTTGCACAATTAAAAGACCCGATGATTATTATTCTTATTGTTGCGGCTGTTATTTCAACAATTACAGAATTCATTGAACACGGTCTCGGTGTTCCGACTGACGCACTTATTATTATTACAGTTGTGCTTATCAATGCAATTTTAGGTGTTGTTCAGGAAAACAAAGCGGAAAAAGCAGTTGAAGCATTACAGAAAATGTCTGCAGCTACAACAAAAACTCTTCGTGATGGTAAAATTGTTACTATCAAGAGTGAGGATTTAGTTGTTGGTGATGTTATTCTTCTCGATGCTGGTGACGCAATCCCTGCAGACTGTCGTATTTTTGAATGTGCAAGTATGAAAATTGAAGAAGCAGCACTTACAGGTGAATCTGTTCCCGTAAACAAGCTTATTAAAGCTTTACTTAACAAAGGCGATGAAGAGGTTCCGTTAGGTGACCGTAAGAATATGGCATATATGGGCTCTACTCTTGTTTATGGTCGTGGTAAGGCAGTTGTTGTTGCAACCGGTATGGATACTGAAATGGGTAAGATTGCAAATGCTATTACCCTTGCAGAGGATGGTAAAACACCACTTGAAATTAAGCTTGAACAGCTTTCAAAAATTCTTACAAAGCTTGTTCTTGGTGTTTGTGTGGTAATTTTCGCTTACAATATTGCTATGTATTTTATCTCTGGTGATACTGCACCAATTTACCATGTGGCACTTGATTCATTTATTACCGCTATTGCTCTTGCTGTTGCGGCAATTCCTGAAGGTCTTGTTGCAGTTATGACAATTGTGCTTTCAATAGGCGTTACAAATATGTCGAAGAAAAATGCTATCATCAGAAAAATGAATGCAGTTGAAACTCTCGGTTGTACACAGATTATCTGTTCAGATAAAACAGGTACATTGACACAGAATGTTATGACTGTTGTTGACCACTACGCAGAAGATGAAAAGCTTTTAGCAACTGCTATGGCTCTTTGCACAAATGCAGATGTTGACGAAGCTGGTAAAGGCACCGGTGAGCCTGATGAGATTGCACTTATAAACTATGCCAAAACCTTAGAATTAGATAAAAATATTTTAGTTACTGAAAAACCACGTGTTGGTGAAGTTCCGTTTGACTCAGGAAGAAAGATGATGAGCACCGTCCACAGTTACAATGGTAACTACATTCAGTATACAAAAGGTGCTCCTGACGAAATTCTCAAAAAATGCACTAAAGCATATATCGGTGGTCAGGTTGTTGCAATTACAGACGAAATAATTGCTAAAATTGCAGAAGAAAACACAAGAATGGGTAACAAAGCTCTTCGTGTGTTTGCAGTAGCATTTAAAGAATATACAATTGAACCTGCAGAATACTCAAGTGAGGCTCTTGAAAACGAAATGATTTTCATTGGTCTTACCGGTATGATTGACCCTGTTCGTCCTGAAGTTAAAGATGCTATTGTAGAATGCAGAAATGCAGGTATTACACCTATTATGATTACAGGTGACCACATCAACACTGCAAAAGCTATTGCAAGAGAATTAGGCATTTTAAATGACGACTCTCAGGCTATGATGGGTAGCGATATTGATAAATATTCTGACGAAGAATTTGAAAAGTTAGTTGAAAATATTTTTGTTTATGCTCGTGTTCAGCCTGAACATAAAACAAGAATTGTTAACGCTTGGAGAAGCAAAGGCTATGTTACTGCAATGACCGGTGACGGTGTAAACGATGCTCCGTCAATCAAGAGTGCTGACATTGGTGTGGGTATGGGTATCACCGGTACTGACGTTACAAAGAATGTTGCAGATATGGTTCTTACAGACGATAACTTTGCAACTATTGTTTCTGCGGTTGGCGAAGGCAGAAGAATTTACGACAACATCCGTAAAGCAATTCAGTTCCTTTTAGGCTCTAACCTTTCAGAGGTTGTTTCTATCTTCTTTGCAACTATTATGAGCTTTACAATTCTCAAAGCCCCTCACCTTCTCTTTATTAACCTTGTTACTGACAGTATTCCAGCTCTTGCTTTAGGTCTTGAAAAACCAGAAGCAAATATTATGAAGAGAAAACCAAGAAGCAAAAATGATGGTATTTTCTCAGGTGGTTTAGGATTTGACTGTGCTTACCAGGGTATTTTAGTTAGCATTCTTACAATTGTTGCTTTCTATATTGGTGAATATCTTGAAACAGGTCACCTCGTATTCCACCACATTCAGGATAGCTCTGAAGGTATGACAATGGCTTTCTTCACAATGGCAATGTGTGAAATATTCCATTCATTCAATATGCGTTCACAAAGAGCATCAAGTGTTGGTATGTTATTTAAAGGGCACCACAATGTAGTTCTTTATATTGCAATGGTTGCTTCATTCCTTCTTACAACCGCTGTTGTTGAAGTACCATTCCTTTCAAATCTCTTTGGATTTGCTCACCTTGATTTAACTGCTTACCTCATTTCTCTCGGTCTTGCATTCCTTATTATTCCGATTGTTGAAATCGTTAAGTTCTTCCAGAGAAAGCTTGGTAAATCAGAATAAGATTATAAAATATGAGACCTCACAAATATCACTGAGATATTTGTGAGGTCTCAATTATTGACCAAAAACCAATATTATGATAATATTTAACTATTATAATTGGAAGTTGGGTATAATTTGAAAAAAATTTTAAAACTCGTTGCGATAACATTAGTTTTTACTTTAGTTATCCCTCTCACCTATGGTGTTGGTTATTTAATAGGCTCTATCCAGAATAAACAAAACGAAGAAAATAGTTATAAAAAAACAACAGAACATCTTAACATTATGACTCTCAATGTCTGCTCGTGGAGTTTTGACGGTAAAGACTTAGAAACTCGTGCTGATGGAATTGCGAAAACAATAAACGAGAACAAGGTAGATTCACTTGGTGTTCAGGAAGCGACACCTTATTGGATGACAACACTTAATGAGAAGTTGGGTGACAAATACACTTACATTGGTGTTGGCAGTAACACTGGCAAGGATTATAAAGAGAGTAAAGACGCAGAAGATGAATTCACTGCAATTTTTTATTTGAAAGATAAATTCAATGTAATTGAATCGGGATATTTCTGGCTTTCAGAAACGCCTAATGAAATTTCTTACGGATGGGGCTCTGCTTACAGAAGAATCTGTAACTGGGTTATTTTAGAAAATAAATATACCAACACACAGTATGTTCACTTAAACACCCACTTTGACAATGCAAGTAGCGAAGCAAGACGGCACAGTATTGGTATGATTTTAGAGAAAGTTAAAGAATTCAAAGACCTGCCTGTTGTATTCACAGGCGACCTTAATTTCCTTGAAATAAGTATGGGGTACAAAGATATAACCGCCGATATTTTAAAAGATACCAAGACTCTTGCAAAGGACACAATGCATTCATCAACTTTCCACAACGCAGACCCGAATGCATTTAAAGATTTCGTTTTAGATTACATTTTAATAAATGATGGTTTTAAAGCAGTTAAATATGAGGTTATAAAGAAAAGATATAAATACAGATATATTTCGGACCATTATGCGGTGGTTGCAAGTGTGCAAGTTGCAAGGAAATAGGAATTAGGAACTATGAATTAGAGCTTCGCTATCAATTTACGCATTGCACTCGATTGGTTTGTTAAAATAAAAACTACTCCCACTACTGCGGGCGACCAAAGGTCTGCCCCTACCATAGTGGGAGTTAATTTATTGTTTCATTTATAATGCAACGCAGTTCCAAAATTATTCTTTATTATTTCTTCTTCATTCTTTATTCTTTAAATACTATAGTGGTCAGTTGTCAGAAAATAGAAACCAGGAATCAGATATCTTGTTAAATAAAAATCACCCTATCATTTAAAGTTGGTCTCTACATCGACTAAAAATGATAGGATAAATTCATTTATATAAGTGCTCCCTGTTTCCTGTTTCCTAATTCCTTGCCACTTGCACACTTGCACACTTGCACACTTGCAACTATTTTGCTTTCGGTTTACCGAAAAATGAAGCAACAATACCACACAATACTGCGGTCATAATACCCGCTGAGCCTGCTGCGAGTGGGCCTGTTATAATTCCGAAAATCCCCTCATCTTTTACTGCGCTTTTGGTTTCCTCTGCGAGCAATGCACCGAAGCCTACAAGTGGTACGGTAGCCCCCGCCCCTGCAAATTCTTCGACATATTTATAAACACCGACACCGCCTAAAATTACACCCGCTACCACAAAACCCACAAGAATTTTCGCTGGTGTAAGCTTAGTTAAATCAAGTAAAAGCTGACCAATTACACAAATCAAACCACCAACTAAAAATGCTTTTAAGAAAATCATTATAATCACTCTTTTGTAATTTTTAACATTAGTTTGTGTTATTAAATGATTTTTATACATTTTCAAGAATTAGGAAATAGGAAATTGGAACTAGTGTTATAAAAATGAATTATCCTATCATTTACAGTTGGTTCTAATATCAACTAAAAATGATAGGACAATTTTAATTTTGCAAAGTTCTAATTCCTAGTTCCTGGTTTCTAGTTTCTGATCCCTAGTTCCTGATAATTCGCGGCAGCGAATTATTTCGCTTTCGTCTCACAATAATGACAACGATAAACTCTGTTTTCTTTATCTGTGAGATTGAAGATGTGCGGGAGTTCTTGTTCTGTTGAAGAAATGCAACGGGGATTTTTGCAATAGATTACGTTTGTAAGTTTCTCCGGTAAATCTACATTTTTCTTTTCTACAAGTTTTTCGTTTTTTATAATATCAATAGTTACATTAGGGTCAACATAACCTAAAATATCCATATCAATTGTAACATCGGCATCAATCTTTATAATATCTTTAACACCCATTTTTGCACTTTTAACATTCGTCATAAGTGCAACAGGGCAAGAAAGTTCACCGAGTTTCAATAAATCGTAAATTTTCATACCATTACCCGCGGTAATGTGGTCAATTACGAAACCATTTTTAATAGAATCTACTCTCATTACTCTACCCCCGTCAGTTAATCTCTAAAAGTTTAAGAATAAGCGCCATACGCATAAATTTACCGTAAAGAACTTGTTTAAAATAACATGCTCTTGGGTCTTCATCTATTGCAACGCTGATTTCGTTTACTCTCGGAAGTGGATGCATTATTGATAAATCCTCTTTTGCATTCACTAACTTTTCAGGTGTGAGAATGTAACTATCTTTAAGTCTTAAATAATCCTCTTCGTTAAAGAATCGTTCTCTCTGTACTCTTGTCATATAAAGAATATCGAGTTCCGGCATAACTTCCTCTAAATTTGTAGTCTGCACATACTCTAAATTCTTCTTTTCAAGAACTTCTTTTTTAATGTAACTTGGAAGTTTTAATTCGTCAGGTGAAATTAAAACAAATTTAACTCCACTATAACGAGAAAGAGCATTTATAAGAGAGTGAACTGTTCTGCCGAATTTAAGGTCCCCACAGAAGCCGACAGTTAAATTGTCAAATCTCCCCTTTTCTCTGTGGATTGTAAGTAAATCTGCAAGAGTTTGTGTCGGGTGATTATGACCACCGTCACCTGCATTTATTACAGGAATAGTTGCATTATAAGACGCAACAAGTGGCGCACCTTCTTTCGGGTGACGCATTGCAATAATATCTGCATAGCAAGAAACTGTTTTTGCAGTATCTGCTACACTTTCACCTTTTGCGGCAGAAGAGCTTTGTGCTTCTGAAAAACCTAAAACATTACCACCTAATTCATACATAGCAGCTTCAAAACTGAGGCGTGTACGGGTTGATGGTTCAAAGAAAAGTGTTGCTAATTTTTTACCCTTACACTTTTCGCTGTATTTCTCGGGATTATCTATAATATCATCTGCAACCTTAACAAGCTCGTCTAATTCTTCAACTGTAAGGTCGAGAATATCTATAACACTTCTCATAGTTAATTTCCTTTATAATTTATTATTCTTTTGCGCCGTTTACTTCAAGATATTTCTTGATTCTGTCAACATTTTCTTTGTTCTTTTCATCTTCTTCAAGATACTCAATAATATCGTAAACATCAACAACTGAATACACAGGGAAACCGTATTCTTCGCCAACTTCTGCCATAGCAGATTTTTCAGTCTGACCTTTTTCTTTACGGTCAACCATAACGAATGTTGCGGCAACCTTTGTGCCTTTAAGTCCTGAAAGAATAGACATACTTTCTCTTATAGCTGTACCTGCAGTAATAACATCTTCAACAATAACGATTTCTTCGCCTTCCTGTGGCTTGTAGCCAACGAAAACGCCACCTTCACCGTGGTCTTTTTCTTCTTTACGGTTAAAGAAGAATGGAACATCAAGACCATTTTTGGCTAAAGCTACTGCAACTGAAACTGCAATCGGAATACCTTTATATGCAGGTCCGTAAAGAACAGTTTTTTTGTTACCAACTTTTTCAAAATATGCTTTTGCGTAAAACTCGCCTAATTTACAGATTTGTTCACCTGTTTTAATATCGCCTGCGTTAATGAAGTAAGGGATTTTTCTACCACTTTTTGCTGTGAAATCACCAAATTTAAGAACGCCTGCACCTTCTAAAAACTGTATAAATTCTCTTTTGTAAGCTTCCATTTTTAATTCTCCTTAATCACAAAATTCTGCTACGCATCTTTCGTATGCTGCAACTGGGTCTTCAGCTGCTGTAATTGGTCTGCCTACAACAATGTAGTCAGAGCCGATTTTTTTAGCTTCTGCTGGTGTCATAACACGAACCTGGTCGCCAATGTCACCATCTGCAAAACGAACACCCGGTGTAATTGTTAAGAAATCTTTACCACAAAGATCGTGAACCTTACCAGCTTCAAGTGGTGAGCAAACTACACCATCAAGACCTGAGTCTTTTGCATTTTTTGCGTAATGCATAACAACCTTATCAATTGGTTCATTTATAAGAAGTTCATTTTTCATTCTTTCTTCACTTGTTGAAGTGAGTTGTGTAACTGCTATAAGAATAGGTCTTGTGCCATCTTCGCGTGTTAAACCTTCTAAAGCACCCTCCATCATAGCACCTGTACCCGCTGCGTGAAGGTTAGTCATATCAACATCTAAATTTCTTAAAACAGACATTGATTTTTTAACTGTATTAGGAATATCGTGAAGCTTTAAGTCGAGAAAAATTTTGTGACCTCTTTCTTTGATTTCACGAACGATTTGTGGACCTTCTGCATAGAAAAGTTCCATACCGATTTTTACAAATGGTTTTTTTCCTGTAAATTTATCTAAAAACTCCATACAAGCCTGTTTGCTACTAAAATCACAAGCAATAATTACGTCTTTACCCATTAGTGTGCGCCTCCTATAATATCTTTCAAGTCAGTAATACCATATTTTTCCATAACGCGTGGTAAAGTTTCAATAATATCTTTACACACATACGGATTTATCAAGTTTGCGGCACCTACTTCAACCGCAGAAGCACCTGCTAACATAAATTCAATAACATCTTCAGCAGTAGAAACACCGCCCATTCCGACAATCGGAATATTAACTGCATCATAAACCTGATACACCATTCTTACTGCAACAGGCTTGATTGCATTACCAGAGAAACCTCCCATTTTATTAGCAATAACAGGTTTCTTTGTTTTCAAATCAATTCGCATACCTAAAAGTGTATTTATAAGACTTATACCATCTGCACCCGCTTCTTCACACGCTTTTGCTATTGAAACGATATCTGTAACATTTGGTGAAAGTTTTATAATTACAGGTTTAGTTGTTGCTTTTTTGACTTCTCTTGTAACTTCCGCCGCTGCTTCAGGTGATGTACCGAAACTCATACCGCCACCGTGAACATTAGGGCAACTCACATTTACTTCGAGCCAGCCTACTTGTTCTTCTTTATCAAGTTTCTCACAAGTGTAAACATAATCTTCGACAGAAAACCCGCTTACATTTGCCATAACTTTTTTATTAAAAACTTCTTTAAGTTTTGGTAATTCTTCAGAAATAACTTTTTCTACACCTGGATTTTGAAGCCCTACAGCATTTATCATACCTGCTTCACACTCGGCAATTCTTGGTGTGGGATTGCCGAAACGAGCATCTTTTGTTGTACCTTTAAAAGAAAATGTACCTAAAATATTTATGTCGTAAAGTTCTGCGAATTCGTAACCATAACCAAAAGTACCACTTGCAGGAATTAAAGGGTTGGAGAGATTTAAACCACAAAGTGATGTTTCAAGATTTACCATATAATCTCCTCCCTTTCTAAAACAGGGCCATCTTTACAGATACGTTTGTTGCCATATTTTGTTTTGCAGGAGCAACCCATACAAGCACCAAAGCCACAACCCATTCTTTCTTCAAAACTGTACTGACCGCTTGTCACAGCAGTATTTTCAATTGCTTTAAACATAGGCATTGGTCCGCAAGTAAAGAAATAAGAATATTCTAAATCTTTCATAACATCTGTTACAAAACCTTTTGTACCAACACTACCATCAACAGTAGTAACATAAACTGTTGCACCTAATGCTTCAAATTCTTCTTTATAGAAGATTTCGTCAGCAGTATTAAAGCCTAAAATTACAGTAGGCTTTTTTCCTTCTTTTACTAATTTTTTGCAAAGACCATACATTGGTGGAACACCAACGCCACCGCCGATTAAAAGTGGATTTTCTCCACTTTTATCGGTATTGTAGCCATTGCCGAGTCCTACTAAAATATCGAATGTTTCGCCAGGGATTTTAGTTGACATAATTTCAGTACCAGCACCCACCACCTTGTAGATAAGTGTAATTGTACTTTCATCGTAATCGCAAACTGAAATTGGACGTCTTAAATAAAGTCCGTCAACTTTGATATTAACAAACTGACCTGTTGCAGTGAGAGCAGAAGTATCTCCTTCAACAATCATTTTGTAAACATCTTTTGCGATTTTTTTATTTTCTGTAATTGTATAAATTCCTTGATACATTTTATACTCCTTATTCGTCAATAGTTGAAATGCAGAGTGTTGTTTCTTCAAGAACATCAAGCAATACTGCAACAGTATCGAGTGAAGTGAAGAGTGTTACATTGTTTTCAACTGCACATTGACGAATTTCGTGACCATCTGATAAATAACCTGTTTGATTAATATCACGAGTATTGATTACATAGTTGATATAACCCTGACGCATATTGTTAAGAATTTCTTCACTGCCTTCGCTGATTTTCTTAACTGCGTGAGTTCTTATTCCGTTTTCTTTAAGGAAGTTTGCAGTACCCTCTGTTGCCTGAATATTGAAGCCCATATTGTAGAAGCGACGGATAATTGGTAACGCTTCTTCTTTGTCTTCGTCAGCAATAGTAGCAAGAACTGTACCGTAGTTCATAACATTCATACCAGAAGCCTGTAAAGCTTTATAAAGAGCGCGGGTAAGTTTATTATCGTAACCGATTGCTTCACCGGTTGATTTCATTTCAGGTGAAAGGTACGCATCAAGTCCGCGGAGTTTTGAGAATGAGAAAGCAGGAGCTTTAACATACCAACGTTTTTTATCTTCAGGGTAGAGATAATCGATACCTTGTTCTTTAAGACTCTTACCTAAAATTGTAAGAGTTGCAATATCCGCTAAACTGTATGAAGTTGCTTTTGAAAGGAATGGAACTGTTCTTGAAGAACGTGGGTTAACTTCAATAATGAACACATTTTCATCCTTGTCAACAATAAACTGAATATTGTAAAGACCAACAATACCTATACCAAGGCCTAATTTCTTTGTATATTCAAGAATTGTTTCTCTTACTTTTTGTGAAATGCTGAATGTCGGGTAAACACTTGTTGAGTCACCACTGTGGATACCTGTTCTTTCAACAAGCTCCATAATACCAGGAACAAAAACATCTTTACCATCACAGATAGCATCAACTTCAACTTCTTTACCTGAGATATATTTATCAACAAGAACAGGCTTGTCTTCATCAATTTCAACAGCAGTTTTAAGGTAATGTTTCAATTGTTCTTCATCTGCAACAATCTGCATTGCACGGCCACCTAAAACGAATGATGGACGAACTAATACAGGGTAGCCTATTCTCTTTGCTGCTTCAAGACCATCTTCAATTTTTGTAACTGCTTTACCTTCTGGTTGTGGAATATCTAATTCTTTAAGAAGTTTCTCAAATGAATCACGGTTTTCAGCCTTTTCAATAGCATCACAATCTGTACCGATAATTTTAACACCACGGTTTTTGAGTGGTTCTGCTAAGTTGATAGCAGTCTGACCACCTAAAGAAGCTATAACACCCATTGGTTTTTCAAGGTGAATAATGTTCATAACATCTTCAACTGTAAGTGGTTCAAAATAAAGTTTATCTGAACAAGTGTAATCTGTTGAAACGGTTTCAGGGTTGTTGTTGATGATGATTGCTTCATAACCTGCAGATTTGATTGTCTGAACTGCGTGAACGGTTGAGTAGTCAAATTCAACACCCTGACCGATTCTGATAGGACCAGAACCGAGAACTATAATTTTCTCTTTATCTGAAACAATCGATTCGTTTTCTGCTTCGTAAGTTGAGTAGAAGTAAGGAACTGTACCCTCGAACTCCGCTGCACAAGTATCAATCATTTTATAAACAGGGAACATTTTGTTTTCAACACGGATGTTATAAACATCAATTTCGCTACATTCCCAAAGACGAGCAATATATTGGTCGCAGAAGCCCATTCTTTTTGCTTCGTAAAGAACTGTTAAATCGTTCTTATTAGCTTTGAGCTTTTCTTCCATACGAATGATATTTCTGATTTTTTCAAGGAATAAAATATCAATTTTGGTTGCATCGTAAATCATACCGATGTCTGTACCGTGACTGATAAGTTCTGCAATAGCAAAAATTCTGTCATCAGTACCGTCTTTTATATATTGAAGAAGTTCTGCTTCTGTGTAACTGTCAAACTTTTTCATATAAAGGTGGCAAACACCTATTTCAAGTGAACGAGCTGCTTTTAAAAGACATTCTTCAATAGTTCTGCCAAGGCTCATTACCTCACCTGTTGCTTTCATCTGTGTTGAAAGCTTATTGTTTGCAGTTGCAAATTTGTCAAATGGGAAACGAGGCATTTTTGCAACAACATAGTCGAGTGCCGGTTCACAAGCAGCAGGAATATTTGCAAGTTGAATTTCTTCAAGGTGCATACCAACTGCAATTTTTGCAGTAACACGGGCAATTGGGTAACCACTTGCTTTAGATGCTAAAGCAGATGAACGAGAAACACGTGGGTTAACCTCGATAACATAGTAATCGAATGAAAGTGGGTCAAGTGCAAACTGTACGTTACAACCGCCCTCAATTTCTAATGCTTTAATAATTCTTAAAGCACTGTCACGAAGCATACCTGCTTCTTTATTTGTAAGTGTCTGACAAGGACAAACAACAATTGAGTCACCTGTATGAATACCAACAGGGTCAACATTTTCCATATTACAGATAGCAATTGCTGTGTCATTTGAGTCACGCATTACTTCAAATTCAATTTCTTTATAGCCTTTAATGCTCTTTTCAACAAGAACCTGATGAACTGGTGAAAGTTTAAGACCATTTTTGAGAAGTTCGCGACATTCTGCTTCATTATCAGCGAAACCGCCACCTGTACCACCTAATGTGAAAGCAGGACGAAGAACGACTGGGTAACCGATTCTTTCACAAGCTGCAAGACCTTCTTCAACAGTATTTGCAATTTCTGAAGGAAGAACAGGTTCACCTAAATCAATACAAAGTTGTTTAAAGAGTTCACGGTCTTCTGCTCTTTCGATACTTTCGCTCTTTGTACCTAAAAGTTCAACCTCACATTCTTCTAAAATACCTTTTTTCTCAAGTTGCATTGCAAGGTTAAGACCTGTCTGACCGCCGATACCTGGAACGATAGCATCTGGTCTTTCATAACGAATAACCTTTGCGATATATTCAAGTGTAAGTGGCTCCATATAAACTTTGTCAGCCATTGAAGTATCAGTCATAATTGTTGCAGGGTTTGAGTTACAAAGAATAACTTCATAACCTTCTTCTTTAAGTGCAAGACACGCCTGAGTACCTGCGTAGTCAAATTCTGCGGCTTGTCCTATTACGATAGGGCCTGAGCCTATAACAAGTATTTTCTTAATATCGGTTCTTTTTGGCATCTTACTTGCCCTCCTTCATAATAGTAATAAATTTATCGAACAATACATCGTTTACTGCACCTGGTGCACCTTCTGGATTGAACTGAACACCGAATACTTTATCTTTCTCGTTTTCAATACCTTCAACAGTTTTGTCGAGAATATCGCGATGTGTGATTTTTAATTCTGTTGATTTTAATGACTCTTCATTAAGAGTGTAATCCTGACTTTGTGAAACTGTAATTACTTTACCTGTTTCAACATTCATTACAGGGTGGTTACCACCGTGGTGACCGAATTTTAATTTATCGCTCTTTGCACCGTAAGCAGCTGCAAGCACAAGGTTACCTAAACCAATACCGAAGATTGGGAATTTACCTTTAAGTTCTTTAAGAACATCTACAATTGCTGCAACATCCTCCGGACTGCCAGGTCCGTTTGAAACTACAACACCATCAGGATTCATTTTGATAATTTCTTTTGCTGATGTGTTGAAAGGAACAACTGTTACATTACAGCCACGAGCATTTAAAAGACGGATAATATTAAGCTTTATACCGCAGTCAATTGCTACAACATTGTACTTGGCATTTGTTGTTCTTGAATACCAACGTTTTTTACAACTCACTTTTTCTACAGCATTTGTTGTAACAGGTGTATTCTTAATAATTTCAATTGCTTTTTCTGTTGGCACATCTGCATTTGTAAGAATTACACGGCTACTTCCGTTATCACGGATTTTTCTTGTAATTTCTCTTGTATCTACACCCCAGATGCCAGGAATATGATTTTCTTCCATTTCTTCTGAAAGTGTTTTTGTGTAACGGAAGTTTGAAGGAATATCGTTATATTCTCTTACTACAAGACCGCCGAGTGTTGAAACTTTTGCTTCAAAGTCTTCATCAGCAACACCGTAGTTACCGATAAGCGGATAAGTCATAACTACTATTTTATCTGTGAAAGAAAGATCTGACATCATCTCCTGATAACCTGCCATTGCAGTATCAAACACTATTTCACATACTCTTTCTGAGTCAGCACCGAAACCATAGCCATAGTATTCGCTACCATCCTGAAAGACAATCTTTTTTCTTACTTCATTTGCCATACTATTTTACCTCCATATACAGTCATAAGACATTTACCGAAAACACTCTCACCCTGGAAAGGCGTTGCCTTCCCCATTGAAAGAAATTCGTTACTGTCGATTTTATATTGATTGCTTAAATCCCACACAGTCAAAGAACCGTCATCTTTAATACCGAAACGGTTTCTTGGATTATCGGTAAGCATTTTTATAACTAAGTTAAGTGGCAATATGCCGGTTTTTACAAGTTTTGTATAAACTATAGGGAAAGCAGTTTCTATACCTGTTATTCCCATAAGACTTTTTTCAAGCCCCTTTGACTTTTCTTCAAAAGAGTGTGGTGCGTGGTCAGTTGCAAGCATATCAATTGTACCATCAAGAACACCCTCTATTAAAGCAAGTCTGTCTTCTTCACTGCGTATTGGCGGATTCATTTTAAATCTTCCGTCTTCTTCCAACATCATATCATTTAAAACTAAATAGTGCGGCGCAGTTTCGCAAGTAACATCTACACCTTCTTTTTTTGCTTGTCTTATTATTTCAACACTTTCTTTCGTCGAAATGTGGCAGACATGATATTTACATCCTGTTTCTTTTGCCAATTTCAAATCGCGTTTAATTGGCCCCCATTCACTTTCGCTACAAATTCCACGATGGTTATTTTTCAAAGCGTATTCACCTTTGTGGATATAACCACCATCTAAAAGTGAGTTATCTTCACAGTGCGCCGAAATTATTTTATTTAAAGCCTTTGCCTTTTCCATAGCAGAACGCATTAAACTCTCGCTCTGCACTCCTCTGCCATCATCAGAGTAGCCAATAGAAATCGGTGCAAGATTTTCAATATCTGAAAGTGTTTCACCTTTTTCATCTACCGTAAGTGAAGCAAACGGATGAACACCGATTACTGCATCACTCTTTATAATGTCTCTTTGAAGATTCATATTATCTACATTATGTGGAACAGGGTTTAAATTCGGCATCGAAAGAACATCGGTATAACCGCCCCTCGCAGAAGCCATAGTACCTGATTTTATAGTTTCTTTATAAGAAAAACCCGGCTCTCTGAGATGAACGTGAACATCACAGAAACCGGGGAAAATACCATATTCAGAAACACTTGAAGATAACATATCCTGTAAAAGAGAAGAAATAGCCACATCACCCTGAACATTTACTTCACAAGTATATTCAGGAATGAATGTAACTTTTTGATTTTTATAAACGTGTGCATTTTTAAATGCTAAATTCATTCAAAACCAATCCTTCTAAATTTCAACTAATTTTATAAAAAAGCCTTTGCCAAAACGGCAAAGGCTTGAGAATCTATACGGGCATAGTTTACCCAATTGTAAAACTCAAATCTTGCCGATATCTCGTATCGAATTAAAGACTTAGTGTTTGTCGTTTTTATTTTAAGTTATTCTGCAACTGTTTCAGAAATAAAATCATCTTCAAGACAAGAACAAGAAACGTAATTGTCTTCATCATAACTTTCAGGAGCATTTTTTGCTTTAACTTTCTGAAGAACTACATAAACTGCTGCCGCAGCTGCTGCAATTGCTGCTAAAACGCCTAAAAATTTTAAAAACTTTTTCATATAAACAACACTCCTTAATAACATTATTTTTTCTTTTTATTATTATAACACACACTAATAAAAAGTCAACATTTTTTACTGTAAATAAAGAGTAAAATTTTTGAAAAAAAAGAGTGAAATTTTGATTAAAATTCTACAAAGAGTAAATAATATTTTTTGTAACTTATGAAACTCTTGAAACTTCTTTTACATATCAGAAAAGGAGTTTTTTATGATTTACAACAAAGTTGAGATTTGCGGAATAAATACATCTACATTAAAAATATTACCCGAAAAAGAAAAACAAGCACTTTTAAAAGAGGCAAAAAACGGCAACCAAAAAGCACGGGAAGATTTAATAAATGGAAATTTGCGACTCGTTTTAAGTGTTATTCAAAGATTCACTAATCGTGGTGAGAATTTAGATGATTTATTTCAGGTAGGTTGCATTGGTTTAATAAAAGCAATTGATAATTTTGATACAAGTCACGAGGTGCGTTTTTCGACTTATGCTGTACCTATGATTATAGGTGAAGTGCGAAGATATTTAAGGGATAACAACCCTATAAGAGTTTCGCGTTCGTTAAGAGATACCGCCTACCACGCTATGCAGATAAAAGAAAGAATTTCTAATGAGAAAGGTTACGAACCAACTGTTGAAGAAATAGCAAAAGAAATGAACTTAAAAAAAGAAGATGTCGTAATTGCTCTTGAAGCAGTCGTTGACCCCGTTTCATTTTATGAACCTGTTTATTCAAATGGTGGTGACACTATATTTTTAATGGACCAGATTGGATCAAACGAAACTGACATCGACTGGGTAGATGAAATTGTTTTAAAAGAATCAATAAAAAATCTACCACAAAGAGAGAAAAAAATTCTTTCTATGAGATTTATGCGTGGTATGACACAGACAGAAGTTGCTAATGAAATCGGAATTTCACAAGCACAGGTTTCAAGACTTGAAAAAAATGCACTTGATAGTATTAAGGGAAATTAGGCGATTAGGTGTTAGAAATTAAGAATTAAAAATGAAAAATTAAAAATTTCGGAAGTCCTGCGGACTTGATTATAATCATTAGTTAATAAAAACAACAAGCTCTATCATTTTTAGTTTTGAAAATGATAGAGCTTATGTTTTATTATTTGTAATAATTGATTATTGAATCAAACTTAGGGTTCTGGTAGTCGTAGTCGTGCTCGTAGGTTGTTTCAACAATAGAGTCAATAATCAATTTACCATTTACATTCTTTACAAGGAATGTCTGTGTTTCGTAATAAATATTACCTGAATTGTAATAATCTACGCTGACTAAATAACCACCATCTTTTGTGCCTTTATATTTAATTGAATTAACATCATAAACACACATACCCACTGCATTGTTATATGCATAATACATAGTGCCATTTATAGTTACTAATGAATAGAATGGGTAATTATCAACCAATTTTGCTGATAAATAACCTTTGTAAGCATTTTTCAATTCAGTCTGACTTTTTACAGATTTGAATTTGTATAATGCACTTGTATAATGATATGGATCATTTTGCTGATACCAGCTTTCAGATAACAAGTTCTTATAATCTGTATAGCCTGCTAAATGTACATCGTGTCTACCATCATATAAACTATGATACTGACAAAGCAATGGCAAGAACTGTGTTTTCACATTGCTTGATGTTATGGTTGCAGTAGTTGTAGCAGATGCAACAACACTATTTGAAGCAGCATAGCTACTACCCACTTTATTGTTTATTGCTCTGACTGTATAACGGTAGGTTGAACCCTTAACAACTGTTTTGTCAGTCCACGAAAATACTGTGTTAGCTAAAGTACCTTTATTTACCCAACTGGACCAAACACCATTCTGAAGCTCTGAACGGTAAACAGTATAATTTTTGGCACCCGCAATTTTATTCCATGTTACTTTAATACCATTTGACGCAACTGTTGCTTTAACAGTTGGTTGAGCAAGACGAATTAAACCACTTGTTACCTTATAAGTACTGCTTGTTTTTCCATTTACCGCTTTAACTGTATATTTATAGTAAGTACCGCTTGCTACCTTTGTATCTGTCCATGAGGTTTTAGTAGTTGTTCCTCTTTTACTCCAGCCAGACCATTTTTTAGTTTTTGCGTTATAGGTTGCAGAATATACTGTGTATCCTGTAGCACCCGGAATTGCTTTCCACGAAACCTTCATTCCGTTAGAAGCATTAGTAAAACTTACTGTCGGTTGTGCGAGGTAAAGTAATGTATTTGATGCTTTATAGGTACTCTTGACACTACCGTTGATTGCTCTTACTGTGTAGCGGTATTGTGTACCACTATTTGCAGATTTATCAACCCACGAAACTGTTGAG
>JAFXCQ010000001.1 GCA_017521425.1 Clostridia bacterium
ACTGTTACCCATATCATCATCAGATGGAAGACCCACTGCATCACCGTGTGCTTTAAGTCTTACATTTGGGCATTCTTTTAAAAGTCTGTCAAGAACAGGTGTGTTTGCAAGAGTAACTGCGTCGCCAATACCTGTTTTTGAAAAACCGATACCATCCATTACTATTAAAAGTACTTTTTCTGACATTTCTAAATCCGCCTTTATATTATTGTTGAGGTGAATTCAAAATGAACTCACCTCATAAATTTTGATTATTTACTTGCAGCTTTAACGATAACTGCGAAATCTTCTGCTTTTAAAGAAGCGCCGCCGATAAGACCACCGTCAACATCTTCTTGTGCAACAAGCTCTTCTGCATTAGCAGCATTCATTGAACCACCGTACTGAATTGTGAGAGCGTCTGCATCTGCTTTACTGTAAAGTTCCTTGACAACCTCACGAATTGCGTGGTTAACTTCATTTGCTTGTTCAGCAGTAGCAGTTTTACCTGTACCGATAGCCCAAACAGGCTCGTAAGCAATAATGATATTTTTAAGTTCTTCAGCTGTAACACCCTGAAGAGCAATTTTTGTCTGTAAGCGAACAGTTTCTTCTGTAATGCCCTGTTCTCTTTCTTCAAGGAGTTCACCAACACAAAGAATTACTGTAAGACCTGAATTAAGAGCTGCGCGAACTCTTTTATTAACTGTAACATCTGTTTCACCGAAATATTGTCTTCTTTCTGAGTGACCGATAATTACATACTCAACACCGATTGATTTGAGCATAGGTGCAGAAACTTCTGCTGTAAAAGCACCGCTTTCTGCCCAGTGGCAGTTTTCAGCGCCGATTTTGATATTTGAGCCTTTAGCTGCTTCTTGTGCTGCAAAAATATCAATATAAGGAACACAAAGAACAACGTCACAAGTAGCATCTGCAACGAGTGGTTTCATTGCTGTGATGATTTCTTTTGTTTCTGCAGGAGTTTTGTTCATTTTCCAGTTACCTGCAATAACTGCTTTACGAAGTGATTTATTCATTTTTATAAACCTCTGTATCTTAATTTTTCACACAATCCACAAATGTGTGGGATTTACCTTTAATAAAACATAAATAATAGATTGCGTGCAGTTGGTGATTTCTTTCACCCCGAAGCGTATATAGATACGCGAGTTCGGGTGAAAAAACCGCCAAATGTGCGTGATATATTATTTATCGTTAACTGCTTCGATACCTGGGAGTGCTTTACCTTCGAGGAACTCGAGAGATGCACCACCACCTGTTGAGATGTGTGACATCTTGTCACCGAAGCCTAATGTGTTAACTGCTGCTGCAGAGTCACCGCCACCAATAATTGTTGTTGCATCTGTTTCAGCAAGTGATTTAGCAACTGCAATAGTACCTTTTGCAAGGATTGGGTTTTCAAATACACCCATAGGTCCGTTCCAAACGACTGTTTTAGCGCTCTTTACTGCATCAGCATAAAGTTCTGCTGTTTTAGGACCGATGTCAAGGCTCATCATATCTGCAGGGATTTTGTCTGCATCGCAAATTTCAACTGCAATTTCTGCATCGATTGGATCAGGGAATGACTTTGTAATTGTAACATCAACAGGAAGAAGGATTTTAACACCTTTTTCGTCTGCTTTTTTGAGCATATCTTTACAATAGTCAATTTTTGTTTCGTCAAGAAGTGATGTACCAACACTGTAGCCTTTTGCTGCTAAGAATGTGTAAGCCATACCACCACCGATAATAAGTGTATCTGCTTTGTTAAGAAGATTTTCAATAACATTTAATTTGTCAGCAACTTTAGCACCACCGAGAATTGTAACGAATGGTCTAACAGGATTTTCAACTGCATTGCCGAGGTATTGAAGCTCTTTACCCATAAGGTAACCAACTGCTGCTTCTTCAACAAATGATGCAACACCAACTGTTGAGCAGTGTGCTCTGTGAGCTGCACCGAAAGCATCATTAACATAAATATCGCAAAGTGAAGCAAGTTCTTTTGAGAATGCTTCGCCATTTTTTGTTTCTTCTGGTCTGAAACGAGTGTTCTGAAGAAGAACTACATCGCCATCCTTCATAGCTGCAACTGCTTTTTTAGCATTTTCGCCAACAACTGTATCGTCTGCTGCGAAAACAACCTCTTGGTTTAAGAGTTCAGCAAGTCTTTTTGCTACTGGTGCAAGTGATTCTTTTTCATTAGGACCGTTTTTTACTTTACCTAAGTGAGAGCAAAGAATAACCTGTGCGCCGTCAGCAATAAGCTTTTTGATTGTAGGAAGTGCTGCTGTGATACGGTTTTCGTCTATAATAACACCATCCTTAAGTGGAACGTTAAAGTCGCAACGAACGAGAACCTTTTTACCTTTTGCGTTGATATCATCAACTGTTTTCTTGTTTAAAAGACCCATTTTAATAGACTCCTTTACTTTGTTTAATTTTTTATGCCTACTATTTTATAACATTTTCATTTCTTTTTCAAGTATATTCTTCACATTTTGAGCATTTCGTATATACATTATTGCACCCTGATTTGTGAAATTTTTGTCAGATTTGTCAAACAACCATCTTAAGTCGCATTTCTTTTAATATTACTTTCTCGCGTCTTGACACCTGAACCTGTGTCATCCCTAATTTTTTAGCAACTACTGTCTGGGTTTCACCTTTAAAATATCTTAAAGTGATTATTTCTCTGTCTTTTTCAGAAAGCGCGTCAAGACACTCATTAAGTGTTATTCTTTCTGCTATTTTCTCTTCGTCACCCTCTACCGCTATATCAAACTGTTTTTCGTCATTTTCTTCGTCGCTTGTAAGTGAAACTGGTGGCAAAGTAACAAGTAGCAATTCTGCAGTTTCGGGTACAGAAAAATCTATAAATTCCGCTAACTCCTTAACACTTGGTTCGTAACCGAATTCTCTTAAAAACCGTTCCTTTTCCCCTGCTACAAAGCGTGCTTTTTCTTTTAAAGCTCTGCTGACCTTTACCGCACCGCCATCACGGAATATTCTTTTAATTTCACCTAAAATAGCGGGTACTGCATAAGTAGAAAACTGAAAGCCTAATTCACTATTAAAACCATCTGCAGCTTTAATTAAACCTACGCACCCTGCCTGAAACAAATCATCATATTCTACACCGCGATTTTTAAAGCGATTAGCGCAGGAATGGACAAGACCTAAATTTTCTGAAATGAGTTTTTCTCTGTCATTCATATTTTTTACCGCTTATTCTTTTCTCCATTGTTACTGTTGTACCTACACCAACCTTTGAGCGTACAGAGAGCTTGTCCGAAAAGCTTTCCATAACCGAAAAACCGAGACCTGAACGGTCACCACCGACACTCGTGTAAAGTGGTTCACGTGCTTTTTTTACATCAGGAATACCGCAACCCCTATCTCTCACAGACACTCTTAAAATGCCATTTTCAAATACTGTGCAGGTTATGTAAATTTTGCCTATTTTTTCTTTATATGCGTGAACAATACAGTTAGTAACCGCTTCACTTACAATTGTTTTAATATCACCTAATTCATCTACCGTCATATCAAGCTGTGAAGCAAAGGCAGAAACCGCAACACGCGAAAAGCCTTCGTTTACTGAATAACTGTCGAGTATCATTTTCATCTGATTTATCTTTTTCATTTTAATTTTCCTTTCTGTTAATCTCTGCAATTTTTTCTATTCCTGACATCTGCATAATTTTATAATTTCTGTTATCTAAATTATCAACCCGGATTTTTTTACCGAGTGTTGTAGCATATCTGTAACGCCCCATTACAAGACCTACACCCGAAGAATCCATAAAGCTTACCTCGGAAAAATCGAGAACTAAAAGCTTTGCTGTTTCTGAAACCGACAAAGCTTCGTCAATAGTTTCTCTTATTTCTGGCGCAGTATGGTGGTCAATTTCGCCTTTAATAAACGCATAAATATAATCGTTTTTTCGTTTTATTGTTACTGACATATTTTTCACTTCCTTTGTTTTTTGTTATGAAAACAGTTGTTTTCCTTCGTAATATACTACATCAATCACTACACGAATTTTGTCGTATTTTTGCACTAAAAAAGAAAAAACTTAATTGACATAAAAACTGTAATATGATAGGATGAATTTGTAATAAAAACTGAAGGAGGTTTATTATGGCAACTAAAAAATATAATCCGCAAATTGATATTGCTAAATTTTTATTTTCTATTATCATCATCCTGTATCATAGCAATAAGCTTATTTCACTTGATTTTAATTTATTCCAATATGGATATACTGCAGTCGAATTTTTCTTTATGATAACTGGTTATCTTATGGTGTGCTCTTCAAAAAAATTCGATTCAAACTTCCCTGGCAAAAGCACTTTTACTTTCACAATAAACAAAATCAAATCGTTTTACCTATACTTTTTGATTTCTTTTGTAGTTGCTTTTATTGTGAGAAATTTAAGTTTTTATATAGACAAATCTCTTACCTTAGAAAAACTCTTTGACAATGCCGTTTTGTCTATAAATGAAATTTTTCTTCTTCATACAACAGGAATTGATTTTGGCAAAATATACAACGGACCTACGTGGTATCTATCAGCAATGATAGTTGCAATTTTAATACTTTTCCCTGTTGTTCTAAAATTTAAAGACTGGTTAACCGGCAGTGGCGGATTGTTGATAGCTATATTGAGTTTTGCTATAATTTCTCAAACAAAAGGCAACCTTAATACTGTTGCCTGGCACGAATTTATTTCACTCGGTATTTTAAGAGCTATTGCAGGACTTTCTTTAGGTGCATTCTTATTTGGTTTAATTGAACGCCTCAACGAAAACAACATAAAACTAAAGCCATTACCTAAATTCCTTTTGTTTTTAGTACAACTCTTTTTCACAACACTTCTATTGTTTATTATGCACACAAGAGGACACAACAAGTTCGACTTTATTGCATTAATCCTCATATTTATTGTTACATTCTTTGTATTAAGTGGATTAACTACACCAAACAAAATTATCGGTGCACGATTATTTAAAGCTTTGGGTAAATTCTCTTTAATCGGTTACTTAAATCATCGCTCTGTTATTTATTTGTTAAATGCTGTAGCGCCTGATTTACCTGAGCAAAAAACTTTTATTTACTATATAATCGGAATTTTAATTTCTTGTTTATTTGCAGAAATTGTTTATAAAATTCTGACTTTAAGTTGGAAAAAGCTTTCACCATTTATAAAAAAAGCAACATTTACAATTGAATAAAAAGCAATAATAAAAAAAGTCAATCCATTTAGCTACACAATGCTACAAGGATTGACTTTTTATATGTAATATGGTATATTTTCTGTGTTATTTAACATTTTAATTTATAGGATGGTAGT
The DNA here is from genome assembly GCA_017521425.1 of Clostridia bacterium. Lineage (GTDB taxonomy): Bacteria > Bacillota > Clostridia > Oscillospirales > Acutalibacteraceae > DTU089. Next base: position 5,344 of record JAFXCQ010000001.1, read on the forward strand.
AATTGATGATTGAAAAGATTTTTTCAGATGAGGTCAAAATTTTATCTAAATACATTGATAAATGTCTCACTTTTTACGGTAAAGACACATATAACACATTTTATATTGTCTGTGATAACAACCCCATTGCAACATATCTCGCACCTGCATTAATGCAAAACCTCGAAAATGGTTCTGTAATCGTTGTTGAAGATTTTGAAAACGCATCTATAAACAAAGAATATTGTGATACAAATACACCGGGTATTGTTTATGTATCTTCAGAAAGTTTTAAAAACTTAAAAGCAACTGACAATTCTGCTTATATTCTTCTTAACGACTCTAACGCAGCAAATGATAAATGGTTTGAAATTTTAGACATTTGTGAAGATAAAGTAAAAAACACTCAAAACTGTAAAATTATGGTTGGAACTATTCTGCCGAAGCTTCGTGAAATTCCTGACGACATACAACAATTTGCAGAACGCGAATACAGTTATTTCATTGAAAAAGTCATCGCAGATAAAACTCAGGCAGAAAAATTTTATATTAAACTTGAAAAAAAATGCCGAAACATCGCAAACAATGGTTTTTCTTGTATAAATCTCCTCAGATTTGACAACCTTCTCGACAGCACTTGCGCAAACACCGCTAATTTTGATTTCGAGAAAATAGTTGCTGAAGCATTCAATTCTGGCAAAATAGAAATAAACAAGGCTGATTTTTGTAAAAAATATACTTTTACTCATACAAAAGATGCTGCTTGTGCTTTAATAAAGGCTCTTTTCAGTGCAAGAGAAGGTCATGTTTACAATACAACAATGCACACAGTAACTTTAGCAGATTTAAAAACAAAGATTCATAATGGATTTGCTGATAAACTCTCAATATCAACAAACACCGAACCAATTTCCCAAAATGAAATAAAATCTTTCTGTCTGAGCAATTTAAAAGCAACAAAAACCAACCTCTTTCCGAAAAAATTTGTTTTTTCTAAAGAAGAAGCTTTATACAGAGTTATTTGTAATGTTGCAGATATCGATTACGATGTAAAAACAAAGCTTGGTTGTTACCAGGGAAAATTGCAACGTCTTAAGGATATAGAAATTGATATTTTAGCTGAAATTGACAGAATCTGTAAAAAACACGATATAAAATGGTTCTTAGCAGGCGGTTCTCTTTTAGGTGCAATACGCGAAGGAAAAAGCATTGAATGGGATGATGACCTTGACATTGGCTTCCTCCGTGAAGATTTTGAAAAATTCAAAAAAGTTGCACCAACAGAATTAGGCAAAAAATATTACTATTCATCACCTTGGACTGATGATAATTGTCACTACTACATTGACAAAATCCGCCTTAAAGATTCTTATTTTTCAACTGCTTACTCCAATCACTTTGAACTTGAAGACGGTGTTTTTGTTGACCTTATTGTTTATGACCAAACAAGCAACAACAGATTACTTGAGAAGTTCCAAATAAATTTCATTTGTGCAATGGTAAGACTTCTTTATATCCGTTGGTATAATACTCCTCGAAAGAATTACAGATACAGATTAACAAAAATAATTCTTCCATTCTTGAGATTGATACCTTGGAAAGTTCTTCACAAGCTTTTTGACATCGCTGCTACAATGTTCTCAAAGAAAAAGAACGCACAATATCTTATTGACAGTACAGGTCAACATATTCGATATGGTAGATTTCCAAAGTACTACCTTGAAGAGCTTACAGAAGCAGAACTCGACGGACTAAAATGCCCAATTCCTGTTCACTACCCTGAATATCTTTCATTTTTCTATGGTGAAAACTATTTTCCAAAGCCATCTATTTCTTCTCAAGTTGGTGCACATCAATTTGCAAGACTTGACCTTGGTGAATTTATTTTCGAAGACAAACAACCGGGCGATTTCAGAGCAGTAAATATAAAAGGCGAACTGTTTGAAACAGAAATTGATTAATAAAAAAAGCTGTAAAAACTTCGGTTTTTACAGCTTTTTTTTATTATCTTTTAATTGTAGGATTAAGCCAGAATTTTGGTGTATCACCTTCAAAGAATTTCTGTGCTTCCTTCATCATCATTGCCGGACTGTCACTATAAGAATTAATTGTATCACCACCGCGATGGTTTGTAAGAGTACAATTATCAAGTCCTACAAGCGGGTTATCAGGGTCAACTGGTTCTTTATCAAAAACATCAATAGCCGCACCCATAATTTCTCCTGTTTTAAGTGCATTTGCTAATGCAGTGTAATCTACCATATAAGAACGAGCAGTATTTATAAAATACGATGTTTTTTTCATTCTTTTAAACTCATCTTCACCAAGAAGAATTGATTTTCTACTAAGTCTTGCATGAAGTGAAACAATATCAGAATTTTCAAGTAACTGCTCAAGCGGAACAAATTTAGCAATATTTTTATTAACATCGTCATAGTTACCGAATGGGTCTGTAATTAAGAAACGACAGTTGAATGCTTTTAGCTTCTGATAAACAAGTTTAGCAACTGAGCCAAAGCCTATAAGACCGATTGTCATATCACACATTTCATGAATTTTTGTTTCGGTGTTCGGATATTTTTCACGCCATTCACCATTGTTGATTGCGATTGCTGAACGTGTAATGTTTCTTGTTTCGTTAAGAATAAGACCTACTGTAAATTCTGCAACAGCATTCGCATTATGACTCGGATTAAGTAAAACTGCAACATTTTTTTCAGTACAAGCTTCAACATCAATATTTTCGTGACCACCACGATTACAAAGAACTAACTTAAGTTTTTTTGCTCTTTCTAAAACAACCTTTGTAATCGGACAAAGGTGACACATAATTACATCTGCATCTTCAACCGCCTCAAGAAGACCTGCTGGTAATTCCAATGTTTCAAATCCACCAGTTTCAATAATTTTAACAATGTTTCTCATTTCAGAACGAGATTGAACACCAAAATAGAAATATTCTATATCTGAAAACTGAAGATATGGATAAGATTCAATACCTGCTTTCATCATATCTGGGGTAATAAAGTTATCACCAATTGCTACACATTTCATTTTTCACACCTCTTACTTTATTATTCTTTATTTTGATTTTGCATAAGTAATTCAGCAAAAACCATATCAAACTCAGTTGTGATTTTGAAGTTCATTCTATCACCCTCAACTATACCTACGTGGAAGCCCTTTTCGAGATACATTCTACCAGCTTCCATATAAGAATCAGTTTCTGCCTGAGTTAATTTGACCTGTATTTCTTTAAATTCTTTAACATTAAAAGTCTGTGGACCCTGGTCACAGAAAATTGTTGACCTTTCCGGAACACAAGTACTCTCTTTACCATTTTCTGCAATAAGCACAGTATCTATTGTCGGTAAGGATGTGGTAACCATATCATATTCTTTTACCATTTTAAAGTTATCACTTATAATTCTTTGAGAAACAAAAGGTCTTGCACAGTCGTGAATACAAAGAAAATCATTTTCGGTTGCATTCCCACCCAAATCTTTTATGCAAGCATCTACAATATTCACCATTGATAAAAATCTTGTTTCTCCACCGGAAATAATAATAATATTTTTTGTATCAACATTATACTCATCTAACATATCAAGACAATACTGCATCCATTGCGGATTCATAGCTAAAATAACTTTATCGATGTCAGATGATTCCAAAAATGTTCTTAAAGTACGAACAACTATCGGTATATCTGCTATTTTTAAAAATTGCTTGGGAACACTGCTTTCCATTCGTGAACCAATACCACCTGCAAGAATACCTGCGTAATTCAAAACAAACAACTCCTTTATTTTTCCTCTTCAGATTCGTACAATTCACCGCGAAGGTCAACTTCTCTGAATTTTTTTTTGCCTTTAACATCAAAAATATATTTACCTAAGTCTATACGAGCAAAATCGTGGGGAGATTTTCTATTCCCAAAATTAGGCTTTTCAAGATAATCAGGTCCGTAAGCATAATTCAGATAATGCGTATAATCAACCGGAACAGGTGCCTTTGTAGTACCGAAATCTACATAAACAGTATCTTCAAGACCTGTTATTGGCAACGGACCATCTTTAAGCTTTTTACCAACACCATCTATAAGTAATGTAGCATTATTTTTGTTTTCAAACAATTTAATAAAGAACTCAAACCACCAATGATAGAAGCCTAACGGAAACAATCTCAAGAATGGAAGAATTAGTTTTGTCTGGTAATACATATGCTTTCTTCGTGCTTCGTTGTACCATCTTAAGATTATGCAGTAATAGAGAATTACTAACACAAGACTCTGCATTACTCTCAACGGTTTAAAATTAGTTGTTTTATCGTAAACGAGCACATCTACAAAAACACCATCTGGAAAAACATTTTTTGCAGAGAAGGTTGTGGAGAAATATGTTGATTTGAGTCTTACTTTTTCGATTGTATAGTGGCTACCACTATTATTGAATGGTGATGAAAACTCAAATTTATCCTGGAGATTTTCTTCGCAGATTTTTCTGAATTTTTCATAATCTTCACGAAGCATACCAATATCAAGGTCATCATCCCACGAAATTGGTGCACCTTCACGAACTGCACCTAAAAGAGTGCCACCCGCAAGGAAATATTTAATATCATTTTCCACACAAATTCTGTCAATTTCTTTGAGAATTTCAATTTCAAGCGCCTGAATTGTTTCGATTCTACCTGCATAAAATTCTGTATTATCTGAAATATCGTACTCCAAATCAGAAAAGAATGAAATTGCGTGTTTTACTGCAGTTGTAAGATTAAAGCTTGTTTCGAAACCTAAAAAGTTAAATTTAAGGCTGTTCATACAAGCATATTCGCGCTCAATAGCTGATGATATATTTTTCTCTAAAGAAAAGACATTCGGGTAAATTGTGAACAAAACTTCTTTTATATCCGCAACAGTAACTTCTTTTGAAGCAACATTATAAATATGGCCGCCTTTTGCATTTATAGCCGAAAGGAAAATATTTTCACACGCATCTCTTATATAAGAAATAGTAAATTTTCTTTTATAATCATCATCAGTTATAACAACCTTTTTGTTACTTACACTTTCTTCTACAAGAGCTTTAAAATCAACACACGGAGTTCTGTAAAAATCAGGTGAGAAAATATTATCAAAACGCAACAAAGTTACATCAAGTCTACCTTCACCTACTTTTTCTCTCAAAAGCTTTTCGATTTCAAAATAGTATTTGAGTTCTTCTGTTTTATTACAATGTTTTTCAAGATAAAAGCTCAATTCTCTTTCTGCAAGTGAAGTAGGTCCATTTGAAAAAAACGGTATCTGAGGAAGAATAACGCTTAAAACAAGTTTGTTTTTCGCTTTCTCTTTTAATAAATTCAATATCTTTTTCAATTCAGTTATTGTCTCATCTTTTTCTGTTAAAGAATTGCAATCTATAAAGAAATAAAAAAGTGTATTTTCAATCAAAGGAGTACATTCTTCGTAATAATTGTAATGAATCGATGTAACACCTGTTTCATCAAGGATTTTTTTACGATTATCATTTTCATTACCGTTACTTAAATATTCTACATATTCAAATACCTTAAACTTTGAATTTGCATTTGCAACTGCGTTTAACATATAATCACAAAGAAATGTGTTATCTCCGCCTAATACTACACTTTTGAATTTTGGAAATTTCCTCTTTTTTCTTTTTATCGCTTTAAAATGAACCTTTAATGCCTCAGTAGTCATTATAAGCTCGTCATTAACAACTAATTGCTTCATTCAGAAACGCTCCAAACACAATAATAAACGAACTATATTATATCACATCGGTATATTATTTTCAACTATATCCTATTCTGATTTACCAACTATAAACGCAAATATATCTTCAGCCATTTTTTTTGCGCATTCTTCCGTATTTTCAATATGACTACCTATAAACGTTTTCAAATAACCGTAATCATAATCATTTTCGAAACTCTTTACTAAATTCTTTGCATTTTTCGCTTTAAAACCGGGCAAAGCATCATAATCTATTGCCAGACCGCGCTCGTTTTCATAGTTACCCATATCATAATTATAGAAATAAACAGGAATATTTTTCACCCCTGCTTCGTAAATAACACAGGAATAATCACTAATCATTTTGTCTGCACAGGTAAGCATCTGAAAGGTTGAAAAGCCAGTGTTTACTATTACTCTTCTATCCTCTACCCTAACCTTTGTCAACGGATGTAAATTCACGACTAAATTATATTTTTCAAAATCAAACTCTTCTAAAAGTGAATTAAATGCTTTTAAAAATTCATTTTCATTTTTTCTGAAGGTCGGTGCATAAATAACATTTATTTTTTCTTGTAATTGCGGGTATTTACTGAATATCTCTTTTCTTGTTTTGTTTATGTAATCTTCGTCATTAAGCAAGTCTATTCTTGGCAAAGTAAATTTTCTAAACTTATCCGCAGGTGCATTAAACCCTTCCATAAAAACTTCTTTATAAGCTTCACCGGCATAATATATAATATCGTAATTCGCATGCATTTTCATCGTAGTAGCAACAAGCGGAGAGCTCCCTTCACCTTTACCGATAATTTGCCAACCGAATTTTTTTAATTTACCGACAGTATGCCACAATTGTGCTACCTTTAAATCTTTTTTATGTTTTAAAACACTTACTGTAAGACAGTAAGAATCAAGCACACAGACTTTTGAGGTTGCTAAATGATACATCTGTGTAAATAAATGAAATCCGTAAGCTATTTTAGTAAAAACAGTAGAATTTACACCACCATCTAATGTACGACATAAATAAACTACTTTTACACCTTTTTTCAAGAGTTCTTCACCAAGCAGTTTAAAGTCGTCATTCACTTCATTTGATTGTCGACTTATCATAACAACTTTTTTCTGTGATTTTAAAAGCTTGAAAAAGCTATATATAACATTCAATAAAAATATAAATGTTTTTAATATCAATACTTTCATACAATACATCTCTTATTTTCATAGTCTAATATACGATTTATTATTATACCATATATTTACAATAAATTCAATAATTCTACACTCATTGCCTTTTAAAGTAATCAATATCACTAAAATAAAAACTTCTTATGTAGCCTTTAGGCGAAACAAAGACGATCCCACCTGTTTTTTCATTGAAATAAACTTTGTCGCCATCTTCTTTTTCCTTCTTTTTCAAAGACTTTTTACTTTTAATTATTTTGTTTGCACTTTTTAAATATTTCTTTGGTGTTTTGCAGTTACATTCTCTACCGTGTTTTATAAAATGTTCTTTTAGTTCTCCATTGTTTTTGAAGGAAAACTGAAAAGTGTTCTGTGCTTTGGTTAAATTATTTTCGCTTGTTACAATTTTTTCAAATAACCTGACAAATAAATTCTTTCTTGAACGCTTTTCTATCTCGTTTCTTTTCTCTCGGCAAGCTTCACAACGCTTGGGCAAATTAAGATTTTTGTTAATAAAAAAATCAATTTCTTTGTCCGTTAAAGTAAATTGATTACCACAAGAAATACATTTTTGTTTTTGCATTTTATCACCTCAGAATTTATGCTAACCGCCTGTTAAACTTGAATTCATCAGCCCGATTATATCACACAATAAAATAGATTACAATCAGGTGTAAGTATCTCCCTGAAATTATTCATAAGCATTTATTGAAATAATTGTTTGAGCTTACCTTAATATTACAATTTTATTAAGATTTTGATATTTTATTGTTCTAAATAAGCACAACTGTTATAATTCAAATACAAAGATAAATTGGAGGGCGAGTCTTTAATAATGAAAAAGAAAACATTGCGTATTTTAATTATAACAATCATTTTAATACTTTGTATTGGAATTTTCAGAACAGCATTTGTTTATTTTGTAAAATCTTATACCAAGGTTCATTTTGGTGATGAATATAATGAGATTCTCTATCCAACTGCTTTAGATGATTATTTTATAGCAAAAGAAGTGTTAAAAGACGTTGATAAAGCACTTTCTACAATTACAGATTTTGAAAGTGCTGTAGAAAAATTTGGTGTATTAGGTTATCTTTGTGTTACGGATGAAAATGCAGTTCGTGAAGAGCATAATTTACACTTTATATCTGCCAATTTTTCAGAAAATACAGGGTATATTTGGGCTGAGTATTCAACTAAAGCTTATGATAAAAATGGTAAACTTGAAAGTGGTGCAATACTTGTACTTTTCAAATTGAAGTTAGAAAAAATTGAAAACGAGTGGTGTGTAACATCAATCAATGAACAACTATAATACTTGTACCAATTTTTAAAACTCCTAAAGAAACCAACTTTAATTTTATTGTTTTTTCTTTTAGCTATTGCAAAAATTTGAATTTTTATATATAATATTCACACTTGCTTGTGTAGCACAGCTGGTAGTGCAGCTCATTCGTAATGAGCAGGTCGCAGGTTCGAATCCCGTCACAAGCTCCAAAGACTACAGGAAAACTGTAGTCTTTATTTTTTAGAGAACAAAACTAAAATAAACCTATTAGTTGAAAATTTCAAAAGAACATGATATATTAAAGAAAAATATAAACGTGGATAATTTGGTGGAGGTAGTTATGAATAAAGAACAACTTAATGCAGCCCAGAATGCTATGACAGCGTGGTTGTCTCATCCTAATGAATTAGGTAAAAAGCCTTTTCAAATAGATTGTACAAAAGAATTTGATCTTCATAATTTACATTATTATATTTTTCGCTTTAAAGAAAAAATGTTGGGTGAATGGAAACTTGGAGTTTGTGGTGGTTATGAAACTGATTCTCTTGAACATTGCGGTCATGTTTTTAGTAATTTTAATAAATACAATGATAAAAACGCTCTTGAGGAATCAATCGAAATTGTTGAGAAAATACGCGCATATTGGATGAATAAAGCAACTGAAATAGAAAAATCAAATAAACAGGACGATTTGCAAACAAAAATAAAGAAGAATACAACTTTCAGAACACAAGATGAAATACCCGTTGAAGATATTGAAACTCAATTTATTAAAAATGAGAATCGCTTTTATCTGAATGTTGGACAAATTGATTGTCCAACAGGAAAAATTGTTGTGGCTGATCCTTTAGCGTATCTCCCAAGTTCAAAGTTTTGTCCTCTTCTTGCAGAATCTGTTCCGAGTGGTACATATTCTGTTGAAGTTTCTGTATGCAGACAAGAGGAAATTGGTGTTCGTATGTGTACTGCAAAACTAAAAATAAAAAACTCAAAGGTTGTTGCTTATAAAAAAACTACAGCAACAAAAGAAACTGTTGTAGAACTTAAAAACGGGGATGTTCTTGAGGGTTTCCCTGTGGATGCTGGTATGGTTTGTTTTTGTGATGCCCAAATAGCAAATGAATACAGGACTTTTCTCAATAAATGGTATTCTGAAAATCCTGATAAAAACCATTACGATGATTATTTTGCAAAATATTTTGAGGAAAGTTATCAGAAAACACCTGCTTACCAAAGAGAAGGTGGAGACTTTATCGAATGGGCTAATCCTGAAACAGGAAATAAATTTGTTATGATTGCTTCGGGGTTGGGCGATGGCTTTTATAATAGTTATTATGGTTACGATTGTAATGATGAGATATGTGAAATCATAATACCAATGGTCAACCCTGAAATATTTGGTTGCTGAAAAATGACAAAGTGTCTATAAACAGAAAAACTTATCCTTAAATACAACGTCAGGTCGCAGGTTCGAATCCCGTCACAAGCTCCAAAGACTACAGGAATACTGTAGTCTTTATTTTTTTGAGAAATTAAATTAAACAATAGCACAGGGATTCGAACCTCTCGGCGAAGCCGAACACAATCGGGTGTTCGCGTAGCGAATGATGGGCAGAGCCCATCGAATCCCGTCACAAGCTCCAAAACATATACAAAAGGCAACCTCAAATCAATTGAGATTGCCTTTTGTTATTTATTTTTTAAACTGTTGTTTCATTCTCATTTCTTTTGAAAGAATTTTCTTTCTTAAACGGATGCTTTCAGGGGTAATTTCTACCAATTCATCATCACCAATAAATTCCATTGACTGCTCAAGGCTTAAAGTTGTATGTGGCACTAAACGGAGTGCATCGTCACTACCAGAAGCACGAGTGTTTGTCATTTGCTTTTTCTTGCAGACATTGCAAACAATATCTTCATTTTTTGCACATTCACCGACAATCATACCCTCGTAAACAGGAACACCGGGACCAATGAAAAGACGACCGCGGTCTTGTGTATTGAAAAGACCATAACCTGTACTTTCGCCTGTTTCGTGAACAACTATTGAACCGCGTTCACGCATCTGAATATCGCCTTTATATGGCTCATAGCCTAAGAAAAGGTTATTCATAATACCGTTACCATTTGTATCCGTCATAAATTCTGAACGATAACCGATAAGTCCACGAGCTGGAATTTTAAACTCAATATGAGTCGAACCACCGTCACGGACATCCATATTTTCGAGTTCGCCTTTTCTTGAACCGATTTTCTCCATAACCGCACCAACATAGCTTTCAGGAACTTCTACAATAAGTAATTCCATTGGCTCTAAAAGGTTGCCGTTCTCGTCATTTTTATAAATAACCTGTGGACGAGAAACCTGAAACTCGTAACCCTGACGACGCATTGTTTCAATAAGAATTGATAAGTGTAATTCACCACGACCTGAAACCTTGAAGGAGTCAGTTGTTTCAGTTTCTTCAACTCTCATACTAACGTTTGTTTCAACTTCTTTAAAGAGTCTTGCACGGATATTTCTTGAAGTAACAAACTTACCCTCTTTACCTGCAAAAGGGCTGTCGTTAACCATAAAGTTCATAGAAATTGTAGGCTCGTCAATTTTTACGAATGGAAGTGGGTCAAGGTGTTCTATGTCACAGGCGGTTTCACCGATATTGAGTTCAGCAATACCGGAAACTGCAATAAGGTCACCCATTTTTGCACTTTCAACCTCTACCCTTTTAAGACCATCAAACTGATACAGTTTAACAATTTTAACATTCTGATGAGTACCATCCTGCTTACAGATAGAAACTGTCTGACCTGCTTTTACGCTACCGCGTTCAACTCTACCGACACCGATTCTGCCGAGATAATCGTCATAATCAAGGCTTGAGAAGAGAATCTGTAATGGTCCGTCAATATCCCCTCGTGGTGCATCAATATGCGTAAGAATTGCATCAAGAAGTGGGCGCATATCTCCCTCTCTTGCATTCATATCGAGTGAAGAGTAACCGTCTCTACCAGAAGCGAAAACTACTGGGAATTCAATCTGATCTTCGTTTGCACCTAAATCTATAAATAAATCTAATACCTCGTCAATAACCTCTTTTGGTCTTGCGCCTGGGCGGTCAATTTTGTTGATAACAACAATTGCCTTTTTACCTAATGCGAGTGCCTTTTTAAGAACAAAACGAGTCTGTGGCATACAACCCTCAAATGCGTCAACGAGTAATAAAACACCGTCAACCATCATCATTATACGCTCAACCTCGCCACCGAAATCAGCGTGACCTGGGGTGTCAACAATATTGATTTTTACATCTTTATAGTGAATACCTGTATTCTTTGAAAGAATTGTAATTCCGCGTTCTTTTTCCAAATCATTTGAGTCCATTACACGTTCGTCAACCTGTTCATTTGAACGGAAAATACCACTCTGATGTAAAAGCTGATCAACAAGTGTTGTTTTACCGTGGTCAACGTGGGCAATTATCGCTACATTTCTTATATCTTCTCTGCTTTTCAAAATCCGTCACCTTTAAATTATAATAAATTTACATTTTTCTCTGCACATTTTTTAATCATATCGTCTGACCAGAGTGATGCCTGAACTTCGCCAATATGTAATTTACCGAGTAAAAGCATACAAACTCTTGACTGACCGATACCACCGCCGATAGTAAGCGGAAGTGTGCCATTTAAAATTTGTTTATGATAATCGAACTCTCTGCGTTCATTTTTATCTGCAATTTTAAGTTGAGCATCAAGCGACTGGGCATCTACTCTTATACCCATTGAAGATATTTCTATTACATCCTCCAAAACATCGCTGTAAACTAAAATATCACCATTTAAAGACCAATCATCATAGTCAGGTGCTCTGCCATCGTGTGGCTTACCACTTTTTAATTTACCGCCGATTTGCATAAGAAATACAATCTGCTTTTCTTTTGTGATTGCTTTCTCTCTTTCTTTTGCAGTTAAATCAGGGTACATATCCTCTAACTCTTGTGTGGTAATAAAGAAAACATCACGGGTGAATTCTGTTTTGATTTCAGGGAATTTTTCTTTAACTGTTTCAAGAGTATCTACAAGAGCATTTATAATATTGTTTACTGTATTTTTTAAATAATCAACATTTCTGTCTTCTTTATTTACAACCTTTTCCCAATCCCACTGGTCAACATAAATTGAGTGAAGGTTATCCATATCTTCATCACGACGGATAGCATTCATATCGGTATAAAATCCCTCACCAGAAGAAAAACCGTATTTTTTAAGTGCTATTCTTTTCCATTTTGCAAGTGAATGAACAATAACAACATCACCTGCATCCTGCATTTCTTTAACATCGAATGAAACTGCTCGTTCAACACCATTGAGGTCGTCATTTATACCACTGTTTTTTGTAACGAAAAGTGGTGCAGAAATTCTCTCTAAATTAAGTCTTAATGCTAAATTATCTTCAAAAGTATCTCTTACAACTTTTATAGCCTTCTGAGTATCTCTCATAGATAATGTTGGTTTGTAGTTATCTTTTAAAACGAGCATAAGCTTACCTCCAGACAAAAATACTTTTAGATTATACCACTACAAAAAAGTAATATCAAGATTTTTTCTTTATTATTTAATAGAAAATCACCAAAAAGAGTTGAAAAGTATTATTCAATTTGCTAAAATTCAGTTGGTGATTACTATGAAATTCAAAAATGTTTTATTAGCAAGTGATTTTGACGGCACTTTAAAAAATGATGAAGGCATAATTACACCCGATGTAATTGAGAAAATAAAATATTTTATAAGCGAAGGTGGATTTTTCACTGTTTGTACAGGCAGAATTCATCAGGGCTTTCACCTTTATAATCCCGAATACATAAATGCACCTGTACTTTTAGGTAATGGTGCTATGTCTTACGATTACGAAAAAAACGAAATAATCTTCAATGAAGCAATTGGCGATGAAGGCATAAAACCATTCTCAGATGTTTTAGAAAATTTCCCGGATGTTGCTTTTGAATTTTATAATTTTAATAAAGTATGCTCTATAAATATAAACGAAAAATCAGAACGACATTTTACAAGTCAGAACATTCCGTTTGAGCAGGTAAAAAAAGTTACTGACGCACCTCGTCCCTGGACTAAAGTTATGATTTTAGCAAATGAGCAATCTAAAGAAATTCAGGATTTTCTTGAAAATTACCCCGAAGTAAACTTTTTAAGAAATGATGGTGACTACATAGAAATAATGAAAAAAGATATTGATAAAGGTGTCGGTCTTTTAAAACTCGCCCAAAGTCTTGGTTGCAGTAAAAAAGACACCTATGCCGCTGGTGACGGTTACAATGATGTCGAAATGCTTGTAGCTGCAAACGCAGGCTTTGTACCAGAAAACGGTTCACAAGAAGCTCTCGCAGTCGCAAAATATGTCACTCGTTCAAATAACAACGGCTGCATCGCCCACGCGATTGAGATTTTAGATGAATTGTATTAGGTATTAGGTATTATGTATTAGGTGTTAGGTGTTAGGTGTTA
>JAFXCQ010000006.1 GCA_017521425.1 Clostridia bacterium
AGCCCTCATACTTTTGCATAAACAAAAAAGACCTTTCATTTCTCGGTAGGTTCAGTTTTAAAACCCTGACTGAATTTGAGGGTCTTGGCAAAATACTAACCGTAATTGCAAGAGGTTATCTTTTTCACAATACTGACGGGAGCTTAAAGGACGGAAATCCTTATGACAGAATTGAATATGCAAGAAACGCTCTTTGTGCTTGGTGCAGTGTACCCGAAGAAAAGGACGGTACAGATGTTAACTTCAAGCATTTACACAAAGATTTCCCTGATCTTGTAGCAGAAGACGGCAGAGGTTGGTTTTACAGTCATATCAAAAATATACACTTTTTTGCCATGTACAATGCAAGTGTAATAAGCACTGACAATCTTGAAAGAATATCTTTAATAGCCAAGAACTTTGAAACGCCTTGGAAGAACAAGGTTAAACAAATGCAGATTCCCGCTTTTTCCATAAACACAAAGGGTACTTGGGTGCTGAAATTTGACTATATTATTGCAGATGCTCTTGAACTCGGCCCTTTAAGAATGGAAGCAATAACTTTACCGACTGAATTCTACTCAAAGGTTGTCATGTGCGAAGAAAAGGGCTTACCCTTTGAAGCTGTGCGTGATGTGGTCTGCTACTGTCTTGCCAACAAATCCGAAGACAGTGAATGGATTGTGCTTCCCGTTGCAAGCTTTGACTGCTATTACAACAGCACTATTTTCAGCAAAAAGTGGCTGTCGAGAATTCCTGAGACAATTATCAAGCGTGAAAGTGCTCTCGGTGTTTGCAGGGTTAAATTGATGCTTGAATAAGAAAAATCCCGTTAAGTGCACAAAATGCTGCTTAACGGGATATGTTTTTATGGTTTCAAGTGACCAATTTGGTCTGTTGAAATGTTTGGTGGGGGCAGTTATTATAATAATAAATACTACCGGTGGAAAGTAAATATTATTACTTATCCGTCACAAATGTTGATTTAGCCTATTTTTTTATATACAATTATTATATGACCACTGAAAAGAGTGATTTTATGAGTCGGTCAAAAAAACTAGGGAGGTTATTCAATGAATAAAATTGCAAAAAAAATGATACTGTTGACAATGTTTGTTGGTTGTTGTTCAACACTTTTACTTAAATGGGTGGATTATAGTGGAGTTCAGGAATTAAACGGAACATCAATCTTGACAGGAAACGCTGTACTTACAGTGTTAATATTGGGTATGTATGGCATTAGCGTGCTGTTTTACGAAAAAGCTCCTAAAGTGTTCTTTAATGTAGGTCTGTCAAGTTTGTGTATGTTTTTTTCAATTATGTTTTCAAAATTTGAATACTGGGGAAGATTCACAAACAAATGCATCGGACCATATGTTGGTTTATTTGCAATTATCTTAACGATTGTTATATACGTGTGGTTGAATGTCAGGAACAAGAAACCTACTGAGTGAAATTAAAATTATTCAACTTAATATTTTAACTGCTCTCTTCGTGAGGGCAGTTTTTCTTTTCACTCCGAGATTGCATTTTCAATATTTATTACTCATCCGTCACAAATATTGATTTAATCTACCTTTTTATATATAATTATTACATACCTACCGAAAAGAGTGATATTGTGATTAAAATTCTTATTATAGAAGACGATGTTACAATCGTCAAAAATTTAAGTGAGCTTCTTCGTCAGGAAGGCTTTGAAACTGATAGTGCACTGAGCTGTAAAGAAGCAGAGACTAAAATTGAGTCTGCACAGTTCGACCTTGTTTTATTAGATGTGCTTCTGCCTGACGGAAACGGATTTTCTCTTTGTAACAGAATCAAAAGTGTGACCGATTGTCCTGTAATTTTCCTTACTGCTTCAGCGGATGAGTTCAGTGTTGTTACGGGCCTTGATATAGGTGCTGATGATTATATTGAAAAGCCTTACCGTCCGAGAGAGCTTATATCCCGCATTAAATCTGTTCTTCGAAGAACAGGCAAAAGTCAGAGTATGCTCACTCTTGGCAATGTAAGTGTTGATATGGATAAAGGAATTGTCACTAAAAACGGCAAAGATGTTTTTCTTTCAGCCTTGGAGTACAGACTCTTTCTTGTTTTTCTTAATAATCCCGGTGTTACTCTTACAAGGAATAAACTGCTTTCTGAAATATGGGATATTGCAGGTGACTTTGTCAACGACAATACTCTTACAGTATATATAAAAAGGCTCAGAGAAAAAGTGGAAGATGATATACAAAATCCCAAAATCATTCTTACCGTAAGAGGTTTGGGATATAAATTAGGTGAATAAAATGAAACTTTCAAATAATCCCGAAATAAGAAAATTTTTAGCAGTAACAGTGATACCCTCACTGTTACTATGCTTTATTACAGCTTTTTATTCTAAATTTACTGCTGTATGTATTTTGATTTTAAGTACATTTTTGATATGCAGCTTTCTTGCGTTTACAAAGAAAAGATATAACAGAATTAATAATCTAGGTGAAAGTATAGATAAGATTCTTCACGGAAACGACACAATAAACATTAAAGGCTTTGATGAGGGCGAGCTTTCAATTTTAGAAAGTGATGTGCAAAAAATGCTTGTACGCCTTCGTGACCAAAAGGATATTTTAGAAAAGAAAAGAACTTTTC
>JAFXCQ010000002.1 GCA_017521425.1 Clostridia bacterium
ATCCTGGTAAATCTCATCAAATGTTAAACTTTTCATAATTATCCATTTTTGTAAATTTATTGTATTTTACTATAAAATATTTGATTTTATGCTAGTTTGTTGTAAATTTAGCCAAGATACCAGTAAGAAAAATTAATTTTATTTACCAATAAAGAAAAAATCTTTTTTCTTACTGGTAAAATTAAAAAATTCGCTATATTTAAATTTTTGATTACCAGTAAAAACCATTATCTACTTCCGCTAAGATCTTGATTTTGTGATTTTTAGTTAATTTATAATATAATAATCTCCTTGCTTTTGCAAGAGCTGGTGAAATGTTCTTTACGAACCAGTCGCCCGTCAAGACTTTGGGCTTGAGTGTAGGGGGTGTGGGCGTCCCTACCACCAGCTTGATTTACTGCCAAATTTATATCTGCTATCAAACCAATATCTAAGATAGAAGCTAATGAATAAAAGCTACTTTGTCTCCTAGCCTTGCGACTAAAATCCAAAATAGCAAAATGAGTCTAAAAGACTTGAAAATAGTGATTATGATAGTTACTTACACGCTCAAAGCAATTTATTACATAGTTATTTTGTTAAATAAAGGCTGTGTTTTAATACTCCGTTGATATGGCTATCAGGTTGTTAAGTTACCCAATTCTTTCGCAATTTCTTGAATTTGGCTAACTGCTAGCCATTTATTATCCATTGCGGCTTTTATTTTATCAGAAATTTCTTTAATTTTCTGTTTGTCATTGTGAATAGGTAATAATAGTTCTTTCCAACGGTCTGCAATATTAGGCAGCGTGGTTTCAATCAAAATTTTATTTTTTGCTTGCTCTTGTGTTATCCAGTGACTAAAAAGGTATAAAAGATAATAAGGTGTAATACCGTATTCATTATCAGGCAATACTCGTAAAACCAAGATTTCTCGTGTTAAAAGAACTTCTTTATCAAGTGGGGAAACCATAGCGACACTACCAATGCGATAACTACCACGTCTTACATACAGCACATCACACTCTAATAATGCTTTTCTTTCTGAGAAAATTGATTGGTAGGTACTATATGGAATACGCGAAGTGGGGTCTTTGTATATCTCCCAATTTACAATATCCTTAACACGAATATAGGGTACATCACCCTTGCCTTTGTTTTCAGATTCAGGAGAGCCGTGTCCATCAAAATATTTCAACACTTTAGCAGCAATTAAGTTTTGAACAGATATAAGAGTTATATCGGCTTTACTTGCAACAGATTGCAACTCTTTTGTTTTCTCTTGCCAAAAATATCTTGGAACAAACACTTTTGCTTTGCGTACAATGTCGGCTTCAACTAAAAAAGAATATTTTTGATTATTAAAACATTCTTGCGTTAATTCAGAAACCCAACTACCTAAATCTTCCACTTGATTTTCTACTTGCTTGCATTCTACAATTTTTCGTTTTAACTGACTAATTTCATCGTTAACCGTTTCAATATCGTCCCAAAGAACATTTGTAGATTGATTGCTATCGAAATCCCATCTAAAAATTTCTTTACCTTGATGGTCATGTCCCATTTCTTCTGCAACACACATCAAGATGTGTTTTTGTTGCGGTCTATTTTTTTCTAAAAAAATGGCAATACATTTAGCATTATTGTGTGGTCTGAACGTATTATGTGGTAAATCAAGCAAACAAAAAATATTGTGCTTAGCCATAAAGTCCATTACATACTGTGCTCTTGGTGCATGAAAGTATGTTTCAGGAATAATAATCCCCATGCGCCCACCATCAGTAAGTAATTCTAAACAACGCTCAATAAATAGAATTTGAGGTGGCATTTCCGTATTAGCTTTATTGGTTTCAACAAAAACATTGCCTTCTTTTTTCCATTTTTTAGCTAGCTTGTATTGTGCTAATTTGTCTTTACCTTTGATTTTAATATCTTTACCAAATGGCGGATTAGCTAATAAGCAATCAAAGCTATTCAGACGAATACTCTGCTGCGTTTTATTGTTCCAATTATTTGGTAGTTCTAGGCTATCTTCACAAAAAATACCACCTTTACCATCGCCCAGAATTGCCATATATGCCTTTGATACTTTTGCCAAGAGTGAATCTTTTTCAATCCCATGTATCAAACTCATAGCTGCTTTTTGTTTTTCTTCTTGGAGTGCTAACTGATTCCATTCTAAACGCTGTGCCTCTTTATCTAAGATGTTCCAAATATGTCGCAATGATTCAACAATGAAACCGCCTGAGCCACAGGCGGGGTCAATTACTTTTTCATCAGTATTCTGATTTAGAATATTAACCATAAGTTTGACAACATTTCTAGGTGTAAAAAATTGCCCTTGCGGTCCTTTTAAAGTGTAACCAATAAAGGTTTCAAAAGCGTCCGCAATAGCATCTCTTTTTGCATCTATCAGACTGTAATTATGTAATTGACCGACAACGTAATATAAAGAATGGCTATCCAAATTAATATCATCGGTAACATCAATAACTTCTTTGTATTTTGTTTTTACAGCTTTAAATAGTTTGCTAATTCTGTCTGCTACGCATTCTTCTGATTCATTTGTACCTGCTCTAAATTTAACTATATCGTTTGGTGCAGTGAATTTTTCATCGTAGATTTTGGCAAAAATAATGTTAATAAGCTGTTTGGCTAATTCTTCATCGCGAGTTGTACCTACTGCATTACCTGCTAGATGGTTTCGCAAAGAATTAAATACAGCTTTTAAATTATGTGGAACAATCAAATCTTTCCTTTTGTATCGCCCAATATCTTCAACATTTTCTCCATTTTTGGGGATATTAGGAATTTGCTTAAACTGAATACCGTTGCTTGAAACAATTTTTTGTAAATAGATGGGCGTATCAGAGCCGTTATACCATACGCCAAACTCAGCAGAAGATAGTGTCATGTAATCTTTTAGTTGAGAAACGCCATCTTTTTCATGTGCTTTTTTACACTCAACGATGATATACAGTTCGCTTTCTTTTTTTTGGGCGGTTTTGAATACAGCAATATCAATAGGAAAGCTGCCATTTGTATCAGATGGAGATTTTTTTACAAAATGCTGTGGGCGTGTTTGAATTTGGTTTTTTTCATATTTGTAATCATTAACCAAGATTTGAGAATAAGGTTGTACAGCATCTATTTCTTCTGGATTACCTCTAACTGGAATGTTAGATATGAAATCAAAGATGTATCCTTCTTTAAGGTCTATTGTTGGTTGTTTCATTTTTGTGCCTTATTTTAAAAAGTCAAGTTAATTTACACAGGTATAGCAGGACGTTTAGCTACATCTGCTGACCTAATCGTACACATGGTTTTGCGAATGAAATCTAACAAAACCGCTTCTTTATTTGTCAAAGTGTCTTTGGCGAAATTCACAAAATTGTGATACACCAAATAATTATTTAAGTATTTAGTGGCTACACCCTTGAAACGATGTACCAGCATATTTTTCAGTCGGCTATGATAGCTGTTGATTGTTTGAATATTGAACGTACCGACTGCACGTTTACCACGTGGAATACGAATATGGCTTAAATTCATATCCAGCGATAGTTTTTGATATGGTCTTAATGAATCGGTAACAAATACCGAATCTTTGGCAATTTTACCATTCAAAACTTTCTGTAAATCTCGCAATGAAGGCTTGCCGAGATTACTAATTCTAGCAATAGATAAGCCATTAAGGTTAATACCACAAGGAACGCAAACCTGTTCGTTAGAAATGCCACGTTTAGTCGCTCTCGTTCCTCGTTTGTGAGCGGGACGTGGCAGGTTAAAATTTTTGTGATTACCTTTGTAAGAAATGGTTGAATAAGTTTCATCAGCTTGGACAACACCATCTAACTCAACTTCATTCATCATGTTTTGAAGTGCATCTAAAATTTTGTGTCGCCATGCAAAAGCAGTAGCAAGATTGATTTCGCAAATTTCAGCACATTTACGAAGTGGATATTTTTCAATCATACAATGAATGTATTTTTCCCAAACTTCAATATCTTTTTGCGTACCAAATAAAATCGTGTCTGTTTGTTCAACAAAGGATTTTTTGCAATCGCGACATAAATAACGTTGATTACCGCAGTCTTTTCCATTTTTGACAAAGTGCGTAGATTGGCAATGTGGGCAATTCGTAATTTTTCTTGGCTCAATCACTTTTTTACCCTGTTCTTTTTGGCTAACAGAAGTCAAAAAAGCCTGTTTGTTTGTGTCGGACAAATTCTCAAAAAGTTGTTTTAAAATGTCTAATTCTTTTGTTACACCTGACATGATAAAATCCTTTGCAGTTCAATTAACTATAAATTATTTTATCAAGTTTTAGTGAAAGTGTCAACGGATTGTTAAAACACAGCCTAAATAAATAATCTAACCACCCCTAGAGATAGGGGTGTAAGTCTTTGTAGAATTATAGCTTGTTTTGTTAAATTTGATATAAAATTTTGGAATTTATTTAGAATTTGGCTGAAATTTTATCTACCAATAAAAAAGAAATTCCTCTTTTTTTTATTGGTTCTTTACACAGTAACCAAAAAATAGGGAAAAGTAGTTAAAAAAATTACTTTCTAATATCGGTGGCAACATAGCTGAGAAACTTTTCCCTATGGTAGGGAAAAGTGGGGGAAAAGTGGGGGAAAAGTAATCATTTTAATTAATCTAACTATCTCCATAAAAATAAACAATAAAAAGTAAATAAGTTACTTATTAGGTTACTTTATAAATTTTATATTTCTAAAATACTGATAATATAATACTTACACGACTATATAACTGGTGAGCTTAACCCACCACTTAAGCTTTTTTAAATTTCAATCAATCTTTTATAATTCGTTTCAATTCCCTTTTTATCATACTTTATTAGTTTTTTGATTATTTTTAGTTTCAATTGTGGTATAATAATTTTCAATGAATTAGGTTAATTTTAGAGTAGTAAAGGTTTAAACTCAAAATATCGCTAAATATTTAGCAAAAGCTCTATATCAATAAGCGGGGAAAGTCCCCG
>JAFXCQ010000007.1 GCA_017521425.1 Clostridia bacterium
ATTTCATAATTTGCATCTTTCGATGCATGAATTGCCTGACGGCAATGATTTGCTTTGACGTGAATTGAAATAAATTTCATAATTTGCATCTTTCGATGCATGAATTGCCTGACGGCAATGATTTGCTTTGGCGTGAATTGAAAAAATTTTCATAATTTGCATCTTACGATGCATGAATTGCCTTACGGCATTATATGAGTGTTATCTTTTATTTGTTTTTTGAAAACTTTTTCGGGTTATAACCGCAAAACGTTTTAATCATGAAGTTTAATTAAATAATTATTCAGTTGCAAATGCTCATTGTATATCTTATAATAAAAACAATAAATCAATACAAACGGAGATGTTTTTATGTTAAGAAAAAGGCAAGTACACCTTGATTTTCATACAAGTGAATTTGTACCGGTTGGCGACAAGTTCAGTAAAGAGCAGTTTCAGAGTGCTTTGAAGGCAGGGCACGTTGATTCTATTACCGTTTTTTCAAAATGCCATCACGGCTGGTCTTACCACCCGACAGAAGCTAACGAAATGCACCCGACTTTAAAATTTGATTTATTAGGCGCACAACTTGAAGCATGTAAAGAAATAAATGTAAATGCGCCTGTTTATATTTCTGCAGGATTTGACGAAAAAGATTTTTTAAGACACCCCGAGTGGCGGTGTGTTGTTTCGCTTGATAAAGAAAGACAAAAGGAATTTGAAAATGAAGTACATTTTCATCAGTTGTGCTTTAACACAGGGTATCTTGATGTTTTGTGCAGCCAGATTGAAGAAGTAATGGTAAAATACAACCCGTGTGGTATTTTCCTCGATATTGTTGCACCAAAAATCTGTTATTGCGAGAGCTGTCAGAGGGATATGAAAACACTCGGCTTAAATATTGAAAATGAAAATGACAGAGAGAAGTTTTCGCAGATTGTTTTTAATAAATATCTTGATGCAACTGAAAATGCAGTCAGAAAATATAGCGCAACTGCTACAATTTTTCAGAATCAGGGACATATTCCAAAAGGCGATTATCGCTACATAGAGAAAAATACGCATCTCGAACTTGAAAGTTTACCAACAGGTGGTTGGGGGTACGACCATTTTCCGCTTTCTGCATCATATACACGAACACTCAAAGATGTTGAATTTTTGGGTATGACAGGTAAGTTTCATCATTCGTGGGGTGAGTTCGGCGGTTTCAAGCATCCTAATGCTTTAATTTATGAAGCAGGTTTAAGCATTATGAATGGTGCGGGTTGCTCCGTTGGTGACCAGATGCACCCATCAGGCGAAATGAATATGGCTACCTATAATCTTATAGGTAAGGCGTATTCAATGGTAGAAGAAAAAGAACCCTGGTTAATAAATGCTAAAAATACGGCAGATATAGCAGTTTTAAGTGCAGAGTCAATTACAGGAGACAGAGATGTAAAAGCAGACACAGGTGCTAACAGAATGTTACTTGAAAGCAATTATTTATACAATTTCATTGATGAAACAATGGATATTTCAATATATAAGTTGCTTGTTTTGCCTGATGTACAAGGTGTTTCAGACGAATTTATAAAAAAAGTAAAAGCGTTTTTAAGTAATGGTGGTAAAGTCATTGCAAGTGGTGAATCAATAATTAAAAACAATAAATTTGTACTTGATGTCGGTGCAGAATACTTGGGCAAAAATGAATTTTCACCGACATATTTAGTTCCTCAGTATGACACAGTAAATGGTGTTACTGAGTATTTAATGCGTGCGAATTCTTATAAATTTGAAGTTAATAGTGGTGAAGTAGTTGCAAGTATGCAAAATCCGTATTTTAACAGAACATTTGAACACTTCTGTTCACATATGCACGCACCAAACAATCCCGAAGAAAGCTTCCCGGGGGCAGTTATAAATAAAAATATCGCATATATTGGTTGGGATATTTTTTCTGCTTATGCAAAACTTGGTCACATCTGCTTTAAAGAGCTTTTTAAAGCAATTCTTGAAAAAATGCTTGGTGACGACAAAACAGTTTCTGTAAATATTCCTGATAAAGCGGTTGTTACATACACTTATCAGGAAAAAGAACAAAGAAATATTTTGCACCTTTTATATGCTCACACAACAGTACGTGGTGAAAATACAGAAGTAATTGAAGATACTGTTCCGCTTTATAATGTGAAATGTTCCGTGAAACACAGTAAAAAACCGAGAAAAGTGTCGCTTCAGCCACATAACGAAGAAATACCATTTGAATTTATAAATGGAGAAGTAAAATTCACAGTTCCGAAAGTAGATATACACGCAATGGTGGTTATAGAATGAAACTTTTATCAATAGGCAACAGTTTTTCAACTGATTCTCATAAGTTTTTACATAGTATTGCAGAGCAGAACGGTGTGAATTTAGAGTGCTACAACCTTTTTATTGGCGGTTGTTCACTTGAGACACATTGGATAAATTATGCCAAAAACAATGCGTTTTACGATTTAGAAATAAACGGAAATGAAGCAACAAGAAAAATCAGTATAAATGAAGCACTTACTATGGAAAAGTGGGATGTAGTCACTGTTCAGCAGGCGAGTGCGTTTAGCGGTATTTTTGATAGTTTCATACCATTTTTAACCGATTTAGTTGCGGTTGTAAAAGAAAAAGCGCCAACTGCTAAAATTTATTTTCACGAAACATGGAGTTATGAAATCGGCTCACTTCACGAAGGATTTTTAAACTACAACAGTAATCAGAAAGAAATGTATTTGAGCATTAAAGAATCAAGTAAAAAAGCAAGTGATTTAATAAATGCAGAAATTATTCCTACAGGCGATATTGTTCAGCTGGTAAGAGAAATTATTCCCGAATTTGATTATAAAAACGGCGGTTTGTCACTATGTCGCGACAGTTTTCATCTCTCTGAAGATTATGGCAGATTTTTAGCAGGTGCAGTCTGGTTTAAAAAATTAACAGGCAAAAATTTAAAAGAACAACCATTTATGAATTTTGATTATGATATTTTAAAAAAGTTAATAAAAGTGATAAACGAAAAGGTCTGAAACAAAGCACTCATTGAAAAATGGGTGCTTTCTTTTTATTAAAAATGGAATTTTACAAGAAAATGTTTCCTGAACAAAGACTCTACACACTTCCAAACAGTTGTTTTATAATTTAAAAAAAGAAAATTGTGGGGGAGTGGTTACATTAGACAGCAAAAAAATAAAAGGGGAAAATCTGAATGGCTCTTACAGTGAACTGGCATCTTTTTTAGGAGTTGAAACAGTTTTAAAAATTCATTCTAAATACAGAGGAACGCAGATGTTTTTTCCTGTTGAGCTTTTCAGCAGAGATTTTATAAGAGAGCAGATAGTCAATGAATACAACGGGAGCAATATAAGGGAGTTAGCAATTAAATATGGCTACACTGAAAAATGGATAAGAAAAATTGTAAAAGAAAACAAAATAAAGGGTGGATGATATGGAAAACAAAAATAATCAGCAAGACAAGAAAAAACAGCTGGTAGTTGTAGTTCTGATTATTGCAATAGTTGCAGTTATTGGTTATGTAGTATCAGGCAGTTCAAAAGGTAAATCTGAATTAAAAAACGAATTGCCGTTGACTGAGGACAATCTGACTTATTGCTGGGAAAAGGAAGAAAACGAAGAAGAATACAGATACACTTTGGATTTTTGTGTGGGTAACGAGGTTATATATGCCCGTTATACAGGTGATGAAACAGTTCCATCGCTTGTTTCCATCAGAAGTAATTACCAGATAAATGAAAATATGATTAATATAAGTTTTGAACTTGACGGAGAAAGTTTTTCTGAAACATATTACGCATCCGTTTCGGCAGAAAAATTGATTCTTTCGCAAATAGAAGATGGCGGAACTTTTCTTGTAGGTACATATAAAAATACGCAATTGGCAGAAAGCGAAACTGCCACTGTTTCTGATGGAGTAACAGACACAACTGAAATTAATACGAGCACAGAAACAACACAGGTTTCTACAACAAAGGCACCAACAACTGTACCTGCTACAACAAAGCCCCCTGAAACAGAAGCGCCTTTTTCAGAACCCTGGCGACAGGCGTATGCGGATTACGCTGGAAAAGCTTCAAAAGAAGGTTTTGTGTCATTTAGCTTAATATATGTAGATGATGACGATATTCCCGAATTATTTCTCGGGGGTGATTGTGAAGCAACGGGCGAAAGAATCTGTACTTACAAAAACGGACAAATTATAGAGCAGAATTTCCCCAGACTTGACGGAACTTCTTATATAGAAAAAAGCGGTCTGATAGAAAATTGCTATGGGAATATGGGTTGCTATGGTATGGACTTGTACAGATTAAATAACGGAAAATTTGAAATAGTGCATTCTGGATATTATGAAGAAGGCTACTCATCACTTGGGGAAGTTTACGTTACTTGTTATTTAGATGGCAGAGAAGTTGAAAAAACAGAATTAGATAGCACTTTTGCTGGAAGTTTTGATACAAATAGAGCCACCTTTGCATTTAATGGTGCAGAGTATGACTGTGAAAGTTTTAAATATATAGTAATGGGCAATACTTTTTAATTTAGTGTGAAAGGAATTAAAAAAAATGAAAGAAAAAATTATAAAACATATTAATGCTATACTTTGTGCTATTTGCGTTATTGCGTTGGCGTTACCGTTTTCATCAGTAGATGTTTCTACTTCTGCTTTTGGTGTTTCTGCAGATTCATCAAGCAGTGTGAATGGTTTTACAATGATAACAGATGCAGGCATGTGGGGATTTTTATTCTTAATAGCAATTGTAGTAATTTTGGCAACAACATATATAGGTAAATTTGCAGGTTATAAAAAAATTGCCTGTCTTGCTTCACCCGCGGTTATGCTTATAAGTATTTTTATAGCACCAGGTCAGCTTAGTGCAGATGGTGGTGGCGGAGAATATTCTGTTGATATTGATATTTCTTACGGACCTGGATTTTTTATAATTCTTGTAGCGACTGTTTTACTTCTTGGTATAGGTTTAATAAGATTTTTAGATTTAAAGGGTAACGCAATTTTTGATTTAATCAACTGTGCAGAGGAGGGCGAAGCAACCGAAACTCCACAAATCACACCAAGTGTAGATTTAGGTGCAGCGGCAGAAAAATTAGGTAATGTTACAAAAAATATTACCGAATCTGTTACTCAACAGGCAGGTAATATAGTTGAAAAAGCAAAAGAAGCGGCACAGGCAAAACCGGCACCGCAACCAAAATACAACAGCGATCATGTTATGGAGCAAATAAACAAATTGTTTGAAATGAAAGAAAAAGGTGTTCTCACAGAAGAAGAATTCACACAGAAAAAAGCAGAATTTTTAAATAAATTGCAATAATTTTTAAAGAAGGTCAAAGTCTGTCCATGTTCTACGATATTATAAAGATGCAAACAAGAAAATCTGATTTGCAATTAAAAGGTGGTAGAAAAAATGGGCACGGGTATAAAACTGGTTCTGTGTGTTGTAGATTTCATAATAATAAAAGTTTTTGAAGCAGAACCGTTATTTTCGTTTGTTTATGAGGATATCTGGGATGAAGATGAAGAATAAAAGGAGGCAAAATAATGTTTTTCAAAAATAACACTATGATTAAAGACGCAGTAAAAGAAGGCGAAAAACCACAGGGAAGAAAAATGAACTGGGAACAAGGTAAAGAATATTCACAAAACAAAAACAATTCTCAATCACAAAGCGTGGATATTTTAGATTTATTTAAAAACAGATAAATATTTTAACGTCATTATTTTACACATCCTTTCTTTTAAAAGCCAGAATCTGTCCATCTTGATTGTTATTATTAAATCAGATAATAACAAAGGAGGGGCAGATTTTGGCATTGAAAGAAAATAAAACTGAAAAATTCTCATTGGTTTATAAAGAAATAGCAGAACTTATTGGTGAAGAAAATACTATTGTTTTATACAATCACTTTAAAGGTCAACAAATTTCATTCCCGTT
The DNA here is from genome assembly GCA_017521425.1 of Clostridia bacterium. GTDB lineage: Bacteria > Bacillota > Clostridia > Oscillospirales > Acutalibacteraceae > DTU089. The sequence goes on from JAFXCQ010000007.1 coordinate 5,961, forward strand.
GCATTTATATTCGGGTAAATATATTAAAAAATGCATTGTTGAAGAATTTGATGGTTCCAATGTCAGGGAACTGGCGCTAAAATATGATTTTACAGAACGGTGGATAAGAAAAATTTTATCTGAAAAAAATTAAGTTGATATATTTATTATTATATGCTAAAATTGATGTGGTGGTCTATAATTGTCCATCACATCTTTTTGCGTGGTGATAAAATGAGTGTGAATTATAAAACCAATAAAGGCTACAGACTTCTAAATATTTATAAAAGACTCAATAAAGGCGAGTTAATCAAAAAAGAAGAACTGGCAAATGACTTTAATGTGTCATTAAAAACAATTCAACGAGATATTGAAGAATTAAGATGTTTTATTGGGGAAAATGAATTTTCTGAAAGCGAAGATATTATTAAGTACAATAAATCAAAAAATGGGTACTATTTAGTACAACTTCAAAGGGAATGGCTCACTAATGAAGAAGCACTTGCTATGTGTAAAATTTTATTGGAAAGCAGAGCATTCAATAAAAAAGAAATTTCTTCGCTTATAGAAAAACTTATAGCACAGATTTCTCCGGGAGACAGAGAGGTTGCAAAAAATATAATAAATAATGAGTATAGAAATTATGTACCATTAAAACATGAAAAAGAGTTGTTTTCTGTTATATGGACTCTTTCAGAGTGCATAACAAATCAGAATAAAATTACATTCACATACACAAGACAAGATAAAAATAAAAAAGAAAAAACTGTAAAACCCGTTGCAATAATGTTCTCGGAATTTTACTTTTACTTAATAGCATTTTCTGTAGAGCCGGAAACCAATGTACCGGTAGTTTTCAGAATTGACAGAATTGAAAATCTTAAAATCAGCAAAGAAAAATTCATAGTGCCATATAAAGATAAATTTAAAGATGGCGAATTCAGAAAAAGAATTCAGTTTATGTATATGGGTGAACTCAAAAAGGTGGTTTTTGAATATTCAGGTATAGTAGAAGCAATATTAGATAAATTACCAACCGCAGAAATTATAGAGAATTACGAAAATGGAACCGTCTTAATTAAAGCAGAGTGTTACGGTGACGGAATAAATATGTGGCTCAATTCACAAGGTGATAAGGTTAAGATTATAGAAGAGGTAAAATTATGAAAATAATTGCAAGTGATTACGATGGTACATTAAACCATGGTGGAATTGATGACAAAAAAAGAAACGCAATAAAAGAATGGCGTGAAAAGGGTAATAAATTCGGAATTGTTAGTGGTAGAATAACAGATGACCTTTTAAGAATATATAAAAAGGACAAGTTAGAGTTAGACTTTTTACTCGCGTGTAACGGTGCAGTAATTTTAACAACTGACGGAAAAATTTTAAAAGAAGACCGCGTTGATGGAGATATTTTAAAACCCATTTTAGATTTTATTTTTTCTCTGGGTGCAGACTGGGCTGCAATTCAAAGTGACAGAAGCTACATAATTGATGAAAATGATAATGACAGATTGCCCGATGAATTTACAAGAAAAACTTTACCTGAATTAAAGTATTTTAATCAGATAAGTACTATTTTAGAAGATGATGAAGAAGCGCTTATGGTGACAAATGCTATTAAAGAAAAATTTGGCGATAAATTAAACCCGTTACAGAATGGCAGATGTATTGATATTGTATCCGCGACTATGAATAAGGCAAAGGGGCTTTATGACTATTTAGAACTTGTCGGCGGTAAATATGAAGATATGATAACCGTTGGCGACAACATAAACGATACCCATATGATTAAAGAGTTCCGTTCTTACGCTATGGCGAACGGTGTGCAGTCAATAAAAGATATTGCAGATTATGTGACAGAGGGTATAACGGAGTTAATTGAAAAAGAAATGAACTAAAAAACACTCGTCAGGTTCACTTTTACCTGACGAGTTTAAATTTATCTTCTTCTTTTAAATCCAATAAATCAACTATATTGAGAAAATTTTGTTTTGCAGTTTTTAATGCTTCTGTTTTATGTGCATCGCTACCCAAATAGAACTTGCAACCACATTCTTTTGCAATAAAAAATGGTCTTAAAAGATTTTCTTTTTCTTCTTCCGAATTAAAAATACTTTTCATATTAAGCTCTATTCCAACGCCTTTTTTCGCACAATCAGAAAAAATATCATATAAATCATTGGTTTTTAAAAGCGAAACTGCCTTTGCGTGATCAGCTTTAAAAACATGGGTTCCTGTTAAGTGAGAAACGCCCATTTTGTGCCAGGGCAAATCCTTTTTTAAAAGTTCTTCAAATCGTTTTAACCAAAGCTCGGCGGCTTCCTCGGGTATCTGTGGTCTTTTCTTTACTGTGTACCTCTCAAGGTGCAGGTGAGTTGTAGAAACAGTAATAAAGTCAAAGCAATCAATATGCTCGTCACTTACACCCAAAGTGAAATTATAATCCATTTCTGCTTCTGCACCAAAGAGAAACTTAACATTTTCATCTTGTGGCAGGGGCAGAGCTTTTGTTATAAAGTTGAATCGTTGTTCAGGGTGCCATTCACCAACACTCTTTACACTTTCATCCCACAAATGATTTGTAAGACAAATTGATTTAAAATTATTCTCTTTTGCGTAATTCAGAATTGTTTCGGGTGTCTGATTTTCGTCGTGACAACAAGGTGAAATTGTAGAATGAATGTGAAAATCGTGGTCAACTATATATTTCATAATTTATGCCGCTAATTGTAAAACAGGAAAATCTTCTTCGGTAAACCCTAAAATATACGCAATTCTTATAGGAATTTCGTAATTGTTTACTGTTTCACCATTTTTAATAAGCTTTTCTGAACCGTAAACTCTTAAAGGTACATCCGCTTCGGAATGGTCGTCAGATGTAAATTCATATTCACCCTTGTCGTTTAAAGTAATTGCACCTGTTTCGTGGTCGGCGGTAACTATAACGAGTGTATTACCATCTTTTTTTGCAAATTCAAGAGCAATTTTAATTGCCTTGTCAAATTCAGCCATAGATTCTGTCATATTTTCAGATTCATTATTATGTGAATGTTTATCTATATGAGCACCTTCAACCATAAGGAAAAATCCGTTTTCGCCGTCATCAAGTAAATCAATTGCTTTTTCGGTCATTTGAGAAAGTGTCGGATTGTTTTCATCAGATTGGTTTAATGTCCAGAGGTCATTTGTGAATTGTGCAAAGCTTTTTGAACCATCTTCCAAAGCCATCATTTCGCTATATGTAGTAACATAATTATATCCGTATTCATCTGCCATTTCTTTAGTAGCTACGCCATTTTCTGTACCCCATATAAGATTTATATCAGATTTGAACTGGTCTTCTGTAATATCTTCTGACTTATATCTTTCTGTAGCATGAGCAGAAAATGAAGCCGGTGTAGCACCAGAGGTTTCGTCGGTTGTAATTACTCCTGTGAGCATTTTATTATCGCGACAAAGCTCGGTAATATTAATAGGATGAATAAAAACATCAAGAGGGTCAAGAAGATAAACTCCCACACCACTGTTATAAGTTCTTATACCACAAGAAAGTGCAGTACCGCCTGCGGCACTGTCAGTTACGTCATTTGTGAGTGAACGGGTTCTTGAAGAGCCTTGAATCATGAATGTATCAAGTGTAAGCTTCACATTTCTTTCGAGTTTTGTTTTTTCTAAATGGTTATAGCCCATACCATCACCAATAAGAAAAATTACGTTTTCAATATTTTCGTCAAAGTATTTGCCTGAATTTTCTGTTGTTGGTTCAATATATGCACCAATAGATACACCGAATGAAAGAATAGCACTCATTAAGGCAGCGGTAACCTTGCCCCAGCAAGAAGCGAAAAATGTGAACATAATAATCACCCTTTTTAAGAATTTATATTTTTATATTATAGCAAAATAATATATAAATCAAGTTAGTTTTGTATTGATATGTACTACCGTTTGTTATATAATCACTTTGTATATACATTCAAAGGAGCATTTTTATGGCAGACAAAATTTTTGATTACATAATTCATGGTGGTGACTATAACCCGGACCATGCTGAGTTAAGGGTTTGCAATTGCTAACGCAGTTCTACAATTTTTAATTCCTGAAAGGAGTTTTTAGTATGAGAAAAAATTTCGGAAAAGATACTTCAGTTTACCCAATGCCCGTTTTTATTGTAGCGGCTTACGATAAAGACGGAAAGCCAAATTGTATGAATGCCGCCTGGGGCGGTATTTATGACACAAATCAGGTTATGGTTTGTATTTCTGAAGGTCACAAAACAACAAAAAACATTTTAGAAACAAAGGCTTTTACAGTTAATATTGCAGATGCAAGTCATGTTGTGGAAGCTGACTATGTTGGTATTGCGTCTGGCAATAAAGAGCCTGACAAAATGCAAAAAGCAGGGTTTACTGTAACAAAATCTGAGTTTGTAAATGCACCGATTATAAATGAGTTACCTATGTCAGTAGAATGTAATTTATTAAAGTTCAACGAAGATGGTATTTGTATTGGCGAAATTGTAAATGTTTCTGCTGATGAAAGTGTTTTAGGTGATGACGGAAAAATTGACCCACAAAAAGTACAGGCAATTACATTTGACCCTATCCATAACACATATATTAAATTAGGCGAAAAAGTAGGTAATGCTTTTTCAGATGGTAAAAAATTAAATGGTTAAAAAATTTGGCCTTACAAACAATCAACTTAAAATAATTGCAATGGTGTCAATGCTTTTTGACCACGTTGGCAAAGAACTTCTGCCACAATATCCAATTTTACAGATAATAGGCAGACTTGCTTTCCCCATTTTTGCATATATGATTGCAGAAGGATGCTTTTATACCAAAAATAAAATCAAGTATTTCCTTAGTATATTTATTTTGGGCACAGGATGCCAGATTGTTTATACAGTGGCAGAGCATTCGTTTTATCAGAATGTTTTAATTACCTTTTCTTTGTCAATTGCTCTTATATTCAGTCTGGAAAATTTCAGAATTAAAAGAAAAAAATTATCTGGAATTATTTTATTTTTTACTGTCTTAATTGTTTCAATATTAACAATAGTGTTGCCGTTGTCTTTAGAAGAATATGGTTTTCAGATAGATTACGGTATTTACGGTGTGCTTTTACCAGTTGCAGTTTTTTATGGTAAAGACAAAGAACGAAAACTTGTTTACACTACTGGTGTGCTTGCATTATTAGCGCACAGTTTTGGCGGTGGAATACAATGGTTTTCACTTCTTTCGGTACCGATTTTAGCTTTGTATAATCAAAAACGCGGTAAATATAACATAAAACCGTTGTTTTACATTTTTTACCCTGCACATTTGATTGTGATATATTTAATTTCGCTTGTTTTGTAAATCAAGGAGATGTTCTTATGAAAAAAATACTTTCATTTTTATTAGTTATTATTATATCAGTCTGTGTTTTCTCATCTTGCTCAAATGGTGATAATAAACCAAATTCACCAACAGAAAACATTACAGAAACAAAACAAAATACAGAGACAGTAACAATTTCTTCACGCAATAATCAGGAGCCACTTGAAATTACTTACGATAAACAGGTTTTATATACTGACGAAGTGTACTCGAGTGAAGTTCGTTTTTGGGTTTCAGATGCTATTTTAACTAAACACTCGCAAAGTGAATTATGGTTAGAAAATGCAAGCAGAAATTTTTCTGTCGCATTTATTTCAGATATAACTGCTACGGAAGATTATAACGCAACTTTAGGTGATGCGAGTGTTGTAATAAAATTCACACAGTTAGAAAAATGTGTTTTGGACAACGGAAATATGATTTATTATTTTGACGAATCGTGGTACGATGAGTTCAAAACAAGATATTGCTATTATGAAAAAGATGGCGATTTAATAAAGTTTACATTTAAAGAACAAATAAGTGATGAACACATAAGTTTTATTTTAAGTCTTTTTGAATTCAAATAATTTTTGAGTACTATTTTAGTGGTGATAAAATGAAAGAAGTTTTTATTTGTTTACTTATTCTGTTTGTGTTTTTTATAATGATTTTAATTTTTAATGCATTAAGAGTAAAACTTACTGCACGAAAGTTAGCAAAAAGAGAAGAACACAAAACAGAATCAGAACAAAAAGAATATGCCGAAAAACTTGGCAAAATGATAAGGTGCGAAACTGTATCAAATAGTGAAGGTTATGATGATACAGAATTTAAAAAGCTTCGCGGGGTAGTAGAAAAATTATTCCCGACAGTACACGAAAGAGCAGAAAAAATGACTTTTTCTGATGATTGCTGGGTTTATAAAATAAAAGGCAAAGACGAAAACAGAAATATAATGATAATGAGCCACCACGATGTTGTAGCGGCAACAGGCGAGTGGAGTCACCCTGGTTTTTGTGGTGAGATTTTTGACAGTGCTTTGTGGGGTAGAGGAACAGTTGACACAAAAACACCACTTTTTGCAGAATTTCAGGCACTTGAAGAATTGTTAAGCGAAGGTTTTATTCCTGAATGTAATGTTTATTTAGGTTCTTCTCATAATGAGGAAATTGGCGGTGACGGAATTCCCGAAGCACTTAAATATTTTAAGGAAAACAACATAACCTTTGAAACTGTTCTTGACGAGGGCGGTGCTATTATTTCGCCACCATTACCTGGTATTAAAACAAATTGTGCCATGATGGCAGTTCACGAAAAGGGCAGATATACCCTTAATTGCTATGCAAAAGATGGGAGTGGTCACAAAGGTCTTGCGGCAAACAGTAATACTCCGGTTGCAAGAATGTCTGCATTTATTACAGAAGTAAATACTAAAAATATTTTTATAAAAAGACTTTACCCCGAAGTAAAATCAATGTTTACACATCTTTGTCCTTACACACCATTTGTTATGACAATTCTTTTTTCAAATCTCTGGTGTTTTGGTGGTCTTTTAAAAACGGTTATGCCAAAATTAAATGCACAGGCAGGTTCAATGGTTGGTACAACCTGTTCATTTAATGAAATAAGTACAAATAAAGAAGAAAAATATTGTCATTCAAAAGCATTTATAAGATGCGTAAATGACAAGGATTTAGAAGAAGATTTAAAGGAAATAGAAAAAATAGCAAAAAAATATGATATAGAATTAGTCCCTGCAGAAAATAACGAGTATTTTAAACCAGCAAAGTTAAATCACAAAGCATTTGACTTTACAAAAAAATGTATAAATGATATTTTCCCCGATGTTATTCCTGCACCGTATATTTTACCTGCAGGTACAGACGCAAGACATCTCTCGGGAATATGTGATTGTGTAATTCGTTTTGCACCGATAGAAATGAATGACCAACAATTTGCATCAGTACATAGCGAAAATGAAAATATGTCATTGAGTGCAATAGCAAATTGCGTTGTATTTTATAAACATTATTTAAAAAATTATAAATAAGAGAGAATTTTAATTATGGGTGAAAAAATAAAACAAGCAATAGGAATCGAGGGTACTTTTAAAGAAACTGTATGGCCTATGATTCAGTATTGCTTTGCCAACATTTTTATGGGTGGCGGAGGCTACATTATAAGTATGTATTTCACAATATTCTTAACGAATGTTGTCGGAATGGAACTCAGATACGCAACATTTATTATGATGATTGCAACTGTCTGGGACGGTGTAAATGACCCTATTATGGGTCTCATTACAGATAGAACGCGTTCAAAATACGGAAGGCACAGAAGATATTTACTTTTAAGTATTCCACCTCTTATTGTGTCTTACATAATGCTCTGGAACTCTTTTGGTATTGATGGTAAAGAGCACCCGACTATTGCAGTTTGTTATTATGCATTTGCGTACATTCTTTATAAAACTGCTTACACTATGGTAGATGTTCCACACACCGCAATGTTACCTACATTGGCACCAGAATACAACAAAAGAACACAGTACACATCTGTAAGTTATATTTTTAACTCTGTTGGTATGGTACCATCATATATTATTCTTTTAATATTCTTATCAATTTTCGGTTCATCAGACGGTCTTTCTAAGACATCAAAAATGCCATTTTTATTGACAGGTATTGTACTTGCAATTGTTTATGCGTGTTCAATATTTGCTACCTTTAAAACTTGTAAAGAACCAAGCTCTTTAGATGAAGAATTACCACCACTTGATATTAAATTTGCAATAAATGAATATATTCAGGTGTTCAGAAATAAATCATTCCGCGATTATTTTGCAATGTCTTTTTTCTGGCAGATGGCTCGTAGTTTCTTTTCAACAACCAATGTTTATTATATAACATATCTTGCAAATCTTTATAAATATTACCCGACCTTCAATGCGTTTGCGGGTGTGTTTGAAACACTTGCTTTCCCGCTTAACTACGCACTTACTATAAAAAAAGGTAAGAGCAAATGTGGTGCAGTTGTTACTCCATTTATGATTATAGGGCTACTTATTGCTCTCTTTGTAAAACCTGTAACACCAGGCGGCAGTGTAACACTTACACTTGTGCTTATGATTTTAGGTGGTGCGGTGCTTTATCCGTTTGGTATGAGTGGTTTAGGCTTTGTAAGCAACAATGTTTTACCGGATTTAACTGATGTTGACGAGCTTATTACAGGTAGACGTCGAGAGGGTGTTATTGGTACATTTAACACTATGGTAAAACAGGTTACCGGCGGTATTATGACATTTTTAGTTGGTACACTTTTAAATGCATTTGGACTTGTAACAGGTAACGAGGGTGTTTACATTGAGCAGACAGAAACTGCGTTGTGGGGTATAAGAATATGCGTTTCAATTCTTCCCGCAATTAGTGCTATAATTGCCTACTTGTTATTAAAGCGTTTTAAAATGACAAAAGATGATCACACAATGATAAGAGCCGCTATTGCAACAAAGCATAAATACGGCACAGTTACACTTTCTGAATATGAAAGAGAACGTTGTGAGCTTCTTTCGGGTTATAAATTAGAAAAAACATGGCTTGGTACTTATGAGAGTGAAGCGGAAATTCATACTTTAGATAAAGATGAAAACGGAAATTACTTAATTCTTATAGAGCAAGAAGCTAAGTTAAAAAAACAATTAGCGGAGGCAGAGTAATGGAAAAAATAGATATTACAGTAAATACACCGGCACGAAAATACAGTAAATTACAAACCATTTTGTTTTATATTGTTCAATGGACATGGGGGCTTCCCGTAAACATTGTTGGTGGTATTGCATATTTAATCTGCACTAAAGTTTTAAAACGCCCACACAGTAAATTTGGCTTTTCAAATATTGTATATCTGCCTTGGAAATCGGGCGGTCTTTCAATGGGACTTTTTATATTTATGAAAGACCATCACGAAAAAGAAGAGTGGATTTATAACACACGAATTCACGAATATGGTCACACATGGCAATGCCTTCTTTTAGGTCCGCTTTACTACATAGTTGTTGCAATTCCGTCTGTAATCTGGTGTAATTTTTTTGAAGGCTACAGAAAAAAGAATAACGTTTCATACTATAAGCTTTATTGCGAAAGCTGGGCAAATTCATTCGGGGAAAAATTTACAGGATTAAAAAGAGTTAAGGACAAATAAGGTGATTATATGAAAAGTTTTAAAAGAATCGTTGTTTCATTATTATCATTATTTGCAGGTTTATTTATTGTTCTTCTTGGTATTTTTATTGTTGCAATTATTTCTAATGTTAATGTTATAGATGAAAACATTAAATTTCAAGAAGAGCATCTTGAATATTTAGAAACAGAATATTATAAAAACTACACCCCTAAAAAAGAAAGTGATTTATCGGATTTTGATTTAGAAAAAGCAATAGAAGATGGTGTAAAGCTTAACGAAATTGCTATTTTAGGTACACACAACAGCTACCAGAGACTTGCAACTGCAGAAACCCGTTTTGCAATGAATATAGTTGATACTATAACACTTAAAAAGTTTGGACTTAATACATTCGATTTCGAAATGGATACATTAACTGAACAACTCGAAATGGGTATAAGAAATGTTGAAATTGACATTGAAACACTCGACAAGAATAATAAAATAGAATTCAAGGTAACACACAATTCGTTAATTGATAATGCTTCGAGTGCGTACGATTTTGAGAAAGCATTACAAGAAATAAAAATGTGGTCAGACAATAACCCAGAGCATATTCCTGTAATTATAATTGTTGAGCCAAAAAGCTTTGTTATTGAAATAAACGGAATGAAAAAATTCTCATTGGAGTATGCAAAAGAACTCGACAAAATTGTTGAAAACACATTAGGTGACTCTGTTTTAACACCGAAAGATATGTTAAGAGATTACAAGTCCTTCAAAGAAATGCGTGAAAATGATGACTGGATTAGTTTAAAAGAAGCAAGAGGCAAAATCTTGGTTTTACTTCACGATTGCGATGTTACAGAAAGCTACATAGCATTAGATGAAAGCATTAAAACACAGAAAATGTTTCCAATGCTTCGCTACGATGACAGAAATGAAACTTATACTTCATTCATTTTAGAAAACGATGCGTGGCGTGCAGCCGAACGAAAAGCAGAAAATATTGACGAAAGCAATTTAATAGTTAGAACCCGTGCAGATGTTTACCCTGAGTACAGCGATGAGCGTTACGAGGTAATTGAGACTTGCGGCTCTCAGATTATAACAACAGATTTCCCCGAAAAAGTGAATGAAAATGAAGAGCACGTGTATTCGTTTGAGGGGAAGAAGGTTAAGTTGTCAGGAAATAGGAATTAGGAAGTAGGAATTAGGTGTTATAGAAACAAATTCATCCTATCATTTTTAGTTGATACTAAAACCAACTCTAAATGATAGGATGTTTTCATTCGTTGCGAAGCTCTATTTCCTACTTCCTATTTCCTAATTCCTAACCCCTGAATTTCCTTGACATTCCCAACCATTTATTGTAATCTTAAATTATCTGAAAATGCCAGGAGGTAGTAATCTATGAAAATTACATTTATGGGTGCAGGTAGTAGCGTATTTGCACGTAATGTTTTAGGTGACTGTATGTGCTCTGAAGCGCTTCGCGACAGTGTTTTTGCACTTTACGATATTGATGGTGAAAGACTTGAACAAAGCCGTACTATTTTAGAGGCAATCCGCAAAACAAAAGGCGGTTACGGAAAAATTGAGTGCTATTTAGGTGTTGAAAACAGAAAAGATGCGTTGCGTGGTGCAAATTTTGTAATCAATGCAATTCAGGTAGGACTTTATGACCCTTGCACAATTATAGATTTTGAAGTTCCTAAAAAATACGGACTTCGTCAGACAATAGGTGATACTTTGGGTATCGGCGGAATTATGAGAGGTCTTCGTACAATTCCTGTTATGGCAGATTTTGCTCGTGATATGGAAGAAGTTTGTCCTGATGCTTGGTTCTTAAATTACACTAACCCAATGGCGATTCTTTCAGGCTATATGCAACGCTACACAGGTGTTAAAACTGTTGGTCTTTGTCATAGTGTACAGACTTGTTCAAAGGATTTATTTGAGCAACTCGGTATGCAGGATAAATTAGAAGGCAGACGCGAGCTTATTGCTGGTATTAACCACATGGCTTGGCTTCTTGAGATTAAAGATAAAGACAATAATGACTTGTATCCTGAAATCAAAAAGAGAATTGACGAAAAACTCAATGACCCTACATTTGACAATAAAGTCCGTCTTGAATATATCAAGAACTTCGGCTATTACTGTACAGAATCAAGTGAGCATAATGCTGAATACAATATGTTCTACATAAAGAGTAAATACCCTGAGCTTATTGAGAAATATAACATCCCACTTGATGAATATCCAAGAAGATGTATTGAGCAGATTGCTAACTGGAAAAAAGACTATCAGGAAATGTTAGAAAAAGGTGTAAGAGAGCATAACCGTTCAAATGAATATGCATCTCATATTATTGAATCAATCGTTACGAACACACCTTATGAAATCGGCGGTAACGTTCTTAATGAAGACAGACTTATTACAAACCTTCCAAAAGAGGCTTGTGTTGAAGTGCCTTGTCTTGTAAACGGAATGGGTGTAAGACCTTGCTACGTTGGAGCTTTACCTGTTCAATGTGCTGCTATGAATATGACTAACGTTAACGTTCAGCTTCTTACAATTGAAGCAGCAAGAACTCTTAAAAAAGAGCATATTTATCAGGCAGCAATGCTCGACCCACATACTGCTAGCGAGTTAGATATTGACACTATCAAGAAGATGGTTGATGATTTGATTGAGGCACATGGAGATTACTTGCCTAAATATAATTGAGAATTGAGAATTTCAGGGCAAAGCCGATTATAATTATTGGTCAATAAAAAATAGTTTATCCTATCATTTAAAGTTGGGTTTAACATCAACTATGAATGATAGGATAAATTTATTTTGATTCTCTTAACTTGAACTTTATTTTGCTAAATCAGTTATTAAGGCTAAAATGTATTCTTGTTGTTTTGGGTTCAGTTTCAGAAAGAGTTTGGTTATTTCTTTTGTTGTTTCAGGATTTTGGTTGTTATAATCAAAAAATTCCTGTGGTGTAATATCAAAATATTCACAAATATAAATTAGTCCAGAAATAGAAGGTAAGGTTCTTTGGTTTTCAATTTTGTTTATATAACTCTCACTCTGACCGAGAGAAAGACTCATATCTCTTGCAGAAACGCCTTTCTGTGTTCTTAATTCAGCAAGTCTCTTGTGAAAAAACTCAGTATATTCGGAATAGTCCATATTGTCACCTCGTATATATCTTTATAATATCTATTATATGGTGGTTGTACGCAATAATATAGAAATAAAAGATATGTTTTTGTTGACATAGAGAAAATAAAGATGTATAATTGGTTAAAAATCGAAAATAAGGATATATTTTCAGGTGGTAGTATGTTCAAGTACGAAAATGAATTTTTGACTTTTGTCGAAGTGGAACAAGAAAACCTCAAGTATGCAAAACTTATTCAGGAACAGTTATGTTGTATAAATATGGGTTTAAAACTCTCAATTCAATTTATGTTGCAGGGGTATGAATCAGAAGATGATGAATTAAAAAGACTGTTATTGAAATTATCAGCGGAAGAATTATGTAATTATGAATTGATAGTTAAAGTAATAGATTTATTGTCAGGTAAAAATGATTATATAAAAAAAGTTTGTGGAACAGTACTTTCTGATGTGGATATAGTAACAACGAATGACCCTTGTACAAATTTACTTTCAAATATTGCCTTGTCAGAACAGGCGAAAACAATTTATTGCGAGTTAAATAAACAAATAGGTGATATTAAGGTGAAAAATCTGTTGAGTTTTATTATAAAAAGAGAGGAGGAATTTTCTTCGGAACTTCGTGAAGCATTTAATAAAATACAACGAAAAAAAGTAAAAGAGGGGTATAAAACAGATAAAGAACCCAAAATTTGTTTTAGTACAATAAAGCCAAAATTAAGAGAAAATGCTTATGAAGAATTTAAGAAAACTCCACCACCATCGCGCTTTTAATACTTATTACTAAATATTAAATTTGACACTCTTACTAAAAAGTGATACTATAAACTATCGTTAAAATTTAGTGGTTTAAGGAGTAAAATTATGGTAGCAACAAGTGTTTTTTCAAAAGATTTAGAGTGTTTTAAAAATATTCATCCTCGTTTTAGTGAAGCATTTGAGTTCTTGAAAAAGGCTGTAAATGAGGATTATAAAGACGGTAATTATGAAATTGACGGCAAAAATATTTTTGCGTTTATTTCTTCTTATGAAACAAAAACTGAAAGCGAAGTACAGTTTGAAGCGCACAATAAATATATTGATATTCAGTGCGTTATAAGTGGTACTGAGGTTATCGGTTTTGAAAGCGAAAAAGAAACAACACTTACACAGGATTATAAAGACGGAAACGACATTTGTTTTTATGCACTTAACGAGAATTACGACAAAATCGTCTTAAATAACGGCGAATTTGTAATTATAATGGCAGATGAATTACATGCACCTTGTTTAAGCATTAAGAACATACCGCAACAAGTTAAAAAAATTGTTGTAAAGGTGCTTAAATAATTTTATGACAAAATGCAGAAAAGAGCAGTCATTCCGTTATGGTATGAATGCTCTTTTTTTACACTTTTGCGTGAAACGAGAATAAAACGAAACCGCTTAAAAACCTTGAAAATACGTGGTTTTTTCTAAAATTATCTAAATAAAATAGATTTTAGAAAAAAGAATAAAAAATACCTGTCAAAAAGGGTCGATTTCTTCTCTTAAACTATTGCAAAAAAATACACATTATGGTATTATTGTTTAGTATGTAGGATTATGTCCGAATTGTATAATTTTTTATCTTTAACCCCTACATAATGTGGTTTTTACTTGGAAAGAAGATTTTTAAAAATTTTAAAATGTTTGATTGAGAGAAAAAAGATGTCGAAAAAAATTATTGAAAAAAGTAATTTGAATAGTTTTGATGACGCATCTAAAAGAAATCATAGGTTCAATGTAAGATGGTTACTTGTTTTTTATGATGTCTGCATTTATGCAGTTGTAAGTTTCTTGCTTCTTATGGTTTATGAAGATGTAGTTGTTTCAACTGTTGGCAATAGTTTTCAGATTGCAATAATCGGTTTTGCTGCAATTTTCAGTATGCGTTTTGCATTTGATATTTACAGACAAATCTGGCGTTACGGCGGAATACAGACATATATAAGACTTCTGATATGCGACGGATGTGGGTTTGCTTTATTCTTTATTTTAGAACTCATCTTACCCGTTGAAAAAGTTCTTGTTGTTAAAATTCTTGCTGTTTCATGTATAAATCTTCTTGGTGCGTTAACGCTCAGAATGATTTATCGTTATGCTTACAAATGCGGTACACAGAATAGCATAGTAGGTAAAACACTTTTTAAGATTTTACGCTTTTTCGGTGGTAAATCTTTAGATATTCAGGCAAAGACAGACGTGCAGCTTATAAAAATTGCAATTGTCGGAGCTGGCAGAGTTGGTACAGGTCTTGCAGAGGATTTGATAAATAATAAAAATGCATCTTATGTGCCACGATGCTTTATTGATATAAATGAAGACAAGGTTGGCAGAAAGATTCACGGAATTACTATTCTTTCACAAGAGCAGGCAACCTTCAAATTGCTTCAGGATTACGGAGTACAGGAGATTGTCTTTGCGGTTCCTCAGCTTGATGCAGAAAAACGAAAAGAGCTTTTTGATTTTTACAGTCAGTCAGGTTGTAAAATCAAAGTTTACGATTATCCGCTTGTTGAGAATGACAACAACAAGGGTAAGAGGCATATTCGTGAATTTGATATTGAAGAGCTTTTGTTCAGAAAACAGTTGGATGTTCTTGACGAAGTAGTAATTGAACACTACAAAAACAAGAGGGTTTTAATAACTGGTGGCGGAGGTTCAATCGGTTCAGAGCTTTGCCGACAAATCGCTAAAATGAGTCCTGAAAAACTCATAATTTTAGATGTTTGCGAAAATGGTGCTTACGAAGTTCAGCAAGAGTTAAAGATGGCTTACGGAAATGAGCTTGACATTCAGATTGAGATTGTTTCTGTTTGCAATAAAATAGGGCTTGAAAGAGTATTTAAAGAACACAAGCCACAAATCGTGCTTAACGCAGCAGCTCACAAGCATGTTCCTTTAATGGAGCATAACTGCATTGAAGCAGTCGAAAATAATGTGTTCGGTACACTCAATACTGTAGAATTAAGTGAAAAATATGGTGTTCAGCGAGTAATTATGGTTAGTACAGATAAAGCCGTAAACCCGACTAATGTTATGGGCGCAACAAAACGCGTTTGTGAAATGATAGTTGGTGCATACAGCCAGAAAGAGTCTGCTACTACATACAGCACAACCAGATTCGGTAATGTTTTAGGTTCTGCAGGTTCCGTAATACCGCTTTTTAAAAAGCAGATTGCTTGTGGTGGTCCTATAACAATAACCGATAAACGAATTGTCCGTTATTTTATGACAATTCCGGAAGCATCTCAGTTAGTTTTAAAGTCGGGTGCAATGGCAGAAAACGGAGAACTTTTTGTTCTTGATATGGGCAAGCCTGTTAAAATAATAGAGCTTGCTGAGAATATGATTCGCCTTAGCGGTATGGAGCCTTATAATGATATTGAAATTATAGAAACAGGCTTAAGACCGGGCGAAAAGCTCTACGAAGAAACACTCGTTAATTCTGACCTTGAAAAGACAGAAAGCAGTTCAATATTTATAGAGCGTGAAAAACCACACTCAATAAATGAAATAAATGCAAAGTTAAGTATTTTGAGAACCGCAGTTGAAACAGGGGACGACAATGCAGTAAAAGAAGCATTGAAGGTTGTAGTTCCTACCTACAGGTCACCTGAAGAGGTCAACAAAAACGCGAGCGAAGCTAAAGAGATGAAAAATGCATTGATGGTGTAAAGGTATGTACAAAAATTTTCTTAAGGGTTTGCTTGATTTTATATTATCATTTTTTGGCATTATAATTTTAGCAATACCAATGTTAGTTATAGCGGTAATAATAAAAATTCAGGATCCGGGTCCAGTGTTCTTTAAACAACAAAGAGTGGGTAAGGGTAAAAGGCTTTTCTGGCTTTATAAATTCCGTAGTATGAAAGTAAGTACTCCGAAAGATGTGCCAACACATTTACTTGAAAATCCTGAACAATATATAACAAAAATCGGTGCATTCTTAAGAAAAACAAGTCTTGATGAATTACCACAGATATTCAATATATTGTGTGGAAAAATGAGTGTAATCGGTCCGAGACCGGCACTTTGGAATCAGGATGATTTAATAGAAGAACGCGAACAGTATGGTGCGAATGATGTGCGACCGGGGCTTACCGGCTGGGCACAAATCAATGGACGCGATGAATTAGAAATTCCTCTTAAGGCAAGGCTTGACGGTGAATATGTTGAGCGTCTCGGCAGCAGCTCATTAAGTGGAATTAAGATGGATGTAAAGTGTTTTATAGGTACAATTAAATCTGTGCTTAAAGCTGAAGGCGTGGTCGAGGGTGGCACAGGTGAGCTCAGCCGAAAAGAACACGAAAATGATACTGCCAATGTGTAGTAATGAAAAAAGTGAATTTTGGGTGAAGGTATGGAAGAATTAAAGACTACGTTTGTAGAAGAACAAGTGAATACAGAAATAGCCGAAGACGTTGTAATGGTAAAAAGCAATGTGGTGCTTAAGAAAAAACCGGTTTATGATTTTCTTAAACGCTTTGCAGATATTTTAATTTCTGTTATTGCCTTGACTTGTGGTTTGCCATTCTTTATAATAATTGCCTTGGTGATTATGATTGACGATTTCGGTAATCCGTTCTTTATGCAGGAGCGAATCGGTAAAGATGGCAAAGCATTCAATATGTTCAAATTCAGAACAATGTTTATGAATGCAGATGAAATGAAAGTCAATTTAATGGAAGAAAATGAATACGATTCAGTTCATTTCAAAATGTCAAATGACCCGAGAATTACAAGAGTCGGTAAATTTTTACGCAAGACAAGCCTTGACGAACTCCCTCAGATTTTAAATGTTCTTTTGGGTCATATGACCATTATAGGTCCAAGACCATTTGTAAGAAGCGAACAAGAGCAGTTGCCGGGCGACAGACTTCTTGTAAAACCAGGACTTTCATGCTATTGGCAGATAACAGATACAGTAAAAATGTCTAACGAAGACCAGCTTGAGTTAGATTATAAATATATAAGAAACCGTTCAATAGGAACGGATATAAAAATAATATTTGCAACAATAAAAATGATATTGGGTGCAGATAATAGTTAATTTTAGTGAGGCTTTGACATGGGTAACTTGAGAGAGATTGATAATGAAAAGGTTATTAATTTTTTAGGTATTCGTCTTAACAATATGACATCAACAGAAATTTTGGATCATGTTGATTTTTGTGTTGAAAGAAAAACACCTTGCCAGATAGTGGGGATTAATGTTGACCAGGCATTAAGAGTAATAGAAGACACATATTCAAAAGAAATTTTTGATAATGCAGAGCTTGTTTTTACTGATGGTAAGCCTATTATATGGATGGCTGAGTGGCTTAAGAGGCCTATTGTGGAAAAAGTTTCAGGTCCTGATTTAATGCTTATGCTTTGTGAAAGAGCAGCAGAAAAGAAATATAAAATTTTCTTGCTCGGTGCAGGTGAAGGTGTTGCGGCAAAAGCAGCAGAAAAGCTTGAGGCAGATTATCCTGGACTTGAGTGCGTAGGAACATATTCACCACCGTTCGGTTTTGAAAAAGATGAAGTGGAAATGCAAAAAATAATAGAAATGCTTAAAAATTCAGGTGCAGACCAGTTGTTTGTGGGAATGGGTTCACCTAAGCAGGATATTTTTATTTACGAAAACATGGAAAAATACCAAATACCTGTGTCTTATTCAATGGGTGCTGCAATAGATTTTTTAGGCGGTAGTGTTCAGAGAGCACCAAAATGGATGAGTGACCATGGTCTTGAGTGGCTTCACAGAATGTTGCAGAATCCTAAACGATTGGTTAAGAGATATTTAGTTGATGATATGAAAATTTTCAGATATTACAGCAAATTTAAAAAACAAGAAAAAAAGGCTGGTCGTATATGACAGGAAACAGTGAAAAAATCAAGGTTTTAGCTATTGTCAATGCATCCTTTGGTTATGACGGGATTTCAAATGTAGCTACAAATTATTACTTGTACCAGGATAAAAATGCTGTTGAAATGGATTTGCTCACAATAAATCCGATAAACGAAGCACTTGAGTCTGAAATTAAGAAAAACAACAATAAAGTTTTTGTTTTGCCTTTCAGAAATAGTAACCCTTTAAAATATGTGATTGCTTTAAAAAAGATAATAAAAGAAAACAAATATGATATTGTTTATGTTCACGGTAACAGTGCAACAATGGCTGTTGAATTAATAAGCGCAAAGCTTGCAGGCTGTAAGGTTAGAGTGGCACACAGCCATAACACGCAGTGTAACCATATGAAAATAAACAAGCTTCTTATGCCTTTTTTCAGTCTTTTATATACAGATTGTTGCGCATGTAGTCCGGAAGCAGGAAAGTTTTTATTTGGAAACAGAGAATGTTACGTTGTAAATAATGGCATCTACGTTCCGAAATATGAATTTTCAGAAGAAATAAGAGACAAAATACGCACACAATTAGGTGTAGAGAACAAATTTGTTATTGGTCATATAGGTAGATTTGCTTACCAGAAAAACCAGGAGTTTTTAATTAATATATTAAAAGTAGTAATTGAAAAGGGTGAGGATGCAGTTCTTCTTTTAGTGGGTGAAGGCGAAACTATCGAAATGGTAAAGTCAACTGCGGAAAGTCTTGGCGTAGCAGACAGAGTTATTTTTTTCGGAACGACAGATTTTGTAAACGAGGTTGTTCAGGCGATGGATTGCTTTGTGTTTCCCTCAAGATTTGAAGGTCTCGGCATAGTGGCAATTGAAGCACAAGCATCAGGTCTTTCTTGTGTAGCTTCTACTGAAGTTCCCGAAAAAGTTAAAATAAATGACAAAACAACATTTTTATCATTGGAATCAGATGTAACAGTGTGGGCATCTGCAGTTATAGAGAGAAAAACAACAGCATCGACAAGAGCGGCTCTTGTTTCTGAAACCAAAAAGAATTTAGAGAAAGCAAAGTTCGATATTGAAAAGAATTGTGCAGATATGTTAGATTACTACAAAAAAATTTGCGAAGAGAGAAAATAAAATGAGATTTATTATTTTAGGAGCAGGTCCTGCAGGCCTTACATTTGCAAACAAATTAAAGCAATCAGGTGAAACTGATTTTATGGTTTTAGAAAGAGAGTCAGAAGCAGGTGGACTTTGTCGTTCACAAGATGTTGATGGCTCTGCGTTTGATATAGGTGGCGGTCACTTTCTTGATGTAAGAAGGCCACAGGTTAATGAATTTCTTTTCAAATTTATGCCTGAGGATGAGTGGGATTTATACAATCGTGACAGCAGAATTGTTGTTGGTGACAATGAAGTAAACCACCCTATTGAAGCAAACATCTGGCAAATGACAATTGAAGACCAGGTAGAATATTTAAAATCTATTGCTATTGCGGGTTGCAATCTTGGTACAGATATGCCACAGGAATTTGTTGACTGGATTTACTGGAAATTAGGCTCTAAAGTAGCAGAAGATTATATGATTCCATATAATCAGAAAATGTTCAGTAAAGAACTTAATCAACTCGGTACTTACTGGCTTGAAAAATTGCCGAATGTAAGTTTTGAAGAAACCTTACTTTCTTGTCTTAATAAAAAGGCTTATGGTACTCAGCCAGGTCATGCACAATTTTACTATCCTAAAAAATATGGTTATGGTGAATTGTGGCTCAGAATGGCAAAGGCAATTGAAGGCAATATTGAGTACAATAAAGCTGTTAAAAAGATTGATTTTAACACTACAACAGTTACAACTGCGGACGGTGTAGAATATAAAGGTGATGTAATTATTACAACAATTCCGTGGATGGAGTTCAGGGAAATTACAGGTATGCCAGAAGATATTAAAGAATCAATAAAAGAACTTAAATTCAGTTCTATTCAGACTGAATACCACAGCGAAAATCTTGACACAGAAGCGCAATGGATTTATTACCCAAATCCGGAACTTTCATATCATAGAATTCTTGTTCGTCATAATTTCTGCCCTGGTAGCAAGGGGTACTGGACTGAAACAAACAGCGAAAGAATCGCTATGGAAGAACCAAATGATAATTTTAAATATATGAACGAATATGCATACCCACTCAATACAATCAAAAAGCCGGAGATTATGAAAAAGCTTCTCAGCTGGAGCAAGACTAAAAATGTTTATGGTCTTGGTCGCTGGGGTGAGCACGAGCATTATAATTCAGATTTAACAGTAAATCTTGCTATGAATTTAGCAGAACAATTTATATAGAAATTTTATGAAGGAGGAAAACTAAATGACATATATTCTGGACGCATTGTTTGTAGCACTTGGTTTGATAATTGATAGCAAAATATTTTATGCACATTTTTTGATATTGCTTGCACAAGTGCTCTTGCGTGAAAAGAAAATGAATTTAGAATTCTTCTTGAATGCAGCAATATATAGTGTAATTTTACCGGACAACTATTTACCAATACTGTTTTTCTGTTTGTATTTTATTTTTAATTTCTTTGTTACCAAGGGTTATGTAATAAAATTGACGAGTTACATGATGTCATTCTTATTGCTTGTAACAGTTTCCTTTGTTTCAACATTTTTAAATCAGGTTCCAATGATAAACATTGGTTTTGCAGTAATAAGTTTTTTTCCGTTTTTTGCTTTTATGTGGATGTCCAATTCATATGACAAGGCAATGAAGGCTATAAATATCAAAAATGTTGAGTTTGCAGTAGACGAAATTTTATATATCCAAGTTTTTGCAACAATTATAAACCTGTTTACACGTTATGGCAGGGTTGTTGAGGACTGGTCTTACGGAACCTTCTGTGATGTTGGTGAGCAGGCACAGCTTTTCGTTGTTATATCACTGCTTTCCCTGTTTTATTTATATAGATTTTTGAAAGACAAAAAGAATCGCTCAGCTTTATATAAAATTATTATGTGCGGGGTTGTTATGCTGACAACAAATAGTTGGATGTTGCTTGGAATGTTTGCGGTTGGTATGGGTCTGGCATATTTCTTTTCGTTAAATCCAAAAAGATTTATAATAGCTTCAATATGTATCATCTTATTACCATCAATTTTAAGGGTCGGTTTTACATTTTTACCCGAAAATGTTCAGTCAAGTGTAAGTATGATGTTAGCTGATACGACATACTTAGAGTACAGATTCCACAAGTTGATTGTTTATGGTGAGACATATTTTGAAATACCTTCTAAGGATGCTTTGTTTGCGGTTTTAGGCAACGGACTCGGCAATTACAATTCTCGCGGCGCACTGATCTGTACCGGTGCTTATACGGAGTTTTACAGAGATTTGTTTGAGCCAAGTATAA
The DNA here is from genome assembly GCA_017521425.1 of Clostridia bacterium. Taxonomy (GTDB): domain Bacteria; phylum Bacillota; class Clostridia; order Oscillospirales; family Acutalibacteraceae; genus DTU089. The sequence goes on from JAFXCQ010000007.1 coordinate 27,932, forward strand.
GTGAATACACAGGAGAATATATAGTAGATTATTTACAACAAACAAGAGGTGACTATGGTAGTGTTTTAGCAAGACCTTATGCTTCGTTAATGGCGCTTATGGGTGAAGTCGGTTATTTAGGCGTATTTTTCTTCATGGTTGCTATGGTATGTTTATTTAAACGGAAGCGTATGGAAATAAAAATGCTTATAATGGTGTGGTTATCTTTTTGCTTTGCAGAAAGCTATTTTGAGTACCCAAAGGTAATAATTGTATTATATGCGAGCATTTTTCTTATCAGTGCCTTTGAGGCAGAAAATAAGTTGTCAGATAACAAGAGACAACAGTTAGTCGAGGAGTAAGGTGAGTAACATAAACGAAAAAGTATTATCTGTTATAACAGTAACCTTTAATGCCGAAAAAGATGTAAAAGAAACACTTTGTGCCTTAAAAGAACAGGAAAATGTTGAGTGGGGTAAGATTGAAATAATATTTATTGATGGTGCTTCAAAAGATAACACTGTTTCTGTAATTAATGAAAATAAATTGTCTTTAGAAAAGAACAAGGTAACAGTAAGAGTGGTTTCTGAACCTGATAAAGGAATATATGATGCAATGAATAAAGGTGTCTGTCTTGCAACAGGCAAATGGGTTTATATGCTCAACGCAGGAGATTTACTATATAATGAAAATACTTTGAGTAGAATATGGGAAAAACTTGAGAAGAGTGATGCAATTGTTTTATATGGAGATTACTGTAGGAAAAACGAGTATACAGAGGACCATGTAAAAATAAAGCCTGTGGGAAATGTAGTAAACGAAATGATTTTCTGTCATCAAGCTGTTTTTGTGAAAACTGAATATGCAAAAGAGCATTTATTCAAATTAAAATATAAGCTTACAGCAGATTACGATTTTCTTTTAAATGCTTATATAAACGGAGCAAAGTTTGAATATGTCGAGGAGTATATTGCAAGATATGACCTGACAGGGTTAAGCGCAGTAAGAATGCTTGAAGCATATAAAGAAATTCATAAAGTACAAAAGGATTGCGAAAAGGTTAAGCTCAATCTTAAAGCAAATATTAAGTTTTTGATTGGTTTATTGAAAAGATATATACTACTCGCAATGCCACAGAAGCTAAGGTGGAAATTATTTAATGCTACAAAGAAAGAGAAATAGTTTGTAAAACAAGTAAGGTTGAAATTATGAAAAAGATAATTTTTAAGATAATAAACATTCCCGCAGAAATATATAATAAAGTTTTTATGAAATTAAAAAAAGTTAAATGTGGTAAGAATGTACAAATTAAAGGTAAATTGTTTTTGAGAGGCTATGGGTCTCTTGAAATAGGTGACAATGTTTTAATTAACTCCAAACCTTTTGAAAATCCCGTAGCAGGTGGAAGTAGAACTTCATTTAATTTTATAGGTGATGGAAAAATAAAAATAGGCAATGGTGTAGGTATAAGTCACTCAGCAATTACTGCGATGAAAAGCGTTGAAATAGGTGACAATGTTTTGATTGGTTCTGCCTGTATGATTGCCGATACAGATTTTCATCCAATAACTTTAGAAAAAAGTCTTCATGATGATTTGACAAAAGTAGAGGTATCATCTATAAAAATAGAAAACAATGTTTTCATAGGTGCTCGTTCAATTATATTAAAAGGGGTTACAATTGGTGAGGGAGCTGTTGTAGGGGCAGGCTCTGTTGTAACAAAGGATATCCCACCAGGGGAAATTTGGGCAGGTAATCCTGCTAAGTTTATTAAAAAAGTGAAAGATGAAAAAAACTAAAAATTCTGATGGGGTGATTTTTTATATATGGTTAAATTATTTCGTTTCATTAAAAAGGTATATTTGAAAATTTTTAAGATGTTACAGAATTATATTAACAAAAAGGAATTTAAATATTATGGAGAAGATGTTACAATAGAAAGACCAATAGAAATCTCAGGAAAAGAATGTATTCAAATAGGTGACAGTTGCAGTATTTTTAAGGGTATATATTTAGTAGCTGTATCAAAATGGCGTGATAAAAGTTACACACCCGAAATCATTATTGGTGAAAAAACGAGCATAGGCGAAAATTGCCATATTACTTGTGCAAATAAGGTTAAAATCGGGAAAAATTCAAGTATCTTATGTGGTGCAGTTATTACGGATATAGAGCATGAGCATATACCGGGTAAGTCTCTACGCGAAACAGGGTTAATTGTAGGTAGTGTTGAAATAGGTGAAAACGTGTGTATAGGTGCAGGTGCGTGTATATTTGGTGATAAAAACATTAAAATAGGTGACAATGCTGTAATCGGAGCAAATGCTGTAGTAAAAAAAGATGTTCCTGCAAATACGGTGGTAGCAGGCATACCGGCTAGAATAATAAAAAATATTTAAAAGGATATAAAATGGAAGAAATAAAAAGAATAATTAACAATATTGATTTTGAAGGCCTTGAGAATGTGCTGGTGGGCAATATGTTACATTACATATTGGGGGTTAAAAACAAAAAAGCAATATTTTCATTAGTTAGTGCATGTTTTTTTACATCATATAATTTTTCTGTTCAAGGTAATGTAAAAACATTGTGTTTTACTGCGAGTGGTGAAAACGAGCGAAAAGATCAGGCTATTGCATTTAAGAATGTAGTAAATCTTATAGATGATAGGATAATAATGATGCCTGAAAAAAAACGCGTTTCACTTGTTGGTTTGAAAAATGTGATGAAGATTTTACATTGGAATAAAAAATTAAAACAAATACCGATAGGTATCACAGAAAGAATTGTTCTATTGAATTCGATGTTTCGGGCGTATATAACATATGAACTTTTTGATATAAATAAAAGGAAAAATTCATGGAAGATAAAAAATTTAGTTACATTTTGTGATGTATTGACAACTGATTATTTGTTCCTTTCAAAACTTAAAAATGAGTGTAATATTACTGTGACATTACAACATGGGGCGTACCCAATTAGTAGTAATAAATGGGCATATTATGGTTCAAAAAGCGATGTTTTTTTAGTTGATAGTCAGCATTCAGCTGACTGTGCGTTATTATCTGGTTATAAAGGAAAAACGATTGTCGTTGGTTCTATGCACAATATTGATAGATGTTTTTATGAAAGGAAAACAAACGAAAAGGATGTAATTGGTGTTTTTTGTAATTCTGAAATGCATCCACGAGAAGATAATATTGAAATGATACGTGTTGTGGAAGCATTTTGTAGGAAAACCGAAAAAAAAGCATTTATAAAACTTCACCCAACAAATAAAATTGCAGAGTTTCAACAAATCATAGATAAAGATATTTCAACTATTTGCGAAAAAGGAAAAAGTATAGATGATTTTGTAGAGGAAATATCAATTGCGGTAATTGGAGTCTCAACGGTTTTTACTAATATGTTAACTAAGCATATACCTGCGTTTCTATTTTTCAGGGAAGGCTTCGATCAAAATTTGTATTTGAATTCTGATGATGTTAAATTTTCAACGGTATCACAACTTGAAACACTAATTTCAAAAATTGGAACGAATGAATTAAATGCTGTTATAGATAAATATAGAGACTATTTTTTAGTAGAGGGTGACATTAAAGGGAATTATGAAAGAGTATTCAAAGAAATAGGGATAAATAATGATAAGTAAGTTAATTGAAAAGTACAAGCAGATTCCCGCTGCAGCAAAAGCATCTTTATGGTTTGCAGTTTGCAGTGTTATTCAAAAGGGAATAGCGTTAATAACAGTGCCATTGTTTACACGGCTATTAACTACAGACCAATATGGACAGTTTTCAGTTTATCAGTCGTGGTATCAGGTTATAAGCATATTTGCCACACTTAATTTGTGTGCGGGTGTGTTTAATAACGGTATGACAAAGTACCCAGGGGAACGAAATAAATATATGTCATCTATGCAGGGACTTTCAACAGTTGCTACTTTATTGTTATTCTGTGTTTATTTACCTTTCAGGGAATATATAAACGAGTTTACAGGGCTTTCAACACTCTTAATAGTTACAATATTTGCCGAGTGTTTAGCGGCACCTGCTTTAGCATTCTGGTCAGCACGTCAACGCTACGAATTTAAATATATTGCTCTTGTTGGAGTAACTATCGGCGTTGCAGTACTTTCACCTGCGTTAGGTCTTGTTGCTGTAAATTTAACTGAAGAAAAAGGTGTTGCAAGGATTCTTTCTGCAGCACTTGTCAATGTTTGTGTCGGTCTTTTCTTCTATATTTTAAATATAGCAAGAGGTAAAAAGTTTTTCAATAAAGAATACTGGAGTTTTGCACTTAAATTTAATATTCCACTTGTTCCGCATTACCTTTCGGCAATAGTTTTGTCACACTCAAACAGAATTATGATTGAGAGAATGTTTGGCGAAACAGAGGTTGCAATTTATAGTGTTGCGTATTCATTTTCGTTGATAATGAATATTGTAACTCAAAGCATCAATTCTTCCTATGTTCCTTGGACTTATCGTAAATTAAAAGACGGTAACACAGCACCTTTAAAAAAATATACAACAATATTATTGTTGGTAATAGCAACAATTTCTCTAATTCCGGTTCTTGTAGCGCCGGAGCTTATGTGGATTATTGCACCGCCGGAATATGCCGAGGGTGTATGGATAATTCCGCCACTTTCAACAAGTGTATTTTTTATGTTCCTTTATAATCTGTTTGCGAATGTTGAATTTTATTTTGAAAAAACAAAATTTGTAATGTTGGCTTCTGTAACAGGTGCAATTGCAAATGTTGGTTTGAATTTATTGTTAATGCCTAAATTCGGCTATCTTGCGGCAGGTTATGTAACAATGCTATGTTACATGTTATTTGCGTTTGCTCACTATATGTTTATGCGTAAGGTATGCAAAGAAAAATTAAATACAAAAAGTGTTTATAACGATAAATTGATTTTACTAATAACACTTGCTTATCTTGGTTGTACTGCACTTGCAATGAGTCTTTACAATTTTGCAATTATAAGGTATTCTATATTAGTAATAGCATTTATTGTTTTAATAATAAAACGAGATTTTGTTATAAATCTTATTAAGAGTATAAAATCGAAAGGATAAATAAAATGAAAAATATTTGTGTTATTCCATCAAGATATAAGTCAACTCGATTTGAAGGTAAGCCTTTAATGGATATTTGTGGTCACCCTATGGTTTGGTGGGTTTATCAGGAAGCAAAAAAAATCAAGGAATTTGATAAGGTTGTTGTTGCAACAGAGGATAACCGTGTTAAAGATGCTTGCGATGCAATGAATATAGAGTGTATAATTACCTCTGATAAGCATCCGACAGGTACCGACCGTGTTTGTGAGGTTGCAAAGTATTATGATGCAGAGTATTATTATGTTTTAATGGGTGATGAGCCACTATTAACAGAAAAAGAAATATATACAATGGTAGAGGCATTAGAGGCTGATCCAGCACCGGCAGCTTTATTGGCAACAAAATTCAAGAATGCAGTTGATGTTGTTAACAGTTCTACTATTAAATTAGCTATGAGTAATGATTCTGATTTGATTTATATGTCTCGTTCACCATTGCCTTATCCAAAAGGTGCACTTGATTTTGATTACTACAAAAATGTCGGATTGTATGTATTTTCAAAGGATTGTTTAGAAAAATTTGAAAATCTTCCGATAGGGCGTATGGAACGGATTGAAGAATTAGAGATGCTCAGAATTTTAGAAAATCATATAAGATGTAAAGCTGTTGTTGTTGATACAGATGCAATGTCTGTTGATACATACAAGGATTTAAACAGAATCAGAAGCATTATGTCAAAAAGAATCGGCTAAAAATATTATTATAAAAATCCCCACTCAACAGAGTGGGGATTTATTTTTTGTTTTTTTTGAAACTTATTGCAAATAATGACATATATATATGGTGGGTAAATTATGTTTTATAAAATCTATTCATAATATCATCATATCTTACGCGAATTTTAAAAATTGAGGTGATTAACAGTTGTTTTATAATTGTGACTACCAAATATTGCAAAAAGTTGAACTTTCAGATGATGAGAAAGAATTAATTTTAAAATATCGAAATATGTCACCTGAAATGAAAACCGAATTTCTCAGAGAAATAAATCTAAAAAAACAATCTATTAGGCAATTTGAAAAACTTACACTCCCCTAATTACATAGCACTGAAATAACTATAAAAATTTCCCACCCAAAAACAATACCTATACGAGAAAGCCGTTTCTCGTATAGGTGTTTGCTGGTTTTGAGATATTTTTTGTAAAACTAATTATGCATTGCGTTCAATAAAAATCCCCACTCGATAGAGTGGGGACTCGTTATTATTTACCAGCTTTTTTAGAATACTTCATTTTATAAATTATTCTCATAAGATTTGCTTCGAATGCGTTGATTGCTTTAACGCCACTGTAAAGGTTTGCGCCGACTAATGTTTTACAACCCTTATCCATAACAATTTCAATTGCTTCTGCATCATATTTTGTACCCGCTACGCAAATAGCACCGTTGTCTTTAATAAGAACTGCATTTTTATTGCCGAGTGCTTTTGTAACTTTTTTAGCAGATTTCAATGTTGCATTTGTATCGAAAATTGCACATTTTACTGTTGGACCAATAAGCTGAGCAAAGTCATCAAGAAGAGGCTTCATCTTTTTGCCCTGCTTTGAAATTGCCATAACATATTCATTGTGAGAGTGGTGAATGAAGTTTACATCTTCTCTCTTTTTGTAAATAGCAAGGTGTAAATCTGCACTTTCAGGAATTTCGCCACCATCGACTTTTGCACCAGATTTAATATCAATTTTAACTGGTTCTTTATCTTCTGCAAAAATAGTCATTGTGTCGCCATTTCTTTCACTGTCAAACGGAGCAAATTCTTTTTCTGCTTTGTAACTTGAATCAGATGTAAATACACCCGCAATATAGTCTTTAACACTTAAAAGTGTGTCAACTGCTTTACCTGAAATTTCACTGCAACGGTCTGCTATATATTTTTCGCAAACATCTTCTAAAGTGCTTGCTACTTTAAAAGCGTCGTCATAGTCAGTACCAACACAAACTGCACCGTGGTGTGCTAAAATAATCGCTTTTGACTCTGAACGGTTAAGTGCATCAATAACACCCTGTCTTAATTTGCCTGTGCCAGGAAGACCATAAGAAGCACATGGAACATCGTTGCCGATAACAGCAGAATGTTCTTCTGTGAGCGAGTTTATATCGTAGCCTAAAGCGCTCACAATAGATGCATTTGCCTGATGTGTGTGAATTACAAAGTTACAGTCAGGTCTTAATTCGTAGCAAGATGCGTGAATACCTTTTTCAGAAGATGGTTTAACATCTCCATCATAAGAAAGGTCAGAAATATTAACAAGAACAATATCATCTGGTGTCAAATCTTCATAAGCTCTGCCGCTTGGTGTAATAACGAATTGGGTATCACTTACTCTGCAGCTGATATTACCCCATGTACGGACAATAAGCCCTGCCTTTAATAATTCGTGACCCGCTTTAATAACAATTTGTTTTGCTTCGAGAATATCCATATTTGTAGTTCTCCTTTACCTACTAATAAAGCACGGAAAAAATCCGTGCTTTATACTTTGTTTTAATTAGCCTTCTTTTTTAGCAACATTCTGGAATACTCTGTCAAATCTTACGAGTGCTTCGTCAATAAGTTCAGGTGTGTACTGAGCATTTGTGTAAAGACGGCTACCTGCAAGAGTAACAAGGCCTTCTGCCATGTACGCTGCACCCATGTGTTGCATTTCCTTCTTTCTTTCGCTTGTAGCTGAAAGAACACCTGGGATTTCCCAAGGTTTAGACCAGTTGATTGAGTAGTGCATTGTACCAACTGTATCAATATGACAAACAGAGCCCTGGTTGAAAGCAACGAATGGAAGGTCATATTTCTTAATGAGTTCCTGAAGACCTTTAGTAAGTCTGTCACCCATCTGACCTGCTTTCTGACAAGCATTTTGTCTGTCGATTTCTTCAAGTGTGTAGTAACCAGCAACGCAAGAAAGTGGAGTAGCAGCCATTGTACCACCCATAAATGCTTTCTTAACCTTTTCGCCACTTGCGTCAAGACCAGCACCGAGGTATTTCATATATTCTTTCTTACCACCGATACCACCAGCACCTGGGTAACCACCAGCAATAACCTTACCAAAGATTGTAAGGTCAGGTGAAACACCGTAGTAGCCCTGAGCACCAGCCATACCAATTCTGAAGCCTGTAACAACCTCATCAAAGATAAGAAGTGCGCCATATTTACGGCAAAGTCTTTCAACGCCTTTGTTGAAATCTTTATCGAGTGGTCTTGTACCGCTTTCAGGACCGATTGGTTCCATAAATACTGCAGCAGTACCGCCTTTTAATTGGTTTTTACGAAGAACTCTCTCAAGTGAATCAAGGTCATTAGGGAAGAATTCCTGTGTATGTTTAAAGAGATAAAGTGGAACACCGTGAGCCTGTGTGAATTTTGAGCCAGGAACACGAATACTGTAACCGAGCTGGTCAGACCAACCGTGGTAAGCACCACCCATCTTAACTATGTTCTTTTTCTTTGTAGCAAGTCTTGCAACACGAACTGCAGCCATACAAGCCTCTGTACCTGAACCGAGCATACGGAACATATCTACAGATTCAACACTGTCTGCAATTTTCTTTGCAAGTTTATATTCAAATTCATGGAAAAGACCTGTTGAAGGACCACAAGTGTTAAGCAGGTCAATAACCTGGTCTCTTACTTCTTTAGGGTTAGAACCGAGTACAGTAGGACCACCTGCCTGAAGGAAGTCGAAATATTCATTACCATCAATATCATAAAGCATCATACCGTCTGCTTTTGTGAAAACGAGTGGGAATGGATAGTTGAAAGCAAGGTTGTGCTGAACGCCACCAGGAATAACCTGTTTTGCTTCTTCAATCATTTCTTTACTTTTTGCACATTTCTTGTCATAATATTCTTCTTCATATTTTTTAAGAACATCTGGCTTGATTGTGTAAATAGGTTGTTTTATGAGGTTGTCGAGTTGTCTTGTAACCTCGGCAGCATCATGGTACTCTGTAATAGCGAATCTTGTATCCATTATAAAGCCTCCTGAAAGAAAATTTAAAACACTTCTGAAAAAGTGAATATGTGTTCACCGATAATTATATACCATATTAAAAAGAATTGTCAAGGAAATTTGAAAGAGTTGCTTCACTTGCAGAAAAAAGTGTAGGAATAGACAAAAACGACACTGTGTTTTTGTTTAGAATTCCAACAAAAATTCACGGAAAATTCTCATTGTGAAAACTTATAAAAAAATTAAGTGTTCTGGTTAAAGATTTGTTGACTTTACTGGTACAATTTGTTAAAATAAAATAGTATTGTTACGGACAAAAATAGAGTGAAGGGAGTTAAAATTATGCAGAATTTAATGGATGCAAAAACACTTGCGTATATCAATATGTTTGGTGTTTTAGGTACTTTAGAAAATCTTTGCGAATTGGTACCTGAGGCTAATGAAATTATTAAAGACCAGAAACCTATTTCAATAGGTTTTGATGTTAAAGGTGGGCCTGCTGCTACATTGTTCTTTAAAAATGGAAAATGTCGTATGGAGCAGGGTTGCGGTGCTTGTGATGTAAAATTACCATTTTCATCACCTGAAAAGTTCAACGGACTTATTGATGGTACTGTAACACCAATCCCATCAAAGGGTTTTACTCACATCAGTTTTTTACTTAAAAAATTCACACCACTTACAGATGTACTTTCAAAGTATATGAGAGCATCTGAAGAGGATTTAAAAGACCCAGTATTTTTCGAAAGAAGTACACGTCTTATGCTTTACACAATAGGTGTTGCAATTGCACAGATTGGCAACAACGATGAAATCGGCAAGTTCAGTGCATCACACATTATTGATGGTAGCATTTACATAGGAATTAAAAACGATATAGGTGTTGAACTTATATGTAAAGACAATCGTCTTGTAACAGTTAAAAAGCCACCTGAAAAATACAGAGCGGCTATGATTTTTGACTCAATAGAAACTGCAAGAGCTTTGTTTGATGGTAAAGTAAATGCTCTTACTTGTATCGGTACTGGTAAAATCGAAATGCACGGTATGGTTAATATGCTTGACAATGTCAATCGTATTTTAGACCGTGTTGCATTATATTTAGCGTAAGGGGGTAAACTGAAATGTCTTTTCCATTATATACAACTACAAAATCAGATGAATGGTACGAGAGAGCTTCTAAAGTCATTCCATCAGGTGTTTACGGGCATTTAGGTCCTGCAGAGGGTCAGTTTATTCCTGTTAACAGATGGCCTCGTTTTTCAGAAAAAGCACAAGGCACTTACTTCTGGGATGTTGATGGCAACAAATATATTGACTATATGTGTGCTTATGGTCCCAACATTTTAGGTTATTGCGACGAAGATGTTGATAATGCTGCTATTGAGCAGATAAAAAAAGGTAACTGTACTTCTTCACCAGATAAAATTATGGTTGAATGTGCAGAGCTTTTAGTAGATACAGTAAACACAGCAGATTGGGCATTCTTTGCAAAGAATGGTAACGATGCAACACAAGGAGCTATTTTAACTGCCCGTGCTTACACACACAGAAAAAAGCTTATTTTCTTCAACGGCTTCTACCATGGTGTTTCACCAATGGTACAAAAAATTGACTACCCAGGTGTTACTCCTGAAGATGTTGCAAACAACTTATATTGCAAATGGGATGATATTGAAGGTCTTAAAAAGACTTTACAAGAAAACGATGGTGAAGTTGCAGCAATTATTGCTCAACCTTATAATCACGGCAACTTCTTTGACAATGCTTTCCCTGTAGATGGTTTCTGGCAAGAGGTAAGAAATCTTTGTACAGAAAAAGATATTGTTCTTATTATAGATGATGTTCGTGCAGGCTTCCGCCTTGATTTAGCGGGTTCTGACCATTTCTTCGGCTTTGAGGCAGATATAATCTGTTTCTGTAAAGCACTTGCAAATGGTTACAATATGTCTGCATTCTGTGGTAAAGAATTTTTAAGAAGTGCTGCTTCATCACTTTCTTACACAGGCTCTTACTGGATGAGTGCAGTTCCGTTCGCTGCTTGTATTGCTTGTATAAATAAATTAAAAGCAATAAATGCACCAAAACTTTTCAATGACCTTGGTACAGAGCTTTTAACAGGTCTTAAAAAAGCAGGTGCAGAAAACGGATTTGATTTAGTTACATCAGGTCCACCAGCACTTTTCTATTTAAGAATTGCAAATGATGATTCAATGCTTCTTCATCAGGACTGGATTGCTGAATGTGTAAACAGAGGTGTATTCTTTGCATCTCACCACAACCATTTTATAAATGCAGCATTGACTCACGAAGATATTAACAGAACTATTGAAATTGCTGATGAAGCATTTAAGGTAGTTAAAAATAATCATCCTGAACTTTTTAAATAAGTAATATAAATAATTTATATATGGGAGGTAATTCTTATGGCATTAACAAAACAAGAATGGTTAAGTCTTGAAAAGAAAGCTCACGAGCTTCGTAACCTTTGCCTTGATACTACATACTGGGCAGGTAGCGGTCATATCGGTGGTGGTATGAGCGTCATGGATATTATGACAGTGTGCTACCATAAATATATGCACATTAAAGTAGAGGAACCAAATTGGGAAGACCGTGACAGATTTATTTTAAGTAAAGGTCACGCAGGTATTGCTTATGCACCTGTCCTTTGCGATTTAGGTTTCAATGATAAAGAAATGCTCAAAACCTTTAACCTTTCAGGTTCAAAAATGGGTATGCACCTTGACTCAAACAAAGTTGTAGGTGTTGACGCTTCAACCGGTTCACTCGGTCACGGACTTTCAATAGGTGTTGGTACTGCTCTTGCAGCTCGTCTTTTAAAGAAAGATTATAAAACATTTGTTGTACTCGGCGACGGTGAGTTAGACGAAGGCTCAAACTGGGAAGCAGCAATGTCTGCGGCTCACTACAAGCTTACAAATCTTATTACTTTTGTTGACCGTAACCACAATATGATTGACGGACCAACAGAAGAGGTTATGGCACTTGAGCCATTAGCAGACAAATGGGAAGCATTCGGCTTTATTGTTAAAAAGATTGATGGTAATAACATCAAAGAGCTTTGCGATGCTATTGACTTTGCATACGCAAATGAAACAGATAAACCTGTTTTAATTCTTTGTGATACAGTTAAGGGCTGCGGTATTGATTTCATTGAAGGCGATTTTAGATGGCACTATGGTGCATTTGACGATGCTAAATATGAAAATGGTAAAAAAGCTCTTGAAGAAACATATAAAAAACGTGTAGAACGTGCTGAAAAGGAGGCAGAATAATATGGCTGGCGGATTATCTTACACAGCAGAACAATCAACATCTCTTTCAACTGCTGAAATTTACGGTCAGGCTCTTGTTGAATTAGCTGAAGCACATCCGGAAGTTGTTGCTTTAACAGCTGACCTTGCAAAATCAACTAAAATTGGTGATTTCCAGAAGAAATTCCCTGACAGATTTTTCAATGTAGGTATTGCGGAGCAAAATATGTTTGGTGTTGCAGCGGGTATGGCAAAGGCTGGTCTTGTACCATTCCTTTCAACATTCTCACAATTCGCATCATTCCGTTCTGCAGACCAGCTTCACACAGACCTTTGCTATCAGAATGTAAATGCAAAAGTTATTGCAACTCATTCAGGTACATCTTTCGGTCAGGCTGGTTCTACTCACCACGCTATTTGTGATTTGGCCCTTACACGTTCAATTCCTAATCTTACAGTTATCTGCCCTGCAGATGGTTACGAAACATATAACGCAGTTATGGCTGCTTACAATACACCGGGTCCTTTCTATATAAGAATTAACCGTGGTTTTGACCGTGTTCTTTATAAGGATGCAGACTATGGCTTTGAGCTTGGTAAAGCAGTAGAAGTTCACGAGGGTACAGACCTTACAATTATTGCTTGTGGTTCTTGTGTATTCCAGGCATTACAGGCAGCAGAGTTCCTTAATAATGCAGATGGTCTTAAAATTCGTGTATTGGATATGCACACAATTAAGCCTATTGATAAAGAAGCGATTCTTAAAGCGGTTACAGAAACTCGCCGTATTATTACTGTTGAAGATCATACAGTAATTGGCGGTCTCGGTTCAGCGGTTGCAGAGGTAGTTGTTGAATCAGGTAAAGGCTGTGCATTCAAAAAACTTGGTATTCAGGATGAATTTGCACCAATCGGTCTTCACGAAGATATTATGTCAACTCTCGGTATCGACTCAAACGGCATCATTGCCGCAGTTCGTGAAGTTATGAAGGCTGACTTTGAAGAAGATAACGACTGGGATGACGAATTCTAATCGCTTTGCGATTTGAATTCATCAGTGAAGAGTTAAGAGTGAATAGTGAAGAGTTGTGGGCGGGACACCCGCACCCGAATAGAAGAACGGGTTAATCTTATGCGAAGCTTTACATTGCTGACCGCAGGTCCCACAATTCTTAATTCTTAATTATCAATTTTTAATTCAATTTGAAGGGACTGAAAATTGTGGCAGATAAAGAACAACTTTATACTAATAAAATATTTCTTTGCGGTGCTTTACCACTTTTAAAAACAATTGTCCAGGATGTTCCGTCACTCAAGAAAAAATTTGAAAAAGTGCATTGTGTTTTTCAGGTTAGTTGTCGTGACTCTGAAGCACCTGATGGCAAATGGGGTACACATTTTGTTGTGAACGGTGACGAATGGCTTATTCATGCAAACAAAGTTGCCCAAAGAGTAGATAAACAAAAATTTGTTGAGTTAGAATTCAAGAGTGTTGAAACAATGAACGCATTTTTCAAAGGAAAAATCGGCCCTGCAACACTCCCTAAAATGAAAGGTGTAAATTTCGTTTATGAATTCGGCGTATTTATGATGGCTCTTCTCAAAATGGCAAACCTTTTAGGTCTTGAAACACCACCTGAAAAAGAAGAGGATAAACGCCTTCTTGTTAAATGTTATTTCTATCTTCTTTCTGCGGGTATAAGTGCACTCAATAAAATGGGGCACGAAACAATTCACGACTGGACTTCTAAAAGCCCTGACCGTGTTTATGCGTGGAAGGTTAATGACGAACCAACAGTTTCTGCTTATATAAGAATTAAAGCAGGTAAAAGTAAGGCAGGTCGCGGCGAATACAAGAGAGCATTACCATTCTTTACAATGCGTTTTGACAATCTCGATAGTGCATTAGGTATTTTAATGTCAATTGACGATATGTTGGAATCAGTGCAAAAAGGTAAGCTTATTATGGATGGTGCTCCTGAATTCGGCGCACAAATAGGCGAATATATGCTTATGGTTGGTGCGTACGCAAAATAATTAACAAAAACTTAAAAAAATTCACTTGACACAATGCTTGATTTCTTGTATAATGTCATATGTATTATGATAATTATACCTTTGTTGGTAACAACGGAGGGAGGGAATGTTAAATGAGTCAGGTAAAAGTTAAAGAAAACGAGTCCTTAGATAGTGCACTTCGCAGATTCAAAAGACAAACATCAAGAGACGGTGTTATCCAAGAAGTTCGTAAAAGAGAGCATTATGAAAAACCCTCTGTAAAGAGAAAGAAAAAATCCGAGGCTGCTCGTAAACGCAAATATTATTAAAATGTAAAGAGATGATGCCTTATGGTATCATCTCTTTTATTTTATCTTTACTATATTTAGAGTGAGTGTGTTCAATTTGCAAAAAAAATTTTCTGAAATTTTAAAATCAAAAAGCGATTGTGTTATTATTTCTTCACCCGAAAATCGCAGATATTTTACAGGCTTTAATTCATCTGACGGATTTTTAGTAATAACAACTAATGAAGCGGTATTTTTTACAGATAGCCGATATATAGAAGCGGCACAAAATCAGATTACAGTGTGTAAATCTGTTCTTTTAAAGCGTGTTTCTGAAACAATAGTCCCTTATTTAAAAGAAAAGAACATAGAGAATATATATTTAGAAACAGAACGACTTACTGTTGCAGAACTTAATTCTCTTAAAAAAGCATTTGATTTTTGCAAAGTAGAAGCAAAAGAAGAAGTAGATGAAATTATAAATAAACTCCGCTCAATAAAAACAGAAAAAGAAATTGAATATATTAAAAAAGCACAACAAATTGCAGAAGCTGCATTCGAATATATATTGAAATTTATAAAAGTCGGTGTAACTGAAAAAGAGATTGCACTTGAACTTGATTTTTATATGTTAAGTCACGGTGCAGAAGCAGTTTCATTTGAAACTATTGCAGTAAGCGGTAAAAATTCTTCTATGCCACACGGTGTACCAACCGACAAAAAAATTGAAAATGGTGACTTTATAACAATGGATTTTGGTGCAGTTTATAATGGGTATCATAGTGATATGACAAGAACTGTGATTGTAGGTAAGCCTACCGAAAAACAAAAAGAAGTTTATGAAACTGTTTTAAAGGCACAAACTGAAGCACTCGCAGTATTAAAGGCAGGAGTTTCTGGTGTTGATGCTGACAAAGCCGCAAGAGATATTATAGATGCAAAGGGTTATAAAGAAAATTTCGGTCATGGTACAGGTCATGGAGTCGGTATAGAAATTCATGAGTCCCCAAATCTTTCACCATATAGTAAAGCAATATTAGAAACAGGAAATATTGTAACTGTTGAGCCAGGTATTTATATCCCTGATGAATTCGGTGTAAGAATTGAAGATATGGCACTCATTACCGAAGACGGATATATAAACTTAACAAGCTGTGAAAAAGAGTTGATAATTTTATAATGTACGAAAATTTTACTGAATTAAGAAAAGATTGCTTTGCTTGTCAGAAATGTACTTTAGGAAGCACAAGAACAAATCTTGTGTTTGGTGTAGGTAACGAAACAGCAGATATATTATTTGTAGGCGAAGGCCCTGGTGAAAATGAAGATTTACAAGGTGAGCCTTTTGTAGGTAAAGCGGGTAAGCTTTTAGATAAATATTTAGAAGTCATTGGTTTAGACAGAAATAAAAATGTCTATATTGCAAATATAGTAAAATGCAGACCACCACAAAACCGCGACCCGTTAGAAGAAGAGCAAGAAGCGTGTATAAACTGGTTAAGAGAGCAAACGAAACTCATAAAACCAAAAATTATAGTCTGCCTTGGCAGAATTGCGGCACAAAGACTTATTTCGCCCGATTTCAAAGTAACAAAAGAACACGGGCAATTTATTAAAAAAGGCAATATTTTATTTATGGGTACATTTCACCCTGCCGCTCTTTTAAGAAACGAGGCACAAAAGGCAGATGCGCTTTCTGATTTTCAAAATTTAAGAGAAAGAATAAAAGAATTAGAAATAAAACTTTAAAAACAACTTAATATATGGTAAAATCAATATAATAAATCTTCAAAAGGAGAGTTACTATGTCAGCAAAAGAACTTATTTTAAACGGTCAAGCAGTTTTAGGTATTGAGTTTGGTTCAACAAGAATCAAAGCGGTACTTATTGATGAAAATAACGCACCTATAGCATCTGGTGCTTACGATTGGGAAAATAGCTTTGTAGATAACATCTGGACTTATTCACTCGATGAAATTTATGCAGGAATGAAAGGTGCTTACGCATCTCTTAAAAAGAATGTTAAAGACGAGTATGGTGTAATACTCAAAAAATTAAAGGCTATTGGTATAAGCGGTATGATGCACGGTTATATGCCTTTTAATGATAACGGTGATTTACTTGTTCCTTTCAGAACATGGAGAAATACCATCACAGGTGAAGCAGCAACAAAACTTTCAGATTTATTCGGATTCAATATTCCACAGCGTTGGAGTATCGCTCATTTATACAGAGCAATTTTAATTGATGAACCACACGTTAAAGATATTACATTTTTTACAACACTTGCAGGTTTCATTCATTGGAAATTGACAGGTGAAAAGGTGTTAGGTGTAGGCGAAGCGTCAGGTATGTTCCCTATTGATGATGACACAAGAAATTTCAATGCAGATTACATTGAAAATTTCAACGCATTAGATGAAGTTAAAAAATTCAATTGGAAATTACAGGATATTCTTCCAATAGTTCTTTCTGCAGGTGAGAGTGCAGGCGCTTTAACTAAAGAAGGCGCACTTTTACTTGATGAAGAAGGCGACTTAGAAGCAGGAATTCCAATGTGCCCACCGGAAGGTGACGCAGGTACAGGTATGGTAGCAACAAACTCTGTAGGTGTCAGAACAGGTAATGTTTCTGCCGGTACTTCTGTTTTTGCTATGATTGTTCTTGAAAAAATGCTTTCAAAAAGATATGAAGAAATTGACCTTGTAACTACCCCTGCAGGTGACGCGGTTGCAATGGTACATTGTAACAACTGTACTTCAGATATTAACGCGTGGGCAAATCTCTTTAAAGATTTTGCAGATACAATGGGCGTGTCACTTAATATGGGTGATATTTTTACTGCACTCTTTAAAAAGAGCCTTGAAGCAGATGATGATTTAGGCAATATTCTTTCTTACAACTATTTCTCAGGTGAACATATTACAGGTTTTGAAAGTGGCAGACCGCTTCTTATGAGAGAGCCAGACAGTAACTTTAACTTAGCAAACTTTATGAGAGTTCAGCTCTTTACTTGCTTTGGTGCTTTAAGAACAGGTCTTGACATTTTAAAGAAAGAAAATGTTGCTATAGATAAAATTTTAGGTCACGGTGGCTTCTTTAAAACACCACTCGTAGGTCAGAATGTACTTTCTGCAGTTATGGATACACCGGTTTCTGTTATGGAAACTGCGGGTGAAGGTGGTGCATGGGGTATTGCTGTACTCGCTTCATATATGATGAATAAAGGTGAAAAATCACTTGCAGAATTCTTAGAAGACGATGTTTTCGCTTCACAGAAAATGGTAACTTCTACTGCAGATGAAAAATTAAAAGAAAGCTTCAATAACTTTATGGTTCGTTACACAAAAGGACTTAAGGTTGAAAGAGCCGCGGTGGAGATTTAATGCGGAATTTCATTAAAAAATTAAACCCTTGTCAGAAAAAGATTCTGGCAAGGGTTTTAATATGTATATATGACAAATGCATTTAATTTTATTATTGTAGGGGAAGAGCTTTGCTCTCCTGCAACAATGAATTAAATATAGCGATACACTAAAAATGAAACTAAAAACCATACTTTAATCACACCCGATTGG
The DNA here is from genome assembly GCA_017521425.1 of Clostridia bacterium. Classification (GTDB taxonomy): domain Bacteria; phylum Bacillota; class Clostridia; order Oscillospirales; family Acutalibacteraceae; genus DTU089. Next base: position 46,133 of record JAFXCQ010000007.1, read on the forward strand.
TTCATTATAAAATTAAACTACTGCTCACTACTACGGGCGACCAAAGGTCTGCCCCTACGATTATGGAATATAATTTATCCTATCATTTTTAGTTGACACTAACTTTAAATGATAGGATAAACTGTTTTTTATGAAAATTTAAAATGATAAGATAAATTTATTTATTACCTTTTCTAACATCTAACAACAAAAATCTAACAACTGATCACTGACTCACTGACCACTAATTTCTGTATCCTTTATCTTTTCCTGCTCTATGTTAAACTCAATCGTTTTCTGATTAGCCTCCCGAACTCTTTCGACTAAACCATCTTCATAAATATCGCTGTAATAAAAGTTTTTTATTTGAATTTGCTCGTCGCTCATCATTGCCTCGCCCTCTTTTTTAGGTGGCTCGAGTACAAAGTCAACCGCTTTGAAGGTAACACCGGAATTATCAAATTTATTTTTTACTTCTAAAAGAAGCTCGCTAAGTCTTTCTACAGTTACTTCTTCATCGTAAGCATAAAGAATAAGCTTACCGTGCTCAGAAGCAACTTCTTTTATATCATAAATTTTGTCTATAACAAGATCTTCTTTTTGTAAAGCATATTCAGGATGTTCTTCATCTATTGGGTAATCACTTAAAACGCAAGGGATTTCACCATAAGCAATAAAATATTTTTCGCTGAAATCTTTCGATTCGGTAATTGCTTTTACTGCGTTTCTGTAGTCATCTTCAAGTCTCATTGCTGTATTCCAACCACTTGTAACATCGTCATAACAATCAAGTGTGAGTTTACCTGTAAAATCTAATGACAACGAAAAATGACTGTCTATGCTTGTCGGGGAAGTAACTCTTGCGTAATATCCGCCGGTTTTAAAATCGTAATTTACTTCTTCAATTATAAAATCTTTGTCAGTGTAAGTTTTTTCTATATATTCGTTTGCGGTTTTTGTTGCTAAATATTTTGAAACAGGATTACCGACTAATGAATTTGCAAAAACACCAATACCAAGTATTAAAATTATTGCTAAAACTAATGCTAAAACTTTTAAAATCTTCTTTTTCATATTTATTTCTCCTTTCTGAAAGCGAAATGAATTAAAAACGAAATTATTATTCCCACGAATACAAATACCGTAAATATTGCAGTCCAGAAGAAAATATCTATAAATTCAACGTCTGCAAGATTGAAAAGACAAGCCAAAATATTTATAGCTAAAAGTAAAATCGGTAGTTTGTAAAATGCCTTGAATCTGAAAATTATATAACCGAAAACACCAACAATCGGCATTATTAAACTGTTGTAAAAAACATTAGCACTATCCATTGAAAGAAAACCGAAAAATATGAAGAATACAATTAACAGATAAGAAATACTGTGAACTTGGATATTCATTTTTTTCATTATTTTTTTGAATGGCTTAATGTCTTCAACCTCTGATTTTGTTTCTTCTTTAAAAACTTCCTTTAAATCATCACCATTCTGAAAAGCTTCAAAATCATTTTTACAACTTTCACATTCTGATAAATGATTTTTGATAAATTCTGTGGTTTCTTCGCATACCATATCTTCTGCATATAATGGCAAAAGGTCTGAAATTATTTTACATTCGTTTTTCATCTCTCTTTTTCCTCCAGTCTTTTTTTGATTTGGTTTCTGGCACGGTGATAAGTGACGCATGCCCAGTTTTCATTTTTATTGAAGATACTTGCAATTTCTTTGAAACTTAATTCTGCGTAAACACGCCACATAAAAACTTCTCTGTAGGGTTCTTCAAGCTCTTCAAGAATTTTTTGAATTGCCAAAGCCTGCATTTTATTAGCAACTTCATCTGCAACATTATTTTTATTATCAGGCAGATTTACAAGTTCTGCTTCTTCTACATTCTGAATTTTAGAGTTTTTCTTTATATAAGTGTAGTAGCTGTTTTTTGCTATCTGACACAACCACACTCTTATTTCACATTCGCCACGAAAACTGTCAATTGATTTTAGTGCTTTAAAAAATGTTTCACTCGTTATGTCTTCCGCTATATGCTCATCACCCGAAAGTCGTTTTATATAAAGATAAACATCATTAAAATATTCTTTATAAACTTTCTCGAAATCGGTCACTTTATCACCCCTTTCACCTATATGACTGTCGAAATTTAAAAATCTTACAAACTTTTTAAAAAAATTTTTGTTTTTTATTATAGCATATTCTTGAGGAATTAGGAATAAGGAACTAGGAATTAGAGTTCAAAAAGAAAATGCATCCTATCATTTAAAGTTTTTTGTAAACTAAATATGATAGAATGCATATATTTTTAATTCTATTCTAATTCTTTATTCCTAGTTCCTAGTTTCTTATTAGTCTCTTCTTGGTCTTCTGTCTCTGTTGAAGTTTCTTCTTGGTCTGTCTTCTTCAACATCGTTTTCAGGAACAAGACCTTCTACTTCAATAAGCGCGTCACGACGAGAAAGGTTAATTCTGCCCTGATCGTCAATTTCTGAAACCTTAACGATAACTTCGTCACCAACATTTACGCAATCTTCAACTTTTTCAACTCTCTTAACGTCGAGTTTTGAAATGTGTACAAGACCTTCTTTACCAGGAGCAATTTCAACGAATGCACCGAATGACATAAGGCGAGTAACAACACCTTTATAAATTGCGCCAACTTCCGGGTCATTTGCGATTGTGTTGATAATGTCGAGTGCGCGATGTGCATCGTCAATATCAATAGCTGTAACATAAACTGTACCGTCTTCTTCAACATCAACTTTACAGTTACATTCAGCACAAATTTTCTGAATAACTTTACCTTGTTTACCGATAACATCACCGATTTTTTCAACATCAATTTTTGTTGAAAGGAGTTTTGGTGCATATTTAGAAAGCTCTTTTCTTGGTTCAGCAATACAAGGAAGCATAATTTCATCAAGGATATAGCAACGAGCTTTGTATGTCTTTTCAAATGCTTCTTTAATGATTTCTGGTGTAAGACCGTGAACCTTTAAGTCCATCTGAATTGCTGTAATACCTTTTTTAGTACCTGCAACCTTAAAGTCCATATCGCCGAAGAAATCTTCAAGACCCTGAATATCAACCATTGTCATGAAACGGTCGCCTTCAGAAACAAGACCGCAAGAAATACCAGCAACTGGTGCTTTAATCGGAACACCAGCAGCCATAAGTGCAAGAGTAGAACCACAAACTGAACCTTGTGATGTTGAACCATTTGAAGAAAGAACTTCTGAAACAACACGGATTGTGTATGGAAATTCTTCAATTGATGGAATAACAGGAACAAGTGAACGCTCTGCTAAAGCACCGTGACCAATTTCACGTCTGCCAGGGCCACGAGATGGCTTTGTTTCACCAACTGAGTAAGATGGGAAGTTGTAGTGGTGGATATATCTCTTTTCAACTTCTTCGTCAATACCGTCAAGAATCTGTGCATCACGAGCAGTACCGAGAGTTGCAATTGAAAGAACCTGAGTCTGACCACGAGTGAACATACCTGAACCGTGAACACGGCTTAAAAGGTCGATTTGTGCGTTAAGTGGACGAATTTCATCAATACCTCTACCGTCAACACGTTTGCCTTCATCAAGAAGCCAACGACGAACAATGAATTTCTGAAGCTTGTAAAGACAGTCATCAATTTTTGCAGCTTCTTCAGGGAATTTTTCATCAAATTCAGCATGAACTCTGTCATAAATTGGTTGAAGTCTTTCGTCACGGATTCTCTTGTCATCTGTGTCAAGAGCAACTTTAACATCGTCAATAGCGAATGCTTTGATTGCTTCGTAAAGTTCTTCTGATGGATCATTTGATTCAAAAGCAATTTTTTCTCTACCGATTTCTTTTGCAATACCCTTAATAAATTCAACAACTTTTTTGTTTTCTTCGTGAGCAAACATAATACCATCAAACATAACTTCGTTTGAAATTTCGTTTGCACCTGCTTCAATCATAGCAACGAGAGAGTCAGTAGAAGCAACTGTAACAGTCATTTCTGTCTTTGCTCTTTCTTCAAGATTTGGGTTGATAACATATTTACCATCAACAAGACCGAGAGAAACGCTTGAAACAGGACCATCCCAAGGAATATCTGAAATGGCAATAGCAGTAGAAACACCCCAGAGAGCTGCAATTTCAGGTGAGCAGTCAGGGTCAACAGACATAACTGTTGCAACAACAGAAACGTCGTTTCTCATATCTTTTGGGAAGAGTGGGCGAATAGGTCTGTCAATAACACGAGAAGTAAGAACTGCTTTGTCAGATGCCTTACCTTCACGTCTGCCGAAAGAACCTGGGATTCTACCTACTGAATAAAGTTTTTCTTCAAAGTCAACTGAAAGTGGGAAGAAGTCAACGCCTTCTCTTGGCTTTGGAGCCATTGTAGCTGTACAAAGTACTTCTGTTTCGCCGTAACGAACAAGACAAGCACCATTTGCAAGACCAGCCATTTTGCCAGTTTCGATTACAAGCTTTCTACCAGCAACTTCTGTTTCGAATGTTCTGAATTCATTAAACATAATTTTTTTACCTCTTTCTTTTTTTATCTTTTCCTACTTGTTTCTTGAGGTTTAGCAACAAAGAAAAGTTAAAATATTTTTGGGTTTATTTGAACTTTTCTTTATCGCTAATACCTGAAAAAGTAGGTAATTAACCAAATTTTTTGTAGTTTAAAAACTACGAACGGGACAAACGGAAAACCGTTTGCCCCGAATAGTGCAATTATTTACGAAGACCAAGACGTGCAACGATTGAACGGTAACGTTCAATGTCGTTCTTCTGAAGGTAAGCAAGAAGGTTTCTTCTGTGACCTACCATTTTAAGAAGACCGCGACGTGAGTGGTGGTCTTTGTGGTTTGCCTTAAGATGTTCGTTTAAATCGTTGATTCTTTTTGTAAGAACAGCGATTTGTACTTCTGGAGAACCTGTATCTCCTTCGTGAGTAGCATACTCTTTAATAATTGCTTGTTTTTCTGCCTGTGTCATTTTTTTCACCTCATTTTAATATTAGCCAATCGACTCAGTGTAAGGTAGGTGAAGCACTCGTAAGAGTTTACTCCCTGCACCGTGTCAAAAGGACTGTGTTATTCTATCACAAATGTTTTCATTTGTAAAGAACAATTTCAATAAATTTAAAATGTTTTTAATTAGTCTTCGTCATCGCAGCAATCGCAGTCGCAATCACAATCTTCAAAATCAATGTCGAGTTCTAATTTTTCGCCACATTCAGGGCATTCAATATATTCTTCATCGAACATACTCTCGTCAAGGTAAATTGCTTCGCCGCAAGATGGGCACTCTACTTCGTAAAGCTCATCGCCACAGTCGCAATCGAAGTCATCATCACAACCGCAACCACAATCGCAGTCGCAATCATCGTCATAAATGATATCTTCAAGCTCGTCAAGGTCTTCGTCGATGCAATCAACTAATTCCTCAACAGCTGCAAGGTCCTCGTCTATGTCGTTAACTGTAAGAGCCATATCTTCTAAAATGTCAAACATAGCTTCGAAAAGTTTTGTCTCTTTTGCATCTTTATCAAGATTTAAACCTTCTGCAAGACCTTTAAGGTAAGCAACTTTTTCTGTAAGTGTCATAGTAAAAACCTCCTTGAATATACAATAATATATTATTGTTTAAATAAGACTGAATTATGCTCTTGAGAGATATTCGCCAGTTCTTGTATCAATGTTGATGCTTTCGCCTTCATCAATGAAAAGAGGAACTTTAATTTCAGCGCCTGTTTCAAGAGTAGCTGGTTTTGTAGCGTTAGTAGCTGTATCGCCTTTGAAACCAGGGTCTGTTTGTGTAACCTGAAGAGTTACGAATGTTGGTGGTTCAACACCGAAAACATTACCCTTGTAAGAAAGGATTTTACAAACCATATTTTCTTTAACGAATTTGAAGTTGTCGTCAAGATTTGCAGCGTCAACTGGAACCATATCGTATGTTTCCTGGTCCATAAAGTAGTAAAGACCACCATCTTCGTAAGAATATTCCATTTCTTTTCTTTCAATGAAAGCAGTTGGGAATTTGTCAGTAGGGCTGAATGTTTTTTCAACAACACTACCATTGATTACATCTCTGATTTTTGTACGAACGAAAGCCGCACCTTTACCAGGTTTAACGTGTTGGAATTCAATAATAGAGTAAACTTTGCCTTCCATTTCGAATGTTACGCCGTTTTTAAAATCGCCTGCTGTTACCATAAATATTTTCCTCCGAAAAAATTAAATTATTTCACACACTTTAATTTTACACTAAATTCGTTGTATTTTCAAGTGTTTTTATACATTTAAGTGAAAAACAGGAAAAATAGTGGATTATTCCGCTTCTTTTATATCTAATAATTGAATACCAAGCTCTGTAAGTTGAATGCCATCTACTGGTGAAGGACATTCTGTCATAGGCTCTGAAGCATTCTGTACCTTCGGGAACGCAATAACATCACGAAGACTTTCTGCCTTTAAGAGCTGCATAATAAGTCTGTCAAGACCAATACCCATACCGCCGTGTGGTGGTGGGCCGAATTTGAATGCATCAAGAAGATAACCGAATTTCTGGTGTGCTTCTTCTTCTGAAAGACCTAAGAGCTTGAAGATTCTGCCCTGAAGGTCAGAGTCAGTAATTCTTATAGAACCAGATGAAAGCTCAATACCATTAAGAACAAGGTCATAAGCCTTTGCGCGAACTGCGCCCTTGTCTGTTTCAAGATAATCTAAACATTCATCAAGCGGAGCGGTGAATGGGTGGTGCATTGCAACGAATTGCTGTGTTTCTTCATCCCAGTCAAAGAACGGGAATTCAACAATCCATAAAAGATTGAAGCCATCACCGATAATATCTAACTTTTTAGCCGCTTCGCATCTTACTGCACCTAAAGTAGAAAGAACAGAGTTGTTCTTTGTATCAGCAATAATAAATACAACGTCGCCTTTTTCTGCGCCTGCTTTTTTAAGAATTGCGTTCATTTCATCTTCTGTCATAAATTTAGCGAAAGATGAAGCAATACCATCATCTGTAAGACGAATCCACGCAAGACCTTTAGCGCCTATACCTTTAACAAATTCTGTTAATTTGTCAACTTCTTTTCTTGTGTAAACATTTACAGCATTTTTCGCAGTTACACCTCTTACAGAGCCGCCACCAGAAATTGCAGAAGTGAATACTGAAAATTCGCAATTTTTAACTTCTTCTGTAAGGTCAAAGATTTCCATGCCGAAACGTGTATCCGGTTTATCAGAACCATAGCGCTCCATAGCCTCTTTATAAGTGAGTCTTGGGAGTGGAAGAGGAATATCAATTCCTAAAGTATCTTTAAAAATTCTTGCCATATAGCCTTCACCGATAGAAAGAACATCCTCCATATCAACAAAAGACATTTCAAGGTCAATCTGAGTAAATTCCGGTTGTCTGTCAGCTCTTAAATCTTCATCACGGAAGCAACGCGCAATCTGCATATAACGGTCAAAGCCTGCAACCATAGAAAGCTGTTTATAAAGCTGAGGTGACTGTGGTAATGCGTAAAAGCTACCGTTGTGAATTCTGCTTGGAACCAAGAAGTCACGAGCGCCTTCAGGAGTAGATTTAATAAGCATTGGAGTTTCAATTTCAATAAATCCGTTTTCGTCAAAGTAATCGCGAGTGATTTTTGTAACCTTGTGACGGAATAAAATATTGCTCTGTAAATCAGGTCTTCTTAAATCTAAATAACGATATTTAAGACGTGTATTTTCGCCTGTTTTGCAGTTTTCAACAATATCAAAAGGTGGTGTTTCACTCTTTGAGAGAACTCGTAAATCTTTAACATCAATTTCAATATCACCTGTTGGCAAATCAGGGTTTTTAGAAGAACGTTCTTTAACAACACCTTTTGCCATAAGAACAAATTCATTTCTTGCAGAGAAAGCTTTGTTAAAAATTGCTTTGTCTGTGTTTTCGTCAAATGCAAGCTGAACGATACCTGTTCTGTCACGAAGGTCAATGAAAATAAGTGAACCTAAGTCGCGTTGCTTTGCAACCCAACCGCAAACGGTTACTTCTTCAGCAATATTCTCACTACGGAGGGCGCCACAGTAATGAGTTCTTTTAAGTCCTGTCATATTATCCATATATAAAATTCCTTTCGGGTTTTTGCTTTATTTTAAATTGATTTTCTTGTTTATTAAAAATTTCATAGGGAAGTGAAGTGCAATTGAAGCAATAATATTAAAAAATGTACCTGTAAGTCTGTAGCTCATAGCAGCTTCGGTTAATCCTACATTTGAAGTAAAGCGGATTGCAGTGTCAGAAATAACAACATTAAGCGGGAGCATATTTGAAACAGTACCACTCAAGGATAAAAGTCCGCCTGCTAAAACGAAAAATAAAACAATGGTGCCGAATTTACCGAATGAGCTGATAGGCTTTATCTGTGAAAGTGTGAGTGATAAATACATACACTGAACTGCAAGTAAAATTATTGCGGCAAATAAAATACATATAATAATTACACCGAGTGTAATTGTTTTTACAGTCGGTACACCGAAAATATTGAGAATACCATTTATAGCATCTGTCATCTGGTCACCTAAAAGTGTTTTAATCTGATAAAACCATAAAACGAGTGAGCCTATGAGAAGTGCATAAACTGTAAAAATCCAGATAAGACCTGAAACAGTTTTTGAAGCAAGCAACGAACCGGTTTTTACGGGTAATGTAAGAGTTAAATAGCCTGCGTTTCCAAACATAGTATTTTTGAACATAATAGCGACAGTTATAAGTGTAGTAACACTTGCAATTAAAAGTGCAAGGCAAACACCACCGCCACAAAGAACGATTTGCTTTTGTTCTTTTAAGACATTTGCACCTATTTCGCAAACTACTACTGCAATAAAAGCACAAAGATAAATTGCAGAAACTGAAAACCACTGTGCTTTAAGGTCATTTTTTAAAAGTTTACCAAACATTTGAAAAAACCTCCTTAAAGACATCGTCAATTGATTTGCCATCTTTTGTAAGTTCTTCAGCAGGTTTATTAAGAAGAACCTTACCGCCACCTAAAAATAATGCGTGGGTAAATACAGATTGTAAATCGTTTATAAGATGTGTAGAAATAAGCATTGTAGATTTTTCTGTGTAGTTGTCCATTATGAATTTTAAAATAGACTCTCTTGTGGCAGGGTCAACACCACCCATTGGCTCGTCAAGAATGTAAAGCCCCGCTTCTCTTGACATAGTAAGAGAAAGAAGCAATTTTTCCTGCATACCCTTTGACATAGTTTTGCATTTTTGCTTTTCAGGTAATGAAAAACGCTTTAACATTTCCAATGCTTTGTTTTTGTCAAAATCTTTGAAAAAGTCATTGAAATAATCTATTGCGTCAATGTTTCTCATCCAGTCGTGAATAAAGGTCTGTTCAGGTAAATAAGCGGTAATTGCTTTTGTTTTGTCGCCCGGAGCATTACCTTCAATTAAAACAGAACCTTTATAATCGTGAATAAGACCTGTTAAAATCTTCATAAGTGTAGATTTACCGCAACCGTTAGGGCCAAAAAGACCTATAACTTCACCCTTTGGTAATGAAAATGAAATATCATTAAGCACAAGGTGGTCGCCGTAAGATTTTGAGAGATTATTAACTTCAATAATTTTCTCGCTCATTAAATCACCTTTATATTTTACAATAATTAAACTAACTATATATTTTACACGGAATGGGGGTATTAGTCAAGAAAAAAGGTTAAACAAATACACAATTTATACCAAAAACCACCAATTATAAGTGTATTTATTTTAATATATTGCAAAAGAAGAAATAACTGTGTATAATATTCACGAAATATGGGGTGAGAAAATGCATATTGATTTTAATGAACTCGGTTTAAGAATCAAAAAAAGAAGACGAGAGTTGGGTTTGAAACAGAATGAACTGTCAGAAATGATGGGTATTTCAAATAACTATCTTTCAAATATTGAAAACGGACACTCAATACCGAGTCTTGAAGTGTTTTCAGATATCTGTATTAAGCTTAAAATAACACCTGATTTGTTGCTTTTAGGTGTAATAAGGGTTGACAATATTCCTGAAAATATAAAGGATAATTTAAAGCTTTGTACAAATGAAGAACTACAACTCATAGATGGAATTATAAGATGTATTTTAGAAAACAGAAGCGGGGGACAAAATTAAAATATGAAATTACTTATTTGTGACGACAGCCAGATAAATATAGATTTAGTTTTATTCCTCGTAGAACTTTTTGAAAAGAAATATAATATAGAATTTGAGAAAGATACAAGACTTTCAGGAGATTTTATTTTAACCGAAAAGAACAGTTACGATATTGCAATTGTAGATGTCGAAATGCCAGGTATCAGCGGAATAGAGCTTTCACAAAAATTAAAAGAAATAAATCCTAAAATCTGCATAATGATACTTACGGCATTTGATAATTATCTTGATTATGCTATGAAAATTCAGGTGTTCAGGTATCTTTCAAAACCAATTGATAGAAATAGATTTATAAGAAATCTTGAAGAAGCGGTTGAAGAGTATTACAAATTGAATAAAAAACTCACACTAAAAAGTAACGATAGCTTTATTGTGGTTAATACAAACGATATTCTTTATATGGAAAGAAAATCAGGCGGTACTACTGTTGTAACAGTTAATGGCGAATTAGAAGTAAAAGAAAAACTTGACGATTGTATTGCTCTTATAAATCAACCTGATGTTTTTGTTCACTCTCATAACAGTATTGTAGTGAACTTGCAGAGTGTGGTGAATTTTGATAAGACGATTGTAACACTGCAGAAAAGTGAAAAAGAAACAGTTGAAACATATATGTCACAGCGAAAATATAAGGAATTCAAAGAGAATTTTATGAAATTTATTATGTCTAAATAAAAAAGATAAAAAAATTTAAAAAATATGATTGACAACCAAAAAGAATTGTGTTATATTGTTCAAGCATTAAAGTGCTGGTGTAGCTCAGTTGGTAGAGCAGCTGATTTGTAATCAGCAGGTCGGGGGTTCGAGTCCGTCCACCAGCTCCATTTTTTTGCAAATTGAATATGGGAGTGTTCCCGAGTGGCCAAAGGGGGCAGACTGTAAATCTGTTGGCACCGCCTTCGGTGGTTCGAATCCACCCGCTCCCACCAAAAAAGAACTAAGCGAAAGCTTAGTTCTTTTTTTATCCATTGCGAAAGCAATGGCATATCATCAAGGGCGACTTGTCGCCCTTGTATCTCATCAGTCCGTCAGGACTGTATATCATCACACCTTTAGGTGTGTATCAAAAATGCTTTCGCAATGATGATATACAAAACTTCGTTTTGAGGATATTCCGCAACAAGTTGCGGATGATATACAACGCTTCGCGTTGATTTATTTGTGTATTGGTGTTATACTCTTTTTTAAGGAAGTGAACTCAATGCCTAAAAACTATTTACTTATTTATTCAGAACAACTTGCAACAGATATAGAATTGCTATGTCAAAAGATAAAAGCACCGTCAAATACTGTTTTCCAGATTCGCAAAAGTTCAAGCAGTGTTTATGCAAATATTCGCGAAGCAAATTATGGCCAAAGTCGGGCAGATATGCTTTCTAAATTTGAAATTGCACTAAAAGAATGTAGTGAAACTGAAGGTTGGCTACAACTATTATTTAATACCAACGCTATTGATGAAGATACTTATAAAAAATATAGAAACCTTTGTGGCAGAATCAGACGAATGCTGATATCAAGCTGTAAAACATTAAAAGAAAAGATTTAATTTTTAACCAAAGGTGGTGAGGCTTTGTTTAGTTTTTTTAGAAAAACAAGAGAAAAAATAACTCCTATAGACTTGAACAATCCTGATGCAGTAGTAACTGTTACAAATACAAGACATTCTAAAAATCCTTTTGGTAAGAACTATCGTGGCTGTTGTGAAATTCAAGAAAAATATTTTACTTCAGTTTGTTTTCAGACGATTGATGGGAATGTTATGATTTACGAACAACCTCACCGATGCTTTGCGAATTTTTTAACTCCAAAAGCATATCCATATACATTATGGGTAGGGCGCAAAATAGAACTTTACGAAGGCAAAATTCATGTCGGCACAATGGTTGTTGAAGAGATTAAAAATCCTATTCTTGACCGCAATACTAAATTTGAAAATCAAGATGGTATTTTAGAAAACTATAAAGTTTTAAATCTTGCTTTAAAGCACTCGTTGGAGTGGGGTAAAAAATATTTAATACCACTTGATAATAAACTACTGAAATCATTACCTACACTTTCGGGAACAGATATTGAAAAAGTATCAAATTATGTTATTCAAGTAAGGGACGATATTCTTTGGGAAATCTATTATCCGAATTGGGATGTTAAAACGGAAACATTAAAAATTGATGCTGAAAAAGTTGTATCCGAAAAATATCCTTGGATTGATAAAGATAATTTAACTTCATTAGATTCTCAAGGGAAGTATTATGCTTGGCACGGTTAAATAATTCTCTGAACTTATAACAGTTTGTACTATTAACTATTCTCTAAAAAGCGACTTTTCCAGATAAAAGATAAGGGAGAAGAGAGAAAAGTGATAAGACTAAAATTCAAAAAATTATGTCATCCTTTTGGTTCGTAATAGCCAAAAGAAAAGTGATAATATCAACCAACAATGATAATAATAATCCAAACAATATCTTTTATTTCTGCATCTGTTTATGTATAATTTAATTAGCAAAAACCTTAATGAAAGGATACAGAAAGGAAAGATTTGAATATGAAAAACAGTATAGGCGAAAGAATTGCCTACTATAGAAAAATGAATACAATGACACAGGAGGAACTCGGCAGAAAGTTAAATATTTCTACCCAAGCCGTTTCAAAATGGGAACAAAAACTTTCTTCACCGGATATTATGCTTTTGCCGGAACTTGCAAGCATTTTCAACATCACTATAGATGAATTGTTCGGAAAGAAAGTTGATAGGGAACCCGTGTTTAATTTAGTTGAGAATGTTCCGTGGGACGATGACAGAAAAATACGAATTGCAGTTTATCATGGCAAAAAACTTATGCAACAATCAACACATCAACTTCAAAAAGGAACAAATAAAATAAATGTTCATTTTGACTATGGTGAAGTTTATAAAATACATGGTGTTTGTAATTTGAATTTATAAAATTTGTTAGTAATAATTAGACCAAAAATCCTCGTAACGTATGAGCGGGGTTGCTAAGGACAGAAACAAATATTTATACAGTTGTGAGACACTTTTCATAAGGTGTCTCACAATTTTTTTGATGAAAAACAGATACTTTCGAGCGGAAAGTGTCATAGTGGGTTATATACTTCAAGGTAACTTTTCAGAAAAACAAATTCTTTTTTCGGTATGTATGAGTGATATTGCAAATTAAAATTTGCAGTGATATTTTTGATAAATCAAAAGTGATATTGAAGCCTTACGGCTTCAGTGTTATTTTATTCGCATAAAACTGTCCGAAGGACAATAACACTGTGCGAAGCACAATAAAACTGCGAAGCAATATCACTCGCCGTATGGCGAATAAAACTGCCGAGTGTCCTTCCGAACACCCGGCATATGTTACGGGGATTTTTACTTTTTCGCCATTCATTAAAACGGATTTTCAATGAATCAATAATAATTGATTTTGAATTGTTTTAATGCTATAATCAAAGTAATTGAAACTTGAAAATTATAGTAAAAGGAGAACAAAAATGCTCCAAAACAGTTGTTATACATATTTTGCAATTAAAGGCGAATTTAATCCTGATGATATAACCAGAAGATTAGGGTTGAAGTCTTCAAAAGTGTGGAAAAAAGGCGATAAAAGAAATAATGGCACTGAGTATGATTTTTCATACTGGGAATTTGGGTTTTGTAATGAATATGACATTGTAACAGAAAAACAAATGCAAAAAACACTTGAACCATTATTCAGTAAAACCGCAATTCTCAATGAAATACGAAAAGAATCTGATGTAGTTTTTGTATTGGAAATTGTTCCGACAGTTTATCGAGAAAATGCGACTCCGTGCCTTGCGCCGTCAATGGAAGTAATCGATTTCTGCCACGAAACAAGAACGGAAATTGATATTGATTTGTATGTGGGAGAAAAGGAGTAAGTTTTTTAAAATTTACTTTCTTCTCTTTTTATGATATAATCAATCAAACCAACAAATTTTTTAAATATGGTGTTGATATGGCAAAAAAATACAGAGTAATTTCACCGAAATTAAATAAAGTAATGTTTTTTGTGCAAAGCATATTTTTTGGTGGTGTTGGTATGCTCTTTTTAGTGAGTTTAATTTATTTTATGTTTGATGATCCTCCACCAGCAGAAACACTTGTTTATGAAAATTGTACTTTTGTAAAATATGAACTTGAACAGGAAAAAGGTGCAAAGGGAAAAGTCTATAATCATTATTATATATATGTTGAAGAATATGCAGAACCATTGGAAATAGATGAGATGGTTTTTCAGTCAATAAAAGAGAGTGAGTTATTATCTTTAAGAAGTGGTGATAAAATCACAGTAAGTATATCGGATAAAAATTATTTATATTCATTATTTTATGGTGATGATTATATATGGTCTTACGAAGACTATCTCATAGTTCACAAAGATGATGATAAAGTAGGTTTTATTGTTGCATCAACACTTTCTTGTCTGGGTTTTGTTCCGTTTGTTATAGGTGTGATTCATTATAAAAAAACAGGAGAAACCTTACCTTTCGGTTGATAATATAAGTAATAATTCGTGGATGATATGGGAGTCAATAAAGTGAAAAAATGTAAAAAAACAAAAAGAATTATTGTAACAATATCATTTGTATTACTGATTGTTTATGGTATATACTGGGCATTTTTTGACATTCAAAGAATTGATGGGCAAGAATTTTTAAGTGAAAGTACATCGCCGGATGGTCGATATACAGTTACTGCATATCTTAATAATGGTGGTGCGACAACTGATTATGCCGTGCTTTGTACTGCTACAGATAACGAGACCGGCAGAGAAAGAAATATTTATTGGAATTATAAATGTGAAAAAGCAGAAATTGAATGGGTTGATGAAGATACTGCTATAATCGTTATAAACGGTGTTGAGTTAGATGTTATGAAAGATAAATATGATTGGAGAACACAATGAACATTACAGGCGCAATTTTTGATTTTGACGGAACAGTTTTTGACTCTATGCATATATGGAAAGGTGTAAAATTCCAGTTTTTTGACAGAATCGGGTTAGTCCTTAACGAAGAACAACGAGAAGAATTTAAAAACCTTTTTCTTTTAGAGGCAATAGAACTTGCAAAAACACGATTTGATTTAAAAATGACTGATAAAGAACTTTTTAATGAGTTTTTTACACTTATAAAAGAAAAATATCTTGCTGATACAGAACCTAAAAATGATATTATTGAATTTTTAGAAAAGTTAAAAGCAAAGGGTGTGAAAATGGGTATTGCAACTGCTACAGGTGAACCTGCACTTGAAGCGGTACTTGAAAAATTCAATATGCGTCACTATTTTTCAGAAATTTATTCAACCTATACAGTCGGCGCTTCTAAAACAGAGCCAAAGGTTTATGATGTTGTTTTAGAAAAATTAGGAACAGAAAAGCAAAGCACCTGGGTTTTTGAGGATGCGTTATATGCCGCAAAGACTGCGAAAAAAGCAGGGTATAAAGTAGTTGGTATTTATGATAAAAGCGAGCCAGAGCAGGAAGAATTAAAAAATCTTGTAGATATTTATATTAACAATTATAGTGAATTAGATATAGAATAAATGAACATAAAAATGTTTGACACAATGTTTTCTTAAAAACTATTGAATTTGTCGAACATTTTTTGTATTATCTTATGTGGAAAGTTTGGTGTATATTTTTATAAATACAAATTTTTTTAAGAGGTATGTAAAGTGAAAGGGAAAATATTTTTTAAAATTATTGGAATTATTGTTTCAGTTGTTGTATTGTTTTGCGCAGTAACTTCATTGATAACTGTAGTAGGCAGAAACAGCAATATGAAAAAAATTGAAAGCTTTGAGCAGGTAAAAATTGAAAATCAGTTGGTGCCTGTTGAAGATGAAAATGGCTATTGGACTTTTACAACGGATAAAGATTTTAAAGTGGTTCATCTTACAGATATTCATATTGGTGCCGGTTGGTTATGTCATGGTAAGGATTTAAAAGCAATCAACGCAGTTGCAGCAATGGTAACTGCAGAAAAGCCTGATTTAGTAATTATTACAGGTGATATTGCTTACCCTATACCGTTCCAGGCCGGTACAAACGATAACCTTGCGGCTGCAAAGCTTTTTGCGAGTCTTATGGAAAAGCTTGGTGTTTATTGGACAGTTGCTTTTGGTAATCACGATACAGAAATCTATAGTAAATATAACAGAGAAGAAATTGCTCAATTTTATGAAAACAGCGGTTTCAGATATTGTCTTTTTAAAAGTGGTCCCGAAGATGTTGACGGATACTGTAACAATATTATAAACATCAAAAACTCAAAGGGCGAAATTACACAGTCAATTTTCACGTTTGACAGTCATTCTTACACAGAACACGATATTTTTGGTATCGGTTGGAAATATGACAATATCCACGAAAATCAGGTTGAGTGGTACAGAGATTGTGTAAAAAAATTGACTGATTATAATAAATCAGTTTCAGATATGAAGAATCCTGTTCCAAGCTCAACTGCGTTTTTCCATATTCCGTTAAAGGAATATCAGGATGCGTGGTATGAATATTTAAACAATGATTTCAAAGACACCGAAAATGTTAAGCTCATACATGGTGTTGCCGGTGAGGGTGGAATAATTGTTTACCCGGGTGATGGAGAAGATACTCTTTTTGAAACTATGCTTGAATTGGGCTCGACAAAAGGTATTTTCTGTGGTCACGACCACGAAAACAATTTCTGCCTTGATTACAAGGGTATCCAGTTGTCGTACGGAATGAGTGTTGACTATTTGGCGTATATCGGTATTTCAAGAAGAGGAGCTCAACGCGGTTGTAAGGTTATTACATATTCACCAGATGGTAGTTTCACAAGCCAGAATGAAAATTATTATCAGGACAAATATATTTCTCAGTTCCAGAAAGAAACAGTTAATATGGAAGAACTGACGCAACTTGCAGAAATAGAAGAATAGTTGCAAGTATGTAAGTGTGCAAGTTGCAAGAAGGTGTTAGATGTTAGAAAAATTCTATCATTTTAGTTTACAAAAAACTTAAAATGATAGAATTTATTTTTATTGATATTTAATTATAATCAAACGCGAAGCGTTTCCGCAATTCGCAACTTTCAATTTTCAATTTTTAATTACATTTTTGCTGCTTCCTGCAAAATCGTAACTGACGGTCCCGGAATTCTTCCTAAATGGTCAGGGCCGACATTCACAAGGTAGTTAATGCCGAGTGAGTTTAAGTGTTTTCTGTTTTTTGCGAGAGTTTCTGGTGAAATCCAGTTATGGTCACGGTAAGAAAATCCCCACGAATTATTTAATGTACAAGCAGATTCATAAAGACCGTGTTTACTTGGTTTGAAACCGTCAATGCTTTGGTAATTTATACTTTTTTCATCTACCTGTGAGAGCTTTTGCCATTCTTCTTTTGTTTCAGGAATTTCATTATCACCTAAAGAAACATAGTCATAAAGTCCATTGCCGAGTCTTGAATTTATAAGACAGTCGGGTTGTAATTCTTTAACTGTATCATAAATAATTTTGCTTTGTTTCTCGGTTAATGTCATTGGCACATCAAACCACGCGGTAAAAATATCACCATAATTTGTCATAATTTCTTTAATTTGTGGCAATATTTTATTCTCGAAACAGATATTAAAATCTTTTTCTTCTGGATTTGGAAAATCCCAGCTGTTGTCCCACGTAACACCAGAGCAGCCCATGTGATTTGAAAGATATCCGCCACCGTGTTTTTCATGCCAGTCAAGGTCTTGTGAATAATAAAAACCTAATTTTATGTTGTGTTTATTACACGCGTTTGCTAAATCATAAATAATATCGCGTTTATAAGGTGTAGCATCAACTACATTGTATTTATCTACTTTAGAATGGAAAAGTGCAAAGCCATCGTGGTGCTTTGTTGTTACTACAAAATATTTCATCCCGCAGTCTTTTGCAAGTTTAATAATTTCATCTGCATTAAAATAAATCGGGTTAAACACACCTGCAAGCTGTTCATATTCCTTAATCGGAATAGCAAAGTGAGAGCCAATCCATTCGGCATAATTGTCTCCGAATTTACCTTTGTATTCGCCACCTAAAATGGAATAAAGTCCGAAATGCATCATCATTCCGTAACCTGCACTTTTAAAAAATTCTATATTGTTCATTTTATATCCCGTTCACTTTCAATTTCAATTATTTCGCAACCATTTTCTATAAATAACGGCAGAACTTTTTTCTCAAAATCTTCTGATGTGTTGGCGGGGTAGAGTGCTAAATCAATTTTTTCACCATTCTTTGAAACTAAAATGTAATGCTCGAGGTCTAACTCCTGCACACCCAAATGATAATATTCCTTTGCTTTGTAAACAGCGTCAAAATGTTCGTATCTTATAGCTTCTTGTCTTAAAGAAATATATTCATTTTCCGGGAAATAAACTTTATTTTCAGTGAAAACAACCGCATTATTTACAGAAGACATAAGCAGAACAATTACAATAGTTTCAACAAAAATTGTAAAATATTTTAAAAATCCACGAATTTCTTTTGGCTTTGAGTCGAGCTTCATTTTCTTTTTTAAATGCTTTTTTAATTCAAGCGGACACCTGAAAGCAACGACCTCAGCAACAGAAAAGGCTGCAACAAGTAAAGACGCAATTGAAATTAAATCGCCATTCAAATAAAACAATGCATTGTTATATTTAAAAGCACATAAAAAAATGTAAATGAAAAGAAGAATTATAGCGAAAACGGGTGTCGTTAAAAGTGCCTGGGTGAATGTTTTGAGAGCTTTGCCAGGACTTAAAAAAGCAATTGATTTTCTTGCGATTTTTGTGTAGTTTTTATATTCTTCATTCCTGTAAGGGGAGGCATCATAATCTTTCAACTCGCCATTTTTTAAAGCATTTAGAAGATTTTCCTCGTAAAGTGTTCTTCGTTTTTGTCTTTCTAATTTTTTTATTGCTTTTTCGTGATTGCCCTTGAAAAAATCTGCCACGCCACCTAAAGTGAAGTGATTTATAATGCCCTCAACATAATTTCTTATGAGCATTTCTCTTATTTTTACACTTGCGTCGAGAATTTCTAATTCTTTCTGGAAAATGTCATCTCCGACAAATTTATTTATTACTTCTTTCTGGGATGCAATAAGCTTGTTTTTCTTAACACCATTTGCCGAAATTTCTTGCATAAGCGGAATGAAGGCTTTGAGAAAATCATTTATTTCGCCAAAGCTTTCTATCATAATTTCATTGGTGTAAATGTAAGAGTAGGTGTAGCTTTTATAATTCTTCATTTCTGAAAATGCAAAAATATCATAAACAGAAAAAGGCAAAAAAGGAACAGACTCAAAGCCTACGCTGAGCCATATTGTGTTAGGTGCGTAAGCTAAGGGTCCGTTTTCTATAAAATATAAATCAATAAAAAAGTCATTGAATGAAAGTCGGGCAATAATGCCATTTTTGTTTTTGCCACCGATTCCCGATGTTAAATCGCTGAATGCAATTGTGGGGTTAAAGCCACAAAGCTTTGCACTTGCCCGACAGTTAATTTTAAATATTTCTGCTAAGGTCATCTTATAGCTAACTCGATTTCTTTGTTAATTTCTGCTCGTTTATTTAAAAGCCACTCAATGTCATGAGGGTAGTTTTTAAATGTGAGCTCTGTATCAAGATTTTTTGTAAGGATTTTTAAAACATGCTCTCTTGAAGTAAGTCTTTCTAAATATTTCATAGCACGATAGTCGCAAATGCCCTCATAAAATACTTCGTGACGGGTAGAGTTAAGTGGTTGCATATATGGTCCCGGGTAAACAACAAATGAGTCACCTGACGGGAAAGCACCACCAGCGTCAGTAACCTCAAATGGGTTTATATGCTTCTTTGAATATTGTGTGTACCAGAAGTTGTGACCCCATTGTAAAAAGCCTTTTGCTTCATATTTATAAAGGAGCATACCTAAAATTCTGTTTCGTGTTGGAGGCATTGCAAACATTCTGTTAGGTAAAAAGTCGTGAGTTTCACAACAACAATAATAAGTCCAGAAATCTTTTACTTCTGCTTTGAATATATCAGCAACATCTTCACCACAAATAGGAGTTTTTACAAGACCTTGTCTGTAAATTTCAATTTCAGATAATGCGTCAATAATATGAAAATCAGGGAAGAGTTGATTTATAATGTAAGACGCATTTTTATAATCTTCTATCTGCTCGTTGTTAGGTTCGTCAGAAACGTGTAAATAGCAGTTCTGCTTAATATCAAGTCTTTCAACTTCTTTAGTGAATGCTTTTGCAAAAACTGCAAGGAATTGTACGTAATCTTTACCATTTGCAACGGTGTCCCAACCAAAAATCTGGCGCTGTATTCCTTTTACATTCGCCATAATTTTTGGTGCGTGTTTTGCACCCCATTGTGTAAAGAAGTGTGAAATTTCAAAATATTTGATACCACATTCTGTGCAGATTCTTACATATTTATCAAAATTACGGAAGCTGAAACGGTAGCCAACATCAATTTTATCAACTTCTACTAACTGGAAAGTAGGTCTTTCGCCACCTACTTCTGTGTCAAGTGGTGGTGTGAAAATTGGGGTGTAAATCATATTAACACCGTGTGCTACTGCGTTTTTTACGTAGTTTCTTAAAAGTGTCCAGTATTCATCACTGAAAGGCTCTACTTTGTAGTGAGTGCAAAGGCAGTCATTATGAAACCAATTTGTGTAAATCAAATCCTGCATGGGCAACTGTCTTGGTATTGTTCTTAAATTAAAAATGTGTTTGTTATTTTCGTCATACAAACCTTTTTTCAAAAATACAGTAATACCGTTTGTACCTGCGATATAGTCCATTTCAGGTGTGTATTTAAACCAGAGACAATTCCATTCACCTTTTACAAGTTCAACGGTGTTGTCTTCATTTATTGGTTGCAATAAATCGGGATATTCAGTTCTTTTGGTGTCATAGTGAAAATCATCGTGGTCTTCGGGTGCAGCATAAGTTGAAGGAACATTAAGAACCTTATAGACTTTTATACCATCACGAAGATTTGATGCAACTTCAACTGTAATGTTGCAGTCTTCATCAGTCTGCGGAAAAATTGCAATCTGAAAGTTGAAAACCTCACCGCGAAGAACTGAAAACTCTGTAAATTCATCAAAATTCGGTTCTACATCTTTAAATACTTTTGTAAGAGAAGAAAGTAAAATAGATTTCATAAGTTCACACCTCAAAGTCTGATTTTGGGTATCAGCAAATTTTTAGTTCTCTACTTTATCAATACCTTTTTTACGAAGTATTGCAAGAGGAATGAAAACAAACAGAGCAACTATACCTGCAGCAAGGAACATTTCAGCGCATGGTTCTGCCTGAGTAAGACCTGTGCTTTGGTCAACATAGGAACCGGTGCCTGCCATCTGACAAACCCATTTACCTATTTGAGGTCCTAAAAGCATAGGAATAAGCACGAAGAAAATCATTCTTATACCCTGGAAAAGACCTGTTTTGTCTTCCGGTGTATAATCGCGAACAGTTGAGTTGAGGAGAATACCTAAAAGACCGTAACCTGCAAGAAGCGGAATTGCAGCAATTCCGAAAGGTCCCA
Organism: Clostridia bacterium; assembly: GCA_017521425.1. Lineage (GTDB taxonomy): Bacteria > Bacillota > Clostridia > Oscillospirales > Acutalibacteraceae > DTU089. The sequence goes on from JAFXCQ010000007.1 coordinate 67,925, forward strand.
TTGTTTTTGCAAATGAAGCCGCTATTAAGCCTACAACGAAAAGTCCTGCTGCAATAAATATAAGATTTTTCTTGCCAAATTTGTCTGCGAATTTACCTATGCCTATAACACCAAGTACAACAGCTATAAGAACAAAAGGAGCTGCAATTAAAACAGGTGTTGTAATATAACCGAAAAGAGCTTCGATTTTAAAGCCTAAACCACGGTCAAGGTAAATGAGAAGAAATGGGAAGAATATCTGAACTGCAATTGAGTAAATACCAACTGCTGAAAGAGCAATGTAAAGTTTGCTGTTTTCTTTTACAACAGAAGGCTTGAAGCCGTAAACCAAATCTTTCCAGTAATTTGCATTAACTTTCTTTTCACCACTTCTTGAATCTTTGAGTGAGAAAAGACCAATAATACCGCAAAGAATAACTAAAGCACCAAGACCGAGGAAATAATATGTGTAGCCTTTTTCAATATCGCCACCACCAAGAGGTTCAATAAATCCACCGGAAACAGTAACAATAATAGTTGCCGCTATAGGAAGAATAGCAAGGATGCTTTCAGCAGTTGCGCGGTTTTTAGGTGTTGTAACATCAGTAACCCATGCATTGAAAGCGGAGTCGTTACTTGTTGAACCTACAAAAGTCATAATGCAGTCCATAACAACAATTGAAACGGCAGTTGCAGTGACGATTAAAGCAGGTTCGGTTATGCCGAATATAGTTGAAATATTATCCTTTGTAAGGAACCCGAAAGCGGCTGTAATAACACCCCATGTAAGATATCCGATAGAAATGAATACTTTTCGTTTGTTCATTTTGTCGGAGAGGTTACCCATAATAAATGTTGTGAGAACAGCAACAATGGCACTAAGATTAACCATTAAAGTTATGGCATCCATAGAAGAAAGTGTACCTGTAACTGTTCCGCCCTCATAGACGGTGTTGTACATAAATGTATTGTAATACATATTTTCAAGGTTCCATGCTACCTGACCTATAAAGCCAAAAAGGCAAAGATTAAACCAGATTCTGCCCGAAAGTTTAGAGCTGGGGGTAATTGTTTTTTCTTTTTTCATGAGAAAACTCCTTCGTTTTTTATTTTTGCAAAAATTACAAATTATTGTTGCAAAATACATCTATTCTATTATAGTTCACTAAAGGAGTAAAGTCAAGAAAATAGAGTGCATAAATAATGTAAAAAGTGTTAATAATTAAGGAAAATAGTTGTTTACAAAATTTGTAAAGTGTGGTAGAATATCAAACTGATTGGATTTTTTGAAAGGAGGCATAACTTGTGGAGCACAAATTAGTTCATTTTGCGGCAGATAAAACTATTTCAAGTATATTAAAATATATTGACAAAGAGCCACAGAAGAATCTTCTTAAAATTCTCAGTATTGTTGAGAAAACTTTTAAAATGTACCCAAAAGAGAACTATGCTAAAATGCGTAATGCTGTTTTAGATGACAGTAATGCACACACAATTTTAGCAAAAAATATTTTAAAAGATGTTGACCACAGTTTAATTAAAAGCCTTCTTCTTTCTTTGGGTGTTCACGCAGGTTTTTACGGAACAAAAATCGTAAGAGCAAACCGTGAAAAGTATAAATGTAATATCCCGTGGATAATTCTTTTTGACCCGACCTCTGCTTGTAACTTAAAATGTAAAGGCTGTTGGTCTGCGGAGTATGGTCATTCATTCCAGCTTTCACTTGATGAAATGCGTAGCATTGTAAGTCAGGGTAAACAGATGGGTACTCATTTTTATATGCTTACAGGTGGCGAACCACTTATAAGAAAAAATGATATTGTAACTCTTGCTTCTGAAAATAAAGAATGTACATTTTTAATTTACACAAACGCGACTTTAATCGACCAGAAATTCTGTGATGATATTAAAAAGTGTGGTAATATTACACTTGCTTTAAGTATTGAAGGTTCAAAAGAAAGTAATGACTTCCGCCGTGGTGACGGTGCTTACGATACAACCGTCAAAGCAATGGAACTTTTAAAGCAGAATAAAATTCTTTTTGGTATTTCTGTTTGTTATACAAATAAAAATGTCGAGAGCGTTACAAGCGATGAGTTTTTAGATGATATGATTGAAAAGGGTGTAAAATATGCACTTTATTTCAACTATATGCCTGTTGGAAGTGACGGACAGAAAGAGCTTATTCCTTCTCCTATGCAAAGAAAATATATGTATATGTGGCTTAAAAGAATCAGAAATGGTAAAACAGGTAAGCCAATATTTGTTATGGACTTTCAGGATGATGGCGAATTTGTTGGTGGCTGTATTGCGGGTGGAAGAAACTACTTCCACATAAATTCAAAAGGTGATATTGAGCCTTGTGTGTTTGTTCACTACTCGGACTCAAATATAAGAGAAACTACACTTTTAGAGTCTTTACAACGACCACTTTTTCAGGCTTACAGAAAAGGGCAACCTTTTAACGATAACCACCTAATGCCTTGTCCTATGCTTGAAAATCCTGATATTTTAAGAAAAATTATTAAAGAAACAGGTGCTAAAAGCACCGACCATTTAATAAATGAAGATGTTGACGAGCTTTGCGATAAGTGTGTAGATTTCAGTAAACAATGGGCGCCAGTTGCTGAAGAATTGTGGAAAAATAATCCGCATCCGAAAATTTTCACACAATATTACAGAGATTCAGATGAAGCAAAAAATTAAAATGCACCTTAATTGGAGTTTGAATTCAATTAAGGTGTTCTCTTTTTATGAAAATAATTTCTTTAAAGGAATATTTTGTTAATATTTTATAAAATTGTATCTGCATAATTGACATTATGAACAAAAGCAGTATAATTATAATAGAGGAAAATGCGGATTCAAAAGTTAGAATTTATATAAGGAGAAAACAAAATGTTTAAAAGAAGCGGGAAAAGATTTTTAAGTGTTTTACTTGCAGTGGTTGTCGTGTTTGGTAGTATTCCATTGATTTTTCAGGGTACTGCTAATGCGGCTTATTTCAGTGATGGTACTAAATGGGTAAGAACAGGTTCTGATTATGGTAAAATCAAGGCAACCATTTCAAACATTGATTTTAAATTTATGCAAACAGAAGATGATCAGGAATTTGCATTTAATCAGCACCTTTCCTTAGAAAAGGATGCTGGTGAGGCTTATGCTCATTTTAATAGTCTTACTCTTTATGCAGGTGGAACAAATACTGATTCATCCTTGAAGGTTGAAGAGTATCCTGAAAAAATTACGACAAATGGCACACAAAATTTATTAGATGAAATGAATTTTAAGTATGCTTGGTCTGCTTCAAATGATAATGCCAGAGATGTAGGTGTTTCGGGTAATGATATACCTTCACACGATTTAAGAGGTACGGTTGTCGATTTATCAGACTGTCCTGATTATCAGTGGGATTGTAACTTGAGCTTTAATGCAGTTCATCCTGAAAATACACCTTATGGTGAAATAAGAACCAATTTTTATTGGAGCTTTAACTGGACCTATGCCGATGTTGGTTTGATGGGTAGCAGAACAACAAGACAGGTAAGATTATGTACTGATATTATAATTACTGATGTTCGTGAACTTAAAAATAAAGTAGAAGAATTTAAATCTCAGATAGAAAATTATGAGAATGGTAATTCCCAAGGATTATCTGAAGAAAGATATTTGAAAATAAAGAAGTATGTTAATGCTGTACCTACAAATATGCTTGATGGTAGCAGATTTTTTACACAGACAGATGTTGATGCTATGTATGACTACATAACAGAAACAGCTACAGGTTTAGCAGATTACTCAGAATATTATAGTCTAAGAAAAAAACTTTCAGAAATTGTCAGAAAAACTACCGATGAAAATCCTACATATGTTTATTGCAGTGGCTACACAACAGAATCTTTGGATATAGTAGCAAATGAATTGGTAAAAATAGATGAAGGATTAAATAAAAATTTAATGAGCCCACAACAAGATGTTGTTGATGAAGCGACTGAAGGTTTAAAAACACTGACTAAAAAACTTGTAGCGAAAAGTCTGTATTCTGCAGATAAATCAGGAACTACAACCGACGATGTGTTTGATACCTGTGTTGATGGTCCGGATGCAAAGCTTGACAGTAAAGATGGTACAGAAATGAATTTCCATCTTATTGTTACCAAGTATAAATTTATGCAGATATATGATGATGAATTGTTTACTGTTAATCAGCAGATTTATGCCTCAAGCAGAGCAAACGATTTTGGTATGAATTTCCCGTATATTGAGGCATTTACTTTTGATGAAAGTTCTTGTAGTACGGGTTGTTTCTACAAGGGTGAGATAGCACAGAACAATACTACAAAATTCCTTTCAAAGGTTTTACCAGAATACTTATCAGTACACGAAAACGGAAGTAAAGAGTTTAATAACTGGCAAAATATATACCCTGAAACTACATATAATGGCAGAGAGCAATATAAAGCGGTTGCTTTAGCTACAAACAAATATATAGACAGAAAAGAAATCGGTGGTTCAGGTATTGAAGGAATCGGTTCAAGACATGGTTACTGGGCACAGGCAGATATTGAATTCAGAGGGAATGGTTCAGACGTTACAAGTGCTGAAGATGACCTTAGTTTTGTATGGCGTTTACAGGTGAATGATGATGATGCCAATGATACAACATACCATTTACACTTGCCAGTAGAGGTTAAGGTTACTGACGCCCGCGATTTAGTAAAACTCTATGATGAGTTGACTGAATTATCAGAGGACTCTGCAGAAAGATTAAAATATACTGCGGCTTCAATAGATACTTTGGCACCAGCGTTAAACGCAATTCCTACAGACCTTCTTTATGGAGCAAAGTATTACACACAGACAGAAGTCGATTCATATTATAATCAACTTTTAGCTGTAAAAAATGCTCTTGAGCCTGTTGCTGATTATACTGAATTTAATAAAACTTACGAAGATGCAATGGCAAAAACTAATGATAATGATACATACGAGCCAGATGCTTTTGCTTCTTTTCAGTCTACTGTTAGCTATATATATGATAGTTTAGATAAAAGATTAGGTGAAACACAGCAAAGTGTTGTTGATGCTGAAACACAAAAATTAGCTGATCTAATGGTAGTATTGGAGCAATACGCATATTGTGATTATTCTCAACTTGACTATCTTATAGATTATGCAGAAAAAAAGTTCCCTGCGGATAATTCAGAAGGTAAATTCAGAGATGATATTTACGCAGCGGTAATGGAAGCTCTTGCAAAAGCTAAAGCTGTTGAACGAAATATGATTAAAGGTGTCGATGGTGAAAATCAAAAAATTATTGATGCTGCAGCCGAAGAGCTCCTTTTTGCTATTTATTATGATTATTATAATGAATCTGCTCAGGATGTTATAAAAACAAATAACCAGAATGGCGAAAATAAAATTTATCTTGATGAAGTTTTTGAAAAGTTTAAGCAAGATTATGAGAATGCAACTGATAAGCTTGAAGAAGATGTAAAAAATGAAGAGGTAAACAATCTCGATGCATTCAAGGATGCTACAATAGGGCTTTCAAATGCATACACTTCTCTTGAAGAGGGTAAATTTGTTGATTTAACAGATATAAAAAATGCAATTGAAGAAGGCAAGAATATTGAAAATGAAGGCTATACAGATTCAAGCTGGGATGCATTGCAGAATGCAATTAAAGATGCAGAAGATTTAGCCCTGACAAACCCTGTTCAAGGTGTAGATGGTGTGGGTATTAAAGAAGTTGAAGAGAAAAAAGATGCTGTTCTCGATGCAATAGAAAATCTCGAGAAAAAAGCAGACTATTCAGATTTTGACAAAGCTTTAGAGGAAGCAGAAAAGTATAGTAATGCAGATAATAAATACACCAATTCTTCCTGGAATAATCTTGAAAATGCTTTAAAAGAAGCAGAACAACTTAATAAGGATATGGCTTCAACAACTGAAAATCAGAGTAAGATTGATGAAATAACCGAAGATATATATTCTGCTATAACAAATCTTAAAGAAAAAGCAGATTATAGCTTGTTGAATGAGGAGATTTTAAAAGCTGAAGAGATTTTAGCAGATGTTTCTGTTGTTTATACCGACAGTTCGAAGGAAGGCTTAAAAGAAGCTCTTGATATAGCGAAAGCATTAGATGAAGATTTATCTGTTGATAACCAAGTGATGATAAACAATGTTTTATCAGAGCTTGTGGCTGCAAGAGAAGGTATGAAGGTCAAAGCTGATTATTCTGCTTTAGATGAAGCAATTGAAAAAGCGAAAGAGGCATTAAACAGAACAGATATAAAATACACTGCAAATACTGAGCAGGTACTCAGAGACTCTTTAACAAGAGCAGAGGATGTAACCGATGACTTATCAACTGATGACCAGTATATCATTGATGGTGTTGTTGATTTACTTGAAAATGCAACTGACAGCTTAATTGTAGCGGCAGACACAACTGCTTATGAAGATGCAGTTAAAGATGCTGAAGAAATTATATCAGAAGGTAATTCAGAAGGCCGTTATGATGAGGAGGACTGGAATAAGTTTGTTGAGTCGGTAACAAATGCAAAAGATACAGTAGGAGACGATATTGGTAACATACCTGAGACTGAACAGGATAATATTGATTCTGCAACAGAAATAATCAAAAATGCAACAGATGAGATTTATAATAAACGATATATTTTCGTAAGCTTCAAAGGTGAATCAGGCGAAGTTTACAGAATATGCAAAGTTTATTCTGACGGACGTACTTTTGGTGATTTGACAGATATGCCGGAATTACCTGAAGGTGATGGTTTCAAAAAATATATCGGTTGGTATTATAAAAATAATACAACTATGAAGCTGACTGATGCTATAACAGAAGATGTTGATGTTTTCTGTTATGCAGAAGAAATTAAACTTGTTGCAAAAGCAGAGAGTGGCGCTGTTATTGATGAAACAAAGGACTTCTTCAAAGGTCTCAGACACGGTACAACAGTTGAGACACTCCTTGCTTCTCTCAACAATAATGCTGATTTTATTGTTGTAAAAGATTACAACGGAAACGTGCTCGATAATACACAACTTATTGCAACAGGGATGACAATTGAACTTATTTCAAGAGAAAACAATGAAGTTGTTCACGAAAAGCTTACTGTTGTTGTATGTGGTGATATCAACGGTGACGGTCTTGTTAATGATGAAGACTATGAAAAGTCAAGAGGAATGTGTCTTAAAACAACAGAATACACCGAGCAGGAAGCAGCATTTTTTGCGGCAAATGATACCGATAATGATGGTGTTCTTGATGTTCTTGATTTGTTCAATATAAGCAATATGCGTTATGGTAACTGATTTAATAATTATTAAAGGCTATGCGGTTTCGTGTAGCCTTTTATTTTGTTTATTTCGCCTAAATTTGTGAGTGTTTTTTAGTCGTTAAAAAGTTTATTATTTCTTTACAAATAAATGCTATATATGTTATAATATATTTTGTATAATTGTGTATTGGAGAGTGTTCCTTTTTGGAAAGAAAAAGTGGTGTGTTAATGCACATTTCTTCGCTTTGGGGCGAATATTCAAGTGGTAGCTTCGGTAAAGAGGCATTCCAATTTATAGATTTTCTCAAAAACAGTGGTTTTTCGTACTGGCAGGTGTTACCGTTCGTAATTCCTGACGAGTGCAATTCACCTTATAAGTCATACTCAACCTTCGGTGGCAACCCGTATTTTGTAAGTTTAGATTTACTTTTTAAAGATGGGCTTTTATCACAGGAAGATTTATTGAGTGCAAAGCAAGGTACACCCTATTTTTGCGAATTTGACCGTCTGAAAAATGAGAGAGTTCCACTTTTAATCAAAGCATCAAAAAATGCAAATGAAGAATTAAAAGCAAAAATAAATGAATTTATTGAAGAGAATATACATATTAAAGCATTTTGTAAATTTATGGCGCTTAAAACTGCCAACGATGAAAAAGAGTGGACAGAGTGGAAAACGAAAGAATATTCAAGCGAAATTTATTTCGGCTGGTGTTTTATTCAATATGAATTTTTCACTCAATGGGCAAAAGTTAAAAAATATGCTAACGAAAACGGAATAAGCATAATCGGAGATATTCCTATTTATGTTTCATTTGATAGTGCAGATGTCTGCTATAATCAGAAAATGTTTTTGATGGATGAAGAAAATCATCTTACAGATGTAGCAGGTGTACCACCAGATTATTTTTCAGAGGATGGTCAGCTGTGGGGAAATCCACTTTATGACTGGGCAGAAATGGAAAAGGACGGTTTTTCTTGGTGGAAAGAGCGCCTTTCATTTGCGTTGGAGCTTTTTGACGGTGTAAGAATTGACCATTTCAGAGGCTTCGAAAGTTTCTGGGCAGTTAAGGGTACAGAAAAAACTGCAAAAAATGGCAAATGGGTTAAAGGCCCTGGAATGAAGCTTATAAAAGTTTTTAATGAAGTTAAAGGCGACAAACTCATTATCGCAGAAGATTTAGGCGATATTACAGAAGATGTTGAAAAACTTGTGAAAGACAGCGGTTTCCCGGGAATGAGAGTATTCCAGTTTGGTTTTCTTTCAATGTGGGATACACCACACAGACCATATAACTACATAAATAACTGTGTTGCGTATTCAGGTACACACGACAATAACACACTTTTAGGTTATCTTTGGGAAACACCTGAAGATATGAAAAGAAAGGTTATGCAGTATTGCTCCTGTAATTATGACCGTTGGAATGAAGACGGTTGTAAGGCTATAATTAAAACAATTATGGCAAGTAATGCGGGACTTACTATATTCCCGATACAGGATTTATTAGGTTATGGTTCTGACACCCGTCTTAATGTACCAGGAAGAGCAGAGGGTAACTGGCTTTACAGAACTACAAAAGAGCAGGTTGACAATATAAATAAGCAAGAATTTAAAGAATTAAACGAATTATTCGGTAGGGTTTAAAAATGAGCAATTTAAAAGATATTACACTTTTTTTACTTGATATGGACGGAACTGTAAATTTGGGCTTCGACCCGATAGACGGTGCAAAGGAATTTTTAGAAACATTACTCGCACAAGGTAAAAAATTCATTTTCTTAACAAACAATTCTTCAAAGAATGCTAATGACTATGTCGAGAAAATGAAAAAATTAGGGTTCCCTTGTGAAAAAGAAAATGTTTTCACTTCAGGTATGGCAGCGGGAATGTTTTTAAGAGATAACAAAAAAGGAAAAAAGGTTTATGTTTGTGGTACAGAATCTTTGAAAAATGAACTTTTGAAATATGGAGTTGAAATTTCAGAGGATGATGCCGATTTAGTTCTTTTAGGTTATGATACAGAATTAGATTATAAGAAAATCACAAAGGTGTGTGACCTTTTAGATGCTGGCGCAGAGTATTATGCAACTAATATAGATATGGTTTGTCCTATTGAAAATGGCAGATATTTACCGGACTGTGGCAGCTTTGCCGATATGTTCGAAAATGCAGTTAAAAGAAGACCAATCTTTTTAGGCAAGCCAGACAGAACTATGATAGATATTTTGCAGAAAGAAACTAACACACCTTACGAAAATATTGCAATGGTGGGTGATAGACTTTACACCGATGTTAAAACTGGTGTGAATGCAGGGGTTACTTCAATTCTTGTTATGTCAGGCGAAACAGACGAAGCTATATTAAAAGCATCAGATGTAGAGCCAACATATATATTTGATTCAGTGAAAAATATTCTTGAGGAAATAAAATGAATATATGAAAGGAAACGGAAAAATGAAAAAGAAAATTTTATCATTGGTGCTTGTATTATCTCTTGTTATGTCAATGTTTATGTTAACATTTACATCAAGTGCCGCAAGTACAAAAAAGGGTGATGCGAATGGTGACGGCGAGGTTACATCAAATGATGCATTACTTATTTTAAGAGCAGCCGCAGGAATTGAAGATTCTCTTTCAGATGAAGCAAAAGCACTTTGCGATATTGACGAAGACGGTTGTATTTCTCTTTTTGATGCAAGAAGAGTCTTAAGAGCAGCCGCAGGTCTTACAAATCTTGAGCCTACAGGTAAATTCAAGGGCTATACCGATAAAGACCGTATTTTCGGTTCACAGGAAGAAGCTCTTAATTTCTTTAATGTAAATCTCAATAAAGTAAAATCAGAAAAATATGGTTTTACTGCATTAACAGATGTTGAAATGAAAGAGTTTAAAGCAGAAAAAATCACGGTGTTAGGTCAGGAATCGCAAAATACCGCAACCTTAATAGAGGGTATTTTCAATACAATCGGTAGCGAATCTGATGAAGAATATTATGTTGTAAAAGGTACAAGTTCAACAAATAAAATGAGCATTGAAGGTCAGTCTTATGTCACAAGACTTACTAATCGTGATGTTTTAGGTATGAAGGTTGAATACGACGCAACCCGTCACCCTGAAAACGGTGGTATTATTACTATTACAATCGCAATTCCGGATACTGAAAAGGTTGACATAAATGACTCGGCTTATGTGAGAGTATTTAATACAGATAGTCTTTTAGGTGCAACAGAAACAGCACTTAACACAATGCTTTCAAAGGTTTCAGAGGGTACAGAGGTCGTACATTATGAAAATGCAGTTTTGGTTGCAGAATTTGAAGCGGGAACAGGTTACCCTGTAAGCTATTCAACCTCTTATGAAACTAAGGTGTTCGTTGAAAAAGCAACAAGAAGTCTTTACTCGTTAGAAAATGTTAATTATAAAACAGAAAATACAGTAGATTACATTGACTTTATTTACGATTGATATTAAAAGGTGATGAATTATGAAGAAATATATTTTAGCACTTGACCAGGGTACAACATCTTCAAGAACAATTGTCTTTGATAAAAAGGGGAACATTGTTTCAAAGGCACAATTTGAATTTACTCAGATTTACCCGAAAAGTGGTTGGGTAGAGCACGACCCTTATGAAATATGGGAGAGTCAGCTTCATTCATTACAGGTTGCTCTACAGAATGGCAATATAAATCCTGAAGAAATTGCGGCGGTTGGTATTACTAATCAACGTGAAACAACTATTTGTTGGGAAAGAGATACAGGCAAGCCTGTTTATAATGCTATTGTGTGGCAATGCAGAAGAACTGCACCTATTTGTGAAAAGTTAAAAGAAATGGGCCTCGAGCCTTATGTTAAAGAGCATACAGGTCTTTTGATTGATGCTTACTTCTCTGCAACAAAAATTAAATGGATTTTAGACAATGTTCCTGAAGCAAGAACATTAGCAAACGAAAATAAGCTTTGCTTCGGTACAGTTGAAACCTGGCTTATATGGAATCTTACAAATAAACAAGTTCATGTTACAGACTACAGTAATGCGTCACGTACAATGCTTTTTGACATTGAAAAATTACAATGGGACGAAACACTCTGTAATAAATTAGGCATTCCTATGAGTATGCTCCCTGAAGTTAAAGAATCAAGTGCTATTTATGGCGAAATTGCAGATAATTTACCGGGACTTTCAGAACTCAAAGGTATTCCTATCGGCGGTGCAATCGGTGACCAGCAGTCTGCACTTTTTGGTCAGGCTTGTTTTAATGCAGGTCAGGCAAAAAATACTTATGGTACTGGATGCTTCCTTCTTATGAATACAGGTAATAAGAGAATCCACTCTAAAAACCAACTTATTGAAGGTATTGCGTGGGGACTTAATGGTAAAGTTACTTACGATTTAGAGGGTAGTGCATTTAATGCAGGTTCGGTTATTAAATGGCTTCGTGATGAGCTTCGTATGATTTCAGAGCCTTCTGAATGTGACTTCTTAGCAGAAAGTGTGGAAGACTCAAACGGAATTTATTTAGTACCTGCATTTACAGGTCTTGGTGCACCTTACTGGGATATGTATGCACGTGGTTGTATTGTAGGACTTACCCGCGGTACAAATCGTGCTCACTTTGCTCGTGCGGTGCTTGAAAGCATTACTTATCAGGTGACAGATTTAATAGATGCTATGTCTAAAGATAGTGAAATTTTAATTTCAGAAATCCGCGTTGACGGTGGTGCATCTGTAAGTAATGTAATGCTTCAGATTCAGGCAGATATGTCAGGTGCAAAGGTAAACAGACCAAAATTAGTTGAAACAACTGCTTTAGGTGCTGCTTATATGGCTGGTCTTGCGGTAGGCTTCTGGTCAAGTCTTGAAGAAATTGAAACTGACAGAGAGGTTGACAGAATCTTTATTCCTAATGTTAATACCGATAAACGCGAGAAAATGCTTAAGGGATGGCATAAGGCAGTCAAGTGTTCAATGAATTGGGAAGAAGCTTGATGGCAAATTTGCGATATTTGTCATTTTACTCACCCACTTGCGTATCTTTGTACGCTTCGGGGCATAAAAAACACGAACTAAATCACAAATAGCACATCAATCTGGTTGAATGGTGAATCAGGAATTAGGTAAAAATTAAGGTACATCCTATCATTTAAAGTTTTCGTAAACTAAAAATGATAGGATGTTGTTCTTGTTATCTAATTCCTGTTTCCTATTTCCTAATTCCTTTATTTTTTCTCTTGCAAATTAAAGGAAAATATGGTACACTATCTTTGATTAAGTGTAACTTAAACTTAAAACCAAAGGGGATAGGTAAAATGAAAAAATCAAAGAAGATTATATCTTTAATTTTAGCAGTAGTAATGCTTTCTACCACATTTATGGTAGCGGCGAGTGCTGTTGAAAAGCAGGATGTAATTCCAAGTATTGTTGTTCCTGGTCTTTTCCAGAGTGAAACAAAGTATTATGAAGATGGAAAGCCAACAAAATTAGAAGCACCATTCTTTATGTCTGATACAATTGAAATTGTTGGTTTGGCACTTACAGAAGCACTTGTGCCTATAAGTAAATTACTTATTTCACAAGAAGATAAAGACCAACAAGCAGCAAAAGCGCTTGCATCTGTTTTAGGTGATACTCTTATGGGTAAACTGAAATGTGATGAAAACGGTCATTTTATAAATGACGTAAGAGCAACCAAATATTATGATTCATTTAACGATTTGAGTAAATATGATAAAGAATACATACTTGACCAGTTGCCGCTCAATAAATATATTGAAATGGCGGGTGAAGAAAACCTTTATGTTTTTTCTTATGCTTCTTTAGGCAATATGAAAGATACTGCACAGGAACTTTATGATTTTATTCAGTTTGTTAAAGAAGATTCAGGTTCAGATAAAGTTAATTTAGCACCTGTAAGCCAGGGCGGGTCTGTTATGAATGCGGTTATGCAACTTTACAAAGACAACGGCAGAGCATTCAGTGAAGATATTAACAGAATAGTTTATGTTATTCCGGCACTTGATGGTTCGCTTTTAGTTGGCGAAATTTACCAGTATGGGCTTCTTGATGATGATATTGAACTTTACAGTAAGATGATGCCTGCTCTTATGGGTGTTGACGAAATGGCAGGTTACCTTGTAAATATAGTTCTTCGTATTATGCCAAATGCGGACCTTAATGCGATTCTTGACACGGTTGCCTTTGACCTTGTTAATGACTATATGAAATATTCAACTCTTCTCTGGGGATTAGTTCCATCTGGCAACTACGAGCCTTGCAGAGAAATGTATCTTTCGGATGATTCAATGGCAGTAATTCGTGAGCAGACAGATTGGTTCTACAATGCACAAAAGAATTCAGATGCAAATATAAAAGAAGCAGTTTCACAAGGTGTTAAAGTATTTGACATTGTAGATTACAACGTTCCACTTTATGAAATTATTGATTCATGGGATGATGTAAACGCAGACGGTGTTATTCACCTTGATTCAACATCAATGGGCGCATACAGTGTTGGTGTAAACAAAACACTCCCTGCTGATTATGTTCGCACAGTAAACAACTGCACAAATCCTAATCACGACCACAGTGATCCAAGAAATATAGTAGATGCAAACACAGGTCTTCTTCCTTGTACAACCTTCTACTTCTACAATCAGAATCACGAAAGAACAGGCTCAAACGATGTTATTATGAAGCTCGTTTCTGAACTCCTTGTAGATGAAAGCTTTACTGATGTTTATACTTATGCTGACAGATATCCACAGTTTAATGTAGGAAGAAATTCAAAAGGCTTTATGAATGACCTCAACGAAGCAAAAACATTAGATTTAAGCTATCTTACAGTAGATGAAAGAGAACGCTTCCAATATGCTATTGAACGCGGTGAAGCAGCTTTAGAGCAGACAAATGTAGATTTAGCAGAGTTTGAAGCTGCAAAGGCATATTTCTATGATACCCGTGATGAAATAATTTACGGTGAAGAAAAAGAGTACACAGGTGGTCTCGATTTCAACGATTATCTTGCAACAATATTTAAACTTATCAGCGATTTACTTTATTATTTCTTTGATGGTGCAGGCTTCAGTGATATGTAACTGAAATCTGCCTGAAAGGTCGAATGTATAATGGTATCTGCAAAAGGTAGATATGCTCTCAGAATATTCATAGATTTAGCGCAAAACCAGGGCGACGGTTATGTTGCACTTTCAGAGGTTTCAAAGCGACAGGATGTTTCTTTAAAATATCTTGAAACAATCGTTGCAATGCTCGTTCGTGGCGGTCTTTTAAGAAGCCAACGTGGTATGTCCGGTGGCTACAGATTGTCAAGAGAAGCAAAAGAAATTTCAATTTATGATATATTCAATTTAACAGAAGGTAGTCTTTCGCCTGTTGCTTGTATCAACTGTGGTGAAAATTTCTGTAACAGGTCAGAAATCTGTTACACAAAAGAAATGTGGACTAATGTCGATAATTTAATTAACAATTACTTTAAAAGTGTTTCAATTCAGGATTTGATAGATAAAGATTTAAAGCTTATTGAAGCACTATAAGAGATACAAAAAATTGGCTCGGTTCATTCATTTGAACCGAGCCATTGTCTTTATTATATTTTATTGAACCTCAACTCTTGCTTTTGCTTCATCATACATTCCGAAAATTTCGTCAAGGTGACTGTAGTTTTCTTGCTGTTTAATGAGCTTTTCAGCATCAAGGTAAACTTTTGCAGCACGGTTGAAGTATGCGTGTCTGTCTGTTTCTTTTTTAGTTGCTTTTTTTGCGGTTCTCTTGAGACTTTGGGTTGATTTGATTTGTTCTCTGATTTCTTTTGATTTAGCAGGGTCTTTTTCTTTTTTAGATTTTTGTAAATCAAGATAAAGTGCTTTAAGTTTATCGTCGCATTCATCTTCATCATTAAAGCATTTTTCAAGAACTTCAAAATCAGGTGCCACAAGGTCGCCGGTACCAGCAAAATATTTTTTGATTGTTTTATAAGAAGACATTTTCTTCTTCGCAATTTCAACAGCAAGTTTTCTTGTTTCTTTTTCTTCCTGTGTTGTTTTAGGCATTGCTCTTGCAGTTGCGATTTCTGCTTTTATTGCATCTTTATCAAAACTTAAAAGACTGTTAAGACCAGCGGAGTAAACTTTTGTGTTTTCCGCTACTGCAAGTTTGTAAGCAGGCGTAGAGAATTTATTAAGTTCGTCACAAACAAACTGAGCAATTTCAATTTCATCATTGAATTTAACATTTGCTCTATAAGCTTTTTTAGCTTCTTTTTTCTGAACTTTATCTTTTAATGATTTATATGACTTTTTGTTTGTTTCTTTAGGAGTAGCAACTGCCATTTCCTGTGAATTACGAATAATGTCAACACCTTCAACAAGTTTCTCGTCATCAAGAATACCATTGCCATAGTCTTCAAACATAGCTCTAATTTTAAGTACACGAATAACAGATTCTTGTTTCTTTTCGTTGAAATCGTACCAGATGTACGGAATAACATTCATTAAAGCACCTATAGCCGCAACAACAATAAGAACTTTTATAAGAGATAAAAGAATATCAGGGTCGTAAAGTGCAGAAAGTGCATTGTTGTAGTTATCCTGACCATTTTCTAATTGTTCTGCAAGAATCTGACCTACTGTTGTTTTGCCGTCACCTAAAACTCGTGAAAGAATATCCGGATCAGAAGTAATCTTTGCCGCATTGCTTTTTGTAAGGCCACTTTTTTCGTAAATAGCCGGTAAAACAGAAGATGTAATGAGTGCAATAACAGTACCGATAGTTGTAACTACTGCAAAAGCACCATCGATTCTTTCACCCGTTTTATATTGTTGATAGTCACGGATATCTGCCTGAATAGCAGGGTTTAAAATATGAGCGAATGAACCCATAAAAGCGTTAAGATAGAGACAACCCATAATAAGCCAAATTGTTAAATTATGAATTTCGTTGGTAAACGGTAACATCATTAAAATGAAGATGATGTTAAAGATATTGGTTACAACGAGAACACTTTTTTTACCCCATTTTCTTATACAGAAAGGTGCTAAAAGCATTCCCCAGAGGGATGCGTTACCATAGAGTGTGACAAGTAAACTATATGCATTACCCGAACAGGCACCACCGTAATTATAAAGCCAGAACATAATGTTGGAGTAAGCACTTTCGAGGAAACCAATCCAACCAGCAAGAGAAATAATCCAGAAATATTTGTTTTTAGCAACTGCTTTAATAGCATCAATAAACTTAATCTGAACAATGTGCGTTCTTGCTTGAACAATTTTTTCTTCTGTATGCTTGTAAACAACCATACAAAGAAGCAAACCGCCTACTGTAAGAATGGGGTATAAAAATCTATAGACGCGAATATCGGTTGTGTTTGAATGGAATAAGTTTTCTGCAATAATAGGAGTGAAAAGGTTTACTATTGTTGGAGCAAATGAGTAAACAACACTCTTTATTGAAGCAACATCGCTTCGTTCGTGCGAGTTTGGAGAGAGTACATGAATAAGGTTTTCATAAGCATCATAGAAGAAATAATAAAAGAAATGAAGGATAAGGTTTAGCACCATAATAATTGCGCATTTTGCAACATAAGCTTTTGTTTCGCCAAAAATCATTCCGTCGCCTAACCAGTCTGAAAGCTTAGTATAAGGGAACCAAACCAAAATGTTACATATAATTGCGGCAGGAAGAGCCATTGTAACTATGTACGGACGATATTTACCGGCTTTGTTACGGGTGTTATCTATAATATTTGCACGAATACCTGTTAAAGGGATGTTTGCAAGTACTGCAATAACATACATTACATACATATCCAAAGGGTCAACACCTAAGGTGCTTGAAAGCAATGTATTATTTGCAGATAAAAGACAAGCAGAGCCCATAGTAATAATCATATAGGCACCAATACCACCGCCGGAATAAGCGGCAATTTCTTTGTAAGGCATATATCTGCCTTTGGCAGGGGTTTTCCAATGTTCTTTTACATTAGAAATAAGCCCTGTCGCTTTTTCTTTGAGATTCATTTTCTCAACTCCTGTATTCAATATAATAGAATAATTATACCATATTATGTAATATATTTACAATGCAAAAAGCGGTGTTATGATACACAAAAAAAGTTGTTCTTTGTTAGTGTAGTTGCACAAAGCGGAAACGACGTTGTCTTGTTGAATTACAGTATTTCACAAATTATTTAATAAAATATAAAATTTCAAATTAAGTATAGTAAATTATAAATTTTTATGATAGAATGAATAAATAGTATAATTTCAATCGAAAGGCGGTGTTTTTGTGGTAGGTATTGATGGCGAAGAGGAATTAAAAGCCGAGCAATTAAAGAACAATTCTTTTGAAGCAAGAAGAGCGAGAAATGTGCAGACTCTCGGTAGTGGCGCGTTTAATGAAGATAAAGACTCTTTACAGAATGCTAACAGACAAATTTTAAATAGCAGAGCTACAACACAAAAAACTACCGTAAGCAACACAAGACCTTCCATAGAAAGAACACAAGCACCAAAAAGTGTGCAGAGAAATAGTGGTTCTGATATAAGAAATCGTTCTTTGAATAATAGACCGCAACAAAAAAACTCAACATCTTCTCAGAGAAATACAACTGCTACTGTTGAGAAAATACAGAATGAGAGAAAAGAAAAGGAAAAAGAAGCAAAAACAAATAAACTTATTAAAGTCCTTACCGCGTGTGTAATTTCAATTGCTTTAATTATTTCGATGTATGCAGTAGTTATTTTCGGTAATATTCCTTTTGTTACAAAATGGCGTAATATCTGGATTGAAACCGCGATGACAACTGACCAACACAAATGGCTCGCAACTTGTTTCTTCCCGAAATATTTAATAGATGAAATTATGGATGCACAAGTTGACGTTACTGATATTGGTAAAACAGATATAAATAAAGAGGATGAGAAACCAGATATTTTAGGGCAGAAAGACCTTGTAGTAGGTGAACTTGATTCTCACGGTAACGAAGTTTTGATAAATGATATTGAACAAGGAATTGTTGTTTTAAAGGTAAAAACTTCAAACTATGTAGGCAGACTTGTGTTAATTGATGACCCTTCAAGAGTTTATATAACTGCTACTGATTATAAAAATTCGAGGGGCGAATTTATTTGCGACTATCTTGAAAAAGAAGATGCGGTAATCGGTATGAATGCATCGGGCTTTCACGACCCAGGCGGAACGAGTGTCGGCGGTGTAGTTACTGCACAATGTATTGCGCAGGGCGAATATTGGGGAACTTATTCTTCTAAGTATATAACAGTAGGTTTTGACAAGGATGACCGTCTTGTAGTCGGCGAATTTTCAGATTGGGAAGAGCATAATATGCGTGACGCTTTCCAGTATCATCCTGCACTTATTATAAATGGTGACAAGGTAATTGAAGGTTCTTCAGGCTGGGGACTTCAACCGCGTTCTGTAATCGGTCAGGCAGAAAATGGCGTTGTTATGTTTTTTGTAGTGGATGGCAGACAGGTCGGTTATTCTCTCGGTGCTACTATGGGTGATTGTGCCGATGTTTTAGAAGAATATGGCGCAGTAAATGCGGGTGCGTGTGATGGCGGTTCATCTTCAGTTCTTGCATACGAGGGTGAAATTTTAAATGAACCATCAACAAATATGCCTACCGGCAGATATTTGCCTAATGCCTGGGTAGTTGCAAGAAAAACAACAGAGTTAACACAAACAACGAATTAAGAGGGGTGTCAATGTGAAAAATCTTTTAAATAAATTAAGTTATACACCTGAGGGTTGGTGCACAACCAATAAAGAAAGAAAAAGTTATTACATTTATCTGTCAGGTCAGAATATGATATACACAATGATAACATCATTTCTGACTACATACCTTTTGTTCCAGGGTGTTGACCCGGTAAAATCCGGTACGGTAATGCTCATAGTTAAAATATGGGACGCAATAAATGATGCTGTATTTGGTTGCATTTTTGATAAAGCAAAATTTAAAAGTAAGCAGAAATTTTTACCTTGGCTTAAAATTTCATTGCCGGTAATTCCGCTTGCAACTGCACTTTTATATATGATTCCAAATGGTGCAAGTGAAATGGTTAAGCTCCTCTGGTTTGCAATTTTCTATCTTATCTGGGATACTGTTTACACTCTTTGTGATGTGCCGATTCACGGTATGGTTACTGTTATGACCGATAACCTTGATGAAAGAACTTCAATCATTTCATATAAGAGCATCTGGTCAGGTGTAGGTAGTGGTATTGCAACAATTATACCAACAATTATCACAGGTCAGGGTATAGGCTTAAGCTTTGGTGTTGCTGCATCAATTGTAAGTGTTGTTGCTTTTGCTACAATGATTCCTGTTTGTATCAATGGTAAAGAACGCTTTACAAATGTTGAAGATGAAGAGCAATTTACAGTAAGAAAAATGTTCAAATATTTGTTTTCAAATAAATATTTGCTCATTTACTACGCAGGTTATTTCTTTCAAAGTGGATTTAATGTAATGATTTCGATGAGTATTATTACATCATATTACTTATTCCATGATGAACTTGTAAGTCTTGTTGTTCTCGCATTAGCAGGTGTGCCTGTATTTATAGCATCACTTTTCGTTCCGAAATTAGTAGAAAAATATGGTAAACGCAAAATCTTTCTTATAAGCAACTGGGCAGCAGTGATTTTCGGCACAATTAGTTGGCTTTGCGGTTATCAGAATATGATAGTATTCCTGGTTTTAACATTGCTTCGTGCGGTTCCTTTAGGAATTCAGGGTATTATGATATTTATGTTTACTCCTGACTGTGCAGAGTATGGCAGATTTAAAACAGGTATTGATGCAAAAGGTATTACATTTGCAATTCAGACATTTGTTACAAAAATGGCTTCAGCTCTTGCTGGTACACTTGGTATGTTCCTACTCGGTTTCTTCGGTTGGCAGGAAGTTAATGCAGAAAGTTTTAAAGATTTAGCTGAACAAAATGTACAACAATCAGATTTTACACTTAACGGTTTATGGTTTATTTTTGTAATGGTGCCAACTATCGGTCTTATTTTAGCGGGTATCTTCTGGCAATTCTATAAACTTAAAGACGAAGATGTTAAAGTTATGATTGACTGTAACAATGGTAAAATTACAAGAGAAGAAGCACTCGAAAAAATCTCTATAAGAGATGAGTTTTAATTTATGTATTAAAAAAGCGATTATCGGAAATGCTCGGTAGTCGCTTTTTTGCACATATTATTAACATCAAATTCAGTCAATATTATCGTTGAAATTTAACAAATCTTGCTATATAATAATGTATTATAATAAAACAGTTATCTTAAGGGTGAAATGAGTTATCCGAATCTGCCTAAAAGCGAGTATTTTCATGTTTTTTTGTCGTTTCGGTTTTGCAAGGCGTCAGCCTTACTTCGCCCTCAACACCAAAAATCCAATGAAAATCTTTCGCTTTATAGGTCGAAGATTTTTTATAGAACGAATTTTTGGTCAATCAAGGCAAAAACGGAGCGAATCCTTCACGGATTTGCGAGTATTTTAACGAAGAGTGAACGGAAATTCGTCTATAAAAAACATGGTTCGGATAATTCCTTTCACCCGAGATTTAATTATTTTCTGAAAAGGAGCATTTTTATGAAAAAAGCAAAAAAGATTATTGCTGTTTTTATGGCAGTCTGTATGTTGATGGTAAGCTACTCAACACTTGCTTTTGCAGGCGATACTGACACAGGGGTGGATTATACAATTATTGACCCTTATGAGGATGTAAATTGGCTTACTTATAAACAATACAAAGCCGACCTTCACAACCATACAACTGCAAGTGATGGTACAGACACTTTAAAAGATATGTTAGAGCAGCAGTATGCTTATGGCTTTGATATTGCAGCAGTTACTGACCATGGTGTTGTAGATTACGGCTGGACTCGTCAGTCTGTTATTCCTGCTATGGAAATCTTCATTGATTTATTCAAAGGCAGAGCAGGTGATATTGTTCCTCTTGAATCTAAAGGCGGAGAGGCTGCAAACGGCAATAAATATACTCTTGAAGTAACTAAAAAAGGTAGCTTTTATTCACAGAAAACAACTGAAGGTGTTCCGCTTCATAAAATGATGAGAGTACCTTGTGGTATTGAACACAACCCAAGTTCACTCAACAATGCTCACGTAAACAGTTGGTTTGTAGATTACGGTCACGGTTTACTTGGTGGTACAAGTGACTACGAAACACCAATTAAAACAGTTCACGAAATGGGCGGTCTTTCTGTAATAAATCACCCTGGTGAGTACACAAATGCTCGTGATGAGGATGAAACTGCAGACGCTTACGATTACAACGATACAATGTATAAATATTACATTGATAAATTTGCAGGACTTCTTACAAAATATGATTCTTGTATCGGTATTGATATTAACAGTAAGGGCGACTCAAGAACCCGTTATGACAGAAAACTCTGGGATATACTTCTTCAGAAGGTTACACCTACCGGCAGAAATGTTTTAGCAATTGCTACATCTGACGCACACTCAACTGATGCAGTTTATACAGGTTATACTGAAATGTTGATGCCATCTCTTACTGAAGATAATTTCAGAAAGAGTCTTGAAAGCGGTGCTTTCTTTGCTTGTAGTAAAAATTTAGGCAACCCTGAAGAAATTACAGAAATTGCAAACTGCTTAGTTGAAAGTATTGACCCTACTGCAGTAGCACTCGGCGAAAAGCTTCAGGCAATTCAGGCAGAGGACCCTAAAGGTAAATACGAAGCACCAAAAGATGTTGATGCACCAAAGGTTACAGGAATTGTTGTTGACCAGGAAAGCGATACTATTACTTTAGTTACAGCAGGTGCTAAAAATGTTCGTTGGATTGCAAATGGTGTTACAATTGCAACAGGTAACAGCATTGACCTTGACGACCACAAAAAGTTGCTCGGTAACTATGTAAGAGCAGAAATATTCGGCGAAGGCGGTATTGTTTACACCCAACCATTTATGCTTGATTATGAAGGTGCTCCGGAGTCTGCTGGCGGTAGTTTTACAGACCTCTGGCAATTAGCAAGTATTATCCCTGATACACTTGTAAGACTTTTAGGTAGTCTTTCAATATTCGACACAATCTATGGCTGGATAGCTTAAAATTGTTGATTTTGGCGATTATGCCATTTTCGCATCCATTCGACGTATCTTTATACGTCTTCAGGATTTGAAAATGTCATACTCATCCAAACTGAACAATTTTAAATGATGGTAAGATTTTGGCGATTAAGTCAGATTAACTTGATAAAATGTTTTTAATAATTACGGGTACACTTTTAATTTTTAAAGTGTACCCGATTTTTTATTGTTGTAATAATTTTAAATATATGATAAAATAATTTTGTATTTTTAATAAGTGAGGGTTTACTATGAACGCAATTGTTACAGTAATCGGTAAAGATAAGGTTGGTATTATGGCAGGTGTCTGCGTTGCATTTGAAAAAACAAATGTAAATGTTTTAGATATAAGCCAGACAATTCTTAAAGATATGTTTACTATGAATATGTTGGTAGATGTAAAAAATGCAAATGTAAGTTTTTCAGAACTTGTTGATATTCTTGATAAAGAGGGCGAAAGACTCGGTGTCAGCATCCGTATTCAACGCGAAGATATTTTTGATGCAATGCACAGAATCTGAGGTGTAAAAAATGCTTAATCAACACGAAATTATTGAAACTTTAAATATGATTGATAATCAGCATCTTGATATCCGTACTATTACTATGGGTATTTCTTTAAGAAACTGCGGTCATCCTGATGCAAAAATTGCCGCAACCAAGATGTATGATAAAATCACAAAATACGCAGAAAATCTTGTAAAAACAGGCGAAGAAATTGAAAAGGAAATGGGAATTCCGATTATAAATAAAAGAATTTCTGTTACACCTATGGCTATTGCTGCTGAAAGTAGTGAAACTGAAGATTACACCATTTTTGCAAAGGCAATGGATAATGCCGCAAAAGAATGTGGTGTAAATTTTATTGGCGGTTTTTCTGCACTCGTTCAAAAAGGTTTTACAATTGGTGACAGAAGACTTATAAATTCAATTCCGTCTGCTTTGGCTCAAACAGATTTTGTTTGCTCATCTGTAAATGTCGGCTCTACAAAAGCGGGCATAAATATGGATGCTGTAAAGCTTATGGGTAATATAATTAAAGATACAGCAGAAAAAACAAAAGAAAATGACGGCTTGGGTTGTGCAAAACTTGTTGTGTTCTGTAATGCAGTTGAAGATAATCCGTTTATGGCAGGTGCATTCCACGGAGTAGGTGAGCCTGAATGTGCAATAAATGTCGGTGTTTCCGGTCCTGGCGTTGTTTACAATGCATTAAAGGGTGTAAAAGGTGCGCCGTTTGATGTTGTGGCAGAAACAGTTAAAAAGACTGCGTTTAAAATTACACGAATGGGTCAACTTATTGCAAGAGAAGCATCTTCAAGACTTAATGCAGAATTTGGTATCGTAGATTTAAGCCTTGCACCAACACCAGCAGTAGGTGACTCTGTTGCGCGAATTTTAGAAGAAATGGGACTTGAGACCTGCGGTACTCACGGTACTACTGCCGCTTTAGCACTTCTTAATGACGCGGTAAAAAAAGGTGGCGTTATGGCATCTTCTTCAGTCGGCGGTCTTTCAGGTGCTTTTATTCCCGTTTCAGAAGACGAAGGTATGATTGAAGCAGTTCACAAAGGTGTGCTTGCTTTAGATAAGTTAGAGGCAATGACCTGTGTATGTTCTGTTGGTCTTGATATGATTGCAGTGCCAGGGGATACAACTGCCGAAACGATTTCTGCAATTATTGCTGATGAAGCGGCAATTGGTATGATAAATCAGAAAACAACTGCAGTAAGAATTATTCCTGCTTTAAACAAAAAAGTAGGTGACGAAATAGAAATGGGCGGTCTTTTAGGTACTGCACCTGTAATGCCTGTTCATAAAGAAAGCAGTTACGATTTTATTATGCGTGGCGGAAGAATTCCTGCACCATTAAACAGTCTTAAAAACTGAGATTGTTTATAATTCGGAACGCTACGCGTTTTAAATTGAAAATTGAGAATGGAAAATTGAAAATTAAGGGTCTGCGACGCGATTATAATGTTATAAAAATAAGAGCATCCTATCATTTTAAGTTGAATATAACACCAACTGTAAATGATAGGATGCATTAAATTTTTTTAATCTTTAGGTAATGGTTTTGGGGTATTAGTATATCCCAAAATATAATCGGCAGAAATATTATAAAATTCACAAAGAGTTTTTAAATGCTCAATTGGTAAAGCTCTCTTTTTGTTTTCGTATTGTGCATAATATGATTGTGAAGTATTTAATATTTTTGCCACATCTGCCTGAGTTAAATCTTTATCTTCTCTTAAATCTCGTATTCTTTGTGCGTAATCCATAGCAAAACCCTTTATTTTTAGTATAAAGTTAGTTTACAATAGTTCAGAAGTAAACTATTGACTTTAGTTCACAATTCGACTATAATGTCGTTTATAAGAGAATTATTACAAGGAGAAATGTTAATTATGTATGAAACAAAAGCAAATGGTGTTACACAAACAAATGCGTACGGAAATGTAGCTCAGTCAGGGTTTATCACACAAGACTCTGTAAGTGGTACAGGTAAGAAAAAGAATAAAAAGATAATAATATTTGTAGTTTTGGCTGTGCTATTAGTTATAATAATTGCCTCGGCTTTTAAACCTGCAAAAAATTATGAAAATAGCAATTCATTGGTAGTTAACACTACATGGATTGCAGGAGATGGTTCAGAAGTTGTTTTTACAGACGAAAGAATAGATTGGTATCAGAATCCTGACGACCATTCAGATAACTATTATTCTGGTGAATATGAGGTGTACAGAGGAGAAGAAGCCATTGAATACATTACAGAAGAGCTAAGTGAATATGGTGTTACAAAAAGTGAATTAAAGAGTCTTTTTAACAGAAGTGACTTGTATGATGAAAGTACTTTTGTTGTATTTGATATAAGATACGATAAATTTGTTGTTTCAGGTGAACAACGGGACATCGAAAGACCGTTAGTTCCTTGGTTTGGCTTTGTTTTAGAAGATGACACATACTTAGATGTCGCAAATATGAATACGAGTACATATTATAAATTTACAAAGCAATAAAAAGTTTTAGTAATCTTTGGGGTGTATTATACAAAGAAATACAGAGAAAGGAGGAAGTTTTATGCCTAATGAAACAAAAATGAGCTTTAAAGAGTTTAAAAAGAAAAGCAAAAATGAGAAAACCAAAACATATAAAATGAAACAACTTTCCTCAATAATAGCTATTATTGGTTTCGTTGTTGTATTGGTTGGTTTTTATCTCAACAACTCAAGTGCTCAATTTAATGTAGTACCATTTGCTATTGGTGTTCCTATAGCAGTTGTTGGTGCAGTTCTCGATGTTGTAAGCGATAAAAAATTAAAAAAAGAATACAAAGAATATTTAAAACAAGAATAATTAAAGCATCCTATCATTTGTAGTTGATATTAAAATTAGACTTCAAATGATAGGATAAACTATTTTTTGTTCACTTGTAATTATAATTAAGGCGAAGCCTTCCGAAATTTTCAATTTTCCATTCTCAATTTTCAATTAAAATTACTTTACAAGTAATTTTAATGAAAACTATTGCAAAATCAAATAAACTATGCTATAATCGACCCGTACGAATACAAACAAGGAGTGAGAGCAGGAAGACCTGCTCTCACATTTATTTGTAAAAACTTTAAAAGTGTGAAAAGAGGTGTTTGGTATGGCAAAAAATACTGTTTCACTTGTATGGGATTTAGTAAAGCCTTTCGCGGATGAATTAGGTCTTACTCTTTGGGATGTCTGCTTTGAAAAAGAGGGCGCAAACTATTATTTGAGAATCATAATCGACAAGGAGGATGGTGTTGGTATTGACGATTGTGTTAATATGAGCCACGCTATTGATAAACCACTTGATGATGCTGATTTAATTGACCGTCAGTACAATTTACAGGTCTCTTCCCCTGGTATTGAAAGAAAATTGACAAGAGATTTTCACTTTGACTACGCAATGGGCGAAAAGGTTATTTTAAGACTTATCCGTCCTTGTGACGGTAAAAGAGAATTCAACGGTGTTCTCTCTGGTTATGAAAACGGTGCAGTTACAATTTTACTTGATGATGAAATTGAAATGACTGCAGAAAAGAAAGAAATCGCTTTTGTGAAATTAGACGATTTCAATATTTAATTCGTTTAGAAATTTTTAACTATATATCTTGAAAGGATTGATTGGAAAAATGGCACCAAGAAAAAAATCAACACAAAACAAAGAATTTTTTGAAGCAATTCTTATGCTTGAAAAAGAAAAAGGTATTCCTGCAGACTTTTTACTTGAAAAGGTTTGCACAGCAATTGTTACTTCAGTAAGAAAAGATTACGGCGGAGCAGATGTAGTTTTCTGTGACTGTAATCCTGAAAAAAATCAACTTCGTGTTTATGTAAAGAAAACAGTTGTTGATGAGGTACAGGACGAAATGACAGAAATCTGTCAGGAGGATGCAGTAAAGTACAAGAAAAATGCACTTGTTGGCGATATTGTTGAGGTTGTTCTTGAAACAAAACAATTCGGTAGAATTGCAGCACAAACTGCAAAGAATGTTATTCGTCAGGGCATCCGTGATGCAGAACGTGGTCTTGTATTAAGAGAATTCCAGAGCAAGCAACAAGAATTAGTTACCGGTAAGGTTCAGAGAGTTGACCCTAAAACAGGTAATGTTACTCTTGAAATCGGTAAAGCAGAAGCAATTCTTCCAAAGGGAGAACAAGTACCAGAAGAAACATTCAAGGACGGTCAGCTTGTTAAAGTTTACATTGTAGATGTAAGAGAAACAGAAAAAGGTCCTAAGGCTATGATTTCAAGAACTCACCCAGGTCTTGTAAAACGCCTTTTCGAAACAGAGGTTCCAGAAATTTACGAGGGCTTGGTTGAAATTAAATCAGTTTCTCGTGAAGCGGGCTCAAGAACAAAAATAGCTGTTTACTCAAAGGACGAAAATGTTGACCCAATCGGTGCTTGCATAGGTCCTAAGGGTCAGAGAGTTGCTACTATTGTTGAGTCGCTCGGCGGTGAAAAAATTGATGTTGTTGTGTACGATGAAGACCCTGCAAAATTCATTTCTGCAGCATTAGCACCAGCAACAGTATTAAGTGTAGAAATTGACGGAACACAAGAAAAGGCTTGTCACGTTACTGTACCTGATACTCAGCTTTCACTTGCTATCGGCAATAAAGGTCAGAATGTTCGTCTTGCTGCAAGACTTACAGGCTGGAAAATAGATATTAAACCTGAAAGTGGTTTTTATGTTCCACAGAATCAGTAATTCATAATTATAACACCAAAAGGCAGTAACGGTGTTGCGGAGGAAAAAATGGCGGAAAAGAAAATACCATTAAGAAAATGTATAGGCTGTGGCGAAATGAAGCCTAAAAAAGAACTTATAAGAGTTGTTAAAAGTCCTGAGGGCGAAATAAGTGTTGACTTAACCGGTAAGAAGTCGGGCAGAGGCGCATATATTTGCCATTGTAAAGATTGCTTTTTAAAAGCACAAAAGTCTAAACGACTTGAGAGGTCGTTCAGCACTCAGATAAGTGAAGAAATCTACAACCAGATGTTGTCAGAACTTTAAAATTTGGGAGCTTTAAGACTATGGGAATGAAAGATATTATGAATTTTTTAGGTCTTTCAAGAAAAGCGGGTAAACTATCAATAGGTCACGACAGTGTAATTGAGAGTATTGTAAAAGATAAATCAGAACTTTTAATACTTGCAAGTGATGCTTCTGAAAGACTTAAGAATGAAATTAAACATGCTGCTACTTATGGTAATAGAAATATTCCTGTTATTGAGTCACCGTTTTCAATGGATGATTATTATAATGGAATAGGTAAAAAATCCGCTGTGTTTTCAGTTACCGACAAATCATTTAAAGAAAAATTAGAAACCATGTTCAGGGAGGTATAATATGGTAGTTAAATACAAATTAAGCGAAGTTGCAAAAGACTTTAATAAATCTTCAAAAGATATTTCAGACCTTCTTTTAAAATTCTTTGAGGAACCAAAGAAAAACCAATCTGCTCTTGAGGGTAAAGAGCTCGATATTATTTTCGATGTTTTAACACAAGAAAATCAGGTTGAAAGCTTCAACGAATATTTTGCTATGCAAAAACCGGTTAAAAAAGCTGAAAAGAAACCTGACGAAAAGAAAGAAGCTGCTAAAAAGGCTGACGATAAAAAATCAGAGAAAGCGCAAACACCTAAAAAGGCAGAAGACAAAAAGTCTGAGAATAAAAAAGCACCTGAAAAGAAAGCTGAACCACAAAAAGAACAGGGCGCAAAGCCAAATAAAGATAATAAGCCAAATGATAAAAAGGCGAAGCCGGAAGCTCCAAAAGCACCTGAAAAGAAGCAAAATCAAGAGCCTAATCTTAATCCTTTCAAAAAGAAGGAAAAGAAAAAAGATGACGGTCCTATGCAGTCAAGAACAAAGGGCGAAAGAGTTAGTATTGATACAAGAGCTAACAATGTTGAGCTTGAAAAATATAATGAAAAGTATGAAAACATTGCGCCTGCACACTCTATGAATGATAACAATGCTACAAAGCAGAAGTTAAAACAAAAGAGTCAACAATACAGAAAACAGGGTATGCGTTCAGGTAAAAAAGAAACTGAAGCAGAAAGACTCAAGAGAATTGAAGCAGAAAGAGCAAAGAAAACTCTTGTTATTACTGTTCCCGAAGAAATCAGTGTTGGTGACCTTGCTGCAATGCTTAAAAGAACTGCTGCAGAAGTTATCAAGAAGCTCTTTAGCTTCGGTGTAATGGCATCAGTTAACGAAATTATCGACTACGATACAGCAGAAATCGTTGCAACAGAGCTTGGTGCAAAGGTTAAAAAAGAAGTTGTTGTTACTATTGAAGACAGAATTATTGACGATAGTAAGGACGATGAAAAAGACCTTCTTCCAAGAAGTCCGGTTGTAGTTGTTATGGGTCACGTTGACCACGGTAAAACATCACTTCTTGATGCTATCAGAAATACATCTGTTACAGAAACTGAAGCAGGTGGTATTACTCAGCACATCGGTGCTTACAGAGTAAATCTTAACGGTCAGGATATTACATTCCTTGACACACCTGGTCACGCAGCATTTACTGCTATGCGTGCTCGTGGTGCTATGGCAACAGATATTGCAATTCTTGTTGTTGCAGCAGACGATGGTATTATGCCACAGACAATCGAAGCTATTAACCACGCAAAGGCTGCGGGTGTCAGCGTTGTTGTTGCTATTAACAAAATGGATAAACCTGACGTTTCACCAGACAGAATTATGCAACAATTAACAGAACATGAACTCATTCCTGAAGAATGGGGCGGAGATGTTATCTGCGTTCCTGTTTCTGCAAAAGCAAGAATGAATATAGATAAGCTTCTTGAATCAGTTCTTCTTGTTGCAGAAATGAAAGAATTAAAGGCTAACCCTAACAGAGCAGGTAAAGGTATTGTTATTGAAGCAAGACTCGACAAGGGTCGTGGCCCTGTTGCATCATTACTTGTTCAGAATGGTACTCTTAAAACAGGTGACATTATCGTTGCAGGTACTGCAGTTGGTAGAGTTCGTGTTATGACAGACGACAAGGGAAGAAAAGTAAACGAAGCAGGTCCATCTGTTCCTGTTGAAATTACAGGTCTTGCAGAAGTTCCTGTTGGAGGTGACCAGTTCGACTGTGTATCTGACGAAAAACTTGCAAGAGAACTTGTTGAACAAAGAAAACAACACAATAAAGAAGAACAGTTCAAGTCATTCCAGAAAGTTACACTTGATACTCTCTTTGATTCAATCAATGTTGGTGAACTCAAAGACCTTAATGTTATTGTTAAGGCTGACGTACAAGGTTCAGTAGAAGCAGTTCGTCAGAGCCTTGAAAAGCTTTCAAATGAAGAAGTTCGTGTAAGAGTTATTCACGGTGGTGTTGGTGCAGTTAACGAATCAGACGTTATGCTTGCTAACGCATCAAATGCTATTATCGTTGGCTTCAATGTTCGTCCTGACGCAGTTGCAGTTGCAAATGCAGAGCGAGATGGCGTTGAAATGAGAATGTACAGAGTTATCTACGATTGCATCGAGGAAATCGAAGCAGCTATCAAGGGTATGCTTGCACCTAAATACAGAGACGTTGAAATGGGTAAAGCAGAAGTAAGAAGCGTATTCAAACTTTCATCATCTGGTATGATTGCAGGTTCTTATGTTATCGATGGTAAAATCACAAGAAACTCAAAAATCCGTGTTGTTCGTGATGGTATTGTTATTTCTGAAGACGAAATTGCATCCTTAAGAAGATTTAAGGATGATGTTAAAGAAGTTGCAACAGGTTACGAATGTGGTATCGGACTTGAAAGATTCAACGATATTAAAGAAGGCGACATTTTAGAAGCGTATATCGTTGAAGAATACAAAGACTAATAACAAAAATATTCTCTTTCACGAAAGGAGAGAATGAAATGAGCACATATAAACAAGACCGTGCGGCAGAAGATATTAAAAGAGAACTTGCCGCAGTTATAAGAGAACTTAAAGATCCAAGAATTGCCGGGCATCTTATAAGTGTTTCGAGAGCAGAGGTTACAGCAGACCTTTCTTATGTAAAGGTTTATGTCAGTGCTATTGAAGGCATTGATGTTGCAAAACAGGCAGTAAAAGCACTTACAAATGCTTCGGGACTTGTCCGTAGAGAAGTCGGTAAAAGATTACGCTTGAGAAAAGCACCGGAACTTAAATTTATTGCCGATGACTCTATTGAGTATGGTATGAATATTGCTAAAAGATTAGAAGGATTAGTAGAAAATTCATCAGACGACGAATGATTCTTTCCCGAAAGGATGTCAGATATGGTTATTGACTTAAAGAAATGTGTTGAACTTTTAAAAGAAAATGATAATTTTCTTGTTTTATCACACGAGCATCCCGATGGTGATACATTGGGTAGTGCATTTGCGTTAATGGCTGCACTTAAAAAGATGGGCAAAAAAAGAGCGTTCAGATGTTCAGATGAATTGTCAAAAGACTTTTCTTATTTGTCAGATGGATTTACTTGTGATGATGTAGGGGCAAATCCTTACATCATCGCGGTAGATGTTGCTGACACACATCTTTTAGGTGATTTGGCAGAAGAATATGGTGAAAAAATCAATCTTTGTATTGACCACCATATGTCAAATGCATACTTTGCAGAAAAACTTCTTTTAGAAAACAGAGCGGCTGCGTGTGAAATTGTGTTTGAGGTTATTAAAGAACTCCAGGTAGAAATTGACGAGTATATTGCAAATTGCCTTTATACAGGTATTTCTACTGATACCGGTTGTTTCCGCTACCAGAACACAAACGCAAAAACCTTCAGAGCAGTTGCAGAGCTTGTTGAAATTGGTGTAAATACAAAAATGATAAACAAGCTTATGTTTGAAACAAAATCAAAAAGCTTCTTAAAGCTTGATTTATTAGCAAGAAAAACACTCGAATATCATTTTGACGATAAATGTGCAATAATAACAATTACTCAGAAAATGTATGAAGAAAGTGGTTCAAACGAGCATGAGTGTTACCCTATAACTGCATTGCCACGCCAGATAGAAGGTGTTTTAGTAGGTGCAGTTATAAAAGAAAAGCAAAACGGTGCTTTCGGTATTTCTGTAAGAACTGAAGGCGATATTGATGCTTCAGCAATTTGTGCAGTTCTTGGTGGCGGTGGTCACGCAGGTGCGGCGGGTTGCGAAGTTAAAGCAGATTATGAAACTGCTAAAAAGAAAATTTTAGAAGCAATTGGCTCTAAATTAGGTTATTGATATGACAGGTATAATTCCTTTAAAAAAAAGTGAAAATATGACTTCTTTTTTAGCTGTAAAGCGCGTGCGCGGAATTACAGGAGAAAAAAAGTGTGGTCATACTGGTACATTAGACCCTATGGCAACAGGCGTTTTGCCTGTTGCTTTAGGTGGTGCTACAAGATTTATAGAGCTTTTACCAACCCATATAAAAGCTTATAAAGCGACTTTCAAGTTGGGTATTAAGACAGATACACTTGATATATGGGGCGAAGTAACAGAAGAAAGTAAAAAAACTGCGTCTTTGGAGCAGGTTCTTGAAATTTTGCCACAGTTTACGGGTAAAATAAGACAAGTTCCACCTATGTATTCTGCACTCAAAAAAGATGGTGTAAGACTCTATGAATTAGCTCGTCAGGGTATAGAGGTCGAAAGAGAAGAACGCGAATGTGAAATTTTTAAATTAGAAATATCACAGCTTTCAGAAAACGAGTTTTCTCTTTATACTGAATGTTCAGCGGGAACGTATATACGTTCTTTAATAGGTGATATGGGCGATGTTCTGAATAC
The DNA here is from genome assembly GCA_017521425.1 of Clostridia bacterium. Lineage (GTDB taxonomy): Bacteria > Bacillota > Clostridia > Oscillospirales > Acutalibacteraceae > DTU089. The sequence continues at coordinate 100,693 of JAFXCQ010000007.1, forward strand.
AGGTGCTACAATGACATCATTAAACAGAACGTATGCTTGCGGAATAAGTGAAGACGAGTGTATCACTTTAGATGAATTAGAAAATTACAGGGATAATGACGAATTAGAGAAAATTATTATCCCTGTTGATAAAATACTTATGAGTTACCCAAGTGTAAGTGTTTCAAAAGCACAGGGTGTTCGCTTTAAAAATGGCGGTGAGCTTTTTAAAGGCCGAATTAAAGGCAATGTGCCCGAAGGGCTTGTAAGAGTTTACTCCGAAAGCGAGTTTTTAGGGCTCGGTGAAGCACTCCCTGAAAGCGAAAATCTTACAGTCAAAAGGGTATATGTAGAAAAATAAGTTTATAATATAATTTCCATTCAGGAGATATTTATGATAAAAAATAATGGCGGGTTAGCAGTTGCACTCGGTACATTTGATGGCTTTCATTCAGGTCACAAAATGGTAATTGACAAAACAAAGCTGTCGGGAGGAAACAGTGCGGTGCTTTTATTTGATGAGCATCCACAAAAGGTGCTTTCTCATAAATCACCGGGTGAGCTTATAACTAAAAGTGAGAGGGACAAATTACTCAAAAAATGGCAGGTGCTGCCAATAACAATAAGCTTTTCTGAAATTATGTCGCTCTCTTATGAGGAGTTCTTTTATAAAATATTGTTAGAGAAAATTGGCGCAACAGCACTTTCTTGTGGCTTCAATTACAGATTTGGTGCTAAAGCAGAAGGTAATGCTGAAATTTTAAAGGCTCTGTGTCAGAAAGAAAATATTGAGCTTTTTGTAAGCGAGGTAGTAGAATTTGAGGGCGAGCCCGTTTCTTCAACAAGAATAAGAAATTTAATAAAACAAGGTGATATTGAGTCTGCAAACGCTATGCTCCAGAGAGAGTTTTCTTACGATTTTGTAGTTGTTCATGGTGATGCACGAGGCAGAACAATAAATTCACCTACGATAAATCAATTTTTTACCGACGATTTTATTGTTCCGCAATATGGTGTTTATGCGTCATATTCAATAATTGATGGAAAAAAATATCCGTCAGTTACAAATATTGGTGTAAGACCTACTATTGAGGGGTATTCAAAAGAACGTAGTGAAACCAATATTGTCGGTTTCGAGGGCGATTTGTATGATAAGAACATAAGTGTTCATCTTCTTAAGAAAATCCGTGAGGAGATGAAATTTAATAATCTTGACGAGTTAAGAAATCAAATCGCAAAAGACAGAGAAACATCTAAAATTATTTCAAAAGAAAAGGGCATAATTTTATGAGCGACAGAAAAATTGTAATTTCACCATCTATCCTTGCGGCAGATTATGGTAATTTAGAAAGTGAAATTAAAAAAGTAGTGGATGCCGGTGCAGAGTATATTCATATTGATGTAATGGATGGGCATTTTGTACCCAATATTTCAATAGGTGTACCTGTTGTGCAATCAATAAGACGCGTTACAGATGCAGTTTTTGATTGTCACCTTATGATTAGTAACCCTATAGATTATGTTGATGCATTTATTAAAGCGGGTGCGGATTTAATATCATTCCACGTTGAAAGTAATAGCGATATTTCTGAAACAATAAAAAAAATAACAAGCGCCGGCAAAAAAGCGGCACTCGTTGTGAAACCGGGTACACCAATAAATGTTGTTTTTCCGTTTCTTAGAGATATTTCTATGGTGCTTATTATGACTGTCGAGCCAGGCTTTGGTGGGCAGAGTTTTATCTCTGGTATGCTTCCTAAAATCACAGAATTAAGACAAGAGATTGAAAGACAAGGTTTACAGGTCGATATTCAGGTGGATGGTGGTGTAGATAACGAAACTGCTGTACTTTGCAAAAATGCGGGTGCAAATATTTTAGTAGCGGGTAGTTACATATTCAAGTCGCCTGACACAAAAGAAGCAATAGATATTCTCAAAAGTTGATTTTTTCTCCATATTCAAGAACGTGGTTTAAAAATTCAACATCACCAAAATAAGTTTCGCCAAAATCACTTAATATGTAAGCGATTTTTTCAGAGCCTGTTATTTTGGGATGAATAACAAAATAGAAGTTTTTGTTGTATGAGAATATTTCAAAATTTTTAGATGAGTCAGAAGACTTTTTTAAAATTTCAATAGCATCTAAAAATGCGTTATGGTCGAGTGCTTTAAAAAGAATTGGCTCTGCTTCTTTTTTCATTATAAGTTTTTTCTTTGATTTGTAATCGGTGCCAGGCATTGTAGTGAAACACATAATGCAACCACCATCATCGCTCGGTGTAACTTCAATTAAAATTCGTCCGTCAGTATCTATGGATTTTCCGAGAAAACGTTTTGCTTCATCTAAAATAGTCCATATTACGCGGCGGGTTTCAATATTTGAGTAATCCATTTCGTCATACGTTATGTCAAGTTCGAGTAAGTCTTTGTCGGAAAGTGCAACAAGAATCTTTTCTTCTCCGATGGCTTCTATTTTCAAAAAATCGCCTCCCCTAATATAATAATACTATTTGGAGAGCGAAACAATGCAAAAAATTTGGAAAGGGAGTAATTCTCTATGAAATTTTCAGTCAGTACATACAGTTTAAGTGGTCTTGTAGGTAAAGATGGAGTAACTGAAAAAGACCTTATTAAAATAGCAAAAGAAATAGGTTTTGAGGGAATTGAATTTGCAGAAATTCATACGCCTGAAAATCAGGATAAGATAGAATACGCAAAAGAATTAAACGAAGAATGTAAAAAACATGGCATAATTCCTGTTCAGTATTCAATCGGTGCAGACTTAATTTATGGCAGTGATGGGGATATAGAAAAGGAAATTGACCGTTTAAAATATGAAGTAGATGTTGCAGCTGCATTAGGTGTAACAGGTATGCGTCACGATTGCACAGGTGGTTTTCGTGATGAGGATGCTAAAACAAAGGGATTTAACGAGGCACTGCCTTTTATTATTAAGGGTTGTAAAGCAGTCACAGAGTATGCAAAAACAAAAGGAATCCGTACTATGATGGAAAACCACGGTTATTTCTGTCAGGATAGTGACAGAGTTGAAAAAATTGTTACTGGTGTTAATGACAGTAACTTTGGCTTGCTTCTTGATATGGGTAACTTCCTTTGTGCAGACGAAAACCCGGTTGTAGCATTCGGTAAACTCAAAAATTACGCGTCTTTTGTTCATGCGAAGGATTTTCATATTAAAAGTGGGGACAATATTGCACCAACAGATGGTTTTTTTACCACACGTGGAGGTACTCATTTAAGAGGTGCGGTTTTGGGTCACGGTAATGTGCCTGTATTCCAATGCCTTTCAACAGTAATAAATGCTGGTTATGACTATTTTATAACTTTAGAATTTGAAGGCTGTGAAGAACCACGAATGGCGTGTGAGTGGGGACTTAATACTCTTAAAAAGTATATTTCTTTAATATAAATATATAAAAAGTTAAAAAATGTGCAAAAAAATGCCGAAAGTGGGGATTAAATGAAAATTGTGCTTGCATCTGCTTCACCAAGAAGACAAGAGCTTATTAAAATGATAACAGAAGATATAATAGTTAATCCCTGTGATTGCGATGAAACTATAAAAGATGGGTTGAAGGGCAGAGAAATTGCCGAATATCTTTCGAAAATCAAAGGCGAGGCGGTTAAAGAACAGTTTAGAGATGAAATAATTGTTTCTGCGGATACAATAGTATGTCTCGGTGATAATGTTTTAGGCAAACCAAAATCAAGAGAAGACGCATTTTCAATGCTTCGTACTTTAAGTGGCAATACACATTCAGTTTTTACTGGTGTTACAATAATAAAAGGTGACAAACAGAAGACTTTCAGTCAGGAAACAAAGGTTACTTTTTATGATTTGAGTGACGAAGAAATTTATGAATACATTGACTCCGGAGAGGTTTTTGACAAAGCAGGTAGTTATGGTATCCAGGGTAAAGGCGGACTTTTAGTCAAAGGTATAGAGGGCGACTACTTCAATGTAGTAGGTCTTCCTGTTGCAAGACTTAAAAGAGAGCTTCAGGAATTTTTACCTTGATTTGTTTACAATAGATATAAATATATGTTAGAATGAAATTATCTTAAAAATGGTGGTGAGGAAATTGGCAGAAAACACAGTTTTAACTAATACGCAGATTACTGAAGCAGATGTTGAAAAACAGAAGCAACAGCAAGAGAAAGAATATTTAGGTCCAAGAGAAATGGCAGCCTACATAATTTCAGGTTTTGGTGACAAAAACTGGGAAACTTTCTCCGGTAACAATATGTTTTTCTATAACACTACATTCCAGGGGGTAAGCCCTGTTACATTGAGCCTTGCTGATTCGGTATGCGGAGTTTTAGATACATTTGATAATGCTATTTCAGGTCCGATTTTAGACAGAACACGTACAAGATGGGGTAGGGTAAGACCATACTTCGTTCTTACATTGCCATTATGGATTTTTGCCAATTTAGTTCCGTGGATTTTACCGCAAGGACTTTCCCAGGTTGCTCTTTTTGTGTGGTTTTTCTTTATTAAATATGTCGGTTCAATTTCTAACTCATTTTATAATCCGGCATATACCGCAATTCTTTATAACTTAACACCTAATGTAAATGAAAGAAACAAACTTATAGCAACCGACACGTATGCCGATTTATTGGGTGTGTGGTTACCATCACTTTTCCCGTTTTTTGTTGACTACTTACCAAGAACAATACCGACACGAACTATCTATTTAGGTGGTGCGTTAGTATTTATTGCAATGGTAATAATATTCAGGATTTATGGATTTTTCACTTTAAAAGAGCGTGTACCACTCGCTTCTCGTGAAGAAATGAACAACACTTCTGTGTTTAAGTCTGTAAAGCAAGTTGCATCTTGCAGACCTATGTGGGTGTTGCTTATTAAAAACTTCTTCGGTATGGGTAAAGCGGTAGGTCAGAATGTTTCAAACTACTTCTGGCTTAACTGTACAGGTAAACTTTCAAATGCCGCAATTTCAGGTATTTTTACAGGACTTCCGAGTTATTTTGTTTTACCGTTTGCAACAAAATGGACTAAAAAAATAGGACTTAAAAATCTTGCGGTTTTAAGTTACCTTTATTGTGGTATTGTTTATTTTGTAATGTATTTAATAGGATTTTCACCAACTGAAAATTCTTTTGTGAATTTAATTATAATAGTTTTTGAACTTACTTTAGCGGGTGCTATGAATAGTGTTCAGAGATATTGTAACTCTGCTCTTACGGGTGATATGTACGACTATGTTGAGTGGAAAACAGGTATCCGTAACGAAGGTATGATGAGTGCCGCTATGGGTTACATAACATTAGTAGGTAACAATGTTTCATCAATTTTGAGCGGTCTCATTATTGCTGCTATTAAATACGAACCACTTCTTAATTCACACGGTGTAGTTATTCCGCAGACAGACCCTAAAATGTTAACTGCTATATGGACAGTATTTACTTTAGCACCGGCAATAGGCAGAACTTGTAAAGGCCTTTCACTTATGTTCTTTAATGTAAACGGTAAAGTCCGTGAACAGATGATGGAAGACTTAGCAGTCGCAAGAGCAGGAAAATTAAAAGAACGTACCGGAACGGGTACAGAGGATGGGGCAAACGAAGAATGAGAATAGTAATAAAAGTTGGTACTTCGACTTTAGCACATAGTACAGGTAATATAAATATCCGCCATGTAGAAGAACTTTGTAAAGTTATGAGCGACCTTAAAAATGCGGGTCACGAAATAATACTTGTTTCTTCAGGTGCTATAGGAATGGGTGTTGGTAAACTTTCTTTGAAAGAAAAACCACAGGATATGCCTACAAAACAAGCGGCGGCAGCAGTTGGTCAGTGTGAACTTATGTACACTTACGACAAACTTTTTTCTGAATACAATCACACAGTAGCACAAATTCTTCTTACAGGTCTTGATTTAGAAGACAATGAGCGCTACCACAACATTCAGAATACAATGAACAGACTTTTAGAACTTAATGTGTTGCCGATTATAAATGAAAATGATACAGTATCAACACACGAAATTGCGGTTGGTGATAACGATACTTTAGGAGCAATTGTTGCTGTAAGTATGAAAGCAGATTTATTGGTTCTTCTTTCAGATATTGATGGACTTTATACTGCAGACCCACACAAAAGTGAAAATGCAGAACTTATTTCAGTAGTAGAAAAAATCACTCCTGAAATAGAATCCCTCGGTGGTGGCAAAGGTTCGTCTTTAGGTACCGGCGGAATGGTTACAAAATTAAATGCCGCAAAGCTCTGTATGAGCAAAGGTACTGATATGGTAATTGCAAACGGTTCAAATCCGAGTGTACTTTATGATATTGTTGATGGCGAAAAAATCGGTACAAAATTTATTGCAAATAAAATTTGATCAGGTGCGAAAAATGATAACTACAAAAGAAATTTTAATTGAAGCTAAAAAAGTTAAGACCCGCCTTGCGTCGCTTAATACAGAAGAAAAAAACAAAGCACTTCTTGCTATGGCAGATGCTTTAATTGAAAATAGCGATGCAATTTTAACTGCAAATAAAAGCGATTTAGAAAAGGCAAAAGGTACAATTTCTGATGTTATGCTTGACAGATTAGCGCTTACAAAAGAGCGAATTGAAGGTATGGCAAACGGAATTAAAGAAGTTGCCGCTTTACCTGACCCCGTTGGCAAGGTTTTAAACAGAGTAGAAAGACCTAACGGAATTGTTATAGAAAAAACTACAGTACCAATGGGTGTTACTGCAATTATTTATGAAAGCAGACCAAATGTTACTTCTGATGCAGCGGCACTCGCTTTAAAAAGCGGTAATGTATGTGTGCTTCGTGGTGGTAAAGAAGCTTTCAGTTCTGCTAATGCAATAGTTAATGCGATGCGTAAAGGTTTAAATAAATTAAATCTTCCTGAAACATTCATAAATCTTGTACAGGACACTACAAGAGAAAGTGCAAACGAGCTTATGAATGCTGTCGGATTTGTAGATTTACTTATTCCACGTGGTGGTGCAGGGCTTATAAAAGCGGTTACGGAAAATGCAAAAGTTCCGTGTATTCAGACAGGTACAGGTATCTGTCACGTTTATGTTGATGAAGCGGCAGATTTTAATAAAGCACTTAATATAATAGAAAACGCAAAAACAAGCAGACCATCTGTTTGTAATGCTATGGAAGTTTTACTTGTAAACGAAAAAATAGCAAAAGACTTTTTACCACTCGTAAAAGAAAGACTTGTTGATAACAGAAACGAAAACAAGGTTGAACTTCGTCTTTGTGAAAACGCAAAGAAAATTATTGAAGGTAAAAGTGCAAGTGAAACAGATTTTGATACAGAATTTTTAGATTATATATTAGCAGTAAAAATTGTGAAAGATGTAAACGAAGCGGTAGAGCATATTTCACTTCATTCAACAATGCACAGCGAAGCAATTGTTACTGAAAATAAAGAAAATGCCGAAATATTTGTAAAAGGTGTTGATTCTTCTTCTGTTTATGTGAATGTTTCAACCCGTTTCACAGATGGCGGTGAATTCGGACTTGGTTGCGAAATGGGTATTTCAACGCAGAAACTCCACGCAAGAGGACCTATGGGTTTAGAAGAATTAACAACATATAAATATATAATTAAAGGTGACGGACAAATAAGATAGGAGTGATATTATGGAAAAGAAAATTGGTTTTATCGGTTGCGGTAATATGGGCGGTGCGTTAGCACTTGCAGCAACAAAGTCTGTTGGTGCTCAATATATCTGTGTTTCAGATGCAGATTTCAATAAGGCAACAGATTTTGCAACTAAAAATAATGTTAATATTGCTTCTGCAGAAGAAGTTGCAAAAACTTGTGATTATATATTTTTAGGTGTAAAGCCACAAGTTTTAAGAAGTGTCTGCTATGAATTAGAAGGCATTTTTAAAAGCAGAACTGACCGTTTTGTAATAGTTTCTATGGCGGCGGGCATCAATCTTTTGGATTTAAAAGATATGTGTGGCGGTAATTACCCGATTATAAGAATTATGCCTAATATTCCTGCATCTTGTGGTGCTGGTATGATTCTTTACACAGGTAATAAATTTGTTACTGACGAGGATTATAACGAATTTACTGAAATTCTTAAAAAGGCAGGTATGCTTGACAAAATAGACGAAGCAAAAATTGATGCCGCAAGTGCTATTTCAGGTTGTGGCCCTGCATTTGTATTTATGTTTATAGATGCTTTGGCAGACGGTGGCGTAAGATGTGGTCTTCCAAGAGATAAGGCTTTGCTTTACGCGGCAGAAACAGTTTTTGGTGCTGCAAAAATGGTAGCGGAAACAAACGAGCATCCGGGTAAATTAAAAGATGCAGTTTGTAGCCCTGCAGGAAGCACAATCGAGGGTGTATTATCACTCGAAAACGCATCTTTCAGAGCAGATATTATAAATGCAGTAAGTCGTTCTTATGAGAGAACAGTAGAATTGGGGAAATAAATGCAAAATTCAGGAAGGCTTCGCCTTGATTATAATTAAATGTGAATAAAAGGAAAATATATAAAATAACCACCGATAAATTGTTTTTGCAATTTGTCGGTGGTTTTAAATATTATTTTTTGTATTCTGCAATGTCTTGAAGATTACAATCTAATGCTTCACAGATTTTATTTAAAGTTTTTGTTTCAATGTTCTCATTGGCTTTAAGTCTGCGAATGGTTTTACTGTCAATACCGCATTTTTCTCGTAATAAATATGTGGAAACACCTTTTTCTTTCATTGTTTCCCAAAGTTTGTCAAACACTATCATCTAAAAACCCCCTTGACACCATTTATTATGGGGGTTATAATCTTAATTATTAAGGGGATATAACCCCCATACAATAAAATGAGGGCTAAATCAATGAAAGATGTACCAAATTTATTTGAAGATGAAGCAAAAAAACGAAATGTGAGTATAGAACAAGTAAAAAAAGATTATCGCAATTTGGCAAAAATTATAATGTTCAGGATACAAAATTCAGATAATCAGCAATTAAAGGATTTGTGGGATGAAACTTTCCCCGATGGTGTAATACCGACAGCAGAGGATTTTGCAAGAGAGTGGTTGTTGTTCGAAATTTTTAATCCCGATGGATTAAAAGATGCAAATGGCGAAAAAATAACTTTTGATAGAGTTTTAAAAGGTGATATATAAGATATTAAAAATTACTACTTCACTTAAGACTTATAGTAAACTTAACAAAAGAAAGCAGTTTAGTTATATCTGATTCCTGTTTCCTATTTCCTAATTGCTGAAATAAAAAAAGGGGCTGACCTGTGGTCGCCCGCGAGTAGTGGAGTAAATTAAATTTTAAAATCAACCAATCGAGAGTAAAAAATTAAATATTGCGAAGCTCTAACTTCAAAAAAACGAGGTCGAGCTTCGCGGTAATAAAAATTACTACACTCGACAAACATATTTTCACAACAAAAATCACACACTACTGCGGGCAACCAAGCTAAAGCCCCTACGATGAATGGGGGTGAGTTCATCCGTTCATTTGTGGTGTGTTGGATAGTTAAAAATAAGAAAAAGTTCTATCACTTTCACAAACCGAAAATGATAGAACTTTTTATTGTCAGCGAAGCCCTGATTCCTGATATCTGGTTCCTGTTCCCTGAAATAAAAAAAGCAGTCTTGCGACTGCCTTTTTTTATTTCGCAACAATATTTATAATCTTACCCGGAACGTAGATTTCTTTAATAATCTGTTTTCCTTCTAACATTTCCTGAACTTTTTCATCTGCCTTTGCAGCAGCAATTGCAGTAGCTGAGTCAGCATCTTTTGCAATAGTAACTGTTGCACGGAGTTTACCGCAAATCTGAACAGGAACTTCAATAGTTGAGTCAACTGTTTTTGCTTCGTCGTAAGAAACCCACGGAGCAACTGCTAACATTCCACCGAAGCCCATAACTTCCCAAAGTTCTTCTGAAACGTGTGGTGCAAATGGATTAACTAATGTAAGGAATGTTTTGAGTTCACCCTTTGTAATAGCACCTTTTTCGTAAATTTCGTTAAGGAGTGCCATAAGTGAAGCAATTGCTGTGTTGTACTTCATATTTTCAATGTCATCAGACACCTTTTTAATTGTCTTGTGGAATGATACCTCTAACTCTTTTGAGTAATCATCACCATCAGTAACAATTTCCTGGAGATTCCAGATTCTGTCAATGAAACGCTTACAGCCTTTAACACTTGCTTCAGACCAAGGTGCTGCTTTTTCATAGTCACCCATAAAGAGTACATAAGAACGAAGAACGTCTGCACCGAACTGGTCAACAACTTCGTTAGGGTCAACAACATTACCTTTAGATTTACTCATTTTTTCACCATCAGGACCTAAAATGAGACCTTGAGCAGTTCTCTTTGCGTATGGTTCAGAATTTGGAACAACGCCTAAATCATAAAGGAATTTGTGCCAGAAACGAGAGTAGATTAAGTGACGGGTAACGTGTTCCATACCGCCGTTGTACCAGTCAACCTGACCCCAGTATTTAAGTTTGTCTTCACTTGCAAGTGCTTCTGTATTTTTAGGGTCGATGTATCTTAAGAAATACCATGAAGAACCTGCCCATTGTGGCATTGTGTCAGTTTCTCTTTTTGCTTTGCCACCACATTTCGGACAAGTGCAGTTAACAAATTCTTCAATCTCTGCAAGTGGGCTTTCACCGTCAGAACCTGGCTGGAAGTTATCAATTTCAGGTAATCTTAATGGTAACTCTTCGTAAGGTACAGGAACAATACCGCATTTTTCGCAATGAACAATCGGGATTGGTTCGCCCCAGTATCTTTGTCTGTTAAATGCCCAGTCCTTCATTTTGTACTGAACACCTTTTTTACCAATGCCTTTCTCTTCTAAAAATTCAAGCATTTTCTGGATTGAATCTTTTTTATTAGTAAAGCCGTTAAGGAATTCAGAGTTTACCATATCTCCGTCACCTGTGTAAGCAGCTTCAGAAATATCTCCGCCCTTTATAACTTCAATAATATCGATGCCGAATTTTTTAGCAAAGTCATAGTCACGTTCATCGTGTGCAGGCACTGCCATAATAGCACCTGTACCGTAACCCATCATAACATAGTCAGATATGTAAATCGGAATTTCTTTGCCGTTTACAGGGTTGATTGCAGAAAAGCCTGAAAGACGAACACCGGTTTTATCTTTAACAAGTTGAGTTCTTTCAAACTCTGTTTTCTTTGCACATTCTGCTCTGTAAGCAACAACTTCGTCCATATTGCCAATTTTAGAAGCATACTTATCAATAAGAGGATGTTCCGGTGCCATAACCATAAATGTAACACCGAACAATGTGTCGGGACGTGTTGTGTAAATTTCTAATTTTTCATCAGTATCTTTAATTGAGAAATTAACAAAAGCACCTGTTGATTTACCAATCCAGTTTACTTGTTGAAGTTTGATGTTTGGAAGATAATCTACATTTTCAAGACCTTCTAAAAGTTTGTCTGCATATTCTGTTATTCTTAAATACCATACATCTTTGGATTTCTGAACAATGTCGCTGTGACAAATGTCGCACTTACCACCCTGAGAGTCTTCGTTTGAAAGAACAACTTTACAAGAAGGGCAGTAGTTAACGAGAGTTTTATCACGGAAAACAAGACCCTTTTCAAACATTTTTAAGAAAATCCATTGAGTCCATTTGTAGTAATCTTCTTGTGTAGTGTCAACAACTCTGTTCCAGTCAAATGAGAAACCAACTCTTTTTAACTGACTTGAGAATTTCTCAATGTTCATATCTGTAACTTTTCTTGGGTGAATACCTGTTTTAATAGCATAGTTTTCAGTAGGAAGACCATAAGCATCGAAACCGATAGGGAATAAAACATTGTAACCCTGCATTCTTCTTTTTCTTGAAACTACTTCAAGACCTGAGTATGCTTTGATATGACCAACGTGCATACCTGCACCACTTGGGTAAGGGAATTCTACAAGTGCATAAAATTTAGGTTTCTCGCTTCCGTCTTCTGCGTGGAAAACACCTGCTTCTTCCCATTTTTTCTGCCATTTTTGTTCAACAGCGGAAAAATCGTACTTCATTTTAATCATTTCCTTTCTTCTTATACAAATCAATCAATAAATTGAGAAATGTCTATTTTAGATGCATCATCCCAGAGTCTTTCAAGATTATAATATTGTCTTGAATCTTCAAGGAAGATGTGAACAACAACACCGCCATATTGCATAAGTACCCAGCCGGTTGCTCTGCCCTCAATATGGTCAGGGCGGATGTCTTCTTGTTCTAATTGATATTCTATTTCATCTGCTAACGCTCTGACGTGAGTGTTTGAGTTAGCAGTAGCAATAACAAAATAATCTGCAACAATTGTTACTTCTTCTGTTTTTATAACTTCAATATCCCTTGCTAATTTATCATCGAGAACCTTAACAATTTTTTTAGTTAATTCTAAACTCATATTAAATTCTCTCCTTTTTCTTTTTTCATATTAACTAAGGCAGCATTATATGCCCCCATAGTATCAGGATGAACCAATCGCTCTTTTTTAATTAAGTCAATTATTGTAAAACTTAAGCCTTCAACGATTGCTTCATCGAGTGAGCGGAATGCCTTTTCCCTCATAATCTCAACACCATCATAATTACGCTCTTTGCCTATAAAATCAGCAATAAATATAACTTTTTCTAAAAGAGTCATATTACTTCTGCCAGTAGTGTGGTAACGTACAGCGGTTAAAATTTCTTCGTCAGTGCAACCTAACTCTTTTTCTGCAAAAACAGCACCGCAAATAGCGTGGAAAAGCTTAGGCGCCGCTAATTCGTATTCTGAAAGCTCAACTTTGTTTTCTAACAGATACTGAAGTTGAACACTCGTTTCAAGATTTTTGCAGGAATCGTGAATAAGCCCTGCGGTGTATGCTTTTTCAGGGTCTGCACCAAATTTTATTGCAAGCTCTTTTGCACAGTCTGCAACATTGAGTGAATGAATAAATCGTTGCTCTGTGAGTCTACCTCTAATAATTTCAATGCACTCTGAATTAGTTTTCATAAATAAAGCCCCCTTTTTTTGATATAACTTATAGTATCATAAGTAAGGTATTTACTTGTGTCTAATCTATTTTTAAGCATTGTTCTCAAAAGCGTAGAACTTACTTCAAGTGGCTTTTCTTTTGAAATTATATAATCACCATCGTGTAATTTGAGCTTTGTAATAGCGTAGGTTTTCATTTCTGCTAAGTGCTTTAAATCTTCAGTTCTTGCGGCGGTAACTATTGTACAGAGTGAAAGAAGTTCTTTGTACTTGTACCAGTTTGCAAGCGACAGGAACATATCGTCACCCATAAACAAAAATAAATTGTCATTAGGGTAATACTTTTTTAAATCTTTTATGGTGTCTACAGTGTAACTTTTTTCTTCACGATTAAGTTCAATAGCAGAAATTTCAAATATCGGGTCAGTAAAGGTGTGTTTGCACATAGCAAGCCTGTCAGTACCCTCTGCCACAGTACCATCTTTAAAAGGGGATGAATAGGCAGGAATAATCAGAACTTTGTCGGCATTACACTCTTTCGCTAAGTTCTGAGCTAAGAGTAAATGACCTTTATGAGGAGGGTCAAAAGAACCACCATAAATTGCAATGTTTCCCATAAAATCACCCGAATTTTATTTATTAGAATATTTTATCTAAAATACAAATCAATGTCAATATAACTACAAGATTATTTTGTGAGTTTTGCTTCGATTTCCTTTACAAAATCATCTTTTTTGAAGTGCTTGAAGGCTTCATTACATTTCTGACAATGTAAAATAAAATTATTATTGATTTCACCGTCATAATCTTTTAAAGCAAAGAATGCAGAATTAAGGCAATTGTTTATCATTTCTTCATCACTTGTTTTCTCGAAAAGATGTGACAAATTACAGAAAATAACTGCAATTTCTGAATCGTTGCCCTTATAAAGTGAAAGAATATTCAATGCTTTTCTGAAATATCTTAAAGCCTCGTCATAGTTTTCACTTTCGTATAGAGCCAAAGCATAGTTGTTGTAAAAGCCTGCAAAACGATAGTCGTTTTGTGGAATTGTATTTATATACGCTTCGAATGCTCTTACAAAAAGTGGTAAAGAGTCTGCAGTTCGGTGGAAGAAATTAAGAGTTGTAGCACAGTTAAGATACATATTTGCACCTAAAACTGAATTTTCAAGACTGAATTTTTCGAGCAACTCTAAAATTTCATTTATAGCACCCACAGCCTTTTTCTGTTCACCGGTTCTTCTGTGGAATGAAACAACCTCGTTATGTAGAGTCATTTCTGTAAAAGCATCTGCTCGTTCTTTTGCTTTTAAAATTTGTTCTTCTAAATATTCACCAGCTTCTTTTACCTGATTTTTATTTAAAAGCTCGTCGTATTCATTTAAAATTACTTCAAGGTCGTTATCACGATTTTTGCCGAATTCTGTTGTAGTGATTCTTTCTACCTCAATAGTTTTTGTTTCAATATTTTCAGGATTATTTTCATCAAGAACAATAAGTCTGCCACCGTGTTCTCTGCCATAAGTGAAGTAACCGCATCCGATTGTCTGATAAAGGCTTATACCATCAACCTTAATATGGAAATCGTTTACATGGTCGTGACCGAAGAAAGCAGCTTTAATATCACCCATCTTTTTCCAGCTTTTAAACTGTGCAGTGTGGTCTTGCTTCATAAATGGTGGGCAAGGGTATTCACGAAGTCTTCCTGAAATAAGTTTTTCACCGAATGAGTAGTATTTGCCATCTTTTTCAACAACATTTTCACCTTCTCCGGCAACTTCCTGTAACTCGTGAATTTCTTGTTGAACAGGAATATGTTGAAAGAGAATTGCAGGTACGGGTTTACCGCCGTTTTCATCAGCTAATTCTCTACTTCTTTTTTCGTACCAGTCAATCTGGTCTTTATGAACATAAGCATAACCTGAATCACCCTCATCATCGCTCATATAATCATTTGAGTCCATAAGCCATATTGAGAAAGCGTTTCTTTTGCCATCAGAGCTTTTTATAGTAAGGTTGCAGTTACCACAACCAAAAACATCTGCGTCATTAAGAGTAGAGCGACAGTTGTCATAGTCGCTGTACATGATCATCTGAATATCGGTATAAAAACCAACTTCGCCATCGTGATTACCAAAAACGAGTGCCAAAGGAATGTTTCTTCTCTTTATAGGTTCAACAATTTTTGTGATTGTTTTGTGGATTAAATCATAATTGAATTCTTCCCAGTAACCGCTGATATTGTCACCACCGAAAACGACTAAATCAGGTTTTGCCTCTTCAATACATTTTTCAATAACATTAAGAGTTTCCTTGTCTTTGTTTTCAGGAATTTCTCTGTTGTCATCGTCATCCATTTCTGGCATAACCTCGTGAATATCTGTAAGATGTAAAATTCTGAATTTACCATCATCTGAGAACTTTAACGGTTCTTGTTCTGCTCTTAAAAAATTGTCTGTTTTCCATTTATTTGGTTTACCCATTGCCATAATATATCACCTGTATTTTTAGTTTATTTTTATTAAAATGCCCAATTTCCGTTTACAAATATCGGGTATGCTTTACCATCTTTGTAACCTGTAATGGTGAGATCATCAGCACCAATCATAAAGTCAACGTGAATCATACTGTCGTTTACTCCGAGAGCCTGACATTCTTCGAGAGTTTTGTTTTGAAAATCATCAATAGTATCACAGAAGCCACGACCTAAAGCAACATGGCAGCTTGCGTTTTCGTCAAAAAGTGTATTGTAGAAAAGAATGCCTGTATTTGCTATAGGGCTATCCTGCGGAATAAGTGCTAATTCGCCTAAGTACGGAGCACCTTCGTCCATAGAAAGCATTTTGTCCAATAAATCTTTATTTTCTTTTGCATCCCACGAAACCGCTTTACCATCTTTAAAAGTGATTTTAAAATCTTCTATTAACTGTCCTTGATATGAAAGTGGTTTTGTAGATACAAGAGTACCTTCTGCAAAACCTTTTTTAGGGGAGGTAAAAACTTCTTGTGTCGGTAAATTAGGGTTAAAGAAATTACCTGAAAGAGTTTCTTCACCACCACCGCACCAATGTGCTTCGGGAATTAAATCTGCTCTGAAATTTGTACCATTTGAACTTTTATATTCTAAATAATCGAAATTTTTTTCATTAAGCCATTTTGTGCGCTTTTTTAAGTTTTTATTGTGGTTGTCCCATTCTTTTACGGGGTCGTTATCTTTTGTAACATAAACAGTTTCTAAAATAGCATCCCAGAGTTTGTTGTAAGCATTTCTTTTTGTTTCATTCGGAAACACTTTTTTAGCCCAGGCGTAAGACGGTACTGCCGCAATAGTCCATTGGTCTTTGTTTTCAAGTGCATCGCTGTATTTTTTAGTTACCTTATATCTTGCCATTTGTGATTTTTGCATTTTTTCGCGGTTAACACCTTTAAGTCCGTCAGGGTCTTCGCTTTCAATGTAAATTCTGCAAGGGATTTCTTCTACCATAAGTTTTAACTTTTCTTCTTTCCATAAAGGAACTTCTGAAAGAGATTTTAAACTTCTGTATTTGTAATCTGTTTTTGTTATTGGTTGATAAGTCCAGTCAATATCAACTCTTGAAGCACCTAACTTATAGCACTCTGTAACAAGCAAATTAACGAACTCAAACTGGTCTGCTTCTGCAATGATTCTTACAGGTTGACCTTTTTTTATATTTGCACCAACTCTTGCTATAAGGTGTGCATATTTTTTCATAATTGTTTTTGTCATAATTTTCACCCGAATTCAAGTTTTAAAGAATTTAAGTTATTTATAGTATTTTATCACAAATATTATACTTTTACAATTAAAACTAAAAATAAATTAAAATTTTACAATATTGTTAATTTCATTGAAATGTGAGAGATAGTAGTATATAATATATAATGTCGAAAAAAGTCGGAACGTGTTAATCGTTATGTAGAAAGAGAAGATGTAAAATGAAAAAGAAAATAATTATAATAACGAGTGTTATATTCTTGTGTGTTATTCTTGTAGGCACAAGTGTGCTGGCATTTGCAAATTCCACACAGGAAACAATTTTTGAAATTCACGAAAATAAAGTGATATGCTCACTTAAAACCTATGATGAGACTGCAACTGGTAAGGTTGTTATTCCTGAAAATTACGATGGAATTATGGTAACAGGAATTAAAGAAAATGCTTTTTTAAAGTGCAATGAGGTAACAGAGGTTGTTGTGCCTAAAACAGTTGTGAATATAGGCGAATTTTCACTTGGTTACATATTGAATGAAAACGGCGAAAAGGTAAAAAAAGAAAATTTTGTTATATGGGGCAGAGGTAACTCCGAAGCACAGAAATATGCAGAAAAAAATGGTTTTACATTCAGAGTTAAGTTAACTACTCCCGAGCTTGTTTCTGCAAAAAATTCTGCGAATGGTGTTACTGTAAAATGGAATGCTACAGAAAACTCTGCGGGCTACAATGTTTACAGAAAAACAAAGAAAAGTGGTTGGAAAAAGCTTGCATATATTAGTGGCGAAAGAACAAAGAACTATATTGATAAAACTGCTGTGAATGGTACGGATTATACATACACGGTAAAATCTGTTTATGGTAATGAGTATAGCGGTTACAATAAAACAGGTGTTAGTGTCCATTATGTTTCAGCACCGATTGTAACACTTTCAAACGCGAAAAACGGTGTTAAAATTTCGTGGAGCAAAAATCCGAAAGCAACCGTTTACAGAGTTTATAAAAAGTTATCAACAGAAAAAAACTGGACAAAAATAAAAAATGTCAAATCAGATGTTTTATCATATACAGATACCACAATAAAAAACAATCAGAACTCATATTATTGTGTAATAGCGGTAGAAGGTAATTTTAAAAGTGGTTTTGAAGCAGATAAAAATATTGTTTTCTTGAAATCACCAAATGTAACCGATGCAAAGAACTCAACTCAGGGCATAAAGGTTTATTGGGAAAAAGTCGTTGGTGCGAAAAAATACAGAGTTTATCGCAAAGAAAATGGTAGTGCTTGGGTAAGATTAGGCGATGTTTCTGCTAATACATTTAATTTCACAGACAAGAATGTTAAATTCGGCTCAAAATATGATTATACCGTAAAGGCTGTTTCGGGTAAGAATTTAAGTGCATACACAAAAATTGCAACTACCTACAGAGTAGATTACCCAAGACTTAATA
This sequence comes from Clostridia bacterium, assembly GCA_017521425.1. GTDB lineage: Bacteria > Bacillota > Clostridia > Oscillospirales > Acutalibacteraceae > DTU089. The sequence goes on from JAFXCQ010000007.1 coordinate 118,879, forward strand.
ATGTTACTGCAACATCGGGCGGCTTAAAGGTTTCGTGGAGCAAGGTCGCAAAAGCGGATTATTATACTATTTACAGAAGAATAAATGACAGCGAATGGCGAAGAGTAGGCGCTACAAAAAATGGAGCAACGCTTTCATTTACCGACAAAAATGTTGTTTCGGGTGTAAATTATAATTATACAGTAATTGCGTGGTATAAAAATTCAAAGAGTACTTACGTTGCTAAGGGTATTGACGGAATGTACTTTGCTTCACCAAAGGTAACCTCTGCAAGATGCTTCAAAAGTCAGAAAATTGTTGTCGAGTGGAATAGTGTCGGCGGTGCACAAACCTACACAATCTACAGAAAAGAGGATAACGCAAAATACAAGGTAATAAGGACAGTGGATGCAAATACACTTTCATATACTGATACTGATATAAAGGTAGGAAAAGGGTATTCGTATATTATAAGAGCGACATCTTATTATGGAATTGTAAGTGGTAATTCAAACGTGAAATGTGCAAGAGTTTTAGATTTAACAAAGCCTATGGTAGCCCTGACTTATGATGATGGCCCGTCAAACAGTGCAACAACAAGAATTTTAAATACACTTGAAAAATATAATTCAAGAGCAACATTTTTTGTTGTTGGCTCAAGAGTCGGCAGTTACAAATCACAGATTGAGAGAGCTTATAAGCTTAACTGTGAAATAGGCAACCACACCTATAACCACAAAACATTGACTTCGCTTTCAGCAAGTGGAGTTTTGGGGGAACTTAATCAGACCTCCTCAAAAGTAGAAAGCGTTATAGGTGAAAGACCTGTTATAATGCGTCCACCAGGTGGCTCATTCAATAACAGTACAGTTAAAAATAATGTAGGGGCACCTATTATTATGTGGTCAGTAGATACACGCGACTGGGAAAACAGAAATGCCTCTAAAATTGTTTCTAATATTAAAAACAATGTCCGTGATGGCTCAATAGTTTTGATGCACGATTTATATGATTCAACCGCAAGTGCTACAGAAACAATAGTTCCTTGGCTTATAAAAAATGGATACCAGATAGTAACTGTTACAGAGCTGATGGATGCAAAGGGTGTTACAATGCAAAACGGTAGTGTGTATTACAGTGCAAAATAAAATTACAGACCGATAGCAGTTTTTAAATTGCTATCGGTTTTCTCATTCTAAACTCTTTACATTTAAAGCGTATTTATGTTATAATAAAATGTAATTTTATATCCTGATGTTATATTAGATAGGTGATATTTTGAATCGAAAAAAATGGATTGTCAGCGAGGGTAACAGAGATATTGCTGCAGAGATTGCAGAAAACTGTGGTGTTGACCCTTTTGCAGCTTATTTATTAGTTGCGCGTGGTCTGACAGATGAATTTTTAGTTGAAAGCTTTTTATATGATACCGACATAATAGACCCGTTTTCACTTCCTGATATGGAAAAGGCTTGTGAAAGAATCAAGTCTGCTGTGGAGAATGGTGAAAAAATTACGGTTTTCGGTGATTACGATGCTGACGGTGTTACATCAACGGCATTGCTTTACTCATATCTTTCTAAAAATGGTGCTAATGTAGATTACTATATTCCTGACCGTGCTGGTGAGGGATATGGTATGAATATTGATGCTATTGAAAGCTTAAAAGAACGAGGCACATCACTTATTATTACTGTCGATAATGGTATTTCTGCTATTGAAGAAATTGAAAAAGCAAAGGAATTATCAATAGATGTTGTTGTAACTGACCATCATCAGGTTGGTGAGGTTTTACCGGACGCAGTTGCGGTAGTTGACCCACACAGAAAAGATTGTGATTTAGAATTTCGTGAATGGGCGGGTGTAGGTGTTGCCTTTAAACTCATTTCTGCTTTGGCAGATTGTGATGATTATGATTTGCTTGATGAGTATGGTGATATTTTAGCAATAGGAACAATTGCTGATATTGTGGCATTAAAGGGCGAAAACAGAATATTGGTAAGAAGTGGTCTTTCGGTGCTTAATGATGCTTATCAGAGCGGAACATTAAGAAAAGGTCTTAAGGCACTTATAGATGAGTCTGGCACAAATAAAAATATGACCTCGATGAGTGCTGCGTTCAGGATTGCACCAAGAATAAATGCCGCAGGGCGAATGGGCTCCGCAAACAGAGCAATTAAGCTTTTACTTACAGATGAAATGGACGAGGCGGCTCTTTTAGCAAATGAAATTGGTGAAGCAAATACAGAAAGACAGTCAACAGAAAGCGGTATTACAGAATTTGCTGAAAAGTATATTGAAGACCATCCTGAAATAAAATTTTCAAGAGTTATTGTTGTAGGTGGCGAAGATTGGCATCAGGGCGTAATTGGTATTGTTGCGTCTCGTCTTTGCGAAAAATATGGCAAACCGTGTATTGTTATTTCAAAATCGGGTGATATAGCAAAGGGTAGCGGCAGAAGTGTTGAGGGCTTTTCACTTTATGATGCACTTTCCTATTGTAAAGATATTTTAGTACAGTACGGCGGTCATAAATTGGCGGCAGGTCTTACAGTTGAAACAAAAAATATTGATGAATTCAGAAAACTCATAAACGAATACGCAAAGAATTCAGAAGCGGTATTGCCGGTGCTTAAATTGGATTGTAAATTAAATCCAGCATCAGTTTCTCTTGATTTGCTTTCATCAATAAGTATTTTAGAGCCATTCGGTGCAGAAAATCCGCAACCATTATTTGGTCTTTTTGGTATGAAAATTACAGGTATTCAACCTGTTGGCGGTAACAAGCACATCAGACTTACTGTAAATAAAAATGGTGTAAGCTTACCTGTTATGCTCTTTTCTGTTGCACCTGAGGATTTTCCTTTCTGTGTTTCAGATGTTGTAGATTTGGCAATAAGACTTTCACAAAATGAATATATGGGCGAAACAAAGGTAAGCATACAGGTAAAGGATATTAAATTAAGTGCTATGAATGATGATGAAGTTCAAAAAAGCCTTATGCTTTACGAGAGTTTCAGACGAGGCGAGGCTTTAACAGAAGAACAAAAGAAAATGCTTTTACCTGACAGAGAATTCTGTGGTAATGTTTATAGATTTTTAAGAGCAAACAATGGCTTTAAGGCAAGTGAAGAAATCTTGTGCTACAGATTAGGGTTAAAAGAAGAAAAACTTGCAGTTTTAAAAATTGTACTTGATATGTTCCTGGAATTACAGGTCATAAATTTCCAGAATGGTAAATACTTTTTACCTGCGGAGCAAAAAAAGGTAGTTTTAGAGAATTCTGTTTTATATCAGAGTTTATTGAATTAAATTAAAACTGATTTACGAAAGGAGGAAACAGGTGTGGATGATAATACATCAGTAAAAATTATGTATGAAGATTTAAGAGAACAGGCAAGCACACAATTCAGTGAAGAAGAACTTATTGTGTTAGATAAAGCGTTTCAGGTAGCAAACGAAAAACACAAGGAACAAAAGCGTTCATCTGGTGAGCCTTATATAATCCACCCTGTATCCGTTGCAAAAATTGTTCTTGATTACGGTATGGATTGTGCATCCGTAGTTGCGGCATTATTACACGATACAGTTGAAGATACTGACCTTACTTTAGAGCAGGTAGATGAGCTTTTTGGTGAAGAAATAACTCATCTTGTAGATGGTCTTACAAAACTCGGTAAAGTACCGCTTGATATTAAAGATAAGGAAGAACAACAGGCAGAAAATGTAAGAAAAATGCTTCTTGCAATGTCGCAGGATATAAGAATAATAATCGTAAAGCTTGCAGACAGACTTCATAATATAAGAACACTTAATTTTGTCGCGCCACAAAAGCGTAGAGATAAAGCGTTAGAAACACTTGAAATTTACGCACCTATCGCACACAGATTAGGTATCAGGGCGATGAAGGAGGAGCTTGAAGACAGAGCGATAAGCTATCTTGATCCGATTGGTTATAAAGAAATTGAAGATAACCTTTCAAGCCAGGGGCGTTCTTATAAAGAATTCCTTGAAACAATAAAAAAGCAGATTCACGACAGAGTAGCTGAGGTTGTGCCGGATGTTACTATTGAAGGCAGAATTAAAAGTGTTCATGGTATATACAGAAAAATGTATATGCAAAACAAGGAATTTAACGAAATATATGATGTTTACGCAGTAAGAATAATTGTTGATAATACAATTCAGTGTTACGACTGCCTTGGTATTATACACGATATGTTTACCCCTATTCCAGGCAGATTTAAAGATTATATTTCTACACCTAAGCCGAATATGTATCAGTCTCTTCATACAACGGTTATCGGTAAAGCGGCAATTCCATTTGAAGTGCAGATAAGAACCTGGGATATGCACAAAACCGCAGAGTATGGTATCGCGGCACACTGGAAATATAAATTAGGTCTTAACGGAACTGCAAAATTTGAAGAACGACTTTCCTGGATTCGTCAGCTTCTTGAAGCACAAAAAGAAGCAGATGATGTTAAAGATATTGTAAGAACAATCAAGAGTGATTTAGTTCCTGAAGAAGTATTTGTTTTCACACCAAAGGGTGATGTTATAAATCTTCCTTTAGGTGCTACTGTTATTGACTTTGCTTACGCTATTCACTCGGCTATTGGTGCTAAAATGGTCGGTGCTAAAGTAAATGGTAAAATTGTGCCTATTGATTATAAAGTTAAAACCGGTGAAATTGTCGAGGTTCTCACTTCTTCACAACCGGGTAAAGGCCCAAGCAGAGACTGGCTCACTATTGTCAAAACAAGTGGTGCAAAAACTAAAATCCGTGCGTGGTTTAAAAAAGAACGCAGAGAAGAAAATATCGCAGAGGGTAAATTGCAGCTTGAAAGAGAAATCAGAAGAAATAAATTGCATTTTACTGATGAAGAAATTGATACAATTGTCACAAAGCTTAAGGAAAGACAGCATTGTAATACTGAAGAGGATTTCTTTGCGGCAATTGGTTATGGCGGTATTCCTATTTCAAGACTTCTTCCGTATATAAGAGAAGAATATCACAAATTATCAGCACAAAAGCAACCTGAACAAATTAAGGTTGTAGAAGAACCAAAGCCTGTAAAACGAGCAAAGGGCGAGGGTGTTATTGTTGAGGGAATTGACAATTGCCTTATTAAGCTTTCGCGTTGTTGCGCACCTATTCCAGGTGATGAAATTATCGGTTTTATTACAAGGGGACATGGTGTTTCAATTCACAAACGCGACTGTCCGAATGTACCACAGGATATTGAAAAAGCACCTGAACCATACAGATGGGTTGATGCTTCCTGGAGTGCAGGGACAGAGACGAAGGAATTCAACGCAACTATTGCAGTTTTATGTGAACCATCTGCATTTATTATGGCAGATATCGCAAATGTGTTGGCAGAAATGCGTATTATGATAAATGCTGTAAATACCCGTGGAGAAAAAGGCGGCAGAGGAACTGTATTTATTACTGTAACAGTAAAGAGTACAGATTCTCTTAATGTGCTTATTTCAAGACTTAAAAATGTTCAGGGTGTTATAGATATTACAAGGAGAACTAACTGATGAAAGCGGTAATTCAGCGTGTACAGGAAGCAAGTGTAAAAGTAGATGGTGAATTGGTTTCATCTATCGGCAAAGGGTATATGTTACTTTTAGGTGTTATGAAGGGTGACACAGAAAGGGAAGCAGAATTACTTGCAAGAAAAACTGCTTCTTTAAGAGTTTTTGAAGATGAAAACGGAAAAATGAATTTGTCTATAAATGATATAGATGGCGAAATTCTTTCTGTTTCGCAGTTTACTCTTTGTGCTGATTGTAAAAAAGGAAACAGACCATCATTTATAAATAGCGAAGAACCAGAAAAGGCAAATGCTCTTTATGAGTATTTCTGCAACGAATTATTAAAAAATGGCATAAAAGCAGTTAAAAAAGGTGTTTTCGGGGCAGATATGAAAGTAAGTTTAATAAATGACGGTCCGGTTACTATTACATACGATACAGATTTATGGTTAGGATAAAGATTAGCTATGTATATTAAAAGATTACCATTAGGCGATGTAGAGGCGAATTGTTATATAATTTGCGATGAAGAAACAAAAGTCGGTGCGGTTTTGGATGTCGGCGGATTTTCAGACGAATTATTAAACGAGATAAAACAGTCGGGTATGGAAGAATTAAAATACATTCTTTGTACTCACGGTCACTTTGACCACATCGCGGGAGTAAAAAAATTAAAAGATATTTATAAAGATGTAAAAATTGTTATCGGAGAAAAAGATGCAGTTTTAACAGAAGATACTGATAAAAATGTCGCGGATTATTTCGGTGCATCTTTTGAATGCTTTAAACCTGATATTTTAGTAAAAGAAAATGATACGTTGGAAATAGGCAGTAAAAAGTTAAGAGTTCTCGAAACACCGGGGCATAGCCTTGGCGGAGTGTGTTATATATGCGATGAAGAAAAATTTGTTTTTTCAGGTGACACACTCTTTAAACTCACAGTCGGAAGAACTGATTTGTGGGGTGGGAACTTAAATGAGCTTTTAGATTCAGTCGAAAAATTGATGCTTCTTTCTGACGATTACGAAGTTTTCACAGGTCATAATATTTCTACTACAATTGGTAGTGAACGAGTAAGAAACAGGTATTTAAGAAAAAAGAGAATATGAAATTATTTTGTATATCACACAATTACCATTATGAAATTGAAAATGTTATAAGATTATTTTTACCTTTTCAAAAAATTCTTGTTTTAAAAGAAAAAGAAGAACTTTCGGGTGATTATCTTTATACAGAAAAAATAGAAGAAAATGGAAGAATAACACTTGTTTCAGAGTTTTCATTCGGCGGTAAAACACAAAAAAGTGAAAATCAATATCTTAATATAACCGACAACGAAGCTGAATTATATTTGGCGGGAATGGTGCTTACACAGTTTGTAAAAGAATTTGACTTTAAACCGAACTGGGGAATTGTAACAGGTGTAAGACCATCGAAACTTATGGCATCTGTTATAGATGAAGTCGGTGAAGAAAATGCAAAAGAATATTTTATAAAAAAATTCCTTGCTGAACCAAACAAGGCGGAGATGGCATTTAATGTCGCTAAGATGGAAGAGAAAATTATAAAATCTGCTGATAGCGACTCGTTCAGTCTTTATATTTCTATTCCTTATTGTCCGACAAGGTGCAGCTATTGTTCATTTGTTTCTCATTCTATTTCAAACGAAAAGGCAAGAGATTTAATTCCGCAATATGTTGAAAAGCTTTGCGAGGAATTAAAAGTAATTGCAAAAATAGCAAAAAACAACGGACTTTATTTAAAAAGTGTTTACTGGGGTGGTGGAACACCTACTACCTTAACTCACGAACAGTTAGATGTTATTCTTACAGAAATAGAAAACGATTTCGATTTGTCAGAGTGTATAGAATATACAGTTGAAGCAGGTCGTCCAGACACAATTACAAAGGAAAAGTTAGAAACTCTTAAAAAGCATAATGTAAACAGAATAAGCATAAATCCACAGACCTTCAATAACTCTGTTTTGAACGAAATAGGCAGAAGACATACTGCAGAAGATACTGTTGAAAAATATAATTTAGCAAGAGAAACAGGCTTTGATGCTATAAATATGGATTTAATAGCGGGACTTCCGACGGATACAGTTGAAAGCTTTAAAAATAGTATTGAAAAAGCAATTTCCCTCAATCCTGAAAATATTACAGTACATACCTTGTCACTAAAAAGGTCATCTACAATTGTTACTGAAAATGAAAAAGCGTCACTTGATGCGACAGTAACAAGCGATATGGTGGAGTATGCAAATAAGCGGCTTTCTGAAAGTGGCTACAAGCCTTACTATATGTACAGACAAAGTAAGTCTTTAGGGAATCTCGAAAATGTCGGTTGGTGCAAGGAAAAAAAGGAATGCTACTACAATGTCTATATGATGGGCGAGTGCCAGACAGTTTTATCTGCTGGTGCTGGTAGTGTTACAAAATTAAAAGAGCCTTGTGGCAGACAAATAGAGAGAATTTTTAATTTTAAATTCCCATTTGAATATATTGACAGATTTAATGAGCTTATAGAAAGAAAAGACAGAATAAATACTTTTTTCAAGGAATATCCTATTATTAAATAAGGTAAGGGGTGTAGTAATATGTCCAATATCAATAACAATCTCGAATATATTGTAGAAAAAGCGAAAAAACCTGCTCTTTTCGTGGAACAATGCGAAGAGAGATACAACAGAATAATTGAAAATATTGCAAAAAAAGTTGAGAGTGACAGTAAAATAGAAATTATTATGCTTGCAGGACCAAGCTCTGCGGGTAAGACTACTACTGCCAAGAAAATAAGAGAAGCATTAAAGAAAAAAGGTGTAAACAGTTATGCAATTTCTCTTGATGATTTCTACCTTAACAATTGCGATGCACCGCGTTTTCCTGATGGTACACCTGATTTTGAAACTGTTCACGCACTCGATATTCCGTTCTTTTATGAAGTTATGAAGCAGATTTTAGAAACAGGCGAGGCGGATATTCCTGAATTTGATTTTCTGACAGGTAGAAGAAAAGAAGAGTTTAATCACATTAAAATAAATGACCGAGAAGTTATTATTGTTGAAGGTCTTCATGCACTCAATCCTATTATTACAAAGGATTTACCAAGTGAAAGACTTTTTAAAATATATATAAATGTTTCTTCAAGAATTTATGATAATAATAAAGAAATTGTTTTAAACAAGAGAAATATGCGTTTTATCCGACGTCTTGTAAGGGATTACAATTTCAGAGGTAATTCTGTTGAAAGAACATTCCAGATGTGGGTTACTGTTCGTTATGGGGAGGACACGTATTTGTTCCCATACAGACACAATGCCGATGTTAAAATAAATACAATTCATCTTTATGAAACCTGTGTTTTAAAAGGTACAGCAATCAAACTTTTAAGTGAAGTAGAAAAAGATTCTGCATTTTATAAAGAATCGCAAAGGCTTATAAGAAACCTTGAGCGTTTCCCAGATTTTGATAAAAATTATATTCCTGAAAATTCACTTTTAAGAGAATTTGTAAAGTTTTAAGGCGGTGACAAATTTTGGCAAAAGATAAAGCATTTGAGAAACAGAATGTGCTTAACGGTGCTATGATTCTTGTTGTAGCAACAGCACTTGTTAAAATTATTGGTGCGATTTATAAAATTCCACTTACAGGTATTATAGGTTCATTAGGACGTGGCTATTTTGCTTCTGCTTATAATATTTATACACCTGTTTATGCTATTTCTATGGCGGGGCTTCCTGTTGCAGTTTCTGCAATAGTTTCAAAAAATGTTGCTCTCGGCAGATATCGTGATGTAAAACAGGTGTTTAAAGTAACATTCCCGTTGTTTTTAGCGTTGGGTGTAATAGGTACGGCAGTTTTATTATTTTTAGCAGAGCCATATTCTGTATCAGTAAAATCACCAATGTCACTTTACAGTATTTACTGTATCGCACCTTGTGTGCTTTTCTGTTGTGTTATGAGTACTTATCGTGGTTATTACGAGGGTCTTAACAATATGTTCCCTACTGCGATTTCGCAGGTGCTTGAGTCACTCGGGAAATTAGTTTTTGGTCTTTCACTTGCTTACGTAGTTATTGATTATGGTACAAAGCAAATTGAAGCAACCGGCTCTGTATTTGGTTTTGAGGTTAAAACTGAAGCAGATGCGGCAATTATTTATGCTCTCGCCGCGGCCGCCGCGGTTTTCGGCGTTACTTTAGGTACAGTAGCGGGTACGATTTATGTAATGTTAAGGCATAAATTTAAAAAAGATGGTATCACTAAAGAAATGCTCGTAAATTCACCACTTCCACAAAGCAAGAAGTCAACTGTAAAGGATATTATCGCAATAGCAGTTCCTACTGCAATAAGTTCAGTTGTTATAAATATTACTAATGTTATTGATACTGTAATGATTCAGAACAGACTTTCAACAGTTGTTGAAAAAAGCTATGAAACAATTATGGGTATTTATGGTGATTCAATAACCGCTGGTGGAATTGTAAGAGAAAATATTCACACCTTCCTTTATGGTGCTTACGATGTTACACTCGATTTCAGAAACCTTGTTCCTACAATTATGATGACATTGGGTGTAAGTGCTATTCCTGTTATTTCATCTGCTATGGCAAAACGCGATTTCAAGGTTGTTGAAAATACAGTTAATACTGTTTTCAGAATGAGTATGCTTATAGCTTTGCCGGCAGGTATAGGCTTCTTTGCCCTTGCAAAGCCTATTTTAACAGTTTTCTATCAGGGTAGTGAAAATGAGTCAGGTATTGCTGTTGCAGCACCTATTCTCGCTCTTTATGGTCTTATGATGGGTATTCACACTCTTTCTTCACCACTTACCAATATGCTACAGGCAATCGGTAGAGCAGATGTACCTGCAAAGGCTCTTGCAATCGGTTGCGGATTTAAAATCGCTTTCAACTATATTTTAATCGGTATTCCGGAAATAAATATTTTAGGTGCAGTTTTCAGTTCAGGCTGCTTCTATCTTTTCTGCATTTTCTATGATTACGCAGTTCTCAAAAAAGAAACAGGAATCAAGCTCGACTGGAAGACAGTTTTAATAAAACCACTTATCGCTTCAATTCTTTGTGGTGTCGCTGCTTGGGGCTCTAATGCACTTGTGACTACTTATTTTGTGTTCGGTAGTACAGATAGCAGATTGAACAGTGATACACTCGGTTGTGTTATTTCAATAATAATTGCGGTTGTGGTTTATGCAACTTGTATATTGGTTTCAAAAACAATTGTAAAAGATGATATTTTAATGCTCCCAAAAGGAGAAAAAATCGCAGAAATACTTGAAAAATATAAACTTTTAGGGTAAAATAATATTTACTTGATAAGGACGGAAAAATATGTCAGTAAATTTTGAATTCAAAGAAAATTATACTTTTGATGACCTTGTTGAAATTGTGAAACTTCTTCGTTCACCGGGTGGTTGCCCGTGGGATATGGAACAAAATCACAAATCAATAAGAGAAGACTTTTTAGAAGAAACCTACGAAGTGTTAGAGGCTATTGACACAGACAATAAAGTTCTTTTAGAAGAAGAGTTAGGTGATGTTCTTTTACAGGTTGTGTTTCACGCACAAATCTCAAAGGAAGACAAAGACTTTGACATAAACAATGTTACTGACGGTATCTGCAAAAAGCTTATAGAGCGTCACCCACACGTTTTCGGTGATATAACTGTTAACAGTACAGAAGAAGTCTTAAGCAATTGGGATACTATAAAGCGTCAGACAAAAAGCCAAACCTCGCAAAGTGTGGCTATGGCGGCAATTCCGGATACATTCCCTGCACTTATGAAGGCACAAAAGGTTCAAAGCAAAGCAAAAAAGGCAGGCTTTGACTGGCCAGATGCATCTGGTGCATTTATGAAGGTGCTTGAAGAAACAGAAGAACTTAAAGAAGTTTTTAACTCTGACAATAAAGACAGAATTGAAGATGAGCTTGGTGATTTACTCTTTTCAGTAGTTAATGTTGCTCGTTTTTGCGACTGTAATGCAGAGAGTGCATTAGAGAAAGCAACAAAGAAATTTATGAGAAGATACACCGCAGTTGAGCATTTAGCAGAAGAGAAAAACATAGATATGAAAACTTCTTCTATTGAAACACTTGACAAACTTTGGGAATCTGTTAAAATGTTAGAGAAGTAAGGTTGTCCAAATTGAAGGCGGATATATGAAAATTCGTCTTTTGGTAATAAAAAAATCAATTATTTAAATTGGAGGATTTAAAAATGAACAAAACAGATTTAGTAAATGCAGTAGCAGCTAAAGGTCTCACAAAGAAAGATGCAGCAGCAGCTGTAGATGCAGTTTTCGGTGCAATCGAAGGCGCTCTTGTTAAAGGCGAAAAAGTTCAGCTTATCGGCTTTGGTACTTTCGAAGTTCGTGAAAGAGCAGCTAAAGAAGGTCGTAACCCAAGAACAGGCGAAACAATCAAAATCGCTGCTTCTAAAGTTCCTGCATTCAAAGCTGGCGCTGGTCTCAAAAACGCTGTAAAATAATTTTACTTATTAAATAATGAGCAGAGAAGCAAGCTTCTCTGCTTTTTATTTTTATAACCTCTTGCATTTTTAATTAAAAGCATATAAAATAAGTATATATTTTATAAAGAAAGAGATATGTGGCTATGAAATATTTAAACGAACATTTTAAATTAGTTGAAGAAAAATTGGGATTTCCAAAAGATGCGGTTGAACTTTTTGAAAAAATTGCTTTAAAGATTGAAAAGAGTAAAGGCTTTTCTGATAAATTCCAGAAATCACTCGATAAATACTTAACTCCGGAAGCACACGATTTTGGTGATATGTGTGACGATATGAAAAAGCTTGCTTTTCTTTACAGAGTTAAAGAGTATAGCCTTGTTTGTGTATGGCTTATTGTTGCAAGTGAAAAGATGCTTGAGCTTTACAGAGAAAAAGGCATTGACGAGAGCATTTACTGGGATTCTATGATGGATATTAAATATAAGTTCAAGGAATGTGTGGAATGTAAAGAAGTAAATGGTATTTTCGTTGGTAGCTGGTACACGGGCTTCTATCAATTAAATCGTTTTGCATTAGGTCGTTTCCAGTTTGAAAATTCCACATTTGGTGCAGCAGATGAGTTTACAACAAGTGCGGGCATAAAAATTAAAAGAGGCGACAAAACTGTTGGTTTCCACATTCCATCAAGTGGTGTGCCACTTACAGATGAGGTTCGTTTTGACGCTTATAAAAAGGCTTATGAATTTTTTAAAGACCAGAGAAGAGAAGATGGACTTATGATATTTGAATGCGGTTCATGGCTTCTTTACGAAGGTAACAAAGAAATTTTACCTGAAAATTCAAACACAGTAAAATTTATTAACGATTTCGAGCTTGTTAAAAGTGAAGCTAAAGATAAATTTAACGATGCGTGGAGAATTTTTGCGAAGTCCGGTTACAAATCACCAAAGCATTGGTATGATGATACATCAATGCGTCGTGCCTTCAAGCAACACGTATTAAATGGTGGCAAAACAGGTAGTGGTCACGGTGTTATTGTGTTTGATGGTGAGAAGATAGTTAGATAGAAACTAGGAAACAGGAACTAGGAATTAGGTATTATAAAAGAAAATGCATTCTTTCATTTTTAGTTTACGAAAAACTTTAAATGATAGAATGCATTAATTTTTTATATCTAGTCCCTAGCTTCTAGTTCCTAGTCCCTGAATTTAAAGTTTCACTTTAAATTCCTGTGGTAACTTATTTTCCGGAATAAAGCAGAGTGAAGTGTCGCCGGTTGAAGTGTAGAAGGTTACATAATAACCGCTGTCTGTGTCATCTTGCTCGTAAGCAGTGTAAGCGTATCTTAAAAGTTTTTCTACATCTTTAATTTCGTTAGTAACGAAACCATCAAATTTCTCGTCAATTGTTTCATTGTAATCAGCATAATCATCTTCTACAGGATTACCATAAGCATCGAGCCTTGTGTAACTGCTTGAGGTGTAGGTTGAAAGAAAATATCCTGTACAGTTGTCGCTTATATCACTACCGTATTCTGTTGAAAAAGCCTCGTCAAAGCAATCAGCAGAAGGAATTATTTTAGCAGAAACAAAATCAGGTGTTTTTGTAAGCTCATCATAAAGCTTGAAATCCTTTAAAACTTTAATCGTTTCTGTCATATCAGGTGTTATTACAAAGAATGGGTTAGGGGTGTAATAACACGAATCATAAAATGTGGCTTTATCCGAAGAAAAATCGTTAATAGTTATTTCAGTCTTTTTGAGCTTTGTAGGCTCTTTTTTCGTTGCTTCACCATCTGTGTTGCCCCAACCGTTCAGGTTATCAATAATTTCCCAATAAACATTATGCCAGTCGCTTTCAAATTTCATAAATGCAACAGGTGTTGAGTCAGGGTAATATTTGTCTGTAACAGAACGATTACTCAAATCATTATAAAGAGCATTTAAAAGCTTTTCTCTGTCTTTGTCTGTTAAATTGACGAATGCATAAGAATCAAGATATTTAGAGTAAATATTTACTGTCGAAGATGAGTCTCTTAAAGAAAATTGAGCATTTGAAATAATCTGCTCTTCTCTTGTTAATTCAAGTGAGGTTTTAGCGTCAGGCATTTTTATTGTGCCTTTAAATAAATTGTATAAAGCATCCTTGAAATATTGACTCTCTTCAATGTAAAGTAAAGCTCGGCGTGCTTCAGGTGTAGTAGTTCTGAAATTACGCTTAAAGGTAGAACCATCCTTTAATGTGTAAGAGAATTGCACAGAATTATTTATAGTTCTTTCATCATCATCCGAATTTGCAATTAACTCGTGTGCTTTAAGTACAGCTTTAATATCATTTTCAGCAGTCATTTCTCCTGTAAGCACATTCGGAATGCTTAAATAATATAAGTTGTGGTCTGTATAAAGGTAAGAATCCTGACCAAATAAGCCGTATTGTGCAGTGTCACCGACAATTGAAACAGAAACACTTTTAATTCTTTCAAAATCAGGTGTTTTTTGTGAATATCCGAAAAGACCTGTATTCATACAAACTGCAAAAATGCTTACTGCTACAAGACCAATAGGTAATTTGTAAAGACCTCTTACGAATTTCTTTAAGTCTCTTAATACCGCAAGCTCGAGCCCTAAATGAATAATTGCAAATCCTATTAAACCTACAACAAGACTTAAAACAAATTCTTCTATAAAAGAAACAGCGAGAGCAAATACGAAGAAGCCCGCAAGGAAAGAAACAAATGTGTTCAAAACTCTGTTTGTGCCTATAAATCCTGCAATTTCTGCTTTTCGTTTGTTGAAAATTTTAATACCTATAAAACCTACAATTGCGGTTAAAATAACCCATAAAACAATGTTTATAAAAGATGGGTTTTCAATTATTTGTTGCACTGTTGAATTGGTTTCTCTTTCTATTATTGCAAATTTTGCAAGTTCTGTTTTTCCGAAAAATATAGGGCTTAAATATTCAAATTGCTCTGAAAGAGTCGCAATATAAGATTTATCCCAGGTTTCATTGTTTGCAGGGGTGAAATTGGAACCATAGGGGTTACCATAGAGGAATTTTGACATAATGGTCTGAATTCCGTAAAGGATTATATCCGGTAAAAAGAGAATTGTTGCAGAAAAAATACCTGCTTCAAAAATTGTACCAACACAAGCAAAAATTGTTGCTGTTATTGTAAATGCAGAAAGAGATACAACTAAAAACGTGAAAAGATATAAGAAAAATGTTTCGAAGATTACGAAAGAAAAGCCTAAAGCCCCAAGGTTTGCTATGAGCATAATAAAGAGTGGTAAAAATATTGACGCACTTAAAAGTATTGCACCCGCAATATATTTACCTAAAAAGAGCTTTGTGCGAGTTATACCAAGACTATAATAAACATTTACCTGTTTTTTAGAAGTAATAAAATTAAATGTGCAAATTGCCATTGCAAGACCGCAAAGTGCAATTAAAACAAGGCAGGGGAGAAGCATATATTCATCGCCGAAAAAGAGTGAAATATATTTTGTGGCGGGCGAAACATAACCGGAAACTTCTCCGTTATTATAAATGGGTTGTTTACTTAAAAGTTCAGGTGCTGTATAAAGAAGCATAAAAAAGCCGAGAATACCAAGGTTTCCTAAAGCGGGTAAAATAGGCAAGCCTTTAAAACCTGACTTTAAAGTGTATGTAAAAGGATTAGTTGAGTATTGATTTGTAGTCATAGTCTTCTCCTTTCATTTCCTGCATAAATATTTCTTCAAGAGAAAGGTTGATTTTTTCAGTAACATCAGGTTTTAATGCTTTAATCTGCTTTTCAATTTCTTCGGTGTTACCGTTAACTGTAAAGAGTGCAAGCTGACCATCTTTAATAAGATTTTCACAAGGAATATCTTTGAATTCTTCAAGTGTGAACTCTCTTGCAAAGGCAAGTCTGAATTTAGTTTTACCATAAGAAAGTTCAGAAACTGCACCGGTAACAGAAATCTTTTTACCATTTATAATGCCTATATGGTCACAAAGATTTTCAAGCTCCTGTAAGTTGTGTGAAGAAATAATAACCGACATATTATTTTCTTTAATAGCTTCTTTTAAAAGACCTTTCATAAATATTCTTTTCTGTGGGTCAATTCCGTCAAAACTTTCGTCAAGAAGTAAAAGCTTCGGGTGGGTAGAAAGAGCTAAAACCATTTCTGCCTGTCTTTGCATACCTTTTGAAAATCCGTTTATTCTTTTTGTTGGGTCTAAACCAAAAGCGTCTGTTAATTTCTTGAATGTATCATAATTGAATCTTTTATAATATCCGTTATAAAAATCTGCCATTTTCTTCATAGTAGAGTAAGCACCGAAGTAAAGGTCATCTGGCATAAAGAAAATTTCTTCTTTTTTTATTTCATTGTTGAAGATATTTTGACCGTCAAATAAAACTTCGCCATTTTCGGGCTTGTAAATTCCCGCAATATTTTTTAAAAGTGTCGTTTTACCGGCACCGTTGTAGCCTACAAGACCATAAACACTACTATCTTCAACGGTAAGTGAAATATCCTGTAAAGCGGTAAATGTGCCGAATTTTTTAGTTAAAGACTTAACCTCTAACATTTTGTCACCTGACTTTCTTTTTATATGATTAAATTTTAATTTTCAAAATGGAAAAAGTCTATATATTTATAAGATGTTTTTATGCTACATTTTGTTGCATATTATTTTATATTGTTATTTTACAATTATAGTCAGTATTTTTCAATATAGTTTACTGTTTCTTAACTTATCTTAATAATTTCTTAATAAAACGAGAAAAAATCGGGAATTGATTGACAATAAATAATAATTTTGATATATTTTAACTATGTATAAAATTATTCTGTATAGGGTGGTCTGAATGAAGAAAATAATTGCTTTGCTTCTTATATTGTCGCTTGTTGCTACACTTTTTGTTGTACCGACAAGTGCGGCGTGGTCTATAGTTGACACTACTTTTGCAGTAGCATCTGACTTGCATTACGAATTGCAGGAGGATTTGGAGTGGTTTTCAGAAGATCCGATTTTCGGTTACGCAAACCGCAGAGCCGCTATGGAAAATGAAAGCAGATATATTATTGCTGAATTTTTAAATCAATGTGCTGATAATGATAAAATAGAATTTGTTTTAATTCCTGGTGACATTTCTAATGAAGGCAGAGCAATTAAACAACAACATCTTGAAATAGTAGAAATGTTCAGAAAATTTGAACAGGAAACAGGAAAACAGATTTATGTTATAAACGGTAACCACGATGCCGGTAAGGGTGAAAAAGAGGGTGAAACAAGCCTCGAAGATTTCAGGGAAATTTATTATGAATTTGGTTTTAATGAAGCACTCAGTACAATGGAAGGTAATCTTTCATATACTGCAGATTTAAACGAAAAATACCGCCTTATCGCATCAGATAGTTGTGATATTAACCGTTCTACTGGTGATGGTATGACAGAAGACAGAGTGGAATGGGTTATAAATGAAGCAGAAAAAGCAATAAGTGAGAGTAAATACCCGATTCTCATGATGCACCACAATCTTTTAGACCATATGCCGGTGCAAAGTGTTTTAAGCAAAGATTTTATTATAAGAAACCACATTTCTGTTGCAGAGAAATTTGCAAATGCAGGTATTAAGTTAGTGTTTACAGGGCATGAGCATTGTAGTGACGCTAATACATTTACAAGTACAAAAGGTAAGCAGATTACAGACTTTGCTACAACTGCTCTTACTATGTATCCGTTACAATACAGAATAATGGAATTATCAGATGAGTCAATTTATTATGATGTAGCAACAATTGAAAAAATTGATACTGAAAATTTGAAAGATGATGTTGTAGGTTACACAGATGCTCATATTGAAGAAATGAATAAAGGGATGAATGCTTATGCAAAACAATTCCTTAAAAATGGTGTTGAATGGCGTCTTGAAAGAGGTTTTCAGGATGAGCAATTAGGCATTGATAAAGGCGCATTTTATTATGACCTTGTAAGAAAAGCAGTAGATGCTTTAAACGATATTCTCAATACACCACTTTATGGTGATGGCGGTGTTCAGGAAATGGCACTTGAGAAGGGTATAATTATTCCTGACAGCGATTATATTGACGGATGGGATGTTGCAACAGAACTTGTTGCTGCCCACTATGCGGGTGAAGAGAATTATCCGTTAATGGAAAAAGATGTTACGATTCTTTTAAGAACTATGTGTCTTATTTTAGACACAGAACTCGCTATGATTACGGAAGAAGAACTTATGAGTGCAGCAACTGCTCTTACCGCTCTTTATGGCGCTACACCACCTGACGATTTAGCAGAGAAATTAAAACTTGATTTGGGTATTTCTCACGGCGCACAGAGTTTCTTGTTAGCACTTGTTTCACCACTTCTTGACAGTTTTGCAAATGACGACAATGTACCGGACAATAAAGGTGTTATAAAAGGTTACGCAAGAACCAGTTCTGCAGATAGTTTCATAAATATAGCAGGTGAACTTGATTTTTCATTTACAAAGTTAATAGAAACACTTAAAACAATTCTTACTTATGTGTTTAAAGGAATTGAATATATAAAAGGTTAAAAATTCCCCTTGGAGTATTTATTTACTTCAAGGGTTTTCTATGGATTATTGCATTTTATAAATGTAATTTAGGAGATTGCCATCTTTTGATACAGGAACAAATTCTTGTTTTTTAAATAATTTAAGAGAAGGAATATTTCCCTTATCAATGGCCACTTCAATTTTGTTGTACTCTAATCTAAAAATATTATTTTGAACATCTTTGATAATTTTTGAACCGTTCCCTTTGTTTTGGAATTTAGGAAAAACAACAATACTCAAAAATAATGTTTCTCCATCTATTTCAAGGTGTAATGCACCTATTATTTCGTTATTGTTATATACTTTGTAAAAAAATACATTTGTATTACTGGTGACATAAGAAAAATAGTTTTCTAAATCAATGCTATAATAACAAGAAACATCAGGTAGTTTAAAAATTGAAATAAGTTTAGAAATATCTTCATCGGTTGCGGAAATCATTCTTTTATAAGTTATTGGCATATCAGACTCCATTTTATAATTTTTATATTTCATCGAGTGGTTTTATTGAGGAACTTACTTGTTTTTGAATTAAAACAAGAATTGTGCCTCTCAAATCTTTCGACATATCAAAAGACATACTTACAACTTCCCAACCTTCATTTGATTTTTCTGCAAGTACATTCTCTATATCTTCGAAGTTTGCTTTGCTGGTTTTGAATTCTAAAATTTTAAACTCTTTCATATTATACCTCGATAAATTTAACTTGTATTACAATTTGCTGGAGTGAAAGGATTTATTTAAATCTGTCAGGAAGATAGATTTTTAAATTTCCGGATATTTATCAATTATTGATACCAGAAAAAATCTATTAAAAACAGATTCATATAATTCCTTTCTCACCAGCGTATTATGTAAGAACTCCCCCGTTCTTAATAATAAAATTCCGCCGGCATCCATATCCCGAAGCACGAAATCTTGCGCCATAGATTAGAGCGCAGGATTTCTACCGTCAGCCAGATAAAACCAAACGTTAGAAATCCGGGGCATTCTTACCGCCCCGGATTTCGTGCTCAGCACAAAAGATACTATAGGAAAGCAACAAAGAATCCCTGCCCCATAATC
>JAFXCQ010000008.1 GCA_017521425.1 Clostridia bacterium
CATCAGTACCATGATATGCTTTGAATTTAATTTTAGCCATGATAAACCCTCCTGAACAAATAATTTTCTAATAATATTGTTAAATATTGGGAGGTGAAAATCAAGCGAAAAGCAAAAATGGGGTATGAAAACGACAAAAAAATCAGGCATTACAAAAAAATGTAATGCCTGATTAGTTATTTTGACGGAAACATTAAGGATAGATGGAATTTCTTTTCTTTTTCATCGTAGAACCATTCATATTCACCATTATTGGCTTTTGTATGACGTTCAATTATTTTGTTTCCAAAACCATGATTTTGTGAATGTTTTTTGGTTGTGGTGAGAATGTCACCTTTATGAACAGGGGCTATATCACAACTGTTTATAATGCTCAAAAGGTCTATATTGTTAATATGACGTATAGAGATTTCGATTTCTTTATCAATACTATTTTTTGCTGCTTCTACCGCATTATCTAAAGCATTATTGAGAATAATAGATAATTCAACATCATTAATATAATTCAAGTCAGCAGTTTTAACTTCATAATAAAATTTGATGTTATTGTTTTTACAAACAACGATATACTTGTTTAATATTATATCGATAATTTTGTTTTTGGAAATTTTAACTTTATTTTTATTTTCTAACGAAGGATATAGTTCATTGATATATTGCTTTACATCACCAATACTTTCCATATTTCTTAAAGTTAAATAATGATTTTTCATATCGTGAAACATCATATGAAATTCATCGTTTTGATGTTCGAGAATTTCTAAGTATGTAGTGTTCATACTATTAATCCTTTGTTCAGACTCAAGTTCTGATATTTTACTTTCTTTTTCCAGTAATGTTTGATAATAGATAAACATGAAAATACACGAAAAAATGAAAAGTATGCTGATAACAAAAAGTGTGATTTGATATCCTGTAGAAAGATCAACATCTAAAGCAATAAATAAAAACAAGGAACTAGTAACTATAGTTAATACTGGAAAGATAAAGAGTGGAATGAAATACTTGTTTTTAAATGAATCTAAATTGTGTTTTTGAACAATAAATGAAAATAGTTGAGATATGGTTAAATATAGTACTTTACTAATTACGGTTACTAAAACAAAAACAGTGAAATTAGTTTTATATAAATTAGTGGGTATTTTTGCAACTGCAGAGTGAATTGATATAGTTAGTATTTCCGTTGTAAACATAATAGCATCTAAAAGGATACTTTGTATTATTGCCGATTTTAAATTTATATCGAAACATATTTTAGCAAACAAAAAATTAATTAAAAAGAATACTGTTAAATTTATAATTTCGTTTCCAAAAGATGTGAAAATAATAGCACAGGGTAAGAATAATAACAATCCTACTAATATTGCAATAAAACGTGGCTTTTGTTTGATATTATAATTTTTTATGAAAAAAGCAAATGCAATTAGCATCTCGAAGGTATATACAAAAAGGCTAAATATAGTTTTTTCCATCATTTACCCTCCAAAAATCTACAGAATTTTTGATAAAATGAAGTTTGTTGACTTTTGGAAACGGGGATTTCTATTGTTTCGTTAAGAAGTAATACTTTTCTTTGGTAAGTTGAAATGAAATTAAGATTAACTATGTAACTTCTATGTGGAATTGCAAAACAAGAACCTTGCAATTTTTCTCTCCAAAAAGAAATATGCTCAAAAGAATGATAAACTTTGTTAAGTGTAACAACTTTAGAATAACGACGCTCAATTTCTATATACATAATATCTTTTGCATTAACAATATCAGTTGATTTACCATCGCGTAGAGCAAATTTAATGACAGAGTTATCGATTCTTTCCAGTGCATCATGTAACCCTCTGTAAAACCTAGAAGATTCTATAGGCTTTTCAAAGAAACGAACAGCATTAAGGTTCAATGCATCGTCTAAATATTTTTTATGGGCAGTCAAATAAATTAAGATGATATGTGGATTTTCTTTTCTTAAGTGTTCACCTAACTTTAATCCATTCATACCTTCCATTTCAACATCTAAAATAGCGATATCAAAGATTAAATGACTGTTAATTAAGTCTTCAGAACAGGAAAATGCATGTTCTTCAAATTCAATGCCAGTATCCATACTGAAAAATTTTATATGTTCTTGAACTTCATGTAAACAATCGGGATTATCATCACAATAAGCTATTCTCATAAAGGCCTCCAAAAGAAAAAGTCAACGAAAAAATTCGTTGACTTAATGATAACATATTAAAATTTTTATTGCAAATTTAGGATTTTCTATTTTTGATAAGTGACTCGGTAATATCTATAAGAATTTTTGCTTCATGTTCTTCACATAATTTTAAGATATCTAAAAAGTCTCCCTTGCGATCTTTTCGTATTGCACCCAAAACAACATAATCGGGAGTTATTTCTAGTGCATCACAAATGCTTAGGAATACATCCAAACTATATGAACCACCATTTTCTATATTTGAAATGTGATTAGTCGATAAATGCACTTTTTCGCCTAATTGTGTTTGGTTGAGACCAAGTTCTTTTCGTCTTTGAGCAATTCGTGTGCCAATTTTTCGAAGATTAATTTCCATTTAAATCACCAATAAAATGATAACATTATATAGATTATAAAAGAACCAACCATTTTAGTAAAATTCACAAAACAGTTTGAAAAATACCATTATTTTTTTAATTTTTTAAAAATAGTTGTATTTAAGGCAAAAATTGTATGTGAAAAAGGTCGTTTTTGTTTTTGCTATTGATTTAGAGAAAAATAATCATATAATCAAGTCAAACGGCCAATTGATGTTATTGAGAAAGGAGTGTTAGTATGAGAAATACAAATAGTTCTAAAGTTGTAGAAAAAACATTAAAGTTCTTTGCAAAGAATAGTGCGAATTCTACTTCAAGTGGTACTTTATTCCAACCAATTGTTCCAGCAAAATTAAAATCAAATAAAGCAAATGGTAAGTAAAATTACAGAAAGCATTACCAAGAGGGTGCTTTTGAAATTTAATTTAAGTAATAGTGATGAAGACATATACTCCTATGGTCTTTTTATGTTCTTGTCATTTGTGATCTTTGGCGTGATAACAATAGTTTTCGGAATCATTTTTAATTGCGTAATAGAAAGTATATTGTTTTACTTATTCTTTCAACTATTGAGAAAATATTGCGGAGGCTATCATGCAGAAACATCTGGCAAATGCGAGATTATGACAACAATAATAATTTTAATTTGCATAGCATCGATTAAAGCTGTTGAATATTTAAAGATTGAAAACATTTTGTTTTTGATTTCTATTTTGTTTTTTACTATTACTTATATTTTATCTCCTGTTGATACAAAGGAAAACCCTCTATCAAAAGAAGAAAAAGATGAGTTTCAAAAAATCAGTAGAATTATTGCTTTGGTAATGCTTTCAATTATCAGTATTACCTTTATTGCAAAATTTAATTTGTTATTTATTCCCTGTTGTGTAAGTATAGTTTTAGAAGGGGTTTTACTAATTGCCGGAAAAATTAAAAACTCCAAAAGAAAGATTGATATTGAATAAAAGTCTTTTCGGAATTTATTTAACACAAAAACGGCAAGAAAAAGGTTTGACCTTACGAGAACTGGCTTCTATGGTGAATATATCACATACATATTTATACAACATTGAGAATGGTTTCAAAGCTCCACCGAATGATAAACTTTTATTAGAGTTAGCAGATGCATTAGAACTCTCGGAAAGTGCAAAGAGAATATGGTTTGATATTTCTGCGAAAACAAAACAAATTATTGATAATAGCAATTATCACATACCAACGGATATTCGGATGTATTTGTCTGATTGCGAAAAAGCATGCGAAGCTATAAAAAAAGCAAAAGATCTCGGTGTAGAGGATGAGTTTTGGAATAAAATTTTAAAAGAAATTGAAAAGTATGTCCCATAAGGGGATATATTTTTCACCCATTTGTTATCCATTGGAGAACAAAAGAAGCCAGCAAATTCCTATTTTACAAGTTAAGAAGCCTGACGATTAATTTCGTCAGGCTTCTTTTCGTTTTTAGGAAACAAGTAGAAAGGAATTTATGACTTTTTATTGGCAACCATACATAGCTAAATATCCATAATCTTCGACATTTTTAAATCAAAAATTAAAAATGTTAGGAGATTATATTATGTATAAAAATAAAGAATTTGATTATGATTTGTGGACAACAGAAACTGCTGGCGAGAAAAAGTATTGGGTGCGAGTTCGCAATACCAATGAAGTTGTTGAGGTGAACATAGAAACAATGCGTTTTCTGCGTAATCAGGAAAAAGGGCTATATAGAACAGTTTTGGAACCTGGTGAATCAATACTTTCGTTGGATTTAATAAAGGGAGATGATGAGGTGAAAAATAAATGGTTAACAGATAAATACTGTTTTGAAGATCATTTATCTTTAAAAGAAGATATTTTGTTATTAGAGAAAACGATGACACAAAAAGAACTATCCGTTTATGTAAATTGTTTTCTTAATGGAATATCTTTAAGACGTTATGCTAAAATTTATCAACTACCATATTCAACTGTGAAAGTAGTACAAGATAAAATAAGGCATAAACTCGAAAAAATTATGGGAAACTCGCACAAATTGTAAACAATTTGTAAACAAATCAACAAATTTATGCTCAAACGTGAAAAAAATGTCCGTTGTCAAGTAGAGGGGTATAAAAATCTCTCGTAAAATTTCTACAATTGAATAGAGATCATCAAGTACGTTGCTATTGTTATTGCAGATGCATGAGCCACGATAGGACTACGCCAAGATCCAATGGAACAGATGTTGTTTTATTACAACATCTTGTTCTGTTGGGGAGCGATAAAATAGTTGCTATAGATATCGAATAGCTTTCGATAAGGCAAAAACAGACAATAGTTATAATGATACTCCTGTCCAGTCATAAGTCGAGCGAGAAAAAACCGTCACAACTAATGAGGGCAGTTGGCAGAGATCCTGCTGAGGGTGGAATTCCCGTGGAACTGATTAGCTATCAGTCGCTTGGTCATCGTGAAAACTTTTAACCCCATACAGATTTACTATAGACTCAAAGGAGAGTGGGTTGTATGAAGAATCCTATTGTATATAAAACCGAAGAAGAAATCCCATTATTTTTAGATGCCAAAAGAGTGGCAGCTTTATTATGCATATCAACTACTACATGTTACGACATTATGCACCAGGATGATTTCCCAACAATATTTATTGGAAACAGAATGCTTGTAAAAAAAGATCAGCTTTTTAACTGGATTGCAGCACAAACTTAAAGTTTTGCTGGACTTCTAAAAGTATTTGTGAATAATGTGTTGTTGGAGAAAGTAGGTGATAAGTTGAAAAGACGTGCTAATGGGGATGGATGTTTAAGAAAACACAAAAACGGACGTTGGGAAGGTCGAATCATAATAGGTCACAAAGAAAATGGAACGCCTATATTCAAATATGTTTCGGCTAAAACTCAAAGTGAAGTTTTACAGAAGATAAGAGAATTAACTGTGGAATACAGTAGAGCCAGAATAACTAATGAGAGTTTTATGAGAACTTCAGATTGGATTGACAAATGGTTTTTAGACTATGCAGAACCAACATTAAAACCAAGTACAGTTATTATGTATAAATCATATGCTCAAGCAATGAAAAAGTACATCGGTGAAATTCCGTTGGTAAACCTTAAAACAATTGATATACAGTTTATGTATAACGATTTTAAGGAAAATGGCAGAACTTCTCAAACCGATGTTTTAGGAACACAGGTTGCTGATTCGAGCGTTAAGAAATTACATCAGTTAACACACGAGATACTGCAATCCGCTGTAAAACAACATATCATTTTAAAGAACCCAACAGATGGAACTACAATACCAAAAGTCCGAAATACACAGATGAATGTATTTAACAAAGATGAGTTAGATGACTTCTTTAAAGCAATAGAACAAGAAAATGATTATTGGTATGAGTTCTTTTTTACTGCAATTACCACAGGTGCAAGAAAAGGCGAATTATGTGCTTTAAAATGGACTGATTTTGATAAAGAAAACGGAACACTACATATAAACAGAACATTATCACGAGGATACGATTCAAGTTTTACTGTAGGTGATACGAAAACAGAAAATAGTCGAAGAGTTATAAAATTATTACCAAGCACATTAAAAGTGTTAGAAGAACGAGAGAAAAAGTCTTATTCAGAATGGATTTTCTCGAGCTTTTCAGATATAACACAGCCATTGAGTACAAACACGTGTACAAGCAAATTCAAATCAATATTAAGGGATAACAATCTGAAAGATATAAGATTCCATGATTTAAGACATACGTTTGCGACACATGCAGTAAAAGAAGGTGTTGATATTAAAACATTATCCAGCATGTTAGGTCATACAAAAGCATCATTTACATTAGACAGATATACACATGTGACAGATGATATGCAAAATAAAGCTGCTGAAATAGTTGGAAATATAATGGATGAATTGATTGATTTTTAGAGGTGAGGAAATGAAAAAAAGAGAAGCTGGACAAGGTTCATTATTCAAAAGGAATGATGGACGATGGGAAGGCAGAGTCGTAATAGGATATAATGAACAAAATAAACCAATAACCAAAAGGGTAACATCAAAAGATAAATTAGAGTGCGAAAGAAAACTTGATGAAATACTAAAATATCAAAATTTATCCTTACATCGCAAAGATGATAAAACCCCATTTGGAGAATGGTTGGAATTTTGGTATTCAAATTACATAAAACCAAAACTGAATTTAAAAACACAAGAAAATTATGAATATTACATATACACATACATAATGCCATATCTTAATGGCATAGAACTTCGAGATTTAACACAGTCAGTTTTTTTGAATTACTGCAACAATTTAAAAAACTTTGGTAGAAAGAAAGGAACGGAAACTCATGGAACAACCCTTTCAGACAAAGTAATAAAAGAATGCTACACGATATGTAAAGCTGCTTTAAACAAAGCAGTAGAAGATGGTATCTTATACGAAAATCCAATATTAGATTGTAAGTTACCAAAGAATAAAAAGGTTGAGATGCAGATTTTAACCAAAGAAGAAATGCAACGACTGTTAATACAAGCAAAATACGAAGGTTTATTTGAATTATTTTCACTTGAACTAAGCACAGGATTGAGACGTGGTGAAATCTTGGCATTAAAATGGGATGACATAGATTTTGATAATGGTCTGCTATATGTGAACAGACAAGTACAAATAATTAAAGGTGAACTTGAAATAACAGAACCTAAAACAAAAGCTTCGGTCAGAGTTATAAAATTACCTATGAATTTAATGAAAACACTATCTATATATAAAACAACAATTGATTCACAATGGGTGTTCCCTTCTCCTAAGAAAGAAAATAGTCCACGATATCCTACTGCTGTAAGAAATGCCTTGGATAGAATGTTAAAACGAGCAGAATGTAAACATGTTAGATTCCACGATTTAAGACATACATATGCAACGAGAGCTTTAGAAGCAGGTATGGATATAAAAACACTTTCGAGTGTATTAGGACATGAATCAACACAAGTAACACTTGATGTATATTCACATGTTACGCTTCAGATGAAAGAACAAGCTGCCCTTGTAATTGAGAAAAGCATGTTAGGGAATAATAGCGAGATTAAAATAAAAAAGGAAAGTTTTGTAGATCAAAGAGAAATCTTCAAACCCAAATCTCCAAGAAGAAAACCTGGAACAGGTTGTATCAGTAAAATAAGCGAAACAACATACGAGGGTAGATATGCAAAACGAAATGCTGAGGGTAAACGAGTAGTACAAACAGTTTATGCAAACACCGAAGATGAGTGCGAGATTAAACTTGCCGAACTTATAAAATTGATGAATCAATAATAACAAAGAAAAGCAAAAGCACCGACTAAAATAGTCGGTGCCTTTGCTTGTTTTGGGTTGAAAATAATGTTCTCTAAGTACAGAGAAATTGAAAAAAATGGGAAAATTTTAAATCTAACTGTGGTAATTATGGTCACACCCACCAAAGTCAGATGAAAGTAAAAACCGCTGAAACCCAATGGTATCAACGGTTTTCGTGGTCGGAGTGAAGAGACTCGAACTCCCGACATTCTGGTCCCAAACCAGACGCGCTACCAACTGCGCTACACCCCGATTGAAGATATGTCTTCAAAGCATTGATATTATAGCGAATAATGTTTTAATTGTCAATACTAAAATTGAAAAAAGTTAAAATAAATTTAAAACCACAGAGCTTATTGAGCTTCTGTGGTTTCATTTGCTTTATTTTCTGTTTTTTCGTTTTCTGTTTCAGGTGCAATATTTGTTGCTATGGGTAAATCTTTTTCAGTTGATTGTGAAAACCTTGGTCTTTCGCCCGGCTTTGTACTGTATTCATCTGAAAATGCAGCACCTTTATTCTGAATTTCGGGTTTTTGAAATGCTTTTAAGAATTTTGGTAATTCAATCTTTTCTTTAACCGGTTCGGTTGTTTCAGGTTTTTCTGTTAAACTATTATTTTCGTAGCTGTAAGTTGGTTTATTTAAAAAACGCCTTTTCCTTACATCAAGAAGTCCCGCTATAAAACACACCACAAGTATTATATTACCCTCCCAGAATGCAAATTCTGCAAATAATACAGCGGAAGGTGTTCTGTAAACAGTTGTTTGTTCTCCGTTTTCAATTTTTATAACGCTATTTATAAAACCGAGTTTATTTGTCAGAATATAACTCGCACCACTATTTGTCGTTACAACCTTACGATTTTTGAGTTCTTCGTAATTCTCGGTGCTGTTTTCCGAAAAAGTTAGTGGTGTACCATCCTGAGTAAATGTAAATCTCGCGTTTTTGGTATAAATAACGATATTATCGTTTTGATTTACAGACAAAGCATAGTCGCTTTTTAAAGATAATTCAAAGGAAAAAACTTTTTTATTATCTTTCCAGCCGGTAACGGCGGTGTTATCGCCGACAACGACTATGTCATCACTTGTAACGGCAAAACCATTAAAATCTGTTGGTACAAGACCACCCGCTTTTGTTATAACAGGCATAAAAACAAATATCATTGCGAGGATTATAAATGGTTTTAATTTTTTTATGTAAGCAAATTCCATTGTTATTACATACTTTCAGGAGCCTGAATTTTAAGCATAGAAAGAACATTTTTCATAGTGTTTCTTACACAGTTGCAAAGGAAAATTCTTGCCTGCATTACGCTTTCATCATCTGTCATAACGCGTTGTGCATTATAAAATCTGTGGAATTTTGTTGCAAGCTCGCCTGCATAGTGTGTAATTTTTGCAGGGTCATAAGTATTTGCAGCAAGTACAATAACACCTGTAAGAGATGCTAAATGAGCAATCAAATCTTTTTCTTCAGGTGAAGAAAGAAGCATAAGCTCATCTTTAGAAGGCTTTCTTATATTAACACCTTCGTTCTGGAGCTTTCTTAAAATACTGCAAATTCTTGCATGTGCATACTGGCAATAGTAAACAGGGTTCTGGTTAGATTGTTCAACTGCAAGACCTAAGTCAAAGTCCATAGCACTGCCTGCTTCACGCATATTAAATAAAAATCTTACTGCATCAATCGGAACCTCGTCAAGCAAATCAACAAGTGTAATTGCTTTGCCAGTTCTTTTTGACATTTTAACAGCCTGTCCATCTTTCATAAGATTAACGAGCTGCATTAAAACAACATCGAGTCTGTCACCGTCAATGCCGACTGCTTCCATAGCACCCTTCATTCTTGCAACGTGACCGTGGTGGTCTGCACCCCACACGTCAATAGCCTTGTCAAAGCCACGTTTTAAGAGCTTGTTTCTATGATATGCAATATCTGCTGCAAAGTAAGTCGGATTACCATTCTGACGGATAAGAACATCGTCTTTTAATTCAAGTTTTTCAATATCTTCATCTGACTTGCCTTGCTTTTTTAGAATTTCTGTCTGAATTTCTTTGTTTTTATACCAGAGAGCGCCATCCTTTTCGTATGTGTGGCCGTTTTTCTTTAAAATATCAATTGTTTCCTGTAATTCGCCACCATTGTGGAGAGAAAGCTCAGAGAACCAGAGGTCATAGTCGATTCTGTATTTCTCCATAGCACCTTTCATTGTTTCAATGTTTTTAGGCAAAGCAAATTCTACAAGAGCTTTTCTTCTTACTTCTTCAGTCTCTTTAAGATATTTGTCACCATAAACATCAATAAATTCCTGTGCTCTTACTTTAATGTCTTCACCGTGGTAACTATCTTCAGGGAGTTCTATTGCATCTTCACCTAAAAGAAGTTGTTGGTAACGTACATCTAAAGAAAGACCAAATTTATCTATCTGATTACCGGCATCGTTTACATAGAATTCTCTTGCGACTTCGTAACCAGCCCACTCTAAAACTGCCGCAAGGCAGTCGCCTAAAGCACCGCCACGGGCATTACCCATATGCATAGGGCCTGTTGGGTTAGCAGAAACAAATTCAACATTTATTTTTTTGCCATTACCAAAATTACTCTTACCGTAATTGTCACCTAAAGTGTCAATATCTGAAAGCACATCAGCATAAAAATCATTCTTTAAGAAGAAGTTGATAAATCCCGGACCTGCAATTTCACACTTTTCAAAATAAGTGTTTTCTAAATTGATTTTACTCTCTATTTCTTCCGCAATTTTTCTTGGTGGCATTCTTAAAGCCTTTGAGAGCATAAATGCGGCATTCGCTGAATAGTCACCATTGTTTTTGTCAGCAGGAATTTCTGTTTTAAAGTTTGGGATTTCTGCTTCAATAAAAGTACCGTCTGCCATATTTTGTTTTAAAGCAGCAGTAACTGAATCAATAATTTGTTTTTCTGCAATACTTACTATTTTTGACATCTTTATCCACCTACTAAATCTTTTTTACTGTGAGTGTTACCGTATTTTCAGCAACCATACTTGAATTAAAATCTATTGTGTATTTTAATCGGACTTTACCACCATTGTCATCTAAACCAACTAAAACCTTACTTGCAAAAACACCCATTACAAGTGAGCCTGCGGGGGTTTCATAGTGACAACTGTGTCTTTTGCCATTTTCTATAATGAAGCGCGAGTTGTAGCTACCACTTCGTGTTATTGTAACACATTCGGGGGACTCTACCTCTATAGTAGTTTTAGTGCCTTGCATTTCTTCATCTATTTCGTCATATTCAATTATGTAACCGTTGTCGGTTTTTATATAAGTGCCACGGGAATTTATTTCTAATGTATCACTTTCGTTGTCATCTGTGGTCTGCACAGTGACGAATTTTATCATTACATCATTTTTCATTGTGTTTTTCTTCTGCGTACTTTAAGAGTCTGTCAATAAGCTCGCTGTATGGTACGCCCACCTTTGCAAAGAGTTTAGGGAACATGCTTATTGATGTAAACCCCGGGAGAGTATTTAATTCGTTAAGACAAATTCTGCCATCTTCTAAAAGGAAGAAGTCAACGCGTGAAAGTCCTGAACAGTTAAGTGCAAGGTACGCTTTTTTAGCTGCCTCCTGAACCTTTGCTTCTACGCCATCCGGTAAATCTGCTGGAATTGCAAGACCGGTTGAGTCATTTATGTATTTTGCTTCGTAGTCATAAAATTCTGCGGTAGGTAAAATTTCACCAACACAAGAAGCAACAGGCTCATCGTTACCCATAACTGCACATTCAATTTCGCGACCAACCAAAGTTTCTTCAAGAACAACTTTTCTGTCCTCTTTAAAAGCAATTTCTAAAGCTTTTTCTAATTCTTCTTCGTTGTGAGCTTTTGTAATACCAACAGAAGAACCAGCATTTGCAGGTTTTACGAAAATCGGGAATTTTAAATAATCAACTGCTGATTTTAAATCAACTTTATTATTGTCGAGCTCATATTTTGTGAACGCTACCCATTTTGCCTGTGGAATACCTGCGGCATCACAGATTGTATTTGTAATAGCTTTATCCATACACATAGCACCTGCGAGCGGTGTACAACCAACATAAGCAATATCTGCCATTTCAAATATACCCTGAATTGTACCGTCTTCACCATTTTTACCGTGCATAACAGGGAAGATAATATCAATCTTGATTTTTTCTATATTTTCACCCTTGAAAACCAAAAGAGATTTTTCTTGTTTGTCAGGTGAAATAATTGCAGAAACTGTGTTTTTTTCTGCCCAGCTATTATTTTCAATACTGTCAATGTCGCCATCATAAAAAAGCCAACGACCATCTTTAGTAATACCTAATGTAAAAACATTATATTTTTCTCTGTTTATGTTTCTTAAAACTGATGCAGAAGAACGAAGCGAAACTTCATATTCACTTGATGCACCGCCGAAAATTACAAGAACATTTTTCAAAATAATCACCTTGATTTATTAAAAATATTAAAACACAAAAATACATCCTAAATTCTACCATAAAAAAATGATTAAATCAATTATAAAATACTATGATATTTTAATAATAGTGTTTACCTTTTCTATAAAAAATGCTACAATGTATTAAATAAACTATAAAAGAGGTAAATTTTAATGGATATTAAAGAGATTTTAAAATATGTTGACCATACACTTTTAAAGCAGGAAGCTACATGGGAACAGATGAAGGTTATCTGTGACGATGCTATGAAATTTTCAACTGCAAGTGTTTGTGTGCCACCGTCATTTGTTAAACAATGCAAAGATTATTGTGGCGATAATATGAAGATTTGTACAGTTATTGGTTTTCCTAATGGTTACAACACAACTGCTGTAAAAGTTTTTGAAACAGAAGACGCTGTAAAAAATGGTGCTGACGAAATTGATATGGTTATAAATATCGGTTGGGCAAAAGAGAAAAAATTTGATTTAATTAAAGAAGAAATCGAAGCAATCAAAACCGCTTGTGATGGTAAGATATTAAAAGTAATAATTGAAACTTGTCTTTTAAGTGAAGATGAAAAAATTGAACTTTGTAAAGTTGTAACTGAAGCAAAGGCAGATTTCATAAAAACATCAACTGGTTTTTCTACAGCCGGTGCTACAAGAGAGGATATTAAGATCTTTAGCGAAAATATAGGAGGAAATGTAAAAATGAAAGCCGCTGGTGGAATTGCTTCACTTACTGATGCCGAGGACTTTTTAAAGCTTGGTGCAGAAAGACTTGGTACTTCAAGAATTGTTTCAATAGCAAAAAGTGAGCAAGGTAGCGGTTATTGATTTTTAGAGTAATGCTCTGAAAGGGGAGAAGGGAATGAAAAAATTCAGCGAGAGAATAAATATGGAAATTTGCTATGTTCCTGTGGCAAAATTAAAAGATGTTCAGGAAATGATGTCAAACTGGAGAAAAAATAATAAAACAATAAGAATTTCTGCAATAGCGGCAATTTTTATGTCGCTTGCAAATATGTTTTATTTTATTTATGCAGAAACATCGCTTAACAGCGAAATCCCTGTAATTATATGTGCTTTAAGTATGCTCTTGTTAGCTTTAGAAGCAGTCATTGTTACAAAAAGTATAAAATGGGTGTATTATCTTTCATATTTAAGTACAATGTTCTTTTCATTTTCTGCTTCTTGTATAGGTGTTGGCGCGTTTACATTACCTGCCACAATAGTGATGTCAACTCCACATATAGTTAATTTTTATTACTCACACAAGGCAATTTACAATTACGAAAATGTATATCTTAAGCTGAAGGAGCGAAAGGGCTTTCCTAATTTCGTCTTCAGCACTGCAGATATGTATGCTGGCAAAATATACTTAAAGGATGAAGAAGAAAAAACAGTTGCAGAAAAAAGAGTTGAAGCTTCTTTTTATCCTTTTAATGAGGACAGAGAAATTCTTGACGAAGAAGTAAGAAGAGTGAATACTCTTCGTTATGAGGAGTTAAAGCATCACGAGAAAAATGTTGCGGGTGCTTATTATGAATCAAAAGAAAGAACTCTCACTGAGGATATTGAAAAAGAGTACAAATATAAATTTTCGATACTTGGTATTGATATTATTATTCCGCACAACGATTTCAAGACTGCGCCGATGGAAGAAAAACGATTTTTTATGGGTGCGTGGAATAGCATAAAGGATACTATGTTCAGAAGCGAAATGTTTATGATTATGGTATTCATTTTACCTATTCTTGTTATGAATTTAGTTAATGCCTTAGTAGCCACAGGCATTGAAAAATATTCTGCTGTGCTTTACTTTATTCCTGTTATTACATATGTTTTTGGAACAAACTTTATAAAGCTAAACCAGATAATAGGTGTGCCTATAATGATAGGTAGTGTTTTGGTGTTTTTGTCCGGAATGGGCAGTCATGTTCTTTCTAACGGGTTTATACTTTTCCTGATTTTATACTTTGGAGTAACGGTACTACCTAATTTAATAAAATTTACCATAAACTTCCCTGCATATAAAAAGATTTCAAGAGAAAAAGGCTTTCCGTCATTTGTTGAAACTACCGCAGACCTTTATGCAGACCAGGTATACATTGTAGAAAAACCGAAGCCAATTGTAAAAACACAAAAGGCGGCACCTATAGTGATGGATGTAGGCTACGATGAAGAAGAAAATAAAAGCTTCAAGGAATACAGAAGAGTGAATGAATTTGATTATCGAGAGCAGAACAAAAACAATATGTCTTTAAGAGACGATAAGGGTTGGAATGCTTTTGATTATTTAGACAAAGATAAAGACAACTCTGCTTATGATGATTTTGAATTTTACGAGCAGGTTTATGAAGCTCGTAAAAATGCAAAGGCAAGCGAAGAAAAACAAACACCAAATAAAGAGATGGGACGAAGAAAAACAGATGAAGACTAATGTTATTAAAGCTAAAAAAGAAGAAATTTTTCCGATTGACAAATATATGAATAACTGCCATGCGTCAACAGTTTTACCTTTTGGTGACACGGTAGTCGCTGCGTGGTTCGGCGGAAGCAAAGAAGGCAACGATGATGTTAAAATCTATGTTTCTGTAAGAGAAAACGGAGAATGGGCAGAACCTTACGCAATAAGTGTTGATGGTAAAGAATTACCTCACTGGAATCCTGTTTTGTTCTTGAGAGAGGACAATTCAATCTGTCTTTATTTTAAATATGGTAAACCAATTTCAGATTGGCGTACTTACTCTTGTGTTTCAAGAGATGGGGGTAAAACATTTACTACACCCGAAGAATTGACACCCGGAGAAAAAGATGGTGCAAGAGGACCTGTAAAAAACAAACAGATAAGACTTTCAAACGGTACAATTTTAGCACCCGCTTCTAAAGAGCCGAAACACTCCGCGTGGAAATGTTTTACGGATATTTCAGAGGATGATGGCAGAACATATAAACATTCAAAATTTGTTCCGGGTGTAAGAAAAAATGGCAAAGCAATTAAAATGATTCAACCTACATTGTGGGAAGATTCTACTGGTGTTCATATGCTCATAAGAAGTAATGCGGGCAGAATTTACAAAAGTGACAGTACTGATTTTGGTATGACCTGGTGCAAGGCTTATGAAACTCCGTACCCTAACCCGAATAGCGGTATAGATTTAGTAAAACTTGAAGACGAAACAGTAGTTCTTTGTATGAATCCTGTCGGGGCTGATTGGGGAAACAGAGCACCTCTCGTTTTAATGCGTTCATTTGATGGTGGTAATACATTCGAAGAATTCTTTAAATTAGAAGATATTAAAGGCGACTACGAATTCAGCTACCCTGCAATTACTGCAGTCGGCAAAACTTTACATATTACATATACGAGCGAAAGAAAGACGATTATTTATTGGAATATAGAGATTGAATAATATTTGTGTTTTTGAAGGGGTTTTAGTCGAGAGTTTTGCACTTTTAATTGAATTTTGTTTTGGTATGTGTTAAAATGGCTTGAATTCTTTTTGTGTGGATATAAAAAAGAAAATACAAATTCGAGAGGGTAGCATTGTGAAAAAAATCTTTATTTGGTTAATGAAGGCTTTTGTTTCAGGGTTGGTAGCATTAGGAATTGCCACGGGTTTTTGCTTTTTCTATTATAATTTTCCATCAGTATATGTTAATGAAACTGGGGCGACAGATTATGTAGTTGATGCAAACCATATTTCAATCAGAGGTACAGAAGGTTTTGCGTATACCAAAACAGATGAATATGGTTTTGTAAACACATTTCCAGATAAAAAAGACAGCATAGATGTGCTTGTGATGGGTTCTTCTCATACGCAAGGACTTAATGTTGATGCTGATGAAAACTTTACATATGTGCTGAATAAAAAACTTAAAGAAAATGGTTATGATAAATTTGCTTATAGTATAGGTTCATCAGGACATAACCTGATAGTATGTCTTAGAAATTTAGAGAATGCTATTAAGGTGTATCAACCAGAAGAATATGTGGTTGTTGAAGCAAGTGCAATTGATTTTGATGTAAATGTTTGGGAACAGCTTAATAATGGTACGCATGAGAAATTAACGGCATACGATTCAGGTGTCATGCTTTATTTGAAAAAATTTGATTTTGTGCGTCTGGCAATTTCACAAGTTTATAACTTTGTATTTAAGGATTCTCAAGAATCCGTAACTACCGAAGAGCAGACAGAGACTTCTGAAAAATATTTAGAAAAAAACAGACAACTCGTAGAAACTGCAATTCGAAATGCCAGTACGATTGCAGAAAAAAATAACTGTAAGTTAGTAATTATTTATTCTCCTCAGATTGAAGTTGATTATTATGGAGATATAGTTAAAGAAGCACCTTCTTTTGGATATGAGATTTTCAGGGATGCGTGCGAAAAGTATAATGTGGAGTTTGTAGATATGTTTGATACATATGAAAAAATGTATGAAGAAAGTAATAGATTGCCTAATGGATTTTCTAATTCGGCAATAGGTAAAGGGCATATAAACAAATATGGCCACAACTGTATTGGTAATAAACTCTATGATACTATTGTTGAGGAGTGAGTTTTTTGGTTTTTACAAGTGTACCTTTTTTGGTTTTATTCATAACTATTTACTTGTTGATTTTAATATTTAATATAAAGTGGATTCGTGAAAAGTTTTCTGAAAAAACACAACTTACACTTAAGCACACTATTTTACTTATAGCCAGTTACATTTTTTATGGCTGGTGGGATTATAGGTTTTGTTTTTTAATGTTTTTACTTACATTTGTTGCATGGTTGTCAGCAAAGAATATTTATGAAAAGAAACATATAAAACTGTTTACGGTAATCGGTGTGGTTTTTCCTTTGATGATACTCGGATTTTTTAAATATTTTAATTTCTTTGTTGATTCATTTATTGTCGCATTCGGAGTTGAGACTTCAACTGTGTTGAACATAATTCTTCCTGTGGGAATTTCATTTTACACCTTTCAGTCAATGAGTTATACAATTGATGTATTAAGAGGTAGTGTAGCAAGTCACTCATTATTAGATGTTTCTTTATACGTTTCGTTTTTTCCGCAATTAGTCGCAGGCCCGATTGTTAAGGCAAATGATTTTATGCCACAGTTAAAAAATAATGAACCACTTAAATTAAGTAATTTATCTGAGGGCTTGCAAATTTTTGTGTTTGGTGTATTTAAAAAGATGGTTATATCAGATAACTTGTCTGTATTTGTAGATGATGTTTTTGATAAACCACTTGCATTCTCGTCAATAACTGTTATTTTAGCAATAATTTCATATTCTATACAGATATATTGTGATTTTTCTGGCTATTCAGATATGGCAGTAGGTGTCGCTAAATGTTTTGGATATAATTTCCAGAAGAATTTTGATTTACCATATATTTCAAAGAATGTTACAGAGTTTTGGAAAAGATGGCATATTAGTCTTTCTTCGTGGTTACAGGAATACCTTTATATTCCACTTGGTGGTAACCGAAAGGGAACTGTGCGCAGATATATAAATCTTTTGCTTACAATGGTTTTAGGTGGATTGTGGCACGGGGCAAATTATACATTTGTATTCTGGGGATTATTGCATGGTTTAGCATTGTGTATTCATAAAGTTTATTTAAAATTAAGAAAAAGTAGTAATAAAAACAAAAAAACAAATGTAATAGTTTCTATCGCATCCGTTATTTCAACTTATGTTTTTGTTTGTATTTGTTGGGTATTTTTTCGTGCAGAAAACTTTAGCAAAGCAATAGATTTTTTGTCTAAAATGTTTATTTGGAGTGACGGCATAACACAGATTTTCTCATGGACGATTTTCAGCATTGTTGTGTTAATTATTGCAACATTTGTTGCTGTTATTAAGTCTAAAAAGGCTGGAGAAAAAACTGTTAGTGGATTTTATCCGTTGCTTGATCTTAGTAAAGTGAGTGGCTTGGTACTGTTTTTTGTCGAAATTGTTTTCATCGTTATGCTTGCATATACTAACTCAAATCCTTTTATTTACTTCCAGTTCTAATAAATACTGTATTGTACAAGTGAAAAACCGTCGATTATTTCGGCGGTTTTATTTTGTGTTTTGTATTATTTTATGAAAACAAATCATAATAATGATTATAATTTGACGAATTTATCGGCTTTTAGCAAAAATGTTTTTTATAAAAACAATTTTGCATTACAGTCATTGAAAGGATTATAGTCGAATTTTCAAAGAAAATTCGATGCCAAATATATGATTTGGTATCGAAACAGTGTAAAAATACACTGTTTCGACTAACTATAATCGTTATAAATAATGTTACCTAATTGTAAATTTAAGGAAAAGGAGTAAAAAACTTTTCAAAACCCCTTGATTTTTTACTTAAAAGGTATTATTATACTTTTAGCACTCAAATTAAGAGAGTGCTAAACACAAGAAAAGTA
The DNA here is from genome assembly GCA_017521425.1 of Clostridia bacterium. Taxonomy (GTDB): domain Bacteria; phylum Bacillota; class Clostridia; order Oscillospirales; family Acutalibacteraceae; genus DTU089. The sequence continues at coordinate 18,786 of JAFXCQ010000008.1, forward strand.
AATTTTATATTTCTCACAGGAGGTATTTTATATGACACTCAGACCACTTGGCGACAGAGTCGTTCTTAAATTCTGCGAAGCAGAAGAAACAACAAAAAGCGGTATTATTTTAGCAGCTGCTGCTCAGGAAAAACCACAGACTGCAGAGGTTATTGCAGTAGGCCCCGGTGCTATTGTTGACGGTAAAGAGGTTAAAATGGAGGTTAAACTCGGCGACAAGGTTATTTTAAGCAAATATTCCGGCACAGAAGTTAAAATCGACGGTGAAGATTTTGTTGTTGTTCGTCAGGGCGACATTCTTGCTATTGTTGAGTAATTAACTTTATATTACAATTTAATTTTAAGGAGTAACTTTTTATGGCTAAACAGATTATTTACGGTGAAGAAGCTCGTAAAGCTCTTCAGGGCGGTATTGATAAGCTCGCAAATACAGTTAAAATTACACTCGGCCCAAAAGGCAGAAATGTAGTTCTTGACAAAAAATATGGTGCACCACTTATTACAAATGACGGTGTTACTATTGCAAAAGAGGTTGAACTCGAAGACCCATTTGAAAATATGGGCGCTCAACTCGTAAAAGAGGTTGCAACAAAAACAAACGATGTTGCAGGTGACGGTACTACAACAGCTACTCTTTTAGCTCAGGCTTTAATTCGTGAGGGTATGAAAAATGTTGCTGCAGGTGCTAACCCAATGGTAGTTAAAAAGGGTATTAAAGGTGCAGTAGACAATGTTGTTGAAACAATCAAATCTAACTCACAGCCGGTTAAAAATTCAAGCGATATTGCAAGAATTGCAACAATTTCAGCAGCAGACCAGAATGTAGGTAAGCTTATTGCAGAAGCAATGGAAAAGGTTACTGCAGACGGTGTTATTACAGTTGAAGAAAGCAAAACTGCAGAAACAAGCTGCGATGTAGTTGAGGGTATGCAGTTTGACCGTGGTTACATCTCACCTTATATGGTAACTGATACAGACAAAATGGAAGCGGTTATTGATGATGCTTTCATTCTTATTACAGACAAGAAAATCACAAATATTCAGGAAATTCTTCCACTTCTTGAGCAAATTGTTCAGGCTGGTAAAAAACTCGTTATTGTTGCAGAAGATATTGAGGGCGAAGCACTCGCTACAATTCTCGTAAACAAATTACGCGGCACATTTACTTGTGTTGGTGTAAAAGCACCTGGCTTTGGTGACAGAAGAAAAGAAATGCTTCGTGATATTGCAATTCTCACAGGCGGTGAGGTTATCACAGAAGAATTAGGTCTTGAGCTTAAAGACGCTACAGTAGCTCAACTCGGTCGTGCTCGTCAGGTTAAAATTCTTAAAGAAGATACAATTATTGTTGACGGTGCCGGTGACAACGATGCTATTAAAGCTCGTGTTGCACAAATCAAAGCACAGATTGAAACAACAACCTCTGATTTCGACAGAGAAAAGCTTCAGGAAAGACTTGCAAAGCTTTCTGGTGGTGTTGCAGTAATCCGCGTAGGTGCTGCTACTGAAACAGAAATGAAAGAAATGAAATTAAGAATTGAAGACGCTCTTGCAGCAACAAAAGCAGCTGTTGAAGAAGGCTATGTTGCAGGTGGTGGCGTTGCACTTCTTAATGCAATTCCTGCTCTTAAAGAATATATTGAAAAGATTGAAGACCTTGACGAGAAAACAGGTGCAAAAATCGTTCTTAAAGCAATTGAAGAACCAGTTCGTCAGATTGCAGCAAATGCAGGTCTTGAGGGCTCAGTAATTATCGACGGAATTCTTCGTTCAGGTAAAACAGGCTACGGCTACGACTTTGCTACTGAAACATTCACAGATATGGCAGAAGCAGGTATTCTTGACCCGACTAAAGTTACCCGTTCAGCTCTTCAGAATGCTTCATCAGTTGCAGCAATGGTACTCACAACTGAAAGTCTTGTAACAGACAAACCGGACCCGGCAGCAGATGCAGCTCAGGCAGCGGCTATGGCAGCACAAGGTGGCGGAATGTATTAATCATATAATTTTTGCGCAGAACAAAAAGCACTACTTTTATAGTAGTGCTTTTTTACTTGCCTTTTTACCCACTCGTAGTATCTTTATACAGCTTCGGGGTAAAAAACGAGTTCTGCATCAAAATTTATTATGATTAACAATCATTCATAGAAACATCATAAAAAACAACTCACCATAGATTCGTTACGAGTCTATAGTGAGTTGTTCTGTTTTTTATTTCCTAATTCCTGATTTCTTCAAGATCTGCTTCCTTACTATAAAATAACACACAAAAAGAACCACGAATGTAATGGTCCACGAAATCGGGTACGCGTAGTAAAGGTATATAAGTGTCGGGTTTTTGGGAAAAAATGCGAAGATCCAGAGAATACGAAGTCCGCAACCGCCTAAAAGAGAAACTAACATTGGTAAGAAAGATTTACCCATACCCCTTAACTGACCTGCACCTACATCCATAAGCGAGCAGAAGAAATAGAATGGTAAAATAAGAGTTAATCTTTGGGCGCCGATTTCAATAACTGCAGGGTCTGTTGAGAAAATGCCTACAAGAAAATCTTTAAACACAACACCTAAAGCTCCCATCCCGCCACCGATAACAATTGTGAGTACAATGCAACGTAAATAAATTTTGTTGAAATTCTCGTATTTTTTTGCACCGTAGTTTTGTGAGGAAAAAGTCATAGTTGTCTGCGAAATTGCGTTTGTACAGGTGTAAATCAACGAGTCAATATTTGAACTTGCCGCAATACCCGCCATAGCAACAGAACCGAATGAATTGACAGTTGTCTGAATTATAACATTTGAAACTGAAAAAAGAGAGTTCTGAATACCTGCAGGAATACCAACATAAAGAATTCTTTTAAGTTCTTCTTTATGAAAGCGCAATTTTTTAATGTCTAATTTACAGGCATTTTTCATTTTAAAAAGAACAATAACAATAATAGTTGCAGAGATATATTGTGAAACTATTGTAGCAATAGCAACACCCGCAACGCTCATATTGAATTTGATGACGAGAATTAAATTAAGAACGATGTTTACAATACCTGAAAGCGAAAGAATCAAGAGAGGTTTTTTAGTGTCACCTGTTGCTCTAACAATACTTGCACCGAAGTTAAAGACCATACCCGCAGGGGCGCCTAAAAAGAATATTTGTAAATAAAGTTTAGAAAGTGGTAAAACATCTTCGGGTGAATCCATCATAACAAGAAGCTGTTCTGAAAAAACAAAACCAAAGATAGCAACAAAAATACCGCTCAAAATGCTTAAAAGCATAGCAGAGTGAACGCATCTTTTTACCGAGTTTTCATCACGTGCGCCAATATATTTTGCGGTCATAACACCAGAACCCATTGACATACCTAAAAATATATTTAATATAAGATGGACAAGTGAACCTGTTGCACCAACTGCCGCGAGTGCAGTACCACCCGCAAAACGACCAACAACAATAACATCGGCGGTGTTATAAATCATTTGTAAAAGACCTGTTAACACAAGGGGCAAAGAAAATCTTAAAATTTTCTTTAAAAACGGGCCATTTGTCATATCTAAAGAATATTTTGAAGCCATTTTTTCCAATTCCTTTCAAAAATCTGCAAGTATTATACTCTTTAAATATGAATTTGTCATTAGTCAAATTTATTGACTTTTAGTAGCATTTTAGTTATAATTTAGTTACAAATCCTGACACAAAGAAATTTTTTCTGACTGAAAGGTGTTATAAATAAGAGTTGAGTAATGTTTTAAGCATTGCTTATGTTATCTTGTATTATAGCACCCTTTGTGGTGCTTTTATTTTTTGAAAGGTTTTTATTTTATGGAAACAAGAGTAGCAGTTTTAGCAATTATAGTTGAAAATACGGAATCTGTTGAAGAATTAAACAAAACTTTACACGAGTATGGTAATTTTATCATTGGCAGAATGGGTCTTCCTTACAGAGAAAAGGGAATTCACATTGTTTCTGTAGCAATAGATGCTCCACAAGATAAAATTTCTGCGTTAGCTGGTAAAGTCGGAAAAATTGATGGAATAAGTGTAAAAACTGCATATTCAAATGTGACAGGGGCAGCAGAATGACAGAAAAAGCAAAAAAAATAATAGATTTTTTATCAAAAAATCATTATTTAACCGAAGAAGAATATTTATTTTTAATTAAAAACCGTAATGAAGAAATGGCTGAATATTTAAGGCAAAAGGCAGACGAAGCAAGAAAAAATATTTATGCCAATAAAGTTTTTATTCGCGGTTTAATTGAAATAAGCAATATCTGTAAAAATGATTGCTACTACTGCGGAATAAGAAGCAGCAATAAAAATTGCGAAAGATATAAATTAAGTGAAAAAGATATTTTATCTTGTTGTGAAAATGGCTATAAATTAGGCTTTCGCACCTTCGTTTTGCAAGGTGGCGAAGGGGTGTTTCCAATAGATTTTATTTGCGATATTGTAAAGAAAATCAAAGAAAAATATCCTGACTCAGCAGTAACACTTTCGCTTGGTGAATATCAAAAATCCGATTATGAAAAAATGAAAAATGCCGGAGCAGACAGATATTTATTAAGACACGAAACAATCTGTAAAGCTCATTATGAAAAGCTTCACCCACAAAATATGTCTTTTGACAACAGGTTAAGATGTCTGAATGATTTAAAAGAACTTAAATTTCAGGTTGGCTCAGGTTTCTTGGTCGGCTCGCCTTATCAGAGTGAAGAAATTATTGCAAAAGAGTTTAAATTTATAGAAGAATTTTCACCCCAGATGTGTGGAATTGGTCCGTTTATACCACAAAAAGACACACCTTTTAAAGATGAAAAGTCGGGTACTGCAGAAGAAACTGCGTACTATCTTTCAATTATAAGACTTATAAAACCAAATATTTTACTACCTGCTACAACTGCACTCGGCACAATAAAAGAGGGTGGCAGAGAGTTGGGAATTATTTCGGGTGCAAATGTTGTAATGCCAAATCTTTCACCTGAAACAGAGAGAAAAAAATATGCTCTTTACGACAATAAGCTTGCAACGGGTGTTGAGTCAGCGGAGCAAATTGAAAAATTAAAAATGCAAATGCAAAAAATCGGTTACGAAATAGTTTGTGACCGTGGTGATATTAAAGAATAAAGGAAGTAGCAAAATGGCAGAATACAATGTAAAATCTTTAAAGGCAGAAGAATTTATTTCAGACGGAGAAATTTTAGAAACAATAAAATATGCTGAAGAAAACAAAAATAATATTGAGTTAATTAACAGTATTTTAGAAAAAGCAAGACCTAAAAAAACAGAAAATGGCACAGTCTGTGCAGGGCTTAATCACAGAGAAGCGTCAGTTTTACTTGCTTGTGAAAACGAAGAAATTATTGAAAAAATGTATGCGTTAGCAAGAGAAATCAAACAGACCTTTTATGGCAACAGAATTGTTATGTTCGCACCTTTGTATCTTTCAAATTACTGTGTGAATGGTTGTGTTTACTGCCCTTATCATATGCAGAACAAACACATTGCAAGAAAAAAATTAACACAGGAAGAAGTAAAGGCAGAGGTTATAGCTTTGCAGGATATGGGACACAAAAGACTTGCTATTGAAGCAGGAGAAGACCCTAAAAACAACCCGATTGAATATATCTTAGAGTGCATTGACACCATCTACTCAATTAAGCACAAAAACGGTGCTATAAGAAGGGTTAATGTGAATATTGCCGCAACAACAGTTGAAAATTACAGAAAACTCAAGGATGCGGGAATTGGTACATATATTCTCTTTCAAGAAACATATCATAAAGAAAGCTACGAAGAATTGCACCCGACTGGTCCTAAACACAATTATGCTTACCATACCGAAGCTATGGATAGAGCAATGGAGGGCGGTATTGATGATGTCGGCTTGGGTGTGCTTTTCGGTCTTGAAAAATATAAATATGAATTTGCAGGACTATTAATGCACGCAGAACACCTCGAAGCAGTTCACGGTGTAGGTCCGCACACAATAAGCGTTCCAAGATTAAAAAGAGCAGATGATATTGACCCTGACCAGTTCGATAATGGTTTGGCAGACGATATTTTTGAAAAAATCATTGCTTGCATAAGAATTGCAGTTCCATATACAGGTATGATTATTTCTACAAGAGAAAGTCAGGAGGTTCGTGAAAGAGTTTTAGAACTCGGTGTTTCACAAATCAGTGGTGCTTCAAGAACTTCAGTAGGTGGTTATACAGAAGAAGAACGTCCACACGATTCTGAACAATTTGATGTCTCTGACCAGAGAACACTTGATGAAGTTGTAAATTGGCTTATGAAAAATGGTCATATTCCGTCATTCTGCACCGCTTGTTACCGTGAGGGCAGAACAGGTGACAGATTTATGAGCCTTTGTAAAACAGGTCAGATTATAAACTGTTGTCACCCGAATGCTTTAATGACTCTTACAGAGTATCTCGTTGACTATGCAAGTGAAGATACAAAGAAAATCGGCTTTGAGCTTATAGATAAGGAATTAGAAAAAGTATCTAACCCGAAAGCAAAAGAATTAGCAAAGCAGAATGTTATTGATATAAAAGCATCTAACAGACGCGATTTCAGGTTTTAATCAGGAGAATTTAAAATGAGTTTAAACGAAAAAGTTTCAGCCGAAAGACTTCATATTGCATTTTTCGGACTTCGTAACGCGGGTAAATCAAGTGTTGTAAATGCGGTAACAAATCAGGAACTTTCGGTTGTTTCAGATGTTAAAGGCACTACAACCGATCCCGTAAAAAAGGCGATGGAATTATTGCCTGTAGGTCCTGTTGTGATAATTGATACCGCGGGTATTGATGACGAGGGCGATTTGGGAAAACTTCGTGTCGAAAAAACGAGAAAAATACTAAACAAAACGGATGTTGCAATTCTTGTAGTTGATGCTTTAAAGGGCAAAAAACAAGAAGATTTGAACTTGATAGAAGATTTCAAAAAACGAAATATTCCGTATATTGTAGCATTCAATAAATGTGATTTAATAACAGAAAAGCAAGAATTGAAAGAAAACGAAATTTATGTAAGTGCAAAAGAAAATATAAACATAAATGAGTTGAAAGAGCTAATTGGTAAATTGAGTAATCCAGAAACTGAAGAAAAAACTCTTTTAGGTGATATTATAAACTTAGGGGACACAGTAGTTTTAGTTACACCAATAGATTCTTCTGCACCAAAAGGCAGACTTATTCTGCCACAACAACAGACAATCCGTGAGCTTTTAGACATTGGTGCAACTGTTGTAGTAACAAAGGATACAGAGTTAGAAGAGACTCTTCAAAAATTGAAAAATCCGCCGACACTTGTAATAACTGATTCACAAGCCTTTAAAAAAGTGAGTGCAATTGTGCCTGAAAATGTAGAGTTAACTTCATTTTCAATTCTCTTTGCCCGTTATAAAGGAGAATTATGGGGTGCAGTAAATGGTGCAGATGAATTAGATAATTTACAAGATGGTGATTATGTTTTGGTTTCTGAGGGATGCACCCATCACAGACAATGTGGTGATATAGGTACAGAAAAATTGCCAAATTGGATTAAAAAATACACCAATAAAAATATAAACTTTGATTTTACATCCGGTAGCGATTTTCCTGATAATTTAAAAAAATATAAGCTTATAATTCATTGTGGCGCGTGTATGCTTACCGAAAGAGAAATGAAATCTCGTATTGCAATTTCAGGAGAACAACAAGTTCCTATTTCAAATTACGGAATAATAATTGCAAAAATTAACGGAATACTGGAAAGAGCAACAACTCCGCTACACTCTTAAAAATTGAGAATTGAGAATGGAAAATTGAAAATTGCGGGACCTGCGGTCGGCATTGTAAATTGAATAATAAAAAGATAAGTACTATCATTTAAAGTTTTTTGTAAACTGAAAATGATAGTACTTGTTTATTTAATCGACAAATAATTTTAATCGGCTTTGCCCCTCAATTTCTTGCAACTTAACACTTACAACTGAACTAATAACTGACTTACTGACCAATGGTACAAATGATAGAATGTAGTATTTTTTAAAAATAATTTAAACAGGAATCGTCGTTAATTGACACTATTTCCTATTTCCTGCTTTCTGTTTCCTTTAAAAAATTTGCTAAATGTAATATTCTTTTTTTGGAAAAAATGTGCATTGTCATATAAAAAAATGAGTTGTATAATAACATTGTATGGTACTGTGTGCCAGAATTTAAAAATGGAGATGATGAAATGAAGCGAAAAGTGTTATGTTCAATACTTGCAATTTTAATTATTCTTGCAAGTGTTCCTATGACTGCTTTTGCGGCAGATGAAGTTACAATTACAAAGGTTGATTTGACTGCCACAAAAAACCTTATTGAGGGTTATAATTGTTATATTGAATATGATGGTGAAAAAGATGAAACATTTAATTGCTATTATCTTGATGACACATTACCAAATATGACACTTACTTTTTCGGATGGTTCTACAAAAGACATTACTTTTGACGAATACTGGGACTATTTTACAGCCCCTATTTGGTGTGAGCAGGGTGCTGGAGATAAAGAATTAAAGCCCGGCACACATACAAAAACAGTTTGTCTTACTTACGGTTATAACGAAGAAACGCAACAAAGCGAAGGTGTTATGGCAGAATATACTTTTACCATAGAACCAAACCCTATTGAAAGCATTTCTGCAGTAGCAACAAAACCTTTAGTAGAAAATGTAGATGGCTACTGGGAAGACAAAATAGAAACAGATGAAAACGGCAACGAAGTAGTAGTTGGTAAAACTTTCTTTTATTATGTTGCTGAAACAGCCCCAACTCTGACAGTAAATTATAAAAATGGTGATACAAAAACAATTCCTTACGATGTGTGGAGAGAATTTGAATATAGTGTACAATTAAACGACTTTAACCCTTCAGGAACATATAAACTTGGTGAAGATAATATTGCAGGCGTTCAAGTTTTAGGTGTTAAAGCGGAGTTTACATTTGCAATAATTCCTGACCCTGTTGAAAAAATTACTGTTGTGCCAACTAAAACAATTCAGGAAGAAAAAGATGGGAGTTGGATAGAGTGCTCTGATGCAGCCGGTTCATATTTTGATTACAATATTTCTGCAACAGAACCACAAATAACAGTAGAATATAATGATGGTACACCAGCGAAAACTTGTACATGGGATGAATGCTATGAAGTTTTTGGTGAAGAACCAAGCTATGAATGTAACCAGGAAGAAAATCCTTTTTCTATAGGTGAAAATAGTATTACTGTAAAATTTTTAGGACATGAAACGACCTATACATTCGAAATTGTTCCAAACCCGATTAAGTACGTTTCTTTAGATGTTCGTTACAAACTTGAAGAAAATAAATCAGGTTATGTGGCAGAAGTATATGATGATGAAGATAATTATATAGGCGAATATTTTGAGTATGAATTAGATTGGGAAAAGACCTTTGTAACAGTAGAATATAACGATGAAGCAAAAGAGTCTTTGACCTTCTGTTTAAGTGACGTCTATGAATATTTTGAGGACGGTATCAGCATTGACCTTGGTCAGTCTTATGAAAATCAACTTACAGCAGGAGTTCATATAGGTACTGTTATATTAAACGGTATAGATGGCGAATTTACTTTTGAAATTGTTCCTAATATCGTTTCAAAAGTTGAGGTAAAAGCAACAAAAGATTTAGTTGAAAATCAGGATGGTTATATGAATGGTGAAGATGATGGCGAAGAATATTTTTATTACCATTGTGAAAGCCTCCAGCCTGAATTTAAGGTTACCTTTACAGATGGTACAGTAAAGGTTTATAGCTATGATGAATTAGATGATTGTGGCTATGAATATGTTTTTGATATTGAGCAAAGCAGTGAAAATCCACTTAAACCGGGTACACATACGGGTACAGCAAGCTTCAATGGTGTAGAAACAACATTTTCATTTAAAATTCTTGAAGACCCTATAAAAAATATTGAAGTAAATCCTACAAGAGATTTGGTTCAATACACAGATGGTTACAATGTAGAGGGTTCAAATGGAGAATGGTTTTTCTGGTATGATTTAACTGCTACCCGTCCTGATGTAAAAATAAACTATAAAGATGGAACTTCAAAAACATATACATTTGAAGAAATCGCAAGATATACAGACTTCGACATTAACATTCTTGATAATCAGAACAGTGATTCACAATTTAAGGTAGGTACAAACAAAACAACTGTTTATTTAAACAATATTAAATGTGAATACACATTTAATATAAAAAAAGCAGAGAAAACTGTTACTTCAATTTCAGTTGTTCCGGAAGGTAAGCTTGTCGAAAATATTGGCGGTTATTTTGATTGTAATGAAGATGGCGAAGAATTTTATGCTTATCACAGTGCATCAATTACATATACAGTTACCATCAAATATTCAGACGGTACCACTAAAACTTATAAAGGTGTAAGACCATACCAGGAAATTGATGGTTCAGATTTCGATATTTATTTCGATTGCCACAGATATGATAACAGATTTACTGTTGGCAAAAATAACACAGGCTTTGCATACTACAAAAATGCTACCTGCAAATTCTCTGTTGAGGTAGTTAAAAATGATTATAAATCAGTCGAAATCAGTGGCGACAATAATTTTGTTATTTCGCTCGTAAAGCAGGATGGCTCAAAGGTTAGTTGTGTTGTACAATCATTTGATTTGATGGGTGGCGGAGAAAATCAGTTAGGTGTTTTTCTTCGTACTGACAAGGGTAATTTTGATGTTGTAATTAACTATACATTAAATGATGACGCGACCTCTTTACAAAACATATCAGTTATATTCGGTGATGAAGAAACTGGTTTAAAGAGTAACACACTTGCTTCAAACAAGTGGATTGATATGATGATTTGTGCAGGTGATATTGCAAATATCGCAGCAACTTATTCAGATGGTTTCTCGAAGCATTTTTATAATCGGGACTTTAATAGTATCAAAGGCACTATTACAGGCTCTGTGGTAGATGACGCACTTACAATGTGTACTGTAGGGGAATATTATCGTGACTACGAGAATTATGGTGAAGATGAAAAAGGTAAGTTTGCAATTCTTTCTTTAGAAGAAGCAAAGGAATTATTAAAAAATTATTTTGACCCGTCAAAGATTGATATTACTACATCACCAATGTATAATGCTCCTGCAAAAGAAATTAAAATTTACTTTATGCCTTACTGGGATGGTATCTTAACTAACAAGAAGTTAGAGTATGTAAATGGTAAATTTGTTTTAACAGCAGATTGGAGTTCTAACTATACAGATAAAATTACACCTGTTACAGTTGTTTTAGCGAACACAGGTTATGTTGAGTCAATTTCATTTGTTAAAGGTGCTTGTGGTGCTATTAAAACAATAAGCACTAAAGTTGTAAAGAACGGTGTTGAGGTTACTTACTCTGCGTCAGAAAATGCAACAGAGTATGAAATTTATCGTAGCACTAATGGTGGCAAATATGAAAAAGTTGGTACATCTGAAAAACTCAATTTTGTTGATACTACAGTAGTTTCAGGTAAAACCTATACTTATAAGGTTCGTGGTGTTAATCCTAACAATACAGGTGATTTTAGCGGTACAAAGACAATTTCATATTTAGCAATGCCAAAAACAACTGCAACAATCAGTAAAACAGGCTTTACTGTTAAATGGAATAAAGTCGATGGTGCTTCAACTTACAGAATTTACCGTGCAGAATATGTAAATGGTAAGTGGTCAAGCTGGAGTAAATTAAGTGACCAGAAGGCTTCTGTAACATCTTTTGCTGATAAGAATGTAAAAGCAGGAGGCATTTATAAATACACAGTCAGAGCTTTAGCAAGTGGTGGAGTTGCAAGTGCTTATGAAGGTACCCCTACATTAGTTTACTTGTTAACACCAACAGTAAAAATCGCAAACGCTAAAGGTGGCGTTAAAGGTAGTTGGAATGTAGTTGCTGGAGCTCAGGGTTATACAATTTATCGTTCGGAATATAATACAACAACTAAAAAATGGTCCAATTGGACTAATTTAGGTACAACCAATTCTACAACTAAATCATTTACAGATAAAACTGCCGTTTCAGGTAAAACATATCGTTATACAGTAAGAGCAGTAAATGGTAATAATATGAGCCTTTACACTGCAAGTAATACTTTACTTTATTTAGCAGAGCCAACAGTAACAATAGCGAATGCTACAGCAGGTATTACTGTTAAATGGACAAAATCAGGCGGTGCAACTGGCTATACAATTTATCGTTCCCAATATAATTCATCTACAAAGAAATGGTCCGGCTGGAGCACTATGGGTACAGCTAAAGGTACTGCTACCTCCTGGACAGATAAATCTGCAAAAGCAGGTGCTATTTACAAGTACACAGTAAGAGCGGTAAATGGTAAAGTAATGAGTACGTACACTGCTTCTGCATCACTTGTAAGACTTGTACAACCAACAGTAAAGATTTCTAATGCAAAAACAGGTATTACTGTTAAATGGAGTAAGGTTGCAGGTGCTAAGAATTATGTAATTTACAAGTCAGAGCTTGTAAATGGTAAGTGGTCCGGATGGAAGAATATGGGAACTAAAGCAAATAATGTTCTTTCATGGACAGATACAAGTGCTTTAAGTGGTGCAACTTATCGATATACTGTGAAAGCGGTAAACGGTAAGTCTGTAAGTAAATACGTGGCATCTAACAGTACAATGTTCCTTGCAGAGCCTACAACAAAAATCCAGAATGCCGCAAACGGAATCAAAGTAAGCTGGACTGCAGTAGATGGTGCAAAGGGCTACACAGTTTACCGTTCACAATATAATCCAAAGACAAAAGCCTGGTCATCATGGGTAAGTCGTGGCACAGCAAAGGGCAAGACTTCCTGGACAGATACAAAAGTAACAAGTGGTACTTATTATAAATACACAGTCCGTGCAGTAAACGGTAGCTACAAGAGTACATTTACTTCAAGCGCTAAGCTTCTTTTCCTTGCACGACCAACTGTCGCAGTAGCAAAGGCAACAAATGGTATAGCAGTAAAATGGAATAAAATTGCAGGAGCTACAAGCTATGCTATCTATCGTCAGGAAAAGGTAGATGGAGCTTGGAGCAGTTGGGTAGCATTAGGCACAGTTAAGTCAAGTGTTGCTTCTTACACAGACAAAACTGCAGAGGCTGAAAAAGAATATCGTTACACAGTCCGTGCGGTAAATGGTAGCTATAAGAGCACTTATAAAGCAAGTACCGCAATAAAAAAGTAAATGCTTTTACTGAATTAAAAATTGCGTAACTGCGTTGACATTTTAATATAATAAAAAAAGAACTGTAAAAAACGCAAGTTTTTTACAGTTCTTTTTTCCTATTCCCATTTGTTTTTAGATAAGCTGAATACGTATGATAAGATAAATTTATTGAATAAACTAAAAATTTATGCTACAATAAAAAAAATACTTTCGGAGGTGCATTATGGTTCTGTTTTTTTGTGCAACACCTCTTCAGATTTATAATGCTATAAATCTGAAAGAACAGTTTTACAATGACAAAAAATGTAAATTGTATATATTTGATTATTTTAACGGTGCAGCAGATTATGTAGAAAAATGCAAGGTTAAAGGTGTTTTTGTAGATGTTGTTTTAGTTAAGTTCTTTAAAATTTCTCAACGTACAAATGCTTTAAAATATAAAAAATCAAAATTATTTGGCGGTGTACAGGAGTCGTTTTTTAAAATCTTACACTCAAACGATGGGCTTCGCAATCTTTACGCAAGATTATGGGCGGTTTATTACTATGTTTTAAAAAATGATGTTTTGAAATTAACCGGTATAAAAAAAGATGAGCAAATTGAAGAAATTCTTTTTGGCCATTTTGACCCGATTATGCAAATGCTCTATTTAAAGCTTGATAATAAAAATATAGAATACAACCGATTCGAGGATGGTACAGGTACATATTTTAACGGTGCAATTTTCCCCGAGAGAAAGTTTGACAAATGGCTTAAAATTGGTGAAAATATTTTTATACCGAAAAAAGTATTTGTAAGAATACCCGAGGCGCTTAGAGATTATGAAGAGGTAAAAAAGACTGGAACAAAAATTTACAAAACAGATTTTTCAAGGAACAAAAAATCAAAAGAAATATTATATGATGTTTTTGACATTAAAAATATGGCTGAAATAAAAGAAAGAGTTATCTTTTTTGATACCCTTTTTGAAAATCAGGATATGGATGCTATGATTAACCCACTTTCCCGTTTTACAAAACAAGAGCTTGTTTACAAAAAGCACCCACGAAGAAAAGATGATTATTACGAGAAAAAAGGTGTGAATATTTATAGTGGTACATCCTTACCATTTGAAATGTACTGTGAGTATTTTGATGTTTCAGATAAAATCCTCATAACTCATTGTTCAACTGCGTGCATAGCTCCTGCATTATATTTCAACCAGAGCCCTGTTTCAATAATTTGTTATGATTTTTCTACAACAAAGGCAAACGAATTGTACGAGCATTTCGATGATTTTATTGATGTATTGCTTGAAGGCGATACCCCTTTAAGACTTCATAAGCCAAAGACAAGAGAAGAATATGAAAAATTGATTTCAACATTATAAAATAAAAAATGAGTTGTAGAAATTTTTTTACAACTCATTTCTTTTGTAGTCAAATTTTGTTGAATAATCTGAAAATATGTGGTAAAATGAATCTGTATATGTAAAAGTGGGAGGTGCCTTATGAAAATTGTTTATATAGATACTAATACATTGGGGCATCACCTTTTTTATATAGGCGCTTTGTCACAGATTGAGGGTAATGAGGTTGTTGCTGTTCTGCCCGAAAAAACTGATGATTTAAAGTGTAAGCAATATAAGTATGAAACCGAAGACAGAAAAAATGGTAAGCGCTCCTTTTCGCAATACAGAAAATGGATAAAAGAAATTTATGGATTTGTAAAAGCAGAAAATCCTGATGTAGTTCATATTTTAAATGGTGATTTCTTTTACAGGTATTTTGGCTTTGGCCTCGGTAAATTTAAAAAATATAAAACTGTTATAACCTTTCATTGCTTAAGAGATGGTATTTTAAACAAGCTTTCTATAAAAGCAATTGCTTCCCGGGTAAATGCAGTTGTGTTACATTCGGAATATCTTAAAAATAAGCTTTTAAGCTACGGAAGAACAAACGGTGTGCATATTGAATACCCGAATCTTACAACAAAAGCCTGTGACTCCAAGCAAGCAAAGGAATATTTTAATTTAAAAGAGGATACCCCTGTTTTAGCATGTATAGGAGAAACAAGGTTTGACAAGGGTTCAGATATTCTTTTAGAAGCACTTAATAATGTAACAGAGCCTTTTCAGTTACTTATAGCGGGCAGACCTGTTTATTTTGATGAAAAATATATTTTTGAAAAGTCACAGAAATATTCTGAAAATGTTCACACTGCTCTTAAATTTTTAAGTGACGATGAGCTTATGTATGCAATGAATGCTGCAGATATAATAGTTTTGCCATACCGAAGGGTTTTTGATGCGGCAAGTGGCCCATTGGGTGAAGGTGTTGTACTTGAAAA
Source organism: Clostridia bacterium (assembly GCA_017521425.1). Lineage (GTDB taxonomy): Bacteria > Bacillota > Clostridia > Oscillospirales > Acutalibacteraceae > DTU089. The sequence goes on from JAFXCQ010000008.1 coordinate 34,350, forward strand.
ATGTATATTAGGCCCTGACCACGGCAACCTTAACGATACAATTACCAAAAATCACTTAGGCTTTACATTTGAAAGTGAAAATCCCGACTCGCTTTCAAAGGTGATTAACAAAATATTGAAAACAGATTTTGTTATTGATGATAATTATAAAAGCTATAAAGCTTCACTTAAAGTTGAAGCCTTCTTAAGTAGCTACAAAAATTTATATTTTAATTTGTAATATAGAAATTCTTTTTTATTTTAGGAGAGAAAAGATATGTCGAAAAACCAGGCACTTTTTCTTGCACAATCTTATATGGATACGTGGGATGACTACGAGCGTTCTTTAACCCGCGATGGCTTCGTGTTGTGGGATTATATAATCCTTACTGCTTCAAATGAAAATCAGGCGGAGGGCTTCCGTGCGCAGATAAATGAGCGCTTAAAGGCAGGCCTTTTACCGAAGCAAACACATTTTGCAGTTATTCCTGACCGCGATGGCAAACGCGTTGGTAGTGGTGGTGCTACATTAGGTGTAATAAAATATATTGCAGAGCATAGCGGTAAAAATGATTTTTCAGGGCTTCGAATCCTTGTGATTCATTCTGGCGGTGACTCAAAACGAGTTCCGCAGTATTCTGCTCTCGGTAAGCTGTTCTCACCTGTTCCACATAAATTAAATAATGGCAGAAGTGCAACACTTTTTGACGAATTTATGATGTCAATGTCAAGTGTACCGGCAAGAATCCGTGAAGGTATGGTGCTTCTTTCCGGTGATGTGCTTCTTCTTTTCAATCCGCTTCAGATTGATTACAGCGGTATTGGTGCTGCGGCAATTTCTTTTAAAGAAATGGCAGAAACGGGTAAAAATCACGGTGTATTTTTAAGAGGTGAAGACGGTTGCGTAGAAAAATTCCTTCATAAGCAATCGGTAGACTCTCTTACAAAATTTGGTGCTGTTAACGAAAGTGGTAAGGTAGATATTGACACAGGTGCAGTAATTTTTTCTGCAGAAATGTTAAAGTCACTTAATTCTCTTATAGACACAGAAGAAACTTTTGATAAATATGTAAATGACACAGTCCGTCTTTCTCTTTACGGAGATTTTCTGTACCCGTTAGCAACGGAGTCTACACTCGAAAATTTCTACAAGGAAAAACCAGAGGGTTCTTTCTGTGATGAGCTTAAAGAGGCTCGCACTGCGGTATGGAATGCTTTAAGACCATACAGAATGAAGCTTTTAAGACTTTCACCTGCAAAGTTTATTCATTTTGGTACAACTACCGAGATTTTAGAGCTTATGTCAGGTGGTATTGACAGCTACAGAGAGCTCGGCTGGAGCAACCACATTAACAGTAGCATTACAAAAAATACTGCAGGCTATAACAGTGTGCTTTCTGACAAAGCGAAAATCGGCAAAAACTGTTACCTTGAGGTTTCTTATGTTCACAGCAAGGCAAAAATTGGCGAGAATGTTCTTCTTTCTTATATAGATATTCACGATGAGATTATTCCATCTGATGTTGTTATTCACGGACTTAAACAAAAAGATGGTAAATTTGTTGCAAGAATTTACGGTGTAAAGGATAACCCTAAAGAAACAAAGCTTTTCTCTCGTGAACTTTCAGAAATTTTCCCTGAGTGTGTGTTCACAGATGCAGAAAAAACTCTCTGGGGTGCTGAAATTTATCCTGCTTGTGACAGTATTGTCGATGCAGTAAAAGAGGCACTTAACATCTATGAAATTGTTAATGGTAATGGCGATTTAGACCACCTTATGTCACTCGATAGAAAATCACTTCAATCGGGCTTTAATTCTGCTGACCCTGATGCAATTATTGCGTGGGATAATCGTATGCAGGATTTAGTAAAAATGGATGGTATCGCAAAACTTATCCGTACAGGCAGACCTGCAATAGAAGCAAAGGATATTTTAAGAGCAGATGAACTTACACCTATTCAGGAGCAATGGCTTGAAAAAAGGCTTTTGAGAGCAGATTTCAGTGAAAAAATAAGACTTTATTACTATATTGGAGTCGCTCTTGGTGGTAAAAAGGGTGTAGACTATATCGGTAAAAGTTTCAATATGATTTCTGAAGGAATTTTAAAAGAAACTGTAGATAGTTTAAAATATAACGAAAACTGCAAAATTGTTAAGAATAAGCATACTGTAAAATTACCGCTTCGTGTTAACTGGGGTGGTGGCTGGAGTGATACTCCTCCATACTGTAATGAACACGGTGGTGCAGTTCTTAATGCAGCAATTCTTTTGAATGGCGAAAAGCCCGTTGAGGTTACTCTCGAAAAAATTTCTGAAAAGAAAATCGTTTTTGATAGTCGTGATATGGATGTTCACGGTGAATTTACTGAAATTGAACCACTCCAGAGAACAGGGGACCCTTACGATGTATTTGCACTTCAGAAGGCAGCACTTTTAGCTTGCGGAATAATTCCAAGTGAAGGTGGAAATTTAGAGGATATTCTTACCCGTCTTGGCGGTGGCTTTGTAATGCACTCAGAGGTTACCAATGTTCCAAAGGGCAGCGGTCTTGGTACAAGCTCTATTCTTTCTGCCGCTTGTGTTAAAGCAATTTTTGAGTTTATGGGAATCCCGCATACAGAGGATGACCTTTATAGCTATGTTCTTGCTATGGAACAAATAATGTCAACCGGTGGCGGTTGGCAAGACCAGGTTGGTGGCGTTATAGATGGTGTTAAATTTATAACTGCAATGCCTGGAATTATGCAGGATGTTAAGGTAAGTAAACTTGATATTCCTGAAAAAGCATTCAAAGAATTAAATGAACGCTTTGTTCTTATTTATACAGGTCAACGCAGACTTGCAAGAAATCTTCTTCGTGATGTTGTTGGCAGATATATAGGTAACGAACCGGAATCAATCTATGCACTTAATGAAATTCAGAGAACTGCTGCTCTTATGCGATTTGAGCTTGAGCGTGGCAATATAGATGAATTTGCAAAGCTTTTAGACGAACACTGGAAGCTTTCAAAAATGGTAGATAGTGGCTCTACAAACACACTTATAGACCAGATTTTTCAGAGCATAGACGAATTTACTGCGGGCAGACTTGTTTGTGGTGCCGGTGGTGGCGGTTTCTTACAGGTTGTTTTAAAACGCGGTGTTAATGTAGAAGCTGTCCGTAAAACCTTGCGTTCAGTATTCCAGGATTCAGATGTTGATATCTGGGAGTGCGAAATAGTATAAAGTGAATAATTAAAAGAGTTTTAGTCAAAAAAAGGCGGCTAAAACTCTTTTTTTGTAGCAAAAAGACGAAAATTGAGTTTTCATAAATTAACAGTAGTTTTAATATTGACGGTTGTTAATTTATGTACTAAAATGTAATGCGTTAAAAAGTAATATTTTGGAGTGTGTTTAATGAATTTATTAAAGAGAGTAATCTCTGTTTGTTTAGTATTTGTTATTGTATTTTCAGGGGTAGGCGCAACAAAGATAAATGCGTCTGCACTTTCAGAAAATGCACGATATTATGAAGCTGTACCTGAAACTGCTTACTCGACAGTAGGTGAGCCGTTTAAAATTTACTATAATAATATTTTATCGTTACCCGGATTAAAAATTGTATTTAATGTTCCGGAAATACTCAAAAAGAGTTACTATGAAAATCGAATTGAAATAACAGCACAATGTCCCGGTGATTTTGTAATTCCGTGGCGAGTTTATGATAGTGAATATATTCTGGTAGATTCGGGCGAAATGCTTTTTGTCGCAAGGGAATTAAAGCTTAAAGATGCAACAGGGCTCGTTTTGGGTGATAGCACTGTAAATGCAGGTGTTGTAACTCAGAGTATGCTTAATGTATATGAAAAAAATGGTAAAAATCTCAAGCTTTTAGGTACAAGGGGCACTTACCCGAATCTTCACGAGGGCAGAGGTGGTTGGACTTCTTCTATGTATTGCACCCTTGAAGGAAGCGGAATTTATGAAAACCCATTTTATAATGATGGTTTTGATTTTTCAAATTATATGGTGACACAAGGGTACGATAATTTAGATTTTGTCATTATACAATTAGGGATAAATGATATTAAAAAAATGACACTTGAAAATTATTCCTCAGGTAAAGTTCTCTCGTATTTTGAAAAAATAGTGTCAAGCATAAGAGAATATGACAGTAAACTTCCGATTATTTTAGGAGTTACAATTCCCGGTAGTGAAAAAGTTGAGGATTTCAGTAATAATTATGTTATTTCATCTGAATTTGAATATCGAAATAATATAATCCACTTCGCAAAGGATTTAGCGGAACATTTTGGCGGCAGAGAAAATATTTATTTAAGCCCTATAAATTGTTCTATTGATACCCAAAACGAGCTTAAGGATTTGGTCCACCCAACAGATAAGGGCTACGAAAATATTGCAAAGCAGTATATTTCAACAATAAATTGTATAAATAACACTATAATTGAAATAAAAGCACCGAAGATTACCTCTGCAAGTGTTTCAAATGGTTCTGTTGTATTAAAATGGACAGGAACCTATAACGCAAAAAAATATGTTGTCCTTAAAAATAATAAGGTTTTGACAGAAACCGACGGCTTTACTTTCAGAGATGTAAATGTCTCTTCCGGTAAAAGTTATAACTATAAAATAAAAGCAGTTTGTGAGGATGGTTCAGCTTATATTTCAAAAGCTCAAAAAGTGAGTTTTTTAGATGCTCCTGTTCTAAAGAGTGCAACTAATTCCTTAAAAGGTGTTGTAGTAAAGTGGAATAATGTGAATGGTGCAGAAGTGTATAGTGTTTACAGAAAAACATCAAACAGCAGCTGGGCAAAAATTGGTAGCACAACGGGTGTTTCTTTTACTGATAAGACAGCAAAAAGCGGAATAAAATACTTTTATACAGTAATTGCAAATTCAAGTGTTGCTAAAAGCAGTTATGACAGTTGCGGTGTTTCCATTTATTATATTGCAACACCAAAGCTTTCTTCTGTAACAAATAAAAATGGCTCTGTTGTTGTAAAGTGGGCTTCTGTAAAGGGTGCAAAAAGCTATAATGTTTATAGAAAAACCTCTAAAAATGGAAGTTGGGTAAAAATTGCTTCAACCACAGGTACAACATATACTGATAAAAATGTTAAGTCAGGCAACAATTATTTTTATACAGTAAAAGCATACAATGGCGGTAATACAAGCAGTTTTGTAACAAGTGGTATTGCCACTAAATATTTAAGTACACCAAAGCTTTCAAAAGTCACAAGCAGTAAAAGTGGTGTTTCTGTTAGTTACAGTAAGGTTACAGGTGCTACAGGTTATGCAATTTACCGCAAAACAGGTAATGGTGGTTGGGTGAAACTCACTACTGTTAAAGGTAATAATAAAACTACTTATCTTGATAAAACAGCAAAGAAAGATATAACGTATACTTATACAGTAAGAGCGGTTAATGGTAAATACATAAGTTCGTATAGTGCAAAAGGTATTACTGTAAAAGATAAATATTGAGGTGTAAAATGGAACAATCAAAAATTGACAGAATAAATTTTTTAGCAAGAAAGTCACGCGAAAGTGGTCTTACTGAAGAAGAGAAAAAGGAACAACAAAAGTTAAGAGCTGAATACGTAGCGGCATTCAGAAAAAATCTTGTTTCAACACTTGAATCAACAATAGTTGAAAGACCGGACGGTACTCGTTTACCACTTGTTGAGAATAATAAGCTCAATAAGAAATTGAAGTGATTTATGGTAAATATAAGAGAAATAAAGCAAGAAGATATTGAAAGAGTAAAATATATCTGCATACAGACCGCAGACGAAAAAGCAAAAACGGACAAAGCTACAGGCGAAATTATTGCGAATACCTACTCAACCTATTATGTACGTGAAGAGCCCGAAACCTGTTTCGTTTTAGAAGATGATGGTCTTGTAGTCGGTTATATAATCTGTTCAACAAATGTAAAGAAATTCAAAAAGAATTTCAGAAAAGTTGATTTAAGAGAAATCAAAAAAATAAAAAACTCAGCAGGAATAGAAAACTGGTTTATTCCTGTTCCGTATATAATCTGTAAATGCATTTACCCTGCACATCTTCATATAAATCTTTTAGAAGCTTATCAGGGTAAAGGCTATGGAACAGAGCTTATGAACACACTGCTCTCAAGGCTCAGGGAAAAAGGTGTTAAGGGTGTAATGCTTTTAGCCGCAGAGAGTAACAAGGGTGCAGTTAGGTTCTATAAAAGACACGGGTTTAAAACATTTGTAACAGCCTTTGGTGGCGTTGCTATGGGTAAAAAATTATAAGAGGGTTATATTATGAAAAAACCAATTACTGCAATAGTTTTAGGTGCGGGACATCGCGCTATGGTTTATGCGGATTATTCATTAAGTCATCCTGATGAATTAAAAATCGTAGGTGTTGCAGATCCTGATGAATACCGCAGAAATATGGTTTGTGAAAAATTCGGATTTCCGAAAGAAAATTGCTTTAAGGATGCAGATGAATTAGCATCGGTGCCAAAATTTGCAGATGCAATTATAAATGGCACAATGGATGAGGTTCACGTTAAAACATCAGTACCACTTTTAAAATTGGGCTACGATATGCTTTTAGAAAAGCCTTTCTGCGTAAGTAGGGCAGAAATGAAAGAGCTTTTAGATGTCGTAAACGAGCACAAAAATAAGGTTATGATATGTCACGTGCTTCGTTATGCACCATTCTATTTAAGATTTAAAGAAAAAATACAGAATGGCGATTTAGGTGAAATAATCAACATTCAAACTATTGAAAATGTAAGTTATCACCATATAACAACATCGTTTGTAAGAGGAAAATGGGGCAACAGTGATAAGTGCAAAACTTCAATGCTTCTTGCGAAATGCTGTCACGATATGGATATTATGATGTGGATGATGTCACCGGTAAGACCAATTTCAGTTTCTTCTGTTGGCTCATTAGGTCAGTTTAAAAGAGAAAATGCACCAAGGAATGCTGGTACATATTGCCTTAAGGATTGCCCTAATGTTGACAATTGTCAGTATAGTGCAAAAAAGATTTATTTAGACCATTTAGGCTCGTGGGAATTTTATGTATGGCAAGAGCTTGAAAGTGTAAAAAATCCTACAATGGAGCAAAGAATAGAGCTTCTTAAAAGAAGCCCTTATGGTAAATGTGTTTATAAATGTGACAACAATGTTGTTGACAGACAAAGTGTGCTCATAAATTTCAGTAATGGGGCAACCGGCACTCACAATATGATTGGTGGTTCAGCCGCACCTTTAAGAGTAATAAAAGTTACAGGCACAAAAGGTGAACTTTATGGTGAATTTGAAAACAATGTTATTAAATTCACAAAAATAGACCCCGACAGCGAGAGTTTCTGCACAGAAGAAAGACTTGATATTGAAGATTTTGATATGGACGGCCACGGTGGCGGTGACGACAATTTAACAAGTGATTTCATAAAATATGTTGCAGGTGAAGAGGTTTCTGTTTCTTGCACTTCAATTTATGATTCGGTTGATGGTCACAATATTATTTTCCTTGCAGACGAGTCAAGAGAAGAGGGCGGAACATTAAAACTGGTTGACAAATAATAGAAAATGGTGTAAGATAATCTTACTTGTGGCGAAGTTTTGAAAACTTCGTTGTATGGAGGTATATAAAATGGGTTCTTTAGCAGGTCTTAGTGGTGGAATTGAAATTATCAGTGCTATAATTTATAAGATTAACAGTCTTATTATGGCGTTGGTTATGTTGACAGGTGGCGTAGCTTCTCCTTCAACAGAAAACAGAATTTATTATAAAGAAGCAGATGCAGAGCTTATGGCTGTGGTGTGGGGCGATACACAGCTTTGTAACTACAACCCTGAAAGAGAAATAAACTTTGTTGCTGCTTGTGATGATTTACAGAATTCAGCTTGTCAGATAGATGCACTTTTAGTTGCAGGTGACATTGTAGAAAATGGTTTCCAATCAGAATATGACAGTCTTACAGACGATTTGGTAAAGGTAACAAAGGTTGACAATTTTGTTATGTGTGCAGGTAACCACGATATAAGAATCCGTGATTACGAGCAATCAACACAGCGTTATTTCGATTTTACAAATAACCTTAATCCAAAAGATAAAGCAATTGATAATATATGGTTTGAGTATGAAGTGAAGGGTTACTCATTCCTTGTTATCGGTTCAGATGAAATGCGTTTTGAAGATGCGTATTTAAGTGATGCACAGCTTCAGTGGCTTGAAGAAAGAGTTGCGGCAATTTCAGCAAGCGGTAAGCCTGTATTTGTTATGGGACACTATCCATTAAGAGATACACACGGACTTCCACTTACATGGGGTGCTTCACTCTGGGAGGCAGGTACTATCGGTGACCAGTCAGACATCGTTTATGAGCTTCTCAATAAATATGATAATGTATTCTATATAACAGGTCACCTTCATACAGGTATTGGTCAATATACTTATGAAGAAATCGGCAACATTCACGGTATCAATGTTCCATCAATTGGTATTACAAACAAAGATGGCGATTACAACAATGCTACTGGTGTAATTCTTGAAGTTTATGAAGATAAAGTTGTTTCAAGAGCAAGAGATTTCGGTACTGGCGAATACATTCCGGAATACGAAGTAACATACGAACTTGTATAAAATATCTTAACCGTAGTGAGTGCTCACTACGGTTATTTTTTCGCTCTTTTTCGTTGACATCAGGCGATTAAAATAGTATTATTATACTGTATAATTATTTTTTGAAATAATGGTGTTTGTAAGGAGGGATAATATGCATCTTATACCATCACCGAGAAAAATGGAAATAAAATCAGGCTTTTATTATTTTGAAGAAAATCCTGAAATAAAGAAAGAAATCAAGCACTCATTTTTAACAGATGAGGGTTATAGACTTACTATTGATGAAAATGGTGTTCTTATTGAAGGCGGTAGCGAAAAAGGTGTATATTATGGCGAGCTTACATTAAAACAGTTAATGTTTAACTACCGCGGTCTTCTTCCGTATATTTATATTTCAGATGAACCAGAATTTTCATACAGAGGCTTTATGATTGATTCTTCAAGGCACTTTTTTACAGTTGAAGAAATCAAAAAAATGATAGACGTTTGTGCGCTTTTTAAATTCAATAAATTTCACTTTCATTTAACCGATGACCAGGGCTTTCGTTTCGAGATGAAAGAATATCCTTTACTCACTGAAATTGGTTCAAAAAGAAGAGCATCAGAATTCAGTAAAGAAGAGAATGTTCAGGAAGAATATGCATATTTTTATACTAAAGACGATTTAAAAGAAATTGTGGAGTATTGTCACGAAAGATATATCGAGGTTATTCCTGAATTTGACCTTCCCGGACACACAACCTCTTTGATTGCGGCATATCCTGAAATTTCCTGCAAAGGTGAAAATATAGAAACAAAAACAAAAGGCGGAATATTCCCCGATATTTTGTGTGTTGGCAATCCTGAAACAGAAAAAGTAATACACGCAGTAATTGACGAGATGTGCGAGATATTTACAGATAAATATTTTCATATCGGTGGTGACGAAGCACCAAAAACACGTTGGGTAGAATGCCCGAAATGTCGTGCAAAAAAAGATGAACTTGGGTTTAAGAACTTTCAGGAACTTCAGGGTTGGTTGATGAATGAAGTTTCAGACTATTTAAAGTCAAAAGGAAAAACAGCGATTTGTTGGAACGACGCATTAAAAGGCGGAAATATAAGTTCAGATAACACAGTTGTTTCATTATGGTATGAAAGAAATAATAACAGCATAAACTGGGCAAATGCAGGTAATAAACTTATTGTAGAGTGCAATACACCGTTGTATGCTGATTATCCTTATGCAGTAAATTCTTTAGAAAAAATATATAAATTCAAACCTAAAAAATTAAAAGGGTTAACAGAGGTTGGTGCTAATTCTGTTATTGGAATTGAGTCACCAATCTGGACAGAACACGTAAAGAACTTTAAAGAGCTTACTTCAATGTGTTTCCCGCGCTGGTTTGCAGTTGCAGAAATTGCGTGGACGGGTGGCGAATGCAAAGCATATAAATCATTTTTAGCAACAACAAAATTTTTCTGTGATATATTAAGAGAAATGAAAATACCGACTGCTCCGAAAAGCGAGTGGCTTGGTACACCACAAAAGAAGATTTCTCAATTATTGAATTACGGTAAAAGAATGATAACACCGGAAAGTGTTTCAGAATTCTTGAGAATTCAGAAAAATGAAATAACAGGGGGCGATGAATAATGCAGAAAATTAAATATTCAGTAATAGGCACTTCGTGGATAACCAATTCATTTATTGAAGGTGCTAATACAGTAGAAGGACTTCAGTTAGACGGTGTTTATTCACGCTCAGAAGAAAGGGGCAAGGCTTTTAGCGAAAAAGTTGGTGCCCAAAGAGTTTTTAAATCAATAGAAGAGGTTGCTGACTCTGATACAGATTTTGTATATGTAGCAAGTCCTAACTCCTGTCACTATGAACAATGTAAATTTCTTTTAGAAAATAAAAAGAGTGTAATTTGTGAGAAACCTATAGCTACAACAAGTAGAGAATTTTCAAAGCTCTTCTTTTTAGCAGAAGAAAACAATGTAAGATATTTTGAAGCAATTATGTATATGCACACACATAATCGCTATGCATTAAAACAGATGTTGAATCAGATTGGCAATATTTCATCTGCATATTTTGATTATTCTCAGTTATCCTCAAAATATGAGGCACTTTTAGCAGGTGAACTTCCTAATATATTTAACCCGAAAATGAAAACAGGTGCATTAAATGATTTAGGCATTTATTGTGTTTACCCTGTTATAGATTTATTCGGGGAACCGAAAAGCGTTATTGCACAGCAGCATTTCTTATTTACAGGGGCAGACGGTGCCGGTTCAGCTATACTTAAATATGACGATAAAATAGTGACCATTACATATTCAAAAACCGCAGAAAGCAGAAGCAAATCACAAATATTAGGTGATAAGGGTACAATTACAATAGGTTCTGTTTCGCAGTTAAGAGGTATAAAATGCTATGACAATAAAGGCGATATAATAGATTCTTTACACGATGAAACAAAGCAGTCACTAATGGCAAATGAAGCGAGAAGTATGTACAACTTCCTTACAGATTTTGAGCATAATAAAGGTCTTTACTATGAATGTGCCGCAATGAGCCAGAAAGTTTTAGCTTGTATGGAAAAAATGAGGACAGAAAATGGCAAATAATGATGTTTTATCCATACAAAAAGAGCTTAAAGAGTTACTTTTAAGTAAAGGTGTAAGTGATGTAGGATTTTCGTATCTTGGTAATGCAGATTCGGGCGAACTGCAAAACGGAATAAGTGTAGTAGTTAAACTTTCAGATGCAATTATTGATGAAATTGACGATGAACCTACGCCAACATATTTTAATCATTACAGGACAGTGAATGCGTTTATTGACCGTTGTCTTTTAGAAGCAGGTTTGTTTTTAGAAAGTAAGGGCTATAAATATATAACAGTTGCCGCATCACAAAGTATGCCGGGTACACCATATAATGGCAGATATTCTCATAAAGAGGCGGCGCGAAAAGCTGGTCTTGGTACAATAGGTAAAAACTCATTATTTCTTCACAAAAAATATGGTGCAAGAGTAAGACTTGGCACAATTCTTACAGATTGCCCTGTAGAAAGAGATTGCGAAATACCAGAGAGTATTTGTAACGGTTGCAATTTATGTGTTAAAGCGTGTCCGTCAGGTGCAATTCTCGGTGGGGATTGGTATGAAGGTGCAAAAAGAGAAGAAATATTCAGCGCCGCAGTTTGTAGCGATTATATGAAGAAGAAATTTCATCATATAGGTCGTGGTGTAGTCTGCGGAATATGTATGAGGGTTTGTCCGCAAAATAAATAATATTATTTTAAGGTGGTGATTTTATGGCAAAAATTCTTGTTGCAGATGATGAACAACTTATAAGAAAACTAATAAATGATTGTTTGTCTAAAGAAGGTCACGAAGTTTTAGAAGCAGAAGATGGCTTACAAGCTCTCAATATCTTTAAAAGTTGCAAAGATATTGATATGGCGCTTCTTGATATTATGATGCCGGAAATTGATGGCTGGGAGGTTTGCCGTAAAATCAGAGAAACAAGTGGTATTCCTATTCTTCTTGTTTCTGCAAGAAGTCAGGATTTTGACCAGATTATGGGTTTTGAATCTGGTGCAGACGATTATGTAACAAAACCTTTTTCATTAACAATTCTTTCAAAAAGGGTAGATGCACTTTTAAAAAGAGGTGCTTCGCCTGTCAAGAAAAAAGAAAATGACAATATCACACTTGATGGTTTAATTATAAATCCATTGGCACACGAGGTTTATTTAGATGGCACAGCTATTGAGCTCACATTAAAGGAATATAAAATTCTTTTGAAGCTTGCGTCACATCCGGGCAGAGTTTATACGCGTGAGCAGTTATTGGATGAGGTTTGGGGTTACGAATATGAGGGTGATGCAAGAACAGTTGACTCTCACGTTGCAAGACTCAGAACAAAGCTTTCAGAGTGGGGCGTAAATCATATTAAAACAATTTACGGTACGGGGTATAAAATTCAGGAATGAGGTGACGCTTGTTGCCTTGAAAAAAAGGAGGCAGAGCGATGAAAAGAAAAAAAATCGGTATAAGATTTCGCGTTTTTCTTGAAGTCGGTGCAATTTTTGCAGTTTGCCTTGTAGCCCTTATAATTGTAAACTCACAAATGATGGAAAATGTTTATTTGTGGAATGAAGAAAATTCATTGAAGCAAATGGCAATAGATGCAGAAAATTATGAAGGCGATTTATACACACTTCTTAACCAGTACGAAATTACAAAAAATGTAAGTATTGACCTTTACGATAATAACGATAACTATGTTTACGAAGGTAGCGGTAGCTTTGTTTCGGGACAAAAACTAAATATTGTGAGTCGTACTGAAAACGAAGACGGTAGTTATTTTAATATTCTCCAGGAAGAAGACAGTACAACACAGTACATTCTTTATGGTAAAGATTTTTCTAATGGTTACCATATTGAAATTATGTCGCAAAAAGATGTTCTTAAAGAGAATGCATCAATAGCAACACGCGTTACAACATTTATTGCAGTTGTCGCGTTAGTGCTTGCACTTTTATATATTTCAATTTATTCAAAGCGTTTTACAAAGCCGATTATAAAAATTACAGCTGCAGCAAATAAAATGAGTAATCTTGATTTCACAGAAAAATGTGAGATTGACAGAAACGATGAAATTGGCGTGCTCGCAGAGAGTATAAATAAACTTTCTACTTCGCTTGATACTGCGCTAACAGAGTTGCAGACTACAAACAAGCAGCTTGTAAGCGATATTGAAAAAGAGCGCAAGTTAGAAAAAATGCGTCAGGATTTCGTTTCATCTGCATCACACGAATTAAAAACTCCTATTGCAATAATCCGTGGCTACGCAGAGGGACTTAAAATGAATGTAAGCGAAGAAGATACCGCTATGCAGGAATATTGTGATATTATAATGACTGAAGCAGATAAAATGAATGCACTTGTTATAAGTCTTTTAGAAGCATCACTTTATTCTTCGGGAATGAAAACACTCAACAAAGAAGATTTTCTGTTAAATGAATTCATTAAAGAATATATGAGAGCGGCAAAACCGATTTTCCTGGAAAAGGGTATAACCGCACACTTTACAGAAACAGAAACACCTTTAATGGTTTTTGCAGATAAATCGCAGATAGAAAGAGTGCTTTCTAACTATATTTCAAACGCGTGCAGTCACGCAAAAAATGAAAAAGAGATTATTGTTTCAGTTACAGATATAGGTAAAAAATATAAAGTATCTGTTTATAATTCAGGTAGCTTTATTGATGATAAAGATAAAGAAAATATTTTCAATTCTTTTTATAGAGCAGACAAAGCACATTCAAGAAAAGAAGGAAGATTCGGTTTAGGTCTTTCTATTGTAAAATCTATAATGGATTTGCATAATTGTGATTGTGGCTTTACTAACAAAGAAAATGGTGTAGAGTTCTGGTTTGAAATTGAAAAAATGAAAGGTTAAAATATGAAAATAAATTTTGTTATTCCGTGTCTTTTAGGAGTTGAAGGGATTATTGCAGATGAACTTCGCTCTTTAGAAGCAGAAGATGTTAAGGCAGAAAATGGTAGGGTGCTTTTTTCAGGTGATGAAAATTTACTTGCAAGAGTTAATATTTGCTCACACTTTGCAGAAAGAGTGCAGATTTTAGTTGGCTCATTTAAAGCAACAACCTTTGAAGAGCTTTTTCAAGGCACAAAAAACTTACCCTGGGAGCAATGGATTTTAAAGGATGATGCTTTCCCTGTAAAAGGCTACTCGTTAAAATCAACACTTTTCAGTGTCAGCGACTGCCAGGCAATTATAAAAAAAGCAGTAGTTGAAAGACTTAAGTCAAAATATGGTATTTCGTGGTTCGATGAAACTGGTCCTACTCATCAGATTCAGTTTTCAATTATGAATGACGAAGCGACTCTTTTAATAGATACTTCTGGTGCAGGACTTCACAAAAGAGGCTACCGTTTACAAAGCAACTTTGCCCCAATGAAAGAAACTCTTGCGGCGGCAATTTGTTCACTTGCAAAATTAAAGCATTACCACACTCTTTACGACCCTATGTGTGGTAGTGGTACTTTAATGATAGAAGGCGCTTTATATGCACATAATATAGCACCGGGCTTAAACAGACATTTCTCTGCTGAAAGATTTGAGGTTTTACCTAAAAATATCTGGGCAGAGGAACGCGAAAGAGCAAAAAGTCTTGAAAAAATCGACACAGATTTCCAAGGGTTTGGTTCAGATATTGATGGTGAAACAATAAAGCTTGCTATGGCGAATGCCTCAAGATTACCAATAGGTAAAAAGCTTCATTTTGAAAAACGCGATATAAGAGATTTTAAAAGACATACTGAAAGAGGTACTGTTTTAGTAAATCCGCCTTATGGCGAAAGACTTTTAGATTTGCAGGAGGCAGAAGCTCTTTACAGAGAAATGGGTAAGGTTTTCCCACAAAGTCACGGTTGGAGTTATTATATAATTACACCTGATGAAGAGTTTGAAACCTGCTTCGGCAGAAAAGCGGACAAACGCAGAAAATTATATAATGGTATGATTAAATGCCAGTTATATATGTATTTTAAATAAATTAAATTATCCCTATGAGAGAAGATGGCTTTATGAAACATATTTTTATTATCAACCCTGTTGCAGGTAATGGTATTGACCATATTACTTACAGCGAAAAAATCAAGAAGGCTTTTAGTGAGCTTGGTATTGAAGATTACGAAATTCACGTAACAACAGGAGTAGGTAATGCAAACGAATTTGCAAAAGAAAAAGTAAAAACAGGTGAGCATATAAGATTTTATGCCTGTGGTGGTGACGGTACACTTTCAGAGGTTGTTAATGCTTGTGCAGAACATAAAAATGCAGAGGTTGCGGCAATTCCTTTAGGTAGTGGTAACGACTTTATAAGAATTTTTGGTAGCAAAGAAGATTTATTGGATTTAAAAGCTCATATTAACGGTACACCAATGGAATTTGACCTTATTAAATACGGAGACCAGTATGCAATAAATCAATGCTCAATGGGTCTTGACGCAGAGGTTTGTGCAAAACAGGCAGATTTCAAAAAAATACCATTTTTGTCACCAGAAACAGCATATACAGTAGCGCTTCTTTATTGCTTTATAGGTAAAATGAAAAACACTTTTACAATTCAGTTTGATGATGATGAGCCATTTACAAAAGATGTTCTTTTCTGTGTTGTAGGTAACTCTCGTTGGTATGGTGGTGGCTATATGGCTGCACCAAAGGCACTCACTTACGATGGACTTTTAGATTTTGTTGTAGTTGAAAAGAATTGCTCAAGACTTACACTTTTAGGTCTTATTGCTCCATATAAACGCGGTGAGCATTTAGAGTGGGAAAGAACTCATTTTAAACGTGGTAAAAAAATTACAATAAAGAGCAAAAAACCATCTGCAGTAAATTTTGATGGCGAAGTAAAAATTGTAACAGAAGCAACATTCAATATAGTTGAAAAAGCAATTAAATATGTTGTTCCTGCAAATTCAGATTTTACAAAGAAAGTTGAAGAAGGTACTTTATAATGACTAATTATGCGAAAAGCAACACAGGCTTTAAAATTTTATCTACAATATTAAAACCAGTTTTTAAATTCTGGTATGGCCCAAAAATAATTGGTAAAGAAAATATGCCAAAGAGTGGTGCTATTGTAGTTGCTTGTAACCACAAGCACTTAATGGACCAATGTATGGTTATTATTTCAACAAAAAGACCAATTCACTATATGGCAAAAAGCGAATATTTTGAAAACAAGAAAGTTGCGTGGTTCTTTAAAGCGGCTGGTTGTATTCCCGTAAACAGAAATGGTCACGATTCAGAAGCTAAAGATGCTGCAACAGAAGTTTTACAGTCAGGCGGTGCTTTAGGTATTTTCCCTGAAGGCACAAGAAACAAAACAGAAGATTTACTTATGCCGTTTAAATTCGGTGCAGTATCTCTTGCTAAAAAGAATAATGCATTAGTTATTCCTGTTGGTGTTTCGGGTGACTATAAATTCAGACCGAAAAATCTTGTTGCAAGAATTGGTGAACCAATTGATGTAAGCGAAATGGATTTAGAAGAAGCAAACGAAAAACTCCACAAAGCAGTAGAAACCCTTATTTTAGAAAATCTCAAAGAAGGCAACGGAAGTGAGCAGGACTTTGAGAGAGCAAAGCATTCAGGGTTGATTTAAGGAATTAGGAAATAGGAATTAGAAATTAGAAAAAACATCATTCTATCAGTTTAGTTGGTTTAAGACTTACTACAAATGATAGAATGATTTTGTTTTTTCGGGACCTAATTCCTGATTCCTATTTCCTAAATTTTCAATTAAATTATGGAAATCTATGAAAATCTATGCTATACTTAAATGCATAGTAATATTAAAAGGTGATTAAGATGTCATTAAAAATAACAAACCCATACGCAAGTGGTACTTTTAACAGCAAACTTTTCAGAATTCCTGCTATTCTTACTTTAAAAAATGGCAGAGTTTTAGCATGTGCCGATATAAGATATGGTAACGGTACAGACGACCCGGCAAATGTTGACACAGGTATTCGTTATTCAGACGATAATGGTGTTACATGGTCAGAGCCTGCGTTTGTAAACGCGTTTGATGATATGGAATTTTGCGACCACAACAAAGCAATTCCTACTTCTGCATCATTTGTTGACTCTGCAATAGCACAGGGTGAAGATGGAACGGTTTACCATATGTGTGACGCGTGTCCAGCATATATGGGACTCTGGAGTGCAGGTACTTATGGTAAAGAAAATGGTTTTATTGATGGCAAATTAGCGGTATGCGACAAAACAAGTGCCGACAAAGCAGAAAGCACAAAGTTAAACAAAGAAAAATATCCATATTTCGTTGATGACTTTTCTGCTGATGGCTTTGCTCCTGTAAGAAAATTTGCTGATAATGAAATCTATGACAATTACTATGTTGACAGAGATTATAAAGTTTATAAAAAATCAGGTGAAGAATACACACCCGTTTTAATAAAACAAATGAATAAAGATGGTACTTTGAGCGAAAAAGACATAATAGCAAATCTTTTCTACGCATATTCACCTATAAAAATTTACCCTACATATTATTTATGGGTAAAGAAAAGTTCTGACAACGGTGAAACTTGGGGCGACGGTAGAATTATCAATTTAGAAATTAAATCAAAAGGTTTTACAGGATTTGCACCGGGCAGAGGTATTTCTATTGATTACAACGGCAAAAACAGAATTATTTTTGCAGTTTATGATAATAATGATGGTAGAGAATACACAAGTGTAATTTACACAGATGATGGTGAAAACTGGGTGCGTTCTCAAAAGGCAAACAAGGTAGGTGTTTCCGGTAAAAGCTCCGAAACACAATTTGTGCTTTTAAATAATGGTGTTTTAAGAATGTACTCAAGAAATACGGCAGGGTTTATAAGTTATTGTGACAGTACAGATGGCGGCGAAACATGGAGTGAATACAAGCAAGATAAAAATTTAACTTATTGCAGTAACTGTCAGTTTTCCATAATAAATTACAGTAAAGAAATAGATGGTAAAAAGGTTATTATAATTTCCTATCCATCAACAAAAATAAGAAAACTTGGTGTAATAAAAGTTGGTTTTGTAAATAATGATAATACAGTAGAATGGCGTTACAGAAAAAATGTAACAGACTCTTTAAATCCATTCAGTTTTGTATATTCCTGTATTACAGAACTTTCTGACGGTTCAATTGTCGATTTATATGAAAGTGACAAAGCCGAGCTTTCTTGCGTAAGATATACATTAGACGACTTGAAAGTAAATGACAAAGGTATAAGCGGAATTGCAAAGTTAAAGTCAATTATCTATAACAAAACAAGAAAATAAAGAAGTGATTTATTTTGAAGATATATCAGAAAATAGATGAATTAGTAGGTCACACACCGCTTTTAAGACTTAATAATATTGAAAAAGAGTTTGAGTTAAATGCAACTCTTTTAGCAAAATTAGAAAGTTTTAACCCTACGGGTAGTGCAAAAGACAGACCTGCAAAAGCAATAATTGAAAAAGCTGAAAAAGATGGAATTTTAAAACAAGGTTCAGTTATAATTGAGCCTACAAGTGGTAACACAGGTATAGGTCTTGCGGCAATTGGTGTCAGCAAGGGCTACAGAGTTATAATTGTTATGCCTGAAACTATGAGCATTGAGCGTCAGAAACTTATGACCTGCTTTGGTGCGGAGTTAATTCTCACAGATGGCAGTAAAGGTATGAACGGTGCAATAGAAAAGGCAGAAGAATTAAAAAAAGAAATCCCGGAAGCAATTATTGCGGGTCAGTTTACTAACGAAGCAAACCCGATTTCTCACTACGAAACAACAGGCCCTGAAATATGGGAAGATACTGATGGTAATGTAGATATTTTTATTGCAGGAATCGGCACAGGCGGAACAATTTCAGGTACAGGTAAATTTTTAAAAGAAAAAAATAAGAATATTAAAGTAATTGGTGTTGAGCCGGAGAAATCACCGCTTTTAACAAAAGGCGAGAGTGGTAGCCACGGTATTCAGGGAATCGGTGCAAACTTTATTCCCGAAACATTAGATAGAAATATTTATGATGAAATTATAGATGTAAAAGACGAGGATGCTTTAGAATATGGCAGACTTATTGCTAAAAAAGAAGGTGTTTTAGTCGGGATTTCATCAGGTGCAACTCTTTCTGCGGCAATAGAGGTTGCAAAGCGACCTGAAAATAAAGGCAAAACAATAGTAGCACTTTTAACAGATACGGGTGAAAGATACCTTTCAACTGCAATGTTTTCCTGAGGTGATATAATGGATAAATTTCTCGATAATATGGAGCTTATAACAAGCACCATAAAAGAATTAGAAATAGTAAATAAAAAATCAAAAATAAAGACGACAGATGGCGAAGCAATGATTTTGAACAGAAAAGAAGTTGTCAAGGTAATTAAAGACTTACAGTCATTTTTATTTCCTGATTACTACACTCACAGTGAGGGCAGTGAAAATGTACTTTCACAGACCGAACTTCTTTTAAATATTTATAATCGACTCGCAAAAGTAATTAAGGGTGCGTGTGAATTTAATGGTACCAATTTAGTATGCTCACCTGAAATTATCTGCGAAAAATTTATAAAGAAATTGCCCAGTGTAAAAACTATGCTTTTAAAGGACATTGAAGCACTTTACGAAGGTGACCCTGCTGCAAAATGCAGAGAAGAAGTACTTATTTGCTACCCTGGTTTCTATGCTGTTTCTATTTTCAGATTAGCACACGAATTATATAATTTAAGAGTACCACTTATACCAAGAATTATGACGGAATTTGCTCACGAAAAGACCGGTATTGATATTCATGCAGGTGCTACAATAGGTGAGTATTTCTTCATAGACCACGGTACAGGTATTGTAATTGGTGAAACTACTACTATTGGTAATCATGTTAAAATTTATCAGGGTGTTACTTTAGGTGCAAAGAGCTTCAAGGTTGACGACAATGGTAACCCTATTAAAGATATCAAGCGTCACCCCGACATTGGTGATAATGTTGTTATTTACGCAAACGCT
This sequence comes from Clostridia bacterium, assembly GCA_017521425.1. Classification (GTDB taxonomy): domain Bacteria; phylum Bacillota; class Clostridia; order Oscillospirales; family Acutalibacteraceae; genus DTU089. The sequence continues at coordinate 54,524 of JAFXCQ010000008.1, forward strand.
ACAATTTTAGGTGGCGATACAAAAATTGGTAATAACTGTGTTATCGGCGGTAATGTGTGGCTTACTTCTTCTGTTGAAGATAATCAGACGGTTTATTATCAGGGTAAATAAATACATAATAACATCCCTTACAGTTTTTGAAACTGTAAGGGATGTTGGATTTTAGAAACCAAGTTCTAATAATGAATATGTGTTGCGTTTGTTTTGTGTGTAAAGGTTGTTTACCTGTAAACAGAGATTATTAAAATCAACATCACCATCTACAAGATAATATATAGTAACTTGTTTTTGACTATTTGCATCAACTGAAACAAAATAAAATCTTGAGTCGGTGTCATTTTCTGAACTTAAAGCAAAAGCTTCATGTGTAACAGGTGTATTGTTAGTGACTAAACTGTATGTTGAGCAGAACAAAGAACCTGCAGTATTATTTATGTTTGTTGCTTCAATAGTTACTGCTACGAGTTTTCTGTCAACAAATTTCACATCTTTTATAGTGTCAATTGAGTTTATTCCGTCACCATAAATTATTTCTTCACGGTTATAGCCTTTTAATGTACCGTCTTTATTTACTATACTGTTGAATTTTTCGGCACTGTGCAAATCACTTTTATCTATTCCGTTTACATTATCAAGAACCTCTGCTTTTACAACTTTTATGTTGTAATAGGCATTAGTTTCAAAGTCCCACCCGTTTTCACAAGATTCACCGAATTTAACAATTTTTTCTGTTTGCGGTGTGTCGTCAACAAAATATTCTGAATGTGGTACGCTTTCGTAGTCGTAAGTGAGTGCATCATCTTCTGTTGCTTCAACAACTTTCAAATCACTTAAAATTTTATTAAGTTCATCTTTTGGAATATGGTTGTTGAAATAACATTCAACTACAACACCTTTTTCTTCAAAATAAATAAGTGCAAGACTCATTTTGTTTTCGTTAAGTGTGAGAATTTCTGCTTCGTTTTCACCAAAACTTGTTTTTTCTGTGCTTATAACATTTTTATATTCGTTTTTTCGTTCGGAACCCATTCTGAATATATTAAATGAAAGGCCTGCTTCACCATTGTAGTTATATTTGTATGGTGGTTCGAGTTCAGTAAATCCGTCACCTAAATAACCCAATTCTACTTTTGCATATTCGGGAGCTTCGTTGTATTCAAGTTCTGAATTATTTACAGTTGCAGAATATCTGCCGGTTTTTTCCAGCCAGTTGCTTATTTCTGTGTATGCAAAGGCAGAAATGCTTAAAAGAATACCCGAAACTGCTGCAACAGCTACTACTTTTAATACACGGCTTTTATTAGTTTGTTTTGTGCTATTACTCATAACTTCAATCTCCTGGAAAGCATCCAGAACGGCATTGTGAAAACCGTCAGGGATGTTATTTTTGTTATTTACCATTGTTTTCACTCCTATCCTTTTCAGCCGACTCTTGTTGTTTTAATTTTTCGCATTCAGTTTTGAGCATACCGGTAAAGCTCTCAATGAACGAATCAGCGCTCAATTCATCCATTTTTCTGAATGTTTCAAGAATGGTGTTTTTTATGGCAATCTGACAAAGATACGGGGAGTGTAAAATATCGTTTGTCGTTTCATAAAATAATTCTTCGTTTTCTAAAACAAGTGCCACAAAATGCTCACGTGTCATTTTTTGCTTTTTAGTGCCGATTATATCAAGTGGACTACAGTTAAGAGCTTCTGCCAAGTCACCTAACATATCGAGAGTAGGTTGATTTCTTCCTGTTTCCCAATAAGATACAGTCTGCCTTGTTACAAAAAGCTTTTCTGCAAGCGCGTCTTGTGTTAAGTTGTTTTCTTTACGAAGTTTTTTTATGTTTTTACTTATGTTTGCCATTACGTCACTCCCATTCTTTAGTTTGAGTATAACATTAGTTTTTGTAAGAGTAAAGCAAGTATCTGTTGCAAAAAAAAGTTCCCACAAACTTAACAGTTTGTGGGAATGAATTTTGAAATCAGCCAATCTTTTTAGCGTCTTTAACTTTGATTTTACCAATGAAAGGAACTTTTAAGAAACCATTACAGACATCGTCTGTGAATGTGAGTGAAAGTTCACAAGCTTTACCACCGGGGATGATATCAACTGTTGCTTCACCTGTTAATGTGTCGCCATCCTCCTGAATGTTCTGAACTTTGATGTCAGAAACACCTAAATCTTCACCGGGAAGTTCGAGGTCGATTTTATAGTTTCCATTTTCATCCGCGATTGTGAATATTGCAGAACCTTTAAAAATTATATTATTGATTTCTGCTTGCCATTTACCAAGACCTATCATTATAAAGTCCTCCTCATTTTTATCTTAATCCAGCCGCAGTACGAAGAATTTTTCTTGCATCTGCAGTAGTAATTACATTGTTGTCAGTGCCCGTTGTTACAACATCACAGGCACTTTTTTGTGCATCAGTAAGCTTAATGAGACCTGCTGAAGCAATAAGAGCAATTCTTGCATCGGTAAGGGTGATTCTGCCATCGCCGTCTGCATCGCCTTGTAATGAAAAATCATTTGAAGCAAGAGCAATAAATGTACCTAAAGCATCTGTTTCACAGGTTACAGAATCCTGCGTGAGTGAAAATAAAATCGGCTCTGTGTCACCCACTCTGTTAGAGTAAAGCTTTGTAGCAGATGGAATAAGGTCATCTGACGAGTTGTCAAAGTTTATTTTAAATTCACCTTGTGGAACAGAAATACTGCCATCAGGAGCAGAAACATAAATATCAAAAACATAAGCACTTGTATATTTTATGTTGCTGAAATCATCCGGAACTGAGCTTAAAGGTCTTTTGTCAACCTTTATTGTAGAACCATCAGGAAGTATATTGTTTATATCTGTAACAGTAATGCCTGCGGCAACATCTGTAAGGCGAGTGCCTTCATTTATATAATCAAGACCGAGTGATTTTATAAGCTTTGCAGGGTAAGAGCCTTTTACACAGTAAATACCATCTACAAAATAATATTCTTTAGAGCTGTCATTTGAATTTATTTTACCTAAAAATGCATCGTTACCAATTGAGGTGATAGATTTAGGTAAGTGAATCTCAGTAAGGTCATCACAATGTGAAAATGCAAACGGACTGATTGTTTTAAGATTTTCGCTCAAGCGGATATTTTTTAAATTCCAACAGAACGAAAATGCTCTTTCTCCAATAGATGTAACAGAGTTGTACATATTTACATTTTCTAACTGATAGCAACGGTAGAAAGCGTGGTTGTAAATTGTTGTTACTCCATCAGGAATCATAAAGCTACCGCTTCTGCCGGCAGGGAAAGCTCTTAAAACAGTTTTATCTTCAGAATAAACAACACCGTCTATTGAGCAGAATTTTTTGTTTTCTTCAGCGACATCAATCTGTGTGAGTGAGTCACATTCATTAAAAGCATTACTACCAAGTAATGAAAGTGAAGAAGGAAGTTTTAAGTAAGTTAAATCAGAGCCTGTAAAAGCCTTTGAAACAATAGCAAAAACAGGTTTACCGTCAATAGTTTCAGGAATTATAAGCTTTGTTTTTGTTCCTTTGTATTCATTTATATAAACTCTGTCGTTCTGTATTTTGTACACAAAATCAGTTTTTGTACCAACCTCAGGCACAGAGCTGTTGTAGGGAGCCTGTGTAGCAGCCTCTGCCTTTGGTGAAGTCGGTATTATTATATTAACTAATACAAGTGCAAATATAAGAACAAAAGAAAAAACGCGCAATCTTTTCATGATTTACCCTTTCATATAGTATTATAACCAATGCATACAAGATAATTATACTTTAAAAGCTGATGAATTTCAATAGCAATGTTTGTATAATTTTAAAATTTACAAATTATATAATATTCACCTTAAGAAAAAAGCAAAGCCACGAAACCAAAGCTTCGTGGCTATACTTCATGCTTATTGCTTTTTAAGTTAACAGTAAGAATTAAACAGCACGTGTAACCTTACCGGAGCGCAAGCAGCGTGTGCAAGCATATACTCTGCGTGGAGAACCGTTTACAACTGCTTTAACTCTTTTAACATTTGGTTTCCAAGTTCTGTTTGAACGTCTGTGTGAGTGAGAAACCTTAATACCGAAAGCAACGTCTTTACCACAAAATTCGCATTTTGCCATTGAGCTGCACCTCCTTCTAAAAATTTTAGGTAATTTAGCTCTACAGATAGAGCAACGCAAGTATAATAACATCTTTATTGTAGGATTGCAAGAGTTTTTTTATTGTTTTTGATAATTTTTGCATTTTAGCACAAGAAAATATAATTTTTTCTTAAATATTTTTCTAAAATTGCTTGATTTTTTAAAAAATATCGTTTATAATGACATCATTAAGCGAACATTTGTACGAACAAAAAAGAAAAACATATACATATTATAAGGAGATACTGTAATGGCAGAAAGAACGGACAGCAAAAGCAAAGCACTCGAGATGGCGTTAGGTCAGATTGAAAAAAGTTTTGGTAAAGGTGCAATTATGCGTTTAGGTGAAAACGCATCTATGGCGGTTGAAGCAATTTCAACCGGCTCAATTTCTCTTGACGTTGCAACCGGTATCGGTGGACTCCCAAGAGGTAGAATTATTGAAATTTATGGACCTGAAAGTTCAGGTAAAACAACTCTTGCACTTCACGTTGTTGCAGAGGCACAAAAATTAGGCGGCGACGCAGCATTTATTGACGCAGAGCACGCACTTGACCCTGTGTATGCTGCAGCACTTGGTGTAGATATTGATTCACTTCTCGTTTCTCAACCAGATGATGGTGAGCAGGCATTGGAAATTACAGAGCATCTTGCTCGTTCAGGAGCACTTGATGTTATTGTTGTTGACTCAGTTGCGGCTCTCGTTCCAAAGGCAGAAATTGAAGGCGAAATGGGTGATTCTCACGTTGGTCTTCACGCACGTCTTATGTCACAGGCTTTAAGAAAATTAACAGGTGCGGTTGCAAAGAGCAATACTGTTATTATTTTCATTAACCAGCTTCGTGAAAAGGTTGGTGTTATGTATGGTAACCCAGAGGTTACAACAGGTGGTAGAGCACTTAAGTTCTATTCTTCAATCCGTATAGATGTAAGAAAGGTAGAACAATTAAAGGGTGCAGGTAATGAGTTTATCGGCTCTCGTACAAGAGCAAAAATTGTTAAAAACAAGGTTTCACCACCATTCAAAGAAGCTGAATTTGATATTATGTATGGTCAGGGTATTTCTAAAGATGGCGAAATTCTTGACCTGGCAGTAAAAATGGAAATTATCAGAAAAAGCGGTGCTTGGTTCTACTACGGTGAGGAAAGACTCGGTCAAGGTAGAGACAATGTTAAAGAATACATCCGTTCTAATCCTGAATTTTCTGCAAACATTGAAGCACAGGTGCGTGAAAAATTAAAAGAAATTATGTCTGCTAAAAATCCTGTTGCACGTGCAGCGGCACCACAACCTGCAAGTGAACCAGTAACTAAAGATAAGGCAAGAGCAAAAATAGATATTGCTGTTGATGATTGATTTTTATGATTATTAAATCCAAAGCCGGTAACGGTAATAAAATACATATTTATATTGATGATGAATACGCCCTTACTGTTTATGATGATTATTGGCATCAGAATGGATTTAAAGACGGCGAAGCTATAACAGAAGAAGAGCTTGCTTCCTTAAAAGAGGAGGCAGGCTTTCGCCTTGCTTACGAAAAAGGTTTAGACTATTTAACAAGGCGCTCTTACTCAAAAAAAGAATTATATCGAAAATTAAAGCTTAAATATGGCGAGTCTGCGTCAGAAAGAGCAATAGAAAAGCTTTCATATTTCGGTTACCTCAATGACGAGGATTTTGCCAATATGTATGCAAAATATCTTTTCGAAACGAAAAAATTTGACTTAAGACGAATTTCTACAGAATTAAAACTCAAAGGAATTGACAGAGAAATTATAGAAAATGTCACGAAAACTCTTGACAACGAACCAATTACGCGTATTATAGAAATGTTAAGCACAAAATATGCTAATGGCTTCAAAGATGAAAAGACAAAAAAGCGTTTTGTTGCAAAGCTTCAGCGAATGGGTTATTCGTGGAGTGATATTAAATCAGCATTTTCAGAATATGAAATAAATATTATAATAAGTGATGACGATTTCTGATAATATGAGGTGTTACAATGGCAAAAAAAGTTGGAATGATAAGTCTTGGTTGTCCTAAAAATCAGGTCGATGCAGAAATTATGCTTAAAAAGTTAGTAGATGCAGGCTACATTTTAGTTGACGAAGCAAATAAAGCGGATGTAGTTATTGTAAATACTTGTGCATTTATTGAGGATTCTAAAAAAGAGTCAATCGACAGTATTTTAGAAATGATTGACTATAAAGAAGACGGTAACTTAAAAGGTGTTGTTGTAACAGGTTGTCTTGCACAGCGCTACGCAGACGAGGTTTTTACTGAAATTCCTGAAGTGGATGCAGTAATTGGTCTTGGTGCTAATGATGATATTGTAAAGGCTTGTGACAGTGTTTTAGAGGGCGAGCAGTATTCCTCTTTCCCAAATAAAGAAGAAATGCCACTTGATGGTGGCAGAATATTAACCACACCGGAGTATTTTGCATATTTAAGAATTGCAGATGGTTGCTCAAACTGTTGCTCTTATTGTGCAATTCCGTCTATTCGTGGTAAATTCAGAAGTCGAAAAATAGAAGATGTTTTAGACGAAGCAAATGCTCTTTGCGAAAAAGGTGTAAAAGAGTTAATTTTAGTAGCACAGGATACAACCCGTTATGGCGAAGATTTATATGGGGAATTAAAATTACCTGAGCTTTTAGATAAGCTTAATAAAATCGAAAATTTGCAATGGATAAGACTTCTTTACTGTTACCCTGAAAGAATTACTGATGAATTGATTGATGCAATTAACAGAAATGAAAAGGTTTGTCATTATATTGATATGCCAATGCAACACGTAAGTGGTAGGATTTTAAAATCAATGAACAGACCCGGAGACAGAGAGTCGCTTACTGCGTTAATAAATAAATTAAGAGAAAAAATAGAAGACGTTGTAATAAGAACAACTTTTATAACCGGTTTCCCGGGAGAAACAGAAGAAGATTTTACCGCTCTTTCAGAATTTGTAAACGAAATGAAGTTAGACAGAGTTGGTTGTTTTGCGTACTCAAGAGAGGAAAATACTCCTGCTTACGATTTTCCTGACCAGATTGAAAAAGAAGATGCTTTAAACAGAGCAGATATTATAATGGAACAACAGTACAGAATAAACGATGAAAAGCAAGAGTCGTATATGGATAAAACTTATGATGTAATTGTTGATGGTTACGATTCATATACAGACAGTTACTATGGCAGAACTTATATGGATGCACCTGAAATAGATAATAATATAGTGTTTACTTCAGGTTATGAAATTGAAGTGGGTGAAATTGTTCCTGTTGAAATTTTTGACAAGGATGAATATTCACTCATAGGAGAAGCAGTATGAAAATGAATGTACCTAACCAATTGACAATTGTAAGAATTATTCTTACTCCAATTTTTCTCGCATTGTTTTTAGCACCTATTCCACATCATTACTTAATAGGTTTAATTGTTTTTGCAGTTGGTGCAATTACAGATTTCCTTGATGGTAAAATTGCAAGAAAAAATAATATCGTTACGGTATTCGGACAATTAGCAGACCCTGTTGCCGATAAAATTCTCACAACTGCGGCATTACTTGCGTTTATGCAGTTTGGTCTTTGCAATATCTGGATTATTATGATAGTATTATTAAGAGAATTTACTATTACTTCATTCAGATTAGTGGCAACTGCACAAGGAGTTGTTATTCCTGCTAATTTCTATGGTAAATTAAAAACTGTTTCACAAATGGTTTTTTCAATTTTGATTATGATTATGGCAGAGCTTTACGATGCAGGTATTTTACCTGAAGGCTTCCCATTAACAATTGTTTCAAATGCACTTTTATGGGTAACTGCAATTCTTTGTGTTATCTCAGGTGTAATTTATGTTAAGCAATCAATTAAAATTATAGATTTTTCCAAATAATAAACCGTGGAGGGTAAAATGCAACTTTATAACTCACTTTCACACAAAAAAGAAGATTTCAAAACAAACGAGCCAGGTAAGGTTAATATGTATACCTGTGGCCCTACTGTTTATCACTTTGCTCATATAGGTAACCTCCGTAGCTATATTATGGAAGATATTTTAGAAAAATATCTTCGTTACTCTGGCTACGATGTAAAACGCGTAATGAATATTACGGATGTTGGACACCTTTCATCTGATGCAGATACAGGTGAAGATAAAATGGTTAAGGGTGCAAAAAGAGAAAATAAAACTGTTATGGATATAGCAAGATTTTATACAGATGCATTCTTTAAAGACTGTGAAAAGCTCAACATTAAGAAGCCTGATGTGGTAGAACCGGCAACAAATTGTATTGAAGAATTTATTGCAATGGTACAAGGTCTTTTAGAAAAGGATTTTGCTTATATTGCAGGTGGCAATGTTTATTTTGATACATCAAAATTAGACGAATATTACGTTTTCAATAAGCACGACAGCGAAGAGCTTATGGTAGGTGTTCGTGACGGTGTTGAAGAGGATAATAATAAAAGAAATAAAAATGACTTTGTTTTGTGGTTTACAAAATCAAAGTTTGAAGAACAGGCTTTAAAATGGGATTCACCTTGGGGTGTTGGTTATCCTGGCTGGCATATTGAATGCTCTGCAATAAGTCTTAAGCATTTAGGAGAATATCTTGATATTCACTGCGGCGGTATTGATAACGCATTCCCACACCATACAAACGAAATTGCACAAAGTGAAGCATATATTGGTCATAAATGGTGTAACTACTGGTTCCATGTTCTTCACCTTAATACAAATAGTGGTAAAATGAGTAAATCAACAGGCGAATTTTTAACTGTTTCATTACTTGAGGAAAAAGGCTACAATCCTTTAGCATACAGATTTTTCTGTCTTCAGTCACATTACAGAAAATCGCTTGTATTCAGTTACGAAAACCTTGACAATGCTCAGGGAGCTTTCAATAAGTTACTCGTAAAAATTGCTGCTTTAAAAGATGATGAGTCTGAAGCAATTGACGAAAATGCAGTAAAAGAATTAACAGAGAAATTCAAAGCGGCACTTGATAATGATATAAATACATCTTTAGGTGTTACTGTGCTTTATGATGTTTTAAAAGCTAAAACAAATGATAAAACAAAGCTTTTCTTACTTAATGATTTTGACAGAGTTTTGTCTTTAAGTCTTTTAGACGAAGCAAAAAAATTAAAGGAAAGCAAAAAAGAAGAAGTATCTGCACCTGCAGCAGATGATGACTTCAGTAAATATGTAGAAGAGCAATTAGCACTCAGAGCTGAAGCCAAGAAAAACAAAAACTGGGCAGAGGCAGACAGAATTCGTGATGAATTAACCCAGAAAGGTGTAAAGATTCTTGATACACCAGACGGAGCGAAATGGTCACTTTGATTGCTTTGCAATCAAAGTGAGGTAAAAGATAAGAGTGAATAGTGAAGAGGTAAGGAACTGCGTTGCTATTGTAATAGTTGCAAGTGTGCAAGTGGCAAGTAGGCAAGTACTCCAAGAAAATTCATTTAAATTATAATGCCGACCGCAGGTCCCAAAATTTTCAATTTTCAACTTTCAATTAAAATTAACGGAGTTAATGTTATGTTAAATAGTAAACAACGTGCCGAGTTACGAGCAGAGGCAAACGGATTAGACCCGATTTTTCAAATCGGCAAAGAAGGCGTTACAGAGTCTGTAATCGCACAGATAGAAGATACATTTAATACACGTGAGCTTTTCAAAGTAAAGGTTCATCTTGAAACATCACCTGAGTCACCAAAAGAAATTGCTTCTAAAATAGCAGAAGCAACAAAATGTGATGTTGTTCAGGTTGTTGGCGGTACAATAGTGCTTTTCAGAATTAACTTAATGTTAAGACAAAGAGCGGCTGAAAAGAAAAAGAGAGCAAAAGAAAAAGCCGAAAAAGAAGCTATCAAGAGAAGAACTGAACGCAAAAAAAGAAAGTACGGAGTACAATAAGTATAATATTTCGACTTTTTTCTGCAAAATAATTGCTTTTTACAGAATTCGATTACATTAAAAATTTCAAAATGTAACGAAAATTGTGTCAATTTCTTAATTTTTTGTATAGATTTATGCAATTTATAACAAAATAGAGGTCTTTTATAGTGCAACTTGTGCATTGTAAAAGGCCTTTTTATATGTTACAATGTCAACTGTTCGCGGGAATTGTTACAACTTTGTAATAATTAGCAACAAAATTGAAATAATTAAGTATAAATGAAATAGCAAATACTCAAAATTATGAAAGGCAAAATTATTCTATGATTAAAAGCAGAATTAAAAGCGCCATAGCAGTAGTTCTTATTGCGGTTCTTGCAGTAGTTCCTATGTTCAGCGTAAACGCGGCTGCTAAAAATGTTGAATACAGCGCCTCCTCATCTTATATGAGCAGCAGCTACTACAAGGCACTTTGTGAGGTTGAACTCACAGGTGACCAGGTAACAGATATTTGTAATATAGCAAAAACACAGGTTGGTTATCACGAAAGTGGTGATAACTACACTGAATATGGCAGATGGTACGGCAGACAAAGCTACTGGTGTAACGTTTTCGTTTCATGGTGTGCTCATGTTGCAGGTGTTCCAACATCTGTTTTTCCTAAATTAGCAGGTGTAGGCAGTGCCTACTCTTCCACACTTCCATCAGTTGGTGCTGATTGTTTTAAATTCGGCACAAAGCCGGTTGAACCAGGCGACCTTCTTTTCAGTTGCACTTGTTCAGGCAGCTTTGGTTGTATTGACCATGTTGGTCTTATTGTAGATGTAGATGACCAATATATTTATACAGTTGAAGGAAATATGTCAGACGCGGTAAGAGCTATTACTTACCCTGTATCAACAGGTTATTCAGCTCACAACCATGCTCGTATCAATTATATTGCGCGTCCTAACTATCAGGACCGTTCTGCAAAAGTTTCAGATATCAGCAGAGCAGATGCTATCAAAACAACAGAAAATAGTATTTATGCACTCTTTGATATGTCACTTCCATACAGCGAAGCAGAGTCAGTCTGCAAACTTATGGGTGGTCACCTTGTAGCAATTACAAGTGAAGAGGAGCAGGAAATAGTAAACGAAGTTATCGAAAATGGCTCTTACGATAAGTATTACATCGGTTTATCAGATGAAGAAAACGGTACTTATCTCTGGGGTAGTGGCGAAGAATACGATTATACTAATTTAACAGGTTCTTCAAGAGCTAATTTCAGCGCAGTTATCGTAAATGCTGATGGCACTTGGCAGGAAACTGTAAGCGATAAGAGACAGACTGGATTTATCTGTGAAATTCAGATTGATAAAATGATTCCTGTTAATACTGCATCCTTCGGTGGTAGCAGATATGAAATTTATGACAGCTCTTTAACCTACGAGCAGGCTACTGCATTTGCAAAAGCAAAAGGCGGTAAATTAGCAGAAATTGAAACAACCTCTGAAAATCAGCTTCTCTCACTTCTTCTTAAACAGTGCGACCAGTATTATTTAGGTGTAAGTGGTACAAAGCGCGAGGTTACTTCAATAGATTACAGTAACTATAAATCAAAGGTTAAGTATAATAACGGTAAAGAAAACTATGCTGTAATGCTTAACGATGGCACAGCAAAATGGTCTGTTGCAGGTATTTTTGAAGCAAAGACTTTAACAGGCTTTGTTGTAGAATACGATGAAACAGAAAAATGCACAGTTACTTTCGATGCAAATGGTGGTTTAAATACACCTAATGAGCAAATTGGTGAATCAGGTGCAAAAATTGTAATCAGCGACACACAACCAACATTAAAAGGTGCAAAATTCCTCGGTTGGTCAGAAGATAAAGATTCTAAAGAGGCAGAAATTAAATCGGGTGACAAAATCACACTCGATGAAAATGTAACTCTTTATGCAATCTGGGCAAAATAATATTGAATAATGCTACTGCTACAAGTTTTTCTTGTAGCAGTTATTTTTATTGGTAAAAACTGTTGCTATAAAGTATATATTTGTGGTATAATTAAAATGTATATCTATGAGATTTATGGTGGAATGAGTTATCAGGCTTGCCCGAAAAATTATGAAAGGATGTGAGTTTTTTATGATAAAACTTTTTAAATATTTAAAACCGCATAAAAGATTCGCAATCTTTACAGTTATTCTTGCGGCTATAAGTAATATTATGACATTAGGTTTTCCGCTTATGATGTCAATGCTTATAAATAATGGTATTTCAAAAGGTGACTTAAGCTACATAAAAAATATTGGTATTGTTATGATTGCTCTTTGTACAATAGCAATGTTTATTTCAATTGCCAACAGTTACTGCTCAAGTAAAGTTTCTGCCCTTTTTACAGGGGACTTAAGAAGAATGGTGTTTTCCAAAATACAGACATTCTCACAAGGCGATATTGATGAAATAGGTATTCCGTCACTTATTACAAGAACAACAAATGACATAAGACAAATAGGTGAATTGTTGATTGCACTTTTAAGAAGTATAATTTCTGTGCCTATTATGTTAATCGGTGGCACTGTAATGGCGGTTGTTATGGACCCGGGTCTTTCGCTTGTGCTTTTGATTATTTGCCCCGTTATAGCAGTAATTGCACTTGTTATAGCAAAAACTGTCGTTCCTTTCTTTAAAAAAATCCAAAAGGGTGTGGACGAGCTTAATCTTGTAACACGCGAAAAACTCAATGGTGTAAGAGTTATAAGAGCATTCAACAGAACAGAATATGAAGAAAGACGCTTTAAAAAAGCAAATGATGATTTAACCGGACTTAATTTAAAAGTTTCACGAATTTTTGCAGGTCTTCTTCCTGTTGCAACCCTTCTTATATTTATGATTATAGCAGTACTTATTGTTGTTGGTTATGATCAGGTTAATAAGCTTACAGACCCAAAAGAAATTGCAAATACAATAGGTGATTTACAGGCATTTATAATTTACCTTGTATTTATAGTTGCTGCTTTAGCATCTGTTGCCGCAATGTTTGTTATGATTCCTCGTGGTAAAATTTCTGCAAACAGAATAAACGAAATTTTAGACCACGAATTAAAAATGTCGGTAAGAGAAAAAACAACAGAAGAAAATGATGGAACAATTGAATTCAAGAATGTTGTTTTTGACTATAAAGATGAAGATGGTAATGTAAAAAGAGCACTTAATAATGTAAGCTTTGTTGCCGAAAAAGGTAAAACTACTGCAATTATCGGTAGCACAGGTAGCGGTAAAAGCACGGTGCTTAACTTAATTCCTCGTTTTTATGATGTTACAGATGGTGCTGTGTTAATTGATGGTGTCGATGTAAGAGAAATGGATTTTGCATCAATTTACGAAAAATTGGGCTACATTCCACAACAGGCATTTTTATTTAGCGGTACTGTTGCAGACAACTTAAGATATGGTAACGAAGATGCTACTGATGAAGAATTATGGGAAGCATTAGAAATTGCACAATCCCGTGATTTTGTCGAGAAATTACCACAGAAATTAGAAAGTATGGTTTCACAGAATGGTACAAACCTTTCTGGTGGTCAAAGACAAAGACTTTGTATTGCAAGAGCAATTGTCAAAAAAGCAAAATTCTATATGTTTGACGACAGTTTTTCTGCATTGGACTTTATTACAGACAGTAAATTAAGAGCGCAGTTAAAAACAGCTCTTACAGCTTCTGCTATAATTATTGTAGCGCAGAGAGTTGGTACTATAATAGATGCCGACAATATTATTGTTCTTGAGAATGGTAATATTGCAGGCCAGGGTACTCATAAAGAGCTTTTAGAAAATTGTGCAGTTTATAAAGAAATGGCAGATTCTCAACTCAGCAAAACGGGGGTGAGTGACGAATGAAAAACAAAACTCCTGTTTTAGACGAAAAAAGATTGAAACGATTAGAACGAAGACGCGCTACAAGAGAAATAAGGTATTCTTCGTATCGTGAGGTCCGTAAGGGCGAAGAAAAGGCAGAGTCTTTTAAAACAAGTGCAAAACGCCTTGCGGGTTATATCTGGAAGCAGAAGGCTGCTTTTATAATTGTTGTAATAACTTGTGTGATTTCGTCAGTCTTCAGTGTACTCGGGCCCGATTATATAGGGCAGGCGCTCGATTTACTTAACGAGCAGGTTGAAATTAAGTTAAACGGTGGTCTTATTTCAGCAGCTTCGCTTTTGCCTTGTATTAAAGCACTCGTAATCATTTATGGCGGAATGGCGGTATTTTCATTCATTCAGCAATATGTGATGGCAGGTGTAACCGCAAAGGTTGTAAGAGAATTACGCGAAAAAATCAATGAGAAGCTTTCATCGTTACCACTCAAATATTATGACAGTAATTCAAATGGTGATATTTTAAGCCGTATAATGAATGATGTTGATAATATAAGTAACACACTTCAGCACAATTTAATTTCTGTTGTATCCTCTGTAATTACAATTGTCGGTGTGTTTATAATGATGGTGATTACAAACTGGTTTTTAACATTGTTTATAGTTTTGCTTGTACCATTCACAGCAACCATCGCTTTAAAAGTTCTTTCAATTTCAAGAAAACTCTTTAAAAAACAATGGGACAGAACTGGTGAGCTCAATGGTCACGTTGAAGAAATTTACACAGGCCATAAAATTGTAAAAATCTTCGGGCAGGAGCAATTAGCAGAAGATGAATTCAATGATATAAATGACGAGCTTGTTGAAGTAAGCAGTAAAGCACAGTTTATTTCGGGGACAATTAGTCCGTTCATAAATTTAATGGATAATGTCGGCTATATTTTAGTTGCAATTATCGGCGGTTATTTAATAGTAAATAATGGTGTATTTTCAGTTGGTGGCACAGTAATTTATGATATGGGTACTGCTTTTTCAATCGGCGGTATTCTTACATTTATTACTTACTCAAAGCTTTTTACCTCCCCAATGTCAACTCTCGCACAGATTGCTAATACAATTCAATCCTGTATGGCATCTGCAGAAAGAGTGTTTAAACTCTTTGATGAAGAAAGTGAAGTTGACGCACCAACAAGTGAAGAGCTCACTTTTAATGATAGCATTAAATTCGAGAAGGTTTCATTCTCTTATTCTGAGGACAAGCCTTTAATGGAAAATCTTGATTTGACAGTTAAAAAGGGAAGCCTTGTGGCACTTGTAGGCCCTACAGGTGCGGGTAAAACAACTTTTGTAAATCTCCTGATGCGCTTTTATGATGTTAATAGTGGTAAAATTACTATTGACGGTAAAGACATAAGAACAGTAAAGCGCGATGATTTAAGAAAGCTTTATGGTATGGTTTTACAGGAAACCTGGCTTTTTGATGGTACTATAATGGATAATATCCGTTATGGTAAGCTTGACGCAACAGATGAAGAGGTTTATGAGGCTTGCAGACTTTCAGGTGCAGAAGATTTTATTAAGCTGCTTCCTGACACATATAACACAAGAATTACAGAGAATGGAGAAAATCTCTCTGGTGGTCAGAAACAACTTATTACAATTGCAAGAGCCTTCTTAAAGAATCCGTCAGTGCTCATACTTGACGAAGCAACCTCTTCTGTTGATACAAGAACAGAGCTTCTTGTGCAAAAGGGTATGAATGAGGTTATGAAGGGTAGAACAAACTTTGTTGTTGCTCACAGACTTTCTACAATCCGCAAGGCAGACGAAATTCTGTTTATAGATAATGGTACAATAAGAGAACGCGGTACTCACGAAGAATTACTGAAAAAACGCGGACTTTATTATGCTATGTACAAAAGTGGTTTTGGGACTTTAGTTGAAACTACAGAAACACTTTCAACCGATTATTAAGATTTTATTAGTAATTTAATTCTTTTTGAAAGGATAGATGATAAAGATGAATAACACAGAAAAATCTATGGAAAAGCTTGTTGCTCTTTGTAAGGGCAGAGGCTTTGTGTATGCAGGTAGCGAAATTTATGGCGGACTTGCAAATACATGGGATTATGGTCCTTTAGGTGTTGAACTTAAAAACAATATTAAAAATGCGTGGAGAAAAAAGTTTATTCAGGAAAATCCATACAATGTTGGTCTTGACAGTGCAATTCTTATGAATCCACAGACATGGGTTGCTTCTGGTCATCTTGGTGGCTTCTCTGACCCGTTAATGGACTGTCGCGAATGTAAAACTCGTCACAGAGCAGACAATCTTATTGAAGACTTTGACGGTACTGTTGTTGCAGGCTGGTCAAATGAACAAATGATGGATTATATTAAAGAAAAGGCAATTCCTTGCCCAGATTGTGGTAAACACAACTTTACAGATATCCGTCAGTTTAACTTAATGTTCAAAACCTTCCAGGGTGTTACTGAAGACAGTAAAAACGAGCTTTACTTAAGACCTGAAACTGCACAGGGTATTTTCGTAAACTTTGCAAATATTCAGAGAACTACAAGAAAAAAAGTACCTTTCGGTGTTGCACAGATTGGTAAATCATTCCGTAACGAAATTACACCCGGTAACTTTATTTTCCGTGTTCGTGAATTTGAACAGATGGAACTTGAATTTTTCTGTAAACCAGGCACAGACCTCGAATGGTTTGAATATTGGAGAGGCTTCTGCCGTGACTGGCTCTATTCATTAAACATTAAAGCAGAAAACCTTCGTCTTCGTGACCACGATAAAGAAGAGCTTTGCTTCTACTCAAAAGCAACAACAGACTTCGAGTACTTATTCCCATTCGGTTGGGGTGAGCTCTGGGGTGTTGCAGACAGAACTGACTACGACTTAACTCAACATATAAATACATCAGGCAAGAGCCTTGACTATTTTGACCCTGAAACAAATGAGCGATACATTCCTTATGTTATCGAGCCATCTTTAGGTGTTGAAAGACTCTTCCTTGCAATTCTTACAGAGGCTTATGATGAAGAGGTTGTTGACGCAGAAAAGAATGACACCCGCGTTGTTCTTCGTCTTCACCCGACTCTTGCACCATATAAATGTGCAGTGCTTCCACTTTCAAAGAAATTAAACGAAAAAGCAACAGAAGTATTCACCACACTTTCAAAGAAATTCAATGTTGAATTTGACGATGCAGGTTCAATTGGTAAAAGATATCGTCGTCAGGACGAAATTGGTACACCTTACTGCATTACTTATGACTTCGAGAGTGAAGAAGATAACTGTGTAACAGTCCGCGACAGAGATACAATGGAACAAGTAAGGATTCCGATTGCAGATTTAGTTAAGTATATTGAAGAGAAAATTGAATTTTAACAGTAAAAAAGGAAGCACGATTTTTCGTGCTTCCTTTTTATTAGTTGAATTAAAATGTACGTACCGTACTGCAACAAGAAGTGAATTCGATTTTATAAATCAGTAGCTTCTTCAGTGCTTGTTGCGGTTGTATCCGGTGCGGTTTCTTCGTCTGCAAGAGTTGTTGTTTCGGGCTCAATAATTGTTATCACAAATTCGGCTGTCCATAAGTTTAAGAAGTCGTTGAAGTTATCAACATATTCAAGCACAACTGTTTTTGTACCCGGCTTTGCTGTGGTTGGTATATATTGCAGTGTTACATCGTCGCTAACGTCTACAACTGTGCCATCATCCAAATATGCTTTTACAACAATGCCCTCCAATGAAAATTCCTCGTTAACATAATACGTTGTTTTTGTCGGAAGCTTTTCAATTTCAACCTTCGTTACATAAAGAAACGTATCAGTAGTTGTTGATTCTGGTAGATTTGCATGATGCTTTTTTGTTTCCATAATTATATTCTCGGATGTAGTCGGTGTAGTTTCAATTGTTTCGGTTTTGTTTTCTTCTGGCTTGCTTGTGGAATTGTCAACGTTATCATTTATTTTCTTATTAGAAACAATAAACGTCATTCTTTCCTGAATGCTTTCGTGACCGTGACCTGTTCCGAAGCCACCGTGGTCAGAGGTTACGATAATAAGCCAGTCCTCGGTGTCATAAGTAGGTCTTGCCTTAATTGCATTAAGAACTTCAAAGCCGTATTTGTCTGCGGCTTTAAAAGCTTCAACGTAACCGGGATTGTTAATTGTAAAGCCGTAGCTGTGTCCGGTTGAGTCAGTCGGCTCGTAAATTACAAAAATGAAATCGGCACAATCTTTTTTAGATATTTCGTTCAACGTATATTCGTGAGATGCTTCATCGTTTTTGCATTTGTTAAATGAAACGTTAAGCTTGTTTTCTTCGCAATATGCCTTCTCTTCAAGATACGTAGCATCATCATCTGTGAAATGACCTGCCCATCTTGTAATGAATGAGGCGCTGTCAATTACTTTTTCTTCAGTAAGAGTTGTTAAAAGTGTTTTTGGTTCAACCGCTTTTGTAATACCGTTTCCCGTAATTTTGTGCTCATCTGCCCACTTTCCTGTAAGAATTGAACACCACCCAGGTGCGGTAGAAGTCATTTGAGTGTTTTCTTGAGGGTAGTTAACACCACCGCAATAAGCAAGGTTTATAGATGCACCGTCATCTAACAATGAATTGATAGCGCTATTTTCAGCTTGTATTTCCTTAAGCACATCTGCGCGACAACCGTCATAGCCGATAATAATTGCTTTCTTTTCGGTTTTTCCTTCTGCCAAAGGAGATTCAAAATGCTCTTTAACCATATTATAAAGCTCGGTTTGCGGAATAGCAGTTTCAATAGTGTTTTCGTAATTTACCAAGGCAACATTTTGTCTGTATAATTCTTCTGTGTCAGCAGAATCATTTGCATATTTCATTTTTGGAATCAAAATAGCGGAAGCAATAACGCCACCAACTAAAATAAGAGCTAAAACAACAATTAAGATTTTCTTCTTCATAAATTCAACTCCTTTTCTGTGTTCGTTTTACCAGAAAAATTTATAAATTCAACACAATCTTTTTTTATAACACTCGTAGCCATTCCGAAAATCATAAAGAAAAACGGTGTGGTGTAAAACATTGAATTACCAAATAGTGAAGAGAAAACATAAGTACCAACTGTACACACAAGACCTATTACAATTGGATTGTCTATTTTCTTTTTAAAATAAGTAACTGTGAAGGTAACAACAGAAATTAAATAAAATATTGCAGCAGGTATGCCTAAAGCGGCTGCGTGCTGAAGAAATTCATTATGCGGTCTCGTATCAGTAAGA
This sequence comes from Clostridia bacterium, assembly GCA_017521425.1. Classification (GTDB taxonomy): domain Bacteria; phylum Bacillota; class Clostridia; order Oscillospirales; family Acutalibacteraceae; genus DTU089. The sequence goes on from JAFXCQ010000008.1 coordinate 73,713, forward strand.
CCAACTGCCAAATAAGGCTCTTCTAAATTATCAGGACCAAATCCAAAAACAGGTTTTTCTTTAATAAAATCTATTGCGTGTAACCACAAAAGCCATCTTGTAGTACCTGCCTGAAGGGCTTCTTCACTTCTTGTATCTTTAATAATAGTACCGAAATCAATAAAAACCTGAAGCACATCAAGTAACGGACTTTTACCGGTAAAAATTGAAATTATTGTTACAAAAATAAATGTTATGAATATAAAAATACAATGCTTTAATATTTTTCTGTTAAAAAGTGCACTTGCAAAAATTAAAGCACAACCACCAAAAATTATAGCGAGAAATGAACCGGTGGAATTAGTAAGAATATTTCCGTAAAGAAGAAAACCGACAAGAATCAATCGTAAAAAAAATTTAATTTTGTCTTTCTTTGTATTTAAGTTTAATCTTAATATCTCTACTGTGCTTAAAATGGTTGCTAAGCAAAAATAATAACCCGCATGGTTTTTCTGGTAAAAAACGGAATGAATTTGTTCTGTATGAAATTTAAAATTTAATACAGGCGAATTTATTATCATAAATACTGCAAGTATAAAAGCAACAGTGCTTAATAAATTAAATAAAATATGTAATTTATTACCCTTTGCGGCGATATATCCGCAACCGAAAAAACCACAGTATGCAAAGTACATAAGAAGCCCTTCTTCGCGGTATGAGCTTCCGTAAAATGAAATTTCAGGGTTGGTTGAAAATATACAGGCAAAAATGCTCCAGATAAGCATCATAAATAAAAATACAGGAACAATATTCAGTTTAAAATACTCAATATTTTTTAGTCTGAATGAAAATCTTCCTACAAAAAACGAAAGAAGTGTTACACCGCACCCTAAAAAACCAAAAAACAGAATGTAATTGGTCAAAAATGAGTAATAGCCTGTAAAAAGTGCAATAAAGGGTGTTGAAATGATTGCCACTAAAATGAAAAAAGCACAGTTAATTAAAATGTTGTAATCGAGAATACTTAAAAGCTCTTTTACAGTAGTAGCTTTTTTCATTTCATTAAAATTTGCTTTTAGATTCAAAATGTATCCTCCCAGGATAGAGATTAGTTTTTAATTTCTTTGAAGTCCTGACTTAACCAAAAATCGGAAACAGAAAAATTGAATTTCTTCTCAAGCTTTTCCCTGTATTCATTTTCAGTTAATTCAGATTTGCCTTTTTCTGTTTGCTCATAAAAGCTTACAGAATCGCTCGTAGCTGTGTTGTGTGAGGATTCGCTGTAAAGGGCATACATCTCTTTTAATTCACCGTTTTCTAAATCTGAAATGGTGTTTATTGAATCTGCTGCGCCGCCGGAGCCTTGCGTAATAAGAACACCTTGTTGATTTATAGTAGCTCTATGACGCGACCAAAAAGCATCCAACAATGTTAAAGTCTCGTTGTAAATGGTAAAAATAGCGATTATGCTATAATCTTTTCTTACCCAGAATAATTCATCAATACCGTCATTATTCATATCATACAAAATATAACCGTAATAATCAATGCTAAAGGCTTCCTCTCCGGTTGGCAGTTCTGCTAACATATTTGCCCAATGCTCGCTGTTGCCTGATGCAATCGCTGCTTTTAAGTCATCACTTATGTTAGGAAGAAATGTACCGTTGTTATATTTTTCTTCAAAATCATCTGAAAGACGAAAATCAAGAATTTTTTTGTAATCGTTAATTAAATCAACATATAAAAACGGTTTTACGTTGTTTGTGGTTTCTGTTGTTTCTGGATTTTTGGAATTTACAGAGCTTTTACATGCAGAAAAATTAAATAAAAAAACAAAAATAAGAGTAAAAGCTAAAGCCTTTTTCATATTTACCTCACAATTTCATAAATAAGTGAAATTTCGTTGGGCTTTTCCCCTGAAAATTCTATTGCCGAGAGGAACTTTTCTTTTGCAGATTTTATTGTGTTTTCACTATTGGTATAAAGTGTGGCGATTATATCGCCTTTTTTTATTTTATCGCCTGTCTTTTTATTTAAAATTATACCGGCAGTCATATCTATTGTGTCGTCTTTCTTTTCACGACCTGCACCTAAAACAACAGATGAAATACCAATTTCTTCTGCATTCATAGAAGAAATATAACAGTCATTTTCTGCAATTATATCTTCTTTAAATTGTGCTTTCGGAAAGTTATCAGGATTTTCAATCCAATCTCCGTTACCGCCTTGTGCTACAACCCATTCCTTGAGCTTGTTAAAAGCACTACCATCAGAAATTGCATTTTCAACTAATTCACTTGCTTCTTCTGTATTTATGTTTTTTGAAAGTGCAACAATTTCTGCAGCAAGAGCACAAGCAACAAATTTTAAATCCTCAGCACCTTTACCCTTTAAAATTTCTATTGCTTCAATAACCTCAAGTGAATTGCCAATATTTTTGCCAAGAGGTGTATTCATATCGGTAATAATAGCCGCCATATTTCTGTCATTGTTTTTACCGATTTTAACCATCTCTTCTGCAAGTGCTTTTGCGTCTTCAGGTGTTTTCATAAAAGCACCGCTACCACATTTAACATCAAGCACTATTGTGTGAGACCCTGCCGCTAATTTTTTGCTCATAATGCTTGAAGCAATAAGCGGAATACTGTCAACAGTTGCAGTAACATCTCTGAGAGCATAAAGCTTTTTGTCGGCAGGGGTTAAATTACCTGTTTGACCAATAACTGCAATACCAATATTTTTAACTTGCTCAAAAAATTCTTCATTAGTAAGAGAAGTATTAAAGCCGTCAATTGACTCTAATTTGTCAACAGTACCGCCTGTGTGACCTAAACCGCGACCACTCATTTTTGCGATAATACAGCCTAAAGATGCAACTATTGGTGCTACAATTAAAGTTGTTTTATCACCAACGCCACCGGTTGAGTGTTTGTCGACGGTTTTATTTCCGAACCCGGATAAGTCAACAGTATCACCCGAATTTGCCATAGCAAGTGTGAGCTCCGCAGTTTCTTTTTCGGTCATACCATTAAAGAAAATTGCCATTGTAAGAGCTGATGCCTGATAGTCGGGGATAGAGCCATCAGTATAACCCTTAACAAAAAATTCAATTTCTTCTTTTGTTAATTCTTTATTGTCACGCTTGTTTTTTATAATATCATACATTCTCATTTTGCTAAAATCTCCGGTTTGAAAGAGTGTGGTAGCAAGTCTTTTAATAAAACTTTGTCATAATTCTCGTTTTCTCTGACTATTAAAATTTCAAAATCATCGCTACAAAATTCACGCATAACTTGTCTGCAAACACCACAAGGTGGAGTAGAGGAGGATATTATGCCATTTTTACCACCGACAACTGCGATTTTTAAAAAGCTTTTTTCATTTTCAGAAATTGCTTTAAAAAATGCAACGCGTTCTGCACAAACAGTGGGGCTGAATGCAACATTTTCAATATTACAGCCTGTGTAAACAGTACCATTTTCAGTAAGTAATGCCGCACCTACTTTAAAATTCGAGTAGGGTGAATATGAATTTTTCATAGCATCAATTGCTTTTAAAACCAATTCTTTATCTGTCATAATTTATCAACCCATTAAAAGATTTTTTACTTTTTCTGCAACGAATGTAAATCCGTCGATTGTGCCATTGTTTTTAGGTTCAATATTTTCACCATACATAATAAACGGAACATATTCTCTTGTGTGGTCGGTGCTTATATCTCCGGGGTCACATCCGTGGTCGGCAGTAATAATTAAAACATCATCACTTTTCATATTCTGCATGAAGGAAGGCAACCATTTGTCAAAATCACTTAATGCTTTAGCATAGCCTTGAACATCATTTCTGTGACCATAAACCATATCAAAATCAACAAGATTTATAAAGCAAAGCCCGTTAAAATCTTTCTTCTGATATTCGAGTGTTTTTGCCATTCCGTCATCATTATTTTTTGTGTAGGTGTATTCGGTAAGACCTTTGCCTGCAAAAATATCATTTATTTTGCCAACACCAATTACATCGAAGCCCTTGTCTTTTAATTTATCTAAAACAGTGTCTTCTGGTGGCTCTAATGAAAAATCGTGTCTTCGAGATGTTCTTTTAAATGGATATTCGCCCTCAAAGGGTCTTGCAATAACTCTTCCAACACCAAGTTCGCCCACTAATAATTTACGAGCGATTCTGCAATATTCGTAAAGAGTTTCGGGTGGTACAATACTTTCGTGTGCCGCAATCTGAAAAACACTGTCAGCAGAGGTGTAAACTATTAAAGCACCAGTTTTTAAATGCTCTTCGCCATAATCTTTAATAACCTCCGTGCCGGAGTATGGCTTGTTACAAAGAACACCGCGACCTGTAAGGCGGGAGAATTCATCTAAAAGTTCTTTCGGGAAACCATTCGGGAATGTAGGCAAGGGTTTTTCGGAAACTATACCCGCAATTTCCCAATGACCTATTGTAGTGTCTTTGCCTTTGGATTTTTCACGAAGACGAGCAACCTCGCTTTTTAATTCACCCTTACCTAAATATGAAAGTCCGTCAATCTCTGTAAAGCCTAATTCTTTAAGATTATCTATATTAAATTCCTTTGACTGTGAAATACTTTTGATTGTGTTTGCACCCTTATCACCGAAGCTTTGGGCATCAGGTGCTTCGCCAATTCCACAAGAATCAAGAACTATAAGAAATACTCTTTTTGCCATTATTTATTCTCCAATTCGACTGCAGTTTCAAGTGCCAATTTCATCATATCTGTAAATGAGTTCTGTCTTTCTATTGCAGGGAGAGATTCACCTGTAATCAGGTGGTCAGAAATTGTGAAAATAGCACCTGCGCGTTTTCCTGCTCGTGCAGCATTCATAAAGAGTGCTGCTGCTTCCATTTCAACTGCGAGTACACCCATTTTCTGCCAGTTAGCTGAAAGCTCTGGTGTATCGCCATAAAACACATCAGAAGAAAGTACATTACCAACCTCGTATTTTAGTCCTAATTCTTCTGTTTTTTCTACTATTGTTCTTAAAACAGTAAAATCTGAAATAGGTGCAAAGTCACCTGGTAAATTAAAGGTGTGACTGTATCTTGAAGTGGTGCAGGCACCTTGTGCAATAACAATGTCACGCACCTTTACTTTGTCGCACATACCACCAGCAGAGCCGATTCTTATAATATTATCTACATCGAAGAAGTTAAAAAGCTCGTAACTGTAAATTCCGATAGATGGCATACCCATACCTGAAGCCATAACAGAAACACGAGTATTATTGTAAAAACCCGTGTAGCCTTGAATTCCACGGACATTGTTTACAAGTTCTGCTTTTTCCAAAAAATTTTCTGCTATAAATTTTGCTCTTAACGGGTCACCCGGCATAAGCACAGTTTTTGCAAAATCTTCTGGCTTCGCGTCAATGTGCGGTGTTGGATAGTTTTTCATAAAATCAACTCCTTAATAATTTTAAAATAAACTAAAACTAATTGCTGTACATTTCATAAAGTTTAGCATAAATGCCATTCTTTTTAATTAAATCTTCGTGAGTACCGCTTTCTTCAATTCCGTCATTTGTCATAACAAGAATATTATCAGCATTTTTTATTGTCGTTAAGCGGTGAGCGACAATTAAAGTCGTTCTGCCCTGTGCCAATAAATCAAGCGATTTTTTAACGATTTGTTCGCTTTCGTTGTCAAGAGCGCTTGTCGCTTCGTCAAGAATAAGAATTTTAGGATTCTTTAAAAATACACGAGCAATGCTTATTCTTTGCTTCTGACCACCAGAAAGCTTGACACCGCGTTCACCAACATAGGTGTCATAGCCTTTTGGTAAGCCCTCAATAAATTCGTGAGCACCTGCAAGACGAGCGGCATTATAAATATCTTCGTCAGTTGCGTCTTTTAAGCCATAGGCAATATTTTCTTTTACTGTGCCAGAGAATAAATAAACATCCTGCTGAACGACACCAATATTAGTTCTCAGAGATTTTAAAGTAACATCCTGAATATTTGTATCATCAATTAAAATTTCGCCACTTGTAATTTCATAAAATCTCGGAATAAGATTACAAAGAGTAGTTTTACCACTTCCTGAAGGACCAACAAGCGCAACCTTCTGCCCTTTTTCAATGTGAATATTTAAATTTGTAAGAACATTTTCAGTAACATCTGAGTATTTGAACGATACATTTTTAAAATCAATATTACCTTCGTTTACAGTTAGTTCTTTTGCACCTTGTTTGTCTTTTATCGATGGTTCAATATCCATAATTTCCGTAAAACGTTCAATACCTGTCATACCACGTTGGAATTGCTCTGCAAATTCTACAATTCTTTTTATCGCAGTTAAAAGAACTGAAATATACATTAAGTAGGCAACATAGTCTGCTGCTTCAATTTTTTTGTTGATTAAGAAAAGACCACCCGCAATTACCACTACAATATACATAACGCCTTCAAAGACTCTGTTTACAGAGTGGAAAGAGCCCATATATTTATAAACGGTAGATTTGATATCAAGATAGCCAACATTGCCTTTTTTAAATTTATCTTCCTCAATATGTTCATTTGCGAAAGATTTTACAACACGGATTCCTAAAAGACTGTCTTCAATCTGACTGTTCAATTCACCAACTTTTTTTCTTGACTCCTTAAAACCGGAACGCATTTTGTGATTGAAATGTGTAAGAATTATAATCATAACAGGCAATACAGAGAACATTATGAGTGTCAACGGAACATTCATAAATGCTAAAATTGAGAAAGATGCAATAATTTTAATCCCCGCTATAAAAAATTCTTCGGGGCAGTGGTGTGCAAATTCTGTAACATCAAAAAGGTCAGATGTTATTCTCGACATTAAAGTACCGACTTTTGCATCATCATAAAATGAAAATGGCAATTTCTGAAGATGACCGAAAAAGTCTTTTCTCATTTCAGTTTCTATTTTTGTACCCATTATATGCCCGATTGATGACATATAATAGTAAGCAAGGGCATCAATTATTTTTAAAATAATATAAACTCCGCCAAGCATTAAAATGAATTGAATCGTAAGATTTTGAGGACTTTCCGTCGCTGTGCCTGTAATTGAACGTACTATCATCGGTAACGCTAATTCACAAAGCGTGGTGAGAGCGGCACAGAATAAGTCAAAGCTTAATGTGCCAAGATGTCTTTTGTAGTAGGGCATAAATCTTTTAATAAGACCGCCCTTTTTTGCTTGTTTCTCTGTTTTCAAAATGTTTCTCCTGTTTCTATATAACAATAAATTTAATTCTATAATACAATAATATCACAAATATTTTAAAATGAAAACTGTTATATTTTACGATATTTAAGCAAAATATTTGTAATAGTATTGATTTTTCAAAAAATTTCATATATAATACAACAGTTGAAAAAAATATATGCCGGTGTGATGGAATTGGCAGACGTGACGGACTCAAAATCCGTTGATGGCGACATCGTGTGGGTTCGAGTCCCACCACCGGCACCAAAAATAAAGCACTTGCCAAAGCAAGTGCTTTATTTTATCCAATCCGCAGGGTTGGTATGAAATCGCCGTCAGGCGTATGTAATCACGCTTTAGCGTGTATGTCATCATATGGTGTATGTGATCTGCGGATTGATTACATACATTTATAATAATTACATACCGAAACGAGTTTCGGATTACATACAATGCTTCGCATTGATTTATTGTAGATTTGTTGTATAATCGTTACAATTAATTACGGGGGCGTAGCTCAGCTGGGAGAGTGTTTGACTGGCAGTCAAAAGGTCATGGGTTCGAGCCCCACCGTCTCCACCAAAAATAAAGCATCGCGAAAGCGGTGCTTTATTTTTATCCAATCCGAAGGATTGGTATGTAATCACGCTTTAGCCTGCATGTAATTACCGAAGGTGTATGTAATCCCTCAAGCCCTGTATTTCCTAAGCTTCCTTCGTATTGATTACATTCCACTTGTAGTGGATTACATACGCAACTAATGTTGCGATTACATTCCGTCTTACGACGGATTTTATCTCGTAACACCATTGGGTTTCAGCGGTTTTCACTTTTTTCTGAAAGAGTAATTTAACGGTTTTGACCACAAATTTGCCCACTTATAGAAAAATTATTGAGAAAAAGCAATCATTTTTTCAACTAAGTTTGCCTTACGGTAAATGAAGCACTAACGCATTGAAGTTGCCAAGCTTACGAACAAACTTTATTTTACAAAAACTTTGCTATATGTTATAATTATCTTAATAGATTATTTTAAAGGGGAAGATTTTATGGGAGTTAAATGGAAAGATATGCCTGTGACACATAAAATAGCAAAAATTGTTTTGGGTAGTGTGAGTGCACTTGGATTAGTGCTTATTGTATTAGACGAATTCAAGGTAATAGATTTTAATAAAATTTACTCCGCTTTATTTGGTGTAACAAATTTATGTAATGCATATCTTGTATGGAATGAAAAAAGAACAATCGCATATATTTGCATTGGTGCAGCAGTAATTCTTTTTCTGTCGTTTTTTGTAATGTTTTTTGTTTAATATATGATTAACCTACCTTACTGAGTCCTACAATTTTATTATTGGTGGTGATACTATGTTTCCTGCAAATTTAGATGGTGCAAAGGTTTTGTTTTATACACCAAATGACAATTATGGAGAAATTAAGTTACCGAATGGTGAAACAGCAGATAAATATTGCTATCTTGCAATTTGTAAATACGATGATGAGAGGAATTACTACCTTTTCTGTTGTAACGAGAAGTACGAGGTTGTAAACGATACAGTGTGGGAAAGTGTAGAAAAATGTATGAGTGTAGCATCTTCATACAATGAAAACATAGAGTGGGTGAATTATTATGTCTAACTACGATATTGCTGCATTTGTGTGGCCGTCATATACAGGTGACGAAAAAAGAACAAGAATTTTCTGGCCTGACGGAATTGGTGAATGGCAGACTGTAAAAGCTATGACAAATAAAGGCTATAAAGGTTGCAGATGGCCTCGTGTTCCTTTGTGGGGATATGAAAACGAAGCGGACAGTACTGTTATGGAAAAACAGATTGAGTGTGCAGTTTCTTATGGTGTTAATGTGTTTATTTATGACTGGTACTGGTACGATAACCGCCCATTTTTAGAAAACTGTCTTAATGATGGATTTTTAAAAGCAAAAAATAATGGAAAAATGAAATTTTGTCTTATGTGGGCAAATCACGATGCAAATCATTTGTGGGATAAGCGAAATTCTGATAATGATTTGTCAACAGTTATCTGGAGCGGTGTTGTTACACCAAAAATTTTCTCCGAAATCTGCGACAGAACAATTGAAAAATATTTTAAAAGAGAAAATTATTATTGCATTGATGGTTGCCCTGTTTATATGATTTTTGATATAGACAATTTTATCCGTTCATTTGGTACAAGTGACGAGTGTAAAAAAGGACTGGAAGAATTCAGAAGAAAAACAGTTGAAGCAGGTTTTTCAGGACTTCATTTTCAGGTTGTTCATTGGCGTGACAGAATTTTCAACTGGTTAAAGGATGAAGATTCAAATAAGGGTGCCTGTTCAAGTGAAATGTACGAATTTTTAGGTGTTGATTCTGTAACAAGCTATAACTGGGGTTGCTCTGCAGATTTAGATGGCGACTTTAATGACGTTACAGAAAACTATGTAAAAGCAATAGAAAAAGAGTCGGAAAATCTTACAATTCCATTTTACCCGAATATTTCAGTCGGTTGGGATAACAATGTAAGATTTAATAACTTCGTTCCCGGAGTAATTGAAAACAATACACCTGAAAATTTTAAAACAGCCTGTGAAAAAATTAAAAAATTCGCAGATACCTCACTTGAAAAAGGTATTATGAAATCACCTTTTATAACTATAAACAGTTGGAATGAATGGACTGAAACAAGCTACCTTGAGCCAGATGACCTTTATGGTTATGGCTACCTTGAAGCGATTAAATATGTTTTCGGAGAAAAATAATTATGAGTAATAGTTTTTCTGTTTTAAAAGATATACCTTACGGAGAACACGAAAGACACACTTTTGATTTGTTTATACCAGAAAAGGCAGAAAACAAATCAGGAGTTATACTTTTAATTCACGGTGGTGGCTGGAGTAACGGTGACAAATCAGATTATAAAAACGAGGCGGAAATTTACGTTTCTTCAGGGTATATCTGTGCTGCTATGAATTATCGTTTCGTTACTGAAAAAATAAATGTATTTCACGAGCTTGATGATATAGCTTCTGCATTAAATACTATAAAAGAAAAATGCGAAGAATACGGTTTCAATATTAAAAACACGATTTTAATAGGTGCTTCTGCGGGGGCGCACTTGTCACTCCTTTACGCTTACACAAGAAAGTGCGAAGCACCAATAACACCCGTTGCAGTCGGTGCTTTCTGTCCGCCTGTAAACTGTTGGGTAGAGAATTTTCTTATGGGCATTAAAGGAGAGTTTGAAGATTGGAAATATGGCGTTCTTTCAAATTGTTGTGGTGTAAAAATTACTAAAGATACACTTTTAAATGAAGCGCAACAAAATGCATTAAAAAAGATGTCGCCACAAATTTATGTTTCAAAGGAATGTGTACCAACTGCAGTTTTTCAAGGTGTGTTTGATGATCTTGTGCCATTTGAACACTCCGAATTATTTATAGACAGTCTTATAAAAGCAGGCGTAAGAAACGACTTTTTAGTTTATGAAAATTCAGGTCACGCACTCGACAAAGATCCTGACAAGACAGATGAGTCAAGAAAAATAGTTTTAAGTTATGCTGAAATGTATTTTTAAAAGGTTTTACTATGAGCAAATTTTCAACTGATTTCTCGGATTTAACAAAATATGCGGCAGAATCTAACTTTAAATAAGGGGTAATTTTGTTATGGAAAAAATAAAAAACAGTAAAAAAATAATTTGTGAAATATTGTGCCTTGTGCTTGGTATTGCGTGTTCTCTTATAGGACTTTATTATTACCATTTTCAATACCTTTGCTATAGATACACACCACTTCTGTTTATTCTTGCAATAGTTGTGTGCCTTGGTAGTGCTTTACTTTCTTTGTGTATAAGTATTGCAAAAAACAAAGATAAAAAAGCAAAAATTAAAAATTCACTTCTATCTGCCTTATTAGTTGCAATAATTCTTTTGGTGGTTACATTTATAATAAATTTAATTGTTGGTAAGGGCGAGTTTCAGTTAGTAGGTTTAATTGTTCCCGTTTATTTAACTTTTGTTATAACTGTTGTCTTAACCGTGGTTTGTGTTTTTGCAATTTTCAGTAAAAAAACATTGAAATCAATTGCCACACTTGCAGTTTTTATAGGATTTGTTGCAGGTAGTTATTCGTATATCGGCACACATATAGGTGATATAATATATGAAAACTATAAAGCTCCTGCACCAGTTCTTTCAACGTATAAAGAAATAGAAGATGATGAAAAAATGATTAAAGGCGATTTTTATGTAAGCACAAAAGGAAACGACAGCAACAATGGTAGCAAAGACGCTCCGTTCCTTACAATCGAAAAGGCAATTGAAGCAGTTAGAAATACTGACAAAACAAATAAAAGTGGTATTACCGTTTGTATAGAAGCAGGTGAATACTGCGTTTCTTCGTTGGAGTTTGCGAAAGAAGATTCTGGTACAAAGGAATGTCCAGTTACATACTGTTCTTATAACGGTGAAGTAGTAATCAATGGTGGTGTTACACTTTTAAGTGATGATTTTGAAAGTGTGAAAAATTACCCTGAATTTTCAAAAAGACTTTCAGAAAATGCACAGGAAAATGTTGTTGTAATTGATTTGACAAAAGCACCTTATTCACTTACCGAAAAGAATTGGGGTAAATTATGTGCTATAGGTTCATATCATACTGCTGAAAATTACGATGGTGACTATGTAGGTCCGCTTTATTGTGAACTTTTTGTTGACGATATAAGACAAACACTTGCAAGATATCCTGACAAAGATTATCTCTATACAGAAGAGGTTGTAAAAACAGGGTTAGGAAAAGAATCTGATGGTGCTCTTACAGAGGTTGAAAACTGGAGTGAAATCCGTAATCCTGAAAGTGATGTCTATAAGGTAAACGCAGAGCTTAGTGAGAAAATATCTGGTTGGGAAAATCTCAGTGACGTCTGGATGTTCGGATACTGGAAATATGATTGGGCGGATGCTTCATCACCAATTGGTAGTTTTAATGCCCAGACAGGTGAGCTTTCACCAAAATTTGTAAGTCTTTATGGTACAAAAACAGATGCACCATATTATTTCTTTAATGTATTTGAAGAATTGACTGCAGAGGGCGAGTGGTATTTAGACAGAGAAAATGGCTTGCTTTTCCTCTGGAAGCAGGAAGGCTTTGAAAATTCAAAAATTGACCTTTCGTTGTCACTTGAGCCAATAATAAGTGCTGAGGTTGATTATATTACCTTTGACGGAATTACCTTTAAGGGTACAAGAGATGATGGAATTGTTATAACAGGTGATAACAATAAGATTCAGAATTGTGTCATTAAAAATGTTGCGGGTAATGCACTTCTTATGACGGGTAGTAATAACCTCGCTTACAACAATGAAATTACAAGAACAGGTAAGGGCGGCATTATTCTTGACGGCGGTGATACTGAAACTCTTACTGATGGTAATAACATAGCAGATAATAACTATATTCACCATTGGTCAGAAATTTATCAGACATATCAGCCTGCAGTAACATTGCTTGGTGTTGGTAATATATGCAGTCACAATGAAATGCATGACTCTCCGCACGAAGCTATTACATACAAAGGCAATAATCATATAATTGAGTATAATAATATTCATAATGTTTGCTTGCTTTCTGATGATGCGGGTGCAATCTACTCAGGCAGAAGCTGGGTATGGTATGGTAATATCATAAGATATAATTGTGTTTCTGATTTAGGCTCGTTAGAGTTTACTCCTGACGGAATTTATCTTGACGATGCACTTTCGGGTCAGACTGTTTATGGGAATATATTAGTAAATGTTCCGGGTAATTCAATTCACATCGGTGGCGGACGTGATAATATAGTAACTAACAATATTATTATAAATTACGGTGAAAACGTAGTAAGATTCGATGATAGAGCAAGAGAGGGCGCTTTAGAAAGAGGTTGGTTTACTCACGCTTATACAGATACCGGAGATATGTGGGAGGCACTTTACAGTTCCCCTTGGCAGAGTGAAGTATGGCAAGAAAAATTACCTCAATATAAGTCTATGACCGATGATATTGAAAAAGCAGATTTACCGGAATATATACCTAATCCTACAAGTGTTATTAAGGGAAATCTTATGGTAGGAAACGGAATAAGACTTGGTGAAATATATACTTCAGTTTATAAATTCAGCGACATATCACAGAATGAACTTTATTCACTTGACAAAATGAATGAAATCTTTGTCGATGCAGAAAATGGTAACTATAATATCAGAGATATTGAAAAAATAAGGGAAAGAATTCCTGATTTCCAGAACATTCCACTTGAAAAGATTGGAAGGGTAGCAGAATAATTGGCAGAAATTTCAGATGAGATGAACGCAAATTGGGATTTAATTACATAAAAGAATAATAATAAATGAAAATCACCAAATTTTCGGGCGAAAGTCTTGAAATTTTGGTGATTTTATGTTAAAATCGATTTTGGTATTTTATATACAGAAATCAATAGAAAAGGAGAGAGCTTTGTGGAAGTACAATTACAGGAGCTTATCGACCAGATTAAAAAAGACGGTGTAGAAGCAGCAGAAACTCAGGCTGAAGCTATACTTACTGCGGCAAAATCAGAAGCTGAAAAAATTATTTCTGATGCAAAGGCGCAAGCTGACAAGCTTATGCTTGACGCAAAAGCAGAAAATGAAAGAACAGTAAAATCAGGCGAAGATGCTCTTCGTCAGGCAGGCAGAAATTTACTCATTTCTTTCAGAGAAAGTGTTTCTAAAGAACTTAAAGCCATTTTAAGTGAAAATGTTTCTGGAATTTATTCAAGTGAAGAATTGGCAAAGATTATTGTAAAAGCAGTTGCTGAGTGGACAAGTAAAAAAGATGCTGAAGATTTAACTGTTATTCTTAATAGTGAAGATTTAAAGAAACTTGAAGAAACAGTTCTTTCAGGTCTTAAGGACAAAATGCAGAATGGTGTTACTCTTAAAGCAAACGATAATTTTGACGGTGGTTTCCGTATTGCTGTAAATGAGGGTGGAGCTTATTACGATTACTCAAAAGATGCTGTAACAGAAATGTTGTCAGCTTATCTTAGTCCTAAAATTGCAGCACTTTTAAGAGAGGCTGAATAATTATGGCTGAGTATTATTTAATATCTCAACTGCCCTCATTAGACGGACTTTCAGAGAATGTTCCTATGCCGATTACAGAAGAACGCTTTTTTGAACTATGTGAGCGCTTTTTAAGTAAAAAGTTACAGGAGGAGCTTCGTAACCTGAAGCTTATGCCATCAAGAGATTATGAAAAATCAAATTCTTCTCTTGTTGAAAAGTGGAACGATGGTGAGCGCAAATTGCGTCTTGTTCTTGCTAAAGCCCGTGCAGATAAAATGAAAAAACAGTTCGAGATGAATGAAAACTCCGTTCCTGTCGAGCTTCAACAGGCGGTACGCGAGGCAGTAGAAATTGAAAATCCAATGGAAGCAGAAAAATTCCTTAATAAATACAGATTAGATTTTTTAGAGTCTTTAAGACCTATGGATTCTTTTTCAGAAGATTTTGTTTTCTATTACGGACTTAAGTTAAAGTTAATTTCGCGTATTAAACAGTTTGATACTGAAAGCGGAGAAACTGCATATAAGAATATTTACAGCTCCATTATGAGTGGAGAAAGATTGGAGGTTATATGATGACCGAAAATATAGGTAAGGTTGTAAGCGTTAATGGTAACCTCGTCTCAGTAAGGTTTACTGGCGATGTTTCCATGAACGAAATTTGTTATGTTAAAGTAGATGATGTTAAACTCAAAAGTGAGGTTATCCGTATAAAAGGGGATATCGCACAGATTCAGGTTTATGAAATGACAGGCGGTATTAAATGCGGTGACGATGTTGAATTCACTGGAGAAATGTTATCTGCTCAGTTAGGCCCTGGTCTTTTAGGTCAGGTTTATGACGGACTTCAGAATCCGTTGCCTATTTTAGCGGAGCAAGCAGGTTGGTTTTTAGAGAGAGGTATTTATGCCGATGGCTTAAATACCGAAAAGAAATGGGAATTCACACCAACTGCAAAGCCGGGTGATACTTTAAAAGCCGGTGAATATATAGGCACAGTTCCTGAAGGACCATTTACTCACAAAATATTTATTCCTTTTAATTTGCTTGGTACTTATACAGTAAAATCAATCAATGAAAAAGGGGAATACACAGTAAATGAAACAATCGCGGTAGTAACAGATGAACGCGGTAAAGAAATAGAGATTTCTATGGCATTCAGATGGCCCGTAAAACGTGCAGTTAAATGCTACAGCGAAAGATTAGCACCACAGGAAACAATGGAAACAAAGGTGCGTCTTATAGACTCATTCTTCCCTGTTGCAAAGGGCGGAACATACTGTACACCTGGTCCTTTCGGTGCAGGTAAAACAGTTTTACAGCATACAACATCAAAATATGCCGATGTTGATATAGTTATTATTGCTGCTTGTGGTGAGCGTGCCGGTGAGGTTGTTGAAACTCTTACAGAGTTCCCAGAATTAACTGACCCTAAAACAGGTCGTTCACTTATGGAAAGAACAATTATTATCTGTAATACTTCATCAATGCCAGTTGCTTCCCGTGAAGCATCAGTTTATACGTCAGTAACACTTGCAGAATATTACAGACAAATGGGTCTTCATGTTCTTCTTCTTGCAGACTCAACTTCTCGTTGGGCACAGGCATTAAGAGAAATGTCTGGTCGTCTTGAAGAAATTCCAGGTGAAGAAGCATTCCCTGCTTACCTTGAATCATATATTGCAGCATTCTATGAAAGAGCGGGTTATGTTCGTTTACCTGATGGTAGCACAGGCTCTGTTACAATCGGCGGAACAGTTTCTCCTGCGGGTGGTAACTTTGAAGAACCTGTTACACAGGCAACTCTTAAGGTTGTTGGTGCATTCCATGGTCTTTCTCGTGAACGTTCAGATGCCAGAAAGTACCCTGCAATTGACCCACTTATTTCGTGGTCTAAATATAAGACAGTAACTGATTCTAAAAAATCAGCATTTTGTAAGAACATTCTTCTTGAGGGTGACGAAATCGGCTCTATGATGAAGGTTGTTGGTGAAGAGGGTACCAGTCTTTCTGACTATCAGGTATATTTAAAAGCTGAAATGCTTGACGCAGTTTATCTTCAACAGAACTCTTTTGACTTGATTGAAGCGAACTGCACAAGAGAGCGTCAATGCTATGTTACAGATAAGCTTATCCGTATTCTCGGTAGCGAATATGTTCTCGACAATAAAGACGATGCGCGTAGTTTCTTTAACCGTATGCGTCAGAAGTTTATCAACTGGAATTATACAGAATTCGAAAGTGATGCATTTAAAAAGGCAGAACAGGAAATTGACGAAATGTATAATGAAGGTAAAGGTGCTATAAGTGCACAGGCAGAGCTTCTTTTAAAGGAGAGTGAGTGATAATGGGAAAAATTTATAACAGAATTGAATCAATTACAGGTAACGTTATCACTGTAAAAGCTGACGGTGTTCGCTATAACGAATTAGCACAGATAAATACACAATTTGGTAAATCTCTTGCACAGGTTAATAAAATTGATGGTGATACAGTTTCTTTACAGGTGTTCGCAGGTGGTCAGGGTGTTTCTACCGGTGACGAGGTTCGCTTCTTAGGTCAGGAAATGCGTGTATCATTCAGCGAAGATTTATTAGGTCGTATTTTTAACGGTTCAGGTGAGCCAAGAGATAAAGGCCCGGCACTTACAGAAAATATGAAGCCTATCGGTGGCCCATCAGTTAACCCTACAAAGCGTATTCTCGCTAACAGAATGATGAGAACTAATATCCCTATGATAGATATGTTCAATACATTGGTTGTTTCACAGAAGCTTCCTATTTTCTCAATTTCTGGTGAGCCTTACAACCAGCTTCTTGCACGTATTGCATTACAGGCAGAGGCAGATGTAATCGTGCTTGGTGGTATGGGTCTTAAATATGACGATTTCCTTTATTTTAAAGAAGAACTTTCAAACGGTGGCGCTTTAAGTAAAACAGTTATGTTTATTCATACTGCATCTGACCCTACTGTTGAATGTATGATGATTCCTGATATGTCTTTAGCAGTTGCAGAACAATTTGCTTTACAGGACAAGGATGTATTAGTGCTTCTTACAGATATGACAAACTTCGCAGACTCAATGAAAGAAATTGCGATTACACAGGAACAAGTTCCATCTAACCGTGGTTATCCTGGTGACCTTTATTCTCAGCTTGCTTCTCGTTATGAAAAAGCGGTTGACTTTGCAAATTCAGGCTCTGTTACAGTTCTTGCAGTTACTACAATGCCTGGTGACGACGTTACTCACCCTGTTCCTGATAACACAGGTTATATTACAGAAGGTCAGTATTATCTCAAAGGCGGTAGAATTGAGCCATTCGGTTCACTTTCACGTCTTAAACAGAATGTTAACAGTAAAACCCGTAAGGACCACCGTATCCTTATGGACTCAATGATTAGGTTGTATTCATCTTACAAAGAAACAATTGAGAAGAAAAACATGGGCTTCTCAATGAACCGTTGGGATGAAAAATTATTGAAATATGGTGAACTTTTCGAAAACAAGCTTATGGACTTGTCAGTTAACTTATCACTTGAAGATTCACTTGATTTAGGTTGGCAGATTTTAGCAGAATGTTTTGAAAAGGATGAAACCGGAATTAAGTCAGACCTTACTGATGAATTCTGGCCTGTAAAATAGGTTAGTGAATTCAATTAAATAAAGTAAGGAGGACAGAGTTTTGGCAAAAATCAAACTAACCAAAAACGAGTTAAAGGTACAAAAAGATGCTCTTAAAATGTACCGGAGATATTTGCCTACACTGACACTTAAAAAGCAACAGCTTCAATCGGAAATAAGAACTATTGAAGCAAAAGCTATTGCAGTAAGACAAGAACGAGAAAACTTAGAAAAAGGTTTTTCTTCGTGGATTGCTGTATTCAGTGAAGAAAGTGCTTTCCCTGATGGAATAATTACCGTTAGTAACATCCGTAAGGGTGTTGGAAATATTGCAGGTGTTACAATTCCGACTTTCGAGGGTGCGGATTTTGGGAGAGGCGACTATGATTTATATGAAACACCGCTTTGGGTAGATATTGCCGCAAACCATATGGAAAAAGCAATGTCTTTAGACTTAGAGGCGGAAGTGTTAGACGAACAAGTAAGACTTTTAGAAAAAGAACTTCTTTCTACTTCACAAAGAGTTAACTTGTTTGAAAAGGTTAAAATCCCCGAAACAGAAGAGAACATCAAAAAGATATCTATTTATATGGCAGACCAGCAGGTAAGTGCAGTTGTGCGTTCTAAAATTTCAAAACGCAAAATTGCAGCCCGTGACGAAGTATCTTCAGAAATGGAGGTTCAAGCGTTATGATAGTGCCTATGAAAAAAGTTTCTCTCATGATTATGGGAGATAAGAAAAAAGATACGCTCAAAAAACTTCGTAAGTTAGGAATTCTTCATATTGAAATAACAGAGGGCTCTGGTAAAAAAATAGAAGAATTAAAAGAACAGATTGCTTTACTCGAGGGAGCTATTTTCAGTGTAAGTGAAAAGAAAAATAAAGATGTTGAAACGAAAGATGCAACAAAAGATGAGGCTCTCAATATTTCAAAAGAAATCGCTTCACTTGCAGAAGAAAAGAAAGTTTGTCTTAGTGAAAAAATCACATTAAGCGGAGAACTTGAGCGAATTAAAAACTGGGGCGAAATCGCACCAGCAACTATTGCAGAATTAAAGTGTAAAGGTGTTGAGGTTTCATTTTATGAAATGCCAAATGCTGAATATGACACTTTAGGCGAAGCAGTAAAAACAGTGAGTATTGAAAAAACTAAAAATTCAGTTAAATTCCTGTTAATTAAAACAGGCAATGAGGGTGAAGACGAGGTTATTGACTCACTCAGAAATTACAGATTTGAGTTACCTAAGATTTCAAATCAGGAGATAACTTTAAAAATCGAAGAAAAAATTAACCGTATTGCAGAAATAGATGAAAAAATTTCTTCTTACGCAGGTTACGTTAAGAGTATGAAAAATGCTATTAAAACTTGTGAAAAAGAAATTGAATTTGAAGTTTACAATACTGGTATGGCAGATGAAAGCGTATCCTCTGACGGAAATATTTCTATTGCATATTTCACAGGATATGTTGAAGAAGAAAATCTTCCGAAAATTAAAGAAACCGCTAAAGAAAATTCTTGGGGACTTATAGTAAGTGACCCTACTGAAGAAGATAATGTACCAACAAAACTTAAAAATAATAAGTTTGTAAGTCTTATTTACCCATTAACAGACTTCTTAGGTACTGTGCCTGGGTATTTTGAATACGATATTTCTGGTTGGTTCTTGGGCTTTATTCTTATTTTCTTTGGTATTATATTCGGTGACGGTGTCTATGGACTTCTTTTAACAGTGGTTGCTGCCGCATTGATTATAAAAAACAAAACTGCAAAAAAAGAAATTCCACCCGCATTTTTACTTTTAGGCTTATTTGGTCTTTCAACAGTACTGTGGGGTACAGTAACTTGTACTTGGGGTGGTCTTCCTGCAGAAAAATTACCACATTTCTTACAAGCAATATCAGTTCCGGTTATTTCAAATGTGTATGCAGATAAAATCTGGTATCCATTTTGGACTAATGGAGAAGCGGGACTTACAACCGCACAGAATTTGCAGATATTCTGCTTCTCACTTGCACTTATTCAGCTCGTTGTAGCTCATATTAAGGTAGCAAAACGAAACAGAAAATCAATTAAAATTCTCGGTGATTTCGGTTCAATATTCCAGCTTATTGGTATTTACTATGTAGTATTAAGCTTCGTTGTAAACCCGCAGGTTTTCCCATTCGGACTTGTAATAAGTGGAATTCCGGTAGGAACAGTCGCTTTAGTGCTTGTTATAGTTGGCTTTGTAATGAGTTTTGTATTTTCAAACTACGAGGGAAGCGTTGTAAAATCCATTTTAGAAAGCCTTAAAAACATAGTTTCTGTTTTACTTGGCGTGGTAAACGTTTTCTCAGATATAGTTTCTTATATAAGACTCTGGGCGGTTGGTCTTGCAGGTGCGGCAATTTCTGCAACTGTAAATGAACTCGCAAGTCCGTTACTCGGCAATCTTATGTTTATGGTAATTGCTGTAGTGCTTTTAGTATTCGGTCACGGACTTAATATGATATTAAATGTTTTGTCAGTTATCGTTCACGGTATAAGACTTAACACATTAGAATTTTCATCACACTTGGATATGTCCTGGAGTGGACATAAATTCAAGCCATTCAATGAAGAATAATTTAAAGGAGTGTTCATTATGAATTTAGGTTTATTAGGAACAGCATTAGCTATGGGTATTGCAGCAATTGGTTCTGCAATCGGTATTGGTATCGCAGGTCAGGCATCTATTGGTGCTTGGAAAAAATGTTATATGAGTAACAAAGCAGCACCTTTCATTCTTACAGTTTTCGCAGGTGCTCCGCTTACACAGACAATTTACGGGTTCCTTTTAATGCAACAAATGAAGGGCGCAGACGCAGACCCTATGTTCTTATTCGGTCTTGGTATTGCTTCTGGTCTTGCAATGGCAGTTTCTGCTTTCGTACAAGGTAAAGCAGGTGCTGCAGGTGCTGACGCATTAGCAGAAACAGGTAAAGGTTTCTCACAATACATTACAGTTGTTGGTCTTTGCGAAACAGTTGCCCTCTTCGCACTCGTTTTCAGCATGGTTGCTTTAGGCTAAGTTTTATTAAAATATTCCACCGGACGAAATTTTGAAATTTCGTTCGGTGGATTTTTTGTTGTATAGTTGATTTTGTTTTGTAGTAATGGTAAAATTGAAATAGTAATTGTCTGAAAATATAGGGTGAGAAAATGTTATTCTATAGTTTTAATAATCAGGATGAACGCAGAGCGTTTGGTGGTTCTGATTTTTTAGAGTTGCAGTTTTGTAAACTAAAAAAAGGAACAAATATAAAATCAATTGTAGCAACTCGGAATATTGTAGATTGGCGTAACGACTCCTTATATGTATGCGGTGATGATACAGATGTTTTTTATAAGCAATACAAAGATGTATTTAAAAATGGTGTGTATAACAATTTAAAAAGTGGAGATATTGATTTTTTCGGTATCAACTATTATTCACCTGAACTTGTTGAAGAAATGATTAAAACCATAGAAGTGAATAAACCTGAAGATTACAGAATTATTTTAGTGTGGCTCAATAAAGCAAAAGATTTTAATGGTGTTTACATTCTTGGAGTGTAATATGAAAAGGAAAACAAATGAAAAAAGTAATAGTTATAGGTTGCCCGGGCAGTGGAAAAACAACCTTTGCAGAGAAGTTACAAAAGGAAACAAATCTACCGTTATACTATCTTGATGCGGTGTGGCATAAACCTGATAAAACCCATATTTCAAGAGAGGAATTTGACGAGAGAATAGCGGAGATATTTGCTACAACAGAGTGGATAATTGACGGGAATTATAACAGAACAATTGAAATGCGTTTAAAAGAAAGCGATACAGTAATTTTATTTGATTTACCTACTGAAGTCTGTATGCAAGGTGCTACTGAAAGACTTGGTAAAGGCAGATATGATATGCCTTGGATTGAAACAGAATTAGACCCTGAATTTGCAGGGTTTATTAAAGAATTTAAAGAAAAATCTCTACCGAAAATATATGAATTACTTGAAAAATATAAAAATGAAAAACAAATTGTGATTTTTAAATCAAGAGAAGAATCGGACGAGTATCTGGAGAATATTAAATGAAAATTATCAATTCTTGCGGAAAAATAAAATCAATATTTAAAAATGGCTTTAGTATTAACTTGTGGCGAGAATACGCAACTGAAATATCAGAAGAATTACCAGCAAAATGCGAAAATGATGCTAAAAGTTATGATTTTAATAAAGATGTTTTACCTGTAATAGAACTTGCTTTAAATGAAGAGAAAATTGACTTGGTCAGCAAAAATTTTCAATTGGTTGCAAATAAATTAAACAAAAATCTTTCAAAACTTTTTAAAGAAGAACCTGACATTGATATTATTCTTTATTTAGGTCTTTGCAATGGTGCCGGTTGGGCAACAACTCTCAACAACAAAAACACTGTTTTGTTAGGTATTGAAAAAATCATTGAACTTAACTGGTACGATGAGAAAAATTTGAGCGGATTGATTTTGCACGAAATTGGTCACTTGTGGCATAAACTTAATGGGAATTTTGATATTCCTACATTTACAAAGCGCAGAAAATCAATAGCGCAACTTTACTGTGAAGGTATAGCAATGGTTTGCGAACAGATTTTGTGTGGTGATGATGAATTTTATCATCAGGATAAAGATGGTTGGCTTAACTGGTGCTATGAACACGAAACCGAAATAAAAAAAGAGTATCTTTGCAGACTTAATAAAAAAGAAAGTGTTCAGGATTTCTTCGGTGATTGGTCTTCTTATAACGGACATTCAGATGTTGGCTATTTTTTAGGATGTAGGTTTATCAGACATCTTATGAAAAGATACCCTTTAAAAGATATAGCAAATATGAAATATAAAACACTCAACAAAGCATTTACAGAGTTTGCAAGTACTGTTATAGAGAAACTTGATGTTAAAGATTATAACAAGTGTTCAAATATCTGGAATATGAAAACCCAACCTCTCGCAGAAACCTGGCGAAAAGAAATTGAAACAGGTAACCGTATTGTTTTTATTTATAAAATCAATGGTGAGTTTATAGGTGAGGGTGCATTGGTGTTAGATACGGGCGACCCTGATTACACAATCCCGGAAAAAAGAGTTTATGTTTCAAGAATGATAGTGAAAAAAGAATACCAGAACCGTGGAATTGGTAGTGAAATCTTAACTCTCCTTATAGCGAAAGCAAAAGAAATGGGATTTTCTGAAATGACAATTGGTGTAGATAAAGATAATGTCAATGCTTTACATCTCTATAAAAAATTCGGTTTTACCGAAGTTCTTTTTGACGGTGCAGATGAAAATGGTGAGTATTTCAAGTTAATGAAAAAAATACATTAAAACTAATTTTATTGCATAAAAATTTATGATATAATAGTTATATTTTAGACGGGCGGTGGTAATATGTATAACTTCTTTGTGGATGAAAGTGAAAAGCAAGGTAACAGTTTTATAATTACAGAGTCGGACTTTAATCATATAAGTAATGTACTTCGTATGAAAACTGGTGATGAAATTTTAGTCAGTTGTAACGGACAAGCATCACTTTGCAAAATCGAAATTTTTTCTGATTATATAAAAGCTGAAATTGTTGAAGAAAATTACCACGATACCAATTTGCCTATAAAAATTCATTTATTTCAAGGGTTACCAAAAAGCGATAAAATGGAACTCATAATTCAAAAAGCGGTAGAATTAGGTGTAGAAGAAATTACACCTGTTGAAATGAACAGATGCGTTGTAAAAATTGAAGAAAAGAAAAAGAAAAGTAAAAAAGAGCGTTGGCAATCTATTGCAGAAAGTGCCGCAAAACAGAGCAAACGCGTTATTATTCCCAAGGTAAATGATATCATTTCTTATAAACAATTTTTAGAAAAAACAGAAGAACTTTCGGTTCTTTTAGTGCCTTATGAAAATAAAGATGGAATGAAAGCGACAAAAGACGCGTTATCACTCATAAAAAGCGGTGATACAGTTGGAATTTTAATAGGTCCAGAAGGTGGATTTGAAGAAAAAGAAATAGATTTAGCAACCGAAAAAAACGGTAAGATTATTTCTTTAGGTAGCAGAATTCTTCGTACAGAAACTGCCGCAATTGCATCTGTTACAATGTGTATGCTTTATGCAGAGATGAAACTAGGAGATATTAACGAATGAAGACATTACCAATAGATTTTGAAAACAGAATGAAAAATCTTTTAGGTGATGAATTTGAAACTTACAAGGCTTCTTTGGAAGATGAGCCTGTAAGGTCATTTCGTGTTAATACCGACAAAATTTCACTTGAAGATTTTAATAAAATAGATGTTTTTAATACAGAAAAAATTCCATATTCACCTACAGGGTTTTATTTTAATTTCGACAAAATAGGTAATCATCCGTACCACCACGCAGGTATGATTTATGTGCAGGAGCCTGGCGCTATGGCACCCGCAGAGTGTCTCCCATTAGAGAGTAACTGGGTAGTTTTAGATATGTGCTCTGCCCCCGGAGGTAAAAGCTCACAGCTTAAGAATAAACTGGGTGAAAACGGAGTGCTTGTGTCTAACGAAATTATTCCGTCAAGATGTAAAATTCTTACAAGTAATATTGAAAGATTAGGACTAAAAAACACAATTACTACTTGTATGGATTCAGGGCGACTTGCAAGACTTTACCCTGAAACTTTCGACTTAATAATGGTAGATGCACCTTGCTCGGGTGAAGGTATGTTCCGTAAAGAACAGATTGCAATTGACGAATGGTCAAAAGAAAACGTGGAAAAATGTGCCATTCGCCAGATGGAAATTTTAGAAAATGCTTCAAAATGTCTTAAAAATGGCGGTTACATTGTGTATGCAACCTGTACATTTTCTTTAGAAGAAAATGAAATGCTCATAGATTCATTTTTAAACAATCACTCCGAATACGAACTTTTAAGAGTTAATGAAGAAGTCGAAAAAAATACTTCTGATGGTATATTCTTTGACGGATGCAAGTGCGAAAATATTCACTACACACGGCGAGTTTACCCACATAAAAATAAAGGTGAAGGTCAGTTTATGGCGCTTCTTCATAATACCGACCCTGAAAGACAAACGGAGTTAAAAAAATCAAAAAGTAGAAATTTAAAAATAGATGAAACTGTTTTCGATTTTCTCGATAGTGTGCTTACTACATATGATAAAGATAGTGTAAAAATGAATAACGATACACCAATTTATTTTACAGGTGATTTTGATACAACAAAAGCAACTGTTTATATGAAAGGTGTTACAATCGGCGAAATAAAGAAAAATTATATTCAGCCACACCATCAGTTTTTTATGGCGATGGGTGAAAGTTTCAAAAGAAAAATCGAACTTTCAGTAGATAGTGAAGAAATAAAAAAATATTTACACGGAGAAGAATTTAGTACGACTTGCGAAAATGGCTGGGCGGTTGTAACAATAAATGGTTGTTCTTTAGGTGGCGTAAAGGTAGTAAATGGCAGAGCCAAAAATCACTACCCGAAGGGGTTGAGATTAAAATGAATAAACGAAATACTACATTAAAGCTTATATTATCTGCAATGTTTTTGGCACTTTCATTCGTTATGCCATTTATTACGGGGCAGATTCCACAGGTTGGTGCTATGCTTTGCCCGATGCACATACCGGTAATTCTTTGCGGATTTGTCTGCGGAGCACCGTGGGGACTTTTAGTGGGTGCTACGGTACCGCTTCTTCGTTCATTTATACTCGGTATGCCACCATTATTCCCGACCGCAGTTTCAATGGCGTTTGAGCTTGCGACCTACGGACTTTTAGCAGGGCTTTTATATCGTGTATTACCAAAAAAGAAAATAAATATTTATGTTTCACTTGTTTTGTCAATGATTGTTGGCAGACTTGTGTGGGGTGTAGTACAATTCTCTCTGATGGGATTTGATTTAGAAAAATTTCCGTTATCTGTATTCTGGGCGGGTGCAGTCGTTAATGCACTTCCCGGTATTATAATTCAGTTAGTTCTTATACCTATAGTGATAGTAATTCTTGAAAAATCAAGAATTACAGAAAAACTTAAATAAATAAGTAACCGAGTAGATTTTTAAATGAAATCTACTCGGTTATTATTTTATTTTACTGTAATAGTATTTTCTAATACCTGGCCTTTTTTAGCATAAGGTGTGTAAGAAGAAACCTTTACTTTGTAATCACCTTTTTCTAATTTTCCAAGGTTTACTTTTACATCATCATCAGTTGCTCTTACATATTCAGAAATAACAGTTTTTTCAAACACATTTTTGTTGTTGCTGTCTTTTACTGTTATTTTGTAGTTTTCAGCTTCGTAATAACCTCTTGCTTCAGGGAAAGAAATTATAGTTTCACCATTTTCATTTACAGTATTTTTAACCTCTGATTTTTCAGGGAATTGTGGGACTGTGTCAAGTGACTTCTGCTTTGCCCATGTGTAAGTTCTTTTTGAAGAATCACTTAAGTTAGTGAAATAGTAATCTATATTCTTAAAGAACATTCTGTTTTGTGCGTCGTAAAGTTTAAGGCTTACATTACCATTTTTATCTACTTCGACAACCCACGCAGCAGCAGAGTCACCGGGTGCATCGACGTCGCCTTCTATGTAATTTAAGTTACCCATAAGCGCTTTTAAAGAACCGCAACCAATAGCAGTAAATTCACCTTGCCATACATTTCTCGGGTCGCTTGGTGAATAATGAGAGTGACCTGAAAAGTCAACTACTTGTGGGTAGTCGCTTAAAACTTTTCTTATATCAATATCACTCCAGTTAATACTACCATAAACTGTGAGAGTAGGGTGTGGGTGCTGGTAAACAAAAACCGGTTTGTTCGGGTCTTCTTTTGTAGCGTTGTCGAGTCTTTCTTTTAACCACTCTGTCTTGCCTTTAAATGTTTCGCCGTTGTCATCATAAGAAACACCAATAAAATGATAACCTTTTATAACAATATCTGTGTCAACATTTTCGTTTATCATTTTTTTATAAACATCATAACCTACAGTTGCATCAACATCACGATAATTTATAAATTCGTGGTTGCCCAAAACTGTAAGTAATTGAGTTTCATCTTTTAAAACTGAATCTACAATTTTATTGAACATAGCGTATTCTTCTTCCGCACCGCCACCCGCAAAGTCACCAACAACCATTAACGCATCGAGGTTTTTGTAGTTTTGTGTTTCGGAATATTTGTAAATATCAGTTATTAAATTCTTGAGTCTTATTGCATTTATCTGGTCTTCGTCACCATCTAAATGAATATCTGAACAAGCAATAAAGCGAAGAATCGGCTCGAAATCTTCAGGTGTGGAAATTTTTTCACCGGTAAAACCGCTTTTAAAACCGGTTAATAAATAAACAACCCCTACAAGTGAAGTAAAAAGTTTTGCAATCATTTGTGAAATAAAATTTGGCATAACGGACCCCTTTTTCTTTCTAAATCTATTCCTATAATTATAGCACAATAAATTTACTTATGCAACAAGGATGCCACACTAATTGTAAAAAACACTTTTAATTTTTAGTTTATTATGATATAATGTTTAAAGCAATAGACAATTTGTTAGAGGGTGAAGATATATGGATATAAATGAATTTGCAGAAAAATTGACTGAATTTGGAATAACAAATGAGAATTACGAAAAATGGCGTGAGATACACGGGAAGTTGTTTGGTGATTTATTTTTATGTGCATTTGAGGAGAGTGATGAAGCACAGATTCACTTTACTGCAGCGGTGACCAATATATCGGAAAATGAATGTAAAAAAGCAGTTACAAAGTTAAAAATAGCTGAATCACTTTGTAATAATGAGCATGATGAAATGGCGGTTAATTATTTTACGGGTCTTTGTTATGAACTTACAAAAGACTTAAAGAAAATGGGGAAATATTATAGCAGACTTCTCTATAGTGATATGAATTTTATATTCCCGTTAGCATTTACTCCATATTACAGAACTGCAAAATTTGCACAAAGAGACTCTGAATGCACAAAAGCAATTTACTATTACAAAAAGGCATTAGAAATATATGAAGATAAAAAATTAACCCGTGAACAATCAAAAATAGTAAGTTTCATTTATTATGATTTAGCAACTGTTTATTTGTATTGTCACGAATACGAAAAATCAGTAACTACAATGGAAAAATCGTATAAATATGATAGTTCACAAAATTCATTCAGAGATTATGTAGTAACTGTTTTAAATGCACTTTCAGGCGAAAAAGCCAGAGTTGGTTTATTACTCTCTCAATTGTCGCCACACTTCATTGAAAGTTGCAAACCTATGACAGAAGCAATATTTAAAGGTGAAGATTTACACTATTACGTAGTACCACAAGACAGAACAAAATATAAAAGTTTTTGGGATGATTTAACAAAAGAAAAAGAACTCTTGGAAGATTTAATTCTTGATAGAAAAGGCAGAAGAGCGGCAAAAACTATATCTCGCAAATTAACAAAAACGTTACCGTTTGTTCAAAGGGATTTAGCTTGTAAAATTGAAAAAACGGATACTGGATTTATAGTGAGATGTAAAAATTACTGTGTTAAAACTTTAAATAGTGAATATGAAGCATTATTTTCAATGAAACCTGAAAGTTTTGAAAATTGGGAGTTTGTTTCTGTGAATGAATTTGAAAAAGGTGAATATAAATGATTTATTATAAAGTGTTTCATTTCTTTATAACAAAACAAAAAGAGCATTTTCACTTTTTTAATATTGGTATCTACGATAGTTTGAAAAAGGCAAATGATGCAATTGAAGAATTAAAAACAAAACAAGGGTTTTCTTTAAGGCCAGATAAATTCTATATTATAAAAACTGTAAAATTCAAAACCCCTGATTGTCTTAATAAAACTTTTTTTGAAGATGGATTTAAAAGTTATAAATATTAAGGGGATAGGAAAAAAGATGCAGAACGGACAAACTGAGCAAAATCAAGGCTTTAGACTTGGTTTTGCTTGCCCGAAGGCGTACAAGGGTACGTCGAGTGGCGAAGTTTGTTCGTAGTATAAAACATATTTTTTCATCAATTTTAGATTTCACATATTTTAAAAGGGGTTCTATAGGCTTATTAAACCTACAGAACCCCTTGCTAGATCTGGTTTTATACGGTCTGCGCTTTTTTTACATCCTCTTTTTTATTCAGTTCTTAATGCTACAACAGGGTCTTTCTTTGCCGCTTTGCGTGATGGAATAAGTCCACCCATAATTGTTATTAAAACACTTATCGCTATAAGTGCAACTGCAGCAAGAATCGGTAATTGTGCGTTGAGGTTTTCAATTTCTGTAACGCGTTCTATTATTGCGTTAATCGGGAATAAGGCAAGGAATGAAATTATAACACCTAAAAGTCCCGAACAACAACCAATAATAAATGTTTCTGCGTTAAACACTTGTGAAATATTG
The DNA here is from genome assembly GCA_017521425.1 of Clostridia bacterium. Lineage (GTDB taxonomy): Bacteria > Bacillota > Clostridia > Oscillospirales > Acutalibacteraceae > DTU089. The sequence continues at coordinate 103,036 of JAFXCQ010000008.1, forward strand.
CTTTTTGAAGCACCTAATGCACGAAGAATACCTATTTCTTTTGTTCTTTCCATAACTGAAATATGGGTAATAATGCCTATCATAATACAAGAAACTATAAGTGAAATTGCAACGAAAGCTATAAGTACATAAGAAATACCATTTATGATTGTTGTAAGCGAAGATGTCAGAAGTGCTATATAATCGGTGTAAATAATTTGTTCTTCTTCACTTTTTGTACTGTTGTAATCTACAATACAGGCAGAAACCATATCTTTATCTTCGTAACTGTCAGTATAAATACTTATAGATGATGGTGAATCATAACTTACAAGACCGAACTGCGATAAATTATCATCGTAAGTTGCTTCACCTATATATTGGTCGTAAATAGTAAGAAGCATTTCTGTGTCAGGATTATCGTCAACCCATTCGTCAAGTCTTTCTGCTAATTTTGAGTCTTCAGTCATAGATGACATTTCGTTCATCGCATTCTGAATTTGCTTCATAACACCAGCCATCATCTGTAACTGTGTCTGGGATTGAATTAAAGCGCTTTGTTGACCGGCAATTACCTGCTGAGCACCAGAAAGAGCATCTTGCTGCTGACCTAAAGCAGACTGTGCTTGTGAAATCATATCTTGTTGCATATCAATTGTGTTTTGTGCATGGCTTAATGCCTCTTGTTGCCCTGCTATAACTCCTTGTTGCTGTTCAATAATTGCTTGTTCAGGAGTTGTTACAGGAACAGTAGTGTCTTGCTCTGTAGAAGTTTCTTCATTTTCAGTTGAAGGTACAGTGGTTTCAACAGGCGAAGTAGTGCTTGTTGTAGGTACTGTTGGTTTTTCAGTAGTCGGAACAGACGGTTTTGTCATATCCGGTGTTACACTACCTGTGCCATTTGGTTTTGTTGCAGGAACTGATGTGCCGGGCATTGAAGAAGGCATATTTGGTATTGACGGTATATTAGGCATAGAGAATGAAGATTTATTATCTTCTTCTGAATTTCCTGAAAAGAGTACCATTCTGTATAAATTTGCTTTACCTTGTTCATCGAGAGATTTTATGTAATTTTTTGCTTCTTCTTGTTTTTCTTCATCACTTGAAGCATCAAATTTTGTACCGCTTAAAATATTTATAGACGGAGTTTTCTTCTGTGCTTTTACAATTTCGCTTTTTTCTGTATGCTCAATAATATAATCGGTAAGCAAATGAGTGTAAGCAATCGGAGTGGAAATTGTAGTGTTTTCTGCATCTTCACTCGGACGTATGATACCAACAATTTTAAGTTTTGTTTTGTTTTCGGTTAATTCTTTTTCATATTCTTCATAATCTTCAATTTTTGTGAAAGTTCCGTTGTCATTTTTTAAGTACATATCACAAGCGGGCACTAAATAGAAGGTATGAGAAGTAATTTTGTCGTAATTTATAATTATATTTTCTGCTTCTTTACCATTTTCAATTTTTTCTACCGCGTTATCATATTGTTTTTTTGTAATGAACCCTAATTGATATAATTCGTCGGCAGAAATGGTGTTTCTTCTGTTTACAACCAAAAGAACCTCGTTATATTTTTCAGGCCATACACCATATATAAGGTCGTAATTGTCAGTAACAATACTACTTATAATTTCACCATCTGTGCCTTTGATTATTTCTGAGAAATTTTTTGCACTATCGTCTTGTTCGCCACCAAAAAATGAAGAAAAGCCTGAGAAAAATCCACCATTTTCATCTTCATTTACTTCTGAATCTGAATCAATGAATTTTTTGTCATCGTTATAAGAAAAGGCAGAGAATTTTATATCGTAAGAGTAAACAACACCATTTTCGCCTATATATTGCTGAATCGGACTGCTTGGGTCATCAAGGTATTTTTTAAATTCTGTTAAATTGTTCTTTTTAATGGTTGAAGTCATTGTTTCTTTTGCTTCAAGAGAACCGTAATCCGCATAAACTGCATTTTTAAATTTCTTTTTCTCTTTTTCGTTTTTGTTTTGTTGGTCTTTGTTTTCTTTTTCATTACCATCAGAGCCAAACATACCAAGTGCGTCAAATGCAGTTGAATCTATTGTTATAGGGTAAGATTCCATGGTCTTTTTCTGAACATTGTCAATATAATCGCTCATTCCCTGTGAAAGTGAAAGAATAAGAGCAATACCAATAATACCTATAGAGCCCGCAAATGAAGTTAAAATTGTACGCGCCTTTTTAGTTTTTAAGTTGTTGAAGCTTAATGAAAGTGCAGTTAAGAAGGACATAGAAACCTTGTTTTTTATAGCTTTGCTTTTTGTTTCTTCTGCAGCATCACAAGGGTCGGTGTCGCTTACAATTTTACCATCTAATAAATTCACAACTCTTGTAGAATATTTTTCTGCAAGTTCAGGGTTGTGAGTAACCATAACAACAAGTTTGTCTTTTGCGATTTCTTTAAGTAAATCCATTATCTGAATACTTGTTTCGCTGTCAAGAGCACCTGTAGGTTCGTCTGCTAAAAGAATATCGGGGTTGTTAATTAAAGCACGGGCAATTGCAACTCTCTGCATTTGACCGCCCGACATCTGATTTGGCTTTTTGTTTATGTGGTCAGTTAGACCGACTTTTTTTAAAACTTCAACCGCTCTTTCACGGCGTTCTTTTTTAGAAACACCCGAAAGAGTTAAAGCCATTTCTACATTAGAGAGTACAGTCTGATGCGGAATTAAATTGTAACTCTGGAAAATAAAACCTATTGAGTGGTTTCTGTATGTATCCCAGTCTGCATCTGTATAATTTTTGGTAGAAACACCGTTAATTATAAGGTCACCACTTGTGTAACGGTCAAGTCCGCCAATAATATTTAAAAGTGTGGTTTTACCTGAACCACTCTGGCCTAAAATTGAAACGAATTCATTGTCGCGAAAATTTACACTTACATCTTTAAGTGCGGTTTGTGTAGTGTCACCCATCTGATAAATTTTAAAAATGTTTTTTAACTGCAACATACAGTTTCCTTCTTTCTGTTATAACAACAAGATTTTTATAAAAAGAAATATTTATGCCGCAAACAATATTTCGTTTTACTTTTTAAGTCTATTTAAATTTTCTATAAGCAATGCACCGAGCAATAAAAACACAAGTAAGAATATCGGAAAAAGTGATATATTTATATGATTTGCTATAATTCCAAAAAGAGGTGGCATAAATGACGAACCGGTGTAAGCAAATGCCATTTGTACACCAACAACTGCCTGAGAATTTTCTTTGCCGAAATTTACTGGTGTTGAATGTATAATTGCAGGGTAAACAGGTCCGTTGCCAAAACCTGCTATGAAAATACCCGCAAGGCAAATGAATGTATTGTTAAATGGTAAAATCATCAGCAGCAATCCAATAGTTGCAACAGTATAACCAAATCGAATCATTTTTTTGTCGCCTGTCTTATCAGCGAAAAAACCTGTTACTAAACGACTGACTGTCATACCTAAATAAAAAAGCGAAGCATATTTTGCTGCCATATCAACAGAAAAGCCTTTGCCTAAAACCAAAAAACTACTTGTCCACGAAAAAGCGGTTGCCTCTACTGCGCAAAAAGCGAGAAAAGCAAACAGAACACTTTTAACTCCTTTGATTTTAAAAATTTCTTTGAGTTTTTTAGGTTGTGGCGTTTCTTCTTTACTGTCACTTGCAAAGTTGTTAGTTTTAATCTTTTTCCACAAAGGGATGCTTATAAAAAGAATGATTGTGAGAATTATCTGAATAATTCCGACAGTTCTGTAACCATTTGCCCATTGTTCGTTTTTCGAAAGCCAGAACCCCATAATATAAGGACTGATACTTGCACCTACACCCCAGAAACAATGAAGCCAACTCATATGTTTTGAGGCGAAATGAAGTGCAACAAAATTATTCAGTGCTGCATCAACTGCACCTGCACCAAGACCTAATGGTATAGCACAAAGAATCAAGTGCCAGAATTTACTGCAGAAAGAAAAACCTAAAAGTGCAGTTGCCGTCATACCAACACTTATTGAAGTTACAATTCCCGCACCGAGTTTACGAGTGAGTTTATCTGAAAAAAGACTTGCTATAATTGTACCGCCCGAAATTGTCATTGTTATAATACCGGCAAAAGATAGAGGAACACCTAAAGAGGGTTGTAAAACTGGCCACGATGCACCAAAAAGTGCATCCGGAAGCCCAAGACTTATAAATCCCAGATAAATAATTGCAAGAAGAATAGTAAACATTTAACCACCATTCTTAATTTTATCATTGTGTATAAAAAATTGCAAGAGAATTCAGTACGGTAGTAGTCAAAAGTCAGTTTATTTTGTGATTGATTTGTCTGTACAATTGGATTATAATGAAAGAAAATATGAAAAAAGGGGAAATATTATGTTGCTTCAGGAATTAAAAAACAGGAATTTGCCGGAGCTTAAATCACGTGAAGAAATGATTGAGATATTGCAAAGCGAAATTTACGGTAAAAAACTCCCTGACCCTGAAAAAGTCGAATTTATAAAAGAAGCTGAGCCTATGGTGCCACGCTTTTGTGCAAATAAGGCGAGTATCTATAAAGTAACGGCAAAATGTACACTTAATGGAAAAGAGTTTTCTTTCCCATTTTACGAAGTTTTGCCTAATGATAATGAGAAACATCCGTTTTTCATTCACGTAAATTTCCGTGACGACAACCCTGACAGATACCAACCGACAGAAGAAATTATTGATAATGGCTTTGCAGTTTTAACTGTTTGCTATACAGATGTTACTTCTGATGACGATGACTTTACAAATGGACTTGCAGGAGTGCTTTTCCCAGATGGAAAAAGACAAAGTGATGATTCGGGTAAAATCGCAATGTGGGCGTGGGCGGCAAGTAGATTGCTTGATTATGCTGAAACACTTTCCCATAAACTTGATTTAGAAAAAAGTGTAATTTGTGGTCATTCAAGACTTGGTAAAACCGCACTTGTAGCGGCTATGTTTGATGAGCGGTTCAAATTCAGTTATTCAAATGATTCGGGTTGTAGTGGTGCCGCTCTTGCAAGGGGTACTACCGGCGAAACAGTAGAAGATATTTGTGACAGATTTCCATTCTGGTTTTGTGAGAATTATAAAAAATATGTAAATAACGAAGAGAATATGCCATTTGACCAGCATTATTTAATCGCTTCAATTGCACCAAGATATGTACTTATAGGTAGTGCAAAAGAAGATGCCTGGGCACACCCGCAATCAGAGCAATTAGCTTGTGTTGCCGCGTCACCTGCATTTAAAAATCCATTTGATTGTGAAAATAAATTTGCTGAAGCGGGTGACGAATTTTTTAATGGTGATTTAGGTTATCATATGAGAAATGGTACACACTACTTTAGCCGTGAGGATTGGCAGAAGCTTATTAAGTTTGCGGAAGGAAAAATTGAAAATTGAAAATGAAAAATTAAAAATTTCGGAAGTCCTGCGGACTTGATTATAATTAGACATTTATAAAGAAAACTACATTCTTTCATTTAAAGGTTATTGTAAACCTTAAAAGATAGTATGTAGTTTGTTTTTTAGAATAAAGAAGATAAAATAAATGATAAATGAAACGACAAATTAACTTTTACAACAAATTATTATAATAGCGTCGCAGACCATTAATTTTCAATTTTCAACTTTCAATTTTCAATTCAAAAAACTCAGTTTTCTGAATTATATTGATAAATTTTTCCAATTGTGGTAATATAAAAGTATATAAACATAAAAGGGGTTTTAAAAATGTCTGAATTATTAGTTCCGGTGCTTTTATTAGCGTTCGGTTTCGTGTTACTCATTAAAGGTGGCGACTGGTTTGTTGACGGTGCAACAGGTATTGCTCGTCGTTTTCATTTACCAGAGATTTTAATTGGTGCTACCGTAGTTTCAATTGGTACTACTTTACCTGAAGTTATGGTTTCTGCCGGTGCAGCCGCAGGTGGTAATGGTTCAATTGCCTATGGTAATGCAATCGGTTCAATTATTTGTAATACATCTTTAATTGCGGCTATTACTATTTCGGTAAAACCGGGAGAAGCAGCAAGAAAAAGTATGATTTTACCTGTTGCTTTCTTCTTTGGTTCTGCAGCATTTTACTGTGGTACAGCGTATTTAACGGGAGAATTTTCACGTCTTACCGGTATTCTTTTACTTATTACATTCGTTGTTTATATGGTGACAACTGTTATAAGAATGAAAAAAAGTGCAGCACCTATTGAGGTTGTTGAAAAAGAAGAGAAAGTTGGCGCTCTCACAAGTGAAGAAGAATTAGAAGCACAAAGCGGCGAAGACCATGTTGTTGAATCAAAAGAAAAAGGCACAAAAGATAGCCTTTTAAAAGATATTATTATGTTGGTTTTTGGTGCGGCAGTTATTGCAGTCGGTGCAGATTTACTTGTTGATAACGCAACAATCGTAGCAAAAGCACTCGGTGTTTCAGACGCAGTTATCGGTCTTACAATTGTTGCTTTAGGTACATCACTCCCGGAACTTGTAACTGCTATTACATCACTTGCAAAAGGTCACGGTTCACTTTCACTCGGTAATATTATCGGAGCCAACCTTTTCAATTTAGTTCTTGTAAGTGGTACTGCTATTACAATAAATCCGTTTACAGTTCCGTGTTCAGGTTTAATCAATGGTATTAACTCTTCACTTATTCTTGATATTCCTGTAATGCTCACAGTAATGCTCATACTCACAGTACCAACAATGATAAAGCAAAAACTTTCTCGTTGGCAGGGCATTTTAATGCTTGGCATTTATGTTGCGTTTATTGGTCTTAGTTTTGTTGTTGGGGCTAATTAAGTAGCAAGTATGCAAGTGTGCAAGTTACAAGGGTTATAAAAAAGACTTTATCCTATCATTTCAGTTACAAAAACTTGAAATGATAGGATTTTTCTATTATCTGATACCTGATATTTAATTATTACTTGCCACTTGCATACTTGCACACTTGCAACTATTTTTTATTGCTAAAAAAAGAAATTTATGCTAATATAAAATTAACTTTCAGAATTATTAAGGGGAAAGAGTTTAATGAAAAAACTAAAGAATAAATATATATTAGGTGTAATTCTAAGTGTTGTTCTGGCGTTTTTCTGGATTTTTTTAACTGTGTTTTTGACAAAGGGAAAAGAAATTTCAGATTTTAATGAAACAGAAAGTATAATTTTCGGTGTGTTTGTTGCTGTGGAAGTTATGACATGGTCAGTTGCTTTTGCATTTGCTATAATGTTGGGAAAAAAGTATCAGCCAAAAATTCAACAAGTGTCAGAAATTGATTTTTCTAAAAGAGCAAAGGCAGAAAAAAGAAAAGAGTGTGCTGTGTCAATATTTGTAGTGGTTTCAGCTTTCTTGTTACAGTTAGGTGGAATTGTTTTTGCTAAAAATTTTGAAAATAAATTTACAAATAGTTCGATAATTACTGCTTTTGTAGTTTCAATTGTAATACCAATCATATTACTTGCAGTAAATATAATTTTACAAAAATTCAAAAAATCTGAATTAGATACTCAAAATGTAAAAGAAATTACAGAATTTATTTTATCGCATAGAGAATCGGCAGAGGAAACAACTAAACAAAAGGAATCACTTCTTGAAAAAATAATAATTAAATCACAAACTTTAGCAATAGTTTATGGTGTTTGTGGAATTGTTTTCAGTGTCAGTTCGGGTATGTTTTGTAAAATCTATGGAACTGATTTTTTGGTGCCACTTTGTTGGGTTTCTGTTCTTTTTATTCTTTGTGCGTTATCTCGTATAAGAGTAAAGCAAAAAGTTTATGAAGATGAAGAAAAATTTTATTTAGCTGAAACTGAATATCCTGAAATATATAAAGTAACAAAAAAAGCGGCAGATATACTCGGTTGCACAGGTAAAATAAAAATATTACTTACTGACGATTGTAATGCGGGAATCAGCAAAAATGATAACAATTATTTTATAACTCTCGGCGTTGTATTACTTAATATTTTTACAAAAGAAGAACTTTACAATGTATTGTTACATGAATTTTCACATGTAAGCGAAAAGAATTTGTGTAATGTAAAGTTACTTAATTATAATGAATGGTTGTGTTATGGTAATACAACAAATTTGTTTTCCGCTTTTATTAAATGGTTTTTTGTTTTTCTTGATGAAAAATATAAAAAGGAATATTTTTTATATTCGTATGCATCTTCGGTTACAAATGAAGAAACTGCAGACAAAGAAATGTTGAAAAATGGTGACAAAAATGTTGCCGCTTCAGCCTTGATTAAACTCAAATATAACGAACTTTATGATTGGGAAACAGGCACTTATGATGAAGAATGTGTTTTTGAACCAGAAGAATTACAAAAAGGATTAGTAGCCAAAAGCATAGAAAATTTAAAAAGCAGGATAATAAGCAGAAAAGAATTCTGGAACAGGTTTATTGATATAGAAATTTTATCCCGTTCAGCTTCTCACCCTACTTTAAAAATGCGTCTTGAGCGACTGGGTGTGAAAAATTATGAGATTTTGCCTTTTGAAAATAGTGGTGAGTATCAAAATGAATGTAAAAAGGCTTTAGAACAGGCAGAAACGCTGCTTTACGAAGAAAAAGAAAGTCTTTACGAAGAAGGGCGAAAGTCAATTTATCTTGATTCGTTAGAAATAATTGAAAACTGGGAAAAATCAGGTAAACCAATTATTGCTTCGGAATATGCTGATGTAGTTGTAGCGCTTCGTCAACTTGGTAGAAATATAGAAGCAAATGAATGTTGCAAACGGGCAATAGATGAGCTTTCTGACATAGCAAGTAGTTATGCACATTTTATGTATGGTTGCTTTTTATTGCACAGTTTTAATGATGAGGGTTTAAATCATATATATAAAGCAATTGAAAATAGTAATTTTATTGAAGAAGGTCTGGAAAATATAGGTAAATTCTGTTGCCTTACAGGAAACAAAGAAGAACTTGAAATTTACCGTGAAAAAGCGGTTGATTTGATTCAGAGTGCAAATGATAAATATATCAAAATGCAATTTATTGATAAAAAAGATGTGCTTGTGACAGAAAATTTACCAGATGGAATGTTAGAAGATATTTTGAGTTTCATTAAATCAATAGATGAAAATAAAATCAGAAAAATTTATCTTGTGCGTAAGGTTATTACAGATGATTTTTTCACCAGTGCATTTATAATTGATTTTGAAGATAATGTCGATGATGAAATTAAAAATAAGGTTATGCATAAAATATTTTCTTTTTTAGATAAATGCTTTGATTGGCAATTTTCACTGTTCTTTTTTGAAGAAATCGGTAATGTAGATATAGAAAAAATTGAAAACAGCTGTGTTTTTGTAAAATAAATACACACTTCAGGAGGAATAAATATGCTGAAAAAAATAAAAGATAACTGGATTGTTGACTTAAGTGTCACGACTGTGTTGTTGGGGTTAATGTGTTATGCGGCATATTCGTTGTGGTACATATTTGACGGAACTTTAAGCAGTGGAGATGTTCATCTTTATACAGCACTTACAAGCGTTGCACTTGGTTGGTTTATGATGATGTTCATAAAAACATTATTCAAAAATGCTAACTGGATTTTAAAACTCGTTACATTTTTAGCAGGTTGTGCCTTTTTTCAGGGGTTGATATGGGGAATAAATGCAAAAATGAACCCTGTAATGAACGACACAACTTACAATGATGATAATACTGTCATTACAGTATATACGGTTGCATTTGTTTTATCTGCAATTCTTCTTTTAGTAACATTTATTATAAAAGCGATAAGAAAACCAAGAATTTTCAATGCAATTTTTGCAGTCATTTATTTTGCGGTTACTTGCGGAGGGACAGTTATTCTTAACGAAGAAAATATTAAGGCACTCGAATATAAAAAGAATATTCAGTTTGACAGAGTAAGTGCTACAGAAATGAACGTTTCTGACGAAGACCAGGAACTTTGTAGAAACTGGTTTAAAAGCAATTTTTTAGTTGAAAATGCAAGTTATCCATTTACTTTTAAGGTTGACGGAGTAGAGTTTAACCCTGCTGATTGGGAAAAGTCATTTGAACCAAAAACTGCAGGTGCGGGCGTTTCTTATATTATTGATTACAAAATAGTTTTAAAAAATAAAAACAATGGACTTCAGGTAACAGTTGAAGCAACTCAGTTTTCTCTGAATGCAACTTGTCAATGGACTGTTTATATTAAAAACATAGGTACAGAAAACTCCGGAGTAATAAGTGATTTTTATGCTTTAAATTCATCATTAGGTACCGGTAAGGCAGAACTTTACTATTCAATGGGTAGCGATACTGCGGCAAGCGACTTTTCACTCATTAAAAAAGATTTATCTGCTAAAACATTTGGTTTTGGCGGTGTAGATGGTAAGCCTACAGAAAATTATCTTCCATATTTCAATATCTTCGGTGAAGAGTTTGGTATGGTTGTGGGTATCGGTTGGACTGGTCAATGGGCATCATCGTTCAGTAATAAAAACGGTGAAACTGTTATTACCGCAAAGCAAGAGAATTTTAATGCATACCTTCTTCCCGGTGAAGAAGTCCGTTCACCACTTGTTTCAGTAAGCTTTTATGAGACGTATGAGACTGACAATGCTTTAAAGGGCTTTAATATGTTCAGGGAGTGGATAATGGACTGCGTTTACCCTGAAAATGTAACAAAGAGTTCTTATACAGTAATGGAGGTTGCAGGACCAATGTCAACAAGAACTTCTGATGAAATCATTGAAGTTCTTGATGGTTTGGATAAAGAGGTATTTGAGCATACAGATGCATTCTGGATGGATGCAGGTTGGTACAGTTACAACGAAGGCTGGTACGATGGCGTTGGTAACTGGACTGTAGATAAAAACAGATATGACAATGGTATAATTGAACTTTCAGATTATGCAAAGAAAAAAGGTCTTGGGCATACTCTCTGGTATGAGCCTGAAAGAGTTTTCCCGGGTACAGAGTTCTACAATGTAGGCTCACAAAATGAAGAATGGCTTATTTCTGTAGATGGTGAAGAAAACCTTATGTGGAATCTTGCAGACGAGGAGGCTTTCAAGTATTATGCTGATTACATTTTAGCTTCTCTCAAAGAAAATGGGGTTACAATTTATCGTCAGGACTTTAACTTTGCTCCACTTAAATATTGGCAGAAAGCAGATAGTGAATATTATGATGGCAGAACAGGTATCTGCGAAAACCACTATGTTACAAACGAATATAAATATTTAGATTATCTTATAGAAAATGTAGATGGACTTATAATAGACAACTGTGCGTCAGGTGGTAAAAGGCTTGATTTAGAAATGGTTTACCGTAGTATTGCATTCTGGAGAAGTGACTATAACTGTGATTATCACCCTGATTTATTTGAAGCAACTCAGGCACAGACTTATGGTATTTCATTCTGGTTACCAATAACAGGTGCAAATCTTTATATGGCTAATGAGTATGCCTGCAGGTCTGCTATAATGCCACTTATGCTTATGGATTTCTTCTCGCATCAGAATCCTGAATTCCAATATTACAATGAACAGAGAGCAAAGATGGGTGAAAGATATTACCCGATTGAGTTCGGTAGTTTTGATAAAGATAAAATGTTGGCAATGCAGTTCTCAACTGAAGATGCAAGTAGTGGTATGGCTCTTATTTATAAAAGAGCAAATGTAAAAGATAGCGAATATACACTTTACTTAAACGGACTTCATACTGCTACAAAGTATAATGTTTATGATTTTGACAATCCCGAAAAAGTTTATACAATGGAAGGCATTGAGCTTATGAATTATGGTCTTACATTACCTTTACCCGAAGGCGAAAAGGCAATGATAATTATGTTTGAAGCAGAAAAATAATGAGAAGTAAAAAATGTAAAATTCTTGTTGCTTCGGGTGCGGTGATATTTCTTTCAGTTGTTATTGCGTTATCAATTGCTATCAATATCTGGAATTACGGAAAAATTGACGAAAAAGCACCGTCGGATGTCGCAATCGTTTTAGGTGCATCTGTTTGGGAAGATGGTGTTTCACCAGTTTATCGTGAACGAATAAATCACGCAATTACACTTTACGAAGACGGATTTGTTGATTACATAATTTTAACCGGGGGCTTTGGTGAGGGTAGTTATAAATCTGATTCACAAGTAGCAAAAGAATATGCTTTATCACAAGGTGTACCCGAAGAAAGAATTTTAATAGAAGAAAAATCTACTATTACAGAAGAAAATCTTGAATTTTCAAAAGAAATAATGGTAGAAAATAATCTTAAAACTGCAATTATTGTCAGCGACCCGCTTCATATGAAAAGGTCAATGCTTATGGCTGAAGATTATGGGATAAATGCAATTTCTTCACCGACAACTACTTCAATGTATAAATCATTAAAAACAAAAATACCGTTTTTGTTAAGAGAAGAGTTTTTCTATGTTGGGTATTGTGTTGTAAGAGTTTTCAGATAAGACGAATTTAAAGGAGATACTGTTTTGATAAATGGTTATAAATACAAAGCGGATGATATATTTTATCTTGTAAAAAAACATTATTGCCCTAAATGTGGCTCTCGACTTAAAAGGGCTTTAGTTTCAAAGGTTGTAAATTCTGAGTCTCCGGAAGCTAAGAATTATGACTTCCGTCATTATGATTTTGGCAGAATGAAAGGCGATGTCAAGTTTTATTGGCACGATTTTCAATGTGCGGATTGTGGAAAACAATTAACAGTCAATGAAATGAAAAGATACGAGGGTGTTGACACTAAAAAAATAACTTTTACAAAATTTATGCGTATTGTAACCTGGACAATAGTTGCAATAGCATTTATTGTTGAACTCATAAAAGTGATTTTTAATTGACTTTACTGTCGAAAATTGTTAGAATAAAAGAACCAAGTTAATTGGATTTGAAAGGGTGGAAATTATTATGAAAAAGAATGTAGTAAAAATCGTGATTGCAGCAATTTGCATTGTACTCGTTGCCGGTGTGTGTTTAACTTGTTTTACAGTAGTTAAAGCAGGTCACACAGGTGTAGTTTTAACTTTTGGTGCAGTTGAAGAAAATGTTTTTGAAGAGGGCTTACACTTCAAAATGCCATTGGTACAGACAGTTGTTCAGATGAATAACCGTACTCAAAAGGTAGAAACAGAGGGTAGTGCATCTTCAAAGGACTTGCAGATTATTTCTTATGTTGTTGCAGTAAACTACCACGTAAGAAGTGAAGCTTCTGCATCTCTTTATCAGAATGTTGGTAAGGATTATGGTACAGTAATTATTGTTCCTGCAATTCAGGAAAGCATCAAAGCAGTTACTGCACAGTTTACTGCAGAAGAGCTTATTACAAAGCGTCAGACAGTTGGCGACCAGATTAAAGAAGCATTATCTGAAAAAATCAATTCTTACGGTATAGAAGTTGAAATTTTCAACATTGTAAATTTCGATTTCTCTGAAGAATTCAATGCTGCGGTTGAGGCAAAACAAACTGCACAGCAACAAGCGCTTAAAGCAGAGCAGGACCTTGTAAGAATTGAAGTTGAAGCTAAACAAAAAATCGCACAAGCAGAAGCGGAAGCTGAAAGCATCAGACTCATTCAGGAAGCACTTGCAAAATCACCGGATTATGTTGATTATGTTAAGTGGAACAAATGGGACGGCAAGTTACCAGAGGTTATGGGTAGTGATGGTGTTCTTGTTGATGTAGGCGATTTGGCCGAATAATAAATACATAAAAACAGCAAAAACCAAGTGCTCGTAACCATTTATAGTTACGAGCATATTTTGTTAATATAAGCATTGATTTTTTCTTGACAATGTGTATAAATTGTATTATATTTATTTATGTACTTTTTATAATTTTTAAAATTGATTTTAAAGGGGGAAAAACAGATGGACGCTGGCGGTAGTTGTAGTCACGCGAGAAATAAAATCCGATATTTTGGCGGTTTGGAAATAAGTGCCGAAGTGGCATCTGTTTTAGGTGTTATTGACTGAAAAATTAACATTTTTCGGTTTTGTGGCATTATGTGAATTTTAACCGCCGGGCAGTATGCTCGGTTTTTTTATTTCTTAACCTGAAGGGTATATTAAGATTGGAGGTTAAGATATGGATAAAGACATTATCATAAAATTATTTGAGAAAAAAGAATATAAAGCTATAAAAAGCATTTTTGACACAATGAATCCTGTTGATACTGCTACTCTTTTACCAGAATTCGATGAAAAAGAAATGGTGCTTTTATTCAGATTGATTCCGAAAGAAAATGCTGCTATGGTTTTCACTTACCTTGAAGCAGATTCTCAGCAAGTGCTTTTAGAGGCATTTACTGATAAAGAGTTAAAGCACATTATGGATGAAATGTTCATTGACGATGCTGTTGACGTTATTGAAGAAATGCCTGCTAATGTTGTAAGCAGAATGTTAAGTGCGGCAGGCGATAAGAGGGAAAGTATAAACCAAATTCTAAACTACCCTGAAGACAGTGCGGGTAGTATTATGACTCTTGAATACATCACACTTTTGCCTACAATGACAATTGGTGATGCACTTAAAAAAATCAAATCAATTGGTGCAAAATTTGAAACAGTTTATACCTGTTATGTTGTTGAAAAACATAAATTGTTAGGTATTGTTACTGCAAAAGAGCTTTTGACACAGGATGATAGTATTACTATTTCCGATGTTATGGAAACAAATATTATTACGGTAAATACCCACGCAGACAAAGAAGAGGTTGCTAATTTGTTAAATAAATACGACTTTTTAGCACTTCCTGTTGTTGATGTTGAAAATTGTATGGTTGGTATAGTTACAATTGACGACGCGATGGATGTTATCTTAGAAGAAGCAGAAGAAGATATTCAGATGATGTCCGGTATTACACCTACAGATAAGCCATTCTTAAAGACATCTGTTTTTGAAATTTTCAGAACAAGAATTCCGTGGCTTTTAATTCTTATGCTTTCTTCAACCTTTACAGGAATTATTATTTCATCCTTTGAAACTGCACTTGAAAAGTTGGTTGTGCTTACTGCGTTTATTCCTATGATTATGGGTACAGGCGGTAACTCCGGTAGTCAGGCATCTGTTACAGTTATCCGTGGTCTTTCATTGGGTGAAGTTGATATTAAAGATGTTATGAAAGTTCTCTGGAAAGAATTAAGGGTTTCAATTCTTTGCGGTGTTGTAATTGCCGTTGCAACATTCTTAAAAGTTTACTTTATAGATGGTTTTGTTATGGGTACAGAAAATGTATCTTTGGTAGTTTCTATGGTTGTAGCCCTGACACTTTGCGTAACAGTTATAGCGGCAAAACTCATTGGTTGCGTTTTACCGTTACTTGCTAAAAAAATGGGTTTTGACCCTGCAGTTATGGCAAGTCCGTTTATCACAACATTAGTAGATGCTATTTCACTTTTAGTTTATTTTGGTATTGCAAAGGCATTTTTGCCTATATAATGATTGTAATTAGTCGAAACGCAGTTGCGTTTCGTAAAAGCCGATTTTATCGGCTTTTAGCAAAATTGTATTTCATAAACACAATTTTGCATTACAGTCATTGAAAGGAATATAGTCGAATTTTCAAAGAAAATTCGATACCAAATAATAAAAGATTTCGGAGAAATTTATGAGTTTAAAATTTAAAAATGGAAAATTTACAATTTTACAAGTAAGCGACCCGCAAGATTTACAATATGTAAGAAAAACAATGATGAAAATGCTTGATAAAGCATACGACAGAGTAAAGCCTGATTTGATTGTGTTTACAGGTGACAATGTTTTAGGTAACCATTTTCGTGACGCAAGAACTCTCACCCCGCTTTTTGTTAAAACAAAAGAGGCAGAGTTCAAAGCAATGGAAATTGCAATAGAAAAACTTTTAAGACCTGTTGAAGACAGAAAAATTCCATTTTCTATGATTTATGGTAATCACGATGATATGAACGAGATTACCAAAAAAGAACAGTCAGATATTTACAGACGATATCCACATTTTGTAGGTCTCGATAATGATATTGAAATATTAAAAGACGAAACTTTCAATATACCGATTTATTCAGAGGATGGTAGTGAGGTTAAATTTAATATATGGATGCTTGACAGTGCATGGAAAGATAAGGAAGAAGACAAGTGCTATAGTCAGGTTAAGCCCGAGGCAATAGAGTGGTACAAGAAAAAGAGTGCCGAATTAAAAGCACAAAATGGCGGAGTACCCGTGCCATCTTTAATGTTCCAGCACATTCCGTTAATAGAAATGCTCGATTTAATGGAAGAATGTAGTAAAGATGACGAGGGTGCATTCGAAGGTCCTGACGGAAAATACTTTAAAGCAAAGCCGTGTGTTGATGGCGAAATCGGTGAGTATATATGCACTGTTTCACAAGGCAACGGTCAGGTAGAAGCAATTAAAGAGTGCGGTGATATAAAAGCAATTGTTTTTGGTCACGACCACCAGAACTGCTTTACAACAACACTCGACGGTATTAACATTGTGCAGACTCCTTGCGCATCTTTTCGTTGCTATGGCAGACGTTCACGTGGTGTAAGAGTTTTCACAATTGATGAAAAAACAGGTGATTACGAAACAGAGCATCTTAATTATAAAGACTTATGTGGCGACAGCTTAAAGGCAGAGTTAGAATACATCTGGGATGCAGACGGAATGTTAAAAGAAAAAATTCTTTTATGCTGTGGTGTAGGTCTTATCACAACGACAATAAAACATATTTTTAAGAGAAAATAGTATTTATAACATACAGGAGAAAGAGAAATGGCAAAAATCAATGTTATTTCACACAGAGGAGCAAATATGGTAGCCCCTCAGAATACATTACCGGCATTTAAAAAATCTTTCGAGATTGGTTGCGATGGTGTAGAAACAGATATTCACTTAACAAAAGACGGTGTACCGGTTTTGTGTCACAATTTCACTATTGATGACACATCAACCGGTAAAGGTGCAATTAAAGATATGACTTTGGAAGAGCTTTTACAGTTCGACTTTGGTTCATATAAAGGTGAGGAATATAAAGATACTAAAATTCCACTTTTAGAAGATTTCATTAAGCTTTGCAAAGAAAATAACGTAGAAGTGCTTAATATTGAATTGAAAAGCGAAGTTCCGGGCGAAGCACCAATTGAATTCCCTAAAGTGACAATTGAGCTTGCTAAAAAGTATGATATGTTCGATAAGTTAATTATTTCTTCATTTGACCCTGCTATTTTAGTTGTGTGTAAAAAACTTGACGCGAAATGCAAAACAGGTCTTCTCTATGCACCGGATAAAAAAATTGGCAGAAGAATTATGTTTAAGCCATTTAAATTTGCAAAAGAAATTAAAGCGGATGCACTTCACCCATACAGTGCTTTAGTTACAAAGGAATATGTAAAAAAAGCAAACAAAGAGGGTATAATGGTAAACCCTTGGACTGTTAATAAAGAAAAGGAAATTAAAAGACTTATTCATTGTGGAGTAACAGGAATAATCACAGACAATCCCGGTTTGTGCAATAAGCTTATAGAAGAAAATAAATAATTATTAAGTGATACCTGAGTATAATAATACTTGGGTATTATTTAATTAGGAGTCTGAAATTTATGACAGTATTTGAAAAAATATATGAAGTAGTAAAAACAATTCCGAAAGGCAAGGTTGCTACTTACGGACAAGTTGCACTTCTTGCCGGCAATCCTCGTTGGGCGAGAGTTGTTGGTTATGCACTTCATAAAAACCCACAACCGGGAATTATACCTTGTCACAGAGTTGTAACGCGAAATGGTGAGGTTGCTAAAAGTTTCGCTTTCGGCGGTGAAAATGCACAAAGAGAACTTTTAGAAAAAGAAGGGGTTGTTTTTGAAAGTGATGGAACAATCGACCTTAAAAAATATGGTTGGTTGGGTTGATATCGTATTGTAAATATATTGAATATATGATAAAATTTCATTAGCATTTTTATTTATAATCGAAAGGAAAAATTTTTATGAAACTTCGCGCACCATCTATTCCGCTTATTACAATTGACCCATATTTTTCAGTATGGTCAAGAGATGAAATTATAAATTTTTATGAAACAGAGCATTGGACAAACAAACCGAACAATATAATCGGTACAGTTTTTATAGATGATAAAGAATATTTGTTTTTAGGTTATGACAGAGATATATTGAAGTTAGAGCAGAAATCTATTGATATAGATGCATTTTCATCTACTGTGGTAATGGAAAATGATATTATTTCACTTAACTTAAAATTCACTTCACCTGTTCTTATAAACGATTTAGAACTTTTAACACGTCCCGTGTCATATTTAGAGGTTGATTATAAATTGAAAGATAGTAAAAATCATAATGTTAAAATTGATGTTCGCGTAAGTGATGAGCTTTGTCTTGATGAAGCAGGGCAGAATGATGTAGTAAAAGAAGAAGTGAAAGCAGAAAATCTCATTGGTATGAAAATGGGGAACGTTGAGCAAAAGCCACTTAACAAAAGTGGTGACGATATCCGTATTGACTGGGGCTATGTTTATCTTCTTACAAACGGTAAAAACGCAGTTACCAAAACAAGCGATAGGCATGGTAAAGAATATATACATACAGTTTGTGATGTAAATGAAAATGAAGAAACTTTATTCTTTTTTGCTTACGATGATATTGAAAGCATTGAATATTTTAAAAAGCCGTTAAAATCTTATTGGAACAGAAATGGTAAGACTGTTCTTGAAGCAGTTAAAGAAGCAAATGATGATTATAAAGAAACTTTAAAAAGATGTAACGAATTTTCAGAAAAACTTTATAGTGATGCAGTAAAAGCAGGTGGCGAAAAATATGCTGAATTACTTTTACTCGCATATCGTCAGGTTATGGCGGCTCATAAATTAGTGTTAGATGAAAACGGAGAAATCCTTTATGTATCAAAAGAGTGCAACTCAAACGGCTGTGCTGTAACTGTCGATGTAAGTTACCCGTCAACCCCGTTATTCCTTTTATATAATCCAGAATTAGTAAAGGGTATGATGCGACCAATTTATAAGTATGCAGAGAGCGACGAATGGACTTTCGATTTCGCACCACATGATGTTGGGCAATATCCATTAGTAAACGGTCAGGTTTATGGCGAGAATAAACTTATTTATCAGATGCCGGTTGAAGAATGTGGAAATATGCTCGTTATGGAAACTAACGTGGCACTCGCTACAAAATCAACGTTATTTGCAGAAAGTCACATTGAAACTCTTGAAAAATGGTGTAAATATTTAATTGAATTCGGTGCTGACCCGGGCAATCAGCTTTGTACAGATGATTTTGCAGGTCATTTAGAGCATAACTGCAACCTTTCACTTAAAGCAATTATGGGGCTTCGTGGTATGGCAATTATTATGGAAATGTCGGGGGACAAAGAAAAAGCTTCATTTTATAAAGCAGAAGCAGAAAAAATGGCAGAAAATTGGCTGAAAACTGCTGTTGATGAAAATGGTGAAAGTCTTTTAGCCTTCGACAGACCTGGTACTTTCTCAATGAAATATAATATGGTGTGGGATAAGGTCTGGGGAACAGGTCTTTTCTCACAGCAGTTTATGGATAACGAACTCAAAAACAACAAAAAATATTTCAATAAATACGGAATGCCACTTGATTCAAGAGCAGACTACACAAAGAGTGACTGGCTTGTGTGGGTTGCTTCAATGGCGAGTGATAAAAAGACTTTTGAAGATTTTATAGAACCACTTTGGCTTTCGTACAACGATTCTACAACAAGGGTTGCAATGACTGATTGGTATGATACGAAATCAGGTAATATGGTTTCATTCAAACACCGTACAGTTCAGGGCGGTTTATTCATGAAAATATTGATGGAGAAAGAATTTTAATGGACGAAAACAAACAGAGTGCTGAATTACAGAATAGTGAAGTACCACACAAACGCAGAAAGCGTTATTCAGGTACACATCCTAAAAAATTCAGTGAAAAGTATAAAGAGTTAAATCCTGAAAAATATAAAGAAGATGTAGCACATATTATTGCTCGTGGTGCTACACCCGCAGGTATGCACATTTCTATAATGGTGCAGGAAATTTTAGATTTTTTAAATATTCAACCGGGACAAATTGGTTTGGATGCTACTTTAGGCTATGGTGGGCACACTAAAGCTATGCTTGAAAAATTAGAGGGTAAAGGGCATATTTATGGTCTTGATGTTGACCCGATTGAGTCTGAAAAGACTAAAAAGCGACTTGCCGAAGCAGGTTTCGGAGAAGATATTTTAACAGTAAGACTTCAGAATTTTAAAGATATTGATAAAGTATCAGAAGAGACAGGGCACAAGTTTAATTTTATTCTTGCAGACCTCGGTGTTTCATCAATGCAGATTGACAACCCCGAAAGAGGCTTTTCATACAAAGTAGATGGTCCTCTTGATTTAAGACTTAACCCACAAAAAGGTGTAAGCGGCGCCGACAGATTAAAGCAATTAACAAAAGCAGAAATTGAAGGTATGTTAATTGAAAATGCAGACGAGCCTTATGCCGATAAAATAGCAACTGCAATTTGTCGTTGGAGAGGTCAGAAAAGACCGATTGAAACTACAACTGATTTAAGAAAATGTATTACAGAAGCGCTTTCATTTCTCCCTAAAAATGAGCAGAAAGAAGCAATTAAAAAATCGTGTCAACGTACCTTTCAGGCAATAAGAATTGACATAAACAGTGAATTTGAAGTGCTTTATGAATTTTTAGAAAAATTGCCATCTGTTTTAGCACCCGGTGGCAGAGTTGCGGTTTTAACATTCCATTCAGGTGAAGACAGATTAGTAAAAAAAGCATTCAAAGAATATCACCGTCAGGGTGTTTTCAGCGATGTTGCCCGTGATGTTATAAGACCGACCCAGGAAGAATGTTTTAGAAATAGCAGAGCAAAATCGACAAAGATGCGTTGGGCGGTAAGGTCACTTCGCTCCAGTGAATAGTGAATAATTGTGGGACCTGCGTCGGCATTATAATATTTTGTTTTTATTCGTAAATACTAACTTCAGGTGATGAAATATGAATAAAAATGATAAAAAGAAAAATTTAAAAGAACAGGGTGTAGATGAATATCAGGTTGAAATGACACCATCGGCGGTTTCTGTTGGTGACGCACCTGACGATTCGTTTCAATTAGTAAATAAATACGGAACTTATGAAATTCAACCAACTGCGGATACAGATAACAAGTTCCCAACTATTGCACAAGGCTTTTCACGAAAAGAACAAGAACGAGAAAGACTTGATGAGAAAAGTGGAGAAAAATAATTGAATGTTGAAAATGGAAAATTGAAAATTTCGGGGCTACGCCGTAATTATAATTTTTAATAGTAAATATTTTGTTTCGTTTATGGTTATTTGATGTAAAATAATGTTTTTTAATGGTATTATTATAAAATCAAACACGAAGTGTTTCCTGAATTTTCAATTTTCAACTTTCAATTCTCAATTAAGTTAAGGAATTACTTATTTTATTGCAAAAATGATATCAAGAAAGGGTGTTCCTGTGGGAAAGATAATTGCTCTCGGTGGCGGAGTTTTTGAAAATGGCGAGGTGTTGCCAATAATCGAAAAAATTTATGAAATCTGCGGTAAAAATAATCCGTCAGTTTTATATTTACCGACTGCTGGGTTTGACGATATGGATGACGCAGAAATTATTTTAAAACCATTCAAAGAACGTTCAACTACTGTTGATTCTCTTCTTTTAACAGATGAAAGTTTAACTGAAGAAGATGTAAAAAACAAAATTCTTTCTGCTGATATTATATATGCAGGTGGCGGCAATTTAGAATTTTTAATGAATACCTTTAAAAAGACTAAAGCAGATAAATATTTAAAAGAAGCATACGAAAAAGGCGTTGTGCTGTCAGGGCTTTCTTCGGGTGCTATGTGCTGGTTCGAAATGGGCTGGGACGATTGTGGCGAAGACCATTCATTTGTATTCGTGGAGTGTCTTGGTATTTTAAAGGGGTGCTTCTGCCCACATTACGAGGGTAAAACCTGGAATAATTTCAAACACGCAATCAAAACAATTGATTTTGATGGAATAGCAGCAGAAGATGGAGCCGCACTTACATATGTTGATGGTGTTTTCGGCACAGTGAATGGTACAGAAGATGGCGATGTTTTCGTGTTTAAAAGAGATAATGATTATAAAGAAGAATTGTTTAAATAAATGAAAAACCTTTCAGAGCGTAAAAATCTGAAAGGTTTTTGTTATTGATTATCAGTTGATGGCAAAACAGGTTTGCTGTTCATAATTTTAAGCATTATTTCAGTAAGCTCTTCAGGAGTTTCTTTACAATCCGTTTCAAGCCAGGTTACATAAACAAAAAATAAAGCACCAATCCTGTAGCTTTCATAATAATTCTTTATAGAATCATCTACCCTGAAAGAGCCTTTAATAAGCAAAAATGATTCGTAAAGTAAGGTCGAAAGATTTGCTGAAACCAAAATTTTTGTAATTTCACTGTGTGAGCACAGGTGAGTGAAAACCGAGAGTATATAATCGTAATATGAATTTATTTGCTTTTCGTTTAATTCTGCAATAAATTTTAAAGAAATATCATTCAAATAATTCTTTAAAATTAAATCCTTAGATTCAAAATTTCGGTAAATGGCATTTCTTGAAACGCCTGCCTTTTTAGCAATTTCGGTAAGTGTAATGCTTCCGTAGGTCTTTTCTTTTAAAAGATTTATAAGTGCTAAAAAAACACATTCCCTTGTAAAAGCTTTAGCCTCGCGGTTACAAGAGTTAGACATAACAAAACACCCCTTTTTGTTACAGCATATTTTATGAATATTGAAACTTCCAACTCATTTATATATAATGTTATAGTAATAAATTGTGGTAACAAATGTTACACCTTATAGTAACATAATATTTATCCGATTTCAAGGAGGCTAATTATGAAAAAAGTTCTTTCAGTTTTTTTAGCAATGTTATTTTGCTTTTTAACAGTTTCACTTGCTGTATCTGCAGCAGATGGGGTTTATCCTGTCGAAGAAAAATTCTCACAGAACGGACCAAATGAAGTTGAAACAATGATTTTTGATAGTGGCGAAGCAGCATACACCTATTATAAAATCTGGTACCCAAAAAACATTACTGTAAGCAGTGGTACATATCCAGTTGTTGTTTACTGCAACGGTACAGGTATGACAGACGCAGACGCAACTACAGTAAATTTAATGACTGCACTTGCTTCTTGGGGTTATATTGCAATAAGCAATGACCACGAATCATCAGGTAATGCTGACTCTGCTTCAAAGGGGCTTGATTTATTACTCGCACTCAATGAAGATACAAGCAGTATTTTTTACAATAAAGTAAATACAGATGCAATTGGTATATGTGGTTTTTCGCAGGGTGGTTCAGGTGCAATAAATGGCGCTTCTGATGGTAAGCAACCAAACAGTTCAATGTTTAAATCGGTATGTGCATTGAGTGCGCCACATAAAGATTTGGCAGCTTCTGTTTTACAAAATACCCCTTATGATGCTTCAAAGGTTTCTGTACCGTCATTTTTAGTTGCAGGTACAGGCTCAACAGATGCCGGTTCGACAACTTCAACAGGTATATGTCCGTTAGGTAAAGGGCTTATTGAAAATATGAAGAAAATTAATAACGAGAATGTTGTTATTGGCAGATATACAGGTGCAGACCACGGAACAATTCAGGCTTCTGCCCAACCGTATGTTATTGCGTGGTTTAACTGGACTCTTTTAAATGACAGCTTCTCAGCAACAGCTTTTGTAGGTGAGGATGCTGAGCTTTACAGAAATGGTAATTGGCAGGACGTTTATAATAAGCAGTCAACTGATTTGCCTGAAAATCCTGACCCGACAGGTGATACTCAGGACAGAGTAACAACAAAGCTTCTTTTAAAAATATCTAAACTTATAACAAAGATTTTAGAAGTATTAGGAAAACTTATGTCTTTCTGATAGTGTTTTGTGGAGTGAAAAGACCAACACAGAATTTTCAGTTCTGTGTTGGTCTTGTTTTATATAAAATATCCATTAGTATCTCTCAACCCTATAAGAATTTCATACTGGTAAGAAAGATAATTTGCTTTTTGCTTATGGTAATTTATTTTCCCCTTAATTATTTTACTTTGTTTTTCATTGGAATCATTTAATTGCTTTTTAAGAAGATTTATGCAATGCCAATGATACTCAATCTGTAAATAAAACTTTTTTCTTAATAACATTTTAATAACTCCTTTGTATAAATAAATAATAAATTTATCAGTTCTGGTTCCTGATACCTGTATTATACATAACTTGCTTGTCGAAAAAGGTCACTTCGTGTAAAAAATATAAAAAAAATTAAGAAAAACACAATATTTAGGGTGTTTTTCAAGAAAAAAAGCTCTTTTGGTCAATATTTAGAATTTTAAATAAAAAACAGAGTTGTTTAGTTTTACAAAATCTCACAAATTTTCAATTATTTGTTGAATTGTTTTTGTTTTTTTAGTATAATTACCTTATATAGTATTTAAAAATTTAAGGGGTGGTCTTTGTGACAACAAAAAAACTTATTTCAATAGTTTTAGTTTTGTTCACATTGTTAAATGTATTATCTGTTTCAGTATTTGCAAAAAATACTGTTTCTTACACTATAACAAGTCCTTATGAAACTGTAGATTGGGATACATATAAACAGTATAAAACTCAACTTCACGCTCATACACTTTATAGTGATGGTTTTATGGATATTAAAGATGTTGTTGAAGAATATTACAGACAGGATTACGATATTCTCGCAATTACAGACCATGGTGTTGTAAATAAGGGCTGGGATGAAATGCCCGAAATGTTGCCAATTATTGGTTACAATAAATTTTTCTATGATTTAAGTCCTGTTTCAAAAGAACGCTATGAAGAAATTACAACAGGCATAGGTAGAGACGGCAGACCAATGCTCGATGTTAATCAGGGTATTGAAATGAATGGTGTTGTTATGAGAAAAAACCATGTTAATGGTTTCTTCTGTGGTGCTTTCCAGGGCGACTGGGGTGAAGAGGAGGATTATATTTCACCTGTTAAAGCTACTCATGAAGCGGGTGGTATTTCATTTATTGCTCACCCGGGTGATTTCTATTCAATAAATGGTAATCGTGAAAGAGCAGAAGACTATAACTATTTAAATATTTATATTGAGCCACTTTTGGAGTACGAGTCTTGCGTTGGTTTAGAAATATTCAATGAAAGAGATACTGTTGCAGGGGCTGATAGAATTCTCTGGGATAATGTGTTAATGTACACAGTACCACGCGGTAAGGTTGCCTGGGGATTTTCAAACGACGATTCTCACGTTATTGAAAATATAGGTGTTACAGCAGAGATTATGCTTATGCCTGAGCTTTCAAATGAAGCTTTAAGAACTGCTATGGAAAACGGCACATTTTTTGCTTGTTCACGAATTGCAAGAAATGAATTAGGCGATGAATTTGAAGGTAATGGAAATTACGCAAAAATTGAAAAAATAATAGTTGATGAAGAACAAGACATTATTACAGTTACAGCGAATAATTATGATACAATTGAATGGATTTCTGACGGCGAAATTATTGCAACAGGCAATAGTTTCAATCTCAGGGAAAATAGCAGCAAATTAGGTTCTTATGTTCGTTTCCAGATAAAAAACGATGGTGGTATTGTAATGTCACAACCATTCGTTTGTGATGATGGAAATATGGAGGCGAAAATGATACCTGAAATAGAGGTAAAGCCATTGAGCTTCTTCGAAAAAATAGTAGAGGCAGTAAGAAAAACTATTTTAGGCGAATTATTCTACAGAATGTTGTGGCTTTGATTTATTAAAACTATAATTATTCAAACGCACCTGTAACTTTTATGTTTCAGGTGCGTTTTCAGTTGTAAACTTTTTATAACATTTTGTTGTCATACATTGTAAAGTTTATAAATATACATTATAATTGTATTAAAATAGATATTTCAAAAATGGTAAAGGAAGTGATATTATGAGTTTTCAAGACTTTATAAATTACGCAAAAATCAAAGAACAAACAGTAAGAGAAAATGACAAAATTGCACCAGAATTATATGTAAAGCATTCTGTAAATAAAGGTCTTCGCGATATAAATGGTAATGGTGTTGTTACAGGTCTTACAAATATTTCCAAAATTGTGGCAAGTAAAACAGTAAACGGAGTAAAAGAGCCTTGTGACGGTGAACTCTGGTACCGTGGTTACAAAGTGCAGGATTTAATAAATAATTTAGGCGAAGATGAATTAGGCTTTGAAAAAATCGCATATTTATTACTTCTTGGTGAAATGCCATCAAAAGAACAAGAAAAAGAATTCAGTAAACATATTGGTGATTTAAGATGCTTACCACAGAATTTTACTCGTGATGTCATAATGAAAGCGCCATCTGCAGATATTATGAACTCAATCACAAGAAGCATTTTAACACTCGCTTCTTATGACAAACAGGCACTCGACACATCTGTTGATAACGTATTAAGACAATGTATTCAGTTGATTGCAGAATTTCCGCTTTTAGCAATTTATGCTTACCACGCATACAACTATTCAGAGCTTCAGGAAAGTATGATTATTCACCGTCCTGACCCTGAGCTTTCAACTGCAGAAAATCTTCTTATGATGTTAAGACCAGATAAAAAATATACAAAAACAGAAGCAAAGGTTTTAGATACTGCTTTAATTCTTCATATGGAGCATGGTGGCGGTAACAACTCAACATTTACAACAAGAGTTGTTACATCTTCAGGTTCAGATACTTACTCTACAATCGCTGCGGCTATGTCATCTCTTAAAGGACCAAAGCACGGTGGTGCTAATATTAAAGTTATGGAAATGATGGATGATATAAGAGCGAATGTAAAGGATATTACCGACAAAGATGAAGTGAAGGCATACCTTACAAAGATTATAGATAAAGAAGCATTTGATAAAAAGGGGCTTGTTTATGGTATGGGTCATGCAGTTTATTCGCTCTCTGACCCGAGAGAAAGAGTATTTAGGAGCTATGTAGAGGCACTTGCAAAAGAAAAGGGTAGAGATAAAGATTTAATTCTTTATGAAAATATAGAAGAGTTAGCACCTGTATTGATTTCTCAAAAGAGAAAGATTTACAAGGGTGTCAGTCCTAATGTCGATTTCTACAGTGGTTTTGTTTACGATATGTTGGGAATCCCTGGCGAGCTTTATACTGCAATATTTGCTATTGCAAGAATTGTTGGTTGGTCTGCACACAGAATTGAAGAAATTATTTGTGCTGACAAAATTATAAGACCGGCATATTTGAGTATTATGGAAGAAAACTAATTTTATAAATAAGAATAACTTTTGAGGAGGTAAATATTGAAGCATCTTTTTAAATCATTAAAAGAATCAATATTTTCAGTTTTACCTATTGCGGCAATAGTACTTATTTTATGTGCTGTACCTGTAGAAAAAGTGTATAAGATATGATATAATGAGAGTGCATATTGTGAATATGCACTCTATTTTTGAAATGTGGGTGACAAAAATGCTTTATAAAAAGAATTTAAGTAAAACATTGAGTAAAGAACTTTTTAAAAATCCTACAAGCGAATACAGAGGAACACCTTTCTGGGCTTGGAATGATTATTTAACAAAAGAGGAACTTTCACGTCAGATTGAAATTTTTAACGAAATGGGTCTTGGCGGTTTCCATATGCACGTAAGAACAGGTCTTAAAAATCAATATTTGAGCGAAGAATTTATGGGACTTGTCAAACATTGTGTAGAAAAAGCGAAAGATGAAAAAATGCTTGCGTGGCTTTATGATGAGGACCGTTGGCCATCAGGTGCAGCAGGCGGACTTGTTACTAAAGATGAAAAGTATCGTGCAAGATGTCTTCTTTTCACAACAGAAAAAGAGGGCGAGGTAACAGAAAATAATGACTCTCGTGCAGAGGGTGGCAGAACGGGAAACGGCAAATTACTTGCTTGCTACGATGTTATTTTAGATAAAGACGGATACCTTGAAAGCTATAAAAGAATAAACGAAGAAGATGAAGCAAAAGGCACTAAATGGTATGCACTTTTAGAAATTCACGGCAAAAGTTCGTGGTATAACGACCAGGCATATTTAGATACATTAAGTGTTGAAGCAGTTAAAAAATTCGTAGAAGTTACTCACGAAAAATATAAAGAAACAGTAGGTAATGAGTTTGATAAAACTGTTCCTGCTATTTTCACAGATGAACCACAGTTTACAAGAAAACAGGTTTTTGATAATTCGTTTGATAAAGACGATGTTTGTATGCCTTGGACTGATAGTGTGGAAGAGCTCTACAAAAAAACTTATGGCGCAGATATATTAGATACTCTTCCTGAAATTTTCTGGGATTTAAAGAATAGTAAAGTATCACTTCACCGTTATCGTTATCACGATTTTATTGCGGAACTTTTTGCTGTATCTTTTGCAGATACAGTAGGCAATTGGTGTAGAGAAAATAATATCTCTCTTACGGGTCACATGATGGAAGAACCGACTTTAGAAAGTCAGACTGCAGCATTAGGTGAAGCAATGCGTTCTTACAGAAGCTTCCAGCTTCCCGGTATAGATATGCTTTGTAATTTGCGAGAATTTACAACCGCAAAACAAGCACAGTCCGCAGTTCACCAATTCGGTTACGAGGGTATTCTTTCAGAACTTTATGGTGTTACTGGTTGGAATTGTGATTTTAGAACATATAAATATCAGGGCGACTGGCAGGCAGCACTTGGTATTACAGTAAGAGTTCCACACCTTTCTTGGTATGCTATGGCTGGTGAAGCAAAGCGTGATTATCCTGCGTCAATTTCGTATCAGTCACCTTGGTATAAAGAATATTCTGCAGTAGAAGACCACTTTGCAAGAGTAAATACTGCACTCACTCGTGGTAAGCCTATTGTTAAAGTTGGTGTAATTCACCCTGTTGAAAGCTTCTGGCTTCACTGGGGACCTAACGATAAATCTGCTGTATTCCGTGACAGTTGTGACGAAAAATTCCAACAACTTACAGAATGGCTTATTGAAGGTAGTATTGACTTTAACTTCATTTCAGAATCTCTTTTCCCGACTCTTTGCAATAAAGGTAGTAACCCACTCAAGGTTGGTCAGATGGAATATGATGCTATTGTTGTGCCTGCTTGTGAAACATTAAGGAGCACAACCTTAGACCGTCTTGAAGAATTTAAGAAAAATGGTGGTAAGCTTATTTTCCTTGGCGCTGCACCTAAATATTGCGATGCAGTAGAATCAAGCAGAGGTAAAGAACTTTATGAAAACAGTGAAAATGTTGAATATTCACAGGCAGCAGTTTTAACTGCACTCGACGAAAACAGAACAGTAACACTTCGTTTTGCAAATGGTAACCTTACTGACAATCTTCTTTATCAGCTTCGTCAGGATAATACTTGCAAATGGCTCTTTGTTGCACACTCAAAAGAACCACACAATAAAGATACCGATAGAGGCAGAGATGTAAAAATTACTGTTGAAGGTGAATATATAGTAACAGTTTTCGATACACAAACAGGTGACAACTATCCTGCAGATGTTACATATATGAACGGCAAAACAATTATAAATCAACATATTTATGGTTATGATTCATTCCTTTATAAATTAGAGGATGGCAAAAAAGAAAGTGCAACCCAGAAGGTAGCAAGAAAAGAAGAAATTTTTGATACACCTTACTATGTTGATTACAC
This sequence comes from Clostridia bacterium, assembly GCA_017521425.1. Lineage (GTDB taxonomy): Bacteria > Bacillota > Clostridia > Oscillospirales > Acutalibacteraceae > DTU089. Next base: position 132,735 of record JAFXCQ010000008.1, read on the forward strand.
ACTTTCTGAAGAAAATGCACTTCTTCTTGATATGGCAGAGTACAAATTAGAAAGTGATGAAGAGTTCAGTAAGAAAGAAGAAATTTTAAGACTCGACAATATTTTAAGAGAAAGACTCGGTCTCAGAGAGCGTGGCGGTGCAGTTGTCCAGCCTTGGGTTTATGGCGAAAAAGCACCAATTACAAAGGTTACTCTTAAATACACATTTGAGAGTGAAATAGATTACAGTGGCGCATTTTTAGCACTTGAAGATGCAGACAAGGCTGAAATTATCTTTAATGGTAATCCCGTTAAAAATGAAATTGTCGGCAATTTCGTGGATATTTCTATTTTCAAAGTTAAGCTTCCTGAAATTGTAAAAGGTACTAATATTCTGCTTGTAACACTTCCTTTCGGTGAAACACAGAATTTAGAGTCAATGTATCTTTTAGGTGATTTTGGTGTAAGAGTAATGGGCAGAGTTGCTTCTGTTATTGCTTTACCAGAAAAGCTTTACTTCGGTGATATTGTAAATCAGGGCTTACCATTCTTTGGTGGTAACATTACTTACAAAATACCTGTTACAGTTAAAAATAATCACCTTTCAGTTTGTGCGTCATTCTATCGCGGTGCACTTATAACTGCGTCACTTGATAACAAAGAATTCGGTAAAATTATTTACCCACCATATAAAGCAGAAATTGATGCTGAAAATGGTGAACACATTCTTTCTCTTAAACTCTACACAAACAGATTTAATTCATTTGGTTCTGTTCACCTTTTAGATAAAATGGAGCATTGGCAAGGTCCGGATGCATGGAGAAGCGAAGGTAACAGATGGTCTTATGAATATATCTTTAAAAGAACAGGTATTCTTAAGACACCGGTTATAAAGAATTGAAAATTGAAAATGAAAAATTGAAAATTAAGGAAACACTGCGGTTTGATTATAATTAGTTATAAATAAAAAGACTACATTCTTTCATTTTTTGTTTAGAGTGACTGTATTAAACCATATCTGGTTCGAACACACTCACTCTAACCTTAAATGAGAGAATGTGGTTTTTGTTTCCTGTTTCCTGATTTCTGATGACTGACAACTGAAATAAACTGTCTTTTTGTATAGATAGTTAAAGTTTTGTCAATACTTTTTTGTAACTACTTATCATTGAAAATTGGTATAAAATGTAATATAATGTAAAATGCGATGATTTGGTGTTATCAAATCAAAAAAATATATGAAAAGGACAGATATTATGGAAATTCTTGTTGAAATCTGGACAAAAATCCTTGCCCTTTTTGAAGGTACAACATCAATGGATTTTACTTCTGAAGTAATTCCAATGGTTATCATGTGGGCATTCGGTGGTCTTCTTATTTATTTTGCCATTGCAAAAGATATGGAGCCAACACTTCTTTTACCAATGGGATTTGGTACAATTCTTGTAAACTTACCACTTGCTGAATTAGTCGGCGTTATAAGCGAAGAGGGTGCAATCAGAATTCTTTATGATGCTGGTATTGCAAACGAGCTTTTCCCACTTCTTCTCTTTATTGGTATCGGTGCTATGATTGACTTTGGTCCGCTTCTTTCTAACCCGAAACTTATGATTTTCGGTGCTGCGGCTCAATTTGGTATTTTCTTTACACTTGTTGCAGCAACACTTTTAGGTTTCCCTATAAAAGAAGCTGCTTCTATTGCAGTTATCGGTGCGGCTGATGGACCTACATCTATTTATGTAGCAAATGTACTTAAATCAGAAAACATTGGTGCAATCATTGTTGCTGCTTATTCTTATATGGCACTTGTTCCAATGGTTCAACCACCAGTTATTAAAGCACTTACAACAAAAAATGAAAGAAAAATTAAAATGAAATATGAGGGTAAGGCTGTTTCAAAAAGAACAAAAATCCTTTTCCCTATATTCGTAACAATTATTGTTGGACTTGTTTCTCAACAATCAGTTGCTCTTGTTGGCTTCCTTATGTTCGGTAACCTTATAAGAGAGTGTGGTGTGCTTGATTCTCTTTCAGAAACAGCACAAAAAGTTCTTGCAAACCTTGTAACAATTCTTTTAGGTATTACAGTTGCAACAAATATGAACGCAGAAAAATTCTTAAGAAAAGAAACATTCATTATTCTTGGTCTTGGTCTTGTTGCTTTCGTTTTCGATACAGCAGGTGGTGTTCTTTTTGCAAAATTATTAAATATCTTCTTACCAAAAGACAAAAAAATCAACCCGATGATTGGTGCTGCAGGTATTTCTGCATTCCCAATGTCTTCTCGTGTTGTTCATAAGATGGGTCTTGAAGCAGATAACCAGAACTTCCTTCTTATGCACGCAACAGGTGTTAACGTTTCAGGTCAGATTGCATCAGTTATTGCTGGTGGTATGATTCTTAATTTCTTTGGTTAATAGGAGGGTGTAAAATATGTTAGATAAAATTATTGAACGTTTTACTGCTCCTGAATTTATTGAATCTTTACTTTGTTCAGTAGCAGGTATGGCAGGTATTTTCATTGTTGTCGGTGTTATTATTTTAAGTATTGTTCTTCTCAACAAATTCGGCACTATGGGTGATAAAAAGAGTGAAGAATAACAATAAAAACAATCCGAAGTTCAGATGAACTTCGGATTGTTTTATTGTAACATTGCCTAAAAAGTTACAAATTTTAATCATTTAAAGTGGCATTGTGCAAGAAAAAGTGTCGAAAAACTTGACAAATGATAATTATTATAGTATTATCGTAGCACAATTATTACAAGTTTGTAACTTTTAAGGAGAAAATATGACAAAAAAATTAATCTCAGTAATTTTCGCGTTGATTTTTACTATAAGTTCATTTTCTGTTTTAAGTGTAACAGTTTCTGCTGCAAATAATACAAATCAAAAAGAATATCCATATAAAACAGATGAGGCATTAAGTTATGCTGCAAAAAACTGGAACAGTGGTGTTGGTCTTTGTGCTGAATTCGTTTCAAGATGTATTCAGGCAGGCGGTATAGATGTTTTTGAACCTATAGTTGTTAATTTATATAATGCACTTAATGGTACTCATGGAACATCTTACAAACTTACATTGACAAATGGTAAGAGTGGTACTCTTAAAATGTCAGATAACGAGGGCAAGGTAGGTAAAGGTGACCCTATTTTCTACTACTGTAATAACTGTAAAAGATACACTCACGCAATTATTTGTAATGGTGTTAATAAAGATGGTTACATTCAGGATTATGCGCACAATAAAGCGCACAATGGTCAGAAACAGACTTATACATATTATTGTTGTGGCTCCAGTCAGAACTGGACAATGTATTCAATCGTTTTAGATAAAGGTCTTCTTCGTTACGGGGCAAGAACAACTGTAAAAGTTCCTGAAATAAATTATCTTAAAAATGGTGCAAATGGTGTTGTAGTAAAGTGGACTGCAATTGAAGGTGCAGAAAAATACAATCTTTACAGAAAAACAGATTCAACAGGTTGGAAAAGGGTTGTTACAACTTCAAAAACTGCATTTTCAGATAAAACTGTTTCAAACAATGTAAAATATAAATATACTGTAAGAGCGATAGATGACAATGTTTTAAGTCAGTATTATGATGGTAAAACTGTTGTTTCACTTGCTGCCCCAAAACTTTCAATTGCAAACAACATCGGTTCAGTGACTGTTAAGTGGTCAAAAATAGATAATGCCGATGGATACTATGTTTACAGAGCTAACGAAAAGGGTAGCTGGGTAAAAGTAGCAACTGTAAAAGGTGCAAATACATTAAGCTTTAACGATAAAGATGTTGTAAGTGGCAAAACTTATAAATATACTGTAAAGGCTTACGATGGTACTGTTGCAGGTGCATATCTTAACAGCGGTGTCAGTATTATGTATTTAGCAACACCTTCATTATTTAATGCAATTGAAGTTGAAAAAGGTGTAAATATAACATTCAAAGCAGTTGGCGGTGCACAAAAATACCGCATTTACAGAAAAGCAGTTGGCGATAAAAACTGGCGTGCCTTGGGTGAGGTTACAACAAATAGCTATGTTGATGAGACAGTAAAAGAAAATGTTACTTATATTTACACAGCAAGAGCGATAAATGGAACTACTTTAAGTAATTATCAGAAAAATCCTGTTAATTACAGAATAGGTAAAAAAGGTAATATTTCACAGAATGAGCAAATAGTAAATTCTGTTTTAAAAGACGCAACAAGTAAAAAATAAAAACAAGACGAGATTTTCAAAAAATCTCGTCTTGTTTTATATTTTATGATTATGAAATTATAAAACAAAGAAAGCACAACTGCCGGGATTTAAAGTAACTTTGCCTGAAAGAGTTTCACCTTTAAGCTCAGGAATGCTGTCATTTTCGCCTAATGCCAAAGGTTTGCCATTGAGTGTCATAACTCTTGAGCGAAGTTTTCCTTGTCCTTCAAGAATGAAAGCCTCAGTTTCTTTTGGTAATTCGATTTCTGTAGTGTCTGTTCTTGAATTGTTAATTACAAGATAAACTAAACCATCTTTGCCATCTTTTCTTGAGTGAGCATATATATGAGCACCTTCGCGGATTGGTTCCTGGGATTCGTAAACCTCTTTACCCATAAGTCTGTTCCAGAGAAGAACTGCAAAATAGTTTGGTCTTGGAAGGAATGTGCCATGCTCTAAGAAGCCATAAGCAGATGAAGCCAATGTATTATGGAAAATTATACCATCAGTAACAGTTGAAAATTCACCAAGCTCATTGAGTGTTCTTGGAACATCTAAATATGTTGGAGCCCAGGTGTTACCACCACAACCGGCATCACCGGATTCTGTAACCCACATCTGTCCACCCGGTACATATCTGTCACGGCGGTCAATATATTGCCTTGCACATGAAGCGGCAGTTGCTAAATACTGCTCTGTAAGACAAGCAGATTCTGGCCAGTGACCACCCATTGCGGCACCACGTTCAGAAACACCATTATAATAGTGGTAACTGAAAACATCCATTTTTACTTTCTGGTCACCTAAAAGTTGTTCGGTTGTTACCATTTCTAATGCAGATGCAATACCACCACCTGCCTGGTCCATATCAATATTAAATAGATTTATGTCACCAACTGTACAAGGTCCAACAAAAAGACATTCAGGATAATTTTCTTTAAGCCATGCACCAAAAATATCGTGGTCACGAGCGTGGTCTTCTGCTGTATAACCATCAGGCAAACCACTCATTACCATCATATTTGGTTCGTTTGTAAATTCAGCCGCATCAATCGGCACGCCATATTCTTTTGAGAATGAGAAAATAAGCTCTGCCTGCTCTAACGGATAAGGTTCATCTGCTGAATGAATACCGGGGCAGTTTGCCATAGAAAGTAATAATTTACCATCAATTGCTTTTACAAATTCAAGAACACCAATCCATTGTTCTTTTGTTAAGAGATTCTGGAAGCCTTCCGGAACCTGACCATTGCAATGACCATCAAAGTCATAATATGTTTTATTAGCCCATGTACCTGAAACACGAACCCATGCAGTGCCGAGTTCTTTTGCCATTTTGCGAAGTCTTGGGTTGTAAAGGTCAATCGGGTCATACCATTGTTGTAAATTACCCATATCCTGCCAATTTTCAATAACAGGAAATTCTTCTGTTCCGTCAACCTGTGCATCGGTATATGCTTTCCAGAATGTTCCGCCCGTAACTTCGGTCATTTCAACATTGTATGAAACTAATCTTTCATCCATATCGCGAAGTTTTTTTAGGCCGGAAGCCTGAAGTTTAACAAATTCTGCCATATTTTCTCACCTGATTTAAATATTTTTGTTTATATTATACATAAATATTTAAGGTATAGCAATAGCAAAAAGAAAAGCTTTATAAATTATTAAAAATTTAAAATTTTCACTTAAGGGGTTGTTGATTCGATGGAAATTTGTTAAAATGAAAAGGTGATTTAAGAATTCTTAATTCATATTAAATTCGAATTTTCACAGGGGGGAAGTAGTGTGGATTTATCTTTCTCATATTTCTGGGAGCAGATGATGGCAAATCCGTTGCTTTTAATGGCGGTTGCACTTACTTTAGGCGTTATTCTCGTTAATGGTTGGACTGATGCACCAAACGCTATTGCAACTTGTGTTGTAACTCGTTGTCTTTCACCAAGACTTGCAATTTTAATGGCGGCAGTCTTCAACTTTTTAGGTGTATTTATAATGAGCCTTGTTAACGCGACTGTTGCACAGACTATTACTAAAATGGTCGATTTCGGTACGAATTCCCACGAAGCGATAGTGGCTTTGAGTGCTGCACTTTTTGCAATTGTTTTGTGGGCAATTTTAGCGTGGGTATTTGGTATTCCTACAAGCGAAAGTCACGCTTTAATTGCAGGGCTTACAGGTGGTGCTATAGCACTTCATGGTGGGCTTACAGGTGTTAATGGTGCTGAATGGGTAAAGGTTATTTATGGTCTTGTTATTTCTGTATTTTTAGGATTTATATTAGGTTTTATTATTTGTAGAATTGTTGTTATGATTTTCAGAAATATACAAAGAAATAAAACAGAAACATTCTTCCGATTCGCCCAAATTGGTGGTGCTGCAGCAATGAGTTTTATGCACGGCGCACAGGATGGTCAGAAATTTATGGGTGTTATACTTTTAAGTCTTTTACTTGTTAATGGTCAGAGTGCCGAAAATGTCAGTGTTGAAATGCCTATATGGTTAATGGCACTTTGCTCAATAGTTATGGGTGTAGGTACTTCAATAGGTGGTAAAAAGATTATTAAGTCTGTTGGTATGGATATGGTAAAACTTGAAAAATATCAAGGGTTTTCAGCAGACCTTGCTGCATCTGTATCACTCTTAATAAGTTCGGTTTTTGGTATTCCTGTTTCAACAACACACGCAAAAACAACTGCAATTATGGGTGTTGGTGCAGTAAGAAGAATCTCTGCAATTAATTTTTCAGTAGTAAAAGAAATGGCGGTAACATGGATATTGACCTTCCCGGGTTGTGGGTTGATTGGTTTTATAATGACAAAAATATTTATGGCAATATTCTGATATGTTTTTTAAAATGAAAGGATGTTAAATTATGGGTAGTAAAGCAGATAAATTTTATTTTAATAATTTTTTAAGTGCAACTGAATGTTGTGTTGAAGCAGCAAAATATTTAGAAGAATGTTTTAATAATTATGATGTAAATAAACTTAAAGATATGATTGTAAAAATGCACGGGTTTGAACATAAAGCGGATGAAGTTCATCACGAAATGTCTGCAGCCCTTGCCAAAGCATTTGTAACACCCCTTGACAGAGAAGATATTGCAGAAATAAGTGCCAATATTGATGAAGTTGCAGATACAATTGAAGAAGTTTTACAAAGGCTTTATGTTGATGAGGTTGAGGAAATTCCGGAGTTTTTCAAAGCATTTGCAAACAAGATAGTTGAATGTTGCGAGCTTATGAAAAAGGTTTTAGAAGAGTTACCAACATTTAAAAAGCCTAAAAAATTAAAAGAAATGATTCTTAATTTAGGTGCTCTTGAAGAAGAGTGTGACAAGCTCTATTTAGAGGGTACTCTTAATATCCGTAAAGAAAATAGTGATGTACTTTTAATAGTTGCATTAAGAGATACACTTTACAAAATGGAGCGTTGTGCAGATGCTTGTGAACACGTTTGCGATACTATTGAAATGATTGTTATGAAAAATACGTAAAAAATGATAAGGAGCAATAAAATTGCTCCTTATCATTTTTTAAAAGACATTTACCTTTGCCCGTAGTTTTCCTTTTCTCGTTTCCTGTAAAACACCCATAAAGTTGAATCTGCCGAAGCCTCTGACAGAGATTGTATCATTAATTTTTATTTTGTGTGAATTGTTTTCTGTAAGTTTGCCATTTACAAAAACTTTTTTAGCAGTAAAAAGAGTATTGCTCTCGCTTCTTGAAAGGTTGTAAACCTCTGCAATAATTGCGTCGAGTCTTTCTGATGCTATAACAATTACCTTCTCCTCGACTTCGGGATTTATTTCATCAGGTGTTTCTGTCACGATTTCGCATTTTACTGACGTGTGGCGGATTTTTTTCAGATTTTCTTTTATATAATCTGCAACAGTATCAAGACAGAAAATATAACCTGCGTTATTTTTTATTATAATGTCACCAATAGTTTCTCGTTTTATACCAAGACCTAAAACAGAACCTAAAAAATCACGGTGCGTGAGGTCATCGGCAAATTTCTGCATAACGGGTGAAACTAAAATACAGGTGACAGGTGGTGCGGGTGCGTAGCCTAAATCATCCTCGCTTCCAAAAATTGCAATTTGTCTTTCTGCGTTAAAAAAACCACCGAATAATGTGAATGGTGTTGAAATATTAGAAAAAAGCAAATCCTGTTCATACATATTAAGAAAATCTGAATAAACGAAAATACCACGATTGTAAGAACGAGTTGAAAGCTCTTGCAATCTTTTTATAAGAAGTAATTCTTCTTTTTTCATTGTTTCACCACCATAAAAGAAGTTTCATATAATATGTAAGAATATACCATACTTTTAATGAATTTAAAAGAGTAATATGAAAAATAATGCAAAAAGTGTGGTAATTTTGCACAAGTTATTAAGTTTCAGTTTAGTAACATTTATAACAAGTTTAGAACTTTTTTTGAGTGGTTAATTTTTAGTTGATAAAAAAAATAAATAGTGGTAGTATATCGTACATAGTTTGAGAAAATACACTATAATAAATATATTATTTAAGGAGTACTTACTATGGTAAAAGTTGTAAAGTTCGGCGGTAGTTCACTTGCTGATGCAGAACAATTCAAAAAAGTAGCGGCTATTATTAAATCTGACAAAGCAAGAAGATTTGTTGTTGCTTCTGCTCCTGGTAAAAGATTTGATGAAGACATTAAAGTAACAGATATGTTATATTCCTGCTACAAATTAGTTAAGGAAAATAAAGATATTGACGAAGCATTCAAATTGATTGAAGACAGATACAACGGTATCATTAAAGATTTAGGTCTTGATTTTTGGTTACAGCCTGAATTTGACAGAATTAAAAATGCTATTGTTCACCACGCAGGCCGTGACTATATTGCTTCTCGTGGCGAATATCTCAACTCAATGATTTTAGCAAAATATTTAGACTATGCATTTATTGATGCTGAAGATGGTATTTTCTTTACAGAAAATGGTGAGCTCGACACAGAAAAAACAAACGAAGAGCTTACAAAAATTCTCAAAGAGCACACTCACGCAGTTGTACCAGGCTTCTATGGTGTTATGCCAAATGGTACAATCAAAACCTTCTCTCGTGGTGGTTCAGATATCACAGGTTCAATTGTTGCAAGAGCAATTTCTGCAGATATTTATGAAAACTGGACTGACGTTTCCGGTATGCTTATGGCAGACCCAAGATGCGTTAAAAATCCAAAAGTTATTAACACAATTACTTACCGCGAACTTCGTGAACTTTCATATATGGGTGCAACCGTTATGCACGAAGATGCAATTTTCCCTGTAAGAGAAAAAGGTATTCCGATAAATATACGCAATACAAACAGACCTGAAGACGCAGGTACAATGATTGTTTCAAAAGTTGATTCAAATAAAGTTGATACAGTTATTACAGGTATAGCAGGTAAAAAAGGTTTTTCTGTTATCGCTATTGAAAAAGATATGATGAATTCAGAAATCGGCTTCGGCAGAAAAGTTCTTGAAGTGCTTGAAAATCATAAGATTTGCTTTGAACACCTTCCATCAGGTATTGATACAATGTCAGTTGTTGTAAATGATAACGACTTCATACCTGTAAAGGATACAGTTATTGCAGATATCCAGAAAAAGACAAAGCCAGACAACATTACAATTTACAATGGTATTGCACTTGTTGCAGTTGTTGGTCGTGGTATGGCAGGTTCAAAAGGTACTGCAAGCAGACTCTTTAAAGCAATTGCAAACAGTGATATAAATATCAGAATGATTGACCAGGGTTCAAGCGAACTTAATATTATTGTTGGTGTTGCAGAAGAAGATTATGTTGCAACTCTCGAAGCAATTTATAATGAATTTGTAAAATAATTGAGAATTGAGAGCTGAAAATTGAAAATTAAGGGTCTGCGACGCAATTATAATAGTTGTTAGTATGGCTATTTGTCAGAAAATAGGAAAAAGGAATTAGGACTTCGCGAAAATATAAGTTATCCTATCATTAAAAGTTGGATTTTTTATCAACTAAAAATGATAGGATAAATTTTTATTCATATATAAATATAATTATAATCAAGGCGAAGCCTTCCGAAATTTTTAATTTTTAACTTTCAATTTTCAATTCAAAAATTGAAGTCCTTTAAATAGTACACTTGTTATGATATAATAATCGTATAAATAAAAGTAAAGGAAAGAGATTTATGGAAAATATAGTTTTATTTGTGCTTTGCGGAGTTATTATATTATTACTCGGGGTATGTGTAGCCTTACTTATTTCTTTAAAAAGAAATGGTAATAATGGTGCTATTTTCGAAGAACTTCGTTACAATCGTGAAGAAATGTCAAGTGCCGGCAGATTGTCACGGGAAGAAGTTGAAAGGGGACTTGAAAAAGTTGATTTACGACTTAACGCATTAAGAGAAGAAAACTATAAAAGCAGAATAGATATGACTGAAAAAATTACAGAGTCACTTAATGTTATAAGGCAAAATAACACTGAACAGAATGACAGGCAAACCCGTTTTATTATTGACTCTGTTGCAAAACTTCAGGAAAGTAACGAAAAGAAACTCGAAGAAATGCGTGTTACGGTAGATGAAAAATTGACATCTACTCTTACAACAAGACTTAATTCTTCGTTTAAAACTGTTTCTGAACAACTCGAAAATGTTTATAAATCCTTAGGTGAAATGAAAGAACTTTCACAAGGGGTTACAAATAATGTTACATCTTTAAACAGAGTGCTTACAAATGTAAAAGCGCGTGGTACCTGGGCAGAAGTTCAGTTAGAGTCACTTTTAGACCAGACAATCCCCGGAATGTATGTAAAAAATTACTCGCCAAAGGTGAACGGTGAACGAGTAGAATTTGCCGTAAAAATTCCGAGTGGTGAAAGCAAAGATGAAGTAATGTATTTGCCGATTGATTCAAAATTCCCTATGGAAGATTATGTAAGACTTTGTAATGCAGCAGAATCCGCTGACCCTGAACTTTTAAGACTGGCACGAAAAGCACTTGAAGACAGAGTGTTACAGGAAGCAAAAGATGTGAAAAAATACATAAACCCACCCAAAACTACTCCTTTTGCAATTCTTTATCTTGCGACGGAAGGACTTTACGCAGAAATTGTATCCTCTAAAAATGGCATTGTTGAAAAAATGCAGGCAGAAAATATAATGATTGCAGGACCCACAACAATTACCGCACTTCTGAATTCATTTGCTATGGGCTTTAAGGCAATTGCAATAAACGAAAAAGCAGATGAGGTGAGAACGCTTCTTTCGGTTGCGAAATCTCAATATAATACATTTGGAACAGTGCTTGAAAAAGCAAAACGCAAAATTGATGAAGCGGGTAAAACACTTGATGAAGCACAAAAACGTAATGATATTATTCAAAAAAAGCTTAAAGGTGTCGAAGTTATTGATGGCAGCGAAGCAGACGAGTTATTAGGTTTGCCATTAGAAATTGAAGAATAAATTATTGTGGTGGATAGAATTTTCGTAATTCTATCCACCACAATTTGTTTATTTAAATGCTTCTCTTAAAAATGCAACTGAATTTTTTGCGTCAAGGTCAATTTGTTCCATTGATTTGCCTTTAGACATATCACGCCAGATAGAAATATCTTTACCTACCTGACCACCCATAAGAACGAATGGTTCCATAACAACATAACCGTCGTACTCAATTTCTTTAAGTGTTCTGCCTATTTCGTACCAGTCTATTCTGCTATTTGGATTAGGACATCTTCTGTTAGGTTCGCCTACGTGGAAGCTACCGAGAGTGCCTTTTGTAAGACGGATTGCTTCAACCAATGAATCTTCTTCAATATTCATATGGAATGTGTCAAGCATAGATTTAACATTCGGCTTGTCAACTGCTTTAACATAGTCCACGTCTTCGTAAGCTTCGTTAATCATATAACCTTCAAATCTGTTTAAAGATTCCATACAAAGAGTAATTCCGTAATCAGAAGCAATGTCAGCAAGTCTTCTCATATTTTTTATGCTTCTTTCAGTGTCTGCTTTTTTGTCAAATCCACCTGCGAAATTTACAGGCCAATAAGAGTAAAGTGCGCCACCAATTCGGTCAATGCCCGCAATTTCCATTTTTCTGAAAATATCATTATAAAAATTCAATGCATTTTCCACCAATGCGTTATCAGGTGAAGCAAGATTGTGTTCGGGTCTTGGACCATAACCACCTGAAAGTAACATTCCGTTTGCTTCTGCAACATTTTTAAGTTCTTTGAAGTAATCATCGTTTTCTAAATGGAATGCACCGCAGGCAACCTCTAAAACATCAAAACCTAATTTCTTTGTTTTCTCTATGTACGGAACGAAGTTTCCGCCCCATTCGTGTTCCCAATAAGCATAATAAATACCAAATTTCATAATCTCTACTCCTTTTAATATTCCGGAATTGCTTCTTTTTGTGAAACAACAAAAGCACTTATTTCTATAGCTTTGTTGAGACTTTTTTTAATATTGTTTGTTTTAAAATATTCACATATAAATGTAGCGCCGAAGCTGTCACCTGCACCAACGGAAGAAACGACTTTTACTTCGGGTGCATTTTCCTGATATTCCTTTTTGTTTTTGCAGTCAAAGACGGTTGCTCCATTTTCGCCTTGTGTGAGCAAAATAAATTCAAGGTTGCTGTATTTTTGAGATATATCTACTAAATTTTTAAAATCACACGCGTTATAAACATAGTGAATTTCTTCATCGCTGATTTTCAAAATGTTTGCATTTTCTAGAGCAAACAAAATAGTTTCATTTGAAAAGAATGGCGGTCTTATATTTATATCGCAATAAACTTTCTTAATATTAGAATTTTTAAGGAGTGATTTCACAGTTTCAAGATTTTTTTTACTTCTCAATGCTAATGTGCCGAAACAGAAAATATCAAAATGAAAATCATTTATATTGTCCGGGGCTTCTATGTAATCGTAAGCAACATCAGTAAGAACATTATAAGTGGGCACACCATTTTCGTTAAGTGTAACAATGCACTTGCCTGTTTCTTTTTCTTTGTTTACAGAAACGAAATCTGCTTTTACATTAAAGCTTTTGAGTTTATTTAATGCGTATTTTCCCAAATCGTCATTGCCGACAGAAGAAAGCATAAACGAGTCTGCACCTTGCTTGCTACAATGTGCCGCAAGGTTTAAAGGCGCACCACCTATGAATTTTTCACTTTCGTAAACATCCCATATAATTTCGCCGAATGAAAGTATTTTCATATATAGACCTACTTTTCAAGTATTTCAGCAAGATTTGCAAAATCTTCCATTGTCATTTTTTCTGCTCTTACAGTAGCAGGAAGGCCTGCTTGTTCTAAAGCAACCTTAACATTTGCTTTCGGAATTCCAAGACCTGCACTTATAGAATTTTCAGCAGTTTTTCTTCTTTGAGAAAATGCTGCTTTAACCACTTTGAAGAAAAATTCCTCATTCTTTACTTCAACAGGTGGTTTATCTCGTAAGGTTAATTTTATAACACTACTGTCAACTTTTGGTGGTGGTAAAAACGAGTCTTTTGGAACAAAGAAAAGAATTTCGCTTTCTGCATAATAGTTTACTGCAACTGTAACCGCACCGCCGTCACGCGAGCCAACCTCTGCACAAAGACGGTCTGCGGCTTCTTTTTGAACCATAACAGTTATTGAGTCAATAGGCAATTTGCTTTCTAAAAACATCATAATAATAGGTGAAGTAATATAGTAGGGGAGATTTGCACAAACTGCAATTTTCATACCCTTGCATTTTTCTTCTATTAGCTTAGCTAAATCAGCCTTCATAATATCCTGATTTATAATTTCAACATTATCGAAATCTTTGAGAGTTTCATCTAAAACAGGCAAAAGTCTTTCGTCAAGTTCAAAGCTCAATACTTTGCCTGCACACTTTGCAAGCTCTGCGGTAAGAACACCTACACCGGGGCCAACTTCAATTACGCAGGTGTTTTCGTCAAGTCCTGCATATTCTGCCATTGAAGGACAAACTTCGGGGTCAACAAGGAAGTTCTGTCCCAATCCTTTATTAAAGGTTACGCCGTGTTTTGCCATTACGGAACGAATGACATTTATATCTGAAAGATTTTTCATAAATTACCTCAATACTATTGTCTTTTTAATTAAAATATAATAATATAAATGTATCTTTGATAATTATATATTTTAGAATGTATAATGTCAATAAAGGAGAAAAATTATGGATAATATTTTTAATGCTCAATTTATAAGACAAAATGAAGATTTAGGCACGGTTTGCCCCGTATTCAGAAAGATTTTCTGGGCAGATAAGAAAGTGAGAAAAGCAACTCTTTCTGTCAGTGCTTTAGGTTTTTATGAAGTACATATAAATAATCAGAAAATAGGCAAATTCGTTTTTGCACCAGGTTGGACAAGTTACAGAACTCGTTTACAATACCAGAATTACAATGTTACAAAATATCTTGAAGAGTGTAACACAATTGATATTGCAGTGGGTACAGGACGTCGTCGTCACAACAGAAAAGATGAAGAATTACCATTCTTAAAGGCTGACGAAATTGCGGTAATCGCTGCGTTAACTGTTGAGTACGAAGATGATACCATTGAAGTAATAACAACAGATAAAACATGGGAATGTATGAAGAGCAATATTCTCTATTCAGATATTTATAATGGTGAAAAAGTTGACTTTACAGTAGAATGTGAAGATAAATTTACTGTAAAAGAAGTGCCACTTGACAAAAGAATTCTTATTGAAACAGAGGGTGAAGAAACTCGTGAAATGGCGCGTCTTGATGCCGCAGAACTTATTACTACACCAAAAGGTGAAAAAGTAATTGACTTCAAGCAAGAAATTACTGGCTACGTAGAGTGGGTTGTTCCTGCAAGAAAAGGTGCTACCTTTATGTTACAACACGCTGAATTTTTAGATAAAGATGGTAACTTCTACACAGAAAATTTAAGAAGTGCGAAGTGTGAAATTGAAGTAACATCAAATGGTGTTGAGCAGATTTATAAACCCCATTTCTCTTTCCAGGGATTCAGATATATTAAACTTATTGGTTTTAATGATGATGAAATCAAGTTAGAAAACTTTACTGCAGTAGTAGTATTTTCTGATATGAAGCGTACAGGTTTCTTTGCTTGTGGTCACGAGGATGTGCAACAACTTTATGAAAACATTGTCTGGGGACAAAGAGGTAATTTCCTCGATATTCCTACAGATTGCCCACAGCGAGATGAAAGAATGGGCTGGACAGGTGACGCACAGGTTTTTGCAAGAACTGCTTCAATTAACTATAATACACAAAAATTCTTCAGAAAATGGTTGCACGACCTTGCCGCTGACCAGGAAGAAAATGGCGCGGTAGGTAATGTTGTTCCTGCAGGTTGGTACGGTGGCGGTTCTGCTGCGTGGGGTGATGCTGCAATTATTGTTCCTTACCAGATGTATTTAGCATATAATGACACAAAAATTATTGAAGAACAATGGGAGTCAATGACTAATTGGCTTAAATTCATTGAAACAGAATGTTCAGAAAAAGGTCGTTGGGATAAAGGTGAACACTTTGGCGACTGGCTTTCACTCGATGCAGGTAACGAAGCAACAGGCGGATTTACTGATAAGAATTTAATTGCAACTGCAATGTATGCTTACTCAACAAGTTTACTTATAAAAATGGGTAAAGTTATAGGTAAAGACGTTTCTTATTATGAAGAATTATATCCTGTAATTGTGGAACAGTACAGAAAGAATTATCTTAATACAGGCAAAGTTGAACACGAAACCCAGACTTCAAATGTTTTGGCACTCTACTTTAATCTTACAGACGACAGAGAAAGAGAAGCAAAAAAATTAGTTAAAGATATTGAAGAATGTGGTCACTTGAAAACAGGTTTTGTCGGTACACCATATCTTCTTCACGTTTTAACTGATATTGGCAGAAACGATTTAGCATATAAACTTTTACTCAAAGATACATTCCCGTCATGGCTTTACTCAGTAAAAATGGGTGCTACTACAATGTGGGAACGTTGGGATGGTATGAAGCCTGACAGAAGTTTTGCAACACCTGAAATGAATTCATTTAACCACTACGCTTACGGTGCAGTTGGCGACTGGATGTTCAGCACAGTTGCAGGTATCCGCCCGGATGAAACCGAACCCGGTTATAAACACATTATTTTTGAACCAAGACCAAATAAAGAATTGGGCTACGCAAAAGCAAGAATTTTAACAAAGAATGGCGAAATCATTTCTTCCTGGGAATATAAAGGCGAGGGTAACCTCTGCGAATTCTCTTTCACAATCCCGGACGGTAGCCACGCAACACTCTATCTTGATGACGAAGAGTATGAGTTCGTAAGCGGTACTTATACAACAGAGTTTGAATACAATGCATGAATGCATTGTATTCAAGATAAGAGATAATAGTGAATAGATAATAACTTCGGAACTGCGTTGGCAATTATAATTCGTAATGCGTAATTCGGAATTAAATGGGCAAAGCTGATTATAATATTATAAAAATAAAAAGTTCTATCATTTTTAGTTTTTGAAACTTGAATGATAGAACTTAATTTTTTCCTTCTTCATCGTCACTTAAAAGCCAATCGACTGTCACTTTTAAAATTTTAGCAAGCTCTCGTAATTCATAATCTGCAACGAAACGAGTGCCTATTTCTATTCTTGAAATACTGTCTCTTTCAATTATAATTCCTGCAACCTGTAACTTTGCGGCTAAATCGCTCTGTGTGAGTCTTAATTTACATCTTGCTTCGTGAATTCTGTCACCACAAACATTCTTTTTTCCATTGTAGTCATAAATCTTCATAACAAAGACCTTCTTTACACAAACTTCATCTCACTTTATTTTATGTTAAAGATAAGAAATTATCTTGACTTTAACATATTTTATGCATATAATTGTGTTAAAGATAAGAATTTTGTCTTTTTTTGACGAAAAAAGGGGGATTTGTATGAGTATTGCTGAAATTATTAAATATGAAGGCGATAACAGTACATTTATATGGAAGCATCCGTGCGAGGATTTTAACACGACCACTCAGTTGATCGTGCACGAAAGTCAGGAAGCTATATTCTTTATGAATGGACAAGCTCTGGACTTGTTTGGTCCCGGACGGCACACACTTGAAACTCAAAATATTCCTTTAATAAGAAAGTTTATTAACATTCCGACAGGTGGCAAAACACCATTCCATTGCGAAGTTTATTTTATTAACAAAACTGAGCAAATGGCTATTAGGTGGGGGACAGATAGTAAGGTTCAATATGTAGAACCTACCTACAAATTTCCATTATATATTGGTGCATCTGGTGAAATGACAATTAGTGTGGAGGATTCTCGCAAATTGCTTGTAAAACTTGTAGGTACTGAGCGCGTTCTTGATAGAAATCAACTCACTACATTCTTCCGTGCTTTTCTTATGACGAGGGTTAAAACCTACATTGCACAAGAGATGAAATCAAGTGCTATCAATATTTTTGAAATTGATGAAAGTCTTGAAGTTTTCTCTAAAGGAATTCAGACACGATTACTTGGTGATTTTGAGGAATACGGTGTAACACTAAATCGCTTTTTCGTAACTACCATAGTTAAGCCTGATGGTGATCCTCAATATGAAAAATTCAAAGAACTGCATTTCAGACAGTATGCAGATATAGCAGAAGCAAAGTTGAAACAGCAAACTGATGTTATCTATGCTCAGACAGAAGCGCAAAAGACAGTCATTGAGTCGCAAGCCTTGGCTCAAAAACGTGCTACGGAGGGTTACACATACCAACAAGAACGTGGCTTTGACGTAGCCGAACACGCCGCTCAAAATGAGGGCGTTGGTGAATTCACCAATATGGGAATTGGACTTGGTGTAATGTCTGGTATCGGTGGAACAGTAGGTGGAATGGTTGGCGGTGCTGTAAATAGTGCTTTTGTAGGAATTGGAACAGAACCACAAATATCCGCTAACACTTTCTGCGATAACTGCGGAGCCGAGTTAACACCCGGTGCAACTTTTTGCGATGAATGTGGAACACCGCAATCCTCACCCGAAGTTTGTAGCAACTGCGGATTTAAGTTTATTAAACCCGGCAAATTCTGTCCGAAATGTGGCAGTAAAAGGGAGGGTTGATAAATGAAGAAAAATAAGGGTATGGCTTATGCCGTATTAGCAATTTCATTTGTACTTTTTAATGTAATTGCTTTTGCAGTTCCAACAGCTAAAACAGCAACGTTTTGGATTGTTTATGTATTTACCGCTGTTGCTTTTGCTTTGCAGATCGCTATTTGGAAATTCGCATTTAAAGGTGCAGATACTCTAAAAAGTAAATTTCTTGGAATTCCGTTAATCTCTGTTGGAATTATATATTTAATCGTTCAGATTATTGCATTTGCAGTATTTATGGCACTGCCATTAACGGCAGGTTGGATTGCTCTTGTGGTATGTGCATTGATACTTGGCATTTCGGCAATTTGCTTGATTGGAACGGAAACCGGCAGAGAAGAAGTTAACCGTGTTGAAGAGAAGGTAGAAAAGAAAGTTTTCTATATCAAAGCACTTCAGGTTGATGTTGAAATGCTGGCAAGTGCTGAAACAGATTCCGATACCAAAGTGGCACTCACAAAACTTGCCGAGAAAATTCGTTTTAGCGATCCTATGAGCAATGATTCTCTTGCAGATATTGAATCAGAGATTACTGACAAGGTAAAGGAACTTAAAAGCGCAGTAAATAAAGCGGAAATTATTACTATCATTGATTCGCTCATTACAGAGCGAAATAAAAAAACAAAAATTTTAAAATAAAAGGAGTAGATAATAATGGCAGCGTTAGTATGTGACCTTTGCGGGGGTAAATTGGTAATGGGAGCGGGTGGAATCGCCTCTTGTGATAGCTGTGGTATGGAGCATAGTGCAAATAGAATGAAGGAAAAGGTTCAAGAAATTAAAGGTACGGTCATGGTTGACAATACACATATGATCGATAACTATTTTGAAATGGCTCAAACTGCACGAGATGCAGGGAATAATGCAGAAGCAGAATCATATTGTAATAAAATAATTGAAATTGATCCGACAAACTATAAGGCTTGGATATTAAAAGGCAAAGCTGCGGCTTGGCAGAGTACTTTGCAAGATTCACGTATTGACGAAGGTGTTAATGCTTTTATTAAAGGAATCAATAATGCTCCAAAAGAGGAAAAAGAAGAACTTATCGAAGAAGCAAAAGAACAAATAAAAAGTCTTTCTATAGCAATGATTTCTTTGCGTGCAGAGCGTTTTTCAAAATGGCCAGATGAAGCTGAGTCAACGGGATTTATTTCGGATTTAGCTGCAATTTTTAACACAGTTATTACTTTCTTAACACAAACTGGCGCGCTTATTCCAATTGCTGAAATTATGGCTCCAGTTGCTAATAAAATCAATGACGCTGTTTGTGATGCGTATAAAAATGTTATATGGCCTGACTATAATGGAGATCCAAACGATTCTGATGACAGAGCTAACAAATATGAATGGCAAAATTTTATAGAGCGAATAGGATATTGTACCCAACTTGTTGAAAAAGCAATTTCTATTTGCGACGAAGATGATGAGAGTGACATTCAGCGATATGAGAATTTAATTTTCTTGCATAAAGCGGCAATTGATTCTTGCTCTTGGGACTATGATTTTACCAGTTGGGGGAAAAGTTGGCACAAAGATTGGTCGCTCACCAATGAGGCAAAGAATGCGCGTCGTACTATGATTAACCAATATGAAACCAAAATCAAAGAAATTAAAGCTGCTATAGCTGCTAAAGAGGTAGCTGAAAAAGCAGAAAAAGAGCGTATTGCAAGAGAGGAAGCTCAAAAAAGATTTGCTGAATATTGGGAAGAGCACGTAACTGAAAAAGTAGCACTCGAATCTGAAAAAGAGGAGCTCAATTCCCAAATAGCTGCTTTGAATACTTCTTTGAATGATCAATTGGCATCTCTTAATAAAGAAATTGCTGGTATCCCGGGTAAAGCAGAAATTGATAACATAGACGTACGCATCAAAAAATTGACAGATGAAAAATCATCTCTCGGCATATTCAAAGGTAAGGAGAAAAATGCGCTTCAAGAACAAATTGATAAAGCTAATACCGAGAAAAAGGCTGTACAAAGTCGAATGGAGGCAGCAAAGAAAGAAATTGAATCTAAGGTTTCTGTTGTTAAATCTGATTTTCAAAAGAAACTTTCTCCTCTCCAGAGTAGATTTGATGAAATTTCTAATGAGTTGACAAAACCACGCTAAGCGTTTTTACCGTTTTGTATTTTTAAAGAAAATAATCTTGGAAACAAATCAAAAATAAAACAGTAATAATTACAGTTTTTGATTTGCGAAATTTAAAATATTAAAAATGAAATTGGAGAAATTAGAAATGAAACAATTAACTTGCGAAATGTGCGGTGGCACAGACTTAATGAAACAGGATGACTTCTTCGTGTGTCAAGATTGTGGATGTAAGTATTCTACAGAAGCGGCCCAAAAGTTAATGATAGAAGTTGACAACAGCAAAAAAATGGCTAATCTTTATGAGCGTGCAAGAAAATCTTTGGAAGTAGATGATCTTGAACATGCTGCTGAGTATTATAAACAGATTCTTGATGAAGTTCCTAATGATTGGGAAGCTTATTTTTATTCGTATCTTGGAGAGATGACATCCTTCACTAATGCACAAGCGGGTTCTGTGGCAGCCAAACTTGGCAATACAATTCCTTCTGCATATGATATGGCAATAAAAACTGACAAAACAGAAGAAATTCCAGAGAGATTAAAAACTATTACAGCACAAACGGCTGCTCGTCTCGTGGGAATCGCTTCTTCAGGAGCTGCTCTGCTTCGTCAATATGAAGGGGGAAACAGTTTTAATCCTGTCGGAAAAGTCAATGCAGATATGTACCAAAGAATGCGTGATGTGGCTGGAAATACAATCGCAAACTGTGTTATTGCTTTTAATCCTCTTGAAACTAAAATTGAAGAAATATCTAAAAGTGATTTAAAAATTAGTGAAGGCATTATTAAGGAATGTTTGCTTACTATTAGACGTACAAGATATGATATAGCAAATTGGGAGTTTTCACCTACCATTGCAACGAAAGAAAAATTAATTAAGCCAGAGTTAATCCAAGAGTATGCACAAAAAATCAAGGAACTCGATCCCGAGTTTACAGTTCCCGAACCATCATCACCATCAACATCATCTGGTGGTTGTTATGTAGCTACTGCTGTTTATGGTTCATACGATTGCCCACAGGTTTGGACTCTTCGCCGTTATCGTGACTATACTCTCGCAGAAACTTGGCACGGTAGAGCATTTATCAAAACATATTATGCAATTAGTCCTACTCTTGTAAAATGGTTTGGCAATACAAACTGGTTTAAAAAGATGTGGAAAGGTACACTTGACCGTATGGTTACAGAGTTGCAAGAAAAAGGCGTTGAAAACACACCGTATCAAGATAAAAATTGGTAAGAATAATACAAAATACCCGATAGCAGTTAAAAACTACTATCGGGTTGTTTTTTACATACAATAATTCCGAATTACGCATTACGAATTATAATTGCCAACGCAGTTCCGAAACTTTTCGCTCTTCACTCTTACCTCTTCACCAACAAAAAAGCACCCTGCTTTCGCAGAGTGCTTTCATTGTTATACTTAAGCTTTATCCTTTGAACCGAAGAGTTCGATTTTTTCACGAACTGTTGCTTTGATTGCTTCTGAACCAGGAGCAAGGAGCTTTCTTGGGTCAAAGCCTTTACCCTGAAGGTCTTTACCTTCTTCAATGTATTTTCTTGTAGCTTCCTGGAAAGCAAGCTGACATTCTGTGTTAACATTGATTTTTGAAACGCCGAGGTTGATAGCTTTCTGAATCATTTCAGCAGGAATACCTGTACCGCCGTGAAGAACGAGAGGCATTGTGCCTGTTTTTTCCTGAACTGCTGCAAGAGTTTCAAATGAAAGACCTGCCCAGTTTTCTGGGTATTTACCGTGGATATTACCGATACCAGCAGCGAGCATTGTAACACCTAAATCTGCAATCATTTTGCATTCGTTAGGGTCTGCACATTCACCAGCACCAACAACGCCGTCTTCTTCACCACCGATTGAACCAACTTCTGCTTCAATTGAAAGACCTTTTTCTTCGCAGATAGCAACTAACTCTTTAGTTTTTGCAATGTTTTCGTCGATTGGGTAGTGAGAACCATCAAACATAATTGATGAGAAGCCTGCTTCGATGCAAGCTTTTGCACCTTCGTATGAACCGTGGTCAAGGTGAAGAGCAACAGGAACAGTAATTCCTAATTCTTCAATCATACCGTTAACCATACCAACAACTGTTTTGTAGCCGCACATATATTTACCTGCACCCTCAGAAACACCGAGAATAACAGGAGAATTCATTTCCTGTGCAGTAAGGAGAATAGATTTTGTCCATTCAAGGTTGTTGATGTTGAACTGACCAACTGCATAGTGACCAGCCTTTGCTTTTGTAAGCATTTCTTTTGCATTTACTAATGGCATTTTTAACACTCCAATTTTAAAATATTTGTTATTATATGTAATCGCAAAGCGATATTATATACCAGGGACTAGTGGTTAAATTTTATTTGGGTCGAAATCTAAAACAATTTCGTTCTTCTCAGGAACTAACTGTGTAAGCTTTACACCTGCTGCTTCAAGCATTCTTTTAGATGCTCTTGTTTCTGGTGTATCTTTATATTTATTTGAAAGATAAATAACCTCTGTAATACCACTCTGAATAATTGCTTTTGCACATTCATTACAAGGGAAAAGAGCAACATAAAGTCTGTTACCTGTAAGGTTTGTGCCTCTTGCATTTAAAATTGCATTAAGCTCTGCGTGGCAAACATAAAGATATCTTGTGTTGTAGCGGTCTTCACCCGAACGCTCCCAGGGGAAAACATCATCGTCACAACCTGCAGGGAAGCCGTTATAACCAACAGAAACTATTCTGTTTTCAGAGTTTACAATACAAGCACCAACTTGTGTGTTAGGGTCTTTACTTCTTTTGGCGCAAAGCATTGCTGCACCCATAAAGAATTCGTCCCAGGAAATATAACCTTCTCTTTTTGGCATTTTTACCCCTCCAATAAATCATTCGCAGACTATTATATAGTATTTATTGAAATTTTTCAATAGTTCATTATATTATAATTGTATTTTGAGTGTCAAAAAAATGAAAAAAGTTGGAGAAAAATGCGAAAATTAAGATTATTTTAATGTTTAATTCTTGAAAAGAATTATAATCCGTGTTATATTTGTTATGCTTACGAAGTATAAAATTGAATGGTGTTTTATGCCATAAGGAGAAATAATATGGTTAAAGATTATTTTAAAAGACTTTATAAAGGAATGAAGCCGATAGAACATATTTATTGGTGGACTTTAAGAGGTTTAATGATTTATGGTATCATTAAAAGCCTTGTTACAATTGACCCTAATTTAGGTTCAATGCAACCATTACAAATGATGGCAAATTTAGTGGGTATGTTTGCTTATGAAATTTGTCAGATGTTCCCTAAAAATACATTCCCAAGATTATTACCACGCTATTTTCAGCATATTTCAATCTTTGGATTTTTCTGTGCGTCATTCGGCGGTGCGTACTTGAACTTATATTATGCATTACCAATGTTCGACAAAGTTCTTCACGCATTGGGTTGTGTTGAAGCGGTATTTATCAGTTACGAATTGGTTTGTGCTATGCAGATTCGTGACAAGGTAGTTTGCCCACCAAAAATTGCAGCACTCTGCGCTTTGGGTGTTGGTTTCGTGTTTGCTTCAGGCTGGGAGCTTTTCGAGTTCGTATTTGACCAATGGTTCGGTGGCGATGCTCAACACTGGGATTTACAAAAAGCAATTGCCGAAGCTGGTGGCGATGTGAATAAAGTATTTATGCTTATTCCACTTGATGCAGAGCGATTTGAGGCACGATTTGCTATAATGGATACTATGGGCGATATGATTCTTAATACATTGGGTGCAGTTCCCATGTATCTTTTCTTGAGATTCCGTCCATATCGTCATATAGGACCCAACAATATCAACAAAATAATTGAAGAAGAATTGGCTAAAACTGCCAAAGAAAGCGTAGCAATTTAATTTGATATTGCATATTTAAAAAAGTTGGTATATAATGTATCTGTAAAATTGCATTAAAATGCAGTAAACTGAGTGCTGGAAAGTGCTCGGTTTATAAATCTCACTATTCAAGGGGGACTTTTAAATGACTAAAAAATTAGTCGCAATTATCCTTGCTTTAACACTTTCAATTTCGGTGTTTATGGTTCCTGCAAGTGCTGCTTCAGTAGTTGCACCACAAACATTAGAAATTAACATTGAGAATGTGTTTAACAGAGTTTTAAACGACCTTATTCACTATGTTCTCACTTATCTTAACAGATTCTGGCCAGGCTTCCAGGATGAATTTGACAATCCGGAATCTTATGTAGCAGAATATTTCTACAAAGGTGAAGACAGCTTTGACACTTCTGTAAAAGCAGAGTCAAAATGGAGCCTTGGTTATTCAAGTGATTCTCTTATTGAAGATTTCAATATTATGAATGGCGAATTTTTCCTTGCAGGTTCTCTCGAAGTATTTGAAGGCAGAGTTCCAAGAGCTGTATACGATGACCAGAGAGTAAGAGTTTATGCTTTAAGTGATGGTGTAAGTGGCACAGTTGTTCACGCAGTAATCGACGGCTTCGGTTTTGCAAGAGGTGACGTTGAAGTTATTCGTGGCAGACTTCAGGAATTTGCTGAAGCAAACAATATCATCAGTATGAATGTTTCAGTTCTTCACCAACACTCTTGTATTGATACACTTGGTATGAACGTTCCGCTTCTTAAAGCACTTATTACAAATACAGGTAACGCGGGTACAGGTGCTGTGTTTGGCGAAAACCTTCTTGATGATTATATGGTAACTAAAAATCCGGAGTTTATGGAAAATCTTTATACAACAACAGTTGCTTGTGTTGAAGAAGCAGTAGCTGATATGACAGAAGGTACTCTTAACTACGGTTATGCTAATATCAAAGAATATATCAGAGATAAACGTGACCCACAGGCATTTGATGAAAATATCCACAGACTTCGCTTCACACCAAACGATGGTTCAGAAGAGACATGGATTTTGGAAGCAGGTATCCACTGCACAGGTTACGGTGCAGGTCCTGACATTCTCTCAGCTGACTATCCTTACTACATTGAAAAGAACATCAATGAAAGAGAAGGCGCAAATGTTGTATTTGTTCAGGGTGCAGAGCTCGCAATTACAACAGAAGGCAAATTAACAAACGTTGAGGGCGAATCAGATTTAAATAACATTAAATACTATGCAAATGCACTTGCAGATAAAGTAAGAGCTATTGATAACGAAATCACTCTTGATCCTGTTCTTAATATTGCTCACAAAGAAGTTATGATTCCGGTTGACAATGGTATTCTTACACTTGCTTGCCGTGAAGGTATTTTAGGTGCAGTTGTTGTTAAAGATGGTGAAGATTATATACTCGCATCTGAAGTAGGTTATATGGAACTCGGTAACGAAGTTGCAGTATTCTTTGCACCAGGTGAATTTGAACCAAGCCTTTTCTATGGCGGCACAGCGACACCTGAAGAAAGCTGGGACGGTACATCTTGGGATTATCCTGCACTTAAGGATATTACAGATTGCGACAATGTTTTAGTATTTGGTCTTGCAAACGACCAGGGTGGTTATGTTCTTGCAGATAACGAATATCACTCACTTATCGGTGAAAATGAAGAAGTAAACGCAATCAGCAAAAAATCAGGTTCAACATTTACAAAAGCATTTATTGAGCTTGTAACAGCAGTTAAATAAAATGATTTTAAAAGCACTGTCGTGAAAAACGATGGTGCTTTTTTAATGTTAAGTGCTGAGTTAAGGGTCTGCGACGCTATTTTAATTCGGAATGCGTAATTCGGGATTTTTGGAACTGCGTTAGCATTATAAATGAAACAAAAAATTAACTCCCTCTATGGTAGGGGCAAACCTGTGGTTGCCCGCAGTATCGGAATAAATTTAAATTTAAAATTAACCAATCGAGTGAGATAAATGAATTGAACGCGAAGCCGAGATTTTTTGAAAAAGTTGCTTTAGCTTCGCAAGTTGTTGGTTTATTACTCTCACTTACTTTTCTATAATATAAATCTTACTACACTACTTGCGGGCGACCACAGGTCAGCCCCTACGATGAAGTGAGCGAAATCATCCTATCATTTTTAGTTTACGAAACTTAAATGAAAGGATAATTTTTATTATATTCCTGACCACTGACTTACTGACTCACTGACCACTGGTACAAATGATAGAATGTAGTTGTTTTTATTCATAAATAATTATAATCAAGTCCGCAGGACTTCCTTAACTCATCACTCATCACTCAGCATACAGCACTTTAAAAGGCTCTGTATTTTCTTCTTGCAATTACCCCATCAATATAATATAATAGAAAGGTAAACCACTTGAAAGGGTGAGAAAAAGTGAGCGATATGAACGAACAACTCGTGCAGGAAATCGAGGTCAAAGAAAAAAAGAAAAAAGCGCCATTTATTATTGGTTTGATTGTTATAATTTTTGCTGTTATTGGTATCGTTTCTGTCGATATTTTTGTAAAAAATGCAATTTCTCAGAATGCTACTGCAGAAAATGATTACTCGGCTTATGCTGAATATCTTACCTGGGTTGTAGGCATTGACCCTGACCCGTTCACAGATATAACAAAAGCAGATTTTGACGATTTGCTTAATATTGCAGTTTGTTCTTTACTTACGGACGGAGTAAAAACTGACGAATATGATGTTACAGAGTCAGGTCTTATAGTGCCCGCTGCAGATGTTGAGCAATACTTCAGAAGATGGTTTGGTAACGATGTTCAGATTGTTCATGCAACAGTACAAGGCTACGGCTACGAATTTCAGTATGATGCAAATAAAAATTGTTATTATGTACCACTTACAGGTGTTGTGCCACCATTTACTCCGAGAATTGAATCTGTTTCTAAAACAGGTGGACTTGTTACAATGAAGGTAGGCTATATCGGTACAAATAATATAGAGGTTTCAGCAGATGGTACAATTGCTCCTGCACAACCGGACAAGTTTGCGGAAATCAAGTTAAAAGAAACTGCAGACGGTGGCTTTAACCTTATTTCAATTGTTTCGTTGACACAAGGTGAACATCAATAAATAGAGTGAAAATACAATAAATTTGCGTTGTTTAGTTATGTTGACTAAAAAACGACAAACTATTCTGTTATATTTTTATTTTTATACTATGGAAATAAAAGTATAATTTTGGTATAATCATTTTTGGTGTTATGTTGCTTTATTTTAGAAAATAAAAAAAGCGGCTACTCAAATATATCAATAATTTATTTTTGGAGGTAAACTATGAGCAAAAAGTACGTTTATTTATTCTCCGAGGGCGACGCTTCAATGCGTGAACTTCTCGGCGGTAAAGGTGCTAACCTTGCAGAAATGACTAACATAGGTCTTCCTGTTCCTCAAGGTTTTACAATTTCAACAGAGGCTTGTACTCAATACTATGAGGACGGCAGAAAGATCAACGATGATATCCAGGCTCAGATTATGGAATACATCGTTAAAATGGAAGGCGTTGTAGGCAAAAAATTCGGCGATTTAGAAAATCCACTTCTCGTTTCAGTTCGTTCAGGTGCTCGTGCATCTATGCCTGGTATGATGGATACAATCCTCAACCTCGGTCTTAACGAAGACGTTGTTAACGTTATGGCTACAAAATCAGGTAATGCTCGTTGGGCATGGGACTGCTACAGAAGATTTATTCAGATGTATTCAGACGTTGTTATGGAAGTTGGTAAGAAATATTTCGAGCAACTCATCGACGAAATGAAAGAAGCAAAAGGTGTTACTCAGGACATCGAACTTACAGCAGAAGACCTTAAAGAATTAGCAGGTCAGTTCAAAGCTGAATACAAAGCAAAAATCGGTAAAGATTTCCCAACAGATCCAAAAGAACAACTTATGGGTGCTGTTGAAGCTGTTTTCCGTTCATGGGACAACCCTCGTGCAAACGTTTACCGTCGTGACAACGATATCCCTTACTCATGGGGTACAGCTGTTAACGTTCAGGCTATGGCTTTCGGTAACATGGGTGATGACTGTGGTACAGGTGTTGCATTTACTCGTGACCCTGCTACAGGTGAAAGAGGTCTTATGGGTGAATTCCTTGTAAACGCACAAGGTGAAGACGTTGTTGCTGGTGTTCGTACACCAATGCCAATCGCTCAGATGGCTGAAAAATTCCCAGATGCTTTCGCACAATTTGAAAAAGTTTGTGCTACTCTTGAAGATCACTACAGAGATATGCAGGATATGGAATTTACAGTTGAAGCTGGTAAACTCTATATGCTCCAGACAAGAAATGGTAAGAGAACTGCAAAAGCTGCTCTTAAAATCGCTTGTGACCTCGTTGACGAAGGCATGATCGATGAGAAAAAGGCTGTTGCAATGATCGACCCACGTAACCTTGACACACTTCTCCACCCACAATTTGACGCAGCTGCTCTTAAAGCTGCTACACCAGCTGGTAGAGGTCTTGGTGCTTCTCCTGGTGCTGCTTGTGGTAAAGTTGTTTTCACAGCAGAAGATGCAGAAAACTGGAACGCAAGAGGCGAAAAAGTTGTTCTTGTTCGTCTTGAAACATCACCAGAAGATATTACAGGTATGAAAGCTTCTCAGGGTATCCTCACAGTTCGT
This sequence comes from Clostridia bacterium, assembly GCA_017521425.1. Classification (GTDB taxonomy): domain Bacteria; phylum Bacillota; class Clostridia; order Oscillospirales; family Acutalibacteraceae; genus DTU089. Next base: position 161,742 of record JAFXCQ010000008.1, read on the forward strand.
GGCGGTATGACATCTCACGCAGCTGTTGTTGCTCGTGGTATGGGTACTTGCTGTGTATCTGGTTGCGGCGAAATCAAAATGGATGAAGAAAACAAAAAATTCGAACTCGCTGGTAAAACATACCACGAAGGCGATTACATTTCAATCGATGGTTCAACAGGTGCTATCTACGATGGTATCATCCCAACAGTAGATGCTGAAATCGCTGGTGAATTCGGTAGAATTATGGAGTGGGCTGATAAATATAGAACTCTTAAAGTTCGTACAAATGCTGATACTCCTGCTGATGCTAAAAAAGCTCGTGAACTCGGTGCAGAAGGTATCGGTCTTTGCCGTACAGAGCACATGTTCTTCGAAGCAGACAGAATCGCTGCGTTCCGTGAAATGATTTGTTCAGATACAGTTGAAGAAAGAGAAGCAGCTCTTGAAAAGATTCTCCCATATCAACAAGGCGACTTCGAAAAACTTTACGAAGCACTCGAAGGTAACCCAGTTACAATTCGTTTCCTTGACCCACCTCTTCATGAGTTCGTTCCTACTGAAGAAGCTGACATTGTAGCTCTTGCAAAGGCTCAAGGCAAATCAGTTGAAGACATTAAAGCTATTATTGCTTCTCTCCATGAGTTCAACCCAATGATGGGTCACCGTGGTTGCCGTCTTGCAGTAACATATCCTGAAATTGCAGCAATGCAAACAAAGGCTGTTATCCGTGCAGCAATCAACGTTAAGAAAGCTCATGCAGATTGGAATCTTGTTCCAGAAATCATGATTCCACTCGTTGGCGAAGTTAAAGAACTTAAATATGTTAAAGATATCGTTGTTAAAACTGCTGATGCTGAAATCGCAGCTGCAGGCGCTGACCTCAAATATGAAGTTGGTACAATGATCGAAATCCCAAGAGCTTGTATCACAGCTGACGAAATCGCTCAGAATGCTGACTTCTTCTGCTTCGGTACAAACGACTTAACACAGATGACATACGGCTTCAGCCGTGATGATGCTGGTAAGTTCCTTACAGCTTACTATGATGCAAAAATCTTTGAAAACGACCCATTTGCAAAGCTCGACCAAAACGGTGTTGGTGCTCTTATGGAAATGGCAGTTTCAAAGGGTAAAGCAAGCGGCAGAAACCTCCACTACGGTATCTGCGGTGAGCACGGTGGTGACCCTGTTTCAGTTGAATTCTGTCACAAAATTGGTCTCAACTACGTTTCTTGCTCTCCATTCCGCGTGCCGATCGCTCGTCTTGCAGCAGCTCAGGCAGCTATCAAGGACTAATTTCCAAATATAAAAATATACGCCTTCGGGAAACCGAAGGCGTTATTTTTATGGAAATTTGTCCTTGAAGTTGTATTCGCCTTCGGCGAGTTCTATTGCTTCGCAGTGATATTCTTTTTAGAATACCTCGCCAACGGCGAGCTATTCTAAAAAAAGAGTGATATTTGCTTCGCAAGTTTTAAAGGCGAATACAATATCACTAAAGCCTTTAGGCTTTAATATCACTTTCGCAACGCGAAAATATCACTCCGACACTGTCGGAATATCACTAACATAAATAATTATTAACTGAATTATTCGGAATAGTGAATAACTAAAACAAATCCCCTTGGAGAAATCCAAGGGTTTTTGTTTATTGTAAATGTTTATTCAGTATGCTATAATTTAATAAAGTGGTGATAAAAAATGAGTAGATTTTGCATCGGAATTATTAATTTGCAATCCTTGAAAGAATGTAAAAATATAATTATAAATATTTTGGAAGAAAATAATTTGGCGTGTTTTTTTGAATTCGATTATATTGAACCATTTCTGAAAAAATATATTAATGAAGAAAAACAGTTTTTTAGTATTTCAGATAATAAAGACTTTGATAATTGTGAGATTTTTCTCTTGCCTGATAATTGTTATTTCAATGGAATTCAAAATCATATTCCTTTTGATAAAAGAATGGGTGTACTTGTAGATATATCAAACGAAATACTCAAGTCAGCAGAAGAAATAGAATTTTTTATTGGCGACAGTGGTGCGTCTTTTGATGAATTTGAGCATCTTGATGTGAACATAAATTCCTTTAAAAGCAATCTCTTGCAAAAAGTTAACGACTATAACTGCAAGGATTTGCATTTTATTGTTAGAACTGATTGTTAAAAAGAACTAATAATCTCCTGCATTTCTTCGTTGCCTCACAGGCAACTATTAAAGGCTAATTCCTAATACAAAAAATTCCGTCCATCGAAAGATGGGCGGATATTTTTATTTAATGAAATGCCCTTTAGGCATGATTTGGTTTCACCATAAATTGCCTTACGGCATGAATGGCTCCTGCGGTGCATTTTGTGTTTGTACAGCATTTAATTTGGTTGCAAATAGCAATATACAGTGTTATAATATTAACATAATAATTATGATTTAATATATTATGGGGAATAAAATGGAAATAGAAATTATTGGGAAACCGAAGGTAATAATGTCAAATCCGCACAGTAAACACGGTTATTTTGCATGGCCTACTGCGGTTCGTTTGCAAAATGGAAAAATAGCTGTAGGGGCTTCCGGTTACAGATTGGAGCATATCTGTCCTTTTGGTAAGTCTGTTGTTTCATATAGTTCTGATAATGGTGAAACATACACACTTCCGGCACCTGTTATCGACACACCTCTTGATGACAGAGATGCGGGGATTTGCCCGTTTGGTGAGAGTGGAGTTGTTTTTACTACTTTCAATAATTCTGCTGAAATGCAAAGAGAACATAACAAAGAAAATAGTTATGTTCAAAGTTATATAGATACAATTACCCCAAGTGATGAGAAAAAATATCTTGGTGCACTTTTCAGAATAAGCAAGGATTGTGGTGCAACATTCGGCGAAATTCACCACTCACCAATAACATCTCCACACGGACCTATAGAACTTCGTGATGGTACTGTTTTATGGGCGGGTACAGTTTTCGAGGATATTTTTGCGGGTATTGAAATTCGTCGTCTTAATACAGAAACCGGTGAAACCGAGCTTGTTGGTAAAATTATTTCGTCTGATAAAAATGTTGTTCTTAATGAGCCACATATGCTCGAATTACCAAATGGCAGACTTATCTGCCATATCCGTGCAGAAAACAGAGAGCTTTTTGACGGTGGGGAAGAAAAACTTTTTACTGTTTTTCAGAGTATTTCTGATGATGGTGGTAAAACCTGGACTGAGCCGGAAATGATTCTCCCAAAAGATGGCGGAGCACCGCCACACTTGTTTTTATTAAGTTCAGGTGTACTTATTTCTACTTACGGAAGAAGAAAGCAGCCTTACGGAATTATGGTTATGATAAGTACTGATAACGGCGAAACATGGGAAAAGGATATTCGCCTTTATGAAAATATAGTAAGTGATGACATAGGCTATCCTACAACAGTTGAGCTTCCCGATGGTGATTTGATTACTGTTTTTTACGCAACTGATTCTGAAGAAGAACCGTGTGTTATAATGCAGCAAAAGTGGAGACTTACGGTTTGATTTAAAATCCAATGAAGAAATCCTGAAATCATTTCTTCTGACTCTATAGCAATAGCAAAAATCAGATAGAAAAGAGGGCAAAAAATGAGTGAATCATTAAAACTGAAACTACCCAAAAACAGGCCTGTTGAAAAGCTTCCATTCGGTGGATTAACCGCAAATATGTTAAGAATAGTGGCTATTTTACTTATGTTAAGCGACCATATTTGGGCGACTTATATGAGCTTTGGTAACTGGATGACTTACATTGGCAGAATGGCTTTCCCGATTTTTGCTTTTCAGATTGCAGAGGGCTTTGTACATACTTCAAATTTCAAGAAATATGCATTAAGACTTTTGGGCTTTGCAGTAATTACAGAAATTCCATTTAATCTTTTTTATAGTAGTAGATGGTTTAACCCATATCACCAGAATGTATTATTTACGCTTCTTTTAGGGTTACTTGCCATATATGTAATAGATAATTTAAAGAAAAATCATACACCGAAAAACGTTGCATTATCTGTATTATGGCTATTGCTTATTTGTGTTGGTTCTGTTTTAGGTTTTGTAGATTACGGATTTTCGGGTTTTTTAATGGTCGTAATGTTCTATGTTTTAAGAGATTTCCCTTTTGCATTTCTTGCTCAATTAGTAGCAATGGTACTTATAAATATTGTATTCTTCGAGGGTCAGGTTGTGCCTGTTGAAATCTTCGGCAAAATATTTGAAATTCCAACACAGGGCTTTGCAGTTTTCGCTCTTATACCAATCTGGCTTTATGGTGGTAAAAAAGGGCGTTCAAGCAAAATTATGCAGTATGGTTTCTACGCCTTTTACCCTGTTCATATGATTATTCTTTATTTAATTAAATTTTTTGCATAGGGGGATTAGAGTGTATAGTATCGACTTTGGTAAAAGTGGGATAAAGGTGCCGACAATTGCAGTCGGTTGTATGCGAATAAGTGACAAAACCGAAAAAGAAGTGTCAGAGTTTGTTGATACTGCTTTGAGTAATGAGGCAAACTTTTTTGACCATGCAGATATTTACGGTGGTGGTAAAAGTGAAGAAGTTTTCGGTAAAGCGATTGCATCTTTAGATAGAGAAAAACTTTTAATCCAGACTAAATGTGGCATCCGCAAAGGTTTTTTCGATTTTTCTTACGACCACATTATAAATTCTGTTGATGGAAGCCTCAGAAGACTTGGTACAGATTACATAGATGTTTTACTTCTCCACAGACCAGATGCTCTTATGGAGCCCCAGGAAGTAGCAAGGGCATTTGATTATTTAAAAACCTCTGGTAAAGTCCGTTATTTTGGTGTTTCAAATCAAAATCCTCATCAGATGGCACTTTTGCAAAATTCTTTAAATGTTCCGATTTGTGCAAATCAATTGCAGTTTGGTGTTATGCACACACCTATGATTGATTTTGGTGTGAATGTAAATATGCAGAATGACGCAGGTGTAAACAGAGATGCGGGGAATATAGAATATTGCAGACTTAATAATATTACAATTCAACCGTGGTCACCAATGCAACACGGATTTTTCAAAGGTTGTTATATAGACAACGAAAAATTCCCTGAGCTTAACGAAACACTTAAAAGAATCGGCGAAAAATATGGTGTTTCAAAAACTACAATAGCATTCAGTTGGATACTTCGTCACCCTGCAAAAATGCAACCTGTTACAGGTACTACAAATTTAACAAGACTTAAAGATTGCATTAAATCAACTGAAATAAAAATCACCCGTGAGGAATGGTACGAAATTTACCGTTCTGCAGGGAATATATTACCATAAGGGGATAGTCGAGCTATGAAGAAATTAAATAAAATTTTATGTTTAGTAATTGCACTTATTGTTGTATTAAGTAGTGTCAGTGTTTCTGCTTTTGCATTAGGAAATTCTAAAAATTATTACTATTTTGATGCTATAAATGGTGATGATAGAAACAGCGGTACAGATATAAATAACCCTATAAAAACAATTGATGGACTTAAAAACCTTGAGATAGGTCCGGGTACACACTTTTTATTTAAAAATGGTGGTGAATACGAGTGCGCTGTATTGCTCACCTGTAATGGTACAAAAGAAAATCCTGTTGTTATATCTTCTTATGGTGAGGGCGAAAGAGCAATTTTAAAAACAGATGAAAAAACAGAGGTTTTTCGCCTTTTTGACTGTTCTTATGTAACAATTTCAGATTTACATATTAAAGCACCTAATGGTGGCGGTATCTGGATTGATACATTAAATCAGACTTCTGAAGGCATTATTATTGATAATGTTTATTTTGAAGATATGCAGAATTACAAGGTTCATAGCCGTGATGATAACACAAACGGTGCGGCAGTCGGTAGAGCGGCAGTTATGGTTAAAGGTCTTCCTGCAAGGTCAAGATATGCTGTGAATAACCTTACAATAAGAAACTGTGAAGTGTATAACTGTGCTAACGGTTTTATGATTTGGGGTTCGTGGAATGACCAGCAACTCCCTTGGTGTGAAACTGAAGAAGAAATTGACCCTGTTTATAACGAGGGCTTACTCATTGAAAATTGCTATTTTCACGAGATGGATGCTGAAGCAGTTATAGTTGGTATGTGTGACGGTGCTTTGGTTACAAATTGCCGTGCAATAAACTGTTGTCAGGGCGAGGGCATTGACGAACTCGGCGAAATTGAATATTTTACTGCGGCAATGTGGTTCTGGGGTAGCGAAAACAGTACTATTCAATACTGTGAAATAGCAGGTCAGAAAAATGTTGGTGACGGTATGGCAGTTGACTTTGACTCTCATACAAATAACTGCACTTATCAGTATATTTATTCTCACGATAATGTTCGTTTTATGTGTAACAACCCTAATTATAGCGGTCATCACGGAAACACAGTGCGTTACTGTCTTTCTGTAAATGACAACAAAGGTCGTTCAACAACTGCAGTAGGTAGTTGCGGTGAACATGAGTTTAGTTTTTACAACAACACAATTATAAACTGCGCTGATTTTCAATTAAAAAATATGTATAACTCATACGTTGCAAATAATATATTTGTTCTTGAAGATGGTCACCATTTTGCTTATGATTTCGATCCGCTTGACGAGCGAGGTAATGCTTATGACAACAACTGTTATTACAATGCAATGTCACCACTCGTTGATCCTGATTCTTTAAATATTAACCCTGGTTTTGTAGGTAAAAAGGCTTCTGATATAAATAGCTTTATACTTAAAGATGATTCACCGCTTATTGGGGCAGGGGTTGAAATTGAAGATGATGTAACAACAGACTTTTTCGGTAATGAAATTACAAGTACAAATATTGGTTGTTATGGTGGTACTGGCATAGAGACAGAGTCTCCTTATCAGTTTGAAATTTTTGAAATGAAAATGCTCCGACATCTTATGGATGCTATTTCAACACTTTTACAGGAAATAATGGGTATGTTTGATTGATAATCTTATAAAAGGTGAAATTATGAACGGTTTAACAAGACGTGAAAAACTTATTACAGATATTGATAAAGTTATTGAGATTTTAGATAAATCAAAAATAGTGCATTTAGGAATGGTTGATGGTGACGAGCCTTATGTTGTACCTATGAATTACGGCTACACTTACGTAAATGAGAAACTTACTATTTGGCTTCATGGCGCTACAACAGGCAGAAAACTTGATATTATAAGAAAAAATCCTAAAGTGTTTTTTGAAATGGAATGTGATTTAATTCCGTTTGATGGTGATGTAGCCTGTAAATATGGTTTAAGTTATTCTTCACTTATGGGTAAAGGTATTGCAACAATTATTGAAGATTCTGAAGAAAAGCAAAAAGCACTTTCTGTTTTAATGAAAACACAGGTGAATATGGATTTTCAGTTTAATGAAAAGTTAGCATCTGTTGTGGGAATAATAAAGATTGAAGTTTCAGAATTTACTGCAAAACACAGACCAATACCAACAAAATAATTTTTATTTTCTGGAAAAATGTATTTACAAATTTTAACAATGTGATAAAATAGAATTGCTGATTTTATGTTACCAATGGAGGTATTACTATGGAGAAAAAAATTAAATTCGGTATATTCGGGTTAGGTCGTGGTAGCGGTTTCTACGACGGAGTAAAAGCAAATAATGGTGAAGTTGTTGCTGTTTGCGATTTTGATGAAGAAAAACTCAAAAAAGCAAGAGAAGACCACGAGGGTATTGCTACATATACAGATTTTGATGAATTTATAAATCACGAGGGATTAGAGGCAGTTTTCCTTTGCAACTATTTCCACGAGCACACTCCGTATGCTATTAAAGCATTAGAAAAGAATATTCACGTTTTAAGTGAATGTACTTCAAATATTTCAATGGGCGAAGGTGTAGCTTTAGTCAGAGCAGTTGAAAAAAGCAACGCTTACTATATGATTGCTGAAAACTATCCATTTATGAAATTTAATCAGGAAATGCGAAAAGTTTATCAGTCAGGTGTTTTGGGTAAAGCTTTATTTGCAGAGGGTGAATATAATCATCCTATTCTTAAACAGGAGGATATAAATAAATATTGCCCGTCTTCAAAGCACTGGAGATATCATATCCCACGAATTTATTATATTACTCACTCTTTAGGTCCACTTATGTATATTACTGGTGCATTCCCAAAAAGAGTAACTGCAATGCCAATTTTCGGACCACTTAATGAAGAAAATGGCGGCGGTAGTCTTTATTGGAGATTGCCTGACAGAAGTGCGGTTGTTACTTGTCTTAATGATGATGATTCTGTATTCCGTGTAACAGGCTGGTCACACTTCGGCGGTCACGCTAATACTTACAGAGTTTGCGGTGAATTGGGTCAGATTGAAAATCTTCGTGCAGAAGATGGTAAGGTTCTTCTTTCATTTAATGAAGAACATACTCCGGAAGGTATGGAGAGAGTATCAAGTTACGAAGCTGATTTTGAACCAGAAGCAAAAGAAGCAGCAGAAAAAGCTGGTCACGGCGGTGGCGACTTCTTCATTGTTCGTGAATTCTTCAACAGTATCCGTGAAAACAGAAAGCCTATGTTTGACGAATATTTTGCAACAACAATGGCTTCAGTTGCAATTCTCGGTCACAGAAGTGCTATGGAATATGGTACACCTTATGATATTCCTGACTTCAGAAAAGAAGAAGACAGAAAGAAGTGGGAAAATGACTTCTTGACACCTTGCTATGATTCAAAGGGTAACCCACCAACAATTGCTAATACAGAAAGAAAAGAATATATTCCGACAGAAGAAAGTATGAAGGAATATGATGAAGCAATCAAGAAGTTCAGAGCCTCAAAATAATTAAAAATTAAGAATGAAAAATTAAAAATTGAGGGACCTGCGGTCGGTATTATAAAATTTATAACAAAAACTACATTCTCTCATTTGAAGATTATCTATAAATCTGAAAATGAAAGAATGTAGTTGTTTTTATATAATATAATGCCAACGCAGTTCCGAAATTCTCAATTCTCCATTTTCAATTTTTAATTAAAATTTGATACTGTCAGTCTATAAAATTTGAAAGGTTAAGAAAATGAACAGGGAAGATTTCCAGAAATTTATAGAAGAAAAATACGGTGTTTTGCCTGAATACCCGTGGGCGAGTTCGCCGTCATTTGCAGTTTTTCGACACGATAATAATAAAAAGTGGTTTGCGGTTGTTATGAATATTACAAAAGATAAATTAGGACTTGATTCAACTGAAAAAATTGATGTCGTAAATTTAAAATGCGATCCGATTATGAATGTGACAACTGAAACAGGTGTTTTCCCTGCGTATCATATGAGTAAAACCCACTGGATTTCAGTTTGTCTTGACGGTAGTGTAGATGAAGATAAAATCAAATGGCTTTTAGATTTGAGTTTTGATTTGACGTTTAAACGTAGTTGCAAGTAGGAAGTTTTGCTTGAAAAATATAGAATATATGTTAAAATATGTTTATAATTAAAACAAAAACGAAGGTCAGGTTATGAACGAAATAAACAGTTTTAAAAAGGGGATAAAAGCAGGGTTTCCGATTTGTGTCGGGTATTTTCCGGTATCATTCGCGTTCGGGATATTTTCTGTTGAAAACGGTCTTTCGGTATTACAGGCGGTTTTAATTTCTCTTACAAATTTAACATCAGCGGGGCAATTAGCGGCAGTGCCTATAATGGTTGGCGGTGGTACTATAATTGAGCTTATATTATCACAGCTCGTGATAAACTCCAGATATTCTTTAATGTCGGTATCACTTTCACAAAAACTCGGAAAAAGTGTTAAAATGCCCCACAGATTTTTAATTGCATTCGGTAATACCGATGAGATTTTTGCAGTTGCATCTTCTAACAAAGAAAAAGTCGGTTTTAAATATATGGTAGGGTTAATTTTAACACCGGTAATAGGTTGGGTGTCAGGTACATTAACAGGTGCTATTGCGGGTAATATTTTACCTGAAATAGTAATTTCTGCGTTAGGTCTTGCAATTTATGGTATGTTTATTGCAATTGTAGTACCTGTTATTAAAGAGGAAAAATGGACTGCACTCTGCGTTGCAACATCAATTGTATTAAGTTGCATTTTTTACTACGCACCTGTTTTAAAGGAAGTTCCGACAGGCTTTACTGTAATAATATGTGCAGTTGTAGCAAGTGCTTTGTTTGCATTTATAAAGCCAATTACTATTGAAGAAATAAAAGAAGAGGTGGAAAATAATGGATAACACCAAATTTTTTATTTATCTTTTAGTTATGGCAGGGGTTACATATCTTGTCAGAATGGTACCATTAGTACTTGTAAATAAGCCGATTAAGAATAAATACATTTTATCATTTCTTTACTATGTGCCATATACAGTTTTAAGCGTAATGACAGTACCTGCTTGTTTTTATGCTACAAATTCTTATATAAGTGCAATAGTCGGTTTCGTAGTTGCCGTAGTTGCGGCATTATTTAAACGAAGCCTTGTTCAGGTTGCAGTTTTCTCGTGCGTAGCGGTGTTTGTGGTGGAGATGATAATGAATTCCATATAAAAAGAAAATCACTCGAAAAACTTGTGTTTTCGAGTGGTTTGTTGCTTTATACTAAAATGATTTGGCTTACGCCATGAATTGCATAAATGCATGAATTGTTTCACATGATTTGATTTGCCATATAATGCCGTTAGGCAAATCATTAGTATTGTTATTATATAACAATCTCTTTATGTCTTGTCACATGACACCCAACATTTACCGCAACAGGAAGTCCTGCAATGTGAGTCGGTGCAGTTTCAATGTTTACTTTTAAAGCGGTAATATCACCACCGAAGCCTTGCGCACCAATATTCAATTTATTTATTTCTTTGAGCATTTTTTCTTCTAACGCTTTATAATATTCGTTTTCATTAGAAATAGCAATATCACGTGTGAGTGCTTTTTTTGAAAGGATTGCCGAGCCTTCAAAATCACTGCCAATTCCAACACCTAAAACGACAGGAGGGCAGGGGTTTGCGTCAGCAGTTTTAACTGTGTCAACAACAAAATTTATAATATCTTCTTCTGTTGCAGATGGAGTGAACATTTTAATTTTACTCATATTTTCACTGCCAAAGCCTTTGGGTGCGGCAGTTAATTTTACTTTGTCACCATCAACAATTGAGTAGTGAATAAGTGCAGGGGTGTTGTCATTTGTATTGCCACGAAGAATAGGGTCTTTTACAATTGAGCAACGCATTTTACCATCAAGATATGCTTTTCTTACACCATTGTTTATAGCATCATTTAAACTGCCGTTTATAAAATGCACATCTTGTCCTATCTCAATAAAAAGAACAGCCATTCCGGTATCCTGACAAATAGGAATTTCATTTTCTCTTGCCACATCTAAATTCTTACACATATCACAAAAGATATTTTTTGCAGTTTCATTTGTTTCTTTTTCTTTTGAGGCTTTTATTAAATTCTCTAAAGAAGATGGTAATTCTGCATTTGCAGAAATAAAAAGCTCTTCTACTGCTTTTTCTATTATTGAAACATCAATTTCACGCATAATTTTCAACCTCCGTAAATTTTAAAAGGGTCTGCAAAAAACTTGCGTTTTTTACAGACCCTTTTATCGTGTGATAAAAAATCAGAATCCGCGTTGAGTTCCGCCACCACGACGAGGTGTAGAACTACCTCTTTTTGCCGCTGTGTTTTTCTTTAAATCGCTCATTCTTTCGTCACTCCTTGTTTTGAAACGAGCTAACATATCTTCAAAAGACATATTTTCAGACTCGTTTTTAGGAGTACCATTCCAGACTGGTGGTTGACTACTCTTTTTTGGTTTATCATAAGTCTTTTTAGGTGCAGGAGCTTCTTCAGGTGGAAGAGCTTTTTTTATAGAAAGTGCAATTTTGCCTTTTTCGTTAATATCAATTACCTTAACCTTAACTTCCTGATTTTCAGATAATTTTTCGTGAATATCTTTAATATAAGTGTTTGAAACCTCAGAAATATGTACCATACCTGTTGATTTGTCCGGGAGTTCAACAAATGCTCCGAAGTTTGTAATGCCGGTAACTTTACCGTCTAAGATTTCGCCGATTTCTACTGCCATGAAAGACTTACCTCGTTTTTTAAAATAGATTATAATATAAAATTATGTACCCGGAGTTATGTCAATATAAACTCTTTCGTCTGTTTTGACATATCCGTTTTCTCTTGCATATTTTTCAGCAATTGCGGCTTCGTCATTTTCTTTTATTGTTTTTTCAATATCTTTATTAAGCTGTACTTGTTCTTCTTTTTGAGTCTGAAGATTTGCCAACTCTTCTTTTTTCTCATTTATCTCTTTATAAGCAGAGAAGAAAGAAACAGCAAAATAAATTGCTAAAGCTGCTGCAACAGTGAACACTAAAGTCATTAAATAATTTACTTTTTTGTTTTTTCTACGAGCTTTCTTGTTGCCCTGCATTGTTACAGCCACCTTTCTTTTTTGACAATCCGTTGCCTTTTAATATACCTAATAAATTATACACATATAACCGTAGTTTTTGCAAGTGTTTTTTACGATTTTTCTGCATTTTTTTAGTAACTTTTTGAGAAATTATGGATATTTTTTCTTTTATTTTCAAAAATACCTTAAAAATAAATAAAAACGGTGCAGAAATAATCTTAAAAACGAATTTAAAAACAGTGTGAATTGCCTTTACAAAAGCATCGGTAAAGCTTTTTGCGGCAAGCCCGAAAGACAGATAATAAAATATCCAACCAATAATTTCGCCTAATATCATATATGAGCGAAATTCACCTTTGTTGGTTGCCAGGAAAAATATAAAGGTACCAAGACCAAAAAGAATAAAATACAAAACATCAAAAATAAAAATAACCTTTTTGGATTTAGTAAGTGTCAGGCGGATTGTTCTTAAAATATCATAAACAATACCAAGAAAGAAGCCAGCGCCTAAAGAAAGTAAAAAAAGTTTTAATTGTTCACTCTGTTCGAATGAGTACATTATCTGAAAACCTTTCCCCAGAAGCTACTGTTTTTTGGAGCAATATCGGCATAAGAAAGTGCGGCAATATTTCCTTCAATCTGTAATTCGCCAATTTCAAGTGAAAGCCTTGTAATGTGAAGCTTTTCACCACGAATTGTCAGTTCACCTAAATCGGTGACTGCAACAATTGTTTGCTCGTCAAAGCTATCAACATCATTGACACCGGAAACAGAAAGCGTTTTTCTGTCCTCTAAAATGCAGTTATGTGGTAAAAATCCAGTCTTTTTTTCTTCTGAAATCATAAAAAAATCCCCTTTCGATAATATATATTACCGAAAAGAGATTTTAAGAACTATTATTTGATTTTTTTTATTATATTTCCTTTTACTAAATAAACGTTTTTACTTATATCCATAAGTGGTTTGTCGTTAAAGGAGTCGGTGTAAAGGTCATCTATCTGTGCATTGGGATATCGCTCAAAAAATGCCGTTACTTTATTTTCACGAAGGCAAAGCCTTTCGATTTTACCTTCTTCTTCGTTGATAGAAGTACCAATGTAATTTTTTACATTAAGTCTTTTACAAATTTCATTTAAAGATATTTCCGGCGAGCAGGAGAGAATTAAATCATCTTCTTTTCGAATCTTTTCATAAAAAGGCTTGATGTTCTTCTCGTGTTCGTCCCAAAATTCCTCCATACAATTTCGGTAATGTGGATTTGCAATATAATAATCAAGAGCCCTCTGAGCGTATTTATTTATCGCTTCTTCTACGGTCAATTTCCCGAGTTTGTATTTTGTAAAAGCAGTAATTACTGCGGGTAAAAAAGTAATAAGACCCTTATCCTTCTTTAAAAAGAATTTAAAGAGATGAAAAGCACTTTCGCCATCATAAATTGTGTTGTCAAAATCATAAACATTCATTATTTTTAAACCTGTTCCATTTTTTTATGTTGAGTGAGGTGAAAAGTAAAGCAATTATATCAATTACAATCCACACAATAACAGTACCATTCCAGCCGATATTATCTGAGATTATACCGAAGCCATAAGTAGCAGCGGCACAACCTATGTAAGCAGTTGCGTTCATAATACCTGTAACAGTTGCAGTTTTGCCATATTTTGCAAATTGCATAGGAACTAATGTAATAATCATATAGTTAAAAGTGTGCATTGCAGTAGTGCCGAGTGCTAAAAGAATAACACTTAAAACAACGGGTAAGTCTTTCATAAATATAAGGAATGTAAACGGAATTAAAACAAATCCTAAAATAAATGCACCGGTTTTAAGCTCATCTTTTTTGAAAACTTTATTATATAAAGGTGTAACAATATAGTTACCACTTAAATTTACTATCGGTAAAATTATTGAAACAAATACAGAAAAAGCAACGGGGGTGTTATAGGTTTCTGTAATCATGGTTGGTACCCAGGTGGTAATACCTTCTTTTATCGCCCCATGAATTGCATCTGCTGGTAATACTAAAAGAAGACCTGCAGAGAGAAAAAGTGGTAAAAATTTATTTACACTTTTAGTATTAGTATTCTCTTCTTTTTTGCTATTATTTATATTACCTTCAATTGGTACATTGGCAATATGTCTTTTTGAAAGAAGATAAATAACAGTAAAGAAAAGAAAAGCGAAAATAAGAACAACAGAAGAAGTGTAAAAAACATATTTCCAATTAAAAAATTTAATGGAAACTGATGCTAAAATGTAAGCAAGAACTGTACCTATTGGTAGTGTGGCGGAAATATTAAGACACGCCTTACTACGCATATCGTAATTTATAATGTTTGCTAAAATCTTAAGGATTGCAGCCCATAAAAGAGAGAGCGCGAAACCGTTAAAGCCCCACACAATAGCCATTGTAACATTTGTGGTGCAGAAGGTCATTAAAATATTTGCACCACCAGATAAAAACAAACCGAGCATTATCATTTTAAACGGAGAAATTTTATCACCTAAAAATCCGTTTATAATCTGGAAAAATCCATAAACTATAAAGAAAGCAGAACCGATTATACCCGCTTGTGACTTTGTAAAAAGTCCATCGGCTAAAATATCAGGTAAAGCTGCAGAGTAGTTTATTCTGCCGACATAAGATGCGGCATAAGCAATAAAACAGGCTATAAAAACGAGTAAAGAATATTTTTTGCTTTCTAAATATTGTTGAGTTTTCAAATAATCGCTTCCTCAGAAATTAGTAATAAATATAACAAAGAATAGTTTACCATATTTAAACGCGGTGTCAAGTATATAATCTTACTCTAAAAAATAAAAGTTGAGATTTATTTCAAAGTGTGATAATATAAAGAAAAGTCTTTCGTAAAGGAGTGTTATACTATGGCAAAAGAGAAATTTACACTTGAACGGGCAAAAAGTCCTGAAGAGGTTGGCGTTTCTTCAAAAGAGGTAGTAGAATTTTTACGCGATATGAAAGAAAACAAACTTGAATTTCATAGCTTTATGGTTGTTAAAAACGACAAGGTTGCGTGTGAATTATATCGTGCGCCATTTAATAAAGAAACACCTCACTCTGCATACTCAATAAGTAAAACTGTTACCGCTATTGCGGCAGGTTTTGCAATAGAAGAAGGTCTTTTTACTCTTGATACAAGAATTGTAGATATTTTTCCAGAATACATTCCTGAAAAGGTTGACGGTAGAATATTTAAGGTTACTGTAAGAAATCTTCTTACAATGACTGCAGGTGTTTCGCCAAATCTTTTGCTTGATAAAAGTAAAACAGACTGGTTAGAGGAGTATTTTAAATCACCGTTTTATGGTGAGCCGGGTACATTCCGTTATGTGAATGAAAATATTTTTGTTTTAAGTGCAATGATTTGCAAGCTTGCAAAAATGACACTCCGTGAATATTTAACTCCACGACTTTTCGTACCACTTAATATTGATTTTCCTGAATGGGAAACAAATCAGGATGGTATAGAAGCAGGTGGTTGGGGTCTCTCGTTAAAATTAGAAGACCTTGCTAAAATTATGTATTGCCTCAGCAATAACGGTAAGGTAGAAAAAAAGCAGATTATTCCTGAAAACTGGGTTCTTGAAATGACTGATGCTCACGCAGACACATCTATTTGTAAAAACATTGATACAGATAAGGGCTACGGTTACTGCGTATGGCGTAATGGTGGAAACCAAAGTTTCAGGGCAAACGGAATGTTTTCACAATTCGGTATTGTATTCCCAGAAGAAAATGCAGTTTTAGTCTGTTTTGGTGCAATTGCAAGTGAACAGGAGGCAAGAGATTGCATCTGGCGACACTTCCCGAAGGCATTTATTGAGCCTGACAAAAGAGCAAAAGAGCCTGTTTATGAAGATTTTTATAAAATTGCAGATGAATTTAAAATAGATAACCCGAATGTATCTATCCATTCATTACAGGAAGCAAAATTAAATAATAAAACAATTGAAATTAAAAGAAAAGTTCTTTTAAATCTCATTGGTTTCCCTGTTAGTGTAATTCCTTTTACTGTAACATTTTTAAATGGTAAAAGAGCGGGTAATATTGATAACATCAACTTCACTTTTAAAGAACACGAATGCCTTATGAGTTGGTGCGAGGGTAACGAGAAAAATACAGTTGTTTGCGGTATGGACGGTCATCTTCGTTATGGAGATATTACATTAGCGGGTGTAAAATACAAAGTTTGTTGTTATGCAGAATGGGACGAAAGCGACATTTTAAAGGTCAATATAAGACCAATTGAAACTGCGTCAAAAAGAAAACTTAAATTTACATTTGTTGGTACAGAAAAAGTAATAATGAAACCACTTTCTACACCAAAAGTAAAAGATATGGCAGTATCTTTAGTGGGTGCAGCATCTGAAGTTATAGACAACGATTTAGTTGTTAAAGTTATGCAGAAAGCAACCAAATATGTACCGTGGGTATTAGAGCCAAGGCATAAGGGTAAGTTGGTTAATAGAAAAGATATATATTAAAAACTGCCATATTTAGCGCAGAAGACAATTTTTTACCCACTCGACATACCTTTGTATGCCTTCGGGATAAAGAAATTGTCTTCTGCATCTAAATCTGACAGTTTAATAACCTTTATATTTAGTGCAGAATACCCCGGGGACAAAAATGTCTTCGGGGTTGTTGTATTTTGAAATGATTTGCATATATAATGCCGAAAGGCAAATCATGCATCGCAAGATGCAAATTATGAAATTTATTTCAATTCATCCAAGGGGAAATCATTTTTTATAACTAAAAATCTTTTAAAAGTATTACCGCCCCAAACGCTGGCACAGTAACCGAATCTGTAACTGGAATATCTTTTGTTAGTTCTACTGTATTCCAGAATTCATAAGGGAGATTATATGTTATTTCGTGATTGTTTTTATTTGCAATCACGAATATTTTTTGTTCTTCGCTTTCTCTTATATATGCTACACAAGAGAGCATTGCAGAATAAGGAATAAATCTACCATCTTTAAGGCAGGGGAGTGAGTGGCGAAGTTTACCTAACTTTTTGTACCAGTTTATAAGGGATTTATCTTCATTACCCCAAGGGTAAAATGCTCTGTTAAAAGGGTCACTACCACCCGTAAGTCCTGCTTCATCACCATAATAAACAGATGGGAAGCCAGGTAAGGTGTACTGTAAAACAGTAGCAGTTTTTAAAAGCTCTTTAGAGAATGAATATTCATTGTCACTTAATTTATAACCTGCCTGGATTTCACGGGGCTTATGCTCTAATTCAAAATTTATAAGCCTTGTTAAAATTCTTGCGGTGTCGTGAGTGCCGATATGATTCATAAGCACATCAAGTGCGGGTTTCGGGTAGTTTTCGCAAACAGAAACAACTGTTTCCATAAAATTCTCTGCTATGCCATAACGCATAAAATCAAGAATTGCATCAGCAAACGGGTAATTCATTACACTATCTAACTGACCGCCTAATAAATAACGTCTTCTGCCACCGTGACTGAATTTGTTAGTGGCATCTTCCCATACTTCGCCTATAACAAAATAGTCATCGTTAAGAGTTTTTACGGATTTATAAAGTGCATCAATGAATTTATCGGGTAATTCGTCTGCAACATCAAGTCTGTACCCGGATGCACCAAGCTTTAGCCATTTTTCTAAAATTCCATTTTTGCCGGTTATGAATTCAATATAATTATCATTTTCTTCATTTGTTTCAGGTAAAGTGTCAATTCCCCACCAGCTTTTATATGTGCCGTCGTCATTAAAAGAAAACCAAGGGGAATATTCTGATTTTTCTGAGTTGTAAGCACCAACAGAATCGTAACGATTTTCTCTGTTAAAATAAATGCTGTCACTACCTGTGTGACTGAAAACACCATCAAGAATAACTTTTATTCCATATTTTTCTGCTTCCTTGCAAAGCTCTTTAAAATCGTTCTCATCACCTAAAAGAAAATCGATTTTATTGTAATCTGCGGTGTTATACCTATGATTTGAATGTGCTTCGAAAATAGGGTTGAGATAAAGAATTGTAGTGCCAAGGTAAGCGATATATGGGAGTTTTTCTTTAATTCCTTTTAAATCGCCCTGAAAATAATCGTTGTTTAAAATCTTGCCCTCTTCATTTGGTTTCCATACAGGAATGTCGGCAAAGTCAGTATGAATTACTCTGTCTGAAGGCACATCTTTCTTCTTTTCGCCCGAAAAATAAAATCTGTCAGGGAAAATCTGGTACATAATTCCGCCTTTAACCCAGTTAGGTGTTTTGTAATCAGGGGAGTACACAGTTTGTTGCCATTCCTTGCCTTGTGACGCAAAATGCCCAAGACCAGAAGAACGCAGGTAAATGTGATTTGTGCCAAATGGTGTTTCGTAATTGAAGTGGTAGAAATAAAGACCAGCATTTTCGAATGTGTAGTCGACACCCCACCATTCTTCGTTATCACCATTCATACCACACCATAATAAATCGTGGTAAGAGTAATTGTTGTAATCATCGTGAATAACAAGTGTTACTTTACTACAATTTATAGAACGGGGCATAAGAACAGAAAACCGCAAGTTTTCACCTGCGGCTGTGCTACCGAATATTGATTTGTGCCTCAAATCTCTTGAATTAAAAGGTACAAAATCAGTCAATTAAATCAGTCCTCGTATCCGTTTGGGTTCTGGCTCTGCCATCTGTAAGAATCGGCACACATTTCATCAATGCCTTTTTCAGCTTTCCAACCTAATTCTTTTTGTGCTTTTTCTGGATTTGAATAGCACGTTGCTATATCACCGGGACGGCGTGGCTCTATAACATAAGGAATAGTAACGCCAGATGCTTTTTCAAATGCTTTAACAACTTCTAAAACGCTGTAACCACAACCTGTACCAAGGTTGTAGATATTAACGCCTTTAGTTGAATATGCTTTGTCTAATGCCTTTAAGTGACCTTTTGCAAGGTCAACAACGTGAATGTAGTCACGCACACCTGTACCATCGGGAGTGTCGTAGTCATCACCAAAAACATTAAGGTGAGGACGTTTGCCGACTGCAACCTGAGTGATATATGGCATTAAGTTGTTTGGAATACCGTTAGGTGCTTCACCAATAGTACCACTTTCGTGAGCACCAAGTGGGTTGAAGTAACGAAGAATACAAACAGACCATTCAGGGTCAGCCTTTGCTAAATCCATAAGTATTCTTTCGATGAAATACTTTGTAGTACCATAAGGGTTAGTAGTACCGCCAGTCTGCATTTCTTCATTAAGTGGTGAAATGTTGTGTTCACCATAAACAGTTGCAGAAGAGCTGAAAACGATTGTTTTACAACCGTATTTTGCCATTACTTCGCAAAGTGCAACTGTGCCTGAAATATTGTTGTAGTAATATAAAAGTGGTTTTTGACAAGATTCACCAACTGCTTTAAGACCTGCAAAGTGAATAACTGAATCAATTGTGTTTTCGGAGAAAATCTTTTCTAAACCCTCTCTGTTATTTATATCACATTCATAAAATTTAAAATCTTTGCCTGTGATTTTTTTGATTCTGTTTAAAGATTCAGGACAACTGTTATAGAAGTTATCAAGAATAATTATTTCTCTGTCATTGTTTAAAAATTCAACTGCTGCGTGAGAGCCTATATAACCCGCACCGCCTGTGATAAGTACTGCCATTTATAAAACTCCTTTTAATAAAATTTTATAATAATTTAAATGAATAAAATTTATTAACCCATTTCACCCTGAATGAATGAAACAGAAGGTTTTGAAGTGGGTTCTTCTGTCATTGTAGGTGGCTCGTCAGTCGGTAATGGTTTTTGGGTAGTTTGAGGAGCCTGTGTAGGACGAGGCTGTGGGTTGTAAATTGGTTGTGTTGGTGGAGTTGTAGGGTCCGGAGTGAAAATTGAATCACCAAATTCTGTAAATGTTACAGCTTGAGTTGTACTTGTAGCAGGTGCTGTTGTAGAGGTAGGTGTATCAGTAATAGTTACTTTAGGTGGTAACTCACCGCCACCTCTTGTTGTAGTTTCAGCCTGTTGAAGCACCTCTGTTTCAGGAGCATCTGTCGGAGAATCACTATAACCACCAAATCTAATTCCTATTACAGCACAAGCAACAACAGAAAGAAGAAGAATTGCAATTGCTGCAATCATACCATTTCTGCTGAGTGAAGCGGTAGGGCGCATTTCTGTTGCAACCTCTGCCTGAATTTGTGCAGTTTCATATTTCTCAACTTCTTCCTCTGGTGCATCGAGCTTGAAAACATATTCGTCAATATATTTATCTATAAGATTATAAAGCTCAATAGATGCTTCCTTAACTAAATTCGGAACACTCTCGTCAGCACTTGCTATAAGCTTTCTTACAACAACCTTATCTTCAATAGCAACACCTATGAATGCGTAGTAGCTGAGAGTGATGTCACCCTTTTTTTCTCTGAATATTGTAGAAATAGTTGCACCGATTTCTGTATTTCTTAATTCCTTTGCACCACGAGCTAATTCTGCAGAATACTCTTTTGGTTCAGTAATTCCTTTATCACTTACAAAAGGTGTGAAAATAACTCTGTCGCCACCTTCAATTGTGTTTAATTTGTCCTGAAGAGTCAAAGCGGCAGGAGTTGTAGGAATTGCAACCTTCAAATCGTGTTTTTCTAACTTTTCAACTACGATTTTTGCTTTTTCTAAAATATCGTCAACAGGGTCTTCGTCAACAGAAACAACTGAAATGGATTTTCTCTTGACGAAAGAAAAATCTGAATTTTTAAGAAGAGCAACAGACAAATCCTTTTTAAGCGGAAGAACAACAATGTGTTTGCCTTCTGAAACGGTGTAAAAACCACTGTAAAGACCATCAGAAGATAAAAGCTCGGTTGATTCATCGGGGATGAGCATATGAGCTTTTCTTGTTCTTTCTTCTGTAATACTTGCAGGGATTCTGTCCTGGATTTTTCCACTATAAGCAGGTGTTAAATTAAACGCTTTAATGAGAATTGGTTTGAATTTTAAGTAAAGAGAGCTTTCTACACCTAAAATAACAACATCATTATCGCTTAAAGAACTTGAAACTGCTTCAAAAAATGAGTTAGCATTTGAAAAACTTTCGAAATAAAGTCCTGCACCGTCAAGAGTTTCAATAACAGACATTTTTACATCTGAAAGGGTGAAACTGTCGCGTTCAAAAGAAAATGCTTTAATTTTCAAACTGTACACCTCACAATTAATATAAATACCACTTAGGGTCATCTTTGTATGGATTTTTTGATTGATTACTGTAATAAGAAGAAGGATATTTTACAGGAGTTTCTTTCTTCTTTGCAAGTGAAATATCGACTTCTTCACTTTCGCCTTCACGAACCATTCTTGCTATAACAACAAGTCTTGCGTCGTTAAATTCATAAGTACAGGTGCACAAAGTTAAAAGCTTATCGGTCGGAAGAATATCAACACCTGTATCGTAGAGTTTTCTCTTTTCAACTTCTACCAAATATTCTTCAAAACAAGTGTCAGAGCAGTTATTGAATGTAAAATCAAAGAAATAACCGTTATCTCCTTTAACGTGACCGTTTGTTATTATAACTGCAGCAATTTTCCACTTGTGTTTTTCATAAAGAGTATTAAATTCAATAACCGGATGCTCTTTGAAATACTCAATAGATTTGTAATGCTTGAGTGCAGCAAATCGAGAGCCATCGTTCATATTGTGACCATAAAGCAAAATGTTACGATCCAATGGATTAAGGTTTGCAACATAGGTGGCATATATAGCACCATAGCTTGTATATTTACCATAAAAATCGTGGTTAAGATAATATTTGTTATTATCTGCCTGAACAACGGGCGTATCTATTTTAGTGCCATCTATTTTAATGTAACCGACTGTGTCAGGATTTTCTGCATAATATAAAGCATAATTGTAATCGAAGCCGACTGGGAAGACAATATCTAAAAGATGTGGGTATTTTTCATAAAGATAAGCCCATGCTTCTTCTTCGGTCATATTACTGAGCTCTTTTGTGACATCGGTGGGGAGAACATACTCTTCTTCCTTTTGTTCCTGCGTGCGAACAAGGTAACTTTCAAAACCGCGCTTACCTATAAAGAAAGCAGAAACTAAAACTGCAAAAGCCGATACAATTGAAACGAGTTGTCTTAATTTTCTCAAAGCATATTTCTTTTTTAAGACTTTTTTTACCGCTTCCTTTTCGGGGCTGTTGCCACGAATAACTGTCTCCTCAAAACTGTCAAAATGAACTAAATTTTCAGATTTTGGTTTGTTTTGATTTTCTTTCATAATTTATTATAATTCCTCATTCATTAAAAAACTAAGTACTGTTTTTACTGCGGTGAATCTGTTTTTGTAACGGACATCACCTGAAAAATCGTTTTCTAATTTTATTACCTCTGTTTTGTTGTTATGTGTAATCGAAATATAAATAAGTCCTACCTTTTTCTGTGTATTGTCAGATAATGGACCTGCAATTCCGGTAACACCAACACCAACAGTAGTATTCATAAGCTTTGTAATGCCTTCAGACATTTCTCTTGCAGTCTGTTCGCTTACAGCACCGTATGCTTTAAGAGTTTCCTCTTTAACTCCTAAGACATTTTGCTTTACATCGTTACTGTAAGAACAAACACCGCCCATAAAAATCTCTGAAGCACCGCTTATTTCGGTGATTATTTTACTGATCCACCCACCTGTGCAGGACTCTGCAAAGCTTAAGGTGAGTTTTTCTTCTTTAAATCTTTTTATTACCTTTTCTCCGAGAGCGATTAATTCACTTTCAACCATTCTGAACACCGTCTGAATTTATAAAGATTTTTTTAATGCCATTAAAGGCTTCTTCGCAGAGAGCATCAATATCGAGTGGTTCTTCTGCTTTTTCTATATCTGCTAAAATCGGTTTTGTTTTAGGGTGCTTTGGTGTGAATACTGTGCAACAATCTTCATAAGGCTGAATTGAAATTTCAAAAGTGTTTATCTGTCTTGAAATTTTAATTATTTCTTCTTTATCCATACCAATAACAGGGCGGAAGACAGGGAGTGAAGAAACTGCATCGGTACAACCTAAAGCAAGCATTGTCTGACTTGCAACCTGTGCAACACTTTCACCGGTAATAAGTGCATGACAGTCGCATTTTTCGGCTAACATATTAGCAATACGCATCATAAAGCGGCGCATAATAAGTGTAAAGCAATCCTCAGGGCATTTTTCTTTTATTTCTTCCTGAATATGTGTAAAAGGAACTGTGTAAAGGGCAATTCTGCCACTGTAAAGTGCAACCTTTGAGAGAAGCTCGTGAACCTTTTGCTCTGCTCTTTCTGATGTGTAAGGAGGGGAAGCAAAGTGAATTGCAGAAAGGTCAATTCCTCGTTTTGCCATCATGTAACCTGCTACGGGGCTGTCAATACCACCTGAAATAAGAAGCATACCTTTACCAGAAGTACCAACAGGCATACCACCGGCACCTTTTGTCTGGTTACCTCTTATGTAAGCATCCTCACGGATTTCAACTGTAACTGTAATTTCAGGATTATGAACATCAACAGTAAGGTGTGGGAAGGTTTCTAAAAGTCTTTCACCTAACATTGCAGAAATCTGTGGTGAGGTGAGAGGGAATTTTTTATCTGCTCTTTTTGCTTCGACCTTAAAGGTAGAAACCTCGTTTAACTGTTCTTTTAAATAAACAGGAGCTAACTCTAATATTTTATCAATATTCTTTTCGGTAACTGCTGCACGGGAAAATCCAGCAATACCGAAAACGTGAGAAATTTCGTAGCAAACAGCTTCAAAATCTATATTGTCATCAACAGGTGTAATGGTAATTGTGGATTGTGCTTTTTTAAATTGAAAATCACCATATTTCTTAATACGCCAACGGATGTTTTTCACTAAAACATCTTCAAATGTAGAACGATTAAGACCTTTTAATGCTAATTCTCCATCTTTAATAAGAATGATTTCCTTCATAGTTAGGGTGAATTGAATTATCCGAACCGTGTTTTTTACAGACGGATTTTCGCTCCTTTCTCGTTATAATACTCGCAAATCCGCAAAGGATTTGCTCCGTTTTTGCCTTGAATGACCAAAAATCTGTTCTGTAAAAAATCTTCGACCTAAAAGCGAAGGATTTTTATTGGATTTTTGGTGTTGAGGGTGAAGGTAGGCTTTCGCCTTGCAAGACCGAAACGCCGAAAAGACTTAAAAAGACTCGCTTTTAGGCAGGTTCGGATAACTCATTTCACCCTTTATCCTTTTCCGTACTTTTTATCTATTTCTTTTATTGCGTCTATAAGAAGATTAACTTCATCTTCTGTGTTGTATCTTGAAAAACTGATTCTTACTGCAGAATCTATAATTTTACTGTCGAGTCCCATTGCTGTAAGCACTGTGCTTCTGTGACCCATTTTACAAGCAGAACCAGCAGAAATCTGAATGTTCCTTTCACTCATAAAATTAACAATAGGCTGACTCGGAAGTCCTAAAATTGAAAGATTTAAAATATAAGGACAAGCATCAATCGGGGAGTTTATTGTTACTGATTCTAAATCTTTGATATTTTGTATTAAATGATTTTTCAGGTTCTGTACCAATTCACCGTTTTCGGTAATATTTTTTGCTTCTTCTGCCGCTTTACCAAAACCGAGTATTGCGGGCATTCCTTGTGTACCGGCAAAAATATTGCCTTCCTGCTCACCACCGAGCATATATGGCTTAATAATGTTTTTTGCTTTTAAATAAATTCCACCAATGCCTTTAGGTCCGTGAATTTTATGGGCGCTAATTGTAATAATATCTGCACCAAGTGAATTTGGTGAAAGTGGAATTTTACCGAAAGCCTGAACACAGTCTGAGTGGATAAGTGCAGGAGCTTTCGCTCTTTTTACTGCCGATTTTATAGTAGAAACAGGCATTACAGAGCCAACCTCATTATTTACCGCCATACAAGAAACGAGAATTGTTTTGTCGTTTATTGCAGAGAAAAATTCATCCTCGTTGATTTTGCCTGCTTTATCAGGATTGATTCTTATAACCTCAACACCATTTTGCTCAAGTCTTTTTATAGGCTCTAAAACACTCGGGTGCTCAATAGATGTAGTAACAATTCTGTTGCCAAGTCTTTTTTGCTTTTCATAAGCACCAAAAATCGCAGTGTTGTTTGCGGCAGTGCCTGAAGAAGTAAAAAAGAAATTTTCGCTCTGGCAACCTAAAAGAGATGAAACCTGCTTTTTAGCTTTAATAAGTGCGTTATTTGCTTCAGTACCCAATGAGTGAAGAGAAGATGGGTTACCCCAACATTCAGTAAGTGCAAATCTTACTGCTTCGACTACATTTTCAGTTGGTTTTGTAGTGGCACTGTTATCAAAATAAGCCAAAGAGCATACACCTCCATTTACAGAGTGACGATACACTCCCACTCTAACTGATTTATTATACTATATAAAAGCAAATTTGTAAATGCTTTTATAGAAGTTTAAAGTTTTAAAAAATGAATAAATCTTTAATTTTTTGGAAAAAATAATCACAATAAAAAAATAAAGGTGATTTATATGAAAAAAAACAGAAGAAAGACTATAAGAATTGTGTCTTTTTTAGTTGCCTTAATTGTAGCATTAGTCGCATTAAGCACAGTCAGTACAGTAAAATATATGAAAACAAAAAAGATTTTAAATGCGGGCAGAGAAAGAGCACTCACAGAGCTCGGCACACATCTTGACGCAATAAGCCTTAATTTAGATAAATGTCTTTATGCTTCTACCTCGCCGATGATAGCAAATGTTTCAACTGAGGTGTGGCGTGCTTCAACTGCGGCAAAAACTAATTTGTCAGAAATTACTGATGGTGAAGCAGAGCTTTCATCTATTTATAAATTTCTTTCGCAGGTGGGCGAATACACTATGACGCTTAATGAAAAAAGTGCTTCGGGTGAGAAAATAACGAAAGAAGAAACAGAAAATTTAAAAAAACTTGCTGAATATGCAGAAAAATTAAGTGGAGAAGTGAATTATTTAATAAGCGAAGAACAAAGTGGCGGACTCGAGTTTGAGTATGTAAAATCTACTCTTGCTGAAAACGAAGGAGAAGAAAAGCTTTATTTAGGTGAAGAGTTAGACGATGCAAAGCAGACTATGACAGATTACCCTACACTTATTTATGACGGACCTTTTTCAGATAATATTGACACTAAAAAGTCAGAACTTATAGAAAATTTGCCAGAAATTTCAAAAGAAGAAGCACAGAAAAAAGCGGCAGACTTTTTAGATGTTTCTGAAACAGAATTGTACTTTTTAAGTGAATGTAAGGGTAATATTGATTGCTATAGCTTTTACAATGCAGACCTTACAGTTTCCGTTACTAAAAAGGGTGGCATTGTAACTTATATGATTTATTCACGTTTTGCCGATGAAAGCACTTTAACCTATGAAGAAGCAATAAAAACTGCAACACTCTTTTTAAATCAAAGGGGATACAAGAATGTAAAAGAGAGTTATTACGCAGTTATAGATGGAATTATGACAATAAATTTTGCATTTTATGAAAATGGAATAACTTACTACACAGATTTAATAAAAGTAAGTGTTGCACTTGATAATGGTGAAATTACCGCATTTGACTCAACAGGTTATATAATGAATCACACAAAACGAGAAGAAAACGGAAAATATAAATATACTTTAGAAAACGGAAAAAAACTTCTTAATCCATCTCTGAAAGTAAAGGGAAGCAAAAAGGTGTTTATTCCTACAGATTTTGGCACTGAAATTTTTGCTTACGAATACCATTGTGTAGCACCAGATAATCAGGAACTTTTAGTTTATATTGACCCTAAAACAGGTACTGAAGCAGATATTTTAATTTTGCTTTATATGGATAACGGTGTTCTTACAAAATAAAAGTAATAATCTTTATGTTTTGTGGGAAAATAAGACGGGAGTAGAATCACTCCGGAAAGGATGTGAAATCAATGAAAAAGATTATAACACTCGGTCTTGCAATTCTTGTAATTTCAATGGTTGCAGTTTTATTCTACGGTTGTGGTAATGATGCAGAGGATATGACTACT
Source organism: Clostridia bacterium (assembly GCA_017521425.1). Taxonomy (GTDB): domain Bacteria; phylum Bacillota; class Clostridia; order Oscillospirales; family Acutalibacteraceae; genus DTU089. The sequence goes on from JAFXCQ010000008.1 coordinate 189,200, forward strand.
ACAACACCAACTACTGAAAATACAACAATTGATACTACAATGGATATTGTAACAGTACCAGACCAAAATGACGGTGTAATTACCGATGTTTCAGGCGAAAACGACAACGGCTTGATTGGTGATATTGTTACAGATGTATCAGAGGGTATTTCAGAAGGTATGACTGATATGAGAAATGCTATGAGATAAAGAAAAAAGAACTGACGAAGTTTTGTTAAGCTTCATCAGTTCTTTTGCATTTTAATGTTCTTAAATATGTTTTTTGTTCATCAGTAATTCTGTAGCTTTCAATCGCTTTCTGTATTGTTTTGTTATGTACCCACCCTGACAGTTTCTTTTCTTCTAAAAATTTTATTGCCGAGTCATATTGCTTTGCAAGTGCAGTAGCAAAATACCATGCAATCATCATATTCACATAATATTCATCTGAACGCAACTTTGAAATTTTAGTCATATACTCAATTTTGAAGTTGTCATCAAGATAATAAGTCATATACATTTTTATAGCAAAGCGGATTGTATATGTATGGCTGGAATTGAGCCACAAATCAAGTTGTTCCGGCAGAATATCAAGGTGTTTTTTAAAGATTTTAATACTCATAATGTCACAGGTTGCCCAGTTGTCTACAAACGGTAAAAAGTCATTTAAGGCGGTTATTGTATCATTGTAAGATTTAATATTTTCTAATAATAATGCATGCAAATTATATTCTTCTGTATATTTATGCGGCAAAGACTTTAAAAATTCTCTCGCTTTTTCTGTGTTTCTTATCTCTTTTTCGTATTTTCTTAAAACAGGTATCCTTATGCCGATAATATCCTCTTTTGCAACGGTAGGAATAAGCTTACTGTTGAATTCTCTGTATTCTTTATCTTGCAGTGAGAAAAGTTCATCAAGTATTTTTTTCATAAAATCACCGATATAATTATAATACTTTTTTGTTACTTTGTAAATTGACAATTTAATGTAATTATGGTAGATTATTTTTATATTCTTTTAGGGGATGAAATTGTGAGTAAAAAAAGAAAAAACAACAAAAAGAAAAGTAATAAAAAGTTTTTAAAAAGAGTTGTTAAAATAGTTTCTTCTGTTATAGCAATTTTACTTGTTTTAATGCTTGGCGCAACTGTTTTATGCTATGCTTCAGCAGGTGAGAAGCCTGCAAAAGAGCAAATGACTAACCCATTTATAACAACAGACAAAGCACTCGTTTCTGCGCACCGCTCCGGCGCAGATATTGCTCCGGAAAATACAATGATGGCATTTGAGTTCTGTGTAGAAAATGAAGATTTTAATGTTGATACATTTGAATTTGATTTACATATAACAAAAGATGATAAACTCATTCTTCTTCACGATGATACATTAGACAGAACTACTAATTCAAAGGAAGAATTTGGTAAAGAAGATGTAAAACCAAGTGAAAAAACTTATGAGGAATTATCTGTTCTTAATTTTGGTGAAAATTTTGAAACGCCAAACGGTGAATATCCTTACAGAAATCTCCGTGGGGAAGATATACCGAAAAATCTTAAAGTCGTACTTTTAGAAGAAGTTCTCGATTACCTACAGGCTAATGGCGATTTTACCTATATAATCGAAATAAAAGATAAAGGTGAAAACGGATTTAAAGCGGCAGATGAACTTTACAGAATTTTAAAAGAGAAAAATTTACTCGACAAGGTAGTTTTCGGTACATTTAATGGCGATGTAACAAAATATGTTGACGAAAATTATCCTGATATGCTTCGTTCATCTTCGATTGTAGAAGTTGTACTTTTCTATCTTGCGGCTTCTTATAATATCGATTTTAATGACAGTTTTTATAAATTTGATGCATTACAGATTCCTACAAATCAATACGGAGTTTTAATGCTCGGTTCTGAAAGAGTTGTGAATTATGCTCACAGACACAATATTGCGGTTCAGTACTGGACAATTAACGAAGAAGATGAAATAAACAGACTTAACGAAATCGGTGCAGACTGTATTATGTCAGATGTTCCTGATTTAGCTTATGATGTAATTAACAAATAATTAAAAAGGTGATGGTTATCATCACCTTATTTGTTGTTTTATAAAGGAGTTTTTATGGTTAAAGATATGACAAAAGGCAATCCTATGAAAATAATCATAAGATTTTGCCTACCACTTATGATGGGTAACTTGTTCCAGCAATTCTATAATATGGCAGATACAATTATTGTAGGTAAATTTGTTGGTAAAACGGCACTTTCTGCAGTAGGTTCTGTTGGCCCTTTAAACTTTCTTGTTATAGGTTCTATACTTGGTCTTTGCACAGGATTTGCAATTCCTATAGCGCAAAGTTTCGGCGCACAGGATTTTAAAAAATTAAGGAAAATTACAGCAAATATTATTTACACAAGTGTAGCAATGGGTGTATTGCTCACAGTAGCGGTTATAGTGTTTACAAAACCACTTTTAAGAGTTTTAAATACACCGGACGATATATTTCAGGATGCTTATAATTATATAGTTATAATTTTCATTGGTATTGGTGCTACAATGCTTTATAACATTGTTTCGAGTATTATACGTTCATTAGGTGATAGTAAAACACCACTTTATTTCTTGATTTTTTCATCATTTTTAAATATCGGTTTAGATTTGCTTTTAATTATTGTGTTTAAAATGGGTGTAAGAGGTGCCGCTATTGCAACTGTTATATCTCAATTTGTTTCGGGTATTCTTTGCCTTGTATTTGTAATTAAAAATTACCCGATGCTTCACTTTCAGGAAGGTGACAGAAAGGTCGATTTTAAATGCATAAAAGAACTTGTTGGCAATGGTGTGCCAATGGCACTTCAATGCTCGATTACAGCAGTTGGTTCTGTAATGCTTCAGTCTTGCGTTAATACATTAGGTTCTAACGCGATTGCCGCAATGACAATTGGTGGTAAAACCCAGCTTATGATTGTCCTCCCATCTGAAACAATAGGCATCACAATGGCAACATACTGTGGTCAGAATTTAGGTGCTAAAAAATATGATCGAATTAAAAAAGGTGTTCTTAATGGTACGATTTTAGGAATTGCATATTCTTTTATTGCATTCTTTATTGCAAGATATTTAGGCTCATATATAGGACTTTTATTTATAGATGGAAGCGAAACCGCAGTTTTAGCTCTTTCACAAAGATTTTTAAACACTTGTTCGTGGTTTTACCCTGTTCTTACATTTATATTTATTTACAGAAATTCGCTTCAAGGGTTGGGCTACGGTACAACCGCTATGTTCGCAGGATTCTTTGAACTTGCAGCCCGTGGTGGTGTAGGCTTCGGTTTTGTGTTGAAATATGGATTTGCGGCGGCGTGCTTTGCAAACCCTGTTGCCTGGTTTGCGGCAGATTTCTTACTCATTCCTGCATATTTTATAGTTATGAAAAAGTTGAAAAAACAGTTCGGGCAAACAGAGCAGATTGAGGCGGGTGTAAAAAATGATTGACTATAAAGAAATAGAAAATTGCATAAAAAAAGCAGGGCAAATGGTTTTTAATGCAAATTTAGAAAATGCTTCTGTTGAAAAGAAAACAGGTGACGCTAACTTTTGTACTGAATATGACATTAAAGTTCAGAAGTTTTTAATTGATGAGCTTTCAAAAATTTTACCCGAAGCATCTTTTTTTGGCGAAGAAGATACGAGCAATAATATAAAAGATATGAATAAAGAGTATATCTTTTATATTGACCCTATAGATGGTACAACAAATTTTATGTTTAATTACTACCACAGTTCTGTGTCAGTCGGACTTTGTCAGAATGGTGAAATGATTGCGGGTTTTGTTTATAATCCGTTTGTAGATAAACTTTATAAAGCAATAAAAAATGAGGGTGCTTTTCTTAACGACAAAAAATTAGAAATTAAAGATTTATCAGTAGGTGAAGGCATTGTTGCATTCGGTTGTGCAAGATATAACGAATGTGATGTAGATATATTATTTGAAACTGTAAAAGATTTATTTTTAAAAAGTCTTTCAATAAGAAGTGGCGGTTCTGCCGCAATTGATATTTCAAGAATTGCAGAGGGCAGTAACGTTATTTATTTAGAGTACAGATTGCAGCCTTATGATTATGCCGCGGCTTCTGTAATAATTGAAGAAGCGGGCGGAATTATAACAAGAGTTGGCGGTGGCAAAATATCTCTCACAGAACCTTGCTCAATTTTAGCGGGTACTAAAAAAGCACATGCTGAAGTAATGAGAATTGCAAAAGAAAAAGGGTATAATTCAGAATTTTAAAATTGACATTTATATAAAAAAATGGTGATTTAATATGGAGATAAATTCATTAAACAGGTTTATAGAGGCACAGAATTATATGTATGAAACAGCACTCACAGAAATAAAAAACGGAATGAAAATATCACATTGGATATGGTTTGTTTTTCCGCAGTTGCGTGGACTTGGCAGAAGTGATATGGCATATAAGTACGGTATTAACGGTATTGAAGAAGCAAAAGAATACCTTGCTCATCCGGTGCTTTCTGCAAGACTTACAGAAATAAGCGAAGCTTTGCTTGTGCACAAAAATAAAGATATTGAATATATAATGGGCGGGATTGATGCTATGAAGCTTTGTTCTTCAATGACCTTGTTTGCACTTGTGAGTGAAGAAAATTCAGTGTTTCATCAGGTGTTGGATTGTTTCTATAATGGTGAGATGGATGAAAACACAATAAAACTTATAAAGAAATAATAAAACAGCGACAGAATTCCTGTCGCTGATTTGGTTTATGTATGGCTTCAGCCTACTTCTTTAACGCTGATAATTGTAACAGCACCGGCACCACTACCGAATTGCTGTCTTGCTTGAGCTAAGGCGTCCATTCTTGCATCAGTAGAGCTGTATGCTCTCACGAAAAAAACAATTTGTTTTCCGGTATTGCCACTGTGAGCAACGCATTCATAAGTTTTCATATTTGTTCCTCCAAAATTTTATATTTAAAGCAAAAAGCTTTATTTAATAAGTCTTTCACAACTGTCTACAGTTCTATACTGACCTGCATACTGTTGTTTAAAAGTAAACATTGCCTGTTGATGAGAATCTGCTTCAATTAAAGCAACACCCATTTGACCGCCAGACATATCTTTTGGATAATAAACAATTTTCCAAGTTTCAGATGGTCCATAGTAATTCATAAAGCACACTCCTTTTCTAAGTTCTATCTGCGTATTTTTTTATATTCATCTTCGATTGATTTCAGAATGTTGGTTGTGATAAATTCCAATTCATCCTCGTTGCTGTCACACAAAAGGGAATAACCGCAATAGCACAACACATCAAGGATTTCTTCATTTTTTTCTAAATTGATTTTTAAACTATAGGATGAAACAGCTTTATATGCAGATTCTTTAATATCTTTAATCCATTCTTTTTGCTTTTTTTCAAGTTCAAAAGGATTGCTTTTGCAGTAAGAACTAATGATGTCGTCAGTGGCAACTAAATTCTCAAGGAATTCGTTGTTAATAGGTGAGTAATCGGTTAAACCATTCATCATTTTAGAATAATTGTATGCACGCACGGAAAAACCATATAATGTTTTTATAAATGGGATTTTTGCTTCATTTATCAACTCGGTGCCTCCTGCTATAGAAGTGTATTCTGCCGATTTTTCCTCACGCAATGCCCAAGGTATGTAGGCACTTATCAATGTATCACGCATGGAGAGGTAAAAATATTCTGCAAATATTCTGAAGGCAGGAGTATTGGCATCATCCGGGCTCATACGAACTAATAATTCTTCTTGTGCCAAAGGTAATACTTCTTCTATTTCTAACGATGTCCCAGAGTTTTCAATCACTTGTTTGAGACCATGTTCAAAATTTGTTTTTGTTGCATCATCAGCTATCACTTTAAGAATATTGTCTATGTTTCCTTTAAGTGTATTTTTGAATTCTTGTATAGCTTCTTCTTTTTTTGCTTTTTTCTCATCTTCTGCCCTTGCTTTATCGGCAGTTGTTTTATTCATTTTTATTTTAAAGGCTATAAAAGCTCCGTATCCTATTGCAGCAATAGTAATCAGGATACCGAGACCACTTACAAAGCCATATCCACCAATCTTGTTAAGAACAATTCCAAATAAAAATCCACCTAAAACAATAATTAGGGATTTTTTATTTTTTTTAAGAAGCTCAATTAATTCGTTTTTCTTGTCCATTTCAAATCAACCTTTCACATTTAAACAGCATTTTTGCAAATAATAGTTTTTAGTGAACATAATCACTAAAAATATTCTAACATTATAAGACTAATTTGTCAACCTTATAAAACTAATAATTTGTTATTTTTTGTGCTAACATATTCTTATAAGACTAATTCGGAGGCACTTTATGGATATTAGTAAAAGATTAGTTGATTTGAGAAAAAAGTGTGGTTACACACAAAATGGTTTAGCAGAAAGAGCTGGTGTGTCGCAGACTCATCTTCGGCGAGTTGAATTAGGACAAGCTGATATTACTGTAGGGCATTTACAACTTCTATGTGATGCTATGAGTATTTCTTTGAAAGAATTTTTTGAAGAAGATACTAATACTGATGAAATTTCTGTTGTATTTTCAAAACTTTCCCCTAAACAGCAGAAGCTCTTACTTGCTTTTCTTGAAGATTTAGGAAATAAAAATTGATACAAAAACAGTATGTAAAAATCAATAGTTTTTACATACTGTTTTGAATTTTAAAATTTACAAACATTGTCAAAAAAAATTATAAATATTTTCACACTTTCAGAAAATAATATGATTACAGACGCAAACCAAATTTTCTAAAAGGAGTGAAAAGAAAATGGCATCAAAGAAAAATGTAGTTCCAGAAGCTCGTGAAGCTCTTAACAGATTTAAGATGGAAGCTGCTTCTGAAGTAGGCGTTAACCTTAAGCAAGGTTACAACGGTGACTTAACATCTCGTCAGGCTGGTAGCGTTGGCGGTCAGATGGTTAAAAAAATGATCAAGGCTTACGAAGAAGGCATGAAATAAATCAATTCATAAATTTTATGAATAAAAAAAAGGTTGTAAAAAACTCTGAGTTTTTTACAACCTTTTGATTTTATAGATTTTCTATTAAATGAGCAACTTGTTTGTAAACCGGACTTTGTTTAATAGCTAAAAGCTCGGGAGAATTTTCAGGATAGTTATCTAACATAACTTTTATTTGTTTTGCTAATTCAACAAGCTCTGGTGAAGCAGATAATTGCTTTTCTGCTTCGAGTTTTTTCTGTTCTTTCTGTAACTCTTCAAGAGTAATGTTTACAAGTTCTTTCATTTTTGGCTCTTCTGTAAGTGCCTGGCGGAGTAAAGCTATTTTTTCTTTTATATCAGTGGAGTCAATAGCTAATACAAAATAAATGCTGAATCTGTGAATAGCAGGGAGAGTTGAAAAAACACTGTCGTTTTGAAGAATTTCGTCTCTGTATAAATTTAAAAGATAGAGTTTAGAAATGTTATAAAAACTTTCTTTAAGTGTATCTTTAAAAGTTCCAGAAAACTCTTTACCAGAAGAAATTGTTGCAGACAACATATTGAATGCGAATGAAAGCTTGTTAAAATCAGTCAATTGTTCATTACAGGTACATTTTAAAACAAGCTCTTCATAATTTTTGCAGTTTTCTGTTATATCTTTAAATAACTTTTGAAGATGCTCCAATGGTATATTGTAAAATTCATCTGGTAACTCTGAATTACAAGATAAAAGTTTGTAAAATGCCTGAGGTAAAATTTTATTATAAGAGTTAATTTTTTTGCTTAAACTAATTATTTCTTTTTCTTTGTCTGTAATAGAAATCTCTGCAAAAATTCCATAGTCCGAAGGGAGAAGTGTGAAATTTTTCAAGTTTTCTTCATTAGTTGATTTACAGGAAAAATGATTATATAAAAAGTTGTAAAAAATATCTTCGTTTGGGAAATTTTCGTTATCATTTAACAAAGGCACTAACGAATTTTTTAAAATGATATTAGCGGAATTATTGTCAAGTTCAGAAACTATTGTAAGCCACTCTGTAATTGTAGAAGGTAAAGTGTCTGAAAGGTCGACAGTTTTAAGTGCATCAAGACAAGATGTGGTGTTACCATTTTTTAATGCAGATTTCGCAATAATAATTGCAATGTTGTTTTGCGATAATGTATGTGAAAAGAGCATAGCAGAAATCATTGATTCAACACTGCTGTTCAAACGATTCTTGTTTTTATTTATATTGTCAGCATAAATATGACCATATTTTTCAGCAGATATATAGTCTTCTTTCTGGTAACAGAATTGAGTGTAAAGATATGTAACATCAATGAGTGTGAATAAAGAATCGGAAAGGTTTTTGAATACCCAATCGAACCATTCTGATGTTTCAATAAAACTCTCCATAACTGCGTATTGCAAAGCTTTTCTTGCAATTGCAGGGGCAATATATTTCCAGTCAGTAGAATTATTTTTGAGCTTCTTTACAAAATTCATTCCAAGAGTAGCTTTTTTATATTTCTCATTTTTGGAAATATGTGCTGATTCCAATAATTGAAGAATAATAGTTGCATCATCCGGATTTTTATTATATTCAATCTCTAATAATTTGAGGTTTCTTTCTGCTTTTTGTTTTGAAAGATTTGAATCAATAGTTGCATAGCCATCGTGTGCAAAAATTGTGTTAGGGAGAGAAATACATTTATTTAAATCTACATTGTTTAATTTTTCATGAATTGCACCGGAATATCTGACTTGTGGTGTTAATTTTACAATTCTTACAGCAGAAAAATCGTTGTACATTCCCTGTAAAGTAACAGAAGAATAATTTCTTTTAACAAAGGTAGCACAACTGTATTTCATATTACTTTCATTAGTTACGAGAGCAACAAGTTCATCTGGTGAAGACTCTAAATATTCATCAGCATCAATAGTTATAAACCATTTGCCTTTGCAACGGTCCATTACTGCATTTCTTGCTTTTGAAAAATCATTTACCCATGGAAAATCAAAAAGGGTATCTGCATATTTTGCTGCAATCTCTTTTGTGTTATCGGTAGAACCAGTGTCAGCGATTACTAATTCGCAAGAAACCGCGTTGCGTAAAGGTGTTAAAGCATTCAAGCATTTTTCAAGGCAACGAGATTCATTTTTTACTATCATACCAATAGATAAGAGTGGTTGAGCAGCCATAACAAATACCCCATTTTATTTTATGAAATTGTGATTTTTTGTGAGCCTATTGTTGTACCGTCTGAGGTCTGGATTGAGAATGTTACTGTGTAGCCAGATGTGTCTGTTGGTGGGTAAACAACAATTGCACTTGTATTATCCTGTGAGAATGTTACATAACTTGTTGAAGTGTAATTATATTGAGTTGTGTATTTAAGAGTGAGTCTTTCACCATAATAAGTTTCATCTAAAGCAATTATGTGGAAATAAGCACTTCTTAAATGGCTTACACTATCAAGTGATGTTTCGTTATCAGTAGAAGATGTGTTCACGAAGAATTTAAGCGCTGAATCTGAAGAAGCACCTAAAAGTTCCTGTTTTAAATCCGCACTGTTTCTGTACTTAATTTTTGCTAATTCCTTAAGATATTTAACAGTTGTTTCGTTATCAGATGTAAGATTTTCTGTTACATATAAATATTTTGCTTCGTTGATTTTTTCAGATGAATCAGAATATTTTTTAATATCTGAAAGAATTTTTATTGCATCCTCGTATTTTTTGCCTTCAATTAAAGAAAGTGCTTTTCTGTAAGAGCATTCTTTAATCATATCTTTACTGTCGCCATAATCCTTTAAAGCTGTAAATAATTCCTGTGCCTTGTCATATTTACCTTTTTCAAGATATTGCTTTGCAATTGAGTAGTCACAAATTTGAATTTTTGTTTCAATATCTGCATTGTAGCCTTTTAATTCACCAAGAAGTGCCTTTGCATCGGTGTAATTTTCAGCATCAATAAGTAAAAGCGCATTCTGATATTTACATTCTTTGATTTTTTCTTGACTGTCTTGGTATTCACCAAGCTCAGTGAGAATTTCAATAGCTTCTGTGTAGTTTTTCTCATTTATAAACTCGAGTGCAGAGTTGTAACGGGTTTCTGCAATGAAGCCAGGAACAAATCTTATTGCATTTACTACAATAATAGCAACAATAAGAATAACAACTGGAATAACAAACTTTGCTTTGTTACTTTTTTTCTTAGGAGTTAAAGTAGTTTCTCTGTCAGGGTCATTTTTTCTTGCCCTGTCAAATTTTCTTGCAAGCTCTTTAAATTCTTCTTTTTCAGTATCAACAACTGTAATTTCTTTAAAACGCTCGTGTCTTGCAATGTCATCCTGCTCTTCTTGTGAAAGCTCAGGGTATTCCTGTGTTTTCGCAGCTTGTGCTTTTTCGAGTGCTTCATCATCTTCAGAAGTTTCAGCTTTTTCTGTCTCTTCAGTTTCAGGAGCATTTTCAGTGTTTTCGTAATTGAAAGATGATTCTTCTTGTGCGTTTTCGTTTTCAGAAGCTCCTGAATCAAAAATATTACCAATTACAACATTTGTATTAGGTAAATCCTGAACGGTGTCAGCTTCTAAAATAGGGTCGTGTACGTCATGGAATTGAACAGGAGTATCCTGGAAGCTTGTTTGGGCTACTTCTTCAACTTCTTTTTCAGTAGCTTCTTCAATTTCAGTAACCTCTTCAACCTCTATATCGTCAGTTATTTCTGTAATTTCTTCAATAACAGTTGCTTCTTCCTGGAGATTTACTTCTTCAATTTCAACTTCTTCTACTACTGTTTCAGTAGCTTCAACTGTTTCTGCTTCAATATCTTCAACTTCAACCTGAAATTCTTCCTGAACAGCTTCTTCAGTAGTCTCTTCAGGCTCTTCTGCAATAATAATTACAGATTTTTCTGATTCCTCTGCATCATCCATTTCGCCTTTCAAACTTTCTTCAAAGAAAGAGTAAGCGGTAATTTTGAGCTTTTCTGCAGTTGCAGCAGTGCCCTGAATTGATGTGTAGTTACCTTCCTCGAGAAGCTCTGCCAAAAGAATAAAATTCTCTGCATTTTTCATAAGGAAATCATATTTAGCCTTATTCTTTCTGAAGAACATAACAATGCAACGATAATATATTTCAAGGTTTCTTATATCAGTAGTAAGAATACCTGTGAAAACTGTATGAGAAGCAATATCTGACTTAATTTTATTAAGCTTTTTCTCACCAATTTCGTCTGCAATTTCAGGAGTAACAAGGAAGCACTTTGAAAGGTTATAAACCATTGTGTTTCCATTACGCTTGTTATAAGCATCGGCAAAATCAGCAAGCTTGTTTCTGAATTTTTTTGCTTCTTCCTGAATTTTTAAAATTACTGTAACAATGCTTTTAATTTTTTCTGCATCTGCAGCTTCAAAAGCATTTACGTGAATTTTTGCTAAAGCAAGCTCTAATTTTTCTGCTTCATCGTTAGCAATTTCAAGGAATTTAGGGAAGTCAGCATCAGGCACTAATTCACAGGCAAAAATAATTTGCTCGTAAACATCCTCTAATGATGAAGAATCCTCATCAAGATTAAAGCCATCACCTAAAGCCTTGTATAAAAGAGCAGTGTGGTTACTGCCATCGCTTACAATTGCTTTCATAAGGTAATCGGCAGATTCCTGAAGCTTACCCTCTTTATAATAATGAATACCTAAAAGGAGATTTTCTTCTGCTTTAGAGTAGAACATACCGCAACTTGAGCAAAAATAACCTTCTTCAGTTTTCTGTAAATAAGCGTTTTTACACTTTTCACAAATGATTTTTTCCATAGTTACCCCCGTAATAATTTGTTGATTGTACTATAAGAAATCAATATTCACTCTATAATAACATAAAATACACACAGTTTTCAACAATTTATTACAAAATAGTTTCAAAAAATTTCAAATCTGAAAGAATTTACAGAGAAAAAGAGGGGGATTATTCGAAATTAGAATAATCCTCCTCTTTTAAAAGTTATTTTATAAAAAATTCACAGATTTCAATACCCTTTGTTTCTTCTGTTATAACTAAGTCGAGTGTGCCATTAACGAAAAATTCTTTATTGATTTTATAAGCTGCACTTAAAAAGCCTTCACAAAGCATTTCTTTGTCGAATTGCTCATTTCTTTCGCCACCAAAGGAAATACCCTCGTAAACGGTGTGACCGTTTGCGGTAATTTTCTGGTGAGTATCTTTGGTTGAATGGTCTTTATAAATAACAGTAAGGGTATAATCTCTCGGGGAAAATCCACCAAGCTTTGCGCAGAAACTGAAGTGGTCATATACTTTTAACATACTCATAGGCATTCTGCCGTCATTGTCTGGTCTGTCACCTTGAAAATTCATATAGAATTCGCCATCTTGTTTAACACCCAAAGCGACTAATTCGTGGAGGGCAACAGAGTAATAATATTCATCACTTGCTACTGAATTTCTGTTTAAAAGACGGGTGATAAAAGAAGCTTGCTCGTTTTCAGGTAAGCTCTCGCAATAGTCGAGTCTGTTTAAAAGCCAGAGTCTGTCGGTAACAGGTCTGTCAATAGTATCAAGAGTTGCACCGCGTTCCCAATTGTCGGTGTGGTAGTGCTCTACATCAAGCTGAATACCAATCAGATTAAATAATTTTTCACCCAAAAGAGAAATTTCTGTGCGTAAATCATTATAAAATTGCGGATATCCGGTATTTAAAACAGACTTTGCTTTATTTATTTCTGTTTTTTTAAGGTAATATTTTGCATCATCTATTAAAGCATTTTCAAACTTCATTCTTTCAAGAACAAGCTTGTCACAACAAGCTCTGAAATAAAGAAGCAAGAACCTCCAGTTTTCTGAAAGAGCAGGGTAATCGTGCTTTAATTCGCAGAATGCTCTGTATGTACTGTTTATAGATGGGTTGTTGAGTGGATTGCCCTCCCAGTTCTTTTCAAGACCAAAAATTGCTTCTGTTAAGGTTTCTGTGTCTGCACCATAGAAGAAATATCTTACGTAGTCGCTGACTGCTTCGTTTAAAGGATATGTATCATCAAACTCAAGAAGTGACCACACCATTTTATTAAGGTCATCGTGAACGCCCTCAGAGTAACTCACGCTACCTACTGTGTAATGTGAAAAAAGTCTGTGAAGTGTAGCAAATTCGACAGGTCTCGGATTCACACTTTCTCTTGAAAGCGTTGATGCAAGTGAATAGTGCCAGTCATCGTTAAGAAAATGAACAGGATATTCGCAACGCAAATTGTGAGTAATATCAGGGTAAAATCTCATAGGGTATTTCTGCGGAGTTTTTGCCCTTAACTCGTGCATAGGAAACGCGTGGTTGGGTCCCATAATAAGCCCGTCGATTTCTTCGGGCTCTTTTTCTAATTCTTCAATCAGCTTGTCGCCCCAGTCGTGATATTTATGTGGGGCTTGTGCAGACGGATAAACTTTAGCATTTTTGTGGTGTTCTTTTAACACTTTGGAAAAGCTTTTTGTTCTTTCAATGAACTCATCTGCATAATATTCACCGGGGTCGCCACCAGGGATGAATAAATAATCAATTCTCGGGACTTTTTTATAAAGCTCGTTGCGTTTTTTAGTTGCTTCTTCAATTGATTCGTCATCGCAGTTCGGGTGCCATATAGATACATCTAAATCGAGAGTATCTGCAAGGCGGGAGGCTTCAATTAAAAAGTCCTCTTCATCATATTTCATAAGGCAGTTTCTTTTTGAAATGCCTTTTTCATAAGGCATATGCTCACACGTATTTGTTGTGAATGCCATCATATCTAAATAATAGTTAAAATACTGTTTATAATCCCAGGCATCATAGGTGTTAGGAGTTGTGCGGTAGCCAATCTGATGGCCACGGATAGCTTTTTTTGGTATGTAAGTGCCACTAATATCGTTAATTAAAATTATTTTATTATTTTTAAATTCGCATTTTCTCAAAAAGTGAGAATACGCAAAAATAAGCCCGCGGATTGTTTTTGCAGAGAAGGTAAGTGTATTATTCTCAAGAATAATGTTATAACAATCATTATCATTAAAAGCATTTTTGTCTTGTTTAAAAACAATATCAAGAGAGTCTGTTGAAGATTCTGTAACACAAATATTACGCTTACTTAATTCAATTAAAAAGTATTTGCTTGCCTGCGCTTCAACATCATTTTCAGCGATAATATAGAGCTTTTCAAAAATAAATTGCACAAAACCACTCCTTTGATAATATAGATAAATATTAACACATTATTAACTTCTTATCAAGAAATAAAATTTATGTTGCAATCTGGCGGTATGATATGGTAAAATCAAGGAAGATTTTGAGAAAGAAGGCGGAACTATGACTTTCAGAACTATTAAATGGTTTACACAAGTTGCGTGTTCACTTTTAAAGCTTATTCCAAAAATGAAAAAGGGTGTTAAACTCAAAAATACAGGCGATTTATCTGTTTATAAACCTTTTGTAGATGAGGAATTAAAAAAATGGTTAAACCCGCTTATGAAATCTGCAGGGGTTGAGTTTGCAGTAAGCGGTAAAGAAAATATTCCAGAAAATGAAGCGGTAATTTATGTACCAAATCATCAGGGACTTTTCGATATGCCTGCAATCATTCTCAATGCTCCGACACCTTGTGGATTTATAGCAAAAAAAGAATTGGAGAAAGTCCCGATTGTCAGAACATGGATGTGGCTTCTTGATTGTGTATTTATTGACAGAGAAAACAAACGCGAAGCAAGAGTTGCAATAAAAGAAGCAATTGAGCTTATAAATAAAGGCAGAAGCATGGTAATATTCCCAGAGGGCACACGCTCACGCGATGGTATTCCGTTACCATTTAAATCAGGTGTTATGATGATTGCTAAAGAAACAAAAGCAAAAATTGTACCTGTTGTGCTTGAAGGTATTATAGATAGATTTGAGGGTACAAAAAATATCACACCCGGTACTGTAACAGTAAAATTTTTACCGGCAATTGAAACAGAAAATCTTTCAAGAGAAGAAATGAAAGCAATGCCAGAGCAAATAAGAGAAAAAATTGTTGCGGTATTAAAAGAAGACGGCGCAATTCCAAGCGATGCAGAATAAAAAGAAGTCGGAGTGAATTTTTAGTTCACTCCGATTTTTATTTTTTGAAAAGTATAATTCCACCTATTGCAAGTGCTACACCAAGAAGCTTTGACCATTCAAAATTCACCTTGTCTGTACCGAAAAGTCCGAAAAGCTCAATTAAATAAGCAACTAAAATCTGTGCGGTAACTATTATCATAACTGCGCCCGCGGGGCCGAGGCCTGCCATACTTTTAATAACTGTGTAAGTAATTAAAGCACCCATTATACCGCCTAAAAGCATATATTTGTTGTTTATTGCAAAAAGTGATGAGAAGCTACCGTCACGACCTGTAAAAAACCATGCTAATATGCAGAATAAAAAAGCAGTAAGTTGTACAAAGGATGCAGAAACCCATATAGAGGTCTGCTTTGTTACACCCTCGTTAAAAACACCCTGAATACTCATTAAAGCACCTGAAAGAATTGCTATTAAAATTCCTGACATAAAAAATCACCCGCTAATAGTATTAGCGAGTGACATTTTTTTATTAGTAAAATCAGAAAATTATCTTTCTTCTCTGAAGTAGTTAAGTCCAAGACTTTGTGGTGGCTGATGCTCTCTCTTTTTACGCATACTTGTAATAATAAGAACAATAATAGTAACGATGTAAGGGAGCATTTTGAAAAGCTCTTGTGTTTCAGTACCAAGTCCCTGAATGTAGTTATTTGCGTTGCAAAGGGCACCGAAAAGGAATGAACCAACAATAGCAGCCGATGGTTTCCAAAGAGCGAAAATAACAAGTGCAATTGCCATCCAACCACGGTCACCGAATGCATTGTTAGACCAGACACCACTCGCATAAGACATAACATACTGAAGTCCGCCAAGACCTGCAATAGCACTACCAATGCAGGTTGCCAAGTAGCGGTATTTAACAACGTTTATACCCGCAGCATCTGCAGTAGCGGGGTTTTCACCAACAGAACGAAGGTTAAGACCAACGCGTGTGCGGTTAAGTGTGAATGAAACAACAAAAGCAATTACAATAGCAAGGTAGGTAAGAAAATCGTGAGATAAGAATAATTCACCAAACCAACCTAAATCATCTGCAAAAGGAAGCTTCGCAGAAAAGAATGAGCTTGTTTTTGTAAGTGCGATTGATGGCATTTCACTTTCAGTAATATTTATAAGTGAAGCACCGAGAAAGTTACCAAGGCCAATACCGAGAGTAGTAAGGGCAAGACCTGTAACATTCTGATTTGCGTGAAGTGTTACGGTTAAGAAGCTGTAAATAAGTCCCATAACTGTAGCTCCCGCAATAGCACATAAAAATGGAATGATAATTGCAAGGAATGCATTCATAGCGGCAATATCATTACCACAAGCATTTTCGTAAAGGAATGAGCCAACAACACCGCTTATAGCACCAACATACATAATACCGGGAATACCAAGGTTTAGGTGACCTGATTTTTCTGTAACTATTTCACCGACTGAACCATAAAGAAGCGGCACACCAAGGAGAATTGCACGGCAGATAAATTGTATAATCATGCTTTAACCTCCTTTTTGTTGTGACGGAATTTAATTGAATAATGAATAAAGAATTCACACGCAACAAGCATAAGAATTACTATACCAACGATGATTTCTGAAAAAGATGAGTTGAGTAAAGAGGTGTCAGCAACCTTTGCAACACCTAATCTTAAAAATACTACAATAGCAGTCATAAGAACCATAATAAATGGATTGAACTGACCGAGCCACGACATAAGAATAGCAGTAAAGCCCTGACCACCAACAAGATTAGTGTTAATTGTGTGGTCTTTACCTGCAACAAGAAGCATACCTGTAACACCGCAAAGAGCACCAGAAATTAACATAGTACGAATTATAACCTTTTTAACATTTATACCGATGTAACGAGCAGTGTTCTGGCTTTCGCCAACAACAGAAATTTCATAACCTTGTTTACTGTATTTAAGATAAATAAACATAAATACGGTAATAACTGCAACAATAGCAATATTTACAAAGTAATCGTTGTTACCAACAACAGGGAAGTTACCGAAAGGTACAGGGTTAATAACATTTGAACCGCCACCCTCAATGTAAACATAATAAGCAATTATCTGTGTTGCGATGTAGTTCATCATAAGAGTGAAAAGTGTTTCATTTGTATTAAAGAGTGCCTTGAAAATTGCAGGGATAACACCCCAGATAGCACCTGCAAGAATACTTGTAATTGCAATTACAATAATAAGGGTGATGTAAGGGAGCTTTTCGCCGAATTGAATCATACAGAAAATAGAGGCAAGACCACCCATAAGAGCTTGTCCTTCAGCACCACAGTTCCAGAATTTCATCTTGAAAGCGGGTGTGAGAGCGAGTGCAAGGCACAAGAGAATTACAATTTCCTGTAAATATTTCCAGAGCATTGTAGTGCTACCTTCAAGCAATCTGCCAAAAACACCAGTGAACATAATGCTGTAAGTATCACCAAGGCTTTTTTGAGTAACCGCCATTGAAAGAATACCTACAAAGAGAAAACCGACTAAAATTGTAATAACTCTTATAAGCCAGGCTTTCCATTCAGGCATATCATCGCGTTTGACAACATGAAAAAGAGGCTCGCGATGTTTTGTTTCAGTCAATTTAGCCATTGTTATTCTCCTTTCCATCATCGGTCTTAGTCATAAGAAGACCAATTTCTTCTTTAGTAGTAGTTCTTGCATCAACGATACCTGTAATTTTACCAGAACCAATAACCATAATTCTGTCACAGAGCTCAAGAAGCACGTCAAGGTCTTCACCAACGAAAATAATAGCAACACCTTTTTCTTTTTGTTCGTTAAGAAGATTATAAATCATATAAGATGAGTTAATATCAAGACCACGAACAGGGTAAGCAACCATTAAAACAGTAGGCGAAGCGGCAATTTCACGACCAACAAGAACCTTCTGAACATTACCACCCGAAAGTCTTCTTACCGGTGTACTTGCACTTGGTGTAACAACCTCAAGGTCATTTATAATTTTCATAGCAAGGTCTTTAGGCGACTTGCGTTTTAAGAAGAAGGAGTGTCCTTTTGAGTAACTTCTCAACATCATATTGTCAACAATATCCATATTGCCGACAAGTCCCATACCAAGTCTGTCTTCAGGAACGAATGAAAGACGTACACCCATTTGTCTTATTTGCATAGGTGTTTTATCTCGTAAGCTTTCTTTCTTATTAGTTTTAGGGTCAAAGTAGAAAATATCACCAAATTCAAGTCTCTGAAGACCTGCTATTGATTCGAGTAATTCTCTCTGACCAGAACCAGCAATACCAGCAATACCTAAAATTTCACCGCTTTTTGCAGTGAATGAAACATTATCAAGCACAGTAGCACCGACCCTGTCAACACAGGTAATACTGTTTACCGTAAGTCGTTCTTCTGTGTTTTTAGGTTCGTTTCTCTGAATGTTAAGGTCAACTTTTTTGCCAACCATCATTTCAGTAAGCTCGTTTTCGTTTGTTTCAGCGGTGTTTACTGTTCCGATGTATTCACCCTTACGAAGAACAGAAACTCTGTCAGAAAGTGAAAGCACCTCGTGGAGTTTGTGCGTTATGATAATAATACATTTACCATCGTCACGCATACGCCTTAAAACATTAAAAAGCTTTTCTGTTTCCTGTGGAGTAAGAACTGCAGTAGGCTCGTCAAGAATAAGAATATCTGCCCCCCTGTAAAGAACCTTTATAATTTCAACAGTCTGTTTTTCTGAAACGGACATTGTATAAATTTTCTTCTGGGGAACGAGTTCAAAACCATATTGAGAACTGATTTTTTTGATTTCTTCAGTAGAGTTGTTAAGATTATATTTTTTATCTTCTATACCGAGAACAATATTTTCTGCAGCACTGAAAACATCAACAAGCTTGAAATGTTGATGTATCATACCGATTTTATAGTCGAAAGCATCTTTAGGTGAAGAAATAAGAGCTTCTTTACCATCTATAAAAATCTGACCCTCGTCAGGAAAATAAATTCCCGAAATCATATTCATAAGAGTAGTTTTACCACTACCATTTTCACCTAAAATGGAGAGAATCTCACCACGATAAGCGGTAAGATTAACATTTTTATTGGCAACTACCTTGCCGAAGGTTTTTGTAATATTTTTAAGTTCAATAGCAGGTTGTTTTGACATATTAAACCTCCTCAGACTAATTTTCAAGAAATAGTTATAACTGATTATGTGAATTATAGCCATTTCTTCAAAATTAGTCTGGGCGGAAGAAATTCCTCCGTCCAGACATAATTTAATTGATAGTTTTATCAGCCGTAGTTTCTGTCAAGAAGAGTGATACCGTCGATTTCAACATCGAAGTAAGGAGCTGAACGGTGTTTTGATTCGTAGAATACACCATTTTCAATAGCTTCTGTATCTTTTTCGAGATTTTTGTCTGTATTAACATCAGCGAGATAAGTTGTTATTTTTTCACCTTTAACTGTGAAGTTAGCGGTGTCAAATACATTTATTGAACCGTCAAGAAGCTTTGCTTTAACTTCATCAATTTTTTCTTTTGTGCCTGCAGCTGCAGCTTTTTCGTTGATATCAGTAAGAACAACTGAACCTGTTTCAATAGTACCTGTCCAGTCAGTATCAATAGCTTTATCGTTCTGAACACATTCAATCATATATTTGAAGTAAGGTGTCCAGTCAATTCTTGAAGAAACAATAAATGTGTTAGGACAAGCAGCAACAGTAGAACCGTTGTAAGAAACGTTAGGAACACCAGCTGTTTCACAAGCTGTAGGAGCACCCATTGAGTCAGCGTGCTGGCTGATAAGAACACAACCACCAGCTATAAGAGCCTGAGCTGCTTCTTTTTCTTTTTGCTCGTCATACCAAGAACCTGTGAATTTAACATCCATTGTTACTGTTGGGCAAACAGATTTTGCACCAAGGTAGAATGATGTGTAGCCTGACATAACTTCAGCGAATGTGAAAGCACCAACATAACCCATCTTTGCTTTGTCAGCAGTAATTTTACCTGCGTCAATCATTTCATTGAGCTTAAGACCTGCAGCAACACCTGCAAGGTATCTGCCCTGGTAAATAGAAGCGAAAGCATTGTGGAAGTTAGCAACACCTGCTGTGTGAGCCTGAGTACCTGTAGCATGACAGAATTGTACATCAGGATATTTTTTAGCAGCATCAATTAAGAAAGCTTCGTGACCAAAGCTATCAGCGAAGATGATGTCACAACCGTCAACTTCAATGAGTTCAACAGCAGCATCATAGCAGTCTTTAGATTCAGGAATCTGTGTTTTTTGAGCATACTCTACGCCCATTTCTTCACAAGCAGCTTTAGCAGCGTCCATGAAGTTTTTGTCGTAAGTAGATTGCTCATCGTGAAGGAAGATGAAACCAACCTTTAATTCAGGTTTGTTGTCATCCTGGTCTTTTGTTCCGCCACAAGCGCCAAAGCAAAGAGCAATCATAGAAATTGCAAGGCAAAGAGCGAGAACTTTTGCAAGTTTTTTCATTGGAATTACCTCCGTTTAAATTTATTTATCTTAAAGATGCAGTTGATTTTTCTGCATCAGAAAGCCAAAATCAGGGATCAGGGATCAGAAATCAGGGGCAAAAAGTTTATTTTTCTAATTTTGTTATTAAAGAGTTGAGCATTTTTCCTACCTCTTGAGATAGAGAAAAGGCTCTTTCTGTATTTTCATTTGTGAAAAAATTCAACATAATACCAATATGTATTTGTGTTTCAAGTTCATATAAAGAACCACGAGCAATATCTAAAAATCTACTGTATTCAATTTTTGATTTTCTTCCGTATCCTTCTGCTATATTGGATGGTATAGATACGGCAGCTCTTCTCATTTGGTCTGAAAGTGCATAGGTCTCTTCTTTTGGTAAAAGTTTTACCAAAAAATAGATTTCCTTTACCAATTCCATTGCCTTTTGCCAGACAATCATTTCTCTATAAATCATAAAATTCTCCTAAATAACAGTAATAAAAAACGAGAAAATAAATTTTAAAATAGCGAAGCTCTAATTTCTGATTTCTGATCCCTGCTCCCTGAAACTAACTCCGTTAGTTTCATCCATTCTGTCAACTATCGCCAACGATTCGAGTTCAATCCCCATTTCGCGAAGCTTTTTGCCTCCGTCCTGAAAGCCTTTTTCAATAGCAATACCAATACCTACCAAATTCGCGCCTGATTGTTTTAAAATATCAAGTACAGAAAAAGCGGCATTGCCACCTGCAAGAAAATCGTCGATAAAGAGAATATTGTCAGTAGGAGAGAGATATTTTTTAGAAACAATCATCTCGTAATCTTTACCGTGTGTAAAAGAGTGGCTGTGAGCAGAGTAAACCTCGTTACCCACATTTTTATGAGAAGATTTTTTAGCGAAAACAACAGGAACGTTAAAATATTTAGCTGCCATAACAGCAATAGCAATTCCCGAAGATTCGACAGTTAAAATTTTGTTTATACCTTTATCTTTAAAGAGTCTGAAAAACTCCTTACCCATTTCGTCTAAAAGGTTAACATCAATCTGGTGATTTAAAAACATATCCACCTTCAAAATATCAGTGCCAATAACTTGTCCTTCTTGTCTGATTTTTTCTTCTAAAAGCTTCATTGTTTAACCACCCGCTAAATTACAGAATATATAAAGTAATTATATAACATTATTTATTTTTTTTCAATATTGAGTTTGTCGAAAAAAGCATAATTACTTTGTAAGAAATGATGAAATGTAAAAATGAAACTAAAGAAACGAAAAGTTTCTGTACAAATTTTCTTAACATCGCCACCTGCAATACCTGGCAAGCTACCGTTCAACAAATTATAAATATCTCTGAGGGCAGTGTCAACAGATGTTAAGTCAAGTTTGAGTTTGATAACAACAAAGTTTTCATCAATAACCCCAAGACCTGGCA
>JAFXCQ010000009.1 GCA_017521425.1 Clostridia bacterium
CGCAGTATGATATACGGCAATGCCGTATGATATAATATCCGTTCCTCTCAAGGCGAAGCCTTGTATATCATCAAGCCGCAGGAGGGTTTATGCACGGCTATGCCGTGATGATATACCATCGCAAAGCGATGGATGATATACAGCCCTGTTGGGGCTGATGATATGCCAAGCCTGTGGCTTGGATAAAAAAAAAGTAACTTTTGGTAGACAAAAGTTACTTCTTTTTTGGTGCAGAGAATGGGACTTGAACCCACAAGGTATTGCTACCATTAGAATCTGAATCTAACGCGTCTGCCAATTCCGCCACCCCTGCAGATATGAAGTAATAGGTAAGAGTGAACAGTGAAGAAGTAGTTATGAAGAAATAATATCACCGTTCAACTATAGCATTTTAACACAATAAAAATTTATCGTCAATTGAATATTGTAAATTTATGTAATATTTATTATAATAAAAAAAATATATGTTTAAAGGTGGTGACGGGGTGAGTAACAAAAAGGCAAAAGATATAAGCCTGATTACTCTTTTCAGCGCAATTATTGTTATTTGTTCGCTTGTTACTATTCCGACTGTAGTTCCGTTTACCTTGCAGACATTTGCTATATTTTTGTGCCTGAATATTCTGGGTGCAAAAAAGGGAATTGTTTCTATTTTAATATACATTTTTTTAGGTGTTATAGGTCTGCCTGTTTTTTCAGGCTTTAGTGGTGGGATTGGCGCTCTTTTAAATGTTACAGGCGGTTATATTATAGGTTTTATTTTTTCAGCTCTTACATTTTGGTTGATTACTTTTTTATTTAATAAAAAATCGAAAAAAGTAATAAATTTAATCGCTTCATTTATGGGACTTGGTGTCTGCTATATTTCAGGCACTTTCTGGTATATTTTATTATTCATTAAAAATGGAGACACTATAAGTTTTATGAGTGCTTTTATGATATGTGTGTTACCATTTATAATTCCTGATATTTTAAAAATTTTGCTTGCTTTATCTTTAAGTGGAAAAATAAATAAATTGATTATTAAAAATTAAGGGGAGTGAATATTATGCAAGAGTTTTTTAAAGCATTTATTGCATTTGTGGAGGTTATTCTTTGTATAACAGGTCTTCGTCCAGTTGAAAATGTTGCAAATTACAGTAACGCAAAATATGCTCCGCAAGAAGTAACTTCGCCGATGGCTATTGTTGAAAACGGAAAGAGTGATTTTGTTATTGTTACAAATGATAATCCTGATGCTACAATAGTTACCGCATCAAAAGAAATGAGAGATTATATTGAAAAAATAAGCGGTGCAAAATTAAGTATTATTACAGAAAACAACTACAAATCAGAGCAAAAGGCAATAATTATCGGTGAAACCGAAATCGAAAATGGTATTGTAGAAATCGACCGTAAAAATATTAAAAAAGACGGGTTTTTGATATATTCGAATGGTGATAAATTGCTTGTTTCCGGTGCTGAAAGCCGAGGCACTCTTTATGGTGTTTATACATTTTTAGAAGAGCACCTTGGTGTAAGATGGTTTACGCCCACACTTGAAGTTGTGCCTGAAAATAAAGATATTATAATTGATGCAAAAATAAATCGTTTAGTTGAGCCTTCTTTTATAATTCGTAGAAATGATGCTATCGGAACAAACGATGCTTACCGTGCAAGAACTAAAATGAATGTTTCTTTCTGGGAAGAGGCAACTGACTACGGTGGTGCTTTAACTTATGTTTTATGGGATGTTACTTTAGACAAATTAGTTCCGGATGACCTTATAACAGAACATCCTGACTATTTTGCAACCACAGCCGAGGGAACTAAAACCCGTGACCATGTGTGTCTCTCTAATCCTGAAGTGTTAGAAGTTGCAGTGAAAAATGCACGTGAAGCAATTCTTAAAAACGAAGCAAATGCAAAATATATTCACATAGGTCAGAAAGATAACACAAACTATTGTCGTTGTGAAAACTGTGAAGCACTCTATGAAAAATATGGTAGTGTTTCAGCACCAACGATTCTTTTTACAAATGCATTTGCAGATGCACTTGACGATGAATTTCCTGATTTTACGTTCACTTTTTATGCATATAACGAAACAGATAAACCACCAAAGGACTTAAGTCTTAAATGCAATAAAAATGTTGTGCCCGTTCTTTGCGGACTTCACAAGGCTTGCAGAAGTCACCCGTTAACAGAGTGCGGTGCGCAGGATGGCAACGAAACATTTTATAATCTTTTTGGTGATAACGAACCTGTAATTGCAGAGGATTTTAAAAATTGGGTAAAGGTTGCCGATACTACATATATTTACGATTATACAATTAACTTTATAAACACGGCACAGTTTTTCTCAAACTTTGAAACAATGCAAAGTACAATGCAATATATGCACGACATTGGTATAACAGGTTACATTTATAACTGTGGTGATACTCATATTGCCGCTTTTAATGAGCTTCGTAATTATCTGCTTTGCAAATTACAATGGGATGTAAACTGCGATGTTGAATATCATATGATGGATTTTATGAAGGCTTACTATGGTGAAGCGGCAGCGCATTATATAAAAGAGATTTTAGATATTCAGACTGCACAGACAAGAGCTTCTGCTCACGCATTTGATTTTGACTGGCATTACCAGGCAGGGTTCTACCCGTTGGGAAAAGTAGCCGACCTTGATGATTTGTGGGAGAAGGCATTGACTGCAGATATTACCGAAGAGCAACTTTTCAATGTTGAAACTGCTTCATTAAGTTGGGAATACTTTAAAGCAAATCAGTTTTTAGGTAAATATACAATATTCAATGTTTTAAGACATAAACGAATAGAAGAACTTTATGATGATTTATTGGCACACGGAATTGACGAAGTTTCAGGATTTCAGAAAATTCCACCAAAAGAAGAAATAAACTTTTTTGAAAGACCTTTTAATTGGGGTTAAGCTATGATAGAATAATCAAAAAATTTTCAGGAGCGTTGTTATGGAAAAATATACTCTTAATTTTGGTAAGTTCAGACAATATGATAAAAAATTTATTACAGAAATTGATGGCAGTAGTGTTATTTCTGTTGCATTTTCAGGTGAAACGCTTTATATTGCTACAGCTGAAAATACTTATGAATATAGTGAAGGTAATTTAAAGAAACTTTCTTTTAAAGCGGAAAAATTATTTTCACAGAACGGTAAACTTTATGCTTCACAGGGCAAAGTTCTTGCAGAAATTAAAAACGGTAAATCTAAAAAACAGGCAGAATTCGAGAGTTCTGTTGTAGATGTTTCTACAGGTCTTGACGGTTCTTTCTGGCTTATTACTGAAGATACACTTTACCTTAAAGAAGATGGTGAGTTTAAAGAAATAGTCGATCTTCCGTCAGAAGTAGTTACACTCGCGGCACTTGACAATAAGGCAAAATATGCCGAAACTGTTTATGTTGGTTCTACTGTAGAGGGACTTTTATCTATGAAAGGTAAACGTCGCCACTGGGCAGAGCTTCTTCCTGAAAATACAGGGGTTATGTCAAGAAAAATCAACTGTCTTAAAATAGATGCACTCGGTCATTTATGGGTTGGTACAGATGATGGACTTAATATTTACGACGGCAGAAACTATTGGTTTAAAGGTGACGATTTTTATTCAATCCCAAGCGGTTCTTTTAACGATATGTATTTTGCAAAAGATGGTAAAAAATATTTTGCAACAAACACAGGTGTTGTAACTCTTATTGAAGGTAAAATTTCTTATTTCTCTTATGGCGCATGGCTTATGCACCCGACTGTTACAAAAATTGCTGTTTCAGAAAGCGGCACAATTGCAGCGGTTACTCCACGAGGCATAAGTGTTATTACTTCACAATATATGACACTCGCAGAAAAAGCAAAGCATTTTGACGAATACACAATTAAATACAATACAAGAAATGAAGGTTACCATGTTGACAGAATTTTAAGAAAATATGGCGATTTAGAGTCGGGTTGGCTTCCTAATTCTGATAATGATGGACTTTTTACAGGTCTTTATTGTGCAAGTCAGTGCTTCCGTTATGCTGCAACCGGTGAAAAAGAAGCAAAAGATAATGCTAAAAGAGCAGTTGAAGCAATGATTAAACTCACAGAAATTACGGGTAAATCAGGCTTTACTGCAAGAGCAACAAGATATTCTGACGACGAGTATTTTGGAACAGGCAACAGAGAAGAGTGGCACGTTTGCGAAGATAACCCTGACTGCGAATGGTTGGGCGAAACTTCAAGTGATGAAATGACAGGTCACTACTTCGCTTACGGAATTTATTTTGATTTAGTAGCTGATAAAAAAGAAAAGAAAAAAATAGCAGAGGTTGTAAAGAAAATTACTGACCATATTATAGAAAACAACTTCCACCTTTGTGATGTTGACGGTGTGCCTACTACCTGGGCAAACTGGGAACCGGACCTTCTTAATAATGACGACCGCTGGTATTTTGAAAAAGGGACAAACTCTCTTGAAATTCTTTCTTTCTTAAAAACTACATATCACGTAACAGGTGATGAAAAGTATAATAAAGTATTTGATATGCTTATTTCCAAACATCATTATGCTATGAATTGTATGCAGTATAAATGTGAAGATGCTCACATAGCACATATTGATGACCAGCTCGATTTTACTAACATTTATCCGCTTATTGTTTATACAGACAGTGAAGCACAAAAAGAAATTTTCAAAATGGGACTTACTCACCATTATGAGTATGAAAGAATTGAGCGTTCACCATTCTTTAATATAGTTTATGGCGCTCTTACAAATCGTCCTTGCGATATTGAAAATGCGGCAAAATCACTTTCTGAAATGAATCTTGACCTCATAGTATGGCCAACTTATAACAGTTACAGAAAAGATATTGAAATTGATTATGCTCCGGAAGAATTGGGTTGCGCTCCGCAATTAAAAGAGCCGGTCGAATATTCTTCAAGAGTGTTGATGAACTATGACGGTAATCAGTTTGTTTGTGATTCAGGTGTTGAAGAATTTGTAAGCATTAACACTAAAAACGCAAACAGAGCAGCGGCGTTACCTTGCACATCAGGTGCAAATGGTATGAGAACCGCAATGCCATATATTTACCTTCTTCCATATTGGATGGGCAGATATTATGGGCTTTTGGGAGATTAACCACAATAAAAAGACCAGTTCGAGAGGACTGGCTTTTTTTGTGGAACTAAGTTTGCCTTGTGGCAATGATTTGCTTTGACGTGAATTGAAATAAATTTCATAATTTGCATCTTTCGATGCATGAATTGCCTGACGGCAATGATTTGCTTTGACGTGAATTGAAATAAATTTCATAATTTGCATCTTTCGATGCATGAATTGC
>JAFXCQ010000010.1 GCA_017521425.1 Clostridia bacterium
CATTACAGTCATTGAAAGGATTATAGTCGAATTTTTAAAGAAAATTCGATACCAAATATATGATTTGGTATCGAAACAGTGTAATTTTACACTGTTTCGACTAATTATAATCGTTATAATGCTTGTAATTAGTCGAAACGCAGTTGCGTTTCGTAAAAGCCGATTTTATCGGCTTTTAGCAAAATTGTTTTTTATAAATACAATTTTGCATTACAGTCATTGAAAGGATTATAGTCGAATTTTTAAAGAAAATTCGATACCAAATATATGATTTGGTATCGAAACAGTGTAATTTTACACTGTTTCGACTAATTATAATCGTTATAATATCAGGAAGGTAAAATAATGGAACAACGAAAAGTTTTAATTGTAGATGATGAACCGGATATAAGAGAAATTTTAGAGCTTTTATTAAACTCTAATGGTTACGAGGTTTTTTCTGCTGCAGATGGAAAAAATGCAATGGAAATTCTTAAAGAGAATCCGTCAATAGATTTAATGGTTTTAGATGTTATGATGCCACACGAGGACGGAATAACAGTTATAAAAAAGATAAGAGAATTCAGTAAAATTCCGGTATTGTTTTTAACTGCTAAAACACAGGAAAGCGACAAGGAAGAAGCTTACGCTAATGGTGGCGATGACTTTTTAGGTAAACCATTTTCACAAAATGAGCTTTTAATGAAAGTTAATTCTTTAATAAGACGCTATCGTGATTATTTGGGCAAGGATATAGAAAATGGTAAGGCGGATATAATTACAATAGATGAAAAATCTAAAAAAGCATATAAATCAGGTGCGTTATTGAATCTCACAGATACAGAGTTTGATATGCTCTGTTTCTTCCTGAAAAATAAGGGTAAACCAGTTGATACCAAAACACTCTATGAAGTTGTGTGGGATGAAAAGTATGTTGCATCTGCGCAGAATACTATTATGGTGCATATTTTAAATCTTCGTAAAAAAATTGAAGATGACCATACAAATCCTGTTCTTTTAAAGACTATCTGGGGAAAGGGGTACCAATTTGACTAATATAAAAACAGTAAATGGTAAAAAATTTGTATCCTTTAAAACCAGAATTGTTTTGTGCGTTTTATTTGCTCTGATTATGGGATTGCTTTCATCCTTTGTGGCTTTTGAAGTAGGTGTCAGAGTAGTTGACGAATTCTTTTTAAGTGAAGAAGCAGAAGCAGAACGCGATGTCGAGCTTTATCAGTCATTCGTTGAGTTTGTAGAAAAGTATGATGTTGCTTCTACCGATACAAAAAAATTCGATGAATGGATAAGTCAATATGACGACCGTGTTTATCTTACAGTTTACAGAGAAGATAAGGTTTTTTTAAAGGATTTTGAAATAAGTGGAGATGAAGTGATTCCGCCCGATAAGGTACCGGAAGATTCTGGCAATAATGGTAATGATGATTATTCTTTTATAGATAATGCTCTGGGCGAAGGTAATTTATACAGTAACTACGACAGAACGATTTATTCTGTTGCGTTTAAAGATGGTGTTTGTGCTGTTACAATCGGACACGAGTATTCACAGGTTTACACAACAATTGTTCTTTGTATCGCGGCGACCATATTTTTTGTGGTCTTCTTCTCTATAACAAGTGGGTTTAACAACCATTTGAGATTAAGAGTTAAAAATCTTTCAGAGCAAGTATCACAGGTAAGCGGTGGAGATTTAAATAAACCTATAACCCTTGATGGACGCGATGAGGTTACAATTCTTGCTCAGGATATTGAAACAATGAGAAGTACACTCGTTGATAAAATTCAAAGTGAAAGTAAAGCGTGGAAAGCAAATCAGGAGTTAATAACCTCTATTTCTCATGATATAAGGAACCCATTGACCTCACTTGTCGGGTATTCTGACATTCTTCACAATAAGCAATATTCAAGTCAGAAAGAATGTGAAAGCTACCTTAACCGTTGTCATGAGAAAATTTACAGATTAAAAGAGCTTACTGAGGAGCTTTTCAGATATTCTTTAGTATTCGGTGCTCCCGAAGTGCAGGTTAATTGTACTGATGAAAATGCAGTTATTCTTTTGGGTCAGCTAATAGGTGAGCCATTGGCAGAGCTTAAATCTGACGGTGTAGAGGTTGCTTCTACAATTTTAATAAATAATATTACCATTTATGTAGATGCACTTATTTTAAAAAGGGTGTTCGATAATCTGTTTTCTAATATAAATAAATATGCTGATTTACAAAGACCGGTTGTGGCATCTGTAACTAAAAATGGCGAGTTTTTAAATGTTAAGCTTATAAACTATATAAAAGAAATAAGCAACCCTGTCGAGAGTTCAAAAATAGGTTTAAAAACCTGCGAAAGACTTTGTAAATCTTTAAATATTGAATTTTCTTATTTAGAAAAGAAAGATAAGTTTACCGCAGAAATGCTTATTCCTATAGTAAAAATAACAGAAAAGCCCATAAAAGAGTAACTTTAATTTGTTTAACATTTTCTATTGCAATTTACTTTTAGTTATGGTATTATACTAAAGTCTATGTGTGCGTTGTAATCGATAGGTTGCAACGGCAGTTAATGGCAACATTAAAGCTGGCGGTCCGCTACTGCTTGGCAGCAAGAACGCTTGAAAAAATTCGGAGGTTTAATATGGACGCATTAAAACTTATTGCACAAGACAGCCTTAAGGCTGAAAAACCAGCTTTCTCTGTTGGTGATACCGTAAAGGTAGACGTTAAAATCCGTGAGGGTGAAAGAGAAAGAATTCAGGTTTTCGAGGGTACTGTAATTGCTATCAATGGTAGCGGTGTTACAGAAACATTCACAGTTCGCCGTGTTTCTTACGGTGTTGGTGTTGAAAGAGTATTCCCTGTAAACTCACCAAACGTTGCTGATGTTAAAGTTGTTCGTTACGGTAAAGTTCGTAGAGCAAAACTTTATTATCTTCGTGACAGAGTTGGTAAGGCTTCTAAGGTTAAAGAAAAAATTGGCTAATGCCAAACAAAACGTGGGGCAGGTGAAAATCTGCCCCTCATTGTTTAATATAATTAAATTTTAATATATATAATATAATTTGAAAGGTGGCAGAAAAATGAGTAAAGCAGAAGAAACAACCTTGAATTTTAACTATGATGAAGAAGATAATAAAAAGAAAAAAGGTAAGAAAGAAAAATCAAAATTAACTGTTTTCGATATTCTTGAACCTATTGTTGCGGCTTTACTTGTAATTACTGTTATTTTTACATTGTTTTTCAGGATTGTAAATGTAAGTGGTCCGTCAATGATGCCTACATTAAATAATGGTGATAAAATCATTATTTCTGCAAGAGGCTACGAGCCGGAAATTGGAGATATAGTTGTTCTTTCAACTTCATCAGAATCCAAGAAAACAATTGTTAAAAGAATTATCGCTTTAGAAGGCGATAAGGTAGATATAAACTTTACTACAGGTATTGTAACTGTTAATGGCGTTGAAGAGGAGTACGCAGAAGAGCTTACACTTCAACAGTTTGATATTGCGTTCCCTATAACAGTTCCTGAAGGCTGCGTTTTTGTGTTAGGTGATAACAGAAGTGATTCACTTGACAGTCGTTCAACAGAAATTGGTTGTGTTGATGAGCGCTACATAATTGGTAAAGTTATTTTCGGAATTTCACCATTCGGAAAGGTTGAGTAATATGTCTCACGATGAAATAAATACAGAGTTGGAAACTGCTATTGAAGAAAATACAGCAGAAGAGCTTGTAACTGAAGTAGATAACAGTAAACCAAAAAAGAATAATGTAACTGAGAATTTAGATAAAAAAACAAAATTTCAACTTAATGTTTACGATTTTGTTTCAATAATAATGACTGCTTTTATTATTATAGCGATCGTGTTCGTTTTTGCATTCCGTCTTGTGGGTGTTAAGGGCGAATCTATGGAAAATACACTTCATGGTAATGACTGGCTTATTACAATGCAGAAGTCAGAATATGTTTATGGCGATATAGTTGTTACTACAAAGTATAACTATTTTAATGAACCTCTTATAAAAAGAGTTATTGCAACAGGTGGTCAGACGGTAGATATTGATTACAGTACAGGTACTGTTTATGTTGACGGTAAAGCATTGGACGAACCATATACAAAAGAGAGCTTTATGGTTGAAAAAATAGATTATATGCAGTTTCCTTATACAGTGCCAGAGGGGTATTTGTTCTGTATGGGTGATAACCGCAATGGTTCAACAGATTCCCGTTCTACACTTATAGGTGCAATAGATGAAAAACATATTATGGGTAAAGCTGTAGTAAGACTTTTACCTTTTGGCGATTTTGATATTTACGACTATGAACAAGAACAATAAAAAGAAAAATAATAAAAACAA